>NZ_BAABAY010000001.1:0-1918929 GCF_039537665.1 Gaetbulibacter aestuarii
TATCTCTACCCCATGCAACTTACATTTAAGCCCTGGTAAGGTTCCTCGCGTATCATCGAATTAAACCACATGCTCCACCGCTTGTGCGGGCCCCCGTCAATTCCTTTGAGTTTCATTCTTGCGAACGTACTCCCCAGGTGGGATACTTATCACTTTCGCTTAGCCACTCAGCCCGAAAGCCGAACAGCTAGTATCCATCGTTTACGGCGTGGACTACCGGGGTATCTAATCCCGTTCGCTCCCCACGCTTTCGTCCATCAGTGTCAATATATTATTAGTAATCTGCCTTCGCAATTGGTATTCTATGTAATATCTATGCATTTCACCGCTACACTACATATTCTAACTACTTCATAATAATTCAAGATAACCAGTATCAAAGGCAATTCTACAGTTGAGCTGCAGACTTTCACCTCTGACTTAATTATCCACCTACGGACCCTTTAAACCCAATGATTCCGGATAACGCTTGGATCCTCCGTATTACCGCGGCTGCTGGCACGGAGTTAGCCGATCCTTATTCTTACGGTACCGTCAAGCCCCTTCACGAAGGGGTGTTTCTTCCCGTATAAAAGCAGTTTACAACCCATAGGGCAGTCTTCCTGCACGCGGCATGGCTGGATCAGAGTTGCCTCCATTGTCCAATATTCCTCACTGCTGCCTCCCGTAGGAGTCTGGTCCGTGTCTCAGTACCAGTGTGGGGGATCCCCCTCTCAGGGCCCCTACCTATCGTTGCCATGGTGTGCCGTTACCACACCATCTAGCTAATAGGACGCATGCTCATCTTACACCGTAACCTTTAATGTTTTCCCCATGCGAGGTAAACATACTATGAAGTGTTAATCCAAATTTCTCTGGGCTATCCTCCAGTGTAAGGTAGATTGCATACGCGTTACGCACCCGTGCGCCGGTCGTCAGCGAGAGCAAGCTCTCCTGTTACCCCTCGACTTGCATGTGTTAGGCCTGCCGCTAGCGTTCATCCTGAGCCAGGATCAAACTCTTCATCGTTGATCTTTAATAATGTTAACGACTACTTAAGAATCTTCTAGTACTCAAAATGGTCTATTCTCTTTGTCGATCAACACCGTTTCCAGTGTTAATCTTACGCTGTCAATTCAATATGTTTATGAACTTTTTTCTCTTTACTAAAGTCGTTTCCTCTTTTAGCGGGTGCAAATATAAAACCCTTTTTTCTTCCTCACAATACTTTTACACTTTTTTTGGAAAATTTTTTTTATTCCCCAACTCTCGTTGTATCGCATCATGTTTCTGAACTTTTTGCGCCAACGGACTTACCCGTTTTTGCGGGTGCAAACATACAACCCTTTTTCAGTTTTTTCATAACTTTTTGCAAACTTTTTTTATTCTTTTTTTTAGTACCTCATAACCCCTTTGTTTTGTGGATTTTATACGCCCGCTTTTTTTGTTCTTTTTTCTTTCGATGGGGGTTGTGAGTGGTTTTATAAGATAAGGCTTATGCTTTTTTGTTGCGAGGCTTCGTTGTCGCTATGAATGACATTTGAAATTAATACATATATAACATCATGGCCGGCACGGCCAAGTCTATTTTTGTTTGAAGTTCTTTCATGAGATTACTTCGTCGTTCCTCCTCGTAATGACCAATACAATATTAAACAGAGAATACAAAGTAATAAAACTTAACTACACTTAAATTGGAATGTCATGGCGGGCATAGCGAATACATCTTTTTGTTGGGAGTTCTTTTCATGAGATTACTTGGTCGTTCCTCCTCGTAATGACGGATACATTGTTGAAAAGAGAATACAAGGCCATAAAACCTAACTGCACATTAATTGGAACGTCATGGCGAGCATAGACAAGCCATCTTTTTGTTGGGAGTTCTTTTCATGAGATTACTTCGTCGTTCCTCCTCGTAATGACGAACTATAGATTCCTGCCTTCGCAGGAATGACTAAAACACTTATATATATGATGAACCCGGCTAAAAAGCCCGCGTTAGGCCTGCCTGCCGGCAGGCAGGGATAGTAGCGGATAGCCCACAGCGAGGAACGAGCGAGGACTTGCAGCGGATAGCCCGACCCGAAAGGGGAACGCCCTACTCCTATTTATTTGTTCGAATATTTTTTATTATATTATATGGTGCGTCTGTACTGAAAATATAGGTGCTTAGATATTGTGTGGCTGTGTTTATACTATTATCTTTGTGCCGGATTTTAAAATTTTTTATGATACAGATTACATTACCAGATGGCAGCGTGAAGGCGTTTGAGGCGGGCGTAACTCCGATGGATGTTGCGAAGAGCATTAGCGAGGGCCTGGCGCGACAAGTGATTTCGGCGAAGTTTAATGGGAAAACGGTTGAATCGGTGACGCCGTTGACCACCGACGGATCGCTAGTGTTGTACACCTGGAACGATGATGAGGGCAAAAAAGCATTTTGGCACAGCTCGGCTCACGTGCTGGCTCAGGCGATTGAGGAATTGTATCCGGGATCTAAATTAACTATTGGTCCGCCAATTGACAACGGGTTTTATTACGACGTTGACTTTGGGGAGCATACGATCTCTGAAAAAGATTTTAAGACGATCGAGGATAAAATGCTAGAGATTGCCCGCGGGAAGTATGATTTTAACATGCGTTCGGTGAGCAAGGCCGAGGCGCTGGATGTTTATAAGGACAATCCGTATAAAACGGAGCTCATTGAAAATCTGGAGGACGGTAGCATTACGTTTTGCGATCATGCTACTTTTACCGACTTATGCCGTGGTGGTCATATTCCAAATACCGGAATTATTAAGGCCGTAAAAGTATTGAGTGTTGCCGGTGCTTACTGGCGTGGTGATGAAAACAAACCACAGTTGACACGTGTTTATGGGATCTCGTTCCCTAAACAAAAAGATTTAAAGGCGTATTTAGAACTTCTTGAAGAGGCTAAAAAACGTGATCACCGTAAGCTTGGTAAAGAATTGGAACTGTTTACTTTTTCGCAAAAAGTGGGACAGGGCTTACCGCTGTGGTTACCGAAAGGTGCTGCTTTGCGGGAGCGTTTGGAAAACTTTTTGAAAGCGGCCCAGAAAAAAGCGGGTTACGAAATGGTGGTTTCTCCGCATATTGGACAGAAGGAACTCTATGTTACCTCTGGACATTATGCTAAATATGGTGCTGATAGTTTTCAGCCAATAAAAACACCGAAGGAAGATGAAGAGTTTTTGTTGAAGCCGATGAATTGTCCGCATCACTGTGAAATCTATAAAAGTTCGCAGTGGAGTTATAAGGATCTACCAAAACGTTTTGCCGAGTTTGGAACTGTTTATAGGTATGAACAAAGCGGTGAGTTGCACGGATTAACTCGTGTGCGTGGGTTTACACAAGATGATGCGCATTTGTTTTGTACTCCGGAGCAATTGGATGAAGAGTTTAAAAATGTAATTGATCTGGTGCTCTACGTATTTGGTTCGTTAGGTTTTGAAAATTTTTCGACTCAGGTATCCGTGCGTGATCCGGAGCATCCGGAAAAATATATTGGAGATCTAGACAACTGGGAGAAAGCAGAACAAGCAATCATTAATGCTGCGAAGGATAAAGGTTTGGATTATGTGATTGAAGAAGGTGAAGCTGCCTTTTACGGTCCGAAACTGGATTTTATGGTGAAAGATGCTTTAGGCCGCCAGTGGCAATTGGGAACGATTCAGGTAGATTACAATTTACCGGAGCGTTTTGAGCTCACCTATAAAGGTAGTGATAACGAATTGCACCGCCCTATCATGATTCATCGTGCACCGTTTGGAAGTATGGAGCGTTTTGTGGCGTTGTTATTAGAACATACGGGAGGAAATTTCCCTATTTGGCTGATGCCGGTTCAGGCTATCATCCTGTCAATTAGCGAGAAATACGAAAAATACTCTGAAAAAGTTTTAAATTTGTTAGAAAATAACGAAATTCGCGCCCTCGTGGATCACAGAAGTGAGACTATTGGGAAAAAGATACGGGAATCCGAAATGCAAAAGCACCCGTATATGATTATAATTGGAGAACAGGAAGAGGCCGAAGGTAAAATAACCGTTAGAAAACACGGTGGTGAAGACCTTGGGATGATTACTGTTGATGCTTTTGCAGACATTATAAAAGAAGATATTAATAAAACGTTGAAATCGTTTTAAAATAGAAGTTTAACTAAAAATTTATAGCCATAGCAATTAGAAGAAGACACCAACCTAGAAGGGTTTCGCAAGAAGACAAGCACAAGATTAATTCGAAGATTACTGCCCAAAAAGTACGTCTTGTTGGAGACAATGTAGAAATTGGTATTTATACAAAAGGAGATGCCATGCGTATCGCAAACGAACAAGAGTTAGATCTTGTTGAAATATCGCCTAATGCGGATCCTCCTGTTTGTAAAGTTATGGATTATAAAAAGTTTCTTTACGAGCAAAAGAAACGTGAAAAGGCGTTAAAAGCGAAGGCTAGTAAAGTAACGGTTAAAGAAATTCGTTTTGGTCCTCAAACAGACGACCACGATTACGAATTTAAAAAGAAACATGCTGAGAAGTTCTTAAAGGACGGAGCTAAATTAAAAGCATTCGTGTTCTTTAAAGGGCGTTCGATCGTGTTTAAGGAGCAAGGACAAATTTTGTTATTACGTTTGGCTCAGGACCTGGAGGAATATGGAAAGGTTGAGCAAATGCCTCGATTAGAGGGAAAACGTATGACGATGTTCATGACGCCTAAAAAATAGAAAGTTACCTGAATTTTCAGGACTAAAGATAATTAAGCGAGATAATTAAAACTAGGAAAAGAAATGCCTAAAATGAAAACAAAATCCAGTGCCAAAAAACGTTTCAAGTTAACAGGTACCGGTAAAATCAAAAGAAAGCACGCTTTTAAGAGTCACATCTTAACAAAGAAGTCTAAAAAGCGTAAGCTTGCGTTGACCCACGACACCTTAGTGGATAAGGCCGACGAGAACAATGTTAAAACCATGTTACGTTTAAAGTAACACCCGTTTTAACCGGTTAAAATTATTTATAAACCCTGGAGTTAGGCTCAGTAAAAGTGTTCGGATTTCGAGCCGCCTACTACAAAAACAATTAAAATTATGCCAAGATCAGTAAATGCTGTTGCAAAAAGAGCCCGAAGAAAAAAGGTGCTTAAGCAAGCTAAAGGTTACTTTGGAAGACGTAAAAACGTTTGGACAGTAGCCAAAAACGCGGTGGATAAAGCGATGCAATATTCGTACAGAGACCGCAGAAATAAAAAGAGAACATTCCGCGCTTTATGGATTACGCGTATCAACGCCGGAGCCAGAGAACACGGATTATCTTACTCACAATTTATGGGAAAACTCAAAGCTAACGATATCGAACTAAACCGTAAGGTTTTAGCCGATCTGGCAATGAATAACCCAGAAGCTTTTAAAGCTGTTGTTGAAAAAGTAAAGTAGGGCTTTTTGCCTATTGTAAAACATATTATTCGCTTAATAAAAATCCGATTCAGTTTGAATCGGATTTTTCTTTTTGATATAAACTCAATACTTTTTTTCGTTTACCTGAAGATAAAGGTGGTATTTCGTGAACGTATTCTATTTTAATTTCTGCATCCCGACCAAAATCCAATTTCATAGATTCAATTAACTCTTTTTCAAAATCACAGTTATCATCAATTAAGTTTAGTTTTATAGTATATCTCTTTTCATCAGTTTGAATGAATTGATACTGCTTTAAAAACTTGTAATAATTATAGAATTTGGTATACACGACGAATGATGAAACCAGATCTCCACTGGTGTCATAAATCAGATCCATTTTTCTACCCTCGATATGTTTAAAGTTAGGTAGCTTTCCTTTTTCAGGTTTTGAAAAAACACCTATGTCTCCAGTATCAAACCTTATGAGAGGCATACAATAATTATAAAGGTCTGTAACCACTATTCTACCTGGTTGCCCGTATTTAACAGGTTCGTCGGTATCAAATTCTAAAAGTTCAATATGATAACTCGCCCAATTGATAATGAATTCTTTCCCTGAATCCTTAATTTGTTGTGCCATCAATCCAATCTCTTCATTGGAATATCTGGAATAAATCGGAGCATTAAAAAATTTACTCATATGCTCGCGTGTGTAATCATTAAGATACTCAGAATTAGCAATGATAGCCTGAATGTTGAAGTTAAAAGGTGTGTTTAAATTATTCCTTTCAACATATTGACATATGGTTTCATACGCTGAAGCGAATCCTAAAAATGTTTTTGGTCCTTTATCTTTTTTTAAAACTGAAAATAATTCTGAAATCCTATCATCTGTTAGTTTGGAAACATCAAATTGAACCACATTCTGAATAAAACTTTTTAATCTACTTTTTTTATTATGGCTTCGCCATACCTCAAATTCATACAATCTATCTCCTATTTCATGTCCTACTTTATTGTAATAATAGATTACATCTGCCGTATTTCTTTTACGCTTATTCTTATTTTGAAAAATGAAAAAAGGAACTCCAGTAGATCCACTAGTTGATACCTTATAATTTTTCGCTTTTAAATATTCGCTAGATCGAAACGCATCAAAATTTTCTTGAATAGTGGTTTTTTTGATAATAGGAAAATCTTTTAATTTTTTATGTTCCTTATAAGTTTTGTAATAATCAGTGGTAGAGGTTGCGTGCCTTATTAAATTAAGGACCTTTTCATTCTTATTTATTGAAAACTTATTTTCAAAAGGAGTATGAAGCAGCATTCGAATTTCATTTAAATGTTCGTTTACTCCAGTTGGTTTGAAAAAATCGGTAAAATTAAAAGCTAGCTTGCGGCAAGGGTTAATAAAAGAATTATTGAACATTTTTTATTTTTGTGAGAGAATTTCATCTGTAAAGGATCCAAATAAAGGGCCGTTAGCCAATTGATGACCATAAATACCCTGATGGTAAGTGTTATATTCTATTAAAATGGGTTCATTTTTATTATCAATACCAATATCCCAAGAAATCAATTTAAAATAAGGAATTAGTAAATGCATTTTTTTTACATGTTCCAACGCCATATTATAACCTGGAACTTTAAAATCTTTAAGAATTACATTGGTGTCCGTTTTTGTTGTTAATACCCCACTTTCGAAATGTCCAAATTCTTTCAGTCTCCCATTGGATTGAATGCCGCAACCAATACCCCCAGATGCCACGTTATCGGTAAAATTCCCTTTTTTACCAATTCGGATAACACTTGATAAAATATGAACGCCATCATTGTTTAGATAAGTTAAAATCCGCAAGGTATTTAAAGAGGTTGGATTGAGCGATTTAAGCGCTTCGTGCTGATCGACCAGAAATTGTATAATAAAATCTTTTCTATACTTTCTAAATATTTCAATCACACTCAAATTATCAATACTGGTTAAACCATTTTTAATCCAAAATACAATGACATTTTGACCGTTACCTGAATCGATAGAAGGTTTTATTATCATAGGACATTTTTGATTCAAAACCGTTTCCACAGCAATTTCTTCAGTTACAATTTTATTGTCCACATAAAAAAAACCGTTCATATTCTTTAAAACTATTTCTGGTTGATTAAATTTTTTAAATAAAATCCCAAGTAAGTTTTTATCGAGTAAAGCGGGCCACTGACGCATTTGATTTAGTTTTTTATTAATTATGGCGTGGAAAATATCTTCAGGAATATATTTCACCGAAAAATATCCGTTAACAGAATAATAAAATTCATGCCAAAAGGTTTTTACTTCAAATCCGTATTTCGAATAAAATTCTTTAATTTCTGTAATCTGAGAACTATTTAATTTTTTCCGATTATCGTAGTTTTTAAGAAGCTTTTTAATAATACGAGTATACTGTTGTTTTAACTTAATTGTATAAGCCAGCTCTTTAAAATAAACACCGTATTTTATTAAAAGGAATTTAAGCATATTAATACCTTTTGAAACATAAGAGAATAAACATAGTAAAATTTAAATCACATCTTAATTTTATGAGTGATTTCTTTAAATTTTATCGACAAAATACTTTATTTAACGATTTAATATTCAACATTTTCCATTTAGCGAATTTTCGAGCTAATTATCTAAATAGTTAAATCTATCACCTCAATTTCATTAATTTTAACTATTAACTTGACCAAACTTAAATACAAGTTAACAAGCTATTAATCAATATAATAATCCATTATGAAAAAAATTACATCCCTCATTGGCTTGATAGCTCTGCTCATTTTTGCAGGGTGTCAAACCGAACCGCTAAGCTCAGAAAGCGGATTAACTTCTGCAGATGCTAAGTTTCAAAAAAGTAACCTGAGATTTGATTGGTCTTGCACCACAACAGCTTCTACTGTTGATCTCTATGCCGGGCAACATATACTTGTAGGTAATGTAACGGTTAAAGAAGATGGTTCAGACTACAAAATTACCTACAATATAACGAATTCTGGCTATTGCTTAAAGGCTACTCACTTATCTGTAGAGAACAGTCCTAACGGTTTTCCAATTACCAATAGTGGCAACCCAAAGGTAGGCCATTTTGAATATAGTGAAGCGCATGATTGCCTTTCAAGTTACACTTACACCGTTCCTATGGATGAAGGAGACTACATCGCGGCCCATGCGGTTGTTACCTGTACTACAGGTGGTGTTGAAACCCTTTATGCTACATTGCCTGCGACGGCTAATTTTTGTATTACCACAGGCCGAAAAATTGACGGTGCAAAATCGTATATAAAAGTTGATGTCACTGATGGTCCTCTTTCAGGTTCTTATTGGGGTTGGTGTGCTGATGAATCATTAGGTTTTGATAATGTGGGTGTTCCACAAGGGGATTCTCTATGTTTTAATGATAATTCTTTTACTGTTTATACTTTAAATGATGAATCTCATATTTCTTCTATCATTGCTAATGTAGACCATATAGACAGTGCGTTATGGTTAATTAATAATTTGGATGCACTACTAGGTGAAGGTTATTTATATGGAAATATTCAATGGGCTCTATGGAAACTTTTGAATAATCAAGAGTGTAATTCTTGTAATTACAATTTAAAATTACCATCTGGAGACATTACGATCGCCGGTATGGAAGTTTATAATAAAGCAATTACCCAAGGTGATGGTTTTGTGCCAGCCTGTGGAGATCAAACCATTGCTATTCTTGACAATGGTGTAAGTCAACCAATAATAATTCCTATAGCCATTCCATGTGACAATGGAGATTGTGAAGAAACAGCTTGGGCTGATGGTTGTGATTTCCCGGGCAACCAATGGGCAACTTACTTCCACTACGGTACAGAAAATTAAAATTAATCTTATTAATAATTTAAAAACCGGTTCATAGTGAACCGGTTTTTTTATTTTCCATAGGCAGTAATCACCACTTTTCTAGAGCCTCCATTGTTACGATGCTCACATAAATAAATGCCTTGCCAGGTTCCCAAATTTAATCTACCGTTGGTTATAGGAATATTAACTGAGGTATCTAATAAGGAAGCCTTAATATGTGCCGGCATATCGTCAGATCCTTCAAATATATGCCTATAATAGGATGCATTTTCAGGAACAAGTTCATTAAAATGACTTTCGAAGTCAGTTCTAACCGTGGGATCTGCATTTTCGTTGATCGTTAAACTTGCAGAAGTATGTTTTATAAATACCTGTAATTGCCCAATTTTTATTTCTTTTAATTCCGGAATAGCATCCAAGATTTCCTTTGTTATTAAATGGAAACCTCGTGAAGCAGGCTTTAATCTAATTTCTGTTTGAAAAAATTTCATTTTATCCTTTTAAGATTATTGTTAAAAGTATAAAAATTCCATTCCTTTTTCTCTTCCACGATCTCTATTCTCTATTCTCTATTCTCTATTCTCTAGCGATACAAGGTAAAGTGACCTACAAAGCTTCTATCGTCATGACTATCATTAAGCTCAATCACATACCAGTAATCTCCCGTTGGTAGTTCCTTGCCGTTGTACTTACCATCCCACTTCTGCCCTTTTCTTAAGGTCGCTACGCGTCTGCCATAACGATCATAAATATTGTAGGTTAAATTCGGGAATTGATTCGCACAATCAGGACCCCACTCATCCAACTGTCCATCGCCATTTGGGGTGAAGTAATTCGTGATACAGATGTCGATGTATTCAAAATAAGCCGTCGCTGAAGCTATACAGCCATTACTATCTGTTACCGTTACCGTATAATCACCGGACTCATAGATGTAGAAACTTTCATCACTACCTATAGATTCCATACTACCATTAGGAAGGGTTACCGTATAATCATAATCCCCTGATCCTCCTGTGGTCGCTATGACTACCTGATTCAGTTNGTGTCGTTTCCAACACTAATCTTACGCTGTCAATTCAATATGTTTATGAACTTTTTTCTCTTTACTAAAGTCGTTTCCTCTTTTAGCGGGTGCAAATATAAAACCCTTTTTTCTTCCTCACAATACTTTTACACTTTTTTTGGAAAATTTTTTTTCATTCCCCAATCCTCGTAATAGCGCATCATGTTTTTGAACTTTTGCTCCAACGATATTACCCGTTTTTGCGGGTGCAAACATACAACCCTTTTTTAGTTTTTAAACAACTTTTTGTAAACTTTTTTTATTCTTTTTTTTAGTGCCTCATAAACCCTTTGTTCTCTGGTTTTTATGCGCACGCTTTTTTTGCTCTTTTTTCTTTCGATTGGGCATTTACGGGTGGATTAGGATGATTCGATAGACTATTCAAAGACATAGAATGGTGGATTCCTGCCTTCGCAGGAATGACAATTGCGGTTTTAACAACGGCTTACAACCTTGAAAAATGGAGGTTACTGCATTTTAAATGAATCGTCATGGAGAGCATAACGAAGCCATCTGTTTGTTGGGAAGCCCTTTTAATGAGATTACTTCGTCGTTCCTCCTCGTAATGACGGGTGCATTATTGAAAGGAGATTCTTCGCTGGCGCTCTGAATGACATTTGAAATTTGAAGAATCAGATTACAACGTTGCTGTCCTCCTCGTAATGACGAACTATAGATTCCTGCCTTCGCAGGAATGACAAAAACACCTATATACATGACAAAAACACCTGTATATATTATGAACCCGGCAAAAAAGCCCGCGTTAGGCCTGCCTGCCGGTAGGCAGGGATAGTAGCGGAAAGCCCACAGCGAGGTACGAGCGAGGACTTGCAGCGGATAGCCCGACCCGGAGGGGAACGCCCAAATAAATATGTATGTTATAAAAAGAAATTCCAGACCAGGCCGAAACGCACTATGAAGTCGCGATAGGGATTGCCGGGCCCTGAGAAATAATCGTAGCCCGTGGCACTTGAGTTGAAATGCTCGGCTTTTAGGAAAATACGGGTTTGACGAATCTTGGCATTTATGAAAAAATCGAGACGTGGGAAGCCTCCAATTTTTTCCTGATTTTGCACGTAAAATTCGGCCAGAACCGGGTTGTAGGCATCCATATAATACGAGGTAAAATAATTGAGCGTTACACCGGTTTGCAGATAAAGTGCCTTCTGAAAAAGATCTGTTGAGAAATACAGGGTATTCCGGGTAATGATCTCCGGTACATTAAATATGGTATCGGTATCTTGAGCCGTTTGGTACATAATCGTATTATCGAGGGCAAACTTTCCGAACTTGATCTCTTTTTGAAGCTTTACACGGAGATAATTAATGGTTTTATCTGATTGAAAAGGCCGCACCTGACTGGTTGTTGGATCTTCCTTAAAATAGGTGTAATCGTTAATTGTGGTGTAATCGACACTGATGTTTGCAATACGATTGGACTTTAGCTGGAAAGCTAACTGATCTGATTCGGTATTATTAAAACTGTTTTGCCAATTGTAATTGGTATAATCACTTTGGTAGAGCAACTTATTATAATTGGGTGCCTTGCTACTGTGATTTAATGAAGCGATGGCCTTAAAATCTTTATTTAATTGAAACGAGGCTTGTGCTTTGAGGTAATTCCCATCAAAATCGCCAGCAACGTTGATCCCTGCCTGCCCTTCTAACTCGAAGCCTTTGTATTTTTTATGATAAGCTCCTCCGGCTGCATAAATATTTCCTTTTAGTCGGTTGCTTATTCGCGTACCATCGGCCAGTACAACAACACGATCATAACCATAATTGTAACTGTTACTGCTGACGTTGAATTGCACATCGCCCAAAAGATCGTTACTATAGTTTACGTGAAATTGATTGTAAAACTTTCGAAGATCGGCCCGGTCTCTTAAACCGGAACTTTTAAAACTCGATCCGAAATAGGTCGTTTCAGCACGAGATTGATCAAATTGAAAATTTTTATCTTCGAAATTAAGCATATGCCCTATACATAATTTGTTCTTACTTAATGAATCTTTTTTTCGAATGATCTTGTATTCGTGCTCAAGAAAAAGACGTTTTCCCTTAAGTATGCTCTCGGCATTTTCAAACTTCACTTCTAAAATAGATCGGTCTAGAAATTCGGGAGCACCGCTTATAAAGTTCTGAACACTTTCTTCAGTTAATCCGCCATTTTCTTCATTAAGTAGGTCTTGAGTTACAACATGCATGTGCATATAATACCTATCATTCTTTGTTTGGTAATTTGTAGTAAACCTAAAATTTCCGGTACTGGTGAGTAAATGCTGGTATTTCCCGATAGACCTCAACCCTTTATAGGCGATGGAAAAATTAAACTGCGGCGAGGTATTAACTGTAAAAAATGAATCTGCTAACTGCCCTTGCTCAAAGGCCGTTTTAAACATAAGCTCTGTAAGTGGTGTTGGCACTCGATAATAGTTGATATCCTGAATTTCCATGTAATTGAAATGCCTGGCACGTGCTCCAAATTCCGGCATCAAGCGCGTACTTTCAAAATCATAGGTTAGTGTATTAAAGGTTTGCCCCATATTCGAGAATGGAATGAGCCCAAAATAATCTTTACGCAGATAGTTAAACTTATAATCTTTTTTAATGGTAAGTGTTGTATCTACAAAAGTGGTATCATTTTTAAAGGAAATAATCAGGTAGTCTTCAATTTTCGTTTTCGGTTTATTGTTTTTTGTAGATACTCTAGATGCAGCTAAGGTAGAATCCTCTGCGGTTAGAACCCGGTCTGCCTTGCTCGTTATGCCAAGCTTACGCTGTGCATGCAGGTTTCCCGCCAGTAACAATAATAGAATAACAAAAATCAGTTTTTTCATCCCAGGCTTTTTCTCGAGGCAAAAGTAATTATTTGAACGTAAAGTGTCGTTAATTATTTTAAATAAAGAAAGCCAGCTTTACGGCTGGCTTTCCTTTAAACTGGTGTTATTTTCTTCTTTAATAACAACAATAATTTTGAGTTAGTCGATTGCAAACATCTTAATATTATTTGAAATACGCAACTAATTTTTAGCAATAAGGATGTTAAAATTTCATTTTATTTATTGAAAATTCACAAAAACAAAGGTTTAGCTAATATATCTTTAATGATTTTTTTCGATTGTTGATTAATCATTAATTCATTCTTTTTAAAGGATTTCATGATATTCTGATTTTGAAATTATAAATTAGCAGGTATTATTGTGCTATTTATGCTTTTACAATCTTTTTCTGATCATGATTTTGAATGTGGAACCGATGAAGCCGGTCGTGGTTGTTTAGCCGGCCCGGTTACTGCTGCTGCGGTTATTTTACCTCCGGATTTTGAACATGATTGGCTTACCGATTCAAAGCAACTAAGTGCCGCAAGGCGTGAGGCCTTAAAACCTATTATTGAGCAACAGGCTGTTAGTTTTTGTTTTTCACATGTTTATCAGGAGGAAATCGACAAAATAAATATTTTAAATGCCTCTATTTTGGCCATGCATAAATCTGTGGCAGGTTTAGAGCCGCAGCCTCATTTTATTATTGTTGATGGCAATAAGTTTAAGCCCTATAAAACCATAAAGCATAAAACCATTATTAAAGGTGATAGTAAGTATTTGAGTATCGCTGCCGCTTCAATTTTGGCAAAAACATATCGTGATGCTTATATGGAGAAAATACACGAAGAATATCCTATGTATCACTGGAATCAAAACAAAGGCTACCCCACGGAAGCACATCGTGAAGCGATAAAAAAATATGGGATAACTAAATATCATCGGAAATCCTTTCGTTTGTTACCGGAGCAACTCAAGTTAGGGCTTTAGGCGTTATTATTTGTTTTTAAAAATATGTAGGTTTGTAAAAATTTAATCCATTCATGAAGTTTATCTACGCGTTGCTTTTGATTGGTTTTGTGGTGAGCTGTACAAGCCCGAATAAAACTAAAACCCAGCTTATTGATTACATCCCCGAAAACAGTTTTTTAGTTGTTGAAAGTCCGAATGCTGCACAATTTCGAAGTGGTTTAAGGAACAACGATTTTATTCAAAATTTATCTCAAGTAGAAGCCTATAAAACTTTAGAAAAAAAATTAAATTTTTTAACGCTCCTTCATGCCGATAGCCCCTTATTGGTTTGTCTTTCCGGTAAAAATAAAGATAGCCTGGCTTATACCGTAATTACGAAGCTAAAAGGTAGTGGTTTTAAAACCGACTCCCTTCCTAATTACAGCGAAGAAAGCTTAAAATCGAATAACCAAACGATTACTAAAAGTAATTACAATGACCAGGTATATTTTAGCACAGTGACGGATAGTATTTTAGTGGCCTCAACCTCTAAAAATATTATTGAGTCTGTTTTTAAAAACTATCCCATAGACCCCGAATTACAGAAATTACATAAAGCTACAGACAAGGAAAAAACTTCCATTATTTTAAATTTAAAATCAGGCCTTGTTCAGCGTATGTTTGTTTCAGATTCTTTATCGGCTGATACATTCAGCGATTATCTGGCTTTGGATATTGACATGAATCAGGATGCGATTTTTTTGAACGGGATCACACTGGCAACGGATTCCACCAACCTGATACGTATCTTTAAAAATACCATTCCGCAGGAAAACACCATGGCTGATATTTGTCCGTCGAATGCTGACGGCTTTTTAAGTATGACCTTCCAAAATTACGATTTGCTTCTAAATAATTTGAAGAAAGTAAGAACGGTAGATGCTACTTTAAGTTCCGAGCCTTTGTTTAAAAACATTTCAGAAGTTGGGGTTATCTATCAGGATGATCAGCGTGCTATTGTTCTCAATTCGTTGGACGTTATCGCTACAAATGATGCCTTAGTAAGTGAGCAAAACCTGGTTGATACTTATAGACAAACAGAAATTTACAACTTTTCTAAGGGGCCTATTTTCTCGGAGGCTTTTAGTCCTTTTATTACACATCAAAAAGCAGATTATTATTGCACGTTAGATCAGTATTTTGTGTTTTCTGATGCTATGGATTTATTGCAAAATATTATTGCTAATTATCAGAATAAAACCACCTGGTCTGATCGTGAGGATTTTCAAAATATTGAGAGCCATTTAAGTAATGCGTCGTCGTTATTACAGGTAACTAAACCGGAACTATTAAAAAACATACTTAAATCTAACAACCTGGATTCGGATCGTGATTTTAGTAAATATCCTGCCACGGCATTACAGTTTATTTACGACACCGATTTTGCTCATGTTCATGCAGTTATTCAAAAAAACAAAGTAAAAGCAGCAGCGCATTCGGTAAGTGAAGAACTGAATATCAAACTGGATGCCGATGTTTTGATGCCGCCGCAATTTGTTACTAATCATATTACAAATGAAAAAGAGATCGTAGTTCAAGATGTAAATAATAATTTGTATCTCATTTCAACGAACGGCAATATCTTGTGGAAAAAACAATTAAATGGTGCCATTATGGGTCGTATTGAACAGGTTGATATGTATAGAAATGGTAAACTGCAACTCGCCTTTGTTACCAAAAACCGACTTTATGTTATAGATCGTCTTGGCCGCGACGTTGCGCCGTTCCCCGGAAAATTTGAAGACGATATCACCCAACCATTAGCCGTATTTGATTACGACAATAATAAAAAGTACCGTTTACTTGTAACTCAAGGCAGAAATGTACTAATGTACAACATGGACCTAAAACCAGTAAAAGGCTTTAATTTTAATGCAGCAGATAGTTATTTACTTACCAAACCTGAGCATTTTAGAGTTGGATCTCGAGATTACATCGTTTTAAAAACGCGTGATCAAATGTATATTTTGAATCGTCGTGGTGACATCAGAGTAAAACCAAAAAATAGCTTCAAATATTCTAAAGAACCGGTCTATTTATACCAAAATAAATTTACAACCACCTCGGCTGACGGGGATTTGATAACCATCGACACCAGAGGCAACACCGCAAGCGAAAAATTAAATCTTGTTGTTAATCACCATCTGGTAACCACAAGCAAAACTCTGGTAACGCTTACCGAAAACAATCTTACCATTAAAGGAAAGACCACAGCTCTGGATTACGGTAATTATTCCGAACCCAAAATATTTTACATCGACGATAAAATTTATGTTACTGTAACCGATTTACAAGCACATAAAGTTTATGTATTTGACAGCAACTCTAAGTTACTGCCCAACTTTCCTGTGTATGGAAACGCTGCTATTGATCTCAATAATATAGATCCTGATCGCCATTTAGAGTTTACTACAAAGGGGGATAACGACGCCGTATTGGTATATCAGATTAATTAACAGTTTGTTAAATTTTAAATACACCTTTTGTCTATAAGAAAGGAATTTTTATATTTACCTAGCTATTAATACAAATTTGAAACCCTCTCTTATCAGATCATTTTTTGACGTCATTTTTCGAAATGGAAACAACTGTTTGCCTGTCAGGCAATAAGCTTTCTGTTTTTTACGATAACCAAGTCGCAAGTCCTCGAATCTTAAATGGGAACGTCAAAGATTAGTCTTTGGCGTTCTTTTTTTACGCGCAACACAAACTCCTTTTTCTAAATATTTTATAGTTTTTTTAGTTTGATATTTATGAGGATTTAATAGTATTGTAGTTCAAAAAATTCGAAATGATCTCAAGAAAAAATACTTCTATTTCCAAATGTATCATCCACAAGGTTGGTAATAAATTCAACAATACCAGAAACGCTTTTTCTGAAAATACCGTTGATTTCGATGAAGCCAGTTATGAATTGATGCTACCCTTTTTGTTGAAACCTTTTGGTAGTGTGGTTCAAAGTTACCGTTTCAATCATCATGCAGATATCAGTTTGAATGAGATTAACAATTATTCCAAACAGGTTTTTATGGATGAAAAGGCCTTTGTGGAAGTCTCGAAACATGTAGTGATGCATTTGTTTGAACAATCGAATTCCGCGCAAATAAAAACCGGTGATGTTATGGTTGTATTATTTGATGGTGTTGGTTTTAATGATTTTGAAACGCAGGCACTAGGCATTTTTAAAATTGAAACCAAAATCAATTTTTTCCAAACCTTTCTTGAAAATAACAGTTACGATATTTTGGTCCAGAAGGGGATCAGTTCCAGAAAACTGGACAAAGGCTGCCTGATTTTAAACCAGAGCGATACTGAAGGACCAGTAGTATTCAGTATAGATAATAATAGCTATGATGCGCAGTATTGGACACAGCATTTTTTAAATATTAAATATGCTGATGATGCCAATAATCATACACAACAATACCTGGAATTGTGTAAACATTTCTCTTCAGATATCATAAAATCACAATACGGTGGCCACGAGAACAGTAATTTTTTAGCTAAAACCATCGATTTCTTTAAAGCGCACGAAACTGTGAATATCGAAACATTTAAAGAGACTATTTTTGAAGAAGAATCCCATATTCGTGAATTTGAAGATTACAAAAAAAGTTTTGAAAGTGACCAAAATTTAGTATTACGGAACCAGTTTGATGTTGCCGAAGCGGTTGTAAACAAGGAGAAACGAAAGTTTAAAACGGATATAAAGCTGGACACCCACATCCAGATCAAATTGGATATTGATGCGCCGGATGCTTCAGAAGAATATTTGGAACGTGGTTATGATGAGGAGAAAAAAATGCACTACTATAAAGTGTATTTTAACGATGAAAATTAATTAATTTTTGAAAAAAACTTCAAAAACCATTAGTTCTTACCTAAAGATTAAAAAATATTTAGATACATTGGTGATTATTAATTAATTAAACCCCCATGAAATCTAAATTTATTTACCTACTAGTGGCTATTTTAGCCTTGAACTCTTGTTCTAAAGATTCAAAACCAGCTGATGTTTTACCAACCAACACCTGTGGTGTTACCAATCCTGCTGAGGATATACCTTGGCTAAAGGAGAGACTTGCTTATTATGATTCAACTAGAGCAGAAACCTTTTTTATGTGGCAAACCGATTATCAGGGTGAAACGATTTTTGTTTTAGGTACTTGTGAAGGTTCATATAATCCCAATTATTCAGCCTTCGATTGCGAGGGAAATCATGTAAGCATTACGGATGAATTAAACGACTATTTGAATAGCGTGACTTCCAAGTACCTTATTTGGAAACCCAAAAATTTTAAATGTAACGTGTAAATTCGTTGTTAAACGCTCATATTAGGAAACAGGAAGCGGTTTGAAGCAACCTTTTTAAACTATTTGTATCTTAGAATAAAACAATATTCTATGAAGTTAACTATTCTTTTTTCCACCGCTCTTTTTATGTTTTTAATGCAATGTGACACCGCAGCCATCAAAACCACTTGTGGTGTGGCCATTCCAACCGAGGAATTACCTTGGCTTAAAACCAAAACAAACGAATTAAAACAAACCAGTTTGTATGAGCTCGGACAGGTTTATATTTGGCAAACCGAATATAATGGTGAAACCTATTTTATTTTTGATAATTGTTGTCCGAATTGTGATTCAGTATTATCGATATACACTTGTGATGGTGAAGATGTGAGCACAAATCAAACCATTTCTGATTATATCTATGGTATAGACAAGAGCAACAAGGATGTGATATGGACTCCTGAAAATTTTAGTTGTAATTTATAAACTCGGCTTCGAAAAGGGTTTGGAAATGTTTGAGAAGCTTTTGTTTTACTTCAGCTTCATTTACTGTTTCTAAACCTAATTCGTTATTCAATGAGGTTACTGCTTTTCCTCGGATTCCACATGGGATAATGTTATCAAAATAACCTAAATCCGCATTTACATTTAGTGCAAAACCATGCATGGTAACCCAGCGACTGGCACGAACGCCCATCGCGCAAATTTTTCGTGCAAATGGTGTTCCTACATCGAGCCAAACACCGGTTTCACCTTTACTGCGATCGGCTTTTAAACCGTATTCAGCAAGGGTTAGAATAATCATTTCTTCCAGAAAACGAAGGTATTTATGAATATCAGTAAAAAAATTCTCGAGATCTAAAATGGGATAGCCAACAATTTGGCCGGGACCGTGATAGGTAATGTCTCCTCCCCGATTGATCTTATAATAGGTCGCGCCTTTGGCCTTAAGTTGTTCCTCATTTATTAGTAGGTTCGACTCGTCGCCACTTTTGCCTAAAGTATAAACATGCGGATGCTCAACAAACAAAAAATAATTTTCGGTTGTTACATCGGTCTCATTACGGCGATTTTGAATTTTGGTGTCGACTATACTTTTAAAAAGAGCTTCCTGATAATCCCAGGTTTCTTTGTAATCTTTTCGACCCAGATCCTGCAGTTTGATACGCTTATTCATAGACTGCAAAATTACGACTTTTTTAGCGTTATTTTTTAGGATTATTGAGAATAACTAAAGCCGCGATAACGCCCGGCACCCAGCCGCAAAGCCAAAGTAAAAAAACTATAAAAATGGAGCCACAGCCTTTATCGAGTACTGCTAAAGGCGGACAAATGATGGATAAAAGGACTCTCCAAAAACTCATGTGATGATCAGATTATTGATTGATGTATAAATACGACGCATTTTTTACCGCTTTGTTACACTATAAATGTCGGGATTATTTTTGAAATTCGGAACTGTTTCTGGAGCAGGAAGCCGCGTTAGGGATTGAGGCATTGTTGAAGCGCCTTGAAAAGCGCGACTGACGAAAGCCCGACCCGCAGGGTAACGCCCAAAAAATTTTGGAATTGGAAAATGTTAAAACACCATGCAATTGATTATCTTTGCGGCGTTAAATTTTAGATCGTATTTGAAATGTCGCAATTATCAGAGCAAGAACTTGTAAGACGAGAGAAATTAGAAAAAATTCGTGAATTGGGAATCAACCCTTATCCGGCTGATTTGTTTGAGGTGAAAAACACTTCGAAATCGATAAAAGCGAATTTTGTGGAAGGCGAAACTGTGGTGATAGCAGGCCGATTGATGTCGAGACGTATTCAGGGTAACGCGAGTTTTGCCGAGCTTCAAGATGCGGAAGGTCGTATACAATTGTACTTTAACCGCGATGAAATTTGTCCGGGAGACGATAAAACAAAATACAATACCATTTACAAGAAATTACTGGATATTGGCGATTTTATTGGGATCGAAGGAACTTTGTTTACCACGAAAGTAGGTGAAAAAACCGTGATGGTTAAAGACTTTACTTTGTTAAGCAAAGCCTTGAGACCTTTACCGCTTCCTAAATTGGATTCGGAAGGGAATATTCATGATAAATTTGACGATCCGGAATTACGTTATCGCCAGCGTTATGCTGACCTGGTAGTGAATCCACATGTGAAACAAGTGTTTGAAAAACGCACAAAATTATTTAATGCTATGCGTCAGTTTTTTAACGACGCCGGCTATTTTGAAGTGGAAACTCCGGTATTGCAACCTATTCCGGGTGGGGCTGCTGCGCGTCCTTTTGTTACCCATCACAATGCCTTAGATATCCCATTATACATGCGTATTGCCAATGAATTATATCTGAAACGTTTGATCGTTGGAGGCTTTGATGGTGTTTATGAGTTTTCTAAAAACTTTAGAAACGAAGGTATGGATCGTACCCATAATCCGGAATTTACGGCGATGGAAATTTATGTGGCCTACAAAGATTACAACTGGATGATGGATTTCTGTGAACGCTTGCTAGAACATTGTGCCATGGCTGTTAATGGCACCACCAAAGCGACTTATGGCAAACATGAAATAGACTTTAAAGCACCGTACCCTAGAGTTACCATGGCCGAAGCTATAAAAGAACATACCGGTTTTGATATTAGTGGAAAATCAGAAGCTGAGATCAGAAAAGCTGCGGAAGACATGGGTGTGGAAGTAGACGACACCATGGGCAAAGGAAAGTTGATCGATGAGATCTTCGGTGAGAAATGTGAGGGTAATTACATTCAGCCAACCTTTATTACTGACTATCCAAAGGAAATGAGTCCGTTGTGTAAAGAACATCGTGATAATCCTGAATTAACGGAGCGTTTTGAACTGATGGTTTGCGGTAAGGAAATTGCAAACGCTTATTCAGAGTTGAATGATCCTATTGATCAAAGGGAACGTTTTGAACACCAACTAAAGTTGGCTGCTAAAGGTGACGATGAGGCTACTGAATTTATAGATTTTGATTTCTTACGTGCTTTGGAATATGGTATGCCACCAACTTCAGGTATGGGTATTGGTATGGACCGTTTGGTGATGTTCTTAACCAATAATCAATCGATCCAGGAAGTGCTGTTCTTCCCGCAAATGAAACCTGAGAAAAAACCGCTTGCCATTAGTGATGATGCAAAAAAGGTTTTGGAACTATTGAAGCAACCGAAAAGTTTGGAGTTAACGGACCTTAAGGGGATGACCGGTTTATCAAACAAAAAGTGGGATAAGGCTATTAAAGAACTTACCAAAAATAAAGTGGCAACCGTTGATAAAACCCCCGACGGTTTGTTTGTGAACTTGATTTAAAAACGTATTTCTCAAAATAAATTTAAAATCCGGATGATATGATTTCATCCGGATTTTTTGTTTTTATTCCGAACCTAAAAGACCAACTTACTTAGAAAAGGTTTCACTATATAATAACCTATTTCATATTCGATTAAATTTTCGATAAACAGCATAAACACCTTAAAAACAGCCAAAATGTTTTTAAACAACTGGATAACAAGGTTTTATACAATTTTCAAATTTTTAAAAAACTAGATAAAGTGTTTATTTTTATCGATGTAATGCAATTTTTATTGTAAGAAAATAAAAATTGTACTACTTTAGGCCTCAATTGAACGCCTAATTTCCCTAAGTCACCATGGCCAAGAAAAAGTTTTTAGACTTTAGTATACCGTTAATGGTCTTTGTACTACTCACAGCGGTTATTTCTTTGATTTATATCGTTGCTTTAAATAAGCATTATAACGTTATTGATGAGCAGGTTCATGATACCGGCAAGTTATTGTCTAAGGAATTTTATCAACAATTTAATTCTGAAGTTTCCAAACTGGAGGATCTAAAAAAACGTCTGGAGCACACCAAAGGATCTTATTTTTCTAATTGGGAATACGACGCCAATTTATTACTTGAACAAAGTGGATCATTTAAGTTTATTGAATGGATTGACAGTTCCATGATCATCCGAAAAATAGTTCCGGTTATTGGAAATGAAGCTGCCCTTAATCTGAATATTTCAAAAGTAGACTACCGTAGAAACGAATGGTTGGAACACAGTAAAAATGGATTGATCAATATTACACCATGGGCTGAACTTACTCAAAAAGGAAACTCCTTTTTAGTGGATGTCCCAGTATATTTTCACGACAGATTCCAAGGTACCATAACGGCCGGTATGGATTTTACAGATGCGTTCGACCGTTTGGTTGACTACCAGAAGAATCAGTATACTGTAGAACTCTATGATGATAAAGGCACCCTGTTCTACAGTGTCAACAAAGACAAAAAACTAAAGAGTCACCTTTCTACCTATGACGACTCTTTTATTGAGGTTGATATGTTGGACCACCAAAAATGGCATTTAAAAGTTTATCCATCTGAAACTTTGATGCTAGCTGAAGGAAGAGATATTATTGATGTTGCATTCATTTTCGGAATTGTGCTCTCTTTTTTAATATCCGGTTTAGTGTATTTTTATTTAAGAGCCAAAAAAGGAACGCGCTTAGCATTTCAGTCGTATTCCAAACTTATTGAGACCAATAAAATTATAAATCATGAGCGGGATCGTGCTCAAAAGGCTTCCCAGGCCAAAACAGACTTTTTGTCGAATATGAGTCATGAGATCCGCACGCCATTGCATGCTATTTTAGGATTCATTGAACTAATAAAAGGAAGTAAACTAAGTTCAACAAATAGAGAGTATTTGAATTTGATGGAAAAATCTTCTACGAATTTATTAAGTATCGTAAATGATGTATTAGATATAGAAAAGATAGAGTCCGGTAAATTAGAATTACACAAAACTTGTTTTAATCCTTCCGAAAAAATTAAAGAACTCATTGATGTGAATCAATTTATTTTCTTGAAAAAGGATCTTTATTTACAAGGTGAGTTTCCTGAGCACTCCTACAATTATGTTATGGGAGATGAAACCAAACTTCAGCAGATCATAAACAATCTACTTAAAAACGCCTTAAAATTTACAAATACCGGAGGCGTAACTTTAACATACAACGAGACTAAAACAATAAATAATGAACTAAACATTAATATAAAAATCAAAGATACCGGTATTGGTATTCCAAGCGAAAAACTGGATGACATCTTTGAGCGTTTTACTCAAATTGAAAACAGTATTAAAAAAGAATACCAGGGCAGCGGTCTTGGATTGTACATTTGCAAGACCTACGCTAATATGATGGGCGGAGATATCGAGGTGAGAAGTGAATTAAATAAAGGCACCGAATTTACTTTTAATGTCATTATGCCTTTAACCGAAAATAATGAAAACACAACCTCTGCTATCCAAAAATCAGTCAAATTCTCAGATCTGGAAGTATTGATTGTAGATGATAATAGTTTGAATGTTATAGTTCTTAAAAAGTTTTTGGAAGACTTCGGAATAACACCCGATATTGCAAATAATGGTATCGTGGCTCTTGAAAAATTTAAAGAGAACAGACCTCAACTTGTTTTTATGGACGTTCACATGCCTAAAATGGATGGTTGGGAAGCCACACGTGAAATACGCAAGCTTGACAAAGAAGTTATTATTTTTGGCTTATCTGCAAACGTTACCTCCGAGGCTATTGATAAGGGCATTGAAAGCGGGATGAACAATTACCTTTCCAAGCCTTTCAAAAAAGATTCCTTGCAAAAACTACTGTACTTCCATTTTGAAAGTACCGAATTTATTGAGAAGGCCGTTTAGATTCTTCTTCATTTAAAAATCTTCATTTTTAATCCCTTCAATCGAGTTTAGTAAGAATTGAAGGCTAAACCCTTTTGTTAAAAAGAGGTTAAAAATACATCGGCATTAAACCTTTCGACATTTTTCAAGTCCTACATACAAATTCAAAAAACGTAAGACATGAAAAAATTAATTTTATTAGCTGCATTAGCTATTTCAGTTCAAGCTTTCGCTCAAGATGACCCAAGACCAGAACGTCCTCGTGGTGAACGAGCTGAAAAAATGATGAACCTTTCCGCAGAAGAAATGGCTACGCTTCAAACAAAAAAAATGACCTTATTTTTAGATCTGAATGCCTCGCAACAAGACCAAATTCAAAAAATCAATCTTGAAAATGCAAAACAAAGAAAAGCGATGATGGAAGCTCGAAAGGCAAAAAGAGAACAAGGTGAAAAACCAACTTCTGAAGAACGTTACGCGATGGAAAATGCACGATTGGATCATCAAATTGCCATGAAAGCAAAAATGAAATCGATCCTAAATGATACACAATATCAAAAATGGGAAAAAGCCCATGAACGCATGGCTATGCGAAAACAAGGTGCCATGAAAAAACACATGAAAGAGAGAAGACCACAATAATTGGTTAGTTAAGTTTAATCTAGTTTGTTGAAAGAAACGCATCTCAGAGTTGAGATGCGTTTTTCAATTTTAAAGCGTCTTAGCCACCTGATTTACTGCATTTATAGTAAAATCTAGATCCTCATAATTTAAGGCATCAGTAATGAACCAGGTTTCAAAGGCACTGGGTGCAATATAAACACCGGCATCCAACATGCCATGGAAGAATTTTTTAAAGGTTTCGTTATTTCCATTCGCAGCGGAATCAAAATCGGTAACCGGATCTGAATGAAAATGTACCGAGATCATGGAACCAACACGATTTATGGTATGCACTATTTTATTATCGAGTAAAACTTTGTGAATTCCTTGATGAAGATATTCTGTTTTATCCGCGAGCCTCTTAAAAATATCAACATCAGAATTCAACGACGTTAACATAGCCAATCCGGCAGCCATGGCTAAGGGATTACCACTCAAGGTTCCGGCTTGATAAACCGGTCCCACCGGTGCCAAATGATCCATGATTTCTGATTTAGCGGCAAAAGCGCCAACCGGCAAGCCACCACCAATTACTTTTCCGAAACAAAGAATATCTGCATAAACCCCATACAACTCCTGAGCGCCACCTTTTGCCAGGCGAAACCCCGTCATGACTTCGTCAAAAACCAACAAAATATCATGAGCATCACACAGATCGCGAAGTTTTTGTAAAAAATTATTTTGAGGTGGGATACAGCCCATATTTCCGGCCACAGGTTCTACAATGATACAAGCAATTTCCCCTTTATTAGCATCAATAAGGTTCTTTACACTTTCAATATCATTATACTGAGCTAACAGGGTATCTTTCGCTGTTCCTTGTGTTACCCCGGGACTATTTGGCGTTCCAAAAGTACTGGCTCCACTACCCGCTTGAATTAAAAACGAATCAGAATGTCCATGATAACAGCCTGCAAACTTGATGATTTTTTCTTTACCGCTGTAACCACGTGCTAAACGAACAGCGCTCATACAGGCTTCCGTACCGGAGTTCACAAAGCGGATCTTATCAATATTTGGCACCATTGAAACTGCTAATTGCGCAATCTTTGTTTCTATTTCCGTAGGCATTCCAAAGGAAGTACCTTTTTTAGCTTTTTCAACAACGGCATCTACAACCGGTTTGTAAGCATGCCCAAGGATCATAGGTCCCCAGGAATTGATGTAATCTATTAAACGGTTTCCATCTTCATCATATAAATAGGCACCTTTAGCTTCTTTCACAAAAATGGGTGTTCCACCCACCCCTTTAAACGCCCTTACGGGAGAATTAACGCCTCCGGGAATTACCTTTTCGGCTTCAGAAAAAAGTGCACTCCTTCGTTGGTATAACATAAATTGTTTTATCTATTAATTTATTACTAATTGTTGTCCGATACTAATTGTTGTACCGGGTAAGTTATTTGTTCTTTGGATGTTCTCTACGGTTGTGTTGTATTTTTTTGCTATCGAATACAGGGTATCTCCTTTAGAAACTGTATAAACGGTTTCATTAGGATTAGAAGGTTCCACATGGCGTTCATAATCATCACCTAAAACTTCTCTGTCCAGATTATGAAGTTGGTAACGATCAATAAGTGCAATCAATTTTTGAGGATATCTTCGGTCGGTTGCATAGCCGGCCTCTCTCAAGCCTTTAGCCCACCCCTTGTAATCTCCTTTTTTTAATTTGAAAAGGTCAGCATAGCGTTTACGTTCCGAAAGAAACAAGGAATGATCCCTGAATGAATATTTTGCATCATTATATTTTCTGAAACATTCGTGCTTTTCATCATCATCATGATAGATTTTTTTACCTGTCCATCCATGACATTTTATACCAAAATGATTATTGGCTTCCACAGAAAGACGTCCCTCGCCTGAACCGGATTCTAAAATACCCTGAGCCAGTGTAATACTGGCAGGGATCCCGTAAAGTTCCATTTCGTGCTGAGCGGTTACTTTATAATCAGCAATATATTTTTCAGTGGCACTGGTATACGCCTTAGGAGTTTCGACTTGAGTATTATTGTTTTCATTAGAATTATCTTCGGAGCTTATTACCACAACAGGTTTTTCGTTTTGATGATTTCGATCGGAAATAGTCTTTCTGGATTTACAGCTGAAGGCTAAAACACCCATTAAAAACAAAAGGTAAAGTCGTTTCATAGTATCAGGTTATTAATGGTAAATTTTTCTTTTTTAATTTTAAGTTCATGCCTTCTATGCCCTGCAAACCTCCTGTATGGATTGCCAGGATCTTCGAATCGGTTGGAAAAAATCCTTTTTCAATTAAATCCATAATGCCAAAAAGCATTTTACCGGTATACACTGGGTCGAGCGTAATGCCTTGTTCAGCTTTGAACTGATTTATAAACTCAACCAGACCTTCATTTATTTTAGCATAGCCTCCAAAATGATAGTCCGTGTTTAAATCCCAATTTGTTTTGTTTGCAAATTTACTAATAATAGTGCTTAAAAAATCGCCTTTCAAAGCGGGAAATCCCAGAATTTGCTGCTGGGCTTCGGAAGCATTAATAATCCCGGAAATTGTTCCACCGGTACCCACAGCACAGCAGATATAATCGAAGTCCTTGTCTTGAGCAGTTAATATTTCCTCACAACCTTTTATGGCTAAACCATTTGTACCGCCTTCCGGAATGGTATAAAATGTACCAAATCTTGATTTTAGATCAGCTAAAAAAGGTTTTGAAATTTTATTTCTATACGCTTCACGCGAAACAAAATGCAGCCGCATACCTTGATCCTGAGCAAACTTAAGGGTAGGATTTGAACTTATTTTAGAAGCCAATTCTTCTCCCCTAATTATGCCTATGGTATTAAACCCATGAATTTTTCCTGCTGCTGCAGTGGCGGCAATGTGATTTGAAAAAGCGCCTCCAAAAGTTAGAAGTGTTTTAAAACCAAAAGAATTAGCTTCAAACAGATTGTATTTTAATTTTCTGAATTTATTTCCAGAAACAAAGGGATGAATTTGATCTTCCCGCTTCATAAATAGCCGAACCTGTGATCCCGTAGGTAGTTTAATCTCCTGATTTTCGATATAATTCAATTTGGTTTCCACCTTTTCTTCCTTAATTAAGAACAATATAATAACTTCATCATTAATAGAATAGCCTGAGATAAACCTATTTTATTACCATTCCTTTTTGTTCAAAATTACAGTATCTTTGTATAACTATGAAACGGATTTTACCACTTGAGGAGGGTGATTATTATTGGACCCCGGAAGGTTACAGGTGCTTTACCGAACAATATCTACTAAAGCGCGGATATTGCTGTGAAAGCGGTTGTAGACATTGCCCGTATGGATTTGATAAAAAAACTAACCAAAGATAAGGCTGGTTTAAATCCTCTGGTTGGTATGATTATTGTGGCCATACAATATGTTAACTTTTTATAAACCACTCATTTTTAGAGCCAAGCAAAATATTTAGCTATGAAAACTTTATTTAAACCATTAGTCCTTGTTATTACTTTAATAACCATGAGTTCCTGCAGTAGTATTCGCGTTGCATCAGACTACGATACCAATGCAGATTTTAATCAGTTCAAAACTTTCGCTTTTTTCAAAACAGGTATTGATAAAGCAGAAATAAATGATTTGGATAAACGCCGAATTTTAAGAGCTATAGAACACGAACTTCTGGCAAAAGGCCTTACAAAATCTGAAAACCCGGACCTTTTGGTAAGTATCTTTACTAAATCGCAACAACGTGTTGACGTTTATAATAATGCCTGGGGCTATGGCCGTTGGGGCTGGGGTGGTTACGGACCCTGGGGCTGGGGATATAACTGGAATCAACCAAATGTATCAACCAGTGTTCAAGGCCATTTATATATTGATCTGATAAGTGCCCAGAAAAAAGAATTGGTTTGGCAAGGTATGGGTACCGGTTATTTACCCAAAAACATGAATAAAAAAGAGGAACGGATAAAAGAATTTGTGGCGAAGATCATGGAGAAATATCCACCAAACAAAATGCAATAAATAATAAAAAGCAATTCTTTGAGAATTGCTTTTTTTATGTCTACAAATGACTTTAAATGAAATCTATTGAAATATATTCTTTTGTTAAAAATTTTCATTAAATTCTAAGTTGAATAAAGAAATTTTTATTTTTACTCGTGATAAAACCCCTGAAAAAATGAATACTGCAATTGAATCCAATCCAATATTAGATCGCTTACCCAAGCATTTAAAGCAGTTCATTAAACCTCAAAACTATGAACATTATTCCGCAATCAATCAGGCGGTTTGGCGTTATGTGATGCGGAAAAATGTGAGTTTTTTAAGCCGGGTAGCACACAAATCATATTTAGAAGGGTTAAAACAAACAGGCATCTCCATCGACCACATTCCTAATATGTACGGCATGAACCGTATTTTAAAGGAAATTGGCTGGGCAGCTGTGGCTGTTGATGGTTTTATACCGCCCAATGCGTTTATGGAATTTCAAGCTTACAATGTTTTGGTTATTGCTAGCGATATTCGCCAGTTAGAACATATTGAATATACGCCTGCGCCAGACATCATTCATGAAGGTGCCGGACATGCGCCTATTATTGCAAACCCGGAGTATGCAGAATATTTAAGACGGTTTGGGGAAATTGGTTGTAAAGCGATTTCCTCGGCTAAAGATTACGAATTGTATGAAGCAGTGCGTCATCTTTCGATCATTAAGGAAGCGGAAGACACCCCCCAAAAGGATATAGAAGCCGCTGAAAAAAAAGTGGACGACCTTCAAAATAACATGGGCGAACCCAGTGAAATGGCTTTGATTAGAAATTTACATTGGTGGACCGTTGAATATGGCCTGATCGGAACCATAGAACAACCTAAAATTTACGGTGCCGGATTACTTTCTTCTATTGGTGAAAGTAAATGGTGTATGACAGATGAAGTTAAAAAATTACCTTACACCATTGAAGCCGCCTATCAAGATTTTGATATTACAAAACCACAACCACAACTTTATGTAACTCCCGATTTTGCCCGTTTAAGTTTAGTTTTGGAGGAATTTGCAAATACTATGGCCCTGCGTAAAGGCGGATTGAGCGGTATAAACAAATTGATACAATCGAAGGCTTTGGGAACCATAGAACTTAGTACCGGATTACAAATTTCCGGAACCTTCACGGATGTTATTGAAGAAAATGGCAAGCCTATTTACGTTCAAACAACCGGAGAAACTGCACTTTCTTACCGCGAAAAAGAATTGGTTGGTCATGGCAAGCAAACGCATCTTAGAGGTTTTGGATCGCCTATTGGAAAACTAAAAGGTATCAACCTGGCTATTGAAGATATGAGTCCGCGCGACCTGGCTGCCTATGCTATTTATGAGGAACAACAAGTAAGTTTAGAATTTGAGGGCGGCATTACTGTTACCGGTGAAATTATCACAGGAAAACGCAATTTACAAGGTAAAATCATTTTAATAAGTTTTAAAAATTGCACGGTAACACATCAAAACACGATACTCTTTAAACCGGAATGGGGCACCTACGATATGGCTGTCGGAAAAGAGGTCGTTTCGGCTTTTGCCGGTCCAGCAGATGTTAATAGCTTTGATCTCATTACACATAAAGTATCCTCGCAAACCATTAAACCGAAAAAATCTCCGGAACGTATAGAGCTTGAAAATCTGTATCAACAGGTTCGTGATTATCGTGAGGGTAAAAACAAAACTATTTCAAGAACCAAGGTACTGGAGCAGCTTATAAATAAATTTCCAAAAGATTGGCTCCTCAGTATAGAACTTTACGAATTAGCTTTTGAAGCTCAGGAAACACATTTGTGCGAACAAATTCTTGACCACCTGGAAGCCGTTAAACAAGAACGTCCACAAATAGGACATCTCATTGATGACGGTTTAAGTATCATTAAAGAAAAAGTAAAGGTTTAATGGTCTATTTTTTGAAACGCTTCAAGGTGTTTTTAGTAAAACCACTTAACACTAACCTGCCACTAATTTTAGCCCTTTCAGAAAGCAGGCTATCCCAGTTATCGGTACCTTCCCAAATAACACGTTTCATTTCAGATAAAGCCTCCGGATTATATTTGCTAAGATTTTCAGCTAAGGTAAAGACAGCATCATCAAGTTCTTTTTTAGTCTCAAACACTTCGGCATAAAGCCCATTTTTTTCAGCAAAATCTGCAGAATAAAAGGCCTCAGCATTCAAGGTCATTTGGGCCATAATCGTTTTACCCATTTTTCTTGAAACAGCCGGTTCAATTACAAAAGGCCCTATACCAATACTTAACTCACTAAGTTTAATGGAAGCATATTTAGAAGCCAAACAATAATCTGTAGCTGCTGCAAGTCCTACACCACCGCCAACGGCCTTACCCTGCACCCTGCCAATAATCAATTTAGAACAACGTCGCATGGTATTGATCACATTGGCGAAACCGGAAAAAAAGCGCTCCCCGGTTTCAGAATCTTCAATAGCCACCAACTCATTAAAACTAGCTCCGGCACAAAAGGTTCTATCGCCACCACTTTGCAATACCAGAACTTTGATGGTCTCATCGGCATCAGCCTTCTTAATCGTTGAAGCCAAATCACTTAAAATGCTGGTAGGCATAGCATTTTTATTGGGGTGAAAAAACTCCACGAATCCAATACCATTTTTATTTTCTAAAGTGACATAGGGTTGATCCATGTTTTAAAATTATCGTGGTTTTAAAGGTATGAAGATACATAAAAGTTAAAAACCTATTAAAAAAGAAAGAGCTTAATATTAAAGCAAAAAAAACATTAGTTTTCTTCGACAGTTGAAGCCTAAACTAATGTATAAAACTAAACTAACTCAATATTTAGTTATTCAAAACTAATGGAATTTTCAAGAGAATGCATTAATTAAAAGTTACCAAAACATTAAGTCTTATTAAGCTTAAAAAAACCATTAGGAAGAGTTTCTAAAAACAAAAAACACCAGACTTAAACGAACGTTTAGAGCCTGGTGTTTTAATATGAACTGATTAATAGCGGAATGAATTTAGTTGAAAAACCCGTATCTCCGATAAATTTTCGATTAAATGTTATAAAAAAAGTTTAATCGCAAAATTTTAACACTCGCTACAGCCCTTTGTCCCGCGTAAGCTACTACAAAAAATAATTCGAATTATTTAGGAGCGACGATCTAAAACCGATCATCAGGATCTCCTGCTTTCGAATTTTCAGATATTGATAACTATAACTATGGTAGCTTATAACTTCGAAAATTGGGGGCGACAAACAGGAAAGGTATTTTCAAAGCCTATTTAATTCGCGGTTAAGGGCTGGGAGTGTTTCAGAGAGAATAATAGCAATTACTTTCTCATAGATCATTTTCTATTTCATAGGTTTAATTTTAAAAATTTAATTTTTCATAATTTTTTTTATCGCATACTTTTTTAGTTAAAGGCTCCGGAAAACTCACCCGAGGGAAGGTTATTAGAGAAAACAGAAGCCTTTATGGATAACTAAATTTTACTGAAATTAACCCCTGTAGATGGATGCTGTTGATAAAAATGTGAATGCTTTCTTCAATAACAACTTTACACACTAAACAGGGTTCAGTCAAAACAGGATTTGGAAACTGGGTAACGTTTTATCGATAATCCCTTTCAATTCCATTGTTTTTGGTTCCTTAAACAAGGTTCGAGACTTCCGGGGCAGTAGGCTATACCCCGGGCTGAAAATTCCCAAAAATGCCGAATCGATTCATAATGTTGTCAATCACAGCGTTTCTTCCTTTAGAAAATAAAATTTCAGATAATCTCGATAGGTTAGGTGTTTTACTTGTAATTAAATCTTTTTGGACTATTGTGTTCTTTAGGGCTACAAAAAAGACAATACTTGAGAGATTTTTTTTCATAATGGTGGTTTTGATTTGGGGCAAAAAAGGTTTTAAGCGATTTTTAATTAATTTATTGATAACTATAATTTTAAAAACTTTAATTCTTTATTACGAGAGTAAAATTATATAAATTGTTTTGTACTGTATTACGGGAATCCTCAATGAACCACATTTTATACTTAATTAAAGGAAAAAAATATGGAAAAATGTAAATTAGGTAAGATTCGCTCCGATTGGATCGCTTTGTAAGGTCTTAAAATTTCAAATGCTTATAGCGTTTTTGTAATGCAGCCTTTTGGGTTTCTAATTTTTGAAGAAATTCCTGATGTGCCCTGGAATCAGCATTGAAAGGAATATGTTGCAAGCCTTTTTGTATTTTTAAAATGGCTTCCATAGTTTTTTCCGCTTCCGGCGAAAGCCAAACCGATATGAGGCGCTCCCAAATATAGTCGATACCGATCTTATTCAGATGAATCATATCTTCACTATAAAAACGATAATCCCTTAATTCATCCATTACGATTTCATAGGAAGGAAAATAAAAAACACCCTCAGATTTCATTTGATGAACAGCACTGATCAAATGAGCCTTACTTTGCATATTTTCAACAAAGCCGTCTTTTAAATGACGCACCGGTGAAATGGTAAAAATTATGGAAACTTTTTCATTTAAAGATCTAATAGCCTTGACGCTTTTAGCCAATGATTCCTTTACCTCGTCGACACTAAAAAGCACCTTGGTAAAGTTCTTTTGAGGAAGTTTATGGCAATTGGCTACCAAACTATGGGTTTCATTTAAGAGGTATCCCCAGGCCGTTCCTAAAGTGATAAAAACATGCGTTGCCTTTTTAATTGCCGCTTTCGCGGAATTACTTTCCGAATTTAAGTTTTGAATAAGTTCTTCCTGATGAGGCTGACTTAAACGCGAATGAGCATCAAAACTATGCCACCGTTCATTATGTTGAAACACATCTTTTGAATCAAATTGATAATCCTCAACGGCTCGTTGTAAAAAGCGTTCGATGGCGGCCGGGTGAAATAAAATCCCAAAAGGATTTTGAACCATTTGAAATTTATAATCCGAAAATATTTGTCCGATATTTTCAGAGAAACAAGACCCTAAAAACACCAAACGGGAATCATAATCTATCAGATTTGACGCCTGTTTTAAAGGTATTTTGGTCTGAAGTTTCATAATAACATTAAAAAAATGGAGATGTGTTACTCGATGTATCCTTTGGCTTTCTCCAGTGCATCAGGAATACCATCCGGGTTTTTTCCGCCTGCGGTAGCGAAAAATGCTTGTCCGCCTCCACCGCCCTGAATAAATTTCCCTAACTCACGAACGATCTGCCCTGCATTAAGATTTCGCTTTTCAACCAAAGGCTTAGAAATATAACAGCTTAACAAGGCTTTACCTTCTTGTTCCGAAGCAAATAATAAAAGGGCGTTATCAAACTGATTTCCCAATTCAAATGCAACGTCTTTTAATCCACCCGCATCCAAATCCAGTTTTTTAGCCAAAAACTTAACGCCGTTAATCTCCTGTAGTTCATCTTTTAAACCATCCTTGATATTACCTGCCTTCTCTTTTAATAAAGACTCAATTTCCTTCTTCAGGTCGGTATTCTCGTCTTGTAATTGTTTTACCGCCTTAACCGGATCCTTAGCATTATTCAACAATGACTTTACTTCAGCGAAGGCCTGACTATTTTCAAGGAAAAAATCTTTAGCTGCTGCATTTGTAATGGCTTCAATACGACGTATGCCAGAAGCTACAGCGCCCTCAGAAAGTATTTTAAAATGCCATATTTCACCGGTGTTCTGAACATGAGTACCGCCGCAAAGTTCAATGGATTTTCCAAATCGAATGGTTCTTACGTTATCGCCATATTTTTCACCAAATAAACTCATAGCCCCTTCTGCAATGGCTTCTTCTTTTGCTACACTGCGCTGTTCCTGTAATGGTAACTTTTCAGCAATTCGAGCATTGACAAAATTTTCAACGTCCTGCAATTCTTCCGGAGTCACTTTGGAAAAATGGGAGAAATCAAAGCGCAAATACTTGTCGTGCACCGCACTTCCTTTTTGCTGTACATGGTTTCCTAAAACTTCACGCAAGGCTTGATGCAATAAATGAGTTGCACTGTGATTACAAGCGGTACGGAAACGCGCTGTTTCGTTTACTATCGCCTTAAAGCTTTCATTAATATGCTTTGGTAGGTTTTTAGCAAAATGAATAATGACGTTATTTTCTTTTTTGGTATCTGTAATATAAACGACATCGCCGTGCTCATCTTCCAGGTAACCGGTATCACCTACCTGTCCACCACCCTCAGGATAAAATGGTGTTGTATCAAAAACTAATTGATACATATCACCACCTCTTTTCGAACTTACCTTTCGGTACCGCGTTATACGCACGTTAGATTCTAAAGTATCATAACCCACGAATGATTCATCAGCAGCTTCCATTAAGATCGTCCAGTCATCAGTACTCATTTCACCGGCTGCACGAGAACGGTCTTTTTGTTTTTTCATTTCGGAATTAAATTCTTCCACATCAACACTAAAACCTTTTTCCTTGGCAATGAGCTGAGTTAAGTCTAATGGAAATCCAAAAGTATCGTATAATTCGAATGCAGTCTTTCCTGAAACAACTTTCTCGATTTCATTAATAGCATTTACTTTTTCTTTGGCAAAATCGGTAAAACTTATATGCTCTTGAAGCATTTGAATTCCTCTATCCAAAGTACTTAGGAATGAGTGTTCCTCCTCTTTTATAACATTCTGAATTAGTGACTTTTGTTCTCTGAGCTCGGGAAACGCTTCACCCATTTGTTTACTTAGCACTTCCAGCAATTTATAAATAAAGGGTTCTTTTTGATCTAAAAAGGTAAAACCATAACGTACGGCTCTGCGCAGAATGCGTCGGATTACATAACCGGCTCCTGTGTTGCTCGGCAACTGTCCATCAGCAATAGAAAATGCCACGGCGCGCACATGATCTGCAATAACGCGAATGGCTACATCGGTTTTTTCATCAAGACCATAATCTTTTCCTGTTAAGGTTTCAAGTTCCTTAATTAAAGGCGTAAAAACATCGGTATCGTAATTGGATTGTTTTCCTTGTAACACCATGCACAGGCGCTCAAAGCCCATTCCGGTATCAATATGTTTATTTGGTAAAACTTCTAATTTACCATTGGCTTTTCGGTTGTATTGCATGAATACGAGATTCCAGATCTCAACCACCTGAGGGTGATCCTGATTGATCAATTCGTGACCCGGTATTTTAGCTTTTTCTTCCGCAGAGCGAATATCAACATGAATCTCACTACACGGGCCGCAGGGTCCCTGATCGCCCATTTCCCAGAAATTATCCTTTTTATTTCCTTTTAAAATGCGATCCTCAGCAATATAATTTTTCCAAATATCAAAGGCTTCAGTATCCATAGGTAGACCATCTTCTTCATCACCTTCAAAAACCGTTACATATAATATGTCTTTATCAATCCCAAATATTTCCGTTAAAAGTTCCCACGCCCAAGCGATGGCTTCTTCCTTAAAATAATCCCCAAAACTCCAGTTCCCCAACATTTCAAACAGGGTATGATGATAGGTATCGTATCCTACTTCCTCCAAATCATTGTGTTTACCGGAAACTCTTAAACATTTTTGTGAATCCGTCAGGCGATTGCTTTTAGGTTTTGCATTTCCCAAAAAATACTCTTTAAAAGGGGCCATTCCGGAATTCACGAACATTAAAGTTGGATCATTCTTTACCACCATGGGTGCAGAAGGAACCACTGTATGTTGTTTATCTTCAAAAAAACTTAAAAACTTAGAGCGAATTTCTTGTGATCTCATTCGTATTTCTTACTTGCCTATTTTATGATATTTTGTATATTTTGAGAAACAATGATTATCTTTACGAACTTGTTTTTTAAAGACAAGCGTGTAAAAAAAGCTTTTCAAGTAAGTATTATGGAATATATTCACAATACGAATTAAAAAGTTTCATCGTTTGCTAAATGTTAAGATGCATAATTGCAGCTTATTTTTCAGCAAAAATACTATAATTTAATGAGTAAGGTAAAATATTATTACGATTCTGAAACATTATCCTATAAGCGTATAGAACGACGCAAAAGAACCACATTCAAATATGCGGTAATGTTCCTTTTAGCTTCAGCTTTATTTGCCTTTTTATTTGTTTTCATAGCGGGACAATATGTGGAATCGCCTAAGGAAAAAGCTTTAAAGCGTGAATTGCAAAATATGCAATTGCAATATAAGATCCTGAATAAGAAAATGGATGATGCCGAAGCCGTTTTGGCCGATGTAGCAGACCGCGATAATAATCTGTACCGTGTTTATTTTGAAGCTAATCCCATTCCGGAAGAACAACGCAAAGCTGGTTTTGGTGGGGTAAACCGATATAAAGACCTTGAAGGTTTCGATAATTCTAAACTCATAATTCAAAGCAGTAAGCGCCTGGATGTTTTACAAAAGGAAATCGTGGTGCAGTCCAAATCTCTTGATGAAATTGCCAAGCTTGCTGCGGAAAAAGAAAAATTACTTGCAGCTATTCCCGCGATTCAGCCAGTAAGCAATGAAGATCTATCGCGCATTTCTTCTGGTTTTGGTATCCGAACCGACCCCTTTACCAAAGCAAAAAAAATGCACTGGGGAATGGATTTTGCTGCTCCACGAGGTACGCCAATTTACGCTACAGGCGATGGGGTTGTAGTACGTGCTGATTCACGCGCAAGCGGTTACGGTAAACACATTCGTATAGATCATGGGTTTGGTTACGAAACTTTATACGGACATATGTACAAATTCAATGTACGGCGTAATCAAAAAGTAAAGCGTGGTGATTTGATAGGTTTTGTAGGGAGTACAGGACGATCTGACGGTCCGCATGTGCATTACGAGATCTTTAAAGATGGTAAGCGCATTAATCCCATAAACTTCTATTACGGTAGTTTAACTGCTGAAGAATATAGTAAAATGGTACAGCATGCCAGCTTAGAAAACCAATCTTTAGATTAATGCAAATAGACCTTCCAGAAAAACGATATTACGGTATTGGCGAAGTGGCCAGGGCTTTTGGAGTGAATACTTCATTAATTCGTTTTTGGGAAAAGGAATTTGATGTACTCCAACCTAAAAAAAATGCCAAGGGCAACAGAAAGTTTACACCGGAGGATATTAAAAATCTCAAGTTTATTTTTCATTTGGTAAAAGAACGAGGATTTACTCTGGAAGGTGCCAAAACGCATCTTAAAGAAGAAAAAAAACAAGCCCTTAGTACTTTCGAGATTATTGATAAATTGGAAAATATCAAATCTGAGTTAATCAAAATTAAAAATCAGATGTAACATTTTGATTTTGATACCAACTAATAAGATACCTAACACACAAAAAAATTAACATTAAACAAATCGAACATGAAAAAATGGCTTCCTTTAATTATTGTTGCTATTGTGGTCTTTGGAATTTATTCCTGGGCAAAAGGCTTTAACAACACAGCTGTTGATTACAAAGAAAAAGCAACCCGAAGCTGGGGCAATGTAGAAAGCAGTTATCAAAGAAGAAGTGACCTTATTGGTAATTTAGTAAATACCGTAAAAGGTGCGGCTGACTTTGAGAAAAGCACATTAACACAAGTTATAGAAGCTCGTGCCAAAGCGACCTCTACAACCATCGACGCCAATAATTTAACTCCTGAAAAATTAGCGGCTTTTAATGAGGCACAAAGCGGATTAAGCTCTGCCTTATCGCGGTTATTGGTTACCGTGGAACGTTATCCTGACTTGAAAGCGAATCAAAACTTTCTTGAATTACAAAGTCAGTTAGAAGGTACTGAAAACAGGATTAATGTGGCCAGAGATCGTTATAATGAAGCTGTTGAAATTTATAACAGACATGTAAAACGTTTCCCTAATTCCCTTCTAGCCGGCATATTTAATTTTGATCCTATGGATTATTTTAAAGCAGAAGCCGGAGCTGAGAAAGCGCCGGATGTAAATTTCGATTTTAATAATTAGGCATGTCAAAAACTACGGAGTACATCTTAAAACCTTCCGAAGAAGATGCCATAATTGAGGCTATCAAAAAAGCGGAATTAAAGACTTCCGGAGAGATACGTATCCATATTGAAAAAAAAGCAAATGGCGATGCTTACAAGCGTGCCTTGGAAGTATTCCATTTGCTAAAAATGAATCAAACCCAACTTCGAAATGGTGTTTTGATTTACCTTGCTGTTGAAGACAAGACCTTCGCGATATGTGGGGATAAAGGCATTAATGATGTTGTTCCTGATGATTTTTGGGATACTACAAAAAATTTGATGGAAACACATTTTAAATCAGGTCGATTTAAAGAAGGACTTATCGCTGGTATCGATAAATCCGGAGAACAGTTAGCAACCTATTTTCCGTGGCAAAAAGACGACGAAAACGAATTACCAAACACCATTTCTAAAGGATAAAAATTATGCCGGGCATAGCAATTAAAAAACAAGTAGTAAAAACAACACGTATTTTACTTTTGTGCACTACCCTATTTCTTTTTAATAAGGTAGCCGCTCAATATGAAATCCCGGACAAACCCGATTTTCAAACCAGTGTTTACGATTATTACCACCTTCTTGATGCTTCTCAGAAAAAACAATTAGAACAAAAACTTATACGGTATTCCGATACCACATCAACCCAAATAGTAATCGCTATAATTGCCTCAACACAAGGTGAAAATATTAATTACCTCGGTGCACAGTGGGGAGAAAAATGGGGCATTGGTCAAGCCAAAGAGGATAATGGCATATTGATACTGTTAGCACAAGATGATAGAAAAATAGCTATTAATACAGGGTATGGCATTGAACCGTATTTGACGGATGCTTTATCCAAGCGAATTATTGAAAATGACATTATTCCTTATTTTAGAAAAGGTGATTATTACGGCGGTTTAAACCGTGGTGCTGATGCTATTTTTGAAGTACTCACTGGCACCTACAAAGGCGTACCAAATAATGAGAAAAATTCCCGAAAGGGTAATAAATTCGGATTTATCCTCATTATAATCTTCATTGTCATTGCTTTATCCATTTCTAAAAACAGACGTGGCGGTGGCGGCCGTGGTAACAGACGTCGTGGATTTAGCATTTGGGATGCTATTATTCTGAGCAACCTCGGACGTGGTGGTTTTGGCGGAAGCTCCGGCGGAGGCTTCGGTTCCGGAGGCGGAGGCGGCTTTGGTGGCGGTTTCGGCGGCGGAGGCTTTGGAGGTGGCGGAGCCTCGGGTGGTTGGTAGAATTACAGGTTAATGAAAGTAAAACACATCATCCCTTACTTCTCCTTTTTTACCTAAACTATTGAATTTCCAACTAAACCCAAACATAAAATACTGGCGTAATACCGTACTTTGAGAGTCTTGAATGTAATCCTGAGTTGCCGTACGACGCGCATTTGTGTTTTGGTTTAAAATATCATAAGCCTTTAGGGTAATGGTTGCTTTATCCTTCAGAATAGAATATGCGAGGGTGGAATTCCAGAACCAACTGCTTTTTTGAAACCCGGGTCCAACGTTAGGATTATAAAGATATTTAATTTCGTTGCGCCACTCCAAACCTTTGGGCACGAAGGTAGCTGTACTTAGGGTGAGGTCATGATATAAAAACGAGCGATCGTTAAGAGCATCAATATCAAAGGTATTCTTCGATAAATTCAATTGGTATCTCGGTGTGATCTCAAAAACATCTTTCCAGTTAAAAGTAACATACATTCGCGGGGTTATCGTTGAGTTTTTACTGGCATACCGGATATCATTATTAAAATTGATATCTCTGCCGATATTTCCAAATACACCAACATTCACCTTGATGGTTCTCAATGAGTCTAATTTGAATTGTTTACTATATCCCAGGCTGCCATAAAAACTATAGTTACCATTAACATTGGCATAAGTCGTTTCTCTTACAAAATTTTGATCTACCGTTGTTTTCCGAACGATGGCATTATTTTCAGCACGTCCATTAAGATAACTGTAGAAACCTGTTTGGTCTTGAAAGTTAAAAGCGTTAAAGCTTAAATATACCGAATGTGAATTTGTCGGTTTAAGTTCAGGATTTCCTATGATCACGTTTAATGGGTTTGAAACATTCCTAAAGGCTTGCAATTGGTTTAATTGTGGTGTAATATTATTCAGGAAATACCCAATTCCAAATGAAGATTTTGAACTTATTTTATATCGAAAATTAGATGTAACCTCCAACGCTTCAAAATCTCTGGATAAATTTAATTGAGGGCGTAAAAAGTCACTATTACTTAAGGTTCGCCATAGGTAACGCGTTTGTACTCGGGCAGACCAGATTTTATTTTGAAATCGAATCGTCGCCTCAGGGCGTTTCATTTCATTGGTATAATCAAAATCGGTACTAAGATCAGAATTGAATTGCGTAAAGCGGTCGTTATTATCCTTATCAAAAGTACTTTGCTTATCCGTGGAATTATTTCTACTATAGGTATAACCCAAATTAAAAAATAATGCATCGCCTATCAGAGGAATATTATAGTTTACTGAGCTTTCGATATCATTCTGTTTATTTTCACCATTGGTATATTGATCACGAATGGTCGTATCAGGATTATTACCATAAATATCCACCTCTGTCATTAAATAATCATCCGTGTCTCGTGTTGAGATATCGTTGTTCATTTGAAATTTTAAATAAGCACCATTACTACCAAAACGTTTGGTAACTGTCACACGATTACTAAAGTTCTTCCCAATATTTTCAACCTCGGAAGATGTTGCTGAAGCATTGGTTAAAGTCTGATTTTCATCTAAAGTTTCCTCATCTCTCGAAAATCCGGTTTTCGATTTATTATACCTAAAAGAAGGATTGATATTAATGAGTAATGTTGAATCCACCTTGATATCAAAAGCCATATTAGCACTATGGCTCTCATTATCACTTATTGAATTTGAATTTGAATTGGTAAAAAAACTCCCGTCAGGTAAAAACGTTTCACGTTCGGTATTTGATCTGTTCTCTGAACTACTCCCGGCAAAAAAATAATCCGAACTCACATCTATTTTTTCTCCAAATTTATCGGCATAATTGAGACCACCATTTTTAGACGTGGTAATGCCCTCACCGCCTCCAAAAGCACGTCCATCGATTACAAAAGAACCGTTCTGATTAAAACGAACATTGTTCATAGAACCAAACATCTTTCGAATTTCACCAAAACTAAATCCGGGAGAATTGATATTGTTTCCACCCATAAGCACACTGATCCGCCTATCGTTATTAAAACGATTGAACATCCCGGCGAACTCATAGCGTTTATCGGTTCCTGCACCTCCGGCAACACGACCAAAAACACCTTTATTGTTCTCTTTTTTGATCGTAAGATTTATGGTTTTATTTTCATCATCACCCTCCTCGCCCGTAAATGCCTGCGATTTGGTTTTCGTGTCGACCACCTGAACTTTTTCAATGATTTCCTTGGTTAAATTTCGTGTGGTTATGGTAGGGTCATTTCCAAAGAAGGGCTTACCATTTACCAAAATTTTATTTACCGGTTTCCCGTTTACGGTTATAGAGCCATCATCGGCTACTTCTACCCCGGGCAATAACTTCAACAAATCCTCTACATTAGCGTCCTTTTTTGTTTTAAAGGACTTTACATTGAATTCCAGAGTATCTTTCTTTACCGTTATAGGCGCACGAGATTCGATCACCACGGCATCCAGCTGATTATTATCAACAGCCATGTTTATGGTATCCAGAACAATATTTTGCTTATTAATTGGAATAATTCTGGTGTAAGTTTTAAAGCCTATGTAGGATATATTTAGGCGAAGCTTTGTGTTTGATGTTGAATTTTCCAGGGTGAAGTCACCATGTCTATCTGAAATGGTATAGCTTACCAAACTACTATCCTGAATTTTTTCTAAAAAGATGGTAGCAGACTCTAAAGGACCTTGGTCTTCAGAGGAAATAATGTTACCGGTAATTTTGAAATCTTGTTTTTGTGCGAATGCTGAAATTGAAAACAGAAAAAAAAGGACAAAAAAATACTTGGGCATGATTGATTGATGATTGGTTAATGCTTTTTGAAGGTTAGTTAATATATTTTATAACCCAAACTGCAAAATATTTGCTTAAATATATATTTTAAAATGTAAGTGGTTTCTTAAAGAAATATTAAAGTTTTACTTTTTTCGCATGTAAACACTAACCGGAACACCTGTAAAATCGAAGTTTTCACGTAGTTTATTTTCTAAAAAACGTTTGTAAGGGTCTTTGACATATTGTGGAAGATTACAGAAAAAAGCGAATTGCGGCTGTGGTGTTGGCAACTGCATCACATATTTAATTTTAATATATTTTCCTTTATTTGCGGGTGGCGGATAGGCTTCTATCAAAGGCAACATAACCTCATTAAGTTTACTGGTTTTAATACGCTTTGTACGATTTTGATAAACCTCAACAGCCGTTTCAATAGCTTTAAAGATCCGTTGTTTTGTTAATGCCGACATGAAAATTATTGGAACATCAATAAAAGGTTCCATCTGGGCCCTAATAGCCTTTTCATAAGCTTTAAGCGATTTATTATCCTTCTCAATGAGATCCCATTTGTTCACAAGGATCACGATACCTTTACGATTCCGCTCAGCTAACCAGAAAATATTTTGTACCTGGCCATCGAAACCACGTGTGGCATCCATAACGATCAAACACACATCGGCGTGTTCAATGGCACGAACACTGCGCATTACAGAGTAAAATTCAAGATCTTCTTTTACCTTCGATTTTTTACGAATTCCAGCGGTATCCACCAAATTGAATTCAAATCCAAATCGATTGTACTTCGTATCAATAGCATCACGCGTGGTTCCCGCTACATCGGTTACGATATACCGATCTTCCCCAATCAGGGCGTTTATAAATGAAGATTTTCCGGCATTAGGGCGTCCTACTACTGCAAATCGTGGCAAAGCATCTTCTTCAACCTCAGGTTTTTCAGGTAGCGCCTCAACAAGATCATCCAATAAATCTCCGGTACCACTACCGTTAATACTTGCAATGGTGTAATAATCGCCTAGTCCAAGCGCGTAAAATTCAACGGCATCCGCAGCACGGTTGGCATTATCTACTTTATTCACCACAAGAAATACCGGCTTTTCAACCTTGCGCAACAATTTTGCCACATCCTCATCCATACCGGTAACACCGGTTTCAACGTCAACCATAAAAATAATGGCATCAGCTTCCTCGATGGCTATTTCAACTTGTTTGTCAATTTCTGCTTCAAAAACATCATCACTCCCCAATACATAACCACCGGTATCGATTAGAGAAAATTCTCTGCCGTTCCAATCGGTTTTACCGTAATGACGATCTCTTGTAACGCCACTCACCGCGTCAACAATAGCTTCGCGTCGCTTAATTAAACGGTTGAAGAATGTTGACTTTCCAACATTTGGTCGTCCTACTATGGCTACTATATTACTCATTATTAAGATGTTTACCCCAAAAAATAATGACTTGATATGGGGTTTAAATTTGTCGCAAAAATATAAAATATAAAGGGACAGACAGTCCTTTTTAAGAAAGATTATTTTTAATTGAAAAAGGCTTGGTTTTTACTGCTGATTGTAACCAAAACGTTTCAACTGATTTTGATTACTTCGCCAGTTCTTATTGACCTTCACGTAAAGTTCTATATGAATTTTTTTATCGAAGAACTTCTCCAGATCTTTTCGGGCTTCTGTGCCAACCCGTTTTAAAGCGGAACCTTTATGCCCGATAATAATACCTTTTTGAGTGTCGCGTTCAACCATAATAACAGAGCGAATTCTAATAATATCTTCAGATTCCTCAAAAGATTCCGTTTCTACTTCCACGGCATACGGAATTTCCTTTTTGTAATGCATTAGAATTTTTTCGCGAATCTTTTCATTGATGAAAAAGCGCTCAGGTTTATCAGTAAGCTGATCTTTAGGATAAAATGGCGGAGATTCCGGTAGTAACTCCAGAATTCTATCAAACACATGTTTTACCTGAAATCCTTCCAACGCGGAAATAGGAATGATCTCAACCTTAGGCAGTTTTTCTTTCCATAATTGGACTTGCGATTCCAGCTGCTCCTGATTGGATCTATCAATTTTGTTCAAAAGTAATAACACCGGAATTTCAGCATGTTCTATTTTATTAAAAAAGGCTTCATCTTTTAGCGATTGTTCTCCGATCTCTACCATATAGACCAAAATATCAGCATCTTCAAAAGCCGATTTCACAAAATCCATCATGGATTCCTGTAATTCGTAAGCCGGTTTAATAATACCCGGTGTATCACTAAAGATCACCTGAAAATCATCTCCGTTTACAATACCCAAAATACGATGTCTTGTGGTTTGGGCCTTGGAGGTAATAATAGATAATTTTTCCCCAACAAAGGCATTCATTAAGGTTGATTTACCAACATTAGGATTTCCAATAATATTTACAAAACCTGCTTTATGACTCATCTGTAATGATCTGATTAGGGTGCAAAGTTACAACCTATATTTTTAGGTTGTGTCAGAAAATAAAAAAACAGGAAGCTCTCACCTCCTGTTTTCTTGATTTAGTATAGTTTAATTAAAATTACTTCTTAACGATATCAAGCAATTCAACCTCGAAAACCAAAGCAGAGAAAGGCTTAATATCCTGTCCTCTTTGTTGGAAGCCATAGGCTAAATCCTGTGGAATGTAGAATTTATATTTAGAACCAACAGGCATCATTTGTAAACCTTCGGTCCATCCTTTGATCACTTGATTTACTCGGAATTGAGATGGTTTACCACGCTCGTAAGAACTATCAAATACAGTTCCGTCGATCAACATACCTTTGTAATTCACTTCTACCGTTGATGTTGCGTTCGGTTTATCACCTGATCCTTCTTTGATCACTTCATATTGCAATCCATCAGCAGTAACTTTTACACCATCTTTCTTTTTATTTTCTTCTAAGAATTTTTCACCGGCAGCTTTATTTTCTCCAAATTCCTCTTCAGCTTTTTTCTGAGCTTCTTCTCTTTGTTTTTCCTGTTCTTCCATTTGTTTTTTCTGGAAGTAGGTTTGTATGATTGGTTGTACCTGATCAGCTGCAATTTTTTGATCGGTAGAATCTAAAACATTCATAAGACCTTCCATTACCAAATCGTGGTCTAATTCGGAAGCATTGGCTTTAATACCTTTAGCAATATTAGCACCTAAAGCATAACTCACAGAATCAATTTCTGTTTTTAAAGGTTTATTTGATATTGTTCTGTTATTACATGATGACAAAACAAGGGTCACCGTTAAAAAACTCACTACTTTTAATAATTTCATCGTGTTAATTTAATTTAAATTGGTCGTAAAAGTAACAAATTAAAGCACAGTATAAAATAGGTTTAACTGTATTTTAATAAAAGATTCAAAATGAAGCAACTTACCGTAAATTCTAGGCCTCAAACCACTTTTTTATAATCTTTTCCTCAGTAGCCGGAGCCGATTTATGGATGAACTCATTTTTTGGGGAATCATAAACGTAATCCTCAGCCCACTGCTTGTGATGCAAAGCAACTTGTTCAATAGCATCACAAATAAAATGCGCTTCTTCATTTGTCATGGTTGGATGAATTGACATTCGCACCCATCCCGGACGCTCGATCAAGCAGCCCTCTAAAATTTTCAATTCAATTGATTTTGAGGTAGCCTGATCAACATTGAGCAAATAATGCCCATAAGTACCCGCACAGGAACAGCCGCCACGCGTTTGTATACCAAAGCGATCATTCAGTAATTTAACCACCAGGTTATAATGTGCATGTTCTATAAAAAAAGAAAAAACACCTAAGCGTTCGGTATGCTCCGGAGCGAGAATTGTTAGATTTTTTATTTGGGATAATCTTGAAAAAACAATCTCATTCAACTCGTGTTCCCGAGCCAAAATCTTATCAACGCCCATGGTTTCTTTTAACTGAATAGCCAAGGCGATTCGAATGGCTTGTAAAAAGCCCGGAGTTCCCCCATCTTCGCGGGTTTCTATATCATCAATGTAATCATGATCGCCCCAGGGATTTGTATAGCGCACGGTTCCACCACCGGGATTATCAGGAACCAGATTCTTATATAATTTTTTGTTGAATATCAATACACCTGAAGCACCGGGTCCTCCCAAGAATTTATGAGGGGAAAACGTGATGGCATCCAAATAATCATCAGGATGCTCAAGATGCATATCGATATTTACATACGGTGCTGAACATGCAAAATCCACAAAACATAAACCATTATTTTGATGCATTAATCGGGCTATGTTGTGATAATTGGTTTGAATTCCGGTAACATTAGAACAACCCGTAATAGCTGCGATTTTAATAGGCCGATCGCTATTTTTTTCTAAAAGCTCCTCGAGACTTTTTAAACTTGGCAGACCGTCATTACCTGAAGGAATAACCGCAACATCGGCAATGGTTTCCAACCAGGACGTTTGGTTGGAATGATGCTCCATGTGCGACACAAAAATAATCGGGCGTTTTTCTTTAGGAACTGTCGTGTGATCCTTTAAATTCTCAGATATTTTAAGACCTAAAATACGTTGGAATTTATTGATAGCTCCTGTCATTCCGGTTCCAACGGTCAGCAATACATCATCTTTTGAAGCATTCACATGCCGCTTGATAATGTTTCGCGCTTCGTGATAGGCACGCGTCATGGTTGATCCGGTTACCGAAGTTTCGGTATGTGTGTTCGCTACATAAGGACCTATAATTTTACTGATTTTTTCTTCAATAGGCTCGTATAATCGTCCGCTAGCCGTCCAATCAGCATAAATTATTTTTTGTTCACCATAAGGCGATTCAAACGTTTGGTTTATCCCAATAATCTGATCACGAAACGGTTTAAAATACATTTCTAAATCTTCAGACGCTATAACAGATCGTTTACCCATATTAAGGGATTTGGAATGTTGGTTTTTCTAATTGTTTGAAAGCTTCCAGACCACAATTCAAAAAGGCTTCATAATCGTCTTCATCCGGTGTATAACCAACCGGCAGATTTAATATTTTTGTTCCATCGCTACTCAACAATACATAATACGGTTGGGTGTTAGTTTGAAAGAACTGGGTTTGAAAATTAGCCCATTTATGGCCATAATTGGTGAGTTCTCTGGTTCCGCCATTTACCTTGTTCACTACAACCTGTTGATCTTTCGGCAAGTCCTTTTTATCATCAACATAAAGCGAGATCAACACATAATCATTTCGTATAATTTTGTCGATTTTATCCTTAGACCACACGTGTTCTTCCATCTTTCTGCAGTTCACACAAGCGTATCCTGTAAAATCCAGCATGATGGGTTTGTTCTCTTTTTTCGCATAGGCGATGCCCTTCTTGAGATCTTTAAAGCAGTTCAAATTGTTTGGGCATTCCTCCGGGAAGATATAACTATAACCTACAGGCGGTGCCAATCCGCTTAAAAGCGTTAATGAGGTAAACGTATTGGTTTCTTTATTCACCCGGAAACCGGAAATTAAATACACGGCAAAAGCAGCTATCAATATACCTAATGATATCCTTGAGAACGATAATTTTTTAATAGGCCCGTCATGCGGAAATTTGATCTTTCCGAACAAATATAAAGCCAAACCGGCAAAAATGATGATCCAGATAACCAAGAAAGGTTCAATTTTTAAGATCCCCCAGTGTGCAACCAGATCTGCGTTCGATAAAAATTTGAAGGCCAAAGCCAGTTCTAAAAAACCTAAAAATACTTTGGTTGTATTTAACCAGCCACCTGATTTTGGTAAAGCATTCATCATATTCGGGAACATCGCAAACATTGCAAAAGGCAATCCGAGTGAAACTCCAAACCCAGCCATTCCGGCGGTCAATTGCCAGGCACCACCATCAGCAGAAAGCGATCCGGCTAAAAGTGATCCTAAAATTGGTCCGGTACAAGAAAATGATACAATCGCTAAGGTTAGCGCCATAAAGAATATTCCAATAAGTCCTCCTGCATTTTCGCCCTGCGTGGTTGTATTCGTCCAACTTGCCGGCAAGGTCAATTCATAATAACCAAAGAATGAAAAGGCAAAGAATACGAAGATCACGAAGAAGATAATATTCAACCAAATATTGGTAGATATTTCATTTAGAATATCAGGGTTTACCGAATCCAAAACATGAAAAGGAATACTTAATAAAATGTATACCGCAAAAATAAAGAAGCCATACAATAGGGCCTTTGAAATACCTGAACCTTTGTTCTTATCGCCCTTTTTAGTGAAGAAACTCACGGTTAACGGGATCATGGGGAAAACGCATGGCGTTAGCAGCGCAAGCAATCCACCTAAAAAGCCTAATCCGAAAATGCGCCACAACGAAGTATTTGCATCAGTCGGACTCGTTTGAATGGTATCACAGGTATTGGAAGTCGTGGTAACACTATCCGGGTTCAAACCATAAAGCAGATCATTCACAGCATCATTATCGCCCGTTATTGTGGGTTCTTCCTCAAAATTAGAATTTGCTTCTGTAGGTTTTACGTTAAAGAATAGATCGATTACCGTTGGAGGCAAACAGCGACTATCATCGCAAACCATAAATTCCACATGGCCTTTGATAATACCAACATCATCGGTAAGCTTAATTTTCTGTTTGAAAACAGCTTCCTCTTCAAAGAATTTTATTTTCATTTGAAACACCGGATCGTTCACGGTATGTCCTTCATCTTCAGAAGTCGCGTCAACGAGTTCAAAACTTTTATCAGGATTCTCGTAAGTAAACGTTGTTGGAATGGGGCCGCCATCAGGTACATTTTGCGAATACAAGTGCCAACCCAGGTCAATTTTAGCCGTACTGATTAATTCGTATTCAGAATCTGATAGTTTGTTTACTGAGGTTTGCCATTTTACGGGCTCTAATATTTGAGAATACCCTAAAGCACTAAGGCATATGAGAACTAATAAAATTATTTTTTTCATTGCTGCTTTTTAACGATGAGCCAAAAATACACTTTATTCGACTTTTTAAGGTCTTTTTAAGATAGTTTTAATGATTACAAACCTACGGGATATTTTTTAGTTGTTTGTAACCCAGGTAACATAGATAAAGACTATAAGTAACGTGAGAACACCTTGTTTTTGAACTGAAAAGCACCCCTAATAACCAATCTTTTTAAACATCTTTGGAAATCACGATAAGTATAAATGAATATTTTTTCAAAACATTTTTCAAGCATAGTAATGGGCTGTTTTTCCTTTTTTGTTTTAGGCTGCCAGTCCCATCAGAAACCCAATAATAAACCCAACGTTATCATTATTCTGACCGACGATTTGGGTTATGCCGACGTAGGTTTTAACGGAAGCCTGGATATTAGAACACCTCATATCGATCGCATTGCAAAAAATGGAGTCCAGTTTACTAATGGCTATGTGAGTTATGCCGTTTGCGGACCTAGCAGAGCAGGATTGATCACTGGGCGTTATCAGGATCAGTTTGGTTTTAGTAGAAATCCACTATTTGCGCCTAAAGATGAATCCCAAGGTCTACCTCTATCTGAGCAAACCATGGCAGAAGCTTTGCATACCGCTGGCTATAAAACCATGGCTATTGGAAAATGGCATTTAGGTGCTCATAAAACGCAGCGACCCCTGGCTCGCGGTTTCGATGAATTCTTTGGATTTTTAAGCGGTGGTCATAAATATTTTCCTGAGGAATGGACAAAAAACGATATTTCCGAAGTAAGCTCTCAATTCGATGCCTACAACACCAAAATCCTGAAAAACAATACCCGCATTGACGAACAGGAATATCTTACTGATGCTTTTTCCAGAGAAGCTGTAAATTTTGTGAAAGCTAATGCAAAGCAACCCTTTTTCTTGTATTTGGCTTACAACGCACCTCATACGCCTCTGGAAGCCACAGAAAAATATTTATCGAGATATCCTGAAATTAAAGATAAAAAACGCAAAACCTTCGCAGCTATGGTTAGTGCCGTAGATGACGGTGTTGGAACTATTTTGAATACGCTGAAAGATTTAAATATCGAAGATAACACGATCATTTTCTTTTTATCCGATAATGGCGGGAACGAATCCAAAGGAGCTAATAACGGACCACTTCGCGAAGGCAAAGGCTGGTTGTACGAGGGCGGTATTCGGGTGCCTTTCGCTATGCAATGGCCGGCCGTTATTCCAAAGGAGCAAAAATTTCATGATCCTGTAATTTCATTTGATATTTTTGCTACGGTTGCTGCGCAAGCAGAAGTAACACCAAAAAACGAATTGAATGGCGTAAATCTGATTCCTTATGTCACCGGCAAATTGCATCAAGCCCCCCATCAGGCTTTATTTTGGCGGCATTATGACAGAGATGCTTTTGCAGTACGAACCAGTGAATCAAAATACGTTAAAGACCGAAATGGAAAAGCCGGGTTATTCAATATTAATGATGATATCAGTGAAAAATCACCTCTGGCTGATCCTTTAAAAATTCAAGATTTGAAAGCTGATTATATGCATTGGAATGAAAAAAATATACCACCACAATTTGACGGTTTATTGCAAAATAAAGACTACAACAAAACGCACCCTAACCGATTTAAAAATGTTGAAAAATACTAATCGTTTTTTTTGGAGAAGCTTTGGCATCATTGGTATTGTCATCGGATTACTTTGGAGTTGTGAAACTTCAAACAACAGTTCTAAATCCTATTATTTTAATCCTGTTTCAGGAAATGATACGAATTCCGGAGACAGCGAAAATTCAGCTTTTAAATCTCTTAGAAAAATTAGTGCTCTAAAATTGGAGGCGGGAGATCATATATATTTAGCTGCCGGTGAAACCTTTTTAGAGCCATTAGAACTTAGAGAAGTTAAGGGATCCGAAACCGAACCTGTTTTAATCAGTACTTACGGTAAGTCAAAAGACACACTCGCACACATTAAAGTTGAAGGCGCTTTGAACGGCGTGCTTATTAAGAATTGTCAAAATCTATCGCTACAAAATCTAAATATTTCCGCGAAAGCGAAAGAAGATCAGAATAAAACAGAGGAACGCACCATGCGCTGTGGCATCCTTGTTCAAATTACCAAAAACGACGTTTATCAAAATATTTCACTAAAAAATATCAAGATAAAAGATGTTTTTTATGAAAAGGAAGGATTTACACGCCCAAAAAATGAAGTTAAATCAGCGAATGGTACTCAGAATTACGGTTGGGGTATTCGTATTATAAATCAAACACAAACCGGATTCATAAAGAATATTCGTATTCAGAATGCTGTTGTTGATAATGTTTCTCATACCGGGATAAAACTAACTTCCCGGGATCATACTGATACTTATGGGATAGACACTTTTGAAATTTCAAATAGCCAAGTTACGAATACCGGTGGCCCGGGAATCCAAATGTCTGGCGTAAAAAACGGACACATTTTTAATAACAGTGTTGATCATTCAGGCAGTGCGAACGATTCCAGAAAATGGGGTCGCGGTAGTGGCTTATGGACCTGGGGTTCGCGAGACATTCTCATTGAAAAAAACCGATTTACAAATGCCAATGGTCCCGGGGATTCGGCCGGTGCACATATTGATTTTAATTGCAATAATGTTATTTTACAATACAATTTTAGTGCTCATAATGCCGGAGGATTTTGTGAAATTCTTGGTAATAATTACAACTGCGCCTATCGGTATAATATTAGTGTAAATGACGGCTACCGTATTAAAGGCGAAAATGGTGCCTTTCAGGAAGGCAAGGTGTTTTGGCTTAGTGGTTACAGTGGTAAAAAACGTCGTGGCCCCTTTAACAGTTATTTTTACAACAATACGATTTATGTTAAGGATTCACTTACCGCTAAAATAGCGATCGATCGATTGGCAAAAGGTATTTTGATTGCCAACAATATTTTTCAAATTGAGGGTTCTTCAAAACTTGTTAAAGGCGATCAGTATAATCCTGAAACTGAAGGTGCCTGGCTGGCAGAGGATGTTATTTTTAAAAACAACTTGTTTTTCACCGATAAAAGTTGGCCAAAAAATTTAAAACTACAAGATACTCATCCGTATTATGGAAACGCACAGTTTAGCAAGCCAGGTGGTTTATTACCAGAGTATTATATTCCAAATAACATAGATTTAATTCAAAATAAAGGTATTCAAATAGAAAAATTACCTCAGGATTCTATTGGAATTATATATGGATTACAAGTAAAAAATGATATTTTAGGCCGGCCTATAAAAAATCTCCCTGATTTAGGCGCCATAGAATTAAACCAAAATTAATAGCATGAAACGCCCATTATTAATAGCACTATTGTTTTCTACTGCACTGGTATTTTCTCAAGATCTACCGGACTGGGAAAACCCCGATACTCTATCCATAAATACGGTAGAGCCACACACGAATTTTATACATTTAAATGAGGCTCCTTTTAGCACGGATCATGGTAATTTATCAAACTACCAAAGTTTAAACGGTATTTGGAAATTCATGTGGACAAAAAATACTGCAGAACGTCCCAAGGATTTTTATCAAAACGATTTTGATTGTTCCTCATGGGATAGTATTCCTGTCCCTTCAGATTGGCAAATGCACGGTTACGGCTATCCAATTTACACCAATATTGAATATCCATTCCCGAAAAATGCACCTTGTATCGCTGATGATTTTAATCCGGTTGGCAGTTACCAACGGCATTTTATGATTCCGGATACATGGAAAGACAAATCTGTTTTTCTTCATTTTAACGGTGTAAACTCCGCTTTTTACGTTTGGGTAAACGGTGAAAAAATAGGCTACAGCCAGGGTTCAAAAACAGGTGCCGGTTTTGATATTTCAAATGCGATTAAAGTTGGTGATAATACGATCTCGGTTCAGGTATTTCGCTGGAATGTTGGAAGCTATCTGGAAGATCAGGACTTTTGGCGTTTAAGTGGTATTGAGCGTGATGTTTTTATATATGCCACCAATAAAATACGCTTTAAGGATATTCTGGTGAATGCTTCCCTGGATAAGGCCGAATACAAAACCGGGGATCTCACGGTAAACTTGATTACGGAAAATGAAAGCAGTAAACTTCAAAATCTGGAATTAGAGGTCTCGTTATTGGATGGCGATAGTTTGATTTACAAAACCAGTGAAAAATTCAAACTTGCAAAAAATACCGGCGACACGATCTCCATCGGAAAAAGTAAGTTGAACATTACGCCCTGGTCGGCGGAAATTCCTAAACGCTACAATTTACAAATTGCTTTAAAGGATAAAAAAGGGATCCAACTGGATGCTACAGCACTAAAAATTGGATTTAGAACGTCTGAGGTTAAGAATGGGCAATTCCTGATAAATGGAAAACCTATTTTGATCAAAGGCGTAGACCGTGTGGAACACGATCCGGTTACGGGCCATACCTTAAGTAAAGAAGACATGCTTGAAGATATTAAAGCATTCAAAGAAAATAATATTAATGCCGTGAGAACGTCGCACTATCCAAACGATCCTTATTGGTATGAATTGTGTGACCAATATGGCATTTATGTTTTGGATGAAGCTAATATTGAATCTCATGGTTATGGTTATGACGACGGTGTAACCTTAGCTCAAGATCCACAGTTTGAAAAAATGCATTTGGATCGGATTAAAAGGATGGTGAAAAGAGATTACAATCATCCTTCAGTGATTATCTGGTCTATGGGTAATGAGGCCGGTGCAGGTCCTAACTTTCGCAAACCTTATCTTTGGTTAAAATCTTACGATCCGTCCAGACCGGTTCATTATGAGCGTTCCGAGCATCCCGGAGCAACATATCAAGAAAAGCTCACAGATATAATTAGTTGGATGTATTTCGATCAAAATAAGGTTGAGACTCAATTTTTCCAAAAAGAGAATAAAAAACCATTGGCAGAACAGCGTCCCTTTATTTGGTGCGAATATGCTCACGCCATGGGAAATAGTACAGGTAACTTTATCGATTATTGGAATTGGATACGGAAACAACCGCATGCTCAGGGTGGTTTCATTTGGGACTGGATCGATCAAGGTTTACAGAAAAAAACGGATACCGGAGAAATCTATTATGCTTATGGAGGCGATTTCGAACCTGAAGGTGTTTACAACGACAATAATTTCTGTGCTAATGGTTTAATGGGTTCCAACAGAGTACCGCACCCGGGATTGCATGAAGTCAAAAAAGTTTATCAAAATGTATGGTTCTCTCAAATAGATGAAAACACTTATGAAGTTTACAACGAAAACTTTTTTAGAAACACCGAATACTTAAAATTTAAAGCAGATCTGGTTGAAAATGGAAAAACTATTACATCTAAAGATCTGGTAATTTATCCTATTGAACCGTTACATACAGAAAAAATTAAAGTATCATTCGACTTTAATAAAGATCCAAACAAAGAATACTTTATTAATTTTTATGCGGTTTCCATTGCTAAAAACAACATCATTCCGGAAAATACGATTTTGGCTTATGATCAATTTTTAATTCAAAAACCACAGGAACAACCGGTTAAGGATCTGGATCTTCATATTGATGTTTCGAAGAAAAAAGATCAATATACGATCACTGCCGGTGCGAACACTTATATTTTTAACCGTGATGATTTAGGGCTTAGAGATATTTTATTTCAAGGAAAATCGATCTTGGAAGCACCTGTTAAAATGAGTTTTTGGCGAGCTCCAACCGATAATGATTTTGGCGCTTTTAAAATAAACAGAGCCCAGGATGCAGCTTATTTCAATTGGCGTGATGCCGATACCAAGTATAATTTAGTATCGATGAAAAAGGATAAAACAGAAGATAATGATCCTGTTCTCATTTATGATTTTTACTATCCGTTATTAAAGGCAAAGAATCGTGTAACCTATACCGTTCTAAAAGACGGAAATTTGAAAGTAGATTGCAAATTAACCCCTGAAGATCCTGACGCCTTAAAATTGATGCCTCGTTATGGGATGGAGTTTGTTTTGAAGAAAGATTTTAATGAGGTAAATTATTATGGAAGAGGCCCTTTTGAAAATTATAACGACCGAAAAACAGCGGCTCTCATTGGACAATATCAAAGAAAGGTGGCAGATTTTTATGTACCCTACATCCGACCTCAAGAAAATGGTTACCGCACAGATAACAGGTTTGTAACACTTGAAGATCAAGACCACCATGGGGTTACTTTTGATGCAGCAGGTGTATTTTCATTCTCTGTTCATAACAACCCTATATCAGATTTTGATCCAGGTAATACCAAAGCCCAACGTCATAGCATTGATATCAAACCTAAGGATAAGATCTGGTTATCTATTGATTATATGCAGCGTGGTGTAGGTGGAGACGACAGTTGGAGTAAAGCAGCCCTTGCCAACAAAGAATATCAAATAGATCCTGAAAAATGTGCTTATTCGTTCATAATTAAACCTTTTTAAATTTTTGATATGCCCATGTGAAATAAAAATTATTTCATGTCTAAAAAATTCATCTATTGGTCAAAAAAAGTATCCGATGAATTTAAAAATTCATATCTTTCAGCATAGGTTTTAATTTAAAAGGACCCAAATTTTCTATTCTCCATTGGATTTTTAGAAAACCCTGTTTAGAAGTGTTAGATGATAAAATTCAGTAAAATAGCTCTCAATATTTTTCTGCTTGCTGCCCTTAATTGCTTCAACTTAAAGGCTCAGGACTTCGATAATATTCAAAAAATTGAATATATAAACTCAGATATTGGTCTTTCACAAAATGAGGTTACCTCTATCTTAAAAGATAAAAAAGGTTTTATTTGGATAGCTACACGAGGTGGTCTGAATCGTTACGATGGAAATAATATAAAAGTATTTCACAACGAAATTGGCAACACCAATAGCCTTATTAATAATTCTATTGAAACGCTATTTGAAGATAGCCATGGTGTGATTTGGATAGGAACCAAATCGAATGGTTTGAGTGCTTACCATCCTGAGCTTAATCAGTTTGAACAAATAAAATCCAATAATCCAGCCATTAAACTTGATGATAAACGAATCATCTCAATTGCGGAAAGTAGTGAGCACGAGTTATGGTTAGGAACCTGGCAAAATGGATTATTCATTTACAACCCTAAAACAAAATCCGTAAGAAAAGCGGGGAATTTAAATAAGATCAACGATATCTACAGGACCACCGAAGGTAATATGTGGTTAGCTACCGATTATGATCTATTAATTTTTGACAAAAATGGCAACCGGGTTAAGCGTGTAGCACTTCGAGACACTCCTATAGAATTCACTTCCGTTTTACAATCTGAAACTACCGGTCTAGGTTATATCGGGACCTGGCGGGAAGGCCTTTTGGAATTCAACCCGAAAACTGAAACCTTTACACAATACAATGGAAATGGTGATAAAAATCTAGCTAATGCCTATTTTTTGTGCGAAGATGATAAGCATAATATCCTGATTGGAACCTGGGGAAATGGAGTACATTATTTCGATACCAGGTCTAAAACATTTTCATATTTAAACCTCTACACCAAAAACAATAAAGGAGGAAAAGAATTATACCAGGATGTTTTATGTGTTTTTCAAGACAATTTAGGAATTCTGTGGTTTGGTACCAATGGAGGAGGTTTGTGTAAATTAGATAAAACCAAAAACGATTTTGAAGACACAGAAGACAGCAATTTACCAAATGAACCTATTTGGGCCATAGCAGAAGATCAGGATAACCAATTATGGGTAGGAATTAAAGGAAATGAGAACCTGTACTACACCGAGAACTATAAAACTTTTTTTAAGATTCCCATTCCGAATGTCACACCACGGAGGTCAAGTGCCATGAAAGATGGTATTCGTACCATTTATGAAGATCGCAATAACAACCTTTGGTTTGCTAATAACAGCAGCTTATTTAAAGTGGAAAAATCGAATTCCGGCTACTCTGTTGAACCTGTTCTGATAAGAGATGACTCGGGTAATTCTGATTACTTAATAAAAATTACAAGCTTATTTCAGAGTAGAGATGGCACATTTTGGATTGGCACGCAACAACGTGGTTTACGAAAATCGGTAAATCACGGTAATCCCGAAACACAAACTTTTAAAAGCTATTTGGTTAATGACCGTATTAGCAAATTTCTTGAAGATTCTAAAGGAAGAATTTGGGTTGGCACCTATCAAGGTCTAAAACTTTACGATAAAAAAGCTGATAAATTCAAAGTTTTCACAAAGGTTCAAGGTAACCCTAATAGCTTAAGTAGCGATATCGTCATTAGTATTCACGAGGATGCTGATGGTACCATTTGGGTGGGAACACCTAATGGTCTAAATCAGGTGGTGGAATCAAAAGAAGGTGAATTCGCCTTTAAATCATTTCAGGAAAAAGACGGATTATCGAACAGTTATATTCATGCCATTTTAGAAGATGATCAGAATAACATTTGGGTTAGTACCAATAAAGGTTTAGTGAAATTCAATAAAAAAGATAATTCATTTTACAACTTTGATATAAATTCAGGTTTACTTTCCAACACATTCATGGAAGGTGCGGCTATTAAAGGGCATCAGGGAAAATTATTTTTTGGTAGTATTTACGGGATCAATTACTTCAAACCCAAAACTATTAAAAGTCTGAATGTGCCTCCAGTTGTGCTATCTGCCTTACGGGTTGCCGGTCAGGAGATTATTCCCGGAGAAATTTATAACAATCAAAAGATCTTAGACAAAGCTATTGAGTACAGTCCGGATATTACTCTGAAAAACAGCAACAACTCCTTCACTATTGAGTATACGGCACTCGATTTTTTATCCAATTTAGGATATACCTATAAATATAAATTAGAAGGATTGGACAAGGACTGGAACACAACTTCAACTGAAAAAAATATAACCTATTCCAATCTTTCTGCCGGAAATTATACCTTCAAAGTAAAAGCTACAAACCTGGAAGCGGGGTTAGAGTCGAAACCAGCATTTTTAAGAATAAAGATTCTACCGGTATTCTGGAAAACCTGGCAGGCCCTTTTAATTTACATTTTTATCTTTATCGGACTGCTTTATTTATATCGCTACATTATTACCAAACAAAGCGACCTAAAAAATAAATTAGCATTATCTAGATTAGAACGTAAAAAAGAAGAGGAACTCATTGAAATGAAAACCCGTTTTTTTACTGATATTGCCCATGAGTTTAGAACCCCATTATCATTAATTTCAGGACCTTTAGAAGTTTTAATGGATGACACTGCCGATCCTAAACAAAAAAAGGGGCACCTTTCTACAATTTATTACCATACACAACGCCTTCTTAATTTAGTAAATCAGCTTCTGGATTTTAGAAAGATCGATAGCGGAAAAATGAAACTTCAGGTTGCTAAGGGTAATTTCAAAAAATTTGCCAAGGAAATTTATTTATCCTTCAAAGAACTGGCCGACAGTAAAAAGATCAATTTTAAATTCGATGTCAAAGCTTCCGAAATACCTTTAACATACGATCGGAATATGATGGAAATTGTGCTATGTAATTTGCTATCGAATGCTTTTAAATACACCCCAAAAAATGGAAATATTACCCTCAGCATTCAAAATATAAAGTCTAAAAAACGCAATCCTAAATTTCCACAGGGCTATTGTGAAATAGTCGTTCAAGATAATGGCCCGGGTATATCTAAGGAAAACCTCAAGCTCATTTTCGATCGGTTTTACCAAACTGCAAATACCAAAACCTCAAATCTTATAGGTACAGGTATCGGTTTGGCATTAGTTAAAAGTATAGTAGACCTTCATAAGGGTAAAATTAAGGTGAAAAGCGAGTTAAATAAAGGAAGTAAATTTATTGTGAAACTCCCTTTAGAAGAAGCTCATTTTACTGAAAAAGACTTCATAACCGACTTTAAAACAGCCGAAGATCCGGTGCACTATAAAGTAGAACGCGTTTTGGAACAAGACGATGAATCGGAAATCCAAGCAGATACCTTTAAAAAGAAATTATTAATTGTTGAGGATAATCCTGAAATCAGGGCCTTTATTAAATCAGTTTTTAATTCCAACTATCAAATTTTTGAGTCACCAAACGGAAGAATAGGTTTCGAAAAAGCCCAAAAACACCTTCCTGATCTTGTAATTAGTGATTTGATCATGCCTGAAATGGATGGCTTGGAGCTCTGCAAAAAGTTGAGGGATACAAAGGAAACATTGCACATACCCATTATTATGCTGACCGCTCGAACCAAAACGGTTTTCCAGGAGCAAGGATACAGTTCGGGTGCAGATATTTACGTTACAAAACCCTTTAATCCAACGGTTTTAAAGGCCCAGGCTGAAGGTTTACTAAATAACCGTGAAAAACTTAAAAACTACTTTTCAAAAAAAGTTACCCTTCAACCAACAGATACCGATATTACCAGTTTTGATGAAGCGTTTATAAATAGCGCTATGAAGGTAGTTGAGGAGAATTTGATGAATGATGATTTAAATCGTGATTTTCTCGCAGAAAAAATGGCTACAAGCCCATCTACTTTGTATAGAAAAATCAAGTCGCTTACCGATCAGGATACCACCGAGTTCATACGTTCTATTCGATTAAAACGTGCCGCACAGATGATTCTTAAAAAGCAGGATAATATTGGATCGATAGGTTATGCTGTAGGATTTAATGATTTGAAATATTTCAGAAAATGTTTCAAAGAGCAGTTTGGAGTAACGCCTTCAAAATTTAAAAAATCAAATTAAAGATATTTTTAATCCATGCTTCGATTAATTGGAAGATAGAACAGCATAGAAAACAACCTGTTACCATCTCTCATTCTGGTTAAGATCAGTTTTGTATTAAACCTCTTATTACGGAACCACCCACTTTAAGTTCACCCGAAGGGGGTTTTGAGATCAAATTCTAAACACTAACCTTATTACACCCTTATTTTGAACGATTTACACCTCTAGATGAGCTAATTATTGCAGAGCTTTGAGTAATAACAAAATCAAAAAATGCAAAACAACACCGAAAAAGAAGAGGATAAAATCAAAAATCAGGAATCACTCATATTTGTTGTGCTGTTAATTTTTTTTTCGACGTTGCTCTACGCTTTTATGAGATCATGATCAAAAAAAATAACCTCCTGAATAAAATTTAAATAACAACTAAACTCAAATAATTAATTAACTCAAAACTTATTTATGAATAATCTAAAGACATTTTACAGTAAGCTTGAAAGATCACTTTTGTGCTTACTGGTAGTTTTTTTAAGTTCATCATTCTCGTTCGCTGAAACTACAGCGACACCTCCCGATGATGCAAAAACTAAAGTGCAAAAAACTATTTCGGGTACAGTAACGGACGCTACCGGTTTCCCCCTTGCCGGAGCAAACGTGATCGAAAAAGGAACCACAAATGGTGCTCAAACCGATTTCGATGGAAACTTTAGTTTAACCGTTCCGGATAATGCGGTTCTCGTGGTATCCTATATAGGTTATCTAACCAAAGAAATTTCCGTAGGGAATCAAACGACACTAAACATTGTTTTGCAGGAGGACCTATCCCAACTCGATGAAGTTGTTGTTGTTGGTTATGGTACGCAAAAAAAGGTGAACTTAACAGGATCGGTACAAACGGTTCAGTTTAAAGAAGAAGTTAACCAACCTGTAACGAATGCCGGACAATTATTATACGGTCGTTTTTCAGGAGTTCAACTCACTCAAACTTCGGGTAATCCCGGTGCGGATGGATCAAGCATCACGATTCGTGGTATAGGTACTTTTGGCAATACTACCCCGCTTGTGGTAATCGACAACATTCAATATGAAGACTTATCTGCTTTTAACAGTTTAGCACCCTCAGACATTGAAAGTGTTACGGTTTTAAAAGATGCCTCAGCGAGTGCCATTTACGGAGCACGTGGAGCTAACGGCGTTATATTGGTAACAACCAGAAAGGGAACTAAAGATAAATTTGAAATTGCTTTTAATAGTTATTATGGTGTTCAGGATGCTACGGTTAAACCGCAATTCCTTAATGCCTATGATTATGCTACATTGATGAACGAAAAGTTCAGAAACGAGGACGGCCCGGGATTTCAACCACGCTATACGCCCGAACAAATAGAAGCAATACGAACAGGATCGTTACCAGACCAATTTGGCGATACCAATTGGGCGGATGAAGTATTGCGTATGGCGTCCATACAGAATCATAATTTTGCCTTTTCGGGAGGTAATGAAAAAACCACCTACAGACTTTCTATGGGATATCTGGGGCAGGATGCGATTATAAGAAGTAAATTTAAGTCAGAGCGTTACAATTTGAGTTTCAATATTATCTCTAAAATGAAGGATTGGTTCAAAATGAGTAGTGTGAGCAATGCGTTCTGGAAGCGAAATGAAGGACCTACCGGTGGTCAGGGTGCTTTCGACGGAGATAACGGAATTATTTATTCATTACAAAGAACAGCTCCAACAATCCCGGCATATTACAGCAATGGTGAATACGGTATTGTGGATGGTGCCTATGAGAACAGCAACTTTTCATTTCCCACTCAAAACCCTTTAAGACGCGGTTATTTAGGAAATTATGTCCAAGATATTATTAATATTAGTCAGCGATTAGGATTCACGTTCCAATTAACCGATAATTTATCATTCGAAACCAGTGGTAGTGCCAACGTAGTATTCAATACCTCATCTGATTTTAGTCCCACCGCTACCATTCGTGATTGGGCTGGAAATATTGTAAGACAAGATTTATTGAATACTTTAAGAAATTCATCTAATCTAAATTATAGATTATTGAATGAAAATATTTTACGATACAATAAAACATTTAATAAGGACCACAATTTTGGAGCTCTTGTAGGACACTCCATAAATTACTACAGAAACGATGGTTTTAATGGCCAGTTAAGTGGTTTTCCAACTGATAATCTTGAAGAATTCAATGCCGGTGGACTTTTAAATCCGGCGGTAAATGGAGGTGCTTTCGAAGAAGTGACCCAGTCGTTTTTTGGACGTATCAATTACAATTACCAAGAAAAATACTTAGCTGAATTCAATTTAAGACGTGATCAATCGTCAAAATTCGGACCGAGCTATTTTAGCGGTAATTTTCCATCAGCTTCTTTAGGTTGGAATATTTCCAAAGAAAGTTTTATGAGTAACGTGGATTTTATTAATAATCTAAAACTTAGAGGAAGTTGGGGTATTAGTGGTAACGATAGAGCGGTAAACAATTATGTTGCCTATCAATCGTATAGTCCAGATCAAGATTATGTATTGGGCGATAATACCGACGTTGTTGGTGTTGCTATAACAACCCTCGCAAACCCGTTTATTAGATGGGAAAAAACCGAGCAATACGATATCGGTTTAGACCTTAGTTTGTTAAAAAATAAAATTGAATTAACTGCCGATTACTTTAATAGGAATAGTACCGATATTCTATACAATCGATTTCCGGTTCCAAGCACTTTAGGGGTATCAAATCTTCCAGCGCGAAATGCTGCATCTATGATCAACCGTGGTCTGGAAGTTGCCGCAAGTTACCGCGGAAATCTTGGCGAAGCGAAGTTTAGTATTGGTGGAAATATTACCAAATTTTTTAAGAACGAAGTTACCGGATTAGGTGATGGTGGTGAAGAGACCATAACGAATACTCAAATAATTCGAATTGGATCCCCTTTCAGATCATACTATGGTTTGCAGGCCATCGGTATCTTCCAAAGTTTGGCTGAAATTGCAAATTCACCGGAGCAATTTGGAAATTTGAACACAGCTCCAGGTGATATAAAATATGCTGACATTTCCGGACCGGATGGGGTACCTGACGGTGTAATTACGGATGATGACAGAACGGTAATCGGAAATCCAAATCCAGATCTGTTAGTTAACTTTAATGGATCTTTGGAGTACAAAGGTTGGGATTTGAACTTCTTGTTCCAAGGTGTTAGCGGAGTAGACCGATTGCTTATGGGTAATGGTAATTTACCTTTGGCAGATGACCGAAGTAATGCTTTGGTATACTGGATCGATAGATGGACACCTGAAAACCCAAGTGTGAATTTACCTAGAGTAGGTGGCCAAAACAACACCAGAGTATCCTCATTCTATGTTCAGGATGCCTCGTACTTAAGATTAAAATCCCTAGAACTTGGATACTCACTGCCATCAGATGTATTAAAGAAAATTGGCATGACCAAACTCCGCGTTTATGTTGGAGCTCAAAACCTATTCACATTTACAGGTTTACAATATTTCGATCCGGAGGGTGCAAATGGTTCTCAAAGTAACAGGAATGCACCACTTTACAAAACCATCACCTTAGGGTTAAACTTAAAAATCTAACAACAATGAAAAAGATACTTATAATATTTGGCGTTTTATTTGCGGTAACCAGCTGCGGTAAAGAATTTATTGAACGCTCGTCTCCTACAGAAATTGCAGAGAATAATTTCTGGCAAAGTGAACAAGATGCATTTTTAGCCTTAAATGGCGTTTATTCTGCCCTTCAAAGCAAATCGCTTTACGGCGGCAATTTGAATGGCTGGCAAGGTTTCGCAGGGTTTGACGGCCTTGGTGATAATGCCTTTAATCAATATAAATGGGAAGGTCTGGGCGTCTTTATGGAAGGTACGGCAGATCCATCCTCTGGTCCATTGAACCAAATTTGGAATGATTCCTACACTGGTATTGCTCGAGTAAACCAGGTGATCAAAAACGTACAAACCATTTCTGAAGACCTGGTAGATGCGGAAACCAAGAAACAATTATTAGGTCAGGGTTACTTCCTAAGAGGTTTATTGTATTTCAATTTAGCTGTTTATTTTGAAGACGCTCCTTTGATCACAGAACCGCAAACCTTAGATGAAGCCTACGTTCCAAAGAATACCTATGATGAAATTATCGCACAGGTTCGCGAGGATTTGAAATTTGCTTCAGCTAATTTACCGGAAGCCTATCCGGATAATTTATACGGCTACGCCACAAAAGGGGCTGCCTTGGGGCTATTTGCAAGAGTTCAACTTTACAATAAAGTTTATGATGGCCCAGATGGCGTTTTAGACTTAACCCAACAAGCCATGGGCTTGGGTTACAGTTTAGATCCGGATTATGCAGGATTATTTACCCCGGAAAAAGAACAGTCACCGGAAATTGTTTTTTCAGTACGCTTTTTAAGAGGTGCTGCAACTCAAAATGGAGAGACCTTTTCAGGAACGTATCAAGGAACGCCTAAGGTAGATCAACGCCCCATGCCAAATCTTGTAAATGATTATTATTGTACAGATGGTTTACCGGTTACTACCTCGCCATTGTTCAATCCGGCTGACGAAAGAGATAACAGAGATCCAAGAGCAATCGCCACGATTTATTTTAAAGGCGATCAATATTATGATAATCCTGTAAAAATATTTCCAGGCAATGGTCCAACCGGTTACGGTATGCGAAAGTATATCCGAAGAGGTCCGGACGCTGAGGGAAATGCAAGTTTTGGCGAAGGATCTCAAGATTTTTACGTGATAAGATATGCTGACATTTTATTAATGCGCGCTGAAGCTATGGCTGAAACAGGAGATGTTGCCGGTGCCACCGCACTGGTCGATCAGATCAGAGCCCGCGTTAATATGCCCAGTGTTGAAAGCGTAGAGGGTGCTGTTGGACAGCAGGAAATGATCCAGATCGTACGTCACGAACGTCGCGTTGAATTAGCCCTGGAAGGTTTACGATTTATGGATCTTAAACGTTGGGGTGAAATTGAAGAGGGTTTCAATCGTGCTATTGCTGACCCTGTTGGACCTTACAATCCATCATACCAGGGTAAAAAATCTGAAGTATTCCCTATTCCTCAGAATGAGATCGATGTGAATCCGAATTTAGTTCAAAATCCGGCATGGCAATAAAAACATTTAAAACACTTAAAAACATGAAAAAGTTTATATACATAGTATGCTTCTCAATATTAATATTGGGTTGTGAAAAGAACGTGATCGGTGACTTTGGAGCTTCGGAGCTACCAGCCGAGACTGATCCAACGGCCACGGATGCCATTATGAAAAAAGGAGTGGCTTACACCAACAAAGCCAAAGACTGGTCGTACAAAACCAGCGACTCCAAAGCCTTTTGGATGTATAGCTGGGGAAATGACCTCAAGGAAGAAGTTCCGGAAAATGTAGAATACGTACCCATGTTTTGGGGAAAAGGTTCTGTAACTGAAGCGAATTTAACCCGTATTAAAGGTCTTATAGATGAAGGTAAAGTAAAATATGTTCTGGGATTCAATGAACCTGATGGTGCAAACCAGGCAAATATGACTGTAGATGAAGCTATTGCCTTATGGCCTCAGCTGGAAACCCTGGGGGTACCACTAGGTTCGCCTGCTACAGTTAGTCCGGATAACAGCTGGATGCAAGAATTTATGCAACGTGCCGATGCTGAGGGTTTACGTGTTGATTTTGTTACCGTGCACAGCTATGGTGGCGCCAATGTTTTGAATTTTATTTCAAAATTGAAGTATGCACACGATAATTACGGCGGGCGACCTGTTTGGGTTACCGAGTTTGCCGTTGCTGATTGGAATGCTACCACAGTAGAAAACAATAAATACAGTGAAGCTCAGGTAATTGAGTTTATGCAAGATGCTACAACAGCCATGAATAACCTGGAATGGGTACATCGCTATGCCTGGTTTGACGGTGGTGGTAGACCCGCACTTGCCTCATCAACCTTATTTGATGATGAAAGCAATTTAACTGCACTTGGCCAGGTGTATGCAGCAATCAATCCCAATAATGATATTGGTCCGGGTCAGGATACTCAATATACGCCTCCGGTAGATGAAAATGAAATTTTGGTGAATGGTAATTTCGAAACCGGACAAATTGCCCCATGGGGTGGTTTTAAAAATGGCATTTTTGCTGCTGATGCTTATGTGGGTAACTTCTCTGGTAAAATTGAAAATGGTGATGGTTCATTATTCCAGTTAGCTCCTGTTGAGGCCGGCAAAACCTATATTTTAAAATTTGCCTCCAAATGGCGAGATAATTTGAGCACCAACGTATTAAAACCTGTAATCAGAGACAACGACGCCGGATTATTATTTCAACTTGATCCTGTTTCAACTACAGACCAATGGACGGAAACCAGTTATGAATTTGTAGTACCAGCGGGTACTTCAACTCTAAAAATTGTATTCTACAAGGTTAATGGAAATCCGCCATTCTATTTAGATGAAGTTTCATTGCAAGAAAAAATCTAAACTAAATACAACAACAACCTCTTTGGTTTGAAACCGGAGAGGTTGTTAATACTAACTATCTAAACTCTATAATTATGAAAAAAATTACATTTTTATTAATTCTATTAACTGCAGTTTTTGGTTTTAGCCAAAATCTTATTTCAAATGGTGATTTCGAAACTGGAGATGCCACAGGTTGGAGTGGATACAAAAATGGTACTGTATCTAATACCTCATATGACGTAAACATATATGGTCAATGGTTAGGAAAAATTGAAAACAGTGATGGGTCATTGTTTCAAGCTGTTACGGTTGTACCTGGAGAAACCTACAACGTCTCTTTCGATTATTTATGGGTGAGCAATGGAAACACTTCCAACATGAATGTAACGGTTAAAGACACTCCCTCAGGTTCGGGAAATAACCTAACTTTATCTAATAGTGATACTAAGTACACGCTAAATTCTACAAACGACACTTGGTTCAGTGGTTCATTCAGTTTTGTAGCCACTACCTCGGACGCTAGAATAGTATTTTTCAAAGGAACGAATAATAATCCATTTCGTTTAGACAACGTGGTGATAGAGAATGCCTCATCTCTCTCGATCACTGATCTTGAAAAATTCAACTTTAAATCCTATCCAAATCCAACAACAAACTATATTTCTTTATCTGCAGCAAAAAACATTGACAAAATCGAAGTTTATGATCTGTTAGGAAAACAAGTACTAACAAAAACCATTGCAGATACCAGAGATAATGTTAATGTGTCTAATTTGGCTGCCGGGTTATATATTTTGAAAGCTTATATTGAAGAAGCCGAAGGAACCTTCAAATTTGTAAAAAAATAAACGCTGATTTGAGTTATTAATAGCGTGATTTTTGAAGATAGAGGTCTATTGTTCTCTGAATATGAAACCTCTATCTTCTTTTTAACTAATCTAAATCCAAACACTAGATGTTTAAACATTTTTATCTGATATTGATTGCTTTTAGCATTTTTTCATGTGCTAAAAAAGCTGAACAAAAAGAGGCAGGTGCTTCAGATAAAAATGAAAGACCGAATATCATTATCATCCTTGCTGATGATGCCGGATATATTGATTTTGGATTTATGGGTAGCAGTGATCTCGATACCCCTAATATTGATAAAATTGCTAAATCGGGGGTGGTTTTTACAGATGCTCATGTAAGTTCCACAGTATGCGCTCCTTCACGAGCCGGTCTATTAACCGGAAAATACCAACAGCGCTTTGGATTTGAAGCAAATGGTACCGGCGGCATCGGTTTATCTGATGATGTTAAAACGATGGCTGATGTGTTTCAAAAACACAACTACAGTACCGTTGCTATCGGAAAATGGCATTTAGGAGCCTCCGTTACCGATCATCCCAACCAACGGGGTTTTGATGATTTTTATGGCTTTTTAGCTGGAAGTCGGTCCTATTTTCCTATGGAAACCCCCTCTAAACAGCACATGTTGCAACACAATGGGGAGCGGATTCTTTTTGATGGTTACATGACGGATGTACTAGGAGATTATTCTGTAAAGTATGTAAAAGACCATAAAAATAAACCTTTCTTTATGTATTTGGCATATAATGCCGTACATACACCTATGGATGCCAAGGCCGAGGATCTGGAAAAATATAAGGATCACCCGAGAAAAACTCTGGCAGCCATGACCTGGTCGCTTGACCAAAATGTGGGTAAACTCTATAATACGCTTAAAGATTTAAACTTATTGGATAACACACTTATCTATTTTTTAAGTGATAATGGTGGCGCCACAAACAACACTTCTGAAAATGGACCATTAAAGGGCTGGAAAGGCAATGAATTTGAAGGTGGCCACCGTGTACCTTTTGTAATGAGCTGGCCGAAGATTTTAAAGGAAAACCTCCCGTTTAAAGGTTTAAGTTCTTCTCTCGACATATTTCCAACGTCTTTGGCTGCAGCTCATATTGCAAAAGATAAATCTTTGATTCTGGACGGTGTTAACCTACTACCCTATCTTAAAAAGGAAAAACAAGGTAATCCGCATCAGGAATTATACTGGCGCAAATTAGACGACGCCGCTGCTCGATTCGGAGATCTTAAACTTGTTCGCCTTAAAAATTATGGTGCAACCCTTTATGATCTTTCAGATGATATCGGGGAAACCCAAGATCTATCCATTGAAGATACAACCTCTTTCAGCTTGCTTAAAACCAATTTAAAAACCTGGGAATCAAAAATGGAACCACCAAAGTGGAAAGAAAGCAAGGCCTGGATGGATGTAACGTATGATATTCACAAGCAATTAATGCAGAATAAAGAAGTAACACATAAAAGTCCGGCAGGATATCACGAATAATACCTATGAAAAAAGTACTTATTTTTAGCTTTACTTTACTCGCGTTTTTGTCCTGCAAAAAGCAAACAGAAAACAAACCGTTGGCCACAGAAATTTCCAAGCCGAATATCATTATCTTTTATGTAGATGATCTGGGTTATGGCGACCTTGGTTGCTATGGTGCTACTGATGTAAAAACACCTCATGTAGATCGACTTGCGAATAACGGCATTCGTTTTACTGACGCCCATAGTTCGGCTGCAACCTGCACGCCGTCTAGATATTCCATGCTTACCGGTGTTTATGCGTTTAGGAAAAATGCTGCTATTTTGCCCGGTGATGCACCTTTACTTATTCCTACTGATACTTATACGTTACCCAAAATGCTTAAAAATGCAGGATATGCCACCGGAGTTGTTGGAAAATGGCATTTGGGATTGGGTAATGGCAATGTTGATTGGAATACCGATGTAAAACCCGGCCCACTAGAAATTGGTTTTGATTACAGCTTTTTAATTCCCGCAACTCCAGACCGTGTGCCAACGGCATATTTGGAAAATCATAACATTATTAATTTAAGTGCTGATGACTCTTTAAAGATAAGTTACACTGAACCATTTGAAAATGAACCTACCGGACTTAAAAATCCTGAGCTTTTGCGGTTTCAGGCTGATGAAGAACACAGTGAGGCTATTGTAGATAGCGTGAGCCGTATGGGTTATCAAACCGGAGGCAAATCAGCAATGTGGACCGATGAGGATTTTCCGAATATTTTAATAGGAAAAGCTAAAGATTTTATTGAAGATCATAAAAGCGAGCCTTTCTTTCTTTATTTCTCATTTACCGATATACACGTGCCACGCTTACCCAATAAAAAATTCCAGGGAAAAACAAATATGGGCAATCGCGGTGATGCTATTGTTCAGATGGACTGGATCACTGGGGCGATCATGGAGGAATTGGAACGCCTTCATATTGATAAAAATACCTTGATCATTTTTTCAAGTGATAATGGCCCCATTTTGAATGATGGTTATGAGGATGGCGCTGTAGAACTCCTGGGAGATCACAAACCCGGCGGACCATATAGTGGAGGAAAGTATAGTGCTTTGGAAGCTGCAACTCGCGTTCCGATGATCACCTATTGGCCAGATCAGATCAAAAATCCCGGTGTTAGTGATGCCTTAATTTCTCAAATTGATTATTTCGCCTCTTTAGCAGCACTACTTGGTCAACCTTTAACTTCAAAAGAAGCCATCGATAGCCAAAATCTTTTACCTGCCATCGTGGATGCTTCGCAGCCCGGAAGAAAAATGCTTCTGGAAGAATCGTTTACTCTGGGCCTTAGAAAGGGATCATTTAAATACATTCAACCTATGGGGAAAAATGCAAGTCCCGGTTGGATGACACGTAAAAAAGTAGCTCTTGGATTTAAAAAAGTGCCACAACTCTACGATCTTTCAAATGATAAAGCAGAGACTCATAATGTAGCTCAAACATATCCGGAACTAGTAAAAGAAATGCAGGCTGATTTAGATAGTATTAAAAGCATAAAATAATGCTGTATTTAGTAATTTAAAACTTTGGTTTCACCCTTTTCTGTAAAAGAAATTTTAAAACTGAAATCATTCAAATTTAAGTCTAATGTCGCCTTATCCGCTCCATTCGTCCAATCAAATACCAATTGGTCATCTGATGTGCTTGGTATTTCTACGTTACCATTAAAAGCATTCAATGTATTTCTCAAACGGATGATCTCCAATTGTTGGGTTACTACCTCTTGTTTCAAACCTTTTTTTACATCTTCAAGAGAAAGTGTTGTTCTGTTTATTTCTTTATGGCCACCACTGCTACCACGATCGGCCGCTTCATAATTATTTTTACCGGCAAAAATATCCAGATACCACACTTGCGGAATTCCCGGCATAAAAAGTTGAATAGCCCGAGCCGCAAGTAGTTTTTTAGGATCTTCGCCCAAGGCACTAAAAAACGTTGCATTCACCTGATAATAGGAAATTTTCTTTCCTGAAGGATCATAAAGATTTTTTACCCGACCACCGCGTTCCATAACAATATCCATAATAGCCTCAATATCTTTATCCTCTAAAAGACCATTATGATAAACCCCGTTTACAGATTTACCTTTTAGATCTAGAACAGGAATTCCGTCGTGGCAACCAAGCATGTTGACTGTCCTAAAATCCTTAGTAACGATCTCGTTGGCCCAATGCTTTAGAGCAGTACCGGATTTACTTTCCAACGTGTGTATCATTAATCCCGGAAGGAAAAAATCATAGATCTGATAACCTTCCTGCGCTACCTCATCATGAAGATGAACGCCATATTCTGCATGGATCTCAGGAAGTAAAGTGAGTTGGTGTTTTTCAGCAATCTGTCGAATACGCTCCAAATAGTCCCAGGTTCCCGGAACATTAAAAAAGTTAGATTGCCCAACCTCCTTATGCAAATATGCAAAAGCATCCAAACGCAAAATTTTACAACCATATGCGGCCAATTTCGCCAGGGTTTCCTCGTAAAAATCCCAAACTAAAGGCGATTTTGCATTAACATCCATCTGCCCGAGATAACTGCGTTTTTGTTTTACGATTTGAAGAATTTGCGCTTTATGTATATTAAATTCACCTAAATCAAGCTCAGTGATATTTTGTTTACTATCAATGGCCGAATTGACCTCCTTACAGATCAATCCAGCCGCATCTAAAGTTAATCCCTCAACTTTTTTTAGATCATTGATAGTGATATGATGATACGTGATCTCCTGGTAAAATGTATTCCAATAAGGTTGTTCTGAGCCATCGGGGAAAGGAACTTTCAAAATAGGTAATCCCGATTTCCGCATAAATAATCTATTTAAATATTGCGGCTCAGGAATCATAATGCCGTCCTCATTTTTTTCACCATATCCATCCCAGAAGTTATTCCAGTTAATGAAAAAATCCTTGTATTTGGAATCATTTCCGAATTTCAGCAGATCTTTAAATTGTGGTGAGGCTACCGACAAATGATTCAGAACAATATCAAATTTTAATAAAACGCCTAAAGCATTCATACGTTTGAGATCGTCCTCTGAAACTAATTCCTTATTAATATCGTAATCGATGATTGAAAAACCCCTGTCGAGATCACTATTGAAAAATGTGGGTAAAATATAGAAAAGCGAAAACGTATCTTTAAACTCAGGTAGTTCCAGCATAGCAACAGTATCACTTAATTTTGAACCAATGCTATCGGGGTAGGCATTGAGCATTACCCCGTTCGAAAGTTTACTATGTACTGTTTTCGCCATTTGTTATTCTAATAATTTTGAAAGAATGTTGATATTGTCCGGCAATCGGCCAACATTTTGAAGTTTTAATGCGGCCAATTTTAATGCCACTTCCAAACATTCTTTAATAGGTTTTTGTTTGATATGCGCAAATAAGAATCCGGACCAAAAAGCGTCACCGGCGCCTGTGGTATCCATCACTTTCTCTATTTTTATCGCCGGTAAAACAATAAGTGGTTTATTTATTTGTGAGCATTTTACACCTTCACTTCCTAAAGTTAAACACACTGTTTCAACCCCTTCGTTATGAAAAAATGAAAATATCTTGTCATGAGATAATTTCTTTTCAAACAATCGAAACATATCGTCTTCACTAATTTTAACTAAAGGATTAAACCTGCAGTAGGCCTTAATTACTTGAATGGCTTCCTCTTTATCGGGCCATAAACGCTCGGAGTAATTAACATCGATACTCAATGTACAACCCAACTTCGAAGCTTCTTCTGCTTTTTTAAGAATGGTTGTTTGAGCAGGATTTTTACAAAGTGCAAAACAAGTGGTATGAAATACCTGTGTTTTCTCAAGGGTTTTTGTGGGTATTTGATGCTCCTCGATCATATAATCCGCCTCACGATATGGTAAAAAATCAGGTGTACCGCTGGAACGGGAAACAAAGATCACACTGGTTGCCAGGTCATTTCGAGTTTGAATATGACTTGCATCTGCCTGAACTTCTTCAAGTCTTTGGAAAATGTATTCACCAAAACCATCATTACCAACGGTGGCTACCAAACCGGCCTTCAACCCCAAGCGGGCAGAATTCATGACCACATTGGTTGGTGAACCCCCTAAATACCGGTGATAATCTCTTGTATTGTTAATAAGAACGCCTTCCTGATGCCCTATAAAATCAATGAGAACTTCCCCGACGCACAAAATGTCAATGGTATTCAAAATCTACGGTTAGTTTAGTTGGTTAATTTAGTTTAATTGAAATTTTCAACAATATACATCTATCTCCAATTCAAGTAAATTTTAGTTCTATAAAAAAGGGACAAATAATATCGAAAACGTTTTCGATTTGGTCTAAATTTCAGATAATTACAGCAAATATCTTGGATTTAAATTATGCTTTTCTCATTTTAAAGAACGCGATAATCAGTGCAACGGTGACCATGCATAATAAAAATAAAAAACTAGCCCAAAGGCTGAATTGCTTCGATATAAATCCCAGGCCAACAGGACCTAGTAAAAATCCTAAGAATCCTAAACCCGAAACAAATGAAATACCTCGTGATGACGAAATATTTTTAGTGTTTCCCGCAATTCTGAATAATTCCGGAATGATCACTGAGAGTCCAATTCCCAGAAGTGCAAAACCGAAAAGAGATATATAGAATTGTCTTGATAAAATAGCCACAAAAGCAAAAACTGCAATAAATATTCCCCAAAAAATTATTTTTAAGGAACCCAGTTTTTCGCTGACTGCGTCTCCAAAAAAGCGACCAATGGTCATGCAGGTGGAAAATAGGATGAACCCTAAGCCAATTTGATTGTCTTTTGCAACTTCTAAGACCTCCACCAAATACAAGGTACTCCAGTGCTCTATAGAACCCTCACTTCCCATAATAACAAAAGTTAAAAAAGCCACCACAAATAAGGGTTTTAAGAGTTTGAAAGGGAAACTGCTCTGCTCTTCATGATGACTATCTTCGGTTACTTTGAAATAGTATTTTTGCAACACCAGATTTGTGACAATTATAAGCAACGCCATGCAGGCCATATGATACATAGGATTAGTAAAAAAAGGCATCAGTAAACTTCCTATGATAGCACCCACAGCGCCTCCTAAACTAAAAAAACCATGCGCAGCGGACATAAAATGACTGACATCCCGCTTTTCAGTTACTGATACCAGGGCATTCATGGTAACATCTGTAATACCCAAAAAGATCCCAACCACAAACAGTGCTGAACAAAGCAGGATAAAACTAGATACAAAAAAAGGCAGTATATAGGCTGCCGAAAATAAAATAACGGCAAAAAATGAAGTTTTTCCTAAACCAACATGCTTACTAAACCAGGGAACTATAGGTATAAAAAGTAACACTCCAAGTGAGAGACAAAAAAGAGCGATACCAATTTGGGCATCATTTAGAGCGAGCCTTTCTTTGATATGTGGAATGTAAAGTACCCAGGTTCCTACCATTAAATTTACCGATGCAAATAACCAGGTAATGGAAAAATAGCGGATGTTTGAAAAAATAACGCGAAGTGATCCCATATGATAAATTTTAGAACAAACTTTCAGGTGGTTTTAAATCGTTAAGGGCTTCAACATATCGTTTATCCATAAGTGATAAACCATATTGGTACGAGGCATTCATCCAACCAAAGCCCTCCTGTGAAATATATTCAAAGTCGGTTCCAACATTGCCATATTCTGAAAACACTTTATGCGTGGCTTCTACCACATCATATTTTTCGGGGATAGTTCCATTATAATCCACGGCATTTTTGGTGATCATATAGAGCCATCGGTATATTAATTCCTGAGCTTCTGCATTATATCCATAGTTAAGTAAACCTTTCCAGATCATCATTTGATGTGGCGCCCAACCATTTGGAAAATCCCATTGGCGGTGTGGTCTTGATTCACTGATCTCTCCTCTACTCTGCTCGGTGCTTCCCGCAATGCCTCCTTTTTCCTGAAGCAAAGGCAAAGCGTGTTTTACCAATTTTTCAGCTTGTTCTTCGGAAGCCATATCACACCACATCGGCGTTAAGGTGGTGGCTGCAATAAATGCTGATTGTGATCTGGTTACGTGATTATAGTCAAAGTACATGCCCAGACTTTGGTTCCAGCAATATTCATTCATTCGAGCTTTTCGAAGTTCAGCCTTTTCTAACCAATAACTTCCTGTGTAAGTTCTTAAATGCAATTCAAAACTATCGTGAAACACATCCCGAATAAGCACCGCAAAATCAACTTCGTACTTGTATAACATCGCATTGAGCTCCACTAAATTCAGGTCGGCACAATTGCCTTCAATACGGTATGAGGTATCATGCCCGGATTCCCGAACCGTTCTGTCGTGAAGGAAATAAGTATCTAAAAAATCGTTCTGAATTTGTTGCGATTGGTAAGCCCGAATATAGGCCTGAACAGACATTCCGGCCTTTTCAGCAAAAGGTTTTAATACGGCATCATAGTGGCCTTCCTCAGCTTCAGGAGTTATCCCAATACCCTGGGCTAAATAGCGATTCAAACCATTATTCGTAAGGCGTTTGCCTTCTACCATCCAAACGGTTTCATATTCTTTAATGGCTGTTTCCAGGTGTGACGCTAACCAGGTTTTATCATGTGTGATATCAAAAACCTCACGGATCAATGTGGAATAAAAAGGTGGTTGTGTCCGGGTTAAATAATATGAACGGTTCGCGTTTAAAATTTTACCGTAATAATTTATTTCATATTGAAAATTATCCGCCATGGCTTTGGCAAGTTCCACTTTGCCGTCCAACATCAAACCAACGGATTCAAAATAACTATCCCATCCGTACATTTCGTTAAATCGACCACCTGGAACCACAAAAGGAACGCCTTCAATGTTACCGTTGTGGTCTTCTAATTTCAGGGATAAAATTCCGGGTTTATGATTAATGGATTTCACATATTCCGGAGTGATATCTTTGGGCAATTTTTGGGTAATGATCGGCAGATCCTTTTCTAAAACTTTATAATAATCATAAGCTAAGGTATCCTGATAAGGCACATAAATGGTTAATTTTTCAGATGTTAGAGAGGCATTTTTCGAATCGGAGATCAAACTTTTAACCCCTGTTTTATCCATACGCCGGGTTAATCCATTCCAGTAATAATCACGGATCATTCTAGATATCCTCTGAACAGGAAGTTCTTCGATCTTACTCAAAGATATTTCCGCAACATCTTGTCCTTCTTGTTTTGCAATAACCAATTCCTGTAACAAATTAGATAAATTATAGGTACCTGAAACCGTATAATGATCACCAGAAATAGAAGTTATTTCAAAGGTTTTTGGACCCTTGTCCTCAATGGTTATTTTTTTATCCTTATCGGTGTCTTCCTGTGCCAATAAGGCATTCAGGGTATCCGTTATAGGTAATTTAAATATCATGATAATACTTCTACTTTTTGTTTCGACATTTTATCAATTCTTATTACAAAAATAATGAGCAATGCCATAGGTATTAATAAGAAATAGAAGGCAGATGCTCCTCCGATATGTTGAAATAATTCTCCAACAATTCTGGACCCTAATGTTCCGCCAAGGGCGGAAAAAATAATGATAAGTCCGGACATTGGCGAATGTAAACTTTTAGGTAATGAACTTAATACTGTGGAATTCAGTAATGGATAAATAGGCGCAATAAATAACCCTATTAAAGGTAAAATAAACCCTAAATGCGGCACATCGGTTATACTTGTTATTTCAGTGGTTACGGCGTTATCTACATTTAATTGTGGCAACACATAAACAAGGATAGATCCTGAGATAACCACACAAATGATCACGAGGTACACCCATTTAATGTATTTGGTTAAAAATCCGGCTATGAATCGCCCTAAAGCCAATGATAAGGCCAGAACACTCGCCATTTGCGTACTTAAAACGGAATCAAATCTAAATATCTTTTTGTTGAAGGTTGGAAGCCAGGACATGATCCCTTGCTCGATCATCACAAATAAAAAGGCTGAAATAATGAAAATAAGAACTAAAGGTACAACCATGAGCTTCACGGATTGTTTGATGTCTTCCATCAACGTACTTCCTATGGCTTCTACTTCGTAAGACAATTTTGAAAACAACAAAAACACAAAGGATACAGCGATGATACCACAAAGCACATAATACACATTCAGCCAGGATTCCATATCGGTCTTGTCATTAAAGAAAGCAGGAAACAAGAAGTAAGCTGAAGCTATCCCCACCATAAAAAACCCTTCAATAGAGCTCATCATGGAGGCATGTTCTTTTTTGGTTTCAGTCAAAACTCCAATTAAAGAATACACAGAGAGTTTGATCAAAGCAAAACTAACGCCTATAGAAAGAAATAGAATTTTAGTATAATAAAATGAATTTCCGTAGATCATAAGTAAACAACCCAAAAACACGATAGCGAGACCTGTTAACATCGCTTTTTTGTACCCAAATCGAGGTAAAAAAGAAGCAACTAAAAAGGAAACAATAGCAATAGGTAAATCTTTAAAAGCCTCTAATATAGATGCTTGGGATTCCGTTACCTGATACACTGTAATGGAGCGTTCAATTACGATCCCAACACTATTCAATAAGATAGCGAAGACAAAATAATTGAGATATACTGAAATTTTAATTCCTAAGTTTTTCATAATCTCAAAATTTAATGACCGCCGCCACCGGCTAAAATTGGTTCGTCATCATCGAGATCGGCTCCGGGATCCTGAATCCGGATGGCCAGAAAACCTGCAATAACGAAGAATACACCTCCAAAAATAATAGCATTTACCGCACTGTTATTGAGTAGATATTTTTCTATAGGTCCAAAGGTTAAAGTTTGAATGAACATAGGAATCACGATCATCATATTTAAGATTCCCATATAAACGCCACGCCGTTCCTGAGCCACCACTTTGGATACCATGGAATATGGAATCCCCATCATGGCTGCCCAACCAATTCCGAATAGAATCATGGGTAAGATCACATAAAAAGGATCGTGGATATAAGGAATACTTAAAAGTGCCGCACCGGTTAGAAACAAACTCAGCACATAAACCTTTTTACCGCCATATTTTAAAGCCAAAGGCACTAAGATCATAGCGAAAACCACGGTAGAAACATTGTATGTGGTATTCATTTTGGCGGCCTGACTTAAGGCCTGAGATTTATCAAAGCCCATACTTTCTTCAAACATGGGTGAAATAAACTGCCAATAAACAAACAAGGCATACCATTGAAATAAATATACTGCAGAAAGCTTCCACATTAATTTAGGCATATCCTTGATCGCGTCAATAATTTCAAAGAAAGGTGTTTTAATGCGTTCGATCATTGGCAAAGCGTTGTGCTTTTTGATCTCATCGTATTCCTTATCTGATGGTGGAATTTCAGGCGTCTTTAAAACCGACCATAAAATGGTGGTAACTGATAAGGTGGCACCTATGAAAAATGAATAATACAACCATTTCGGAATTCCAACGGCAGCATCTGCAGCCACCTCAGCACCTCCAAACCAATCTTGAAACAAGAATATGGAAACATTCGCCAATACAATACCGGCACCCACAAATAAACTTTGCATTTGATACCCAAAACTCAACTGTTTGTTCGGTAATTTATCACCAACAAAGGCGCGGTAAGGTTCCATCGCCATGTTGTTACCCACATCTAAAATCCATAATAATCCTACCGCGAACCAAAGGGACGGACTGTAAGGAAAGGCGAATAAACACAAACTTCCTATCAGCGCACCAATAAGGAAAAATGGTTTTCGTCTTCCCCATTTTGGAGACCAGGTTTTATCAGAAATCGCCCCTATCAAAGGTTGGATAATCAAGCCTGTAACAGGTCCCGCTAAGTTCAATAAAGGTAATTGATCATGATGGGCTCCTAAAAATGAAAATATGGGATTTACAGCCGTTTGTTGTAACCCGAAGCTGAACTGAATGCCTAGAAAGCCGACATTCATATTAAAAATTTGCCAAAAGGTAAGCGTTGGTTTCTTAAAGGTCATTTGAAATGTTTTTTAAAGTGATGTTGCTTATTGCATGATACTGATGGCAAAACCACCACCTGGCGCCATATGAATGTCTATGGAACTATCGTTTGTTACATCCATTTTGTCAATGGCATAACTTTCAGGGTTCTTATCCCAGTCAGCATCCGGACCATCCTTATAAATAGTCGCATGATATACTTTTCCCGGTTCTAAAAAATCGAAATTAACCGTTTGATCTCTGGCATTTTCATCAGTAATTCCTCCAACAAACCAATTATTGGTTTTCCGTTCCTCACGCGCTATGACCACGTATTCTCCCACTTCGCCATCCAAGACCTTGGATTGTTGCCAATCTACCCCAACATCGGTAATAAATTGAAATGCAGGATGAATTTTTCCATTAACCATGTAGTGTTCCGGTAAATCGCAAGCCATCTGAATTGGCGAATAAATAACCACATACAAAGCCAATTGTTGCGCTAAGGTTGTATTTACCTGATTTTCCTTTTTATAATCATTGAATTTGATATTGAAAACACCCGGTGTAAAATCAATAGGACCAGCCAGCATTCTTGTAAATGCCACAGTTGGTAAATGATCCGGGGGATTTCCGCCATCTTTGGCCCAGGCATTAAATTCCTGGCCACGAAGTCCTTCTCTGGAAACCATATTTGGATAAGTACGGCGCTTTCCGGTGGCTTTAATCGGTTCGTGAGCATCCACGGCAATTTTCCATTTGGCAGTCTCGTTGATTACCTTTTGGTAGTGATTTACCATCCATTGGCCATGGTGGTATTCACCATCAGGAATAATTTCGCCAACATAGCCCGTTTTTACCGCATGCATATCATTATCAGCCATAAACTCATATGCTTTATCCATTTGTTTCTCATACGTCATTGGTGCAGCTGAAGTTTCATGATGCATGATCACCTGAATTCCTTTTTCCTTGGCATAGGCCATGACCTTTTTGAAATCGTAATCCGGATACGGTGTGATAAAATCAAATACACCCTCACGATCATTATTGATCCATTTATCCCAGCCGGTATTCCAACCTTCAACGAGTAAACCTTTAATACCATTGGCCGCGGCAAAATCAATATATTTTATGGCATTTTCAGTGGTAGCACCATGCTTGGCGCTTCCCACCTTCCCTGTTGTGAAGGTATTCATATCCTGGCTCCCTTCAAGGTCCCAGGTAGATTTACCAATGTGCATTTCCCACCAGATCCCTACATATTTCATTGGTGTGAAGTATGGTACATCACCTAATTCATTAGGATCATTAAGGTTTAATGTCATTTTAGATTCGATGAGATCACCCGGTTTTTCAGCGATTTGAATCGTTCTCCAGGGGGTATCAAATGGAATGGTGATCTTTGCTTTTCCTCCTAAACGATCAGAACCCACCAGTTCGCTAACCATACTCAGGTTATCGTTGTCAACCTTTAAGGTCATCCCGGCATAATTGGTAAGATCTGCTTCATGAAAACTTAAATACAAGCCGTCAGCCGTTTTCATGGTCACTGGTGTATTCACAGCATTTTCAGGAATGTAACTCGCGTTTAACTCATCACTATCACCATTGGCATTGGCGTTAATTTCTGAAAATTTAGTATCGTGAAATAAATGCTCATAACTATCCCAATCACCCGGTTGCCACCACACTTCATGATCTCCTGTTAATTTAAACTCTGTGTTTTCATCTGTGATCACCACCTCTTTCATATTGGGTTGTTCCGGAAACTCATAACGAAAGCCCAAACCATGATCATAAACCTTGAAATGGATGTTCATTTTTCGTTGTTCTCCGTTCTCCTCCTGCAAATTCACTATCAGGGAATTGTAATGATCACGAACTTCGAGTTGCTCACCCCAGGGCATTTTCCAGGAGCCATCAGCACTACCTGTTGCCGAGTTAAGAACTTTAAAATGATCTTTTAAAGACGGCGCTGATTTAAAATCGAAACTCAAATACGAGGTGTCGATAACAGCCTTGTCTTTATAATGTACCAGATACATGGGTTGCCCCGAATCTGATAAAGCAAAATCAACGGTAATATTAGAATCCGGGGAAGTTACGGTATACGTTTTTTCAGGTTTGCTACATGCCGATAAAATAAAAAGGCTTGTGACTACGAGAAATAAATTGATTTTTTGTCTATTCATATCTTATTGATTTAGTCAGTTTTTAATTCATAAATAACAGCTTGATAAGGTTTGAGTGTGACCTTATCGTCGGTTTTATCCAGACTACTGTAATTATTTATGAGTTCGTTTTCCATATTTTTAATTTCAGGCAGAACCACGTCAGAGCCGTGGTCGGTAAAATTGAGAAGTACCAATACTTTTCGATCATCCAGAGTTCGGGAGAAACTGTAGGTTTCTTCATTTTCGGCATCAAACAATTGATATTTTCCGTAAACCAGGATCTTATTTTCATTTCGAAGTTTCACCATTTTTCTAAAATGATTTAAAACACTATTGGGATCTTTTTCTTCGGTTGCAACATTGATATCCTTGTAGTTGGGATTCACTTTTTTCCAAGGGATACCCGTTGTAAATCCGGCATTTATTGAATCATTCCATTGCATTGGTGTCCGTCCGTTTTCTCTGGAATTATAATTGAGTTCTACCATGAACTTATCCATATCATCACCTCTGGCCAGTGCTTTTTTATAATCGCCAATGGCGGAAACATCCACATATTCGTCAATGTTTGGCATGTCAATATTCGTCATGCCAATTTCATCTCCGTAATAAGTATACGGTGTTCCGCGCATGCTCATTAAAAACGTGTTTAGCATTTGTGCAGAGTGTGTTCGAAATTCCGGACTTGGGTTCCCAAAACGATTCACTAATCTTGAATTATCATGATTCGATAAAAAGATGGACAACCAGCCTTTGTCTTCAAATTCCTTATCCCATTTGGTAAATCTATTTTTGAAATCGGTTAGTTCATAACCCTTCGTAGATCTTGACATATCAACATAATCAAAGTGATAGGCCATTTGCAATTCATGGCGGTCGGCATCCACCAGATCGTGCGCATCCTGAAACGTTGTTCCCGCGCCTTCAGAAACGCCAAACACGTCATATTTACTGAAGACCTGATCATACATTTCGTTTAAATACTTATGTATGGGTGGATTCATACCATACCATTTGGCCACATTTTTTTCGTATCCTTTTGGAAATTCAGGGAAGGTTGTATCCTTACTTACAAACTGAAAAGCATCCATACGGAAACCATCTACTCCTTTATCTGCCCAGAATTTCATCATATTATAAACTTCCTGGCGCACTTTAGGGTTTTCCCAGTTCAGATCGGGTTGTGCGGCAGAGAAATAATGAAGATAATAGGCATTTGTTTTTTTATCGTAGGTCCAGGCACCATCAGGATCGAAAAAACTCCAACGGTATGGTGGTTCACCTTTTTCTGCAGGCCACCAATGATAATAATCACGATAAGGATTATCTCTGGAACTACGTGATTGTTTGAACCATTCATGCTCAATACTACTGTGATTCACAACCATATCCACCACAAACTTGATCCCATGCTCATGCATACCATCAAGCATCCTTTGAAAATCTTGCATGGTACCATAACGTGGTTGAATAGCTCTGTAATCACTAACATCATAACCATTATCAACCATGGGTGATTTGAAGAACGGATTCATCCAAACCATTTTGATATTCAGACTTTCCAGATAATCCAGTTTTTCAATTACACCATTAAAATCTCCAAACCCATCACCGTCTGTATCTTTAAAACTCTGAGGATAAATTTGATACAACACCCCTTCTTTCCACCAGGTTCCTGACTGCTCTTTTTGAGCAACGGGTTCTGCTTGCTTGACCTCTTTTTTACAGCCCAAAAGGACCAACGCCATGAGTAAGGCGGTGATTAGTTTTTTCATAGTTTGAGTTAGTTAGTTTAGTGGTGTGATTCTGTTTCCTCCAATCTTATAAATCTAATTTTTTAGCTATAAAGTGACCTAGATCCAGGCCTTGTTTTAATCCGTTTTCTACAGCAGCGCGGTAATGAATACCACCATAAAGACGACTCATTGCGGCTTCTTGTGATGCCTGATAGAATGAATCGAAGCTACGAATGGGTAAACCAAATTGCACTTCGGTATCATCATTAAAGTGGAAATCTGGTCCGTAAAGTTCTGTTAGTATAACCGATGCAGCACCGGAAACCACCGAGTGACCACTGGTGTATTCCGGGAAGGGTGGCGTTTGTAAAATGGGCAGCCAATCCGGATCAATGTATTTATTGATCACGGTTTCCGGACGTATTAAATTACTACGATATTTTTCATCCCAACAACTGATAAACGCATCGGCTACAGCAATAGATGTCGTGGTATACATTTTCACTACATCCTCAACATCAGCATTAACCTGCCGACCTACTATTTTTACGATAGCGATCCAGTGGGCGCCGGGAGATATTTTTTTAGTAGCAAACATAAAGTGACCTCGAGTAACCGAAACAAAAGGATTACAATCCCAGAACTGGGCAGTTGCCACTCCAATAGATTTATCTCCAATGGAAGTCATTTCATTTCCTACATTGTAAACCTCCATGGTTTGTTTATAGAATTCAGAATCCTTATCCATAGAGAATTTTGGTGGACGTTCAGGTTTGAATTGTGACGCTGAATCGATCACAAACGGTCTTATTAAATTCCAATGCGGTTCAATACCATCCATATAGGCCGGTGGCGTTGGTTGCCATCTGGAAGGATCGTCTGTATTCACAGTAAACTTAGACATCGTTCGGGTTTGACTATAATTGTCTTTGTTCATCCACTTTTTGATGTCTCCCAAAACCGTAAAGGCATAGGCCTTCGATTTTTCGAATTCATCTTTATTGATACCCTTCCAAACCGCGTAAAGGCTGTCCTGCAAACTTTCCATGCGATCTTCAGAAAAGATCAGATCCTTACTTAACTCCATATGAGCTATGATCGCTGATAGTTCCAGATTAATATGTTGGGCCGTATCCGCTTTTGTAATGGGCTTAAGTTCGTGAACCTTACCCACCAAAGACTTAAGTTTCGGACTTTTCTGTGCCAATATTTCGTAGGCTGCAATATCAGGATATACAAAAATACGACTCGCAACTGGTGGAGAAAAGATATCATGAATTTGAATTTCCATGACCTTATCAACCGATTTATAAAATAATTCGGGGGAAACTTCAATATGTTTTTCAGGCTGGCTGCAACCTGTAATAATGCCTACGATTAAAATGCAAAGGAGTTTAGATTTTAAATGTTTCATTACTTAGATTATCTATTTTTATTGAATTGTTTTTATGTATGATTTACCGTTGTTGGTAATAATTAAATACGTGTTTGGTTTGATCTTCACGATATGCCGTCCGCTAATATGTTTCGGCAAATCCAGTGATTCATAACCAAAATCCCCATCATTGTTAAGCGTTACAATACCTCCTGAATTTGAAGAGCTTTCACCTAATTCGGTTACAAAACCAAAATAATTTCCTGTGAAGACCAGTTTATTTCCATCCACATCCATATCCTCAATCGTGCTCATTTGGGCCTCACGCGGTAGTGGTTTAGCAACAAAACCTTCAGGAGTATTCAGATAAGCCATAGAACGCAACTCATAAATATGCTTTGTTTCCAGAATATCTGACTCTTTTTTCTGTGTTAAATCATACACGTTATCCACCTTTGAAAAGGCACTATAATTTAAGAATTTTTTCTTTAACGATGGGATTTGCTGCATAAGCTTGTCTTTGGATGCAAACGGCACATTCTTTCCGAAGAAATCATAAAATATCAACTGGTCTAATTGTTCGTTATTATCGAAATCATCCAGATACATGGTAACCGGTTTTAGCTCTGAAGCTTTCCACTTAAAATTCAAACCGGTGTTTCCTGCCACTATATCCAAACGTCCATCATTGTTGACGTCTACCAGAGACATAACATTCCACATACCATTGGTCTTACCCAAACCTAAAGCCTTGGTTTTATCTTCAAATTTACCTTCTTTCGAATAAGAAAGTACTGTGATAGGCATCCAATCTCCTGCAATAATTAATTCCGGTTGACCGTCTTGATCAAGATCGGCCCATTTTGAATCGGTGATCATTCCTAAACGACTTTTCACAGCCATTTCGAAATTATTACCACCATGATTTCTTAAAATAAAACTGTATGGTGTTAAGCCATAAGCTCCGGGGATCGATCGGTTTCCAATGAAAAGATCCTGGTAACCATCACCATCAAAATCATAGGTTGATACAGAACCGCCATTTGTTCTAAGCAAAACAGAATTCAGTTTTGTGAAATTTCCTTTTCCATCGTTGATATAAACACGATCTTCCAAGAGCGGATTTCCTTCTTCAAAGTCATTTCCGCCGCTTAGGGCATAGATATCCAGATCATGATCATTATCGATATCGAAGGCTACAGCATCAACATCTTCATATTTTGCATCCTGAATAAATACTGGTGTCGGCTTAAGTTTGAATTGACCATTATTTTGTTGGATATAAAGCGAAGGTTCCTGATTTCTGGCGCCGCCAATAAACAAATCTTTAAGTCCGTCGCCATTAAAATCGGCCTGAACTAAAGAAGGTCCTTCAGTAGATAATTTCTCAGGAATCAAGCCTTCACGTTCATAATCGCGATAGGTGTTTTCCTTATGCTCATAATCGAATTCGGCGACTTCTACCTTCGATTGTGGCGCGTATTTATAGGGTTTTGTATTTTCCTTTTTAACCGTAATCAAGGTGTTCACAGGAACATTATTCTGAACCGTTTCGGTACCATCAAGCCAAACCACCTTTAAAGAATCAATAGTTTTAAGTTGGCCCAAACCTAAATGGATCTTAGCTGTAGAACTCGATAAAAATCCTTTAACCGTTGTTTCTTCTTTATAAAACGTTTTATCATTAGAATAAACATAAACCTTAGAGCCGTTGGTGTTCAACGAATTATTAGCACCTACGAGATTAACTTCAATATAATTATTATCAGAACCTTTATTTTCAAGTAGTGTTGCTTTTTCATTGATATTATTCACAACAATATCCAGATCACCATCATTATCAAAATCTGAATATGCCGCGCCATTGGAATAGGTACTTGTATTGGCCTGGTCCACTTGTTTTTTCTGAAAGTTCAAATGCCCGTCATTCTCTAACAACACGTTAGGCAAATTGAGCATCGGCATGGTATTGATAAGCTTTTCCTCGATAGTATCTTGTGCGGTTTCCCTGTATTTCGCAAAATCAACGGTACTTAGATATTTTACATAGTCCAGATCATTAGGACGTTTATAAATACCATTGGTAATGTACATATCTTTCATGCCATCGTTGTTGTAATCAAGAATTAATGGCGACCAACTCCAATCGGTGGCATACGTATCAGAAGCTAAAGCAGCATCAACGAAATAATCCCCTTGATTGATCTGCAAATGATTACGGGCATATTGCTGATTAAAGCCAAAGGATTGTTTGATCTGGTTGATCTTATCACTATCCTCGCCACCAGATTTCAGGAAGATATCTGCCTCGTAAGGCATCATATCCAGCGTCATAATATCGAGCTTTCCGTTATTGGTAATATCAGCAATATCAACACCCATAGTAAATCTGGACGTGTGATTAAAATAATCGGCACTGGATTCTCTAAAGGTTTTATCACCGTTATTGATGTAGAGATAATCATTTTCGTGAAAATCGTTACCCACATAAATATCCATATATCCATCATTGTTAACATCCGAAGTGGCAAGAGCCAGGCCATAACCTAGAGCACTGTTATAGATTCCAGCGGCTTTGGTAACATCTTTAAAATGGGTTTGGCCATTTTCAGTAATATTTTCAAATAACACATCTCCGGAAAGCGGATCAGGATGTTCCCGTAAAGTTGTATTTCCGTAGGAATATGGTGTATGAACTGAATGATTCATAAGGTACATATCCATATCACCGTCATTATCATAATCAAAGAAAGAAGCTTGTGTGGAAAAGCCCGAAAAGTTTAATCCGTAAGCTTCAGCCTGTTCCGTAAAGGTATTATCGCCGTTATTAATGTATAACTCATTTTGTGCATTCAAGGTTTTATAATGCCCAACCTTACAAACATAAATATCGAGAAACCCATCATTATTAACATCAGCCATAGTAACTCCGGTAGACCAGGTACTCGCCCGGCTAATACCACTGGTTTCAGAAATATCCTTGAACTTTAATCCGCCAAGATTCAAATACAGTTTATCCGGTTTTTGGTTGGCGGATAAATAAATATCATCCAAACCATCATTATTGATATCACCAATAGCAACACCGCCACCATTGTAATAATATAAGTATTCGATAATGTTCAGTTTTCCGTTAGGATCCAAATCATTTGAAAATTCGATACCGGATTCAGAAGGTGCAATATTATTAAAAGGCACATCAGTAACCTCAGCGGTTTCCGGCGCTTTTTCATTTTTAGCACAACTAAAAACAATTAGAAAAACGAAACTTAACTTTTTAATCATCTTAATATTTATAAACCTCTAATGAGTCGTTATTGCGAGATACAAATACCTCATCATTAATTACTTTAATATCACGGATCTGACCTTTAATTTCCAGACCTTTTCCTTTTTTATGATATTTGAAATTGTCGTTACCCAGGTTTTCGATATAATTTCCGAAAGATGCATCATAGCGCCCATACTCTGGTTTAACACCGTTTAAATTTCCGCCCAAAAGGATATCCTGGTCACCATCTTTATCAAAATCGGCTGTAGCGATAGCATAAATGGGTGAGAACTGTGCTTCATAGGGCAAATCAACTTGTTTGAAATTGAAATTTCCTTCGTTAATAAGAATTTTAGAACCTAAGGTATTGACTTCTAATATTCTACTTTTATCCAATTGATCTTTGGTGAAAATATCACTGATCGTTGCATCTTTGAACGATTCGTAATCCGGATATTTTTTACTTAAATATTTTAATTGATCCACGAGATCATGTCTCAAGGCATATGGATAAACTTTACCATTATCAGCCGTGAAAGCCAGAATGGGGTCCAGAAAACTATTGCCATCAAAATCGTTAGCAAATAATTTGATAGGTTGACTAGCTGAAGCTCTAAATCGGCTATTAAGACCGTGATTTCCAATAATCAAATCCATGTCACCATCATTGTCCAAATCTACTTGGGCAATGGTATTCCACCAGCCAGACATGTTTGAGGCCTCACTATCCAAAACAGGCACAAAATGGCCATCTTTATTTTGGAACATACGCACACCCATAAATTCACCAACCACAACCAGATCCTGATAGGAATCCTTATTTATATCGATGAACAAAGCATCTGTGATCATCCCCAGATCCTTAAATTCAGGCGCTAACGAGGCAGAGCTTTCTGTAAATTGCCCTTTACCATCGTTAATTAGTAAATAGCCTGAACCGGGATAGCCATAAGCTCTTGGAATGGTACGCTCGCCTACAAACAGGTCGAGATCGCCATCTTTGTCTACATCGGCAACCGTTACGGTACTACTGCTGTGGTAACCCGTAGCTGTTGGTAATACTTGTGGAGACTGGGTAAAATTACCTTTACCGTCATTGATATACAAACGATCCAGGTAATTAGGACTGAATTTTGAAAACTCTACTCCACCACTACACACATAAAGGTCTAGATCGCCATCATTATCCGCGTCAAAAAATACACTTTGTGCATCCTCTGATGTTTTATTTTTATCAAAAACTGTGGTATTACTTTTTACAAAACGACCATTTTTCTGAATGAATAAACTACCGGTAAAGCCTTTTGAACCTCCAATATAAATATCTTTTTCACCATCACCATTTACGTCACCAACGGCCATTTTAGGACCTTCAGCACTTCGCATAAACGGCAATAAACGTTCTACATTAAAATCGACATAATTATCCTCCTGATGTACAAAATCCATAACTCCAGCAGTTTTATTGAATAATGTTGGTTTGGATTCGGTTTCCGTTTTTTCAGGCATCAACGCGTCAGCCTGATTTACGGTAATCGTTGTATCGGGTTTAACGTTATCAATAATGCTTACTTTTCCAAGTGGCCAGGTTACTGTAAGTTTTAATTTTCCGGCATTTTTAAATCCGAAATTCGGACGGTTATCCATGGATGACTGGAATCCGCGTACCGGTTGTTGTTCAAGGAAATATGTGAGCGAATCATTTTGAAGTTCAAGCTTCGATCCAATACCTTCTGTATTCAAACCTTCGCCTTTTAAAATAACTTTCAGATAGTGATTATCATCGTGTTTTAAATTATTACGATATACAAATACGGGCATGTCCACATTGTTCACTACCAGATCCATATCACCATCATTATCCAAATCGCCATAAGCTGAACCGTTTGAAAAACTCTCGGTGTTCAAACCATTCATCTCTCTTTTAAATTTTAGATCGCCTTCATTGATGTAGGCATGATTTTTTATTTTATTTGAAGGAATAATGTCGATGAGCTTTTTGTAATCCACCTGATTATCCTGCACGATCGATTGGATCACCTCTTCGTTGGAAATGTACTTTAAATAATCCTGATTCGTAAGATCTTTGTAAATACCATTGGCAATAAAAAGGTCTTTCAAACCATCGTTATTCATATCGAAGAATAAAGCACCCCAACTCCAGTCGGAAGCTTCCACCCCACTAAAACGGCCTACTTCACTAAAGGTCATATTGCTGTTATTAAGCTGCAACATGTTCCGCGTAAACTGATAGTAATAATCATTCTTTAAGTTATACTGGTATTTGTTCCAGTCTTCAAAAGTGGTATTCGTTTTTAGGCGTTGGTAATTATCAGGTAACATTTCCGTTACAAAAATATCATTGTAACCATCATTATTGATATCCGCCGCATCAGCCCCCATAGAAGCACCGCTAATGGAGTTTATCGATTTGGTAAGGCTCTCCTTAAAAGTTCCATCCTTTTGGTTGATGTATAAGTAATCGCGTTCAAAAAAGTCGTTAGAAACATAAATATCCGGCCAGCCATCGTTGTTCATATCGCTCACCGTTACGCCAAGACCAAAACCAATAACACTACCATAAATACCTGCATGTTCACTGACATCTACAAAATGACCATCACGATTTTCAAATAACTTGTCACCACCTTTTACATCACGTTTTGGGCGTTCGTTTCTTGTTAAGCTAAAACTACCAATAGCCTGATAGGAGTTATTAAGTAAATACACATCCAGATCACCATCTTTATCATAATCAAAAAAGGAAGCATGTGTAGAAAATCCCTGATCGGCAAGGCCTAATTCATCAGCCTGTTCTGTAAAGGTAAGATCGCCATTATTTATAAAAAACTCGTTTTGTTTATTATCGCCTTTAACATCGCCCGAATTACAAACATAGATATCCAAATAACCGTCGCCATTAATATCAACCATGGAAACTCCTGTAGACCACGCTTTATTACCGGCAACACCGGCTTTATCAGTGATATCTTCAAATTTGAAATTTCCTTTATTCAAATAGAGTTTATTATCGTTCATATTTGAAGTCAAATAAATATCCTCTAAGCCATCATTGTTAACATCGCCTATCGCTACACCACCACCATTGTAAAAATTTCGGTATTTATAAACATTGAAATCATCAGTAGAGACTAAATCGTTACTAAAATTGATCCCCGTTGCTTCAGCGTTCATTAATTCGAACTGGGGTTTAGCCTCGCTTGAGGTTGATTCATCTTTGTTACATGAAACGAGTAAAAACAATGCAGCAATTATGTATGCCTGTTTCATCATAAAATTTTTTAATTATTCAGTTTGTTGAGTTTATAATTTAGATCTTCAATAAGAACAGATACATCACGCTCAGAACCTTCAGTGAGCTGAATTTGTCGGTTACCGTCTACCTTCACCAATATGCTATCTTTAACATGTATAAAATCATTTCCTGGAAACCACTTCATTAAGGTGTCCTGAACTCTTGGCAACAATTTATCAGCATGCAGATCTTTATTCCATGGTGCCCAGGCTACATAAGAGAATTTCAAATCCATAGCCATGATCTTATCATTAGGATCGAACCTTGGATAAAATAGCATGCGCATAATATGAATTCTATCCGTAGTATCCTGCGGCTGTAAAAAGGCCTGAACATAGCCATTATTTGGGCCTTGCGACAATAATTTCTGTTTATTAAGCTCCCAGCAATTCTTGAAGAAATAACTTCGGGTTTGTCCGAATTTTAATCTGTAAAAAAGAGAATCATTTTGTTTTCCGCTTGCTAATTCTCGCTTAACTAATTTGGTGTAATCGGATTGACAAGAACTCATCATGATCACCAAAAAAATCATGAGGACTTTTACAACATTTCTTAGTGTCATTTTATGCTTAATAATTTTGTAATGTGTTGTTTTAGTTATTTAATTAGTTCTTTTTTAGTTATACGATAACATCTTGTGCTATCATTATTCATACTGGTAAGTAAATACGGATTAGATTTTATTGAGAGTGTTTTAAAGTCTCGGATCTGACCTTTGATATCCAGCGGAATAACGGCGCTATTTTTAAAACCCTCTGCACTTCCGTAACATAACCACCCTTCCGAGGCGTCCTGAATCCCGAACTGTGGTTTTACCAGGTATTGATTTCCACCAAAAAATGCATCTAAAAAGCCATCGTTGTTCGCATCAAATACGGTTATGGCATCAACATTAGAGTACTGAACTTCATTTGGTAGTTTATGAGGTGTAAAATGACCATTTTTATTCGTAAAACAAGTGGAATTAATTATTTTAACATCTGAAATAGTGGCTTTCGCCAGTTGCTCCGGAGTGAAAATGGATTCCATATCGGCATCAGCATAATCCTTGTAAAACAATAATTTTTGTTTTAAACTGGCTATTTGGGCAATAAGTTCATCTCTGTCGACAATTGGATAGTAATTATCGCCTTTTTTATGACATATAATTTGCTCTTTCTTACCATTATCATCAAAATCGGCCACATACATTCTGGTATCCGGTTTAAAAAAGGAATTCTCACCTTTATTACCTGCAAGAATATCTAAAGCGCCATCATTATTGAGATCTGCCAACTTGATCGTTTTCCAAAATCCTGAAGAATTCTCCAACCCAAAATCTTTGGTTTTATTTACTAAAGTACCGGAATTATTGATAAAGATCGAAATAGGCATCCATTCACCTGCCACAACAAGATCGCTAACACCATCGTTGTTGAGATCAGCCCAGGCAGAATCAGTAATCAAACCAATTTCCTTTAAAACTTTTGGTTGGGTTGTTTTAAATTGATTATTCCCTTGATTTATTAAAATATAACCGGAAACAGGCACGCCATAGGTTTCAACTTTAAAGCGTTCGCCTACAAAAATATCCTGGTCACCATCCTGGTCTACATCATAAACTGATACTGTTCCGGTGCTCATTGGAGAATCAAAATGAAGTGCTTTGGTATTTAAGGAGAATGTATTGTCTCCGTTATTGATATACAACCTATCATTCAATGAAAAATCAAATTTAGAGAACGATTTTCCGCCACTGGCAACATAAAGATCCAGATCGCCATCACCATCGCTATCAAAAAACACAGCATCTGTATCTTCAGATTGTGCATTCAGGCTAAATGGTTCTGTTTGTTTTTGATACGTACCATCCTTTTTGGAGATAAATAAGGCGCCTGTTTGTCCTTTGGCTCCTCCAATATAAAAATCGGTATTACCATCATGGTTAAGATCAGCTGTTGCTATTTTTGGACCTTCATTATTATACATTTCAGGTAATAATTGTTCCTGATTGAAATCAACCGCAATATTCTCTTTATGAACAAAATCTACTAAATCTTTAGCCTCTACCAACGGATTTTCCTTGATCACAGGATTTACCCTTGGCGCAGCGAAAATGCTGTCTTTTTTGGGTTGTTGAAACGTATAGGTTTGATTCGTTTTTAAATTTTTATGAACACTCTTAAAATCGTTTGGCCAGGTAATAATCAAGCTGTCAACCTGTTTTGCAGTATTCGTTCCAAAAATTAAATGATATGACACTGAACTTTGAAAGCCTCGCGAAGGATAATTTTCCAACGTTCCGTATTTATCGTGGTCGTAATAGATCTCGGCTTTGGCTCCAATGGCATGGGTATTTTTTTTACCGCCAACAAGTTTTATGGTTAAACTGGTTTTTGTACTATCTTGAGTATTCTCATAAATAAAAGCGGGCATGTTTACGTTATTGATAACCAAATCAAGATCCCCGTCGTTATCCAGATCACCATAAGCGCTACCGTTACTAAAGCTCGGTTTTTCAAGACCCCAATCCTGAGTTTTATCAGTAAACTCAAAATTTCCTTCATTTTTAAAAATAACGTTCGGCACTGCTTTGGATGGCATCAAATCGATCAATTTGTTCATAACCTCTTTCCCGGAATGGATCATATTGCGCACTTTATCCTCATTTGCCATGTAGGTAAGATAATCACGATCAAGCAGGTCTTTATAAATACCATTACTGATGAAGATATCTTTGAAACCATCATTATCTGCATCAAATAACAAGGATCCCCAACTCCACTCTGAAGCTGCTACGTTAGAAAACCGACTTACCTCAAGGAAGGAGTCGTTACCCATATTACGATGCAGAGCATTTCTTGAAAATTGTTGATGATAGCCATTTTTTTCAGCCATATCATGTTTGTTCCAGGACTCAAAAATAGTTTTGGTACGTTGCCGTTCGATAGATTTAGGCAGCATTTCAGTAACCATAATATCCGTTTGAGCATCGTTGTTCAAATCTGCAGCATCAGCTCCCATAGAACCCATAGAAATAGAACCAAATTGGCTGTCCAGTTTTTCTTTGAAGGTGCCATCGTGCTGGTTGATGTACATATAATCACGTTCAAAAAAATCATTTGAAACAAAAATATCCGGCCAGGTATCGTTATTATAATCGCTCACGGTGATTCCTAAACCAAAGCCTATTGCACTGGAATAAATATTAGCTTCTGTAGTAACATCAACATATTTACCATCATCGTTTCGTAATAATTTATTTCCGTTTTTTGAAGGTTTATTGCGTTGATCTTTTATAAAATCGTAATTACCAACAGATTTTATAGAGTTACTTAAAATATAGCAGTCAAGATCGCCGTCTTTGTCGTAATCAAAAAAATTAGCCTGAACAGCGAGCCCGGTAATATCCAATCCGTATTCTTTAGATTTTTCTGTAAAGGTTAAGTCGCCATTATTAATAAATAGTTCATTATGTCGATTGGCTTTCGTACTTGGCGGTCCTGCTTTACAAACGTAAATATCAAGAAGCCCATCATTATTTATATCAACAAAAGTAACACCAGTAGACCATACACCGGAACAAGCTACACCTGCTTTTTTTGTAATGTTTTCAAAGGTCCAGTTGCCTTTATTAAGATAGAGTTGGTTATCAACAAGATTTCCGGTAAAATAAATATCAATAAGGCCATCATTATTGATATCACCAAGGGCAACACCACCACCGTTATAAAAATTTCGATAGGTATAAGGATTTAATTCCTCTGTATAATTCAGCGAATTGTTGAATGTAATTCCGGTTTTATCCGATTTTAATGTGAAAAGGGTTTGTTGCTTGGTTGTTTCTTTATTACAGGAGGTTAATATTAAAGCTAATATTAAAATTACCGAAAAACGTTTCATTTATTTCTGCTAAAAATTGGTTGTAAAAAAAGGGATACTAATAAAAGTACCCCTTTTTATTCAAATAATACTTAAAAAAAACTAATAACCTGGGTTTTGTGTAAGTGTTCCACCACTAGCATCAATTTGTTCCTGTGGAATAGGGAATAGATTATGGAAAGGAGCATCAGCAGGTTTTTCCCACCAAGCATCGTTAAACTTACCGAAACGGATCAAGTCTGAACGACGTGTTACTTCCATAAACATTTCTCTACCACGTTCTGCTAAAAATTCATCAGCAGTAATAGACGCTAAAGCTGGTACACCTGCTCTGGCTCTAATCGTGTTAACATCAGTTAATGCTAACGACCAGTTACCGGCATTTCGAGCTTCACCTTCAGCACGGATCAAATACATTTCACCTAAACGTACGATAGGGAAATCGTTATCCATGTTATCACGTTGTCCTTGTCTGAAACTGAATTTACCTAAACGAGCACCACCTTTACGTGAAGCATTTGGCTCTAATTCATTAATAGATGTTGTATAGTTAAGCTCTAAGTTCCCATCAGTTGCAGCGTAATCAAGGATGGCAGAACCATCATAGTCATACTGTGGACCAACAATAAAGTTAGCTTCTTTACGCTTATCAGCATCATCATAAGAATTATAGAAATCTTCCAGAGCGGAATAACCGTTCCAAGGCTGATTTTGTAAATTCCAGGTAAACTGACTAGAATAGTGTAAGGTCATTTGAGCAAAGTTCATGTTTGCACCAGACACGTTATCATAAGCGATAGACCAGATGATCTCAGGATTATCCTTGTTGTTCGGCGCGAATACAGCAGCATAACCTTCTAAGTTATCAGGATCTGTAGCAACAGCTGGTCTTTTACCTGGGTTAGGCACAGAACATCCTGAATCACATAATGTATATCCACCATTGTTGATCACGTAGTCAGCTGCAGCAGCTGCTTCTGCCCAACGAGGCGTTCCTGAATAAACTTCAGCGTTTAGATATAGCTTAGCTAATAATCCTAAAGCTGCATATTGATTAATTCTGTACTGAGAATGCTCTGTAGCTAATGGGCTACTTGAAAGATCCATACCAATAACATTGGTAATTCCTAATGCTCCTAATAACTCGCTTTCAACAAAATTGAAAACTTGAGCTCTCGTCGATTGAGGAGCATCAGCTCCAGGAGTGGTTACGATCTTCACACGACCATATAGGTCTAATAATCTCATATAGAAGAAAGCTCTTAAAGCTCTAACCTGAGCGGTTTGATTCGCATCAAGATCTCCTGATGCTAAAGACGTATTACAAGCTCCGATAGCTGCATACTGTGCTGTCCAGGTCCCTGTAACAGGACCGTTAGTAGGACCATAAGTATGTCTGTGCATATCGATCCAGATACCACCGTCATACCAGTCACCACCTTTTTGAGTTACTGCCATTTCATCTGAAGATACAGATTGAACTGACCAGTAACCACCATGGTTTGCTGATCCGGATTCTCTTAACTGGTTGTAAGCTGAAGCCACAGCATCAGCAGGACCAGGGCCACCTCCGTCAAAGGTTCCGAAGCTTGGTTCTGTTCCGTTAAATTGTTCCGTAACATCACCTACCAAAACTTCGTCTAAGTCTGTACATGCACCAACTACAACAAGCGCTGTACACATTAACGTTATTTTAAAAATGTTTTTCATAGTTTTTTAATTAAAAGTTAACATTTACACCCAAAGTGAATGTTCGTGATGCAAAATAATTATATCTTCTATCAATACCTGGGATAAGCGGATTAGCATATGCAGGCAAGAAACCACCGTTATCAATAGAACCTCTATCTGTTAATGCCGGTTCAGGATCCGCTCCCGTATAACCTGTTATCGTAAATAAGTTTTGCGCTGTAAGTGATACACGCACACTCTTTATATAGTCGTTTTCTGCAATATTAAAATTGTATCCAATTTGCAAGTTATCCAATTTCACGAAATCAGCTTTCTCTACATAAAGTGAACTGAATTTTGCATTGGTGATGTTTGGATCAGCATACTTTGTATTTACAAGGTTATAAGATCCCTGGCTACCAACACGAGGCTCATAGAACACACGGAAGTTGTTTACCAAACTATGACCAAATGCACCTCTGAAGAATACGTTGAAATCCCAGTTCTTGTAAGTGATCTGATGTAACCATCCTAATTCAAAATCAGGAATACCTTTACCAAGTACTGTTAAATCACCATCTCTTACACCATCTTCGTTGGCATCGATAAAGTTTCCAATAACCTGACTCGTTTGAATCGTTCCATCACCGTTCAGGTCAACAAATTGCTGACTTCCATCAACTACGTCACCGTTGAAAACAGGACCAACAATTTGACCAATTTCTTCTCCTGGCGCAACTAAAATCACATTTGTATCATTTTGTCCAGGAGCACCAAGGTTACCATTAAGCGTTGTTGCATCAAATGATTTTAAAGTGGTTTTATAAGTTGAGAAGTTTAAAGTACTCTTATAGGTAAGATCGTCTTTTTTGATGAAATCATAGCTTAAAGACAATTCCAGACCTTTTGTAGATAAATCACCACCATTTTCAACACGACGGTTGGTACCAAATTCAGAAGCCTCAACAGTTCTTTCTAAGATAAAGTCTTTAACCTTTCTTGAGTAAAGATCTAAAGTAGCGCCTAAACGGCCCATGTTAAATTCAAAACCTAAGTTAGACTCACCTTTTTGCTCCCATTTCAAATCAGGGTTTCCGGCACGTGTAAAGTTTGTACTTAATAAATCTCCGGTTGGTGTGTACTGCGGTAAAGACAATCCGTAATCAGATGGTAAAGACCCAGTTACACCGTAACCGAAACGTACTTTTAAAAGATCTACGTTGTTCAATTCTAAATACTTGTTAGCATCTACACCGATACCAAAGGCAGGGAAGTTACCCCATTTATTATTTTCACCTAATTTTGTTGAACCTTCTCTACGAATAGAGGCATTCACGAAAATTGCGTTATCGAAAGTTGCACTCGCTCTGGCGAAAAATGCTATGATGCGTTGTTCCGGAGAACGGTTACTATTCAATTCAATAAATCCGGCATTTCTAAGATCCTGTGCCCATTCTAAGGCGTTCAAGTATAATAGATCGTTATTTGGAAAATCTCCTGCAGATAAGAATTTATCAAAATACTCTTCTTGTTGCCAGGAGTAACCAGCGGTAAATTTAATATTTAATTGATCTGTTGGATCTAAAGTTAAATCACCATAAAGTTCAAATAATTTGAATTTATCATCTCTATCGTAAGTTCTGGCCAAACCTTTACGGAATGGACTCGTTGCAGACCCTCTGAATAAAGAGGTTGTTGCATAGTACTCACGGTTATTTAAAATTTTAGATTGCTCTGAATACGTTGCCGTTAAATCTAAAAAGTCTGTTACATTATAGTTAAAGTTTGCACTGTAAGTGAACTCCGTTCTGTAACCATTGTTTAAGTTTTGATTAATAATGGAAACCGGGTTAAAACTATCAAACAATCCTAAGGTCTCAAAATATCCTCCAAAATTATCAGCATTGAAAGGATACGGAGAATCAACACCATAAACAGGCGCTGTTGGGTTGTAAAGCACGGCATATCTTAAAGCTTCATTGAATCCATACTTGGAATCTCTTTTTGTATATGAAGCGTTAAAATCGATTTTCAACTTGTCATTTAAAATTTTTGTAGAAGCCTGAACTCTGGAGTTAAATTGTTTAAACCCTGAGTTTTCAAGAATACCCTGCGCATCACGGAAGTTTGTTGATAAACGGAATGTTGTTTGATCATAACCACCGGAAATTGCCACGTTGTGAACATTTGTGTAAGCAGTTCGCGTTACCAGATCCATCCAATCTGTTCTACTTCCTAAATCTACACCACCTGCATCTACAAATTCCTGAGGCGACATATTATCTACCTTGTTTGAGATAGATGAAGCAGCAATAGATCCGTTGTATGAAACTGAAGTTGAGCCTGCTTTACCACTTTTTGTTGTGATAAGAATTACACCACTCGAACCACGAGAACCGTAGATTGCCGCAGCAGAACCATCTTTTAAAACGGTCATACTCGCAATATCATTTGGATCAATGTTGTCTAACGATGCACCAATCACACCATCAATTACAATTAAAGGTGATGAATTTGCACCAACAGTTGAAATACCTCTTAATCGGATAGTTGCACTTTCATTCGGGTTACCACCCTTGTTATAAATACTTAATCCAGGTACCTTACCTTGAAGTAATTGTGATGGACTGTTAACAGTACCACGGTTAAACTCTTCTTCATCGACCTTGGTAACAGCCGAAGTAATTTCCTTTTTGGTAGTACTACCGTAACCTACAACCACAACTTCGTTAAGCTGTGCGGCATCTTCTGCCATGGTTACGTTCACAGTGTTACCAGAAACGGTGACCTCCTGTGTTTTGTAACCAACATAAGAAAACACGAGTACGTCTCCATTGTTGGCACTAATTTCAAAATTCCCATCAAAATCGGTAACCGTACCGGTTGATGTTCCTTTTACTAATACGTTTACTCCCGGTAATGGTCCAGAAGCATCGGAAACAGTTCCTGTTACCGTCTGAGCATAAATAAAGCTTCCAAGCAATAAAGCTAAAGGAAGCAAAAGCTTCTTTAGTAATTTGTTTTTCATATTGAGTTTAGTTAGTAATTAATAAATAATTAAGATAATTTTCTGAGTAATTGTTAAAATATCGTTAATTACATAAACGAATTTAAACGTCTTCCCGAGTAATAAAAAAATTTGCAGAAAAAAATGGTTGAATTTCTATCGAAAACGTTTTCGATTTAACAATTATTCTTATATTATCTCCATATTATACCCTTAAATATACAATAATTCTCATTTATAACAAGACTAAATAGGAATTTGATAAAATGAATCAGGATAAATTATTAAATTGTAAATTTTACATTTATTTTGAAAAACACTTTTTAATGAAATTTTGAAACTTAAATTTGGTTTTCAAAAGAGATAAAAAACGTACCTTTATTTCTTAAAATTTTAACATTGTCAAGCAATTCCTTGAGTCTTAATTAAATAGCTATGAAACCTACCACCTTAAAAGATATAGCCAAAACGCTTGGTATTTCGGTTACCACAGTTTCAAAAGCCTTAAAAGATTATGCTGATGTAAGTCCGAAAACCAAAGCTCAGGTTAAGGAGTTAGCTGAAAAACTAAACTATGTTCCAAACTCATTTGCTGTTGGACTTCGAAAAAAACAATCTAAAACCATTGGCGTCATCATTCCAACCATGGTACATTACTTTTTTTCTAGTATTCTGGATGCGATCCTTAAAGAGGCCGAAAGTAAAAATTACATGGTTATTATTCTACAATCGAATGAAGATTATGAGTTAGAGAAAAAACAGGTAGATCTCTTATTAAATAAAGGAGTGGATGGTATTCTCATTTCATTATCGAACAATACCAAAGATTTTAAGCACCTTCAGAAAATTATCGATTATAACGTTCCATTAATACTTTTTGATAAGATTGCGAAACTTATACAATGCTCAAAAGTTTATATCGACGACCGTCAGGCGGCGTATAATGCCGTAAGTTATTTGATAAAAAAAGGTCACAAACGAATTTCGCATTTCAGAGGAAATTTAAATCCTCAGAATTCTATCGACCGATTTCTAGGATACAAAAAGGCTCTGGAAGATCACGGCATTCCGTTTGATCCTAAACTGGTATACATTTGTGACAATAACTCTGATTTTAGTGATGGTTACTTAAATGCCAAGAAGTTAATTGAAGATCATGGTGAAAATGTTGATGCCATATTTACGGTGAATGATCTGTTGGCTATTGGTGCCATAAATTATTTTAATGAGCAAGGGATAAAAATCCCTGATGAAATTGCCCTATTCGGTTTCAGTAACTGGTTCATGGCTTCTGTAATTACACCCACCCTTTCCTCGATTGATCAAAACGCTTATAAAATGGGAGAAACTTCGGCCGTTCTTCTATTTGATGAAATTGATTGTAAATTAAAAAATATTCCTATCACTCATAAAAAAGTTGTCATAGATACAGAATTGGTCATTCGAAATTCGTGTTAAGATTCTCTATCATGTTGAACATTTTATTTTTTATCCTTCGCTATTAAAAAGCTGACGATTTCATCTAATTCCTCTTTTTTTAATGAGCCTCCATAAGCCGGCATATTGTTTCCACCATTTACGATACGAATAATCATTTGTTTTCGCGTTAGTCTATTTTCAACATCTGTGAGTTCCGGTCCGCGAATACCGCCATGATTTCCTATCCTATGACAATAAATACAACCAGCCGTATTAAACAGATCAATACCTTTTTGCACTTTTGTACTCGGATCTGGAACTGTAGCATACTTTGAAAGCGGTTTAGCATTAAATCGTGGCGACCAGGGTTCTTTCGTTCCCACGTACCATAGAGAACCGATACTTAAAATTACAAAAACGATACCGGCAACGGCCCAAGGGCGACGCAACGGACTGCGCTCTCCACGATTCGACATAAAAGGAATTGAAAACAAAAACACACCGGCAATCAAAGGTCCAAAAAACATAACATATGACTCTAACTGACGAGGCATTAAAGCATATAAAGCAAAAATCCAGGTAAAATACCAATCGGGTTTAGGGTTTGCATGAACACTTGCCAGATCAGGTTTTGAGGTTAAAGGCGTTGCGCCAACAAACCAGGCCAGACCAACAATAATAATCAGAACAAACGCACTAAAAACAGCATCACGCCAAATAGCATTGGGAAAGAATGGAACTCCTTTTTTAGACAGCATTTTTTCGTACCAGTCTCGGTAGGTTTTGGGATCAACTACACGTCCAATTTTGGGAGGTTCAGAAATTCCATTTTTAAAAACCAAATAAAGGTGATAAACTACAAACAAAAATAATAATGCCGGAAAAAGAAAAACATGCAAAGCGAAGAACCGATTCAAAGTTTCACCTCCAATAGTTTCTCCCCCCAAAACAAAATATGCTAACCAATGCCCAATCCAGGGGATCCTACCAATTTGCTCAGCGGCTACCACAGCAGACCAAACACCATTATTATCCCAACGCAGCAATTGTCCGGTAAAGGCCATAATAATGGTGAATGCCATTAAAAAAACACCAGTGATCCAGCTCATCTCACGCGGATATTTGTATGCTGCGTTAATATAAACCCGAATCATATGAATTCCCATTAATAGGATCATGGCGGAAGCCCCCCAATTATGAAGTCCACGAATAAAACTTCCTAAAAAAGCCTGGTTTTCAATATAAACTAACGATTGATAGGCAACATCCGCGGAAGGTTGATACAAAAATCCTAATGTGATCCCCGTAATAACCTGCAAGATCAAACAAAACAAGGTTGCACTGCCCCACACATAATTCCATTTGGATTCCGGGGGCACCAGGTGTGTGGTAAGCGGTTTCATGAGATCGCTCAATCCGCCCCGATCATCTAGCCACTTCCATATTTTCTTCAATCGTTTTTTCATTTCATTCGTTTTTTATGAAGACTTTCTTTCAATTTCAATAATTGAAATTAATCATCCTTTAAGAGTCCATCGTCGTAATAGGAATTGCTTCAGTCTCTATTTCTACATGGCTGTTTGTAACCCGAATCGGATAGGAGTATAATCCTCTTGGTGGCGGACCTGCAGCTCGAGAACCATCTTTATAGTAAACCCCGCCATGACAAGGACAAAGGAATAACTCGGATTTAGCCACCCAACGTACCGGACAACCTAAATGTGTACAATTCACTGAAAAGGCTGTAAATTCATGTTCCGATTCCCTACGGATGTAAGCTGCGGAATAGGCGATTTTACTACTCCATTTATAGGGTGAAGCATTTTCAAAACTTACCATTTTCATGCAACCGATTTCAAAATCGTTAAGATCTCCAACCTTTCGCCATTTATGACCTTTTTTTCTTGTAATAGGATCCAGCATTGCTATTATAAGAGGAAAACTTAATAAAGCAGCAATAAACGCCCCAATACCGAAGGTTAACTTGGTAAGAAAACTTCGGCGATCCTCAAAATTCTGAGGCTTATTATTCGAATCTTGTTCACACGGACATCCCATAAATTCTAATGATTTGAAATTTCTTTATACAATTCTACCAACCAACCGGCTAGGGAAACAGAAAATATGACAACGCCTATTCCTGTAATGAACCATGAAGTAAGAATTCCCCAGAACATCAAAACTACTGCCAAAGCCAGAAAGAATGGCCAATAGGTGGGTTTGGGTAATTTTTCAGGTTTCGCTTTATATTTTTGCATATTAGTGTCCATAATTTCAAAAGGATTTTTTCAGATGATGATTCAGTTCTTTTTGTTTTTTATAGCTTGATAATGTGCTATCATACCAGGGAAGTAATAGACCCATAGACGATATCACATACAGAATACAGCCCGGTACCCACATTAATAGACCCGCTATTTCCTGATCGGTTTTGGGTGTAATTGAAATCAAATGATTCGGATCTGAAAACATTTGAAAATTATTTGTGACCGAAGGGGATGATGCCATAAAGGTGATATATAATCCAAGAATTGAACAACTCACACAAGCCGTAAATAAGTAAATTACACTTTTAACAGGATGTAATCGTTTACCCTTTTCAGGATGAAAAACAGGCAGTGCAAACAAAAATCCTGTTACAAAAAATAAAATATACATGGGCCAAAACGGTACAGCTGATAACCACTTTTCTTGACCTGCATGAATACCACTTTCAAACATTCCGGATTTTGAAGCCACCATAGCAGCATTCAAAAAATGTCCTCCCCACATGACTACTGAAGCAGCCACCAAGGTTAACAACAAATAGTCCTTTGGATGATCGAAGATTGAAAGTTTGCCAAAAACGGTATTTTTGAATAGCGTCGATGGCAAACCCCTTAATATCCAAATGGGTCCTACCATGAGTAAAATAATTTGCTGGAACATCGCAATGCTATGGAGCCCAAAAGCTTTAAATTCCGCCAAAGGCGAACCAAGAACCAGGTAAATTGAACATACACCAACAACAAAAAATAATTTTTGATTTCTGTTGGTCTTCCACTTTAAAAAATAAATAAAAAGTATCCCTATCAGAAAAAGCAACCCGATAATTGACCAATGTTGAAGCGTTAAAAAATACTTTAATAAACTCATAATAATGGTGTTATATAAACAAAATAAAACACGAATAGCCAAACCACATCCACAAAATGCCAGTATATATCGACGCCTTCAAACCCTGAGATTGCCACCTTTTTCATTTTACTAAAAGACATCATAAATAAAATAGACAAGGCTAATAAGCCCAAAATCACATGCAGTCCATGAAATCCGGTCAGGGTGAAAAAACTGGAACCAAAAACATCTTTATGTACCGTAATTTGTTCTTTATACAAACCCATATATTCTGTGATTTGGCCACTTATAAAAACGATTCCCAATAAAATAGTGAGTCCTAAAAACCACTTATAGCGGACCCATCTTTGTTGATGCAAGGCCCGTTTGCTCAAAATGAGCGTAATACTACTTCCAATAAGAAATAATGTGAAGATTCCGGATCGCACGGCATCTAAGTATTCTGCAACTGTTGACGTTCTTTTTGAAAAATTCCGATAATACACATAAGCAATGATCAAGGCTACAAAAAAGAAAGCCTCCGAAAAAATCAAGAACAGTGCTAATAATTTTCCTTTGTTCATTTTAATTAGTTCAGTTTTTTATCTGGGTTATCGGGATGATTCAAATCCCAAAGCGGACGTCGGCTATGTATCCGGGGAATTTCATCAAAATTCTTAAGTGTTGGTGGTGATGGTGTTGCCCATTCCAAAGTCCATGCATCCCATGGATTCGCTGTTGCGGTTCTGGGTTTTTTCAAAGTCACATATATGTTCCAGAAAAATGCAGCCATACCGAAAAACATAAGCACAGCTCCCAAAGAGGAAAAGAAATTCAATACCTTCCAGTAAGGGAGGTTGGGATACGTAAAAACTCGGCGAGGCATACCGAGAATCCCTAAAATATGCTGCAAGAAAAAGGTTAGGTTAAAGCCGATCGTAAACAACCAAAAATGCCATTTCCCTAATTTGGTTGATAAGAATCTACCGCTCATTTTTGGGAACCAATAATAGATTCCTGCAAAAATTCCGTACAGACTACCGCCTAAAAACACAAAGTGCAGATGGGCAACAAGATAATAAGTATCGGTTAATTGCCAGTCGATAGGCACAATGGCAAAAGACACACCACTGAGTCCTCCTAGTGTGAAATCGATCAAAAAAGCGATAACAAAGAACATAGAAAGCGTGAGTCTGATCTGGCCTTTGTACATGGTTCCGATCCAGTTGATCACCTTCAATCCGGTAGGAATACCAATAAGCATGCTGCTAATAGCGAAAAAACTATTTACGGCATTAGAAAGGCCCACTGCAAACATGTGATGCGCCCAAACACTGTAAGCAAGTAAGGCTATAGCCACCGAGGAGGCCGCCACAAATTTGTATCCAAAAATAGGCTTTCGTGAAAATACGGGAACAACCTCTGAAATTATGCCGAAAGCAGGCAAAGCCAAAATATAAACTTCGGGATGCCCAAATGCCCAGAAAAAATGCTGCCAAAGTACCGCGGAGCCTCCAGTAGAGGGCAGGAAAAAATGAGCGTCCATTTGCCTGTCGATTAGCAGCATAAACAATCCAGCGTTCAGTAAAGGGAAAGCGGCCAGGATCAAAAAGGCGTTAATAAATATCATCCAAACAAAAAGTGGTAACATGTTCAATTTAATATCTGGAGATTTTAAGGTAAGAACAGTGGTTACAAAGTTTAATGCTGCACCGATACTTCCGATGCCCGTTAGGATCAATCCGATAAGATAATAATCCACACCTTGTGTTGAAGAATAGTTATGTTCGCTCAACGGCGCGTAATTAAACCATCCGGCATCCGGAGCACCACCGGCGAAAAAACTAAAATACAGCAAGAATCCACCTAAAGCTGTCATCCAAAAACTAAAAGCATTCAGTCGGGGAAAAGCCATTTCATTCGCACCGATCATCAAAGGAATTAAGTACGTTCCCAAACCGATAAAGGCAGGCATTAATACTAAAAAGATCATGGTGGTCCCGTGCATGGTAAAGATCTGATTGTAAGTTTCCGGGGAAACTACATGGTTTTCAGGTAGTGCCAATTGTGCTCGAATTACCATCGCTTCTAACCCGCCTACTACGAAAAAGAACAAAGCTAACCAGAGGTACATAATACCTAATTGTTTGTGATCTACTGAAGCCAGCCAGGCCAATTTACCACGTCCGGTTTTAAGCGTGGGTAATTGATCATTTTCTTCGGTTATGTCGATAAAAAAACTCATTTTAAATTATGTAAATAGGTTACCAAAGCTTTGATCTCTGATTTCGACAAAATAAAATTGGGCATTTTCGCCCCGGATTTTACGTTTTGCGGATTTGTAATCCATGCCGTTAAATTTGTCTTATTATTAACCAACATATCAGATAAAAACCGTTTTCTACTTCCAAAATGGGTTAGGTTCGGGCCTATATCCTCCTTGTGCGGTGTCCCATTGATGGCGTGGCAGTTGGTGCATGTTTTTTCTTCAAATAATTCTTTCCCCTTTTCAAATAAAGCATCCTTAGGTTTAGAAACCACCGGTTGTAGTTGATGTTTTTGCCAGACTTTAAAGTCTTTGGGTTTTAAGGCAATGACCCTGATACGCATGCGGGCGTGCTCTACGCCGCAAAATTCACTGCAGGCCCCGAGATATTCCCCAGGTTTATCAGCATACATGTACATGTAATTATAGCGCCCCGGAATCATATCTATTTTACGGCCTAATTTATAAACCCACCAATCGTGAACCACGTCGGCAGAGGTCAATTTTAAAAGAATTTTTTTACCCGTAGGAATATATATTTGATTCGCCGTGATAACACCGCTTTGAGGATATTTGGCTTCCCACCACCATTGGTGTCCGGTGATTTCCAGAAATGGTTTAGGGTGTTCAGGAATTTTCTGAATAGTATTGATAGACGTAATGGTGAGATACACAAAAACCGCAGTAATAACCGTTGCTATGGTTGCCAGGATGATCTCTATACGGTCACTACCCTCTTCCTGATTGGGTAATTCTAACTGCTTCTTACTTTGGTATTTAAAAACATAATAAAAGGTATAACCTACAACGAGCAGAAAAATAATGGCAGCAACAACGAGAAAATATCTAAATAATTCATTTATACGATCAACATCATTGGTATACACGGAAAGTATATTTCCCATTTCTGAGTTTTTGTATTAAAGCCGGGAGGAAGAATTAGCAGTTATTGGAATCAGGTTCTAAACTTTTAAAGTCATCTAAAATAATTCAAAAAAAATACCCTGAAAATTATAGGAAGATCGCTAATTAAACGCCCTTAGTTCAATTGATTTCAATTATTTAATTTAAAATTAGCAAAGAAATCTTAAGCAATTTTAAAGCCATAAGTATGTTTTCCAAATTATTGGAAAAGGTAAATAGACGGCATAACCAGATCGTTTGAATTGAATTTTTTCGGAAACACAAAAAAATAAAAAGGCAGACCCAAAAGTCTGCCTTTTCAACTCAAATCTAATTAAAACATTGAACTACCTTTAAATCCTGGCGGATTCAAAGTATCTTTTTATCTGTAACCGCCTTGCAAATCATAGATTTCCTGAAAACCTGCCTGAGCTAATTTAATAGCCGCTTTATGGCTTCGCATACCACTCCTGCAATATAAATACAGGGGTTTTTCTTTATCGAATTTTTCAAATTGCTTCATAAAATTAGTACTGTCGAAAAAATCGATATTCTTTGCGTTTTTATAATGACCCTGGCGGAATTCTCCAGGGGTGCGCACATCTACCAATTGTGCATTCTTCTTTTTCATACCTTCTTTAAATTCCTGATTAGAAAGTACTTTAACAGCATCAGTCTGGGAACCTCCCAAACCAAATAATTTTCCTAATAATGACATAATCAAAAGTTCTGGTTTAAATCCATTTACAAAAATAAGTCAGGAATTTTAAGAAAGACGTAACTATTGTTACAAAAGGAGATCGGTTTCATTGAAAATGATCTCTATCGCAACATGAATTTAACCTGCCATTAATATTAAATTAACATTATAATGATGTAAAACAGTGTTTTGCGATCAATATAGCATAGAAACTTGTCAATTCGGTTATTGTTGAGGCAAATTCCTCAACCTAATTTTGCAGTGTATAATTTAAAATACAATGAATTATGAAAGCGATTAAAAGATACCCGAATAATTACCTGTCGTATCCCATTATGTATCAACCACATTTTTGGTATACCGGCGATTTGAATACAGAAGAAATAACTCTAAAAAATAATACATTACTAAAATCAGAAGTTTCCCAAATTGATCTTTGCATAAAAAGTATTTCCGCTATTGATAGCGAAGGCCAGGAACATAACATTTTCAAAAGTCCGGGTGAAACGCCGGTCCAAATTAAGAGCATGAGCTCCGGTGAATTTATAAGAACGCGATGCCTTTCGAAATTAGCAAAGGGAACGTATTCCACACTTCGAATTTATGCCGCTAACGACACCTCAAAACTTGTTTCTAATACCAGAGAAACAAAGTGTGTTGAAAACAAGAAATACTATGATTTTGAAATAAAAGACACCTTAGTAATTAAAAGCAATCGGGACTGTGAATTTAAACTTTGGTTTGAATTAACGCCATTTCAGGCGAAACCGAGTCTAATCAAACCCTTTTTAGACCTGTTTAAAAAAACAGACCGTTTGGTGCATCGCCTGGCAGGAGTTTATGGAAAATAAATATTAATCATTAATAACAAGAAATAACAAAAAAGCCGGATATGAAAATGTTCGGCTTTTTTAGTAGTGGGAATAGTATTAACTCGTTTTGCTGGTTGGGTGCTTTGAGGGGAATTTACAGGCAAAACATGATGTCTATATCATAATGGTCGTATATCACAAAATTGATAATCCATGTATTTTACTTATGAATACAAAAAAAACCAGTTGCTTTCAGAACTGGTTTTACTTGTAGTGGGAGTAGAAAATTTGTCGAACCTTTTGATTACGGAAATGGAGAAGTTTTCTTCATTATTTAATTAACGTAACTCTCCCCCTAACTTTGATTAATTTTCACCCCCTGCATTTTATTTTTCATTTGTAATATTGAGATAACTAATATTATTTAGGACAAACGAACTATAGATGTTTTTTAAAAAAATCAATTTACTAATATTTAGTATTGCTACTATTTTAATTGTTTATTCCTGCGAACAAAATACTTCATCCGAAAATCAATTTTCAAAGCACACAGATGAACTGATTAAAAAATTAAATAATCCCAATGGAAAGGATATATTAGTCATTGCTCACCGTGGCGATTGGCGCAATTTTCCTGAAAACTCATTAGAAGCTATGGAAAGTGCTATAAAAATGGGTGTCGACATGGTTGAAATGGATGTAAAAAAAACAAAGGACAACAAGCTTATTATTATGCACGATGCAACCCTGGACCGAACAACCACAGGAAAAGGCTTGGTTTCTGAATGGACTTTAGATTCCATTAAAAAACTATACCTTAAAAATGGTGCCGGTAATTACACAAGATATAAGATTCCAACATTGGAGGAGGCTCTGAACACTTGCAAAGGAAAAATTCTTGTCAATTTAGATGGTGCCTATGATTTTTTTGATGAGGCGTTCCAATTAGCTAAAAAAACAGGAACCACCAATCAAATTGTTTTAAAAGGATATAATAAAAAAGCCCATGAAGTTCTTTCTGATTTTGGAAAAAAATTGGATACGATCATTTTCATGCCTATAATCAATTTAGATACGGATAGTGACCCTTTGCAAACCATAAGCGATTATCAATCTCAACTCCATGTTAAAGCTTTCGAAATCGTATTTTCCAAAGATACTTCAAGCGTCTTAAAACGATTTTCAAAAATTAAAGAGCATGGGAGTCGTGTTTGGGTGAATTCGCTTTGGGCTTCATTAAATGCAGGTCATGACGACAATGAGGCGGTTAAAAACAAAGATAGTATTTATGGTTGGTTTGTAGATCATGGGGTTAATATGATTCAAACAGATAGGCCTGAAATGCTTTTAGAATATTTACGAGATAGAAAATTACATAATTAAAATGTTTGTTTTTATTTGAGTTTACTTAGTTACAAAGGGCACAATTGAAATTTGTGCCCTTTTTTACAACTTAAACTCTGCAAATTCAATTTTATCTTGTACTAATAGATTTGCTTAAAACCAGTGTTTTAAATTTAATTACATTTATATTTAACTGTAAAAGAAAAGCAAACTGAAAAAATAGTTGGTATTAATATGAGGCTTTTGCGACATAATGTTTTTCAAATACTCAGGCATAAACTTTTGTTTGGGCTTTTTATTTTATCCATTTTTTCTTCGTTTTCCCAAACACCTGTTAAGTTTCAAAAAATAAACCAATCCAATGGCTTATCGAGCAATAGGATTACCGGAATCATAAAAGAGAAAAATGGTTTCGTTTGGATTGGTACAGAAACAGGCCTTAACCGCTACGATGGTAAAGAATTTAAGATTTATGATAATCAAAGTAGCAATATTAGTTCTAATAACATCAGCAATATTCTTTTGGACAGTAAGGGGAGAATTTGGGTTGCAACTTTGGGAGGCGGACTAAATTTATATGATAAATTAAATGATAATTTTAAAGTTTATAAGTATGATGCCAATAATCCCGAATCGATTTCTTCAAATCAAATTTATTGTTTGTACGAAGATTCAAATCATCAAATTTGGATAGGAACAGAAAATGGCCTGTGCTTTTTTAATGAACGAACAAATTCATTTGAAACCTACAATAATCAAAATAAAAACTACAATCTTGTTTTTGAAAATAATGTTTCCAGTATTTGCGAGGATGTTAATGGTAATTTGTGGATTGGAACATTTGGTGGCGGACTGAATAGATTTTCTTTAGAAGAGAAAGTGTTCACTCATATTAACGCAAACACTAACGTTTTTAGCGATTTTATTCACACGGTTTTACCATTAAGTGATCATATTATTTTAATTGGAACCAGTGGTGGGGGTCTTTTAAAATACGACATTGAACAGCAAAAATTTTCCCATTATTTTTCCAATTCAAACCAGGAAAAAGAAAATGCCATTGTTCGGGTTCTATTCAAAGATAAAATGGGTAATCTTTGGGTTGGAACCGATGGAAATGGTATTATTCAAGTTGAAAACCCTAAAAGCCAATCACCTGTTTTTCATAATTTCAATCATAACCCACAAATCAATTCTTCCCTTTCGGGAAATGCCATTTATGCCATTGCTGAGGATGATATGTCTAATATTTGGATTGGAACAGCCTGGAATGGTATCAATATTTTAACTCAAAAGGATAATTTTGACCTCATTCCAAGTGATATTAGAGGATTAAATCCTATAACTGTTTTATCAATTTACAAAGACAAAGAAAACCTGTTCTTGGGAACGGACGGTAGAGGATTAACCGTTTTCAATTCCAGAGAAAAAAGTATAAAGGAATACAACAAGGACAACGGAAATTCTTTGGGAGGGGATTATATCCAATGCTTTCATAAAAGTAACGACCAAATTCTTTGGATTGGCACCTATGCCAACGGACTGATAAAATTCAATTTGAAAACTAAGACCTCGCAACAGTTTAAACATGAGGCTAACAACCAGGAATCACTGAGTTTTAATGATATTAGAGCTATCATTGAAGATGAAAAACATAATTTATGGATAGCTTCCTGGGGAGGTGGGCTCAATTATTTTGATACCAAAAATGAAACCTTTACAGCGTTTCGCGAAAATAAAAAAGACAGTACTTCACTTAGTAATGATAACATCGTAGCGATGGAAAAAATCGGAGATAGTCTCTGGTTGGGAACTTTTGGCGGAGGCCTCAATATTTTTAACATTAAAACTCGAAAAAATACTCGGGTGAAGCTCAAAGGGGAATTACCCGATGCTATGACATCGGACAACATATTAAGTCTTCTTAGAGACTCAAAAGGCAATGTTTGGATAGGAACCTCTGAGGGAGGAATAAATATATTTCATTCTAAAACTAAAAAGTTCACACATTTGGATAGTCATGAAGAACTCAATAATCAATCAGAAGTAGCTCTTGTAGAGGATGAGCGTGGAAATATTTGGTTCAGCACTAAAAAAGGAATTTATAAATACGATTATCAATCCAACAACTTTACTGATTATTCGGATCTGGCAGGAGAATATCATATCAATTCAGTTTTTAAGGACTCTGAAGGTTTACTTTACTTCGGTCGATCTGACGGATTAGTACGATTTAATCCTGATAAAATTAAAAAGGAGAATAGTCATCCTCCAGTTAAAATCACAGATTTCAAGCTTTTTAATAAGGAGGTACCTATTGGTGACAATCAAATTTTGGAAAAGAACATCACCCTTACCAACCACATCACATTGAAGCACAATTTGAATGTTCTCACTTTTGAGTTTGCAGCTTTAAAAATTCCCTTTTCTTCAAATTGTGAATATGCCATTCAAATGGAAGGCTTTGATAAGACATGGCGAGAGATAGGAAAAGATCGCACTGTAACCTACACCAACCTTTCGCCGGGAGATTATACGTTTAAGGTAAAAAGCAGAGAAACAGGAAGTGATTGGGGAAATGATTATAGGTCTGTAAACATCACTATTTTAAAACCTTTTTGGTTGGAATGGTACGCTTATGTTTTTTATGCCTTTTTAGTTGTTTTAAGCTTTTATTTATTTAGAAAATATATTTTGGCTTGGGAACAAATGAAAACCAATTTGAAATTAGAAAAATTAACGCATGAAAAAGATGTTGAGCTGTACAACTTGAAACAACAATTTTTCACTAATATTTCTCATGATATTCGAACGCCCATCACGTTGATTTTAGCTTCAATTAATCGACTGGTATCTAAAAGTGAGCACCTGGATGAAGATCTTTCAAACCCGGTAAACACCATTAAAAAGAATGGAAACAAATTATTAAAACTTATAAATGAACTACTTGATTTTAGAAAATTGGAGCAAAAGGAAATTCAATTAAAAGTTTCGAAAACAAATATTGTTGATTATTGTGAAGAAATTTATTTGTCTTTCAAGGAAATGGCGCTTCAAAAAAATATAGACTTCACATTTAAATCATCAGCGCCTGATATTGCCGTTTGGATTGATAAAAATCAATTGGAGAAAGTGTTTTATAACATCTTATCCAATGCATTTAAATTCACCCATCAAAAAGGATCGATTCAAATTTCAGTTTTAGAAAAATCAGACCAGGTGATTATTGAAATTGAAGATAAAGGCGTTGGATTAACTAAGGGCCAATTAGCCAAAATTTTCAACCGATTCTACCAAACAGATGCTAGTCTTTCTTCTGAAGAAGGTGGTTTTGGTTTAGGTCTGTCCATTTCAAAATACATCATTGAATTACATCAAGGCGATATTATTGTGGAAAGTGAAAAAGGTCTTGGTAGCACATTTAAAATTATTTTAAAGAAAGGGAAAGACCATTTCAAAGTTGAGCAAATCTCAGGCGAATATGAGGAAAAGTTATTAGAAAATTATTTTTTGGAAACTGAGGAGTCTTTTTCAAATGAAGACATAAGCGCAGGAAAAGAATCGAACGAAATAAATCAAGAAACCGCTACTCTGCTCATTGTTGAAGATAATGATGACATTAGGGATTATGTTGTTCAGTTGTTATCGGAGGACTATACCGTTTTAGAAGCAAAAAATGGTAAAAAAGCCTTCGAGAAAGCAAAAGAGACATTGCCCGATATTATTATAAGCGATATTATGATGCCAATAATGGATGGGGTAACGCTAACTAAAAAACTTAAAACAAATTCACGAACCTCACACATTCCTGTTATACTCCTTACAGCACGAGCTTCCTTTACTCATAAAATAGAAGGTTTTGATGTTGGCGCTGATGATTACGTGACGAAACCTTTCCATGAAAAACTTTTAAAAAGTAGAATTAGAAATCTCTTAAAAACAAGATCCCTATTACATGACAAATTTTGGAAAAACGAATTGATTCCAATTAGTGAATTAAACCTTTCCAAAATGGATGAAAAATTCATGAGTAAACTCATTAAAATCCTTGAAGATAATATTTCCGATCCGGATTTAAATATAAATGTTGTTTGTGATGACATGGGTATGAGTCATTCTGTCATCTATAAAAAAATCAAGGCATTAACGAATATGAGTTATATTGAATTTGTAAAGGATTTTAAATTAAAGACAGCAAAGCGGTTAATTTCAGAACAAAACTTTTCTGTTAAAGATGCTTGTTACCACGTGGGGTATTCTGATCGAAAATATTTTAGCAAAATATTCAAACAACATTTTGGTAAGAATCCCTCGGAATACATTAAAAACGAATAATTACAACACTTCGTTGTAATTTAAAGCCAATAATAAGATTTAGACTAGTTTTCACCCCTTTATTCAATGAATTTTTACCCCCACTAACCTACCGTAGTAAGTAAATTTGAATACCAATTACTAACTAAACTAATTTTGTATGGAACAAAATGTACCATTAAAGGTTTTGCAGCCAAAAACCTTTTTATCAATGCTTCTATTTCTATTTTGTGCTTTGGCCATAGGTCAAACCAAAACAATTTCTGGTAAGGTATTCGACAAATCCTCAAATCCTTTGATTGGAGCGTCTGTATTAGCCAAAGGAACCAATACCGGAACGGTTACGGATTTTGACGGCCAATTCACTTTAACCATTAATGACAATGTAAGTACCTTAATCATTTCTTATCTCGGATATGTAACTCAAGAAGTTACTTTAGGAGATCAAAATTCACTTGTTATTACCTTGGAGGAAGACACCAAAGCTTTAGATGAAGTGGTTATTATCGGTTACGGAACTCAGAAAAAGAAGGATTTAACGGGCTCTGTAGCATCAATAAGTACAGAGGATTTTCAAAAAGCTCCTGTTACCAATGTAGAAGGACTTATTGCCAATAAATTGCCGGGTATTCAAACAACGCCTTTTAGTGGAAAACCCGGTGCAGGAAGTAATATTTTGATTCGAGGAGGCTCATCTTTAAATGCGAGTAATGATCCATTATTTGTAGTAGACGGTGTTCCTTTGGAAGGTTGGAATGACGGGCCAGGAATATTAAGCCAATTGAATCCTAATGATATTGAAAGTTTTACCGTTCTTAAAGATGCATCCGCATCCGCAATTTATGGATCTCGTGCCTCAAACGGTGTTATTATTATTACGACTAAAAAAGGAAATTTAAGTGGCGAAACGAAAGTCAATATTTCCTCGACTACGCGGGTTTCAAAAATTATAAATAAGGCTTCTGTACTATCTGCTGACCAATACAGAGCATTGGTAAATGAAATAGGTTATAGTAATACACCACCTGGCAATGCCAATACAGATTGGCAAGATGAAGTGTACCAAATTGCGTTGGCTACCGAAAACAATATTAGTGTTTCAGGAGCTATTAAAAAAACATTACCATACCGAGCGTCAGTTAGTTACCTCGATCAAGACGGTATTCTAAAAACGGGCAATTACAAACGCTTAACAGCTTTGGTTAATTTAAATCCAAAGTTTTTTGATAACCACCTTAAAGTTAATCTGAACTTAAAAGGTTCCCTAGAGGATCAGCGCATTGCTAACGAAAGTGCTTTATGGACATCTACGGCGTTTGACCCTACCCAACCTGTTTATGTAGATGATCAAACCTATGGTGGTTATTTTCAATATACCCAATTCGCATCAAATCCCGCTTTAGCCATTATTAATCCGGTGAGTATGCTGTATCAGGTAACCAATAAAAGCGAAAACAAAAGAAGTGTTGGAAATATTCAACTTGATTATTCCTTACATTTTTTACCGGATTTACATGTAAATGTTAATGCTGGTTATGATATTGCTCGTGGAACCTACAGAGCTTCAGCTCCGGCGAACTATTTTCCATCTAATATTTCCGGTGGTTATATTTATGATGCAAACCCTTCAACTGAAGTCAAAAACACCCTTCTGGAATCCTATTTGTTTTACAGTAAGGAATTGGAATCTATTAAGAGTAAATTTGATATCACCGTTGGGTACTCCTACAATGATTTTGTAACTACAAATTATTTTTATCCAACCTATAAAGCTGATGGCACAAAACAGCCCAATAGCGATCCTACATTTCCATTCGACAAGCCAAGTCATTCCATCATATCATTTTATGGAAGACTTAATTACACCTTGAATGAAAAATATTTATTGACAGCTTCACTTCGTGATGATGGATCATCCAGATTCCCTGATAAGAATAGATGGGGTCTTTTCCCATCCGTTGCATTAGCCTGGAAAATAAATCAAGAAAATTTCCTTAAAAATAGCAAGGTTGTTTCCAATTTGAAACTTCGATTAAGTTATGGTGTAACAGGTCAGCAAGACGGTATTGGAAACTATGTTTACATTCCCGGTTATTCCCTTGGTAATGCTTCAAATCAATATACTTTCGGAAACACGCCATATACCACAGTTTCTCCCGGAGTGTATAATCCAGATCTAAAATGGGAGCAAACCGAAGCAGCAAATATTGGTTTAGACTTTGGTTTTTTAGACAATAGAATTAATGGAAGTATCGATGTGTACCAAAAAAAGACGAAAGATTTACTAAACAATACGATCATACCATTGGGTGTTAATTTTGGAAATTCCTTGCTTCTGAACATTGGTAATATGGAAAATAAAGGTGTAGAATTCTCACTAAACGCCATTCCAATTCAAAAGGATGATATGAATTGGGATATCAATTTCAATTTTACTTATAACGAAGGTAAAATAACCAAACTCAGTAACACCAATGATAGCGGCGTAGGATTATTTAGTAGTAGCACCATAGTGAATACCGTTGGTTATCCTCGAAACACATTCTATCTCTATCATCAGGTGTATAACCAAAATGGAATGCCCATTGAAGGTCAGATGCGTGATTTAAATAACGATGGCATTTTGAATGCCGATGACCGTTACATCACCGATAAATCTACGGCACCTAGATACCTTATGGGTTTCAGTACCAATTTCGCCTGGAAAAAATGGAGTTTGAGTACTTCTTTGCATGCTAATTTGGATCATTACATGTTTTTCCACCCCTATGATAACACCGTGGCAATAACGAATTATCAAGTATCACAAAATCTAAATACATTATACTATAAAACGCTTTTTAGTCATAATGACCCGGCTCAAGGCTATAGTGATTTCTATTTGCAAAATGCTTCATTTCTCAAAATGGATAATATCACATTGGGGTACAATTTTGGAAAAACACTGGTCAACTCAACTGTTGGTCTTAGCATAAATGCATCTGTGCAAAATGTATTTACAATTACAAACTATGATGGATTAGATCCGGAATCAACAGGAGGTTATGAGAATTCCTATCCAGTTCCCCGAGTATATGCCCTGGGATTAAATATTAACTTTTAACCTAATAACTAAATAAACATGAAAACTTCGAACAAAACAATTAATAAATGGGTTTTTACAGTAATACTTTTAGTTATTACAGCCAATTTTAACTCATGTACAGATGACCTAAATAAACTACCTCAAAACACATTAACGAACGATAAACAATACAACAGTGTAGAGGGTTATAAGCAAAGTTTAGCTTCGGTTTATTCAAATCTGGTTTACAATACATTTCTAAGGTTTTATTGGAGTATGCAGGAATATTCCACAGACATGGCAGTAAGCACCTGGAATGATGGTGGTGATGGTATTTATCATGAATTGGCCTGGAGTGCTGATTCACCTGCAATTACCAATGTATATAATGCTTCCCTTTCAATAATAACCTTATGCAACAATTTTATTAAAGAGTCTACTGATGATATTTTGGCAGCAAGGGGATTTTCAGGAAGTGATGCTGACACCATTAAACAGTATCGCGCAGAAATTCGCTATTTACGAGCTTATTGTTTCTATATCCTTATGGATGCCTATGGAAATCCTCCCTTTCCGACGGAAGCGAATTTAGGGACATCCTCACCTGAGCAAATTCAACGCGCAGATTTATTCGCTTTCATTGAAAGTGAGTTGAAAGACATTGAACCCATGCTTGCAGATCCCAGAACAAATGAACGAGGTAGACCGGATAAAGCCGCAGATTGGGCTCTACTTTCAAGAATGTACTTGAACGCCGAAGTTTATACCGGACAAGAGCACTATTCAGATGCAATAACATATTCTAAAAAGGTAATTGACGCAGGTTATCAATTGGAAACACATTATTCATGGTTAATGTTGGGCGATAACTATTTAAATACGAATGAGTTTATCTGGACCATTAATTTCAACAATACGGATATCACCTGGTATGGTACCAACTTTTTATCTCTTGGTGCGGCTGGGGTTCCTGCCTCCATAAATGGCATGTCTGGAAGCTGGAATGCCTTTCGTTTTACACAACAAATTCCGGCTCTGTTCCCAACTTCAGATACTTCTATAGATAAAAGAGCCCAATTTTATACTAATGGGCAGAATTTGGAAGTAAATAATATTTCAACCAGTACAGACGGTTATTCTGCCTATAAATACAGAAATGTAAACCGGGATGGCTCCGCAATAACGCAAAATAACAATTACGGTAATATAGCAGATATTGATTTTCCGGTGTTCCGTTTAGCAGAAATTTACCTGACCTACGCTGAGGCTGTTTTAAGAGGAGGAACTGGAGGTGATATGTCTACAGCTTTAAATTATGTTAATCAAATTAGAGGGCGTGCTTATGCAAATGATCCAAATAGCACCGAAGGAAATATTACGGCATCTGATTTAACACTTGATTTTATTTTAGATGAAAAAGCCCGTGAATTCTATTGGGAAGCACAGCGTCGTACAGATCTTGTTCGTTATGATAAACTAACCTCAGGAAGCTATTTATGGGCCTGGAAAGGCGGTATCAAAGAAGGACGTGCGGTTGACGATAAATATAACTTATTCCCTATTCCTACGGCTGACTTACTAGCTAATCCAAACTTAAAGCAAATTGATGGCTTCTAAAATTAGACTTGAAAATATTAAACATATCATTATGAAAAAGCTTCTTAAAATAGTATTTACCCTAATTGTTCCCATGTTTGCGCTACATTCCTGTAGTAACGATCTGGAAACAGCTACTGTTACTAAACCAAATGACGGTGATTTTAAATTAACTTCGAGTGTCGATAATGTGACCCTCGAAAAGGAAAATGCCGAAAGTCAAACGGCCATTACATTTAGTTGGGATAAATCATGGTACGGCGTTGATACACCAACGAATTTTACCATTCAAATTGATTCCCTGGGCGGTGATTTTTCTGAACCTGCAATTTCTGAACTCATTGAAAATGAAAAATCATATACACATGCCGAACTAAATTACATCGCGCTAAAATTCAAATTAGATCCGGATGTTGAAGGACAATTAAAAGTGCGTTTGAAGGCCAATCTTAAGTATGATGCTATGCCGGTTTACTCGGACACAAAGGTCATTTCAGTAACACCATTCAGTACGTTGAATTTGAAATATGCGATGCCGGCTGGTTTGTATATTCAGGGTGATGCCGTAGCTTCCAACTGGAATTATCCGATACCCGACGAACAAAAAATGGTTCAAATTGACAATCATAGATTTGGATTAATATTAAACCTAATAGGAGGTAAAAACTTTGCATTTATAACCAGTTCTTCAGGTTGGTCAGACCCTGCCTACGTAGCTCCGGACAATACAGTGCCAGCCGAAGGGGGAGAATTTATTCCTTCCGGTTCCAATACAACACCTGCATGGGGAGGTACTCCAATGAAATCTCCTGCAGATTCCGGCACCTATAAGATTATTATTGATTTTGTAGAAGGCACCTATTCTGTTGAACCAGAGCCCTCGATAATGGCAGTTCCAGATGAGCTCTACATTATTGGTGATGCTACGCCGCTTGGTTGGTCTACTGGTCCTTCTCAAAAATTTACAAAAGTTGATGATTACACCTTTACTATTACCGTTCCTCTTACAGAAGGAAAATACGATTTCATTTCAGCATTAACCTGGAGCGATCCGGCGTATAAGGCAAAAACGGGATCTGAGCCATTAATGGGTGGCAACTTTATAGAATCCGGTTCTGCTACGGTACCAGCATGGGGTGGTTACGATATAACAGCACCGGCAGCTGGAACCTATACTATTACGGTTAACTTCAAATCAGGAACCTACGTGCTTTCATTATAAAGCAGAATTATAATTTACAAAGGAATAATCACATGCGTTTAAAACTTTTATTTAAGCTTATAATCATTCTAGCTCTGGCGGGGTCATGCAGTGCTCAGGATAAAAATCAAAGTCTGCCCGAAGCACCTTTACCCGTAAATGACAACTTTGCTAAAGGAGCCGACGTAGGTTGGTTGTCTCAGATGGAAGCTACCGGTTATACCTTTTATGACACTGATGGCAGTCCAAAAGATTGTTTGAAACTTTTGAAAGATAGAGGTATCAATACCATTCGTCTTCGAGTTTTTGTAAATCCCTCTGATGATAAATTAACGGGACACTGCAGTAAAGAAGAAACTGTAGCCATGGCCGTGCGCGCTCAAAACCTCGGTATGAGAATCATGATCGATTTTCATTATAGTGATTCCTGGGCAGATCCCGGCAAACAAAATAAACCGGCGGCCTGGGTAAATCATACTTTTGAAGAATTGAAGAATGATGTTTATGATCACACTTTTGATGTCCTTTCTGCTCTAAAAACAGCAGGAGTTACACCGGAATGGGTACAAATTGGAAATGAAATACCCGGAGGCATGCTTTGGCCGGATGGAAGTACAGATAATTTCGGACAATTAGCGCAATTACTGAATAAAGGCTATGAAGCGACCAAAGCGATAGATAAAAATATCCAGGTTATCGTACACATAGATCAAGGAAATAATAACGCCCGATTCAGATGGTTTTTTGACCAGGCGACCGCGAATAATGTGAAGTATGACATTATAGGTTTGTCCTATTACCCCTTTTGGTTAAAAACGGATTACACAGAAAATATCGCTGACCTGGAATATAACCTTAAAGATATGGTGTCTCGTTATGACAAAGACGTCATGGTTGTTGAAGTCGGTGAAGATTATCAAAAGGTACAAACCACCTATGGTATGTTAAAAGCAGTTATAAAAGCCGTAAAAAGTGTTCCAAATAATAGAGGTTTGGGCGTGGTTTACTGGGAACCCGAAGGAGCAAAAAGCTGGAGTGGCTATCAACTCAACGCCTGGCAGGATAATGGACAACCTTCACCGGCGTTGGACGCCTTCAAAAATTAATGTATTTCATGAGATCAGTTTTTAGAATCTTTGCTGTTTGTGCCATTTGCCTTTCTATTTTTTCTGTACCGGCTCAAAACCGAACCAAAATAAATTTTGGAACTGATTGGGAGTTTAAAATTTCCGAAAGTATACCAACCGATTGGGAAAAGGTTATGCTTCCACATACGGCTAAAATTGAACCTTTGGTTGTAAATAACCAATTCCAGGGGACCTTCTGGTATCAAAAAACATTTAATGCGCCATTTTCAAAAAACCAAAAGGTCTTTTTGTATTTCGAAGGCGTTATGCAGATGGCCGATATTTGGATCAATGATCAAAAAGTTTGCTCTCACACAGGAGGCTATTTACCCTTCATCATTGATATTACGCCTTATCTGAATAAGAGAGGTAAGAATATCATCAGAGTAAAAGGAAACAATGATGACAACCCCAATTTTCCTCCGGGAAAACCTTTAAACGAATTGGATTTTAATTATTACGGTGGCATTTACCGTAATGTCTACCTAATTACAACGGATAAATTACATATTACCAATTCTATGGAAGCCAATAAAGCTGGAAGTGGTGGACTTTATGTTAATTTTGATTCTATATCTAAGGATAATGCCTCAGGGGTTATCCAAACCCATATTAAAAATGATTACTCAAAGGATAAAAGCGTTGTTTTAAATTATTTCTTAACTGATAAGAATGGTAAAAAACTTGAGTTTACCTCAGAACCCTTTACGATAAAGTCAAATTCCGATAAAGAAATCATTCAGAAAATTCAAGTTAAAAACCCAAAATTATGGTCAATTTCTCAGCCGAATTTATATCAATTAGAGGTTCAAATTATTTCGAATAATCAAATTATTGATTCCTACTGTGAAACCATTGGCATCCGAAAATCAGAAATTAGAGATGATGGCTATTACCTCAATAATAAAAAATTATTTATCCGCGGAACGAATGAACATCAGGAATATCCATATTTAGGCTATGCGATTTCAGATGATGCACAATACCGGGATGCCGTAAAAATTAAAAATGCAGGTTTTGATTTTGTACGTATGTCCCATTATCCGCATGCAGAGGCGTTTATGAAAGCCTGTGATGAACTCGGAATTTTGGTAATGAACAGCTTAACAGGTTGGCAATTCTTTGGAAATGAAAAATTTCAGGAAAATGCGATTCAGGACATCAGGGATATGGCCAGAAGAGACCGGAATCATCCTTCTGTAATTTTTTGGGAAGCCTCATTAAATGAAACCGGTATGAGCAAAGCTTTTATGGCTAAAGCATCGTCTGCCTTAAAAGAAGAACTCAAATTTGGAAATTATTATAGCGCTTGTTGGATCGATAATCCCAATTACGATTTGTTTATTCCGGCGCGCCAGCACGCCAAACCACCAAATTACTGGAATAACTATGCCAATGGAAATAAGAAAATATTTGTTGCCGAATATGGTGATTGGGAGTATTATGCTCAGAATGCCGGATTCAATCAAACCCAATTCTCAAATTTAAAAAAAGAAGCACGCTCCTCCCGGCAATTGCGGGCACACGGCGAAGAACGATTATTGCAACAGGCATTTAATTTTCAGGAGGCTGCCAATTCAAATCGAAAAGGGAAAAATATTATTGGTGATGCCAACTGGTTGATGTTCGATTATAATCGCGGCTATAGTAATGATATCGAAAGTTCCGGAATCAGTGATGTTTTTAGAATTCCCAAATTTTCCTACTACTTCTATCAAAGTCAGCGTGATGCCAATATGAAATTAAATCCTAAGCTAAACTCAGGACCAATGGTTAAAATTGCCAGTTACTGGACCGAAAAATCCCCTTTAGATTTAACTGTCTACAGTAATTGTGAAGAGGTCGCATTATATTTGAATGATTCTTTGGTCACTAAAAAATCTCCGGAAATAACCCCTTATAATGATGCCTTAAAGCACCCGCCGTTTACCTTTCATATTAAAAAATTTATTCCGGGAACATTGCGGGCTGAAGGCTATTTAAATGGAAAAAAAGTGGCCGAATATAGCGTTAAAACACCGCAAAGCCCTACTAAAATCTTATTAAGTTATGATCTCTCATCAAAGGAAATAAATCCTGACTTTCCGGACATGGTTTTTGTTTATGCAAAAATTACGGATCACAATGGCACTTTAGTTCCATGGTATAACTCTCAAATTTCATTTTCAATTGACGGAGAAGATGCTAAATTAGTAGGAAAGAATCCAATACAAGCTGAGGCTGGTATTGCCACAATTGTTTTAAGAACAACAAGGTTTAAAAAACCAATAATAATCTCGGCGAAGGGAGAAGGTTTAGAACCGGCCAAACTAAATATCGAAAACAAAACAAAAATTGAGTAATGCGTAAAATAGTCATTTTATTCCTTAGTTTGTTTGTGATGAGTTCCTGTTCTGCCCAAAATAAGGCAGGGGAAGACACTGAAAACCTGGATTATCTCTACCCATCCCCTGATATCATCATACCTCATCATTTGGAATGGGATCGGAAGCATTACAATGAAAAAATTCAGGAATTTAAGGCAAATCCGCTTCATTTTGGAGATATTGTTTTATTAGGAAATAGTATCACAGAAAAAGGAGGCGATTGGAGTAAAAGATTTAATAATCCTAAAGTTAGAAATAGAGGTATTGCAGGTGACGTCACAGAGGGAGTCATAAATAGATTAGCAGAGATCTATTATTATAAGCCCGAGAAGCTATTTTTGTTGATTGGTATTAATGACATGTTTCGCGCTGATTTATCACCTAAGAATATCTCAGATAATATTTTTGAAATTGTAAATACAATTCACTCAAAATCTCCCGAAACACAGATATATGTTCAAACAATTTTACCAACGATCAACCAGTATTTGGTAAATAAAATTAAAGAGACGAATGACATAATAAAATCATCTCTTCCGGATTTTTGTATCCTTATAGATCTTCATTCCATTTTTGCTGACCAAAATGATTTAATTATAGAAGAATACGCTGTTGATGGCGTTCACCCCTCAGAAGCTGGTTATAAACTATGGACGAATTACATTAAAGGTTATGTAAATAATACAAATAAACCGGCAAGATCAACAAAAACGGGAAAGGTATTTGATACTAAAAACATGGATAGCCTACCATTAATACCTAAACGTTTTCTACAATTAGAAAATTCAGGTTCAGGCTACTGTTTGGTTAGAGGCAATCCAAATAAAAAAACGGTGGCTTTAACTTTTGATGACGGACCAACCGAAATTTCGACAAGAATTTTAAATGTTTTAGAAAAAGAAAATGTCAAAGCTACATTTTTCTGGCTAGGTCAAAACATAATTAAACACCCCGAACTGGTATCAAAAGCTAAAAAAGAAGGCCATTTAATTGCAAATCATAGTTGGGATCATGCGAATGGAACTGAGCTTGGGAATGAAACATTGTGGGAAACTGAAGTTTTTAAAACTTTTAATGCCCTGAAAAGGTTTGGTATTAATTCTCAATATTATAGACCTCCATTTGGAGGAATTACTGAAGACCAAATAGCTTTTCTTAAAAATAAAAATGTTACCACTGTGCTTTGGTCGATCACTACTTTGGATTGGGACAACACACAAAATAGTAAAGAAGAAATGGTTGCCAGGTTTAAAAATTATCTCCAAAATGGTTCTATTGTGCTCATGCATGATTTTGATTTTGGTAATGCAGAGGCTAAATTGAAAGCTTTAGATCGAATAATTCGTTATGGAAAGGACAATGGGTTTGAATTTGTTACTGTAAACATTATTTAATTTTTATATGTTTAGTTAATTCTTAAGTCTTCCTCCAGGTAAGTAAGGCTAAAAAAAGAGAAATAACAGCAGAAGATATCCAAAATACGGAAATACTATCAAAATTGTACATAGTAACGCCATCTATTACGGATTTATTATTTTCAATGAGATAGCCACTTGCAATATCCTGAATACCTGCCGCTAAATAACTCATAATTCCAACAATACCTAATGCAGCACCTGATGCCTGTTTGGGCGCTATATCTACAGCCATTAGACCTCCTAAATAGCAGATTAAAGCTCCAATTCCCAAGCCAAAAATAATCGTACTTATCACTTCTAGTCAACAAATATTTTTAGATCCCAGATGAAAAATTTTAAACGCGTTTGCCACAAAGGCGAATTAAAAAGCCGACTAAATGGTTTGGCCGAAGATTATTTAAACGAATTGATCTATAAAGCAATCAAAATGTTTCGAGGCTACAGTACCGAAAAAGCGAAAAAAACCAGGCTACTGACCAAGAAGGAAGCCAAATTTGTCATGGTTGAAGTTGGGGAGCTGGAGCATGGTGAATAAATGACGAAAAAATAATTTGGATTTTCTGCATTTTATCTAATTAATAGTAAAAATCATTAAATGATATAAGAATTTTTCTATATTTAGTGATAATAACTATAATTCAACCAAACACGATTGTGTTTAGCAATACGTTGGGCATAATTTAAAAACAACAATCCGAATGAGAAAAGAATTACTACTATTGGTTTTAATTTTATCATCTAATTTTATTTTGGGGCAAGATTACTGTGCTACTACTAAAAATTCTCCTGTCAAAAATTACACATCCTTATCAAGGATGCTTTATGCTAACAGTTCTAACGAGGAAACACTTTGTTTAAACGTTTATTTTCATATTGTTAGAGAAGATAATGGAACAGGAGGAATACCAGCTTACCAAACAAGTGTAATAATAAATGAATTAAATTCACAGTTCAGCAATTATAATATTGCTTTCAATAAAATCGGACAAGATTTTATTAATAACTCTTCTTTAAATAATATTGCATTTCCCTCTGAAATTGCAAGCTTAATATCAACAAATAACATTTCTGGTGCAATCAACTTTTATATTGTTGACAATGCTTATTTTAATGGTTGGGCTGAAATTTTAGGTACAAATCTAATCTTAACGGATTCTGCTGCAACTACCAACGTATCGTCTCATGAAATGGGACATTGCCTAAACCTATATCATACTCATGAAACACAATTCGGACTTGAAACTGCCGACAATTGCAGTTATGCAGGTGATTTGATTTGTGATACTCCGCCAGATACAGGATTAAGAAATCCTGGGAACAATACTAATCCTTATTGGGTAGATTCAAATTGTAATTATACTAAAAATGACGGGTATAATCCAGATACAGAAAATATAATGTCATATACAAGCCCAACTTGTTTAAAACATTTTACCAATCAGCAAGGGTTGAGAATGAGGGATGCTATTTTGAATTCCCCTATTTTGCAATCTGTAATAAGTTGTAGTTGTACCGCTACTGCCTTATTAGGGAAAACTACTATTTGTAGTGATGAAACCACCACTTATACAGTGCCTTGTGGTTCAGTATCATTTAACGCATCATCAAACCTTCAAATATTAAACTCAACCAGTAATAGTATTACTGTAAAACCCATTAACACGTCAGTAAATGAATTGGCATCAGTTAGTGCACTTGTTAACGGTTTAACATATGTCAAGGAAATTTGGATAGGCAAACCAAAAGTTGATGTTTTACTTAACCCTGATTCTAATTATGTCTATTTAGAGTTGACAGGTATTAATTCAGTTATACATAAACAGAATATCACTTATATTAAATGGGAAAAAATCTCATCAACAGGGAATCCTGTAATGGGTTCGGCAATTAACAGTTTCGAAAATTTAGCTCATGGTAACAGCACTAATTGGTCTATCAACGCAGTAATTAAAGTGGTCAACAATAGTGCTTGTGATACAACCTATGTTTACAAAACAATAACACCACCCGAACCTGACCCATGTGTAGGCTACAGAATATCAAAAACAACAGAAAATGAATTCAGTACCTTTAGTATAATAGACCCTTGTGCCAAAACAAGTTCAAATAATACTGAAAAAGTTAAGGACAAGGATATTAAGGCTGCTAAATTATATGACATCTATGGCATAGAAGTAAAAACTTATAATATCAATTCCTTCAAGACCAATGGCCTTAAAAAAGGAATCTATATATTTAAAGTTACAGTTCAAAATGAAACTGTAACGCAAAAAATAATTATTGACTAAAAAATCGAAAGAAAATGAGATCTTTAATTTATCTGTTTTGTTTAGTGTTGTCCTTTAGCTGTTCCAACAATGACAACAAACCTGAAAATAATGTACCGCAAGAACTGATTGGAAAATGGAAAATTGTGGAAATTTACTCTTCCGATGGTAGTAATGAATCATGGTCTCCTTATGATTCGGGAGAGCCTTATGATATTTGGCTAAAAAGTGACTGGTCCTATGTTAGTTTAGACAGCAACTTAGATTGTAATAACGGAAGTTTTTCAATTAATAACGACCAGATTACTTTTCTCCCATGTGCCTCTGAATATCCGCTAACAATTGAAACCATGACATTAGAAATTTTAGTCTTACGAGATAATTTCACACCTGAAGTTTATAAAACTAAATATTCTAAAGTTACAAATGAATAAAACAACTATGCCCAATAGTCCTGTATATGACCGTCGGCACATATTATAGAAATAGAGATATTTAATAAACTCAGAACAAGATTTGATAAAAACGACGATTTGAAAAAAGCATCTGAATCTGACATTTAAAAACTAAAAAAGGAATTGAAAATTAATATCCCAAATGACTTTGAACTATTCCTAACCGAGGATGGAAATATCTATACACCTGACATATTGGATATAACAGTCCAAAACGAAATTGATTTTTTTATGACGTCCAAGGGTTTTGGACGGCGGAGAAAATAAATTATAACAATCAAAACGAATGGACAGCTCAACTTTCCACTGATTTAATCCCTTTTGATTCAGATAGTACAGGAAATACTTTTGTGTTTTTAACTTCTGACCTAAAAGAAAAAAGAAAAGTTCTGCTGTTTATTTTGTGGACCACGATTTTGTCACAGTTGAAAAGATTAACTTACTCATTTTCGGAATGGATTGACAATTATTATCGGATTTAAAAAACCTGAAAACAAGAAAGGCGTATTTAAACAATTCCTTGGTTATTGCCTTTCGGGAATATTCTGCGGATTTTCCTACGGTTCAGTTTTATTTGCTAAATTGGTTACCTAAACACGCAGCAAATCTTACACGAAACGTTGGCAATAATAAAAATGAATATCGAAAATTTTAAAGAAAAATATTGGAAAGACCCCGTTTGGAGTAAAGTTATATCTTTTATCATAATTGGAATTGGAACCTTTATATTTACCACAATCTACATTTGGATTAAAAGTTTATATGAACAAGTTCCTTTAAAGGAAATAGCAAAAAGCGTATTCGAATACTTGAAATCTGAAACTAAAATAAATACTTTTCTGTTTTGGACTATTTTAATCATTTTAGGGATCTTTGCAGCGAGTTTCATTTATTCTATCTACAATAAATTTAAAAAATCGCTCGAAGAGTCAGAAAATGAGGAGGAAGCAAAACTTCATAAAACTGGAATGTCCTCAAGCGCAATTTTTTCTGGAAAACTGGCAGGAGCATTTACAGGTCAACGAGGTTTCAAATGGTATAATTCTAAAGAAGCAATAATGAGATTGGAAAAATTCTTTGAACCGCCATTAATGTATGAACCAATTGGAGAAGGTGCAACATCTACACCAATTTGGTGGTTTAGGGCTGGAAGTTCCATGTATATTGACAAATTCAGAAAACTGTCAAGAACAAAATTATTGATTGGAATTAGAGAGTTTAAGATTAAAAGAATTGGTGTTTTTGTTAGTAATTCATATTACAAATCTTTTATCTATGTTGAAACTTCTGGGGAAAAACAGACTGGAGTTTACAAACTAACAAAGGAAGATATGAAAAGACATATTGATTCCTTTGGTTATTCTTTTGAAGAATATGGATTGTTTAAAAATAAAATAAAGCTAACAAGAGAAGAATATGATGATGCTTCAAAAGTCATAAAAGGTAAAGTTGTTGATACATTTGGAGCTGAATTAAGAGTTAGATTTTTAAGTGATTATAATTTTCTAATTGCAGCAAATCAATCACCTTTTAATTCAAGTAAGTTTGATAAAGAATCGGAAATAAGTATGAATAAAATATTAAAAGGAGAAATGAAAGCTGATGATTTCATTGAAAGCCTTAAAAGATATGAAAAGAAAGATACTTATTTATAAGATACTATGGCAAAATTGGTTAAAATTAATTACTTGTTCTCGCCTACTTCTGAAAATCCTCGCAAATTTTCAGTTTGGTGCTTAATTGCAAAGTTTACCGCTAGACCACGCAACCAGTCATAGTCTAGACCGTTGCCAGTAATGTAATGAAACAAACGTCAAAACAATAAAATGAAAGAATATTTTGAGAAACTGAAATACGCAAAAAATGAATCTGAAGTTGATCGAATTTTAGATGAAATAGTTCCTATTCTGAAAAGACAAGGAATTTCACTAACTGAAATAATGATGTTTTTCAAAATGGGTGGAAATGACTATGATTTTGTACCAAAAACTCAAGACCATAGAATGACTCACTCTAACGCTGGGAAAGCTCAAGAAATTATGAGAAAACTAATGGCTAAACTAAAAGAATAGATGAATACTGAAACCGATTGGATTTCCGCTATATCAAGTACTTTAACAACAATAATTTCAGGTGGAGTTTTGTGGGTTGCATATTATCAAATTAAACAAGTGAAAATTCAGCTAAAAGGACTTGCGGAAAATCAAAAGAACAGTATACTAATGACAGTTCTTGAACTCGAAAGTGAATTGAATAAAAGAAAAGAAAGTTTTGATAATGCTAACTTTGAATTAAGAGAATACAATTTGGAACTCGAAAACTCAAAGACAAAACTAAACAAAGACCTTTTAGAAATTTATATAGATAAAATCGAAGTTTCAAAAGAGAATTATTTAAACTCACTAGACAGGCTTTCTTATTGTATTCTTCACGATTATCTTTCAGACCGAGATTGGCGAACTGAATATCGAGACACTATTTTCGAGGCAGTAGATAATTATAAAGAAAAGTATGATATAAGTTCCAGGTACAGGAATACTATTGACATCTACAACAAATGGAAAAGTGAATAAAAACGACACCACACCGATTTATTAAGCATTAAAAACAGTGTCCGAAAAAGAACAAACAGAATATTTTTTTAATTATTTATTTGAAGATAATATTCAAAATTTGAAAGAGATCGAAAATGACCCACCAGATTTTGAATTCATTTATAATGGTTCATCTTGCAGTTTGGAGCACACACGTTATTACAATTCTGGAGGAGAGAAAATCAAAGCAAAAAAGGTTTTACAAAATGAAATTATTAAGGGGACATATGATCAATATAATTTAAAAGATAACCCTCCAATAACAGTGGGTTTTGTGTTTGAAAATCACATAAATCTTAAAAGAAAAGAGATTTCATCATACTGTAAGAAATTATCCGAATTTATTATCACGAATGTTCCCAAAGAATTTAATGATGATAACTCCTTGAGCATTGAGTTTGGACTTCCAAAATACTTGAAGAGATTAAGCATTTCGAAATATAGCCATGAGTATTCATTTTGGCAATCCTATAAAGCCTATATGGTAAAAGATCTTGATTTTAAACGACTTAATAATTTGATTCAAAAAAAATCGATAAACTTAAGCAAGTACTCTAAATGTTCATATCGTTATAATTGGTTGTTAATCATTATAGAACGAGAAGAATACTCAAACTATTCCCAATTCAGTAAATCTAAATTTTTGAATTATGGTATGACGGAGAATAATTTCGATAGAATTTATTTAGCATCAATGAAACATCGTCCAGAATGTTTTAGAATAAAATAACGCGCTAAATCAACTTTTAAAATTTTTTAGTTACTCCCTGTTTATCCAAAATTCCCCGAATTTTCCTATGATTTAGTTTTATTTAATAAATTAGTTTCATGTCCAACGTCTCAAAATATGCAACGAACGTTGCCCGCAATTTTTAAAAAATAAAAGTTCACTAAATAAGTGAATTTATTTGTGTATTATTTGTATATTTGCACTATGATAATCCATCAAAATGGAAGTTACTTTCGAGAAAGATTACTTAAAGGAATTATACGAGAATGGAAAAGCTCGAAGTAAAAAGCACAGGTTTCAACCTAGTGTTGTTAAAAAGTATATACAAACTATAGATAAATTAAGAGTTGCAAAAAACACGGTAGAACTATATCCAATTAAGAGTTTGAACTACGAAAAATTAATTGGAGACAAAAATGGGCTGGAATCCGTCCGAGTAGACAGCAAATATCGGATAGAGTTTATTAGTTCATTAGAAGGTGAAGAACCTGACACCATCACGATTTGCTCAATTGTAGAGTTAAGTAATCATTACAAGTAGAAAAAAAAGAAAATGGCAACGCAAAAAACAACAATAATACCTGCACAAGCAACTCATCCTGGAGTATTAATCAAGGATGAGATAGACGCTACACCAAACTTAAATCAAAGATCTTTAGCGAAAGAACTTGGGGTACTACCTTCATTTTTAAATGAAATAATTAAAGGCAAAAGACCTGTTACGGCTGATATAGCAATTTTGTTAGAAAAGGCTTTAGGAATTTCAGCAGATTATTGGATGAAATTTCAATCTCAATATGAGATAGATAAAGCAAGAGTGAAACAAAAAAATATTAAAAAATTGAGAAATATTGAAATTTGGAACATCATCAAAGATTATGTTCCGGTTCGATATTTCAAAAAGCACAATTATTTAATTGATGAATTAGAGACTGACATAAAGGCCATAAAAAAAATATATGACGTTGAAACTGTTGATGATTTAGTTTCTTCATTTTCTAAAGACAAATTTGCATATTATCGTAAGTCAGAAAAGTTAAAAATAGATGACAAGAATATGTTTGCTTGGAGTTCATTAGCTCAATATGAGGCAACCAAACAAAAAGCTAACACATTCAATTTTGACAATCTTAATCAACTTCGCATCAACTTAAATAATCTCTTTTATGAGAATTCTGATACGATTAATCGCGTTCAATCTCTAATGAATCAATTCGGAATAAAAATGTTATTTATCGATAAGCTAGAAAAGACGCCTATTGATGGATTCTCATTTTGGTCAAATAGAAACCCTGTAATCGCAATGACTTTACGTCACAATAGAATTGACAATTTTGCCTTTACAGTAATGCACGAAATAGGTCATATTGACTTGCATTTAAAAAATGACAGAAATAAAAAGTTTATGGACCTTACAAAAAAACAAGGAATAGATGAATGCGAAAAAGAAGCTGACAATTACGCTCAAGAATCCCTTATTTCCTCAATGATTTGGCAAGATATTCTAGATAATCACTTACCATTAGATGATGATAAAATCATCTCTCTTGGTAATAAACACAGAATTAATCCAGCTATTTTATTAGGTCGTGTTTGTTTCGAAATAGATTATTACGGAATGAAAACTGTAATTGATAAAAAATTAAAATAAATGTGGGGACCAAAGAACTAATTTAAAAAAACAATCGGTGTTAAGCTAGTTTTGAAAAAAATTCTCGTCATAGTCCATACCCATTTTTGCTAAGCCAAAGCTCCGGAAAAATTAAAAAAATGTTCTTTTTAGATTCTCTTAAAAATTTTCATCAACTTAATCAAAATCAATTCTCTCTAATTCAAAAATTTCCTCAACAGTTTTATTGAAAAACATCGCGATTTTTATGGCTAATACGGTTGAGGGAATATACCGGGAAGATTCTATAGAAATAATAGTTTGTCTTGAAACCTTAAGTGCTTGAGCCAGTTCCTCCTGCGTAACTCCTTGTAACTTTCTATTCGATTTTACACTATTTATCATTTTTAAAAATTCTGAAATGAACGATATAATTAAATCGAATAATATATGTAAACCAGAAAATAATAATAGCTGCAATAAAAAAAAGCATCATACCTGCATCCTTAGGAGGTTCTTTCATTAGCCCAACTAAAATCAAACCTGTGGTGATTAAAATTATTTGAATTAAAGCAGCTGTTCTAAAAGATTCTAGCCGTATATTTTTAATCATTTCATCTTCAATTTTCTCCTTTGAAAAGGCCATTGCATAAATTCCAAATAAAAAAGATAATAGCCCAACTATGGCAGTAATTATATTTAAGGGAGTAGAATTAGATAATCCAAAATAAAGTGTAATATCTGAAATAAGACCTTTTTGCATGGCAACCCAAAGCAGTAGACCGAGAGGTGCAACAAATAGACCTATTTTTTTAAAATGATTTGGTAAAAGTTTTAACATAAGAAATAATTTAAAAGTTTTAATGTAAAGTACGCTTTACAAATATATAAAATTTATTATTCATTTTGTAATATTTTGAAATTTTTTATTTCTAAAAAAATAAGACTAAACTGTATTTTTCTCTTAAATAGTAAGAAAAAACTCCATAATAATTCTATATTTGTGTAAGTATAATCTTAAAATAATAAATATAATGAGAAAAACCGTAACATTATTAACCGTTGCTTTATCACTTACTTTTTTTGGTTGTGACTCAGAAAATCAGTCACCAAATATTAAGAACTTAAATGATTCTAATATCCAAAAAGAGGGTACTACTAAAAAGGTAAACTTAGAAAGTTGGGTTACTGAAAACATCGAGATTCTTAAAACCTATGATCGCGCTAGTATTGCTACCTATTCAAGAAAAACACAAAAAGCAATTCTAAGAAACTTCACTCCAGAGAAAAAGAAAAAAATCTGGGCGTCTAAGATGGAATACTTATCGTCTTCTACTGGATTTTCTATTGAAGAAAAGAATTATTTAAAATATTTTTCAGATAAATTAAAAACGCTTTCTTACGATCAACCTTTCTCACAAGAATTAGCCCAGGAAATGTATAATAAGGTGCTAGAGGGCATAAATAAATTTGGCTGGTCAAATAAACAGGCTTATGAAATGTTCTTTACCATTGGAAATTTAAGTAGCGACACTGTTTCGCAAACTTCAAACACACAATTGTTGCGAACACCATTAACTCAAGAAGGAGACCCAGCCCCATGTGAATGCTATTATGATTTAGGCTGCCCTACCTGGAATTGCGACAGTGGTAATGGATGTAAGCAAGAATCATACGATTGTGGGGTCTTTGGAGGAACTTTATGTGATGGAAATTGTTAATCTTCTACGGTTCATAGCTAACAAAAGATGTAATACAAAAATCAATTAAAAGATATTTTTATTGCCTGAATTTCAATTAAAAATATTGTTATTCAGAGTAACCAATCTTTATCAAGTTGGAGTAAAGTTAAGATCATCATTAATGAAAATTAATTTCTATTTTTAATGATGATCTTATTTTATTTTTAATTAATTAATTAAAGAATTCATGTTAATTCTGTTTTACTTCCTTTAATATCATCTATAAATCTCAAAATTAAAACCCAAAAAAATAGATATCGTTTTTCAGAACAAACCAGAAATATTAAATTTTCAATTTATATACCATCCTTTTAGATTTTAAGAATAAACTGACTATTTTAGTGGCTCATTAATCAACTTTTATTTAAGAAAAAGTAAAGCATGCCAACACTCCACTGGATAGGAAAAGACAAAGTTATAAGCCACCATCAGGATGTACCTTACCGGGTATTGGAACACAAGTACGGATTTTCAGTCGAAAAAGGCGAAAAAACCGAAACCACTAACAGCGGAAACAGAATAATTCACGGAGACAACCTTGAAGCTCTCAAAAGCCTGCTTCCCGAATACGAAGGAAAAATAAAGTGTATCTACATAGATCCGCCTTACAACACAGGTAATGAAAGTTGGGTATATAACGACAATGTAAACCACCCAAAAATCAAGAAATGGTTGGGCGAAGTAGTAGGAAAGGATGGTGAAGACTTAACCCGACACGATAAGTGGTTATGTATGATGTATCCTCGTTTAAAACTGCTTTACAAACTTTTGGCAGATGACGGCGCCATTTTCATTTCGATTGATGATAATGAGCAAGCAAATTTGAAATTGATGTGTGATGAGATTTTTGGAATTAGAAATTATATCACCAATGTTGCCGTGGTTAACAATTTTAAGGGAAGGAGTGATGACAAGTATATAGCTACGGCCCACGAAAATCTAATAATCTATCAAAAGGGAGCTTTTGAAACAAAAGGAGTTTCATTACCTGAAGAATATGCCAAAGATTATAAACTTGAGGATGAAAATGGAAAATATAGACATTTAGGATTACGAAAACGGGGAAGTAATGCAAGAGAAATCGATAGACCTAACCTATTCTATCCAATTTATTATTCCAAAAAAAATAATTCATTAAGTTTAGAAAAAAAAGATGACGAAATCGAAATTTTACCTAAACTATCTAATGGTGAAAATGGGACTTGGCGATGGGGAAAAGAGACTTTGCTAAAAAGATTAAGTGAAGTTGAAGCTAAACTTGTAAAAACAAGAAATGAATATGATGTTTTCCAGAAAGACTACCTAATCAAAAATGGTATTGAGAAAAGAATTAAACCAAAATCATTTTGGCACGGAGCAGAATTCTCAGCAGAGGCAGGCACATTAGAACTCAAGAAAGTTTTCAGTAAAAAAGTCTTTGAAACACCAAAATCGAGTGAATTCATTTTTTATATCATTCAGCAGACAACTGATAAAAACTCAATCATCTTAGACTCTTTCGCAGGTTCTGGAACAACCGCTCACGCAGTTTTAAATCTTAATAAACAAGACGGAGGAAACCGGAAATTTATCCTGGTAGAAATGGAAGATTACGCCAACGACATTACAGCAGAAAGAGTAAAGCGTGTCATAAAAGGCTACGGCAAGGGTAACAAAAAAGAGGAAGGTACTGGAGGATCATTTGACTACTACGAACTCGGTTTACCGCTATTTGACGAAAACCAAAACTTAAACGAAGAAGTTGGTTTGCCAAAAATTCGGGAATACATTTGGTTTTCAGAAACTCGTACTTCATTCATCGAGCCTAATGCTGAAAATTACTTTTTAGGTAAAAAAGAAGACTCCGCTTTCTATTTCATTTACGAGAAGGATCGTTTGACCACCTTAGATTATGATGCTTTGGATCTTATAAAAACGAAGGGAGAGCAGTATATCATTTATGCTGACAACTGTTTGTTACCAAAGGATTTTATGGCTAAAAACAACATCATTTTCAAAAAAATACCAAGGGACATTACAAGATTTTAAGCTATGGAAGAAATTAAAATACAAAACCTCCCTTCCGGCGTTGGCTTTGAGGCTGGTGTAATTTTCAAACAGGTAAAGGAAAAAAATAATATAACATACACAAGAAACCGCGATTTCTTGTGTATGTTTCAAAAACATCTACAAACAAATGTAGAATATTGTGCATGATAGGAATATATGCATAAAGATCTGGCGAAAGTTGTGCACATTAAACTAGTAGAAACATGGAATTAAAAAGCTATCAGCAAAAGGTAATAACAAATCTCGAAGAATACTTGAGCTACGTTCAGGAGCAAAAAGATTTAGGAAAAGCCTTCAATCAATATTGGGAAGATAAAATCGGTCCATACAATCCCCTAGATGGTACCGGAATGCAACCTTATAAAAATAACATTCCTAATGCGGCTCATGTCTGTGTAAAGGTGCCAACGGCTGGAGGAAAAACCTTTATTGCTGTAAATGCTTTACATTCAATTTTCAAAGCTTACGATTCCAGTAAACCAAAAGCAGTAATTTGGTTAGTGCCTTGGAGCAACTTATTGCAACAAACTGTTGATGCACTTTCTAATCCTGAACATCCTTACAGGCAAAAACTCAATGCCTTATTTAATCATAGAGTTGAAGTCTATCAAAAAGAAGATTTGTTGCAAGGATCAAACTTTAATCCAACCGTTGTTAAGGATCAGTTGAGCATTTTTGTAATGAGTTTTGCCAGCCTTAGGGCACGAAATAAGGATGACCGTAAGGTTTATCAGGAGAACGGCCAGTTGGAAGGATTTGTATCCCAATTCAAAGACGACGAACATATTTTAGATGGTGTAGACGATACCGCATTAATCAATGTTTTGCGCTATCTTAATCCTGTTTTGGTAGTGGATGAAAGTCATAATGCCGAAAGTGATTTGAGTGTAGATATGCTCAGAAATTTAAACCCGTCATTTATTCTGGATTTAACTGCTACACCAAAAGATAACAGCAACATTGTGAGCCTTATTCCTGCCATTGAATTAAAAAAAGAACATATGGTAAAACTTCCGGTGATCGTCTACAACAATCACGATAAAACGGAAGTCATTAACAACGCTTTACATTTACAACGAAAATTGGAAAATCTTGCCAAAAAGCAAGAAGTCGCAGGTGGTAAATATATCAGACCCATAGTGCTTTTTCAGGCACAACCCAAAACCAAACAAGATAACACAACTTTCGAAAAACTGAAAGAACAATTGTTAAGCCTGGGGATTCCCGAAAATCAAATCAAAATTAAAACGGCTAACATTGATGAATTGAAAGGCATTGATTTAATGAGTAACGAATGCGAAGTACGATATATTATTACCATCAATGCTTTAAAAGAAGGATGGGATTGTCCTTTTGCTTATATCTTAGCGTCGCTTGCAGACAAATCAAGCGCGGTAGATGTTGAACAAATTTTAGGTCGTGTATTACGCCAGCCTTACGTTCAAAAGCATAATTCCTTTCAGCTAAATTTATCTTATGTTTTAACAGCTTCCGCCAAATTCAATGAAACACTACAAAGCATCGTAAAAGGTTTACAGGAATCAGGCTTTAGCGAGAAGGATTATCGTAAAGTGGATAAAATGACAGAAGACGAAAAGAAAACAGTTACTCCTGATCCCGTTGAATCCTTCCTCTTCCCAGAACAACAGCCGGAAATTGAAGAGGACGAAAATATTGATAGAAACCGCGTGACTTTTGATCCAAATGAAATTGATGATGAACCGAAAAGCACAACGGTTGTTGATGAAATTGAAACCATTGCAGAAGAGCAAAACCGCCAATTAGAAGACCAAATAAAAGCACAGGAACAGCAACCTGTTGACGAAAATATGTTTCAAGAAATGGGTAACAAAGTAAAACGCTACAGGTTTAAAGAAGCCTATAAAGAATTTATAGATAAAATTAATTTCCCGCAGTTCTTCATAAAAGTAACGGTAAGCGATATTTTTGGAACAGATGAAGAACTGTTGAACAGAGAGTCTTTGCTGAAAGACTTCAGATTATCAGACGAGGACATCAAAATCGACTTCGACAAAATCTCTTCCGACTTGTATAAAATTGACCTGGAAGAAGCCAAGAAAAATGATTTCAGGCCGTCATTTACAAAAATTGAAGACGAGCTGGTGAAAGATCCTATTGCAGAATATATTTTGGCCAAACCAAAAGAAAATCAAATAACGGACATAACGCATCAGTTGATGCAAATTATCGGAAATATGTACCCCATTCCAGACCAGGAAATAAAGGTTTACATAAGTCGTGTATTAAACAGTATGAACACGGAGCAATTGAGGGATATTTTGGTTCGAAAATGGAGCTATACAGACAAAATCAAAATTAAGATCCGACAATTGGCAGATGCTTATGCAGAAAATCGATTTATGGATTTAATCAAGTCGAAACGAATAAATACAAAAGGAAATTGGAAATTAAGTAAAGAGATCGTGCCCGGTAATACAGGATCTTCAATAGGTAATTCACTTTATGAAAAGGAAGGTTCAATGAACAATTTTGAGGAGCGCGTTGCCATGGAACTCGGGACGTCCTCAAACATTGAGTTTTGGCATAGAAATTTAGAACGTGGAAAGGGATTTTTCATTAACGGATTTAAAGCTAACCACTACCCCGACTTTATTATGCAAACCAAATCAGGAAGGACAATATTAGTTGAAACAAAGGGAGATCATTTAGACAATACAGATAGTGCTGCCAAATGCCGTTTGGGGAATGAGTGGGAAAAGCAAGCAGGGAACGACTTTGCGTACTTTATGATTTTTGATAAAAAAGAAGTAGATGGTGCTTATACCCTGGACAAAGCAAAAGAATTGATTAGCAGAATGTGAAACCAAATTTAAGTTCAGACATATCGCTCTCGCCGTTGCCGTGTTTACAATTAGATGTCACAGTAGCCTATTCAAGTTTTTGATTGAAACTGAAAACGTACAATAAACTCAGAAAAAAATTTATACTCTCGTTAGTAATAGTAAAACGAAAGAAAACGTCGTTTTACGACGTTCAACGTTGTCTTACAACGTTTACAATTTTTTTAGGTATTATGAAATCCTATTTGTAAAAATAGATCTCGAGTTTACATCAAAAAATATTGAAATAGCTAATTATTTTTTAAAATAATTAGCTCTAGTTTATTTATCGCTTAAATATTCTTACCATTTCGATTTCAGAATTTGGGAGCTTGTAAATTTGATAGTAATGATTGTAGGTGTAATAACAATTTTCTCCATTCTCATTTTCTTCAACAACATTTATTTCATGATCGAATCCTTTTATTTTCAGTTGCAAAAAAAATAATTCTAAATAAGCCTGGGTAAATCCAGGGTTAAGAGTACCTGAATGAAAAAGTTTTTCAAGTATCCGGTCATTCCTTCTTAAAATTTCGTCATCAACTTTCTTGACCAATTGCTTTTTTCGGTTATGGTAATCGTCAGCGTGCTGCTTGTTTATATATATTTGATCTCTTCGCCTTGGTTGAAAGTTATTACCACAACCACATGCACATTTCCTTTTTGGAATTAATCTTGGCGGTGGGTCGTTTTCAAATTGATATTTCATATACTAAGTTGTTATTTTTTTTAAACTTCTTTGATTTCTGTTTTTGGAGATTCGGTTAACCTAATTCCAAATAATTATTTTTAATAATAAAATTATTGTTTAAAAAAATTTTTTGTAGGCATGTCGTATTTTATTTTAATTTTTACGCCATAGCTAATATATAAAATTTTTAGCTTATATTAGTTGTCTAATTTAGTATTGAAACAAATGAATAAAACAGAAATCATAAGCTTAGGTAATCTTGTATATGACCAGCGTGATATTAGCCCTGCCCAATTGGGAATAACTTCAAGACAAATAAATTATTGGGTTGATAATAAAATTATTCCTTTTGTTGAAAAATTAGACTCTGACAAAAAACCATCAAAAGAGAAGGAAATATTATCAGAAATTTTAGAAGACGATAAAAAAAAGTGGATTCGATTAAATTTAGCGCAAGCCGTTTGGGTGTGTATTGTTAAAGAATTATTATCTTTTGGGGTATCAGTTAAAAAATTAAAAAAATTAGCCAAGTCAGTATGGGAAAAACCCAGAAAACAAAGATATGCTGATAATGTTTTTAAACACTATATTGAGAATAAATCAATTTCTTCAGAGGAGATAAGGGATTTGTTAAATAGCTATTTGAAGGATGAATTAATTATGGAGCATTATTTCAGAACCATTATTAACCCTTTTACTGATTTGATTAAATCTGCTATTTTAAGAGAAAAGCTTCCCCACTCTATGCTTTATGTACCTGAGACGAATACGCATGAATTCCATATGAGAGACGAAGATTTAATTCTAAAACTTGGTACCACTTATCTTGAAAATCCTTTGATCTGTTTTCCTATTATACCCATAATAGGCAAAGTTCTTAGCGTAGATTTCTATAATACAAAAAAGGATTTGCCTTATTTAAATCATACCGAAAGACAGGTAAGAGATATAGTGGCCTTTAAAAAACCTAAGGTAGTTTATCTAGCCTTTGAAGACGAACACATCAAACCAATTACCATTACAGAACAGCATAAAACCAGAGAACAGCTATCGAGATATATTTTAGAAAATAAAATTGCCAAAGGTTCAAAACTATTGATTGAAATACGCTCTCAGGATAATTATAAATTAACTTTAATGAAGAAATAAATGATACATGTAGAATACAACCGGTACCTGCAAAAACAGCCCGTTTTAATCCTGACAAGGAATGGGCCGAAAATCAAAACAGGAACTACAAGAAAATCAGCCGCTCGATAAAAAGGAAATTATTGAATGTCTGAAAGAATCCCAAATAGACCTAAATAAAATAAATACTGATGAGTTTGCAATGAATATCTACCAATTTACAAAACTGTTTTACGATAACATTAAATAAATAATTTTGAAAAATAGACATACAATAATTGATTTCCAGGGAAGCATCGTGTGGTCCTACACCAGAGTTTCTTCGAAAGAACAATTTTTGAACAACGGTAGTATACGATCCCAGGTTAAGCGTATAAAGTCATTCGCAGAAACTCACAACCTTATTATTGCGAAAGAATTCGATGCTGAATACGAAAGTTCGAAAAGAATTAACACTCAAAAAACCTTAAACGAACTGATAAACGCAATTAAAAATACGCCTTCAAAAAATCGCCCTAAAATAATTCTGATTTGGTCCCCCAGTCGTTTTGGACGAGCCGGAGCTGAACACATTGAACTGTTTGTTAGTTTAAGAAGGCAATACAATGTTTTTCTTTATTCTGTCAGTACCAACCACAACACGTTCAGCGATCGCGACGAAAACGAATTTTCATTACAATTACTTCATGCTCAAAGAGAGAATTTCAGCCGACAGGATGTTATTATCCCAGGAATGAAGGATGCCATAGAAAAAGGAACGTTTTTAGGACGTGCTCCAAGAGGTTACGACCATTTTGGGCCACGAGTAACGGATCCTTCTAAAGTACAGGCAAAACAAGAGATAAAGCTCAATGCGGAGGGGCTTGTGCTAAAAGAAGCCTTTAAGCTTAAGCTTTACGAAAATTACACCGACAGAGAAATACTAGATTGGTTGTCAATGAAAGGTTTCAGAATTTCCAAGCAAAGCTTAAACGCCATGTGGAGCAAGCTTTTCTACACCGGTTATTTCACCAATAGCTTAGTTCCTGATAAAAAAATTAAAGGTCACTGGGAACCTATAATTTCCTTGAAAGAATTTAAAATATTACAAGACAGATCAACCAATTCAAACCAAATTGGCATTCCTAAAATAAATGGTAAAACTCAAACACCTTTAGTTCCTAAATTTTTAGTATGTGCTGACTGCAATAATAATATGACATCCTATTATAATAAGAGAAAGGGAATCTATTATTACAAATGCGGAAAATGTAATAAAACGGCCAACGCAAATACGCGGTCAAGATCCATTAATGCTGGTTTAAATCAACAATTTGCAGAAACAATCAATTCATTTAAGTTTTCGAAAACCTTTCATAAATTATTCTCAAAACAATTAGAAAAAATTATTGCATATGAAATGTCCAATCTAAGTGAAAATAAAAGATTAATTAAAACAGAAATAAACAGCTTAAAAAAGGATTATGACGAGATAGAATATCGCTACGCATTGGGTAAAATTTCAGAAGGTATTTATACCAAACACGGATTAAAACTTAAAAAACAAATTGACCTAAAAAGGAAACAACTTGAAAACTTGCCAACAAAAAAGTCGAACCACCAAAAATTGTTGAAAAAGTTCCTTAAAATCGCTGAAAACCCTCGTGAATTCTACAAATCATTAAATTACAATGACAAAAGAGTATTCCAAAATATTGTATTCCCAGAAGGATTTCATTTTTCATTAAAAAATAAGCAATGTCGAACCAGTAAAGTTAATATGATTTTTGAGCTAACAAACTCATTTAAAGCCAATTACACTGGTAAAAAACAAAAGACTCAAGTTCAAAATGAACTTGAGTCTTGCTCAGTAGCGGGAACTGGACTCGAACCAGTGACCTTCGGGTTATGAGCCCGACGAGCTACCTACTGCTCTATCCCGCGATATTGGACAGCAAATATACAATCCTTTTTAGTTTCTACAATAGGAATTTTCAAAAAATTATTGCTCAATACTATCGGCGTCAAATTCCATGAGATTACCCGATTCAAACTCAGCACTAATTTGAATTGGATTGCAACAAACTTCACAATCTTCAATGTAGGATTGCCTCCTTACTGAAGTATCTATTAACATAGAGATCTGTTCCCAACAATAAGGGCAAGTAAAAAAGTGTTCGTACATAACACCTAAAAATAAAAAAAGACAGCTTTAAAGCCGTCTTTTCAAACTAAAATTTATAACCTTTAAATTTTCAACTACTCCTTCTCAATATCCATAGTAGCTGTTGAGGCCTGGAATTGTAGTTCAACAAAACCTGTTTGGTCGCCATTAGCAACACTTGTTGGATCTTGATTCAACAAATTATCGCCAACCATTAAGGTACTTAGACGTGGCATATTTGCCAAAGCCAAAGGTACATTGCCGGTTAATCGGTTAGTAGATAATACTAACTCTTCCAAATTTGGTAGTTGGGCGATTTCTTGTGGGATTTGACCCGTTAACTTATTGTCCATCAAACTTAATTTTTCAAGCTTAGACAATTTGTTAATATCTTGAGGAATGCTTCCTGTTAAATAATTACTTCCTAGTAATAATTCTCTTAAGTTCGTTAACCCTAATAAAGATTGTGGAAACTCCCCTGAGAATTTGTTACTGTATAATTTCAATACTTCTAAATGTTTTAATTGACCAATTTCGGTAGGAATAGATCCTTCGAAACGGTTCATGAACAATTCAAGATTTGTAAGATTTTCGAGATTTTTGATGGTGCCAGGAATCGTTCCTTCTAATTTATTAAAACCTAAGTTAATCTTTTTTAGATACACCAGGTTGCCAATTTCTGCTGGTAACGTCCCTTGCAAATTGTTAAACTGAAGATTCAATTCTACTACGTGATCATTCTCCAACTTAATACCGTGCCAGGTTTTAACCGGACGATCTAAATTCCATGTAGCATTCCATGAAGCTCCGTTTGTGCTACTGTAAATTGCTATTAATGCGTCTTTCTCAGTTTGTCCTACTTCTGCAAACGAATAACTTGTTAGGAGTAAGCTTAAGATAAGTAATTTTAGGGCTTTCATCTTTTTCAATAGTTATAGTTATCTGATATCAAATCTATTACAAACCTAGATTAAATGCTATTTTTATCGATGAAAGGTGAAAAATTTTAACATTTGCTAATCGGTGAACTGCTCAATCTCTATTTGAACCGCTTCCCACTGCCCCATCAAGTCCTGAAGTTTGGACTTTTTTTGTTGGTAGTTATCAAAAAAATGAGGTTGCGATGTAACTTCCTCATAATTATGCTCTAAGGATTGATCTATCGCTTCTATATCAGTTTCTAATTGATGAATTTTTGATTCTAAATTACTTAACTTATTGTTCAGAGATTTTAATTTTTTCTGATCTTCGTAAGATTGATGATTTTTAGGCTTTGGTTTTTCTTTTTTTTCAACTGTTTTCTTCTCTACTTCACGTAAATTAGCCACGGCTCGTGCTTCCAGATAATAATCAATATCGCCTAAATATTCCTTGATCTTATGGTCTTTAAACTCATAAATCTTATTGGTTAAACCTTGAAGAAAATCCCTGTCGTGAGATACCAATATCAATGTGCCTTCAAAACGTTTTAAAGCATCCTTCAAAACATTTTTAGATTTTATATCCAAATGATTCGTAGGCTCATCCATAACCAAAACATTAAAGGGCTGCAACATTAATTTTGCAAGGGCCAAACGATTACGTTCGCCACCGGATAATACTTTAACGTATTTTTCAACCTCTTCTCCCCGAAATAAAAAAGCGCCCAAAATGTCTCGAACTTTCGTTCTGTTGGTTTCATTAGCAGCATCGATCATGGTATCTAAAACAGTTTTATTTCCATCTAAATATTCGGCTTGATTTTGAGCAAAATATCCGATCTGTACATTGTGTCCTAATTTTAAATGACCCTGATGCTTTATCTCTCCTACAATAATTTTTGCCAAGGTAGATTTACCCTGACCATTTTGACCTACAAACGCCGTTTTACTATCGCGTTCAATTAACAGGTTGACATTCCTCAAAACCTCATTATCACCGTAGCTTTTTGCAACATGTTCTGCCTCAATAACCACTTTACCGGGTGTAACCGAAATCGGAAAATTCAAAGTCATTACACTATTATCATCTTCATCCACCTCAATCCGATCCATGCGATCAAGCTTTTTTATAAGCGATTGTGCCATAGTGGCTTTTGAGGCTTTCGCCCTGAATTTTTCAATAAGCTTTTCAGTATGTTCAATTTGTTTTTGTTGATTTTTTTGAGAAGCCAATTGTTGTTCTCTAAGTTCCTCTCGCAGCACCAAAAATTCCGTGTAAGGTTTTGGATAATCGTAAATTCTGCCTAATGAAATTTCTATTGTACGATTTGTTACGTGATCTAAAAACATCTTATCATGCGAAACGATCACCACTGCTCCCGGATAATTTTTCAAAAATCCTTCTAACCAAATTATAGATTCAATATCTAAATGGTTTGTAGGCTCATCAAGTAAAAGAATATCATTATTTTGAAGCAGAAGCTTGGCTAACTCAATACGCATACGCCACCCACCTGAAAAGGTGTCGGTGAGTTTACTAAAATCTTCTCTGGTAAAACCTAACCCTTGTAAAATTTTCTCCGTATCACCTTCATAGTTATAACCTCCAATAATTTCATACTGATGTTGGAGCTCATTAATATCTACCATGAGTTGATGATAACCGTCGCTTTCATAATCAGTACGTTCAGCCATTTCAGTATTCACCTGTTCCATCTTGGATTCCAATGCTTTAATTTCAGTAAAGGCCTCGTAGGATTCCTCTAAAACGGTACGACCAAATTGAAAATCGATATCTTGCTTTAAAAATCCAATTTTAAGTGCTTTATCCGTAGCTATTTGTCCTGAATCAGGTTCCAATTCTCGGGAGAGAATTTTTAGTAAGGTTGATTTTCCGGCGCCATTTTTACCAATTAAACCTACACGGTCGCCTGGTCCCAATTTGAAAGTTATATCTTCAAAAAGGAATTCGCCCTGGAAGGAAATCGATAAATTATGAATGTTCATCATAGAATTGTAACTTTAATTACGCAAGCTTTGCACGGAAAAATTTACTTTTACACCGAAATTGCGACTGCAAAAATACACAAATATTATGTTTAAAAAAGGAACGAAACTGTATAGTATTTTAACCGGAACTTGTCCAAGATGTCAGGAAGAATCTATGTTCGAAAACAAAAATCCGTATGTGTTATCGGAAGCTCTTAACATGCACGACACTTGTAGCCATTGTGGTTTGAAATATAAAATGGAACCCTCCTTTTTTTACGGAGCCATGTATGTAAGTTATGCGGTGGGGATCGCCTTTGCCGTTGCAGCTTTTGTTATTTCTTTTTTCGTTTTCAATGCAGGGATTAATATGATCTTTGTTTCTATAATCGGAACCCTAATCGTGTTCATGCCAATAATACTGAGGCTTTCAAGAAATATATGGATCAACTTTTTTGTGAATTACAATCCTGATGCAGCAAAAAAATAAACGCTAATAATCAAAACGGTTACAATCAATCTCTTTTTCTAACGGAACCTTGTTTTCAATACATTGAAATAATTTTTCAGCCACATAAGGCCCGATCATAACACCTCGAGTTCCCAATCCATTTAAAATATAATGGCTTTTTAAAAGGTGATGCTCACCTACCAGAGGCCTGCGATCTTTTACCGTTGGGCGTATTCCTGCTACCTGGTCGATAATCTTGTATGAACAACTCATAAGCGTATCTAATTTTTCTAAAAGAAATTTTCTGGCAGCTTCGGAAACCTCATGGGTTTTATCATTCCAATTGTATGTTGCACCAACAATGTAGTTATCATTTCCAACAGGAATTAAAAAAACGCCGGATTTTATAACCGCATTGAGCTTTAGTTCCGGAGCATTGATAGTTAAAAGCTCTCCTTTGGTTCCCGAAATTGGTAATTTTCCAAAGAACGGATTCTTCTTAAAACCGAAACCTTCAGCGAAAACAATATACTTTGCAGAAATATTCTTGTATTTCAATGAAGCACCTTCTGTTTTCAACGCTTCATAGGAAAAGTTTTCTTCAAAAAGTAACCCCTTTTTTAGAAGATGATTCTTATATGAAATAACTAAAGTGTTTACATCTATCCGTCCAGATTTTAAAACCTCACCAAAACCATATGGAGCTTTAATATGAGGATTTTTATTTTTAATGAGGTTGGTAGACATGTAATCCGAAAGTCCTGTTTTATCTGAGGCCGTAAACCAATCGTTTTGCTCTTCTACCGAGGCAAATTTCCGATATACAGGAATTTTATAATCTAATTTTACGCCTAAAGAAGCTTCAAGTTCTGCATATTGCTTGAGGGCCAAGGGTAATTGTTCCTGGCTTTTCCAGACCGGTGTAAAACGTTTGAGAACTACAGGGTTATACAAGCCTCCAGCTACTAATGAAGATTGTTGTGAAGCGTTATCGAACACTAAAAAGCTTTTATTATGAGCCTTTAACTGCTCACAAAAACTAATGCCGGCCAAACCGATTCCTACTATGATATAATCAACGTTCATATAGTGCGAAGATACTCAGAATATCAATAAAAAACGCCCATGTTTCCACGGGCGTCTCTAATAATAAGGTCAGGTTACGAATTAGTATGTCCACATATCTAATTCAAAATCTCTTATTTTATCTTTTATGCGCTCAGACTCTAATAATTGCATTAGCGCATTGTCTGAAACATATTCATTGATAGCACGATCGCCTTGGGTATTTTCTTCTTTATAAATATACGATTGAAAACGTCTGGAATTCAAAAGATGGTCAAAAGAGAAAGGCATCGAACTGTTTTCAGTATTGAATGCTTTAGCTTCATGCAGCACCTCTCTGGCATCCGGAAAAAATATCCAGAATAAAGGCACTAAGTCAGGTTGATCAGAATCAATAAAATTCACATCAGGTGCCACGGGAGCTATAGCTAATAAACGATATTTCAATTCTGCTTGACGTTTATCAAAATACCAAAGTCCTTTAATGCGGTATTCTTTAATATCAGCAGCTGTTAATTCTCGTCTGTCAATGTATTCAGGAGATAATTCTTCGCCGGCGTTCAATTGTTCAATACCAAGCTCCGTAGTATCCGTTTTTACAAGGGCGTATTCGATATCTTTCAACGTACGTTTACCGTTAAAGTAAGAATCGTCATAAATATTTTTGATTCTTCCGTTTTTGATATTCTTCATAAGCACATCATATAACGAACGTCTGTTACTTCCAATATTGTTAGTATCAATAGGATAATACAACGGGAAGTTAGCGCGCTCATCTAAAACAATTTTTTCCCAAACCATTTTAGAATATAAGATGTCCCTATCGTCTACATAACCATATTCTAATGGTTTATCGTTATCAACAGCAATTTGCGCCGCTGTTCTCACCCCAATTTCTTGAGGACTCTTAGCGTTAAGGATGTTGGCCTGACCAAACATCGCAGACACTGTAAATACAGTTGAAAGGGTTAATAAAAAATTTCTGAGTTTCATGTGCTTATATTTATTATTTAAACTTTTACCGATTAAATTTCGGTATAACATCCATGATTTCCTGTCCATAAATCATGGATGTTCTTGTGTTTCTACACTAATAAAATGATCTATTAGTTTGTAAGCTCGATGATGATCGGTGATACCTTTTTAAGGATCACACTAACACCGGTTGCTTTTGCTTCAATATCAAAGATAGTTACATCCGAACCACGTTTTGCTTTACGCAACGCAGATTTAGCTCTATCATCCAGTTTACTACCATTTACATCGATAGTTGGCTGACCTGGTACTTTAAATTTGAATCCGGTTACACGTAATGGTAATTCGAAATCGAAATCGTCAAACTTAGCACCTACAGTAGAGATCTCTAAACTGTTACGTTGCATCTTGATAGCACCATCTTCACCTCTTACCGTACCAGTTGGTTTTGGTAAGTCTTTGATTCTGAAAGTTGCTCTATCGCTTACACGTTGTCCGTCAGGCAAAGTACCGGTAACATTAATAGTTACTTCACGTCCTTTTACATTAGTCGCGTCCATGACATATTTACTTCCTCCGGCTCTACTTAAACCTTGCGCACTGGCATTTACTTTGTTATCAGGAATACCGGCGAATGAAATGGTCATTGGGTTTTTAACACCACGATAAACTACGTTCATCTTATCCGCAGAAATTGTTGCTGCATTTGGTTTCGCTACAGTAGCGAACGATTGTTTTACAGGAACTTCTACTTCTTCACCTTCTTCACCGAAAACCAATTTACCTTCAATGGTGTGTTCTCCAACACCTCCGGTACCAACCTTAAGTTGCACCTTACCATCTTTGATTTCGTATTGATCTTCTTTAAGTTCTCTTCCGTCTAATTTCAATTCTACGCGTTTTGGTACGGTAGTATTATCAGTACGACCTAATACGATCTGTCCATCAAACTGCTCACCGTTAAAGTATGCAGATTTTGAAGTTTCCATCAAGGTTGTATAGTTGGTCATAGACACCTGTTGAGAAAGGGTTCCTTGTAGCATCGATGATAACACTTCTGATTCAGTTGTTTTAACATCTGCTTGTAATTGTGTCATTTTGGTTAATGACGCCACTAATGGAAATCCTTTGTAATTATAATCCAACCAATCGATCTTGATACCATCTCTATTGGTTTCTTTTTCAGTACTGAATTTTTCCTGAACGTCCTTTACAATATTTTGCATACCAGGATCGTCCTTAAGGATCTCAGTTACACCTTCTCTAAAGGTTTTCATTTGCTTTAAAAACTCTTCACCCTCAGGTTTAAGTTTGTCGCCCTTAAAGAAGTGTTCATCCAGATAATCTCCTTTATCCATGATCTCATAATCGGTAGGGTCATCTACCGTAGAGGTCATTTTACCCTTCAGTTCCTGAAGATAAGTATTGAAATTAGTAGCTAAATCGTGGATTGAGTCAGCCTTCGATTTTAAAGGCACGTACTTCTCTGGTTGATCGCTTGCTTTTGTTTCCAAGCTGGCCATAAACGCATCGTTACGAGCGGTTGCTGCCTGATTGGATTCGCTAAGCTTTTCGTTCATTAATCCGAAGGCTGAAAGCACTTCTTTAGACATATTCAATGCTAACATCGCGATGAAGATCAAATACATCAGATTAATCATCTTCTGTCTTGGTGATAAATTATTTCCTGCCATTTCTAATTAGGTTTTTGGTTAATTAATTTGGGATTAACTCCTAATTATTTGCTCATTGCAGATAACATACCGCCATATACACCATTTAATGATGAAAGGTTAGACGCTAAAGATTGCATTTGTTCTTTCAATTTAGCAGCATTTTCAATAGACTCCTCATTGATCGTAGCCTGCTTATTGATGCTTTCTAATTGAACTTTGTATAGGCTGTTCAAAGATTCCATTTGAGCAGCGGCTAACGATAATTCTTCACCGTACTTTTTGGAAGCTTCGATAGAATCAACAGTAGATGACATGTTCTTAGCAGCGCCTTCAAAATTTTTGATGCTGTCTCCTAAACTTGCAATAAGTTCGCCATCAATTTTAGCTTCTTTTAATAAATCATCTAATTTTTTAGATAACAAGCCTTCTGCAGATTCTTTCTTTTCTTTTTTATTTCCTTGTCCACCAGCTAATTCAGGGTAAACTAAAGACCAATCCAGATCCTCACTTACAGGTTCGAATGCCGATAGGGCGAAAATGATTGCTTCAGTTACAAGACCAATGGTTAACATGACGTTACCGGAGATTGGTCCGAATTCAAAGTGTGTAATTTTAAATAATGCACCTACGATTACGATTGCTGCTCCTAATCCGTAAGCCATATTCATGAACTTCTTGTTTACTTTTGACTGTGCCATAATTTTGGTTTTTAATTAAGTAAGTAAATTACTTAGTAGGTTAATAGTATAATAATTGATTTGATAAATTTTCTTGTTTAATTTTATTGTCCGTCCTTGGTTACTTTTGTCCCCATGTAATCCTGAACGGTTCTGAAACCGATGTAGCTTCGTGCTGAATCAGCATATTCGTAATCCCGTGTACTCACCTGTAAGAAGTAAGCAACATCTTTCCACGATCCACCACGAACAACTTTACGTGTATTTTCCGAATCGTTAAGATTTGGATTTATTGTTGAAGTGTAATCGTAAGAACTAGGATCGTATGAAGCATTCACCCATTCCGCTACGTTACCGGCCATATTATAAAGGTTATAATCATTTGGCTCATAAGATTTAGCTTCTACAGTGTAAAGTGCCTGGTCTGCCGCATAATCTCCACGAACTGGTTTAAAGTTTGCCATAAAACAACCTCTATCACTTTTCGTGTAAGGACCACCCCAAGGGTAGGTTGCAGCTTCAAGACCGCCACGGGCAGCATACTCCCATTCCGCTTCAGAAGGTAATCTGAATCGATTCACAAGGGCCGCTCCTTTCTTAGATTTCTGATACGAGTTTTTATTGATAGTTCGCCACTCACAAAATGCTTTAGCCTGTTTCCAGGTTACTCCAACCACAGGATAATCACTATAGGCATCATGCCAAAAATAATCATTGTGCATTGGTTCATTGTAGGAGTAAGCAAAGTCTCTGATCCATACAGTAGTATCTGGATAAACCTCGATTTCTTCTTTCTTAAGTACATCTTTACGAGCTATACCTCTATGTCTGGCTGCTTCCTGAATGTCCATATAATTGTACTGAAATTTGAATTTTTTCACATCCCAGGTACGTTGACCATTATATGATTCATCCAATGGCAAATGCATAGTATCCATAACTTCGGTATAGTATTCATCTGGATAATCAGCTGTGTCAAAAACGAGATCAACATCGTGATTTAATTTTCTTCCTTCGTATCCCGTTGGACCTAAACCCGTATAGTTTTCAAACATATACTTTTCGTAAACAGACATATTAGCGGTATCTGCATCTTTAAATGCATATTCACCAATACCTCCATCATCAGGTGTTTTTCCAACCTCGTCAGCAAGGATAGCTAATTTGGTTCTAATTATGGAATCTCTAACCCAATTTACAAACTGGCGGTACTCGCTGTTTGTAATTTCGGTCTCGTCCATATAAAAGGCTCTTACGGTAACTGTTTTTGATGGGGCGTCATGAATTCCGGCAAGGTCGTCGTCTGCCTTACCCATAATGAATGAACCGCCAGGTATCAGTTCCATACCATAAGGTTTTTCAGGGTGCCATTTCTTCCCTTTAACACCGACAAGTTCTCCCTTGTCTTTAGAGCCACAACTCATAAGTAGTGTTAATACAGTTGTTAATAATATAAACTTCTTCATATCCATAGAAAACTCGAGGTTAATTAGTTAAGTTTTAAATTTGAGAGCGTAAACATATTTATATATTTCCGAAAAAACAACTTTTTATCTAAAAAAATGACATTTCATCGTAAAAATTAAGCATTTCACCGATTAAAAGCGTCTTTTCATAGAACTCAAAAGCTATAAACTATTCTTCTGAATTGCCTTATACCAGCGCTCAGGAACCTTATTATTACAGGCATCCAGATAATCTTGATGCATGCAAGGTAATAACGTGTGTCTTTTTAATTTATTATTGACCTCCGATAAAAAAGGAATTTCAATCCACCAGCGGCCAGTTTTATTACTCTTATAAAATATAAGCTCCTGATCGTCAACCAGTGTGATAAACTTTTGATAACTCCTATCATCTGAAAAATCATCATCTTTCACCCTGAAATTTACACCTTCAATAAAATACCACAGCATTTGCCCGATCAACATTGCCGTCATATCATCATCTTTTGAAGCCTTGTATTCATAAATTCCAAACGAAGTTACCTTATTACTTATACCTGCATAACGCGCTATCGCACATATTTCTCGTCCGTTTAATCCGTTTGGTGAAAATTTTTGATTGGAACTTACCTCAGCACTTTTAACCGAATTCAAATCGATACTCACAATATTAGCATCTCTTAGCACAGGTTCAACAATGGTGATGTCCTTTGAAACTTCACCCAAACGATAGGATTCAAAATACAGGTTATCCATAAGATCGATCTCCTCCTGTGCATTAAAATAGGTTTGGTATCCAATGGTGGCGTAATTAAATAGATTATAAGGTTTGTCCAAAATAATCTTCCCCACAAAACTATTGTTTTTAATAGGTTTGTTGGAGTCGCCAAGATCAAAGCGCGAATCTACATTTACAATATTTACCATGGGAGTTACCACATCGTATGCGCGATAGTTGGCATAAGTAAGATCTTGAGATCCTCCTATAATTATAGGTATAATGGATTTCTTCAATAATATACTTACTGCCGTTTTTAAAGCAAAGTAAGTGTCTTCTACCGTTTCTCCTTTCTGGATATCACCAAGATCGGCAATGGTGGTATTCCAGCTTCCCGGATACAAACCATAAAAGGCTTGTCTAATCGTATTCAGTTGAAATTCTTCTCCTATGTAATTAAGGTCATTTCTGTTTTCCAGGACACCAATGATTGCCAATTGCACATCATCAAGGTCTGGAATGCCATTTTGAGCAGAATGAATTTTTAATTTTTTGCCAAGTGCTTGCTCCGGTAGGAGTTCGTTATGAGCCAAAACAGCATCTGAAACAGGGGACAGAAAACTAAAGTTCATTTAAATAGTGCGCGTATTAAAGTTCTACAAAAACAAATATGCACAGAATAAACGAGTTTTTCCCAAGCATTAGTATAAAATAATCGGTGATTGCCGTATTTTTATGAAATCAGATTAAAAAAACCGGCAAATTTGCCGGTTCAATAATCAGGTTTATTTCTTTTTAGAAGTTTTTCTTTTTTTCGAAGTTTTCTTCTTTGGCGCTTTGGCCTCGAGCAAAGCCTGAGCTTTTTCCAGAGTCATTTTAGAAACATCAACGGTTTTTGCCAGTTCCACCTTGGTTTTACCTTTTATAATGTTGTGTCTGCCCCAGCGTGCTTTTTCAATACGAATGCCTTCTTCTTTCCAATCCTGAACGATCTTTTCCTTTTCCTTTTGAATTTTATCCTCGATCAATTCTACAATATCATCATCCGAAAGATTGTCCCAGTCGTATTTCTTGTTCACATTAATGAACATATTATTCCATTTAATATAGGGTCCGAAACGGCCTTTTCCTTTTTGAACAGGCTTTTCATTGTACATATATATAGGAGCATCTGCTTTTTTCTTTTCTTCAATCAGTTCTTTGGCCTCCTCGAAATCCACACTAAGAGGATCCGTGCCTTTGGGTAAGGACACAAACTTTTTACCAAAGCGAACATAAGGACCATAACGGCCATTATTTACCTCCACTGTTTCCCCTTCATAAGTTCCCAGTTCCTTAGGCAGTTTGAAAAGGTCCATAGCCTCTTCATAGGTAATGGTATTCAACTGTTGATCCGGACTCAAGCTGGCAAATTGCGGCTTTTCTTCGTCGTCTACAGTTCCTATCTGAACCATCGGACCAAATTTTCCGAGGCGCACACTCACCTGCTTGCCGGTTTCAGGATCTTTCCCCAGAACACGCTCGCCAGTTTCCCGATCTGCATTTTCCTGAACATCTTCAACTATCGGATGAAATCCTTTATAAAAGGTCTTCATCATTTTTTTCCAGTCTTCCTTACCTTCGGCGATATTATCAAAGTCCTCTTCAACCTTGGCGGTAAAATTATAATCTAAAATAGCATCAAAATGATTTACTAAAAAGTCGGTAACGATCATACCAATATCTGTAGGAACTAGTTTTCCTTTATCAGAACCCACTTTTTCAGTAAGTGTTTTGGTTTTAACCGCCCCCTTTTTAAGAATCATTTGAACATAGGCACGCTCCTCACCTTCTACACTTCCCTTTTCAATATAATTTCTGTTCTGAATGGTTGAAATGGTTGGTGCATAGGTTGACGGACGACCAATTCCTAATTCCTCCAGTTTTTTCACAAGTGAAGCTTCAGTGTATCGGGCTGGCGGACGCGTGTAACGTTGCGTTGCAGAGATATATTTGTTCAGAAGCGTTTCATTAACTCTCATAGCTGGCAACATACCATCTTGCTCTACATCTTCATCATCGGTGCCTTCCAGATAAACTTTCAAAAATCCATCAAAAGTAATCACCTCACCATTGGCTGTAAAGGTTTCATCATGGGTATTCGCTGAGATCCGCACATTAGTACGTTCCAATTCGGCTTCACTCATTTGTGATGCTATCGCACGTTTCCAGATCAATTCATACAAACGCGCCTGATCTCTATCAATGGTAACCGAGTGGGTTGCAAAATTGGTTGGACGGATAGCTTCGTGAGCTTCCTGAGCGCCTTTCGCTTTTCCTTTATAATTTCTTGGTTTACTGTATTTTGAACCGAAAGCTTTTTCAATTTCTTTTTTCGCACCTTGTCTGGCCTCATCGGAAAGGTTCACACTATCCGTTCTCATGTAAGTGATCAAACCGGCCTCGTATAAGCGCTGCGCCGCAGCCATGGTCTTACTCACCGAAAAATATAGTTTTCTGGATGCTTCCTGTTGTAATGTAGACGTAGTAAATGGCGCCGCCGGTGATTTTTTAGCCGGCTTTTTTTGAAGATCGGAAACCTTAAACTCAGCCTTAGCATTTTGTTCCAGGAATTTCTCGGCTTCCTCACGGGTAGAAAAATTCTTTGGTAACTTAGCTTTAAAGGTTTGCCCTTCTTCATTTGAAAATTCAGCATCAATACGATAGGAAGCTTCCGGTTTAAAATCCTGAATTTCCCGCTCTCTTTCTACAATTAAACGCACAGAAACTGATTGCACGCGACCGGCAGACAGACCGCCTTTAACTTTACGCCAAAGTACCGGTGATATTTCATAACCCACAATTCGGTCTAAAACACGACGCGCTTGCTGGGCATCTACAAGATCATAATCAATACCTCGTGGGTTTTCAATGGCTTTTTGAATGGCCGTTTTAGTGATCTCGTGAAAAACAATACGTTTGGTTTTGTCTTTATCCAGATCTAAAGTTTCAAATAAGTGCCAGGCAATAGCTTCTCCTTCGCGGTCCTCATCACTTGCCAGCCACACATATTCGGCTTTTTTGGCGAGCTCTTTTAGTTTTTTAACCACCGCTTTCTTGTCTTTGGAGACTTCATAAACCGGTTTAAAATCACCTTCAACATCAACCCCTAATTCCTTGGAAGGCAAGTCGGATATATGTCCATAACTCGACTCCACTTTGAAATCTTTTCCAAGAAATTTCTCAATGGTTTTTGCTTTTGCGGGTGACTCTACGATTACTAAATTCTTCGCCATACTTCAATTTTTGTAGGTGCAAATGTATAGCAAAAAAAATTTATCTCCCTAATTTTGACTAGAATCTGTAGTTTTCAAAAAAAACAAAACCTGTTTTTTCGGGTAAAAAAACAGGCTTTTGTATATGGGATTTTAGAATTATTCTACAGGCGTAGTTCCAATTTCATCGATGGGTTCAGGATCATTAAAACCAACCACATGTTTATAGATCAAATACACGGGATGATAAACGAAAGCCATAGTAAACAAGGAACCAATACCACAGGTTATCAATCCAATAATTTGAGCCAATAGATATGAAACAACTATCAATCCAAATGATAACAGCCACTTTTTATTACCTAATCTAAAGCTCTGCGAAATTATTTCACCGGCACTTAAATCCGGATTAAATGCAAAAAATACCGCAAAGTATGACATCGGAACAAACAGGTATATTAACGGTGTGTAGCAAAGCAAAAGAGATGCAGCTGAAAGCAAGAATGTTACAATTAATATGGTAAAAGCTTTACCAAGATACCTTCCTTTCACAAAATAGAAGAAATCGTTTGTGCTTACCGTTTCATTATGATCTAACTTTTTCATAATTCTGAAAAACCCGGCATTTAAAGCAATGGAAACTGCACCTAATACTAAAGCACAAATAATAACCACCGCAATGTAAAGAACAGACATACCCGCGAAAAAGTTAGAGATAGCCTCCTCGTTGATCGAACGACTTTTTTCCTGTGCTATAATAAGTCCAATAAAAGGCACATATACCATAATAATTAATGGTAACATAACCAGAATGGTAAACAGTTGCAATAAAAAACCCTGGATCCAGGTTTTTTTAAACAGCTCAATCGCCTCATTAAAGATGATACCGAAGTCTAAAGCTCTGGCAGCCCTGATCTTTTCAGTAATTTGGTTTAAAGTATTCATATGTTTGTAATTTGGTTTGAGGCAGCAAATTAGCCTTTTTCCTTCAAAATTTTGTTAATTTTTTTATTTTTAAACCTGCCACTTTGTCACAAAGTATAAATTAATTGTATCTTTGCGGTCTTATTAAACCGAAAGGTTTTTTTATAGACTATGGAAAAAATTATAGACGAAAAAAAACAAGGCGAAACACTCATTCTGGATAAGAAGGAAGGGAATACTCGAAAGCTGTTTATTGAAAGTTATGGTTGTGCCATGAACTTTAGCGATAGTGAGATTGTAGCTTCCATTTTATCGGAACAAGGTTATAATACTACCAACACTTTAGAAGAAGCAGATCTGGTTTTGGTAAACACCTGTTCGATTCGGGATAAGGCCGAACAAACCGTTCGTAAACGCCTCGAAAAATATAACGCCGTTAAACGTGATCAGAATCCAAATATGAAAGTTGGGGTTCTGGGGTGTATGGCTGAACGCCTGAAAACTAAATTTTTGGAAGAAGAAAAGATCGTTGATCTTGTTGTAGGACCTGATGCCTATAAAGACCTTCCCAATTTACTTTCAGAAGTTGATGAAGGTCGCGAGGCCATCAACGTTATTCTATCTAAGGAGGAAACCTATGGCGATATTGCCCCGGTGCGTTTAAACACCAATGGTGTAACTGCTTTTGTATCGATAACCAGAGGTTGCGATAACATGTGCACCTTCTGCGTGGTACCTTTTACCAGAGGTCGTGAACGTAGTAGAGATCCGCAAAGTATTGTTGAAGAGATCGATGATCTGTGGGCGAAAGGTTATAAAGAAGTAACCCTTTTAGGACAGAATGTTGATAGTTATTTATGGTATGGCGGTGGCTTGAAAAAAGATTTCATCAAAGCCAGCGATATTCAAAAAGCGACAGCCGTGAATTTCGCTAAACTTTTGGAATTATGTGCTCAGGCACAACCTAAAATGCGCATTCGTTTTTCCACTTCCAATCCTCAGGATTTTACCATGGATGTTATTGAGACCATGGCGAAATACAATAATATTTGTAACCACATACATTTACCGGTACAAAGTGGTAGCGACCGCATTTTAAAAGCCATGAACCGTTTGCATACGCGTGAAGAATATTTCGAAATTATCGATAATATCCGTAAGGTCCTTCCCGATTGTGCAATCAGTCAGGATATGATTACCGGTTTCCCAACAGAGACTGACCAGGACCATAAAGATACCTTATCACTAATGGAATACGTGAAATATGATTTCGGTTATATGTTTGCATATTCAGAACGCCCCGGAACATTGGCGGAGCGTAAAATGGAAGACGATGTTCCTGAATCTGTAAAAAAGGAACGCCTAAAAGAGATCGTAGCCCTGCAACAAGAACACAGTGGTTTCAGAACCCGCCAGCATCTTAATACTGTTGTGGAGGTCTTGATTGAAAAAACGTCTAAAAAATCAGATGCGCATTGGTCCGGTAGAACACCTCAAAATGTGATGACTGTTTTCCCGAAGGAAAATTATAAAATTGGTGATTTTGTAAACGTTGAGGTTACGGATTGCACCAGTGCCACGTTGATTGGTAAAGCTATAGCTTTAAGCGATAATAATTAAGGACGCATCATGGAATCTGTACAAACTATAAAACAACGTTTTGGTATTATTGGGAATACGCCCGGACTCAATCGTGCTATTGAAAAAGCCATTCAGGTGGCACCTACAGATATCTCTGTTTTGGTTACCGGTGAAAGTGGTGTTGGTAAGGAAAGTATTCCAAAGATCATTCATCAATTATCACACAGAAAACACAACAAATACATCGCGGTAAACTGTGGCGCTATCCCTGAAGGAACAATTGATAGTGAATTATTTGGTCACGAAAAAGGTTCCTTTACCGGAGCTACACAAACCCGTGCCGGGTATTTTGAGGTTGCCGATGGCGGAACTATTTTTTTAGATGAAGTAGGTGAATTACCTTTAACCACTCAAGTGCGTTTGTTGCGTATTCTGGAAAATGGCGAATTCTTAAAAGTTGGCTCCAGTAAGGTTCAAAAAACAAATGTTCGGATCGTGGCAGCTACCAACTTGAATATGCTGGAGGCCATTCAAAAAGAAAAATTCCGTGAAGATCTGTATTACCGTTTAAGTACGGTAGATATTCATTTACCGCCGCTTCGTGAGCGTAAGGAAGATATTTATTTGTTGTTCCGAAAATTTGCCAGCGATTTCGCGCTGCGTTATAAAATGCCAACTATAAAACTAACTGATGAAGCTGTGGCCGTTTTGGAAAAACACCGCTGGAGTGGTAATATCCGTCAGTTAAGAAATATTGCGGAGCAGCTTTCTGTTTTGGAACAGGATAGAACCATTACCGCCGAGACCTTGCGCAGTTATTTGCCTAAGGAATCTAATTTACCGGCCGTTATTAAATCTTCAAAATCTGAAAGTGATTTCAGCAGTGAACGCGAGATCTTGTATAAAGTACTGTTCGACATGAAAAGTGATCTGAACGATCTTAAGAAACTCACTTTAGAGCTTATGAAATCTGGCAACACAGCAGATGTTGAGAAGGATCATGAAGGTCTGATTCAGAAAATATACGGGGAAAATGAAAGTGATGCGGAGTTTGAAGAAGCTACCGAAAACCTGGAAGTACTCTCGATTCCTGAAAAATCAGAGCAAAAAGAGGAAGAAAAAGATAAATATCATTTTGCAGAAGAGATCGAAGAAGAGGAAACATTATCGCTCCAGGACAAAGAATTGGAATTAATTAAAAAATCGCTTGAGCGTCACAACGGAAAACGTAAATTAGCAGCCGCAGAGCTAGGTATCAGTGAACGTACCTTATACCGAAAAATCAAGCAATACGATTTATAAGAAAACGGAAGCAGTAACGTTATGATTCCTGCGAAAGCAGAACAACACATGAGAAAATATTTAAAACATCTTTTAATTTTAAGTCTGAGTTTCAGTTTATCCGGTTGTGGTATTTATTCGTTCACGGGCGCTTCAATTCCTGCAGATGTTAAAACGTATCAGGTTAATTATTTTGATAATACAGCACTTTTAGTTGAACCGGGATTAAATATTGATTTTCGTGTTGCTTTGCAGGATCTGATTCAAAATCAAACCAATTTGAGCCTGGTAACTTCTAATGGCGACCTTGTTTATGAAGGTGAAATAACGGATTATCGTATTTCTCCAACGACGGCTACCTCCGACAATCGCGCCGCTCAAAACCGATTGACTATCGCAGTAAAATTGCGATTTTACAATAAAAAAAATCCGGACGATGATTTGGAACAAAGTTTTTCATTCTTTTATGATTTCCCGGGACAAGCTCAGCTTATTGGTGCTCAAAAAGAGACGGCTCATGAAGAAATTTTTCAACGTTTAACCCAGGATATCTTTAATGCTACCCTGGCAAAATGGTAGAACGCTTTTCAAGAAATAAACCCCTAATCTTCGCGACCTACACAATTAAATAAGTACCTTTGAGTTGACTTAATGAACCCGAAAGATTTTACATATTTAATGCAGTTTCCGCAAACTATTACGCATCAGAACACTGAAGCGATAAAATCCATTATTCAGGAATTTCCATACTTTCAATCAGCACGAGCTTTGTATCTGAAAGGCCTGAAGAATGAAAGTAGTTTTAAATACAATCAGGAACTAAAAAAAACTGCGACGTATACCACCGATCGTAGTATTTTATTTGATTTTATAACCTCAGATCATTTCAACCAAAATGAAATTTCAAGGCATATCAAACAAAATAGTTCGCATTTAAAAAATATTGAGGTCGATGTTGAAGATATTTCGGTGAATAAAAGCGTGGTTATAGATCATGCTTTAAAACAACAAATCAAAGAATCGGAAGCCATTTTAGATCCGGCACTTTTTGAGCCGAAAGTGGCGCGACCACCCAAACCTTTTGCTCTTGATGAAAGTGAATCTATTAAAGAAATTGAAGCCCCTATTGAAACAGAACCGGCTTCACCGGAAGAGATTCTAAAACTAGGCAAACCTTTGCAGTTCGATAAAAATGAGTCGCATTCATTCAACGAATGGTTAAAGCTTACTAAATTCAAACCCATCAAACGTGAGGAAGATGAAAAAATAGTTGAAGTTGAAGAAAAACCCGAGATGGTATCCGAACGTGCAAAGAAATTTGAATTGATCGATAAGTTTATTTCTGAAAACCCGAAAATTACGCCATCAAAAAACACATCAACAAAAAAGAACCTCGCAAAAGCACAAATGATCCAACCCGAGGCCTTAATGACTGAGACCTTGGCGCGCATTTATGTCGAGCAAAAAAACTATAAAAAAGCGATTCAATCTTATAAGATATTAAGTTTGAAATATCCGGAAAAAAGTAGTTTCTTTGCAAACCAAATTAAAGCGGTAGAACAATTACAAGAACAAAATAATAAAGACTGATGAGTACGTTTACAATATTTTTGATATTAATTGTTGTGGTAGCCTTTTTACTCGTTGTAGTAATTATGGTTCAAAACCCAAAAGGTGGTGGTTTATCCTCTTCTTTCGGTGGCGGCGGTACACAACAATTGGGGGGTGTTAAGAAAACCACGGACTTTTTAGATAAAAGTACCTGGACCTTAGCAACCTTATTATTAGTTTTGATTTTACTATCAAACCTGGCTATCGACAGAGGAGCTAAAGAACCCGAATCGAAAGCTTTAGATCAGGATGCTGCAACAACAGAACAACCTTTACCGAACACACCTTTAAATAAGCCTGACAATACTGCAACACCAGCAGATTCAACAAAATAATTTAAAGGAAATATGATACAAAAAATGCCAGGGATTCACTCTGGCATTTTTTGTTTCTGCAAGTTTGTCAGTACCTCAGCATTGGCACATTTTTGGCTTTAATGAAAGTCGTTAATATTAATCTGAAAAAATTAAAAATAAACAACACATGGCATTAAACATTAAACCATTAGCAGACCGCGTTCTTGTAGAACCAGCTGCAGCTGAAACTAAAACAGCTTCAGGAATTATAATTCCGGATAACGCTAAAGAAAAACCACAAAAAGGTACTGTTGTGGCCGCCGGACCGGGCACCAAAGACGATCCGATAACTGTAAAAGTTGGCGATACTGTTTTATATGGAAAATATGCCGGAACCGAATTAAAATTAGAGGGTACCGATTATTTAATGATGCGTGAGAGTGATATTCTTGCGATCATCTAAAACCCAAATCATTTCCGCTTTGCGGAATAAAAAAACAAAAAATCAACTAAAAATTTAATGCATTTCCGCTTTGGCGGAAAACAACAAAAAAACAAATAAAAATGGCAAAAGACATTCAATTTGATATAGAAGCACGCGACGGTATTAAACGTGGCGTTGATGCATTGGCGAATGCGGTTAAAGTAACTTTAGGTCCAAAAGGACGTAACGTTATTATCAGTAAAAGTTTTGGTGCACCACAAGTAACAAAAGATGGTGTATCTGTAGCAAAAGAAATCGAATTAGAGAACGCTCTAGAGAATATGGGCGCGCAGATGGTAAAAGAGGTTGCTTCAAAAACCAACGATCTTGCTGGTGATGGTACTACAACTGCAACCGTTCTTGCTCAGGCTATCGTGAAAGAAGGCTTAAAGAACGTGGCTGCCGGTGCTAACCCAATGGACTTAAAACGCGGTATTGATAAAGCCGTTGAAGCCGTTACTCATGAACTGGAAAAACAGGCTAAAAAAGTAGGTAACTCATCAGAAATGATAAAGCAGGTTGCTGCGATCTCGGCTAATAATGATGACACTATTGGAGAATTGATCGCTAAAGCTTTTGAAAAAGTAGGAAAAGAAGGTGTGATCACCGTTGAGGAAGCAAAAGGTTTAGATACTTATGTAGATGTTGTTGAAGGAATGCAGTTCGATCGTGGCTATTTATCGCCTTACTTTGTGACCGACTCAGATAAAATGATCGCAGATCTTGAAAACCCATACATTTTGATCTTCGACAAAAAGATCTCAAACCTACAGGAAATTCTTCCCATTCTAGAGCCTGTGGCACAATCCGGTCGTCCATTATTAATTATTGCTGAAGATGTTGACGGACAAGCCTTAGCGACTTTAGTAGTAAACAAATTACGTGGTGGTTTAAAAATTGCCGCTGTAAAAGCACCTGGATTTGGCGACAGAAGAAAAGCGATGTTGGAAGATATCGCTGTATTAACCGGAGGTACCGTAATTTCTGAAGAACGCGGATTTACCCTTGAAAATGCTGATTTAAGCATGTTGGGTACTGCTGAAACTGTAACCGTTGATAAAGACAACACGACTATTGTAAACGGTTCCGGAAATGCTGACGATATTAAAGCCCGTGTGAATCAGATCAAATCTCAGATCGAAACAACTACAAGTGATTACGATAAGGAAAAACTTCAGGAGCGTTTGGCTAAGTTAGCCGGAGGTGTAGCGGTGCTTTATGTTGGTGCTGCAAGTGAAGTTGAAATGAAAGAGAAAAAAGATCGTGTAGACGATGCGCTACATGCTACCAGAGCTGCTGTTGAAGAAGGTATTGTTGCCGGTGGTGGTGTTGCCCTGGTAAGAGCAAAAGCTGTTCTTGACAAGTTAGCAACTGAAAACGCAGATCAGGCTACAGGTGTTCAAATTGTAAATAAAGCGATCGAATCACCGCTACGTACTATTGTTGAAAATGCCGGCGGTGAAGGTTCTGTAGTGATCAATAAAGTACTTGAAGGCAAAAAAGACTTTGGTTATGATGCTAAGTCTGAAGCCTATGTTGATATGCTAAAAGCCGGAATTATCGATCCTAAAAAAGTAACACGTATCGCATTGGAAAATGCAGCCTCTGTTGCAGGTATGATCCTGACCACAGAATGCGCTTTGATCGATATTAAAGAAGAAAGTGAAGGCCATAGCCATAGCCATATGGGTGGTGGTATGCCCGGCATGATATAAACATCACATTCATAAATTTTTAAAAAGCGTCTCAATTTAATTGGGACGCTTTTTTTGTTTAATATCAAACATCTTTTGATAGTAATTAAACCTTTTTTAATTATTGAAGTCTTAACTTTGAATACGAGCGTATCCTTAAATTTCCAAACGATATCAAACTAACGTTTATGCTAAAGCTACTGAGCTTTGTTTTTATTATTTGTTCTTACCATATCTCCCTAAGTCAAACTACAATTACAGGTAAAATAATCGATCCTCAAGATCAGCCGGTTGAATTAGCCTCAATAGTAATATTAAATAAAAAAGATTCTACGGTAGTAAACTATACCATTACTGATAAAGAAGGGGCTTTTAAAATTATTGAAAATAAAAAAGGTGCCTTTTTATTCCAGGCATCCTCTTTAGGATATAAAACAATCTTCAAAACCATAAACTTAAAAAGTGGTCAGCTGGATTTAAAAGCGATCCGGCTGGAAGAAGATTTGAATACTTTGGAAGCCGTTACCATTTCAGCCGTTATCCCAATTCAAATTAAAAAAGATACAGTAGCATACAATGCCAGCGCATTTAAAGTGCATTCCGATGAAAATCTAGGTTCTTTACTCGGGAAACTTCCGGGGGTTGAAATAGATTCTGATGGAAATATTACCGCTCAAGGCAATGAAGTACGCCGGATATTCGTAGATGGTAAAGAAGTTTTTAGTGGAGATCCATCTATTGTGTTGAAAAATCTATCAGCCGATGTAATTTCTAAAGTAGAAGTTATTGATAAAAAAAGTGATGAATCAGAACTTACAGGAATTGATGATGGCAATAAGGAGGTTGTGATCAATTTCACTTTAAAATCTAGTCAAAAAAACAAAGGCTTCGGAAAAATAGCCGGTGGATCAGGGTTGGATGACAAGTATTTTATAAATACGAATTATAATCGCTTCAGTAGCAAAACCCAACTTTCAATTATAGGTAAATTCAATAATATCAACATTACGGGATCAAACATCAGTAGTTTTTTAGAGAATGCAAATGGTATTTCAGACGACTCTGACGATGAAGCTTCAGATAATGAAATCAGTCCGAAAAATTTAACCGGGTTTTTAACTACCAGGGTTGCGGGCATTAATATTGGTCAGGAGTTTAGAGAGAAAGAATTTTTAAACGCTAATTATTTCTACAATCATTCCAATAACTACGGGACAACATTTAGCAAACGGATCAATTTTGCTACAAACAATAATTTTATTCAAAATTCTGACAACAATTTTAATAATACCACCGACAATCACAATTTAAATTACAATTACGAAAGTAAACACAATAAGATGCACACCTTAAAAGTGAATGGTGGAATTACTGCGGACAACAGAACTAATTTTTTAGACAAAAATGTTCGATTTACGGATGATAGTGGAACACTTTCCAGAATCAATGCCATTGAACTTAGCAGAAAAAATAAAAATGTTTCCGGAACATTCAACATCCATTATTTTAAACGCCTAACAAAATCAGGTAGGAGCTTTGTTACGGGAATAAATTCTTCAGTTTTACAAAAAAACTTTATTAATGATCAACATAACATTATTACCCGGAATGTCGGTTTGTCGAATGAATCTCAAAAGGAACAACTAACATTTCGGGATGAAACCGAAAAAAACAAACAATTAAAACTTTATTTCAATTTTTCAGAACCCTTATGGACGGGGCATCAATTGAAAATACTCAGCTCAGCCAGCACCGAAATAAATAATGAAGATGGTGTTCAAAAACGCATTACTGTTAGCGATCAAAATACAGAAGAAAGCTTCTTATTAAATTTCAACAATATTGAGCGCAGTTATGATACAGGTTTACGGTACAATTTTCGAACCTCAAAATGGTTTATTTCCTCCGGTGTTAATTTTCAGGACCTCAACAGGATTTTTGGAACTGAAGACGTTTCACCAATAGTTAAAAATCAGTTTTATGTAAATCCTACGGTTATAATTCAATATAAACCCAAGCGAGGAGCGAAACACCGATTACTTTTCAAAAGATTTATCAGAAGTCCAAGATCACGCCAGATTACTACCGTTGTTAATAATTTGAATCCCTATTCCATTAGGACCGGAAACCCCGATTTAAAAACTGAAAAAATTAATCAAGTTATCCTGAGTAATATTGTACATGATTTTAAATCATCCCTCAGTTTCTACTCCAGAATACAATTTCAATTCATAGATGATGCTATAAATTCAAACGTAGTAATAAACGATTTTGTTCGAACACACTCCTTTATTAACAGTGATCAAAATAAACTTCTCAGAACAACATTAAGCTTCAGTAAAAAAATAAAGTCATTAGGAATTCGATACACATTAAAGAATAAAAATCTATTTAGAACAAACAAAACCTTGATAAACAACGAATTAAATGATGTTATAACTCAGGGTTATGCTTTTAATTTTTGGTTTGAAAATACCAATAAACAGAAGCTGGATTTAAAAACCGGACTTTCCTTTGATACCAACCAAACGTCCTTCTCTTTGGTTGAAGATTTAAATCGCACATTCCAAAGACAAGATTATTATACTTCTTTGGACTACGACATTTCTGAAAAATTTAATTTCAATAGTCAACTAAATTATATTGTTTTCACAGATAATAAGTTCAGCTCTAATGAAAAATTACCTCTTTGGAACGCTGCATTTTCCTATGCCTTTTCAGATAAAAAAAATCAGCTATTAAAATTGGTTTTGATTGACCTTTTAAATCAAAATGTTGATATTTATCGCCATAGCACAGTCAATTATTTCGAAGAAAATACGACGCCAAGTTTAGGGCGTTATGTTATCTTAAGCTATACCTATCGGTTAGGAAATAATCGATCTTCATAAAAAAAAGGATAAAAAATCAGGTCTTTTTAAATACTTTTGCTTAAAAATATTTTACCATGAATTTTGAAACTTTAAAACCTCAAATTAAAGCCATTGTTTCTAATGCTCCATTAGATGTTGATGCACGTTTATTGCAAATTTGCCAATTGCTTGAAACCCGTGTAGATTATTACAATTGGGTGGGGTTTTATTTTAAAAATGGTGATAGGAACGAACTCAAATTAGGTCCCTATGTTGGTGCGCCTACAGACCACACGATTATTCCCTTCGGAAAAGGTATTTGCGGACAAGTAGCGGTAAGTAACCAAAATTTTGTGGTGCCGGATGTGGCTGCTCAGGATAATTATATTGCCTGCAGCATTACCGTGAAAGCTGAAATTGTGATCCCTATTTTTGTAAATGGCGAGAACGTTGGTCAGATCGATATCGATTCGAATACCCCCGATCCCTTTACGGAAGCCGACGAGCGCTTTTTGGAGTTTGTTTGCGCTGAAGTTGCCAAAATTTTATAGTTGTTAACAACTTTTGGGTTTCGTTGAAAAATCATCTTGATTTTCAATTCCCATCCACCGCTTTTTTTAAAGTAAATAAGTACTTTTGCATATCGCGTTAACGCGTCGTATTCATTGTTAAAAGTCTAAAACTACACAACCCAAAATGAGCAACAACAAAACCATTTCATCGGCCTTAATTTCTGTTTTCAATAAGGACGGTTTAGGACCAATAGTAAAAAAATTACATGAACAAGGCGTTACCATCTACTCTACAGGTGGTACCGAAAAATTCATTAAAGAAATGGGGATTCCTGTTGTTCCGGTGGAGGATGTGACCTCCTACCCGTCCATTTTAGGTGGTCGTGTTAAAACCTTACATCCAAAAGTTTTTGGAGGCATCTTAAATCGTCAAAATCATGATGGCGATGTGGCTGAATTAGCCGAATATGAGATTCCACAGATCGATCTTGTAATTGTTGATCTTTACCCGTTTGAAAAAACCGTAGCCTCCGGAGCCAGCAATCAGGATATTATTGAAAAAATTGATATCGGTGGTATTTCTTTGATTCGTGCTGCTGCAAAAAATTACGCTGATGTGGTCTGTGTTTCAACCGTGGAAGATTATCCGGCCTTTTTAGAGCTTTTAAATGAAAAGAACGGCGAAACTTCAGTAGAAGATCGTAAACGTTTTGCTTCAAATGCTTTTAATGTTTCTTCGCATTACGATACAGCGATCTTTAATTATTTCAATACCACAGAACAGGCTTCAGTGTTAAAGATAAGTGAGCCACATGGTAAAACATTGCGTTATGGTGAAAACCCACACCAAAAAGGTGTTTTCTACGGCGATTTCGATGCGATGTTCGAAAAACTTCACGGAAAAGAATTGAGTTATAACAATTTGTTAGACGTGGATGCCGCGGTTAATTTAATGAACGAATTTAAAGGTGAAGCCCCAACATTTGCTATTTTAAAACACAATAATGCCTGTGGCCTGGCACAACGTGAAAATATACATCAGGCCTATGTTGATGCTCTTGCAGGTGATCCTGTTTCAGCCTTTGGCGGAATTTTAATAAGCAATACTGAAATTGATAAAGCAACGGCCGAAGAAATTCACACGTTATTTTGCGAAGTGGTTATAGCGCCTTCTTATTCAGCAGAAGCCCTAGAAATATTGAAGGGTAAGAAAAACAGGATTATTTTAACTCTGAAGGATGTTGAATTACCGAAAACAACCTTAAGAACATGCCTAAACGGAACTTTGGTTCAGGATAAAGACCTGGTTACAGATTCCAAAGCAGACCTTAAAAATGTAACAACAACAAAACCTACAGAAGCACAAATTGAAGATCTTTTATTTGCTTCAAAAATTTGTAAGCACACCAAATCCAATACCATTGTATTAGTAAAAGACAAACAACTTTGTGCCAGTGGTACCGGGCAAACCAGCCGTGTTGACGCTTTGAATCAAGCCATTCATAAAGCCTTATCTTTTAAATTTGATTTACAAGGAGCCGCTATGGCGAGTGATGCTTTTTTCCCGTTTCCGGACTGTGTGGAAATTGCAGATAAGGCCGGAATTACTTCTGTTATTCAACCCGGCGGATCTATAAAGGATCAATTGAGTATTGATTATTGTAATGACCATAACGTTGCTATGGTAATGACGGGAACACGCCATTTTAAACACTAAAAAACAGAGTCATTTTTTGAGTTTTTAAACATCTAAAAACCGATGAACAACGTATAAGCACAAAGTGCTAAAATTCATAATAATTTTGAGCCTTGTAATACCGAAATTATTTAGTAAGTTTTATTACATTTACGAGATTCGTTTTAAAACCAATAAAAACCATTAATAGCCCATGGGATTTTTTGACTTCCTCACTGAGGAAATTGCCATAGATTTAGGTACTGCTAACACATTAATTATTCATAACGACAAAGTTGTAGTTGATTCCCCGTCTATAGTAGCCCGAGACAGGGTTTCCGGCAAAATCATAGCGGTTGGACAAGAAGCCAGCCTGATGCAAGGAAAGACCCATGAAAATATCAAAACGATTCGTCCGTTAAAGGATGGTGTTATTGCCGATTTTGATGCTTCCGAGCAAATGATCAGTATGTTCATCAAAAACATACCGGCACTTAAAAAACGTTTTTTCTCTCCGGCCCTACGCATGGTTATTTGCATTCCTTCCGGTATCACCGAGGTTGAAATGCGTGCGGTAAAAGAAAGTGCAGAACGTGTAAATGGCAAGGAGGTTTATCTGATCCATGAGCCTATGGCAGCCGCTATCGGTATTGGTGTAGACATCATGCAGCCCAAAGGGAATATGGTGGTTGATATAGGTGGTGGTACAACAGAAATTGCAGTGATCGCACTTGGTGGAATTGTTTGTGACAAATCCGTGAAAATTGCCGGAGATGTCTTTACCAATGATATCGTTTACTACATGCGTACACAACACAATTTGTATGTTGGGGAACGTACGGCAGAAAAAATTAAAATTCAAATTGGTGCCGCAACTGAAGATCTTGAATTACCTCCAGAAGACATGAGTGTTCAAGGGCGAGATTTACTCACGGGAAAACCAAAACAAGTATCTATTTCACATCGGGAAATCGCAAAAGCCTTAGATAAATCGATTTTACGTATTGAAGATGCTGTGATGGAAACCTTAGGGCAAACACCTCCGGAATTAGCAGCCGATATTTATAATACAGGTATTTACTTGGCCGGTGGTGGTTCCATGCTTCGTGGTCTGGATAAACGCTTATCACAAAAAACGGATCTACCGGTTTACATTGCTGAAGATCCACTTCGTGCGGTGGTGCGAGGCACAGGAATAACGCTTAAAAATATCCCTAAATACAAAAGCGTATTGATAAAATAGAAATCCTGAAATAGCTCATGCAACAGATTATTAATTTTATAATAAGAAACAAAAACTTCTTGTTGTTCTTGTTGCTGTTTTCAGTTTCTTTGATATTCACCATTCAATCCCATGACTTTCATAAAAGTAAGTTCGTAAACTCAGCAAATTTTATTTCGGGAGGTGTATTAAATACAACAAATAATATTTCACAATATTTCTCTTTAAAATCTCAAAATGAATTATTGGTTGAAGAAAACCGCGAGTTAAAATCTGTATTATTCAATTCTCAAAAATTAGCGGATTCCGTTTTTACAGATTCATCTCAATTCGGCCAAAAATATAAGTTTACAGCTGCAGAAATTATCAGAAATAATTACGCCCTCACTGATAATTTTTTGTTAGTGAATAAAGGCAAAAAAGATAGCATTAAGGAAGATTTAGGCGTTATTTCTTCAAAAGGCATTGTAGGCATTATTGACGCCACGAGTAAACATTATGCCAGGGTAATCTCTATTTTAAATAGTTCGAGTCGTATCAGTGCAAAACTGAAAAAGAGCAATCATTTCGGAACCTTGCGATGGAATGCAAAAAACCCAAATATTGTTCAGCTAAGTGATGTTGAAAAAATAGCTCCGGTAAGCATTGGTGATACCATTGTAACCTCAGGGCGCTCCATTATTTTTCCAAAAGGCGTTAATATTGGTTTCATTTCAGATTTCAAGCTAGACGCGGCAGAGAATTTTTATGAAATCCAGGTGACCCTTTTTAATGATATGACCAATCTGGAATATGTTTATATCATTGAAAATAAGGATGCTCCGGAAATTAGAGCGCTTCTAAATAACGACAATATCGAATGACAACCTTTATCCCAATAAATACCATTCGGTTTATCGTGCTTTTACTAGTGCAGGTTATTTTTTTCAATAACATAAATTTTTTAGGTTATATAAATCCGTATGTCTATATTTTATTTGTTGCCTTTTACCCTGTAAAAAGTAATCGGCTGCTTTTCATGTTAACTTGCTTTTTGCTCGGCTTAATGGTAGATATGTTTTTAGATACCGGCGGTATTCATGCAGCAGCATCTGTTACTGTGGCCTATGCCCGACCGGTGATATTAAAATTTGCTTTTGGTGTTATGTACGAAAACCAAAAAATTAAATTCAGCACTTTAGATATTGGCTCTATTACCGTATATATTGCATTATTGGTTTTAATTCATCATTTCGTTTTATTTTATTTAGAAATTTTTAGCATTTCTAAAATACTATTGGTGTTGAAAAAAACGTTATTCTCGGGAATTTTCACTATTTTCTTAAGCGTTATTTTTACCGTGATTTTTAGCAGGAAAAAATAGAATGAGACAGTTTTTACTTTTCATCGTTATTTGTTGTACAGGTGTGCTTTTTATCTCAAGGCTCTTTTACCTGCAAGTCTACACGTCTAATGAGGAAAATCTTTTTGAAGATAATGCCATCCGAAAGGTTTATGATTACCCTAAACGCGGTTTTGTTTACGACCGCAATGGTCAGTTACTGGTATCTAATCAACCCTCTTATGATGTTATGGTAATACCTAGAGAAGTTGGTGAATTTGATATAGAAGAGTTTTGTAGACTGTTGAAAATTGACAGAGAAACCTACGATAAAAAACTAAGCAGAGCAACACATTATTCTCCAAGACTTCCCTCTGTATTTATTTCACATTTGTCAAAAGAGGATTATGCTGTTTTACAAGAAAAAATGCGCAAGTTTGAAGGCTTCTATATCCAAAAACGGTCTTTAAGAAGTTATGAAACTTCTATTGGTGCTAATGTTTTAGGTGATATTGGTGAAGTAAATCGTGCGAATATTGAGAAAGATCCTTATTACAAAATGGGTGATCTTATTGGAAAAGATGGTGTTGAAGCCTCATACGAAAAGGAATTGCGAGGTGAAAAAGGTATCAAATTCATTCAAAAGGATCGTTTTAATAGAAATATAGGTCCTTACAAAAATGGAAAGTTCGATACTATTCCGGTTCAGGGAAAAGATATCAAGATTACCATTGATGCAAAACTGCAAGCTTATGGTGAATTATTAATGAAAAATAAACGTGGTGGTATTATCGCGATCGAACCTTCCACAGGGGAAATTTTAACTATGGTAACCGCGCCATCCTATGACCCTAATTTATTAGTGGGTCGTGAACGTTCTAAAAATTTCACCAAACTTTATAATGATACCATTGCCAAACCGCTTTTCGATAGAAGCTTACTGGCACAATATCCTCCGGGTTCTCCGTTTAAAGTTTTGAATGCCCTTATTGGTTTACAGGAACATGTAGTAAGTACGAACGACCAATTTATTTGTCGCCATGGATACTATTATGGAAATAAAAAGTTAATGGGCTGTCACTCACATCCGCCGGTGGTGAATATGAACAAAGGCATTTATGAATCCTGCAATGCTTATTTCGCCAATGTTTATCGCCGTATTGTAGAAAAATATGACGATCCTGCCAAAGGTTTGAATGTTTGGAGCAAGCATTTAAAAAGTTTTGGTTTAGGTGATTATCTGGGATACGATCTTAATGTAGGACGTCGGGGACGCATTCCCGATGGTGATTTTTACGATCGTTGGTACGGCAAAAATCGTTGGGCTTCAACATTCAATTTATCGAATGCCATTGGGCAGGGTGAGGTTGAAACCACGCCAATCCAATTGGCAAATATGGCAGCAGCCATTGCAAATCGTGGTTTTTATTACACACCACACATCATTAAATCCATTGAGGATGACACCATCGATTCAAAATATACAACACCAAACTACACCACTATCGATAAGGAGAATTTTGAACCTGTAATTCAGGGGATGTATGACGTTTATAACAAAGGAACCGCGAAATACCTTCAGGTTAAAGGCATTGAAATTTGTGGTAAAACAGGTACAGCAGAAAACTTTGTGAAAATTGATGGCAAAACAACACAACTCACAGACCACTCTATTTTTGTGGCCTTTGCGCCAAAAGACAATCCAAAGATCGCACTGGCAGTTTTTGTTGAAAACGGCTATTGGGGAAGCCGTTATGCCGGTAAAATAGCTAGTTTGATCATTGAAAAATATCTCCGAGGTACCATTACCAGAACCGATCTGGAAAGCTGGATCCTGGACCATAGTTTAGAAAATGAATACAAAAAACCATATTCAGGAGAACCTTTCAATATAAATGGAGAATCAGATTTCCAAACCGTATCCCCGGAAGAACTGGACAGCTTGAAGACGCAGCTGGATGCTCTTAATGCCACCTGGAATTCAACAAACCCCCAAGTTAAATCCTTATATTGATGCACAGAGAAACCAACAAACATTTCAAATTTGATTGGATTACCATTATTCTGTTCTTTATGTTGGTTGGATTTGGATGGATCAATATCTTATCAGCATCCCATACGGGAGATACCTTGAACTATTTCGACCTGCAGCACTCGTACAGTAAGCAATTGATTTTTATTTTTTTTACAATCGGGCTTATCATATTGTTGTTATCCATTGAAGCCAAGTTTTATGAACGCTTTTCCAGCATTATTTATATCATCTCGATGCTTTCGCTGGTGGGTTTGTTCATTTTTGGTAAAAACGTAAATGGCGCTACCTCCTGGTATGCTATAGGTGGCATGACACTCCAACCTAGTGAATTTGCAAAAGTGGCTACATCACTGGCTATTGCAAAACACATTAGCGACCTGAATACCAATCTGAAAAACTTTAAAGATCAAATTCAGGCTTTCCTGATTATTACTGTACCGGCGGTTTTGGTCTTGTTGCAAAATGATACCGGAAGCACGATCGTTTATGCCGCTTTCTTTTTTGTTTTATATCGCGAAGGGCTTCCAAAATATTACCTGATTATTGGCGTATTTTTAATTCTGATTTCCATTCTTTCTTTAAAATTTGGAGCTATAATAACCTCCATTGCGGCAAGTACCATTATTCTACTAGCCTATTATATCAATCGGAAAAAGGCCATTTTCGCCAGAAGTTTGCTCTACATTATCGTAACGATTCTGGTGTCGTCTGGTGTAAAATTCTTTTATCAGAATGTTTTAAAATCCCACCAACAAGACCGCATCAGTTTATGGCTTCGTCTTGAAAAAGACCCTGAAAAGCTGGAACGGATGAAACAAACGTTTGCTTATAATTTAAATGAATCGGAAAAGGCTATTAGCTCCGGTGGATTTGCCGGAAAAGGTTTTATGGAAGGTACGCGTACAACCGGAAAATTTGTTCCGGAACAACATACCGATTATATTTTTAGTACCGTAGGCGAAGAATGGGGGTTTCTAGGCAGTGCAGGTGTCGTGATCCTTTTTATTTTGTTACTCCTGCGCATTCTGCATTTGGCAGAATTACAAAAATCCCAATTTAGTAGGGTATACGGCTATAGTGTTGCGGCTATTATCTTCATTCATTTCCTCATAAATATCGGTATGGTTATGGGGCTTATTCCAACAATCGGCATCCCGTTACCACTATTTAGTTATGGTGGTTCCGGACTTTGGGCATTCACCATTTTAATATTTATTTTTATTAAATTAGATTCTAATAGAATTAATGAATGGTAAGCTTTAAAACCACTTAATCAACGTTTCTTAATATGAAAAACATTTTACTTTTCCTTTTAATCGGTTCCTTTTTAGTGAGTTGTGGCTCTAGAAAAAATATGCCTTCCAATGGCTTTTCAAAAGCACAAACAACACTCATTATGAACGCCGACTCGCTCACGCCCATGCGTGTTTTTAAAATTACCAGCACGAGCGATTCTATGCTTTTAAGAACAAAAAGTGAACCTGTTAAAGTATTTCCAAATGATCCTGTTTTGAAAAATTTCGTGGCGCGTCTCTATGCCACGGTTACCGATAGCATGTCTTTAGGTTTGGGGATCGCTGCACCACAGGTTGGTATCTTAAAAAACATTATTTGGGTGAAACGTTTGGATAAAGATGATCTCCCCTTTGAAGTGTATTTAAACCCAAAAATTATTGAATATTCTGCGGAAAAACAGACAGCCAGAGAAGGCTGTTTATCCATTCCGGGACGCAGTGAAGTTTTAGATGATAGAGCCGAAAAAATCGTGGTAACTTATGATACTATGGAAGGTACTCATAAAACAGAAACTGTTGGTGATTTTACAGCCGTGATCTTTCAGCACGAAGTGGATCACCTCAACGGCATATTATATCTCGATCACCTTAAAAAAGAAATTAAAGATGCCAAAAAATAAGCGCTATATATTCTTGCTCATACTGGCTGCTGCACTTCTGGCCATACCCTTTATTGCCATGCAGTTTACGCCTGAGGTCGCCTGGACCGCTTCAGACTTTCTTATTGCCGGCGTGTTTCTTTTTGTGTTGGTATCTTTGGCCGAAGTTATTTTGCGCAAGGTAACGCTAAAAAAGTATCGTTATTTACTTCTCGTAATCCTTCTTTTTACTTTTCTTTTAATCTGGTTAGAATTGGCTGTTGGCATTTTCAACACCCCTTTTGCAGGAAGTTAAAACCACAAGATTATTTTTTCAACTCCAGTTTTTCAGCAAAATAATCGCAGAAATCTTTCATGGTAGCCGTCATCTTTTCATCCTGGGTAGCGCGATGAAATGTATTACTCATAGCCACTAATGTTTGATGAAAGAATACCTTCATTTCATCCACAGGCATATCTTTGGTCCATAGATCGATTCGCAAAGTCTCTTGAGCTTGCGAATCCCAAACGGAAAGCATCATAGCCTTAGCTTCTTCATTAGTGATTCCCCCATCTTGCGCAGTCCAGAATAATTTCTCCGGAATACGGTTTTCATCTAATTCAACTTTTAATTCTATTTTCGAGTTATGGTTTTTTGCCATTATTTCTTTGGTTTAAATTTAGAGTTATTAAAAATGGTTTCGGCGTCTTCTGTAAGCATCTCATTAAAAGGTTTGTCATTATTTTCCATGTATGCTCTTACAATTTGCCAACCGATATATTGCCCGATGCGACCCGGTGAATTCGTGTCGATATCCTGCAGATAGAATTTAGAAAACGGAGCATCAACAATAAAACGCCCCGGTAATTTTGAGTCGGTACTATAAAGCAATTCACGTTCTACAAAATACCGCCAAATATCGCTCTCATTCGTTTTTGCCCATTGTAATTCTTCTTCGGTATAACCAATCCTTTCTGCTTCTGATTTGAATGGAATCGCCTTATCCTTAAAATAAAGCAGTTTCCCATAATACACCATTTCATCCAACAAGGTTTTACGTTGCTTTTGAAAAGCATATTTTTCCGCATAAGCATTTGCCAGATCAACAACAATTTGACTGGGTCTCAAATTGGCAGCAATATAAACGGGAATACCTTTATAGAAATAGTGATCTTTACCTAAAAAATTATCCAAAGCTACTAAAGCGATCGTATCTGTTACGATAACCTTATTGCGGTAGTCTACAAAACTGGTTGTGGTAATAACACGCGGTGGATGAAAGTCCGGGAAATAATATTTAATATGATTGAACAAAGATTCAATTTCACTCTGTAGTTTATCGGTTTTAGGATAGATTTTTTTCACCTCTCTGAAAAGTTCCTGTTGCAGGGTGTCGTTGATTTTTGAAATCCAAACCGAATCCGAATAGGTTTTTGGAAACATAAAAGGATAAGCCTTCTTTAATTTCGGAAGCGTTTTTTCTGTGGCATCGGCAAAATCCATATCGAAACGTTCAATACTGATATCCGTACCAATGTCATTTATTGCTTTTTCGGTGTTGTCTTCTTGCTGACACGAGATACACATGGCAAAAATGAAAATTCCAAAAAATAACTGTTTCATCTGTTAAAAAATTATGGTTTTAAGCCGGTCAGATTTTTCTGTTTACAACCTGATGAAATTCATCACCAATCCCTTCGATTGTCGTCAACATACTGTTATGGCTCATTTCCTATAAAACTAAAACGTTTTTAATTTTTATTAATTGAGCGTAAGCTTTATTTTTGTTTGCAAAGGTAGTATACTTTGACTTAAATTCTTTGAAAATGCAAACAGAAAACGTAGCTAATTACATTACCAACTGGCTAAAAGATTATGCAAACAAAGCAGGCGTAAACGGATTCGTAGTAGGTGTATCAGGAGGCATAGATTCTGCTGTTACCTCTACCCTTTGTGCCAGAACTGGAATGGATGTTTTGTGTATCGATATGCCCATACACCAGGCAGAAAGCCATGTATCCCGGGCAAATGAACACATTGAGCAATTAAAAAAACGATTTAAAAACGTACGTTCTGTTCGTGTTGATCTCACTCCGGTATTTGAAGAATTTAAAACCGAGGTTACTCTTGAAGGCAATCAAACTATTGTAGACCTGTCTTTGGCCAATACAAGAGCCCGATTACGAATGACAACTTTATATTACCATGCCGGTATTTACAAACTTCTTGTTGCAGGAACCGGTAATAAAGTTGAAGATTTTGGTGTTGGCTTTTATACTAAATATGGCGATGGTGGTGTGGATTTGAGCCCGATAGCCGACTTATTAAAGTCTGAAGTGTATCAACTTGGTGAGTTTCTTAAGGTCCCTACGTCAATTATGGAAGCCGCTCCCAGCGATGGTTTATTTGGTGATGCCAGAAGTGATGAAGCGCAATTAGGTGCCTCGTATCCTGAGTTAGAATGGGCTATGGCCATGAGCGAGGCTGGAAAAACTATTAAAGATTTTAAAGACAGGGAATTAGAGGTTTTTTCTATCTATAAGTCATTCAATTCGGCAAATAAGCACAAAATGGTCGCCATTCCTGTCTGTAAAATCCCAGAAAATATAAAATAAATTTCATACAAAATTAAATTCACTTTGCCAAATCATTAAAAAAGTATTACTTTTGTTTTAAGCTTACTCTCAATTATAATATTCTCTCAAAATTAACAATTATAAAAGCTGAACTAACATGATTAAATTACTAATAGCAGACAACCATCCTGTTACCAGGAAGGGGTTGGAAGCTTTATTCTCTGCGTCAAACAACATAGAAATAGTTGCTAGTGTTGATGATGGCGAAGCCATCTTAGATTATGTCAAATCAAATCCTGTTGACATTATTCTTACCGAAACTGATTTTCCAAAATTAAATGGCCTTACATTGTTAAGGTATTTGAAAGAAGATTATCCTAACATTAAAACCATCTTTTTCAGTGCACAACCAGAAGAGGTGTATGCCATTAATGCCATTCGTGCCGGTGCCTCAGGGTATATTCACAAATCGTCTAATGTGCTAACAGTAAATGAAGCCATCCTAAAAGTTTACGAAGGTGATATGTATTTAAGTAACAAGCTAACACAACAATTAGCTTTTGGTACTAAATCAAAAACTTCAGATGGATTTTACAAGAAATTATCTACTCGTGAAGCTGAGGTTCTAAAACTACTCACCGTAGGTAAAAAGAACAAGGAAATTTCAAAAGAACTGGATATTAATGAAAAAACCGTTAGTACTTACAAAGCACGTTTAATGCGTAAACTTAAAGTAACTAACCTGGTTGATTTAATAAACCAGGCGAAACTAAACCAGCAAGTAAAAAATTTATAGCACTCGGTTTAACTTTCGAGACAAGAGCATTTTTAAACCGGAGTAATCTTTAACTTCCTCAAGGACACTAGTGTTTGAGGAAGTTTTATTTTTAAGGGTTTCTGCCTGAAATTGCTTGACCTTCTGATCTATCAAAAAGCAGCGTAAACTTAAAATCGTTTCACTAACCAACTGTGCCACCGTGTGGTTTTTTTCTTTTGGAAAAATATTCATCCTATTCCAATCGTCCAAAGTGTAGCGCTCATCTTCCATAAGGATTGTGGTGATCTCACTAGCCATGTCACCATCAACCTTATTAATAAAGGATTTTAAATTAAAATCGGCATGTTTATTTAATTCGTCAATGATGGTATAGTATAAATGCTTGAATTTTTCATTTGTAAATTCCATTTCATCTTCCTGAAGATCTAAAAATACTTTTTCAAACACCTTGGCCTCCTGAATAACCGGTTCTAAAATAAGCTCTCCGAGATCGTTCTCCTTTAAGATAAGATCTTCAAAATCTTCAGTTTTATTTCCGTAAAGTAAAAGAATTTTGATGATCTCCCGCTCCAACACATATTGTACATCGACCTTTTCAACGGTTTGCTTGTTCTTGATAACCTCAAAGGACTTTTGATAATCGCGTTTGTATTTTTTATCAGCTTCCTGAATATCCTTTTTATTGATTTGCGCAAGCGTACTGAACAAAACGCCTTCACTGATATCCATGATCTTGGCACATTCCTGAATATAGATTTCCTTCTTAATACGATCAGGGATCTTTGAGATACTATTCACAATATCGCGAATAGTTTCAGCTTTTTTTATCGGATCGTTTTTGGATTCCTCATAGAGCACCGAAGCTTTAAACTGGATAAAATCCTTGGCATTTTCCTCAAGATACAACGTCAGTTCTTCCAACGAATTTTCTCTAGCAAAACTATCGGGATCCTCACCTTCCGGGAAGGTACAAACCTTAACATTCATACCTTGCTCCAGGATCAGATCAATGCCTCGCAAGGAGGCACGTAATCCTGCCGCATCGCCATCAAAAAGTACCGTAATGTTTTTGGTAAGTCGATTGATCAGTCGTATTTGCTCTGAAGTCAAAGCCGTCCCCGAAGAAGACACTACATTTTTAATCCCACGTTGATGGAATTGGATCACATCTGTATAGCCTTCCACCAAATAACAATTATCTTCTTTAGCAATACTTTGCTTGGCCATATAAATACCATAAAGCACTTTACTTTTATGGTAAATGGGACTTTCAGGAGAATTTAAATACTTAGCAGCTTTTTTGTCGTTGGTCAAAATACGTCCACCGAAACCTAAGATACGGCCGCTCATACTTTTTATAGGGAACATGACCCGGCCTTTAAAACGATCAAATTGCTTTTCTTCCTTTACAATAGTGAGACCGGTTTTCTCTAAAAATTCTAGCTGATATCCTTTTTTCAAGGCAGCATCGGTGAAGGCAGACCAATCATCTAAAGAATAACCCAGATCAAATTCCTTAATCGTTTCGTTAGTAAAACCTCGCTCTTTAAAATAACTAAGTCCGATAGATTTTCCCTGATCGGTTTTGTATAGGATATTTTGAAAATAAGAACTGGCAAATTCACTCACCAAATACAAACTTTCCCGCTCACTGGCCTGTTCTTTTTGTTCATCAGACTGCTCGGTTTCTTCAATTTCAATATTGTATTTTTTTGCTAGATATTTAATAGCCTCCGGATAAGTAAAATGTTCGTGCTCCATTAAAAAAGCCACCACATTCCCGCCTTTCCCGCTTGAAAAATCTTTCCAGATCTGCTTCACTGGCGACACCATGAAACTCGGTGAGCGTTCATCAGAAAACGGACTTAATCCTTTAAAGTTACTTCCTGCTTTTTTAAGTTGCACAAAATCACCAATAACCTCCTCTACTCGAGCGGTTTCAAATACCTGATCTATGGTTGTTGGTGATATCAAAGTCTGAAATTATTAGGATTGTAAATGTACTATATAAGAATTGATTTTTGAAATTTATTCCACGGATGAATCTAGCAAAAACCAAATAAAAACCCTCAGCATTCTGAGGGTTTTTTCGACTAACACAAATTCAATATGGATTTTAACTCTTAATCTACATCAAAGCGAATTCCTAAAGAGATATTTCGCTGATCTACCGCCTGATCCTGAAAAATGGGAGACAGATCGTATTTTACGTAAATAGCAGTATCATCAAAAGCAACATAGGCACTTAATCCGTAAACCAAATTAGATGTATTGAAACCACCTTTTTGCTTTTCTTTTTTACGATCACCATCAATGCTGTATTTTAATTTTTGACGGGTTCCGATATTGAATCCACCGTAACCACCCAGACCAATTTTAAATTGATTTTGAGTAGAATACCTAAAATAGGTGTCGTGGTCATAGCGCTTGGAAGGACCAAATTCGAAATGTACCGGGAACACAAGATTCGTCATTGAAAGTTTAGATTTTCTCAAATTCTCTGGAAATGTCTGCAAGCTTATTTGGCCGTCCTGATTTACGAAATACTGATTGTCATCCGGCTTCAAACCGTTGATCTGCAAAGACACTCCATATTTTAATCGTAAAAAATTAGAGTTATCGAACACCCGATTTTTCCAGGCCCAGCCAATTTCAAAAAAGCGAGAACCTCCAAATTTATAGGGAGAATCATCAAGAGGTTGTCCCTCAATAATAGCATTGTTCAATCCAAAGGCCAAAACAAAATCACTAGTCGTTCTAAGATCGTACTTTCTGGGTTTATTCTTTTTATTGATCTGAATGCCGGCAAAACTATATTCTTCACCATCTATTGTTATTCCGATCTTAGAAGGGTCTTTATCGTCATTTGTATAATAGCCTTCCTCATTTCTTTGAAGCAAGGCAATTTTATTATCAATAATACTCAGCCGATTCTCAATGTTCATAGCACGTTTTTTGGCGGCTTCTTTCTTTAAAATATCAGCTTCTTCAGTGGTTATATAGCCCTTTTCCAATCGGGTGTCGATAGCCTCAACCTCAGCCCTCAAGAAGGCGCGTTCTTCTTCTTTAACAGATTCTTTAGCCGCCATCAAACGGTCTATTTTTTCTGTATTATTGGTTTTAGGAATACTATCCTGAGCCTGTATTACGGCCATATTAAAGGATAAGACAAAAAGTGCTAAAAATTTTGTAATGGTTTGCATAACTGTTCGTTTTTTGATGTTTAATTGATTTATTATGATTTGATTGATATTAATTATTTCGATTAGCAACAGTTGTTTTTACTGAATTGAAACTCGATTTCAAAGCGTCAAAAACCTTAGTTCTGAAAGATTCGTCCAATTCATTTTCCACATCCGCTAACAAAGCGTCTGCATCTACAGTGCCTTTGGTTTTATTTATAAATTTCTGCCGTTGAATATCTTTTTCAGCTGCAGTAAATAAGGAATCGAGATAAGCATCCGAAACCTCCTGCTGACGATCAGCAACTGCCTGAACATTTTTTACAATGTCTTCGATCTTTTGAGCTTCAAAATCAGATGTGTTATCAGCTATTTCTGAGGAGGCTTTATTACCTGGCAAAGGATTTCGTGCGACAGATTCATCTAAGACTATACTTTCCTGAATAATTATTGGGTTTTCAATTTTATTCGATGCAGGGGCCTCAGGTTTTACAAGGCGCTCGGCTACCGCATTAAGTGAGGCTTTAGGAGTCAGATTATCTTGTTCATTTTTAACTGCAGGAACGTCCTTTTTAGTTTCTGTTTCAACCTCAGTATTCAACGGTGTTTTTACTACTTTGATAGGCGTATTTTGATCCATTACCGCATTTGAATCAGCATTAAAAAACTGGGATACCAACAGCAGTAACCCCACAAGACTTGCTGCAATACCCATCCACAAAATAGGACTGACTTTTTTAGGTCCCTCCTCAGCTTCCAACCTTTGTGAAAGTTTCTCCCAGGCACCTTCAGAAGGCTCTAAACGGCGCTTTCCCAGTTTGGTTCTTATCTCGTTATCAAATTTATTTTGCTCCATAACTTGTTCTTTTATCGAATGCTGCAAGTTTTCCCTGAAGCAGCTTTCGTGCTTTAAATAATTGTGATTTTGAAGTGCCCTCGGTGATATCCAAAAGCTTCGCGATCTCGTGATGTTTATAACCTTCAATAGCATACAAAACAAAAACGGTCTTGTAACCTTCAGGTAAGGTGTCAATTGCATTCTGAATATCTGCGACCTCAAGTGAGGAGGTGTTTTGAGCAACATCCTTAACAACCTGATCTTCTATGGATATCTCCATTTTTTTTTGTTGCCTTAGAAAGGAAATGGCTTCTCTCACCATAATTTTTCGAATCCAGCCTTCAAAACTTCCTTCTCCTCTATAGTTTTTCAAATGGGTAAAAACCTTAAAAAACCCCGAAAGCATCACATCTTCAGCTTGTTGTAAGTCATTGATATAATATCTGCAAACACTCAACATTTTGGAGGCATATAATTCATATAACCGGTGTTGTGCCTCCCGATTATTCTTTTTTGCTTTCTGAATAAGCGCCTTTTCGTTATTGTTAAGGGATATGACTTTCAAAAATGATTTCATTTTGCTTTCTACTTTAATAGACGCTAATTTTTTAAAAATGGTTGCCTGGGACGAATAAAAAAATTTCAAACAATTATTATTCCAATAATTTAAGCCTAAATATTAGCTTTAATTGAAAATTATCATCAGCAAATTTTGTCAAACACTAATTTATTCTTTTTAAACGGTCAATTTTATTGAATTTCTTTCAAATTATAATTATATTTCATCAAAAGAGCACATATGGCCAATGACAGTTTATTTTCTTCTTACAGCTTGCTTCCGGAAACCTGGGATGAGATGTACGATGATCGTTCGAAAATACGCTCCCAATACGATATCATCAACGATTACCTGAAGGCAACATCGCCTGAAAAACTATATAAAAAGGAAGAACTGACCAGGCAATTATTTATGAGCCAGGGTGTTACCTTTACGGTGTATAGTGATGAACAAGGCATTGAAAAAATTTTCCCTTTCGATATTATTCCAAGAATTATTACGGCTAAAGAATGGGATAAAATAGATCGCGGCATCAAGCAGCGATTAAAAGCTCTAAACTTGTTTATCAAGGATATTTATCATGATCAATTTATTATAAAGGACGGCATTATTCCCGCAGACCTTATTTATTCGTGCCCAAATTTCCTCAGGGAAATGATGGGAGTAGATGTTCCGCATGATGTTTATGTTCATATTGCAGGTGTAGATCTCATCCGAAACAATGACGGTGAGTTTTATGTTTTGGAAGATAATTTAAGAACCCCTTCCGGTGTGAGTTACATGCTGGAAAATCGTGAAATTTCAAAACGGATCTATCCCGGTATTTTGCCAAAAAATGAAATTCGTTCTGTTTCTGATTACCCTAATGTACTTTATAAGAAATTAAGTGAGTTATCGGATCAGGCAGAACCTAATGTGGTGCTTTTAACTCCGGGAATTTATAATTCAGCCTATTACGAGCATTCCACACTTGCGCGATTAATGGGAATCGAATTGGTTGAAGGTAGCGACCTTTTGGTAAAAGACCATTTTGTTTATATGAAAACTACGAATGGGTTAAAACGTGTTGATGTCATTTACCGTCGTGTTGATGATGATTATTTAGATCCTTTAGAGTTTAAAGCTGAGAGCACCCTGGGTGTTGCCGGTATTATGGCAGCCTATCGAAAAGGTCATGTAAATATTGTAAATGCCCCCGGTACAGGTGTAGCTGATGATAAAGCCATCTATGTTTACGTGCCGGATATGATACGGTATTATTTAGATGAAGAACCGATACTTAAAAATATTGAAACCTATCAATTAGCAAAACCTGAAGATTTCGAATTCGTTACTAAAAACATTCGTAAAATGGTGATCAAAAAAACCGATGGTAGCGGTGGTTATGGGATGCTCATGGGGCACGAAGCTACGGAAGAAGAGATTGAAGATTATCTAAAAACGGTTCGTGAAAATCCTACCAATTTTATCGCCCAGCCTATTTTGAGGTTATCTACGGCGCCTTGCTGTATTGATGGGAAGTTATCACCAAGATGTGTCGACCTACGTCCCTTTGCCCTAACCGGTCGTGACGGTATCGATATTACCCCGGGTGGCTTAACACGTGTGGCGTTGAAAAAAGGCTCTTTGGTAGTAAACAGTTCTCAAGGTGGTGGTAGTAAGGATACCTGGGTGATTCAATAATAAAAAACAAGAACAATGTTAAGTAGAGTTGCAAATAATTTGATTTGGTTAGACCGCTATATGGAACGCGGCAATAGTATTATTAATTTACTTAAGCTAAATTTCACGGCAAATCAGGATTCTCCTGAGTTATTTCCCTGGGCGCCAATCATAAAAAATTATAATGATCACGATAACGATTTTACCACGGAAGACCCCATTGAATGTATTGAATACATGGTCTTTAATACAGGACACAGCAATTCTATTGTTAATATTGTGACGCGGGCACGTGAGAACGCGCGGAGTGTTCAGGAGCATATTTCCCGTGAATTATGGTTGAACGTAAATAATTATTATTTATTCCTAACGGATAAAACCTTACCACAACAATTACAAGAAGGTGACCCCATTATGTTTTTGGACCGCTTAAAATCCTTTCATTTAATGTATCAGGGGAATACAGATCTAACGCAAGAACGTGGACCATCATATTATTTTATGAGTGTTGGTAAATATCTGGAGCGTGTTATTCAGATCTCCGATTATACAGCAATAAAATTGGTAGAAATTTCGAAGACTACTGACCGTTTAGAACAAACCTTTTACTGGAAAAACTTATTATTATCTCTTGGTGGTTACCAGTTGTATTTGAAAAAACACAAGTCGGCATTCACTGAAGGTCACGTTATTACCATGGTTTTTCAGGATAAACTATTTCCGCGATCGGTATATTATTGCATCAATAAATTATATATGCACATTCAAAAACTCATTGAGATCCAGGAACTTGAAAAAAATAATCTAGAATTTTTACTGGGAAAGCTGGAAAGTACAATAAAATATACTACTATTGACAGCATAAATGAACAAGGTTTAGAAAACTTTATTCAAGAGATCAAAGACGACATCAGAAATATATCTTTAAGTATAAATACGGTGTATTTTTCAAACGCCAACTCATAACGAACATGCCAAGGTTTTACATAAAACACCTTACCAAGTACACTTACAGTGACTTTGTTATTGACGGGGCCAACCAGATCATGTTGTTTCCTATCGAGGACACTTACCAAAAGGTTATCAATCAAACCATAAAAATCACCAATCAGCCTAATGTTGAGACGTTTCAGGATTTTTACGGGAACACGGTAGGTTCTTTTATGGTAATCGTGCCACATAACTTTCTATCTATTTCCTCAGAAGTTGAAGTGGAGACCAGCGAACAGATTTTTCCTGAAGACCATGTTGATCCGGTAGAACAATGGGACGCCGTAAAAGGATTTAAAGGAGATCCTGAATTTATAGATTTTCTTAAGTATAAAACCTTTGATGGTACTCCGGAGATCTTCAACATGATTCAAGCGGAAGATAGAACAAAACAAACGCCGTATAAGTTAGCTTTAAAGTTTTGTGAGTTTATTTACAAGAATTTTGAATACAAACCGGGCATTACAACCGTAGATTCTAAACTGGATCTGGTTTGGAATTTAAAAGCCGGAGTTTGCCAGGATTTCACTCATATTCTATTACAAATGGTTCGCATGCTTGGAATTCCGGCACGTTATGTAAGCGGTTATATTTGTCCGAGTGACGAAAACGTTCGTGGTGAAGGCGCAACCCATGCCTGGATTGAAGTTTATATCCCGTTTTATGGTTGGTTAGGCATTGATCCTACAAATAATGCCATCGCGAATCAGTATCACGTAAAACTTGCAACAGGCCGGGATTATAAAGATTGTTCACCGGTTAAAGGTGTTTATAAAGGCCAGGCTAAAGACGACCTGTTTGTTAAAGTAAAAGTCAGTACCGTAAAAAGTAATACCGAAAACCTGGTATTTCCGGTGAATGAAAAAGATAAGATCTCGAATAGTTTCAGGAAAAATCAGGAGATCCTTCAGCAAATGCAACAGCAGCAATAAGGTTTACTTTTTGCGATCGATCACGTAGTTTACCATGAGTTTTAAGGCGGCTTTAAATTCCGATTCCGGATAAGTGCCCAGCGTATCTAAAGCTTCTTTTTGATAACCTTTCATCACCTTGGTTGCATACTCCAATCCTCCTTTTTCTTTAACGAAAGCAATCACCTGTTTTACGCGATCTTTATCTTTATTGTGATTTTTTATGGAGTTGATCAGCCAATCTTTATCCTTTTTTTCTACTTGATTCATCACATAGATCAAGGGCAAGGTCAATTTTTGCTCTTTAATATCTATTCCGGTGGGTTTACCTATCTGGTCGTCACCGTAATCAAAAAGGTCGTCTTTAATTTGAAAAGCCATACCTATAAGTTCGCCAAATTTTCGCATGCGTTCTACATGTTCCGAATCTGGTTTCACAGAGGCTGCGCCCAGACTACAACACGCTGCAATTAATGTCGCTGTTTTTTGACGAATGATCTCATAGTAAACAGCTTCGGTGATATCAAGTTTTCGTGCTTTTTCAATTTGAAGTAACTCGCCTTCACTCATTTCACGAACGGCGACAGAAATGATCTTCAAGAGATCAAAATCATTGTTGTCTATGGAAAGTAAAAGACCTTTTGATAAAAAATAATCCCCGATCAAAACCGCAATTTTATTTTTCCAAAGGGCATTAACAGAGAAAAACCCACGGCGACGGTTACTATCGTCTACCACATCGTCATGAACCAACGTTGCTGTATGAATCAGCTCGATCACTGATGCGCCGCGATAGGTTCGTTCGTTAACTTCCCCTGAAACAATTTTGGCTACCAAAAACACAAACATAGGGCGCATTTGCTTCCCTTTGCGGTTTACAATATAATGGGTGATTCTATTGAGCAGAGCAACTTTGCTGGACATCGAAAGTTGAAACTTTTTCTCGAAAAGATTCATTTCGAAAGCAATAGGTTGTTTTATTTGCTCTACAATTTTCAACTGCTTAAATTTTAATTTTTATATCGATCGGTTTTACCTCCTGACAGGCAGGTGTCATTCGCCAACAATGATCTGAGTTGTTTTCAGTATTTTGTTATAGCTCATTCCACACTACAAGTTTAAGATTTATTTGCCAATTGTCCACAAGCCGCATCAATATCTTTTCCGCGGCTACGCCTTACATTCACAACGATATGATTTTTTTCCAAGGTATCGATATAATTTTGAAGGGCTTCATTGGAAGCTTGTTGAAAATCGCCATCATCGATAGGATTGTATTCAATAATATTTACTTTACACGGCACATATTTACAGAATTGTACAAAAGCATCTACGGCCTCCTGAGTATCATTGATACCTTTCCAAACCACATATTCATAGCTGATGCGTCGTTTGGTTTTAGCATACCAATATTCCAGGGCTTCTCTTAAATCAGCTAATGGAAATGTTGCATTAAACGGCATAATTTGAGTCCGAACCTCATCTATGGCTGAGTGTAATGAAACAGCGAGATTAAACTTTACTTCATCATCCGCCAGCTTCTTTATCATTTTTGGAACACCCGAAGTAGACAGGGTTATTCGTTTTGGCGACATACCTAAACCTTCCGGTGAGGTGATCTTATCGATGGCTTTTAGAACATTGTTATAATTCATTAGGGGTTCGCCCATACCCATAAACACAATGTTAGTAAGCGGACGATCGTAATACAGGCGACTTTCGTTATCGATGGCTACAACCTGATCGTAGATCTCATCAGGATTAAGATTTCGCATACGTTTAAGGCGCGCCGTAGCACAGAATTTACAATCGAGACTACAACCCACCTGACTGGAAACACAAGCTGTGGTACGCTTGGGTGTTGGAATTAAAACAGATTCTACTACAAGGTCATCGTGTAATCGTACGGCATTTTTTACGGTGCCATCGGCACTGCGTTGCATGGTATCGACCTGAATGTGATTAATTACAAAATTTTCCTCGAGCATACGGCGTGTTTCTTTGGAGATATTGGTCATATCCTCAAAGCTGTGCGCTGCTTTTTGCCACAACCATTCGTACACCTGGTTACCACGAAAAGCTTTGTCGCCTTGCGCCACAAAAAAGTCGCGTAATTGGGCTTTGGTTAAGGCGCGTATGTCTTTTTTCTTAGTTTCCATTGCTGATGCAAAAATAGTGAAAGCTTTTCCTATTAACGAATAGGCTTATCGTTTTTTGGGGTGTGCGTTAGCGATTGAGGCTTTGTTGGAGCTCGCCCGGAGGGAAGCGACTGCCGAAAGCGCGACCCTTGTGGTAACGCCCAAAATAAAATTTGATTTAAAAAAAAGCCCCGAATAGCGGGGCTCTCATTTATATGATTAGCATGGCGTCGCCGTAGCTATAGAATTTGTATTTTTCTTTGACTGCCTCTTCGTAAGCATGCTTTACAAAATCGTGACCCGCAAAAGCTGAAACCATCATAAGGAGGGTAGACTTTGGCGTGTGGAAATTGGTAATCATACTGTTGGCAATACTGAAATCGTAGGGTGGGAAAATGAATTTATTGGTCCAGCCTTCCATTTCGTTTAATAATCCGTTGGATGACACCGCAGATTCGATGGCGCGCATTACCGTTGTACCTACCGCACAAACACGTTTTTTACGCTGAATACCGGTATTTACGATGTTCACCGCATCGGGCCCGATACTGATCTCTTCACTATCCATTTTATGTTTCGATAGATCTTCAACCTCAACAGGATTGAAGGTTCCCAGACCAACGTGAAGTGTTACCTCTGCAAAGTTGATGCCTTTGATCTCCAAACGTTTTAAAAGGTGTTTTGAGAAGTGCAAACCGGCTGTTGGAGCCGCCACAGCGCCTTCATTTTTAGCGTAAATTGTTTGGTAACGCTCTTCGTCTTCAGGCTCTACCGCACGCTTGATATATTTTGGAAGTGGTGTTTCTCCAAGTTCGGTTAGTTTACGACGGAATTCGTTATATGACCCGTCATAAAGGAAACGGAGGGTACGTCCGCGTGATGTTGTATTATCAATAACTTCCGCTACCAGGGTCTCATCTTCACCAAAATATAATTTATTTCCGATACGAATCTTACGGGCAGGATCTACCAATACGTCCCACAGACGCTGATCCTGGTTAAGTTCACGTAATAAGAATACTTCAATTCGGGCACCGGTCTTTTCTTTATTTCCGTAAAGGCGGGCCGGAAAAACCTTGGTGTTATTTAGGATAAGTACATCATCTTCATTAAAATAATCGATGATGTCTTTGAATAATTTATGCTCTATGGTTTGGTCTTTGCGATTTAAAACCATTAAACGGGCTTCGTCTCTGTGTTCGGAAGGATACTCGGCTAATAATTCATCTGGCAAATTGAAACCAAAGTTGGATAATTTCATATGTTTATTTTTTTATTGGAAAGTTGCAAATATACAATCTGAAGGTAGGGGTTGTCAAGTAAATGGGTGATTATTATTTGGTTAATTTAATTCCGAGTGTTTCCATATCATCCCAAAAGGTTGGGTAGGATTTTGAAACCACCATGGCATCTTCAATTTCGAGTTCTGTTTTTAATGCTAATGGAGCGAATGCCATAGCCATTCTGTGATCGTTATAGGTGGCGATAGAAACACCACTCTTTATAGCTTTGGAAGCATGCAAATACAAACTTTTATCTGTAATATCCACTTGAGCACCCAACTTTTCCAGTTCTGTTTTAAGGGCCACTAAGCGATCTGTTTCTTTGATTTTAAGGGTATGTAGGCCTGAAAGATCACAGGATATCCCCAGTGCAAAACAACTCACGGCAATGGTTTGGGCAATATCCGGAGCATGAACCAAATCGTATTTAAAATGGGAAACCGGTTCATCTGTTTTGGTAAGACGCATGCTATTTCCCTCAAAGTTGGTGGATACACCAAATGCTTTGTAAATATTTACAAGATCAGCATCACCCTGCAAGGAATCTTGTTTGTAAGCCTCCAGCTCAATACTTGTTCCGGGTTCACTAATGGCTACAATACTGAAAAAGTATGAGGCCGAAGACCAGTCGGATTCTACAGTTATAGTTTTAGGTTCTATATTTTGAACCATGGGTTTTACCGTAATTTTATTGTTTTCAAAAGTAGATTTAACTCCAATTTGATCCAGTAAGCTCAGCGTCATTTTGATATAAGGCACGGATGTTATGGTACCTTCCAAAGTTAATTCCAAACCATTTTCCAGTTTAGAAGCTATGAGCAATAAGGCGGAAATATATTGGCTACTCACATTGGCTTGAAGCGATACCTTTTGTTTTTTTAACGTTTTACCGGTTATTTTTAAGGGAGGAAAACCATCATTTTCTTCATAGGAAATGTTGGCTCCAAGATCTTTTAGTGCCTCTACCAAAATTTTTATAGGGCGTTCTTTCATGCGGTTGGAACCGGTAAGCGTTACCGTTCTACCATCTTGAATGGCCAGATAGGCCGTTAGAAACCGCATGGCAGTTCCGGCGTGATGTATGTCGATAAGATTCTCATCCGAGGCCAGAGCTTTAGCCATTAACCGGCTATCATCTGAATTGGAAACATTTTTTAGGCTTATTTGTGGATAAAGCGCTTGTAGCAATAACAAACGATTGGATTCACTTTTAGACCCCGTAATTTTTATTCGCGACTGCTTGTTTGGTTTGGATTTATGAAGCGTGATCTGCATGTGTAAAAGTTCGGTGTGTTAACGAGCCGCAAATTTACTTTAATTTTTCGTTATTATGGTGTCTGTCGTGGTCGCGTTTGGTTTTCTTATCCATTCGGGCGTCAAAAGCTTTTTGCAGATCTACGCCGGTTTGATTTGCTAAACAAAGCACAACGAAAAGAACATCGGCCAATTCTTCACCTAGATCCTTGTCTTTATCGCTTTCCTTTTCACTTTGTTCTCCGTAACGTCTCGCAATTATGCGTGCCACTTCCCCCACTTCTTCGGTGAGTTGTGCCATATTAGTGAGTTCATTAAAATAGCGAACACCGTGTTCGTTGATCCAATCGTCTACAATTTTCTGAGCATTTTTTATATCCATATCAGGCTTTACTTAAAACAATCTGCTCTGCCTCCTTCACGATCATTTGATTAAAGAGTTCTTTTAAATACAAATAATTATCCGGACCCATACGAGCGCTGTTAATTTCAAAGTTAACCATTAATTGAATATTCTTTCCCATAATTTTTGGTATGTACATGAATTTTCCCAAACCATCTGGCAGAGAAATTATAATGGGTTCTGGTTTTGACTCCACTGAATAACCATCAGGAATATTTATACTGATTGAATACTTATTTGAAAAAGGTACCCCGAAGTCTATAGGAAATTCGCGTTTTTCTTTTTTGAACGGATTTTCATCTGTTTTAAAGAAAATGAATGGATTAATAAATAATTTATTATTCATTGATTCTGCACCACGATCCAAATAAAAATTGAATGATTCAGAAACATATCCTTCATATTTATCGGTATTTTCAATGTTATATTCTTCAATCTCTATATTCCCCAATTCCGCTTCGCGGGAAGCAATGTAACTATCCATATCTTCGTTCTTTAATTCCTGACGTTTTAAATAAGCACCATGATTTAGGTAACGCGAATTAAATTTACCTTCCATAGTACCATCTTCATTTAAAGTGGCAGAAAGTAAATACTGTTCAACGGATTTTTTAGGTTGCTGTATTGGCACCAAATCCCATTTCAAATTAGGATTATCAATCAATACCCCTTGCCAGTTATAGTCCTTCACAGGTAATATATTAATATCGCTAAACTCATTGGTCGCATCCATGAAATAGGGTTTGTCATTTACTCTCGCATATGCCAAAACGTAATTTAACCGGTTTACTGTGGGAAACAGTGGCATAAAATTATCCTTGGTACTAATTACCACAGGGTTAGCATCAATACCGGCATAACGCAACATGGCTACCAAAGTTAAATTGATATCACCGGCATTCCCTTTTTTCTCTTTTAATGCTTTTTTGATGCCGTTGAAAAAGCCTCTACCATCCATGCCATTCCAGGTGATGTGTTCCTTTACATATTTAAAAAGCAATTTCATTTTATCCTCCGGCTTAACAACACCTTCTAACAAAGCATCGAGCTCATCATCGAAAGAACGGGTTTTATCTAATTCATTTTCGTAATCATGAGAACTTCCAATGGTTTTAGCTACATCCTTCCAACTCGTGGCAAAGTTCCGATACAAGCGACCCGGAATTTCAATCGAAACAGCCTCAAACATAACACCGGATCTGTAATTATCCATATTATCCACATACTCTTCTTCTTTGAGTGCAGGTATATGATCCAAACTGTATTCCAACACTTTATTTTCTCCGTATCCGTCACCCGGTCTACTGTACACATTTAAAAAGCCTTTTACAGTTTCTCTGAAGGTCACTTGTTTGGGTGTTTTAAGGCGTGCCTCCAGTTTTTTAACCGGGATATCGTATTGAAATTTAAATTCGTCAACACTAAAGAATGGTGAAGTAATAGTATATCTGTATTCTAGTACAGAGCCTTCCTTTACATTAGGCATAGAGAAACTATAGCTATTGTAATAAAAACTAATTTCGTTCTGAAAAATTTGATCTTTATCCAACTTGGTTTCCACAATTTTGTTTCCCTCCAAATTATAGGTGTAGGCTTTTAATCGACCTACGGTTTCCTTTTCACTTTCCAGTTTGAATAATTTTAGTTTTACAGTAGCATAGCCAAAACCTTCCTTGTTATAAATTTTTATGCGTTGATGGACTTCGGTAATCATATTTCCGGTATCCATATCGTAATAGGTATTCCTGTTCCTGTACAAAATAGCAGCGTTGGCTGATTTATCCTGAAGGTATTCTGTTTCTGTTAATTCCTCCTTTGAAATAGCTCCGAATTTAATGTCTTGTGCAAGGCTTAATTGACATCCTACAAATAGGAAAACCAGATAATTTAGTTTGTTCATTGGTTAATTTTTACTTGTTGCTTATTTTTTTTAAAACCGCTTTAGCTCGATCGTTACTAGCTATTTGCTTTCTAAAATTTCTGTAATCGCGATAGTCTGTATTAGGAAATGTTCCTTTTTTGATTAACAGTTTTCTGTTGTAGTGAATAGTGTTGTCCTCTTGTTTTATTTCGATCTTGTAGGTTCCGAATTTGTTATCAATAGTCATATTTTCGGGAATGGACGCCACTTCGAAATCCTCAGGCAGTTTAAACACAAAATGATCTTCATCCAGGTAACCACGCTGAATTTCCAGGGGTAATTTTCTGCTTCGATATCTATCGGGCACAAAAGTGTTTTTATTTAAAGCGTTTAAAGGAAATAAAACCAGATCACCATTAAAGGATGCATAATTTCGTGCTTCAAGATTTAGATTTTCGGTAAAAACTATGTTTTCTTTATCGTTATTAAAATCATAATCCTGTATTTCAAGGTTATTTACGTAACCCCAGGTTTCTTTATAAAACTCCTCAATATCTTTTTTCGATCGTCTTTCCAAAGGAAATCGATTATCGTACTGCGTTCCCTTTGTGAGCCTTTTTACCTTAGAAAACATACTGCCATCAGACTTTAAGCGAATTTCGGCCGTAGTTCCCTGAAAATTCAAAGTATCAGGGTATTCTACCGTTTTCATAATTTCACTAGCTCCGGGTTTTATAACCAGAACATTTCTGTTATCGGTAAAATCACCGATAAAATTGAAAGGATGAATTTGACTCGTACAGTCCACCCAAAGCATTTCATCTTTGGTTGGAATGGCCAGAATAATATGATCTCCCTGAGCTATTGAGGCAAAATCAGATTCTAAATTTTCAATATGTCGGCCGGATTCCACAACCGTATAATACGATGTTACCCCTGCAACTTTTAACAGCGATTGGGTGTAATTCGTTAAGCCTTTACAGTCGCCATATTTAACTTCATCAACCTCCATGGCACTAATGGGTTGTACACCTCCAATTCCCACTTGCACACTGATATATCGCGTATTATTTTGAACGTATTCAAACACTTTTTTTGCCTTCTCCACGGGGTCATCAATACCTTCGGTAAGTTTAAGAATAGCTTCCTGAGTTTTTGTACTGACCTGATCTCTACCTTTTAAAAGTTCATTGTTCATCCAGTCTCCAAATTCAAGCCAGTTCGAAGCTTCACCATCAACGCCGTAATAATGAAATTTATTCACTGCGAACATAACCTTTGGATTAAAGTCTGAAAATCCCGGACTTAAATCCTCTGGTTTTACCGCTTTAACCTGCTTCAAACTGTACTTTAAATCGTTTGTTGTTATTTGTTTTTCAACCTTATAATCCTTCAGATGTTTTTCTTTAAAACGCAATCCTAAACCGGCATGATCCTTCAAGGTATAATTATCATTTTCTACACTTACGTAATACCCGGGAATAGGACGCCAGGATGGAATAACCAGGGTGTTTGAAGTTTCCATTTCACAGGTAAACTCCACTGTAAAGGGATAAGAAACCGGTGTATAACCCATATATAAAATACGGGAATCCGAATACAAAGACCCGCCATCTACGGCGCTTTGATCTGTAAAATCGTGCTTTTTGAATTTTTTGATTTCGTTACCAAATTCATTAAATATATGAGCCTCAATCTTTTTTACTTTATTGTAATTATTATACCCGGCACCCGCTTGAACGGCTCTGTAACCTTTTTCATTAAATACCGTTACAATACGCCTTTCAGAAGTATGCAATTCATCACGAGCATCGATGGTTACAAGAATATCGTTCAGACGTACCACAGCATTAGCATTTTGCTTAAGCTCCTCAGGAATTGTTGCTGCTTTAAATAAATGTTCTTGTGAAAATACAAGGGAAATAGAAAGGAGGAAAACGAAATTTAGAATCTTTTTATTACTCATAAACGTTAAACTAAAAGTTTTAATCAGTCAATTTTAGTTACTTTTTAAAGAATTCTAAACTGAGAGAAAAAACCCGTTGTTATTTAAGAGTTTTAATAAAGAATCTTAAACCAAATATAAAAAAACATGGCAAAAACACATATTTTAATTCACTAATTACAACCTGAAATCCCCATTCCGAGAAAAAATTAATGATGCCAATAGGTGACACTTTTATAATTCGTAAAGGAAAGAAATATCGCGTAAGGTCAAATGGAATAAGGAATCCCACGCCTCGACCTCCTGTAGTCATCGCATCCAAAATACCATGGGAAACCGTAGATAAAAAAATTACAAAAAACCATAACCTTTTTTGATCTTTCCCGATAAAATACATCAAAATTAAAGCCCAAAGTAATGCAAAAAGGATAGAATGGGTAAAACCGCGATGACCAAACGGACTTCCATAAGGAATTCCAAAAGCAAAAGTGATCACATCAATATCGGGTAACATAGCCGAAAGAACGGCGGCAACCACCAGAATCTTGAGATTTTTATCCTGTGAAACTTTTGCAATGGTATAACCTACCATGCCATTTCCGAAAATTGAGGGCAAATTATGCTTTGTTTTTTGTGTCTATAATAATGGTTACGGGACCATCATTAATCAATTCCACCTGCATGTCTGCACCAAATTCTCCGGTTTGAACCGGTTTACCAAAATCTACTGCTAGCCTTTTAACGAAGGCTTCATACAGGGGAATAGCAACCTCCGGTTTGGCGGCTTTATTATAACTGGGCCTATGCCCTTTTTTGGTATTGGCGTGTAATGTAAACTGACTTACCACAATGATGTCGCCATCCACATCCTGAACGGAATCATTCATCACACCATCCGCATCATTGAAAATGCGCAGATTCACCAGTTTATTACTTAGCCAATTGATATCTTCAGAGTTGTCTTCATCAATAATACCTAAAAAAACAAGCATACCCTTTTGAATATCCGCTACTTTTTCTCCATTAATTTTAACACTTGCCTCTTTAACACGTTGTACAACTACTTTCATTTCATCTCATTCATTTTTATCATAGTTCTCTGTTCTGTAATAGGTGTCATCGCCTTCAAGAATCTGTAGATAACTACGGTAACGCGAAAAGGCAATTTCATCATTATCCAAAGCTTTTTTAACCGCACATTTAGGTTCTTTTAGGTGAAGACAATTATTAAATTTACAATCTTGCTTCAGGGCAAATATTTCAGGAAAATAATCACCTACTTCCTCCGGATCCATATCTACAACACCAAATCCTTTAATACCGGGGGTATCTATAATTTTAGCATCAAAACTCAGATCGAACATTTCTGCGAAGGTGGTAGTATGCTGACCCTGCATATGCTGACTCGAAATTTCCTTTGTTTTAAGATTCAATTCCGGTTCTATGACATTAATGAGTGTTGACTTTCCAACTCCGGAATGTCCGGAAAACATACTGATCTTTTGATGCATCAGTGATTTTACCTTATCTACATTCTTGCCTGTTTTCGCTGAAACCCCAATACATTCGTAACCAATTTTTCGATATACATGCGCCAAATACTTCACTTCATTTAAGGTGTCTTCATCGTAAGTATCCACCTTGTTGAACAATAATATGGTTTTAATGGAATAAGCTTCCGCAGTCACCAAAAAGCGATCGATAAAACTTGTAAATGTCGGCGGATTATCGATCGTGATCATTAAAAATACCTGATCGATATTGGCTGCAATAATATGCGTTTGCTTGGATAGATTTACCGATTTGCGAACGATGTAATTACGCCGATCTTGAATATTATTAATAATTCCTGTGGTTTCGTTGTTGGTCGTTTCAAGTTCAAAATCTACCACATCACCAACGGCAATCGGATTGGTACTTTTTATTCCCTGAATTCGGAATTTACCTTTAATCCGGCAGTCGTAAGTCTCCCCCAAATCGGTTTTCACCGTATACCAACTCCCTGTAGATTTATAAACGCGTCCTGTCATGTAATTCAAAAACTAATGCACTACAAATTAACGATTTTTCAATTTAACAAAAGTTGTATATTCAGAACATAATTTTAATTCAATAAATATGAAAACCACCTTTTTAACCCTAGTACTGCTTTTTACCATGTACTTAGACGTACAAGCCCAGGTAGAATACAAAGTTATCACCAGTGTCGAATCCATAGTGCCCAATGGTCTAGGGCGCTCAAGATTGATTAGCGCCAATGAAGACAAGGACTATAAAGAATTTACCAGTTCCCAATCTGAAGACGATAATACCCGGAATAAATCTAGTCGCGGTGAGATCCGTGTGAAGAGTTTCGATGAAACCAAATTATTGAACTTTTATAATATTGGTGGTATTCGCTTTCAAAATATTGCGGCTAACGATGCGGTGATCACTTCAAAAATTAACACGATGATCGAAGAAGGCTGGGAATTAGCATTTGTTACCAGCGCGGTTGAAAGTGATGCCGGTAAAGGTGATGGCCAGGGCATTTTTATTACTCGATATATCTTTAAACGTCCAAAAGCGTAATCAAATAATAAAAAAGCCTCAGAAATTCTGAGGCTTTTTTAATTCTAACCATTGATGATTTTTTCCTGATGGTTGATGGATTCCTGGTGAATGGCTTTGAACATTCTTAAAATGAACTCTTCACTTAAGCCATGTTGTTCACCTTCCAAAACCATTTTACCCAGAATCTCATTCCAGCGTTTGGACTGTAAGATCGCCACGTTACGTTTCTTTTTCAGCGCTCCTATACTATCCGCAGAGGTCATACGCTTACCTAGTAATTCGATGATCTGATTGTCGATCACATCGATCTGTGCACGTAAATTATTCAATGCTGAAATGTATTCCGCCTCCGCATCGGTTTCTTTTCTGATCTTTAAATCCTTCATAATTTGAACTAAGGTTGAAGGGGTTACTTGTTGGGCAGCATCACTCCATGCATTATCAGGATCGAAGTGGGTTTCAATCATTAAACCATCGAAATTAAGATCTAAGGCTGTTTGAGACACATCAAATATCATATCGCGTTTTCCGGTAATATGCGATGGATCATTAATTAAAGGAATATCCGGGAATCTGTTTTGAAATTCAATGGCTATCTGCCACTCCGGAATATTACGATATTTCGTTTTTTGATAGGTTGAAAAACCACGGTGAATAGCTCCGATATTTTTTACTCCGGAACTGTATATACGCTCGATGCCCCCTAACCATAAAGACAAATCAGGATTTACAGGGTTTTTGATCAATACAGGTTTATCGGTACCTTCTAAAGCATCTGCAATTTCTTGCATGATAAACGGACTTACTGTTGAACGTGCCCCAATCCAAAGCATATCTATATCGTGCTCTAAAGCGAGTTTAACGTGAGCTGCATTCGCCACCTCGGTACAAACCTTCATACCGGTTTCTTTCTGCACTTTGTTAAGCCATTTCAAGCCTAAAGCTCCTACGCCCTCAAAGTTACCCGGACGTGTTCTGGGTTTCCAGATACCGGCACGAAAATAATTAACGTCGGTGTCCTTCAAGTCGTTGGCAATTTTTAAAACTTGTTCTTCAGTTTCTGCACTGCACGGCCCGGCTATTACCAAAGGATGATCTAATTGCAAATCATCTAACCAGGTTCTCATTTCTTTTGTATTTTCCATAATGTTTACTTAAGCAATTCCGTTTAAAATATCTTTTATATGATTCGTGTTTTTCATTTCATTAAAAACAGCCTCGAAATCGTCTTGTTCCATCAGCTCTTTAAAATGTTTTAAATTGTTTATATATTCTTCCAAGGTTTCAATGACATTGGTTTTATTTTGTTCGAAAATAGGCGTCCACATTTCAGGCGAACTTTTAGCCAAACGCACCGTGGATTCGAATCCGCTTCCCGCCATATCGAAAATATCACGCTCGTTCTTTTCTTTATCGATTACTGTTTTTCCCAGCATAAACGAACTGATATGCGATAAATGCGACATATAAGCAATATGCTTGTCGTGTGCTTCAGGATTCATATAACGTATACGCATCCCAATATCGGTGAACAATTTCAGAGCTTTTTCCTGAAGTTTAAAGGTTGTTTTTTCAACCTCGCAAACAATATTAGTTTTTCCTATGAAAAGCCCTTCAAAAGCAGCTGTAGGTCCTGAAAACTCCGTTCCGGCAATAGGATGCATGGCCAAAAAATTTCGGCGTTTAGGATGATTTTCAACTGCTTTACAAATATCTAGTTTTGTAGAGCCGGCATCTACCACTAAAGCAGTTTCCGGAATAAGGTCCAAAATAGTAGGCAGCAATTTTACCGTGGCATCTACAGGGATGGAAACTATAACCAGGTCGGCGTGTTTCACGTCTTCTAAAACAGCTTTTTTATCAATGATATTGAGCTCCAAAGCCTGGTTTAAAGTTGCATCCTTTCTACTGATACCATGGATGACCACTTCCGGGTCCTGCTTCTTTATATCCAAAGCCAGACTACCGCCAATCAAACCAACTCCTATTGAATATATTTGCTTCATAATACGCGTGTTATTGCCTCTTCTAAAATTTCCGTCTCGGCACAAAGTGAAAATCGAATATAACCTTCACCCTGAGTTCCGAAAACAGTTCCGGGTGTTATAAAAATGTGGTTTTCTATTAAGATCTTATCAATAAATGCTTCGGCTTTTATATCATTTGGCAACTTCGCCCAAACAAAAAGTCCGCTGGCATGCTTATCATAAGTGCAACCCAGGGTATCCGCCAGTCTCCAAACCAGATCGCGACGTTCACGATACACATCATTTAATGTTGCAAACCACATACTGGAACATTTAAGTGCTTCAACAGCCCCTTTTTGGATCCCATAAAACATCCCGGAATCCATATTACTTTTTACTTTCAGTACATTTTTAATATGCTCCTCGTTACCAACCAGCATTCCCACGCGCCATCCGGCCATATTAAAGGTTTTACTGAGCGAGTTCAATTCCAAACAAACGTCTTTAGCCCCTTCAATGGCCAAAATACTCATGGGTTTTTCATTCAAAATAAAACTATACGGATTATCATTGATGATAAGTATTTTATGTTTTTTAGCAAAGGCTACAAGTGCCAGAAAAGCGGCCTTGGTTGGCAGCGCTCCCGTTGGCATGTGCGGGTAATTTACCCACATGAGTTTAACTTTACTTAAGTCCTGTTTTTCTAATGCTTTAAGATCAGGTAACCAATTATTCTTGGCATCTAAGTCGTAAAACACCGGCTTGGCTTCCAATAATTTGGTTACCGATTGATACGTTGGATATCCGGGATTCGGAATAAGCACTGCATCTCCTTTATTAAGAAAGGCCATCGAAATGTGCATGATCCCTTCCTTACTTCCCATAAGTGGCAGCACTTCCGAATTCGGGTCGAGTTTCACCTGGTACTGTGATTTATAAAAATCAGCAATAGCCTTTCGCAATTCCGGTAGGCCCTGGTAGCTCTGGTATTTATGCGCCTGAGGATCCAGCAAACCTTTTGTTAAGGCTTCAATAACCTTTTGCGGTGGTTGCAGATCCGGACTTCCTATGCCTAAATTAATCACCGGTTTACCACTGGCAATTAGCGCATTTACCTCTCGTAATTTTTTCGAGAAGTAGTACTCTTCAACACTTAGCAACCTATCGGCAACTTCTATCATAGCTTTGCATTTTTATATTCTCCTAAAATTTTAAAACTCTGCCCCATAATTTCTATTACGGATTGTGCTTTTTTGAAATCCGCATAAGCGGCAAAAGTCACATCTACAAAAAAAGCGTATTTCCAGGGTGTATCAATAATTGGCAACGATTGTATCTTGGTTAAATTCAACTTACAATCACTCATCACATTTAAGATGGTCGCCAAACTGCCACGCTTATGGTCCGCTTCAAATTTAATTGATGCTTTATTTATTTCGTTTTCCGGTATTTCGGAGTTTTTTCGTTTTACAATCGCAAAACGAGTTTCATTCGATTTAATGGTTTGAATACTCTTCGCCAAAATATCCAAATTAAAAATTTCAGCAGCTTTCAAACTAGCAATCGCCCCGATACCCTGTAAATTTTGCTCACGAATACGTTGGGCCACTTCTGCAGTATCCTTATCCTCAACCAGTTTAATATGAGGATACTTTTTAAAGAACTCTTTACACTGTAATAAGGCCATAGGATGCGAATACACTTCTTTAATGTTTTCTATTTCCTGTCCGGGTAAAACCATGAGGTTATGTTGTACATCAACATAATGTTCGCCAACAATGTGTAATCCATGATTATCGATCAGGGCGTAATTTGGAATAATTGACCCGGCAATGGAATTTTCCAAAGCCATGATCGCTGCATCGCATTGCCCGGCCAAAAGCGAATCTACGACCTCATCGAAAGTCTCACATTCGATGATATCCTTAGGCTGTTCAAAAAATTGTTCTGACACAATATGATGAAAAGATCCTTTTACGCCTTGTATTGCAACTGTGTTAATCATAAAAAAAAAGTCCCGATTTTCATCGAGACCCATATTAAATTTATCTTTATAAATTATACATACAACGCCTCGATCTCTTTACTAAAAAAGAAATAAAACCAGTTGTTGAAATATGTATAAAATACTGTCATGTCTGTAATTATGCGGCTAATGTAAATAATAATTTAGGAAATCAAAATACTTAAATGCCTTTTTTACAGTTTTTTTAAAAGTTTTAAAGAATTTACAGCATTTGCCAAAATACATTAGATAATCATTATTTTTGAAGAAATAAATTATAATATGTCTATTGAAGTTTCCGGGATCACCAAATTGTACGGTAAGCAGAAAGCCCTTAACGATGTGTCATTTAAAATTGAAAAACCTGAAATTGTTGGATTTTTAGGACCGAATGGTGCAGGTAAATCCACCATGATGAAAATTTTAACGACGTATCTGAAACCAACAAAAGGCACCGCAAGCGTTAATGGATTTAGTATTGATGACAAACCGGAAAACATTCAGAAAAGTGTGGGCTATTTACCGGAACACAATCCGCTTTATTTAGACCTGTATATCCGTGAATATTTACAATTTAATGCCGGAATATATAATGTACCAAAATCAAGAATTGAAGAGGTTATAGAGCAAACCGGATTAACTCCGGAATCTCATAAAAAGATCGGGCAACTCTCAAAAGGTTATCGCCAGCGTGTGGGATTGGCCAATGCCCTACTCCATGATCCTGAAGTTCTTATTTTAGACGAACCTACTACAGGATTAGACCCAAATCAATTAGTGGATATTCGAAATCTCATCCGCAGTCTGGGAGAGACCAAAACGGTATTTCTATCGACACATATTATGCAGGAAGTGGAAGCCATGTGCGATCGTGTGATCATTATAAATCAAGGTGAAATTGTGGCTGATAAAAAATTAAAAGCCCTTCGGGATGATAAAGAACAAACCGTTATTGTGGAATTCGATTACCGCGTAGAAGAAGCCTTTTTATTGCAACTTCCTAAAGTGGAAAAAGTCGTAAATAGCCATGATTTTGTATATGAGATCACCTTTAAAACCGGCGAAGATATGCGCGGTCATGTATTCGATTTTGCACACGATAATAAACTAAAAATTCTGCAACTCAATCAGAAGAATGCGAGTTTGGAAACCTTGTTTAGAGATTTAACAGGAAAAGCTAAAGCTACTCAAAAATAAGGCGACCTCGATACAATTCCTGAACATCAACAACGGGTGGTTTGTTTGCACAGATCACATTTCCAATTCCTGATATTTTACCTTTTATAGATTGCTGCGGATTCAAGATCATATCATTTGAACTTCTATTCCAAATGGTTACATTATCTGCTGAAAGGTCACGACCTTCAAAACGGGAAGTTCCCGCTGCCAAGGTCACATTTAAATTTGTGGCATGCCCTGAAACATAGCAATTGGATAAATTATTGAATACTACACGGAATGTAGTAACGTCCAGTTGCAAATAAAAATTAGCACTCGGAAAACCATCCGGATCGTTATAATCCTCGGATAAAATGGTAAAACTGGGATAACTTAAAACGCCATCAGAGCGCACGTCATATTGCGTAGATGCCCGAATCTCAGTAATATTAGGAGATGTTATATACACCTTGATGCTCGTATAATCCCGAACAAAATTACACGTGTTGTTATCGGTTAAGGTCAATTTACCATCGGTAACTGTTGCGGTAATATCATGCTGTGAATTCTGTCCGGCTTCAACAACAACTTTTTGAGTAGCACCGTCTTTTAGTATTAATTCAATATTTCGATTCACTAAAATCTTGTCAAAAGAAGGAACTGTAACCTCCTCTTGCGTTAAAGGTCCGGCCGATTCAAAACAATCTCCGGCCTTCTCGCCGCTGCAGGAAAGCATCAATAGAACCAAAATGTAAATTACCTTTTTCATAATCGTACGCCAATTCCAAATTCAACACATTCAGCTTTAGCACCATGCGATTTTAAAGTTATCGCGCCGAACCATTTATCGCCAAAATACCTTTTCAAACCAATTCGAAAATACGTGCGTCCTTCAAAATCATAAGGATAATACACATAATAACCCAATTGTGTTAATACTGAATAACGGTTTACAAACAATTCATGTCCGGCAAACACACCAACACGTTTGTAATCCTCATTACCCGTCACATTTTCTTCAGGATAAGCCACACTGCGATAATAAATGAGTTCCTTTAAAAAATTTGAGAAAAACACATCGGCACCTAACTGCAAAGCACTTTTCCTATTAATTCGTTTATCGGCATAACCGGAAAATATATAAAACGCATATTGTCCACTCCCAACCACATCACTTTCATTTATTCCGGAACGAAATACAAGATTGTATTTTACAGGTTCTGTAAACTTGCGATCATCGGCTGCCAGGGTATATTGATAGTTTGGTTTCAGATCGGCATCAAGATCATAGGTCACACCTAAATTCAAAGTTATCGAATTAACACTCGCATTAGGAGCCTTCACATTCGCATTGGAGTAATGGATCAGGGCCAAACCACCCTGAAGACCAAAGCCTTTAAAAAAGGGTTTACTTTTATAATTCAGCATCACAAAAGTGCTACTCATAACATGAGATCCAAAGGCAATATTTCGGTAGTTCTTCACCTTGTCATAAGGATGATTCGTATGTGCCAAACCCTGCCCGATCCGCAGCATCAAATGCCGGTTCAAAAAATAAAAATTGTAGTGGGCATAAGCCGAGATCACATTCCCTAATTCGGGATTTTTTAAATTCTGGTATACCAAAGAGAATCCATAATCCGGGTAATTATAGCGTTGCTCCCAGGCTTTAAAACCATAAGTTTGTTTGTTCCAGCCTAATATAACACCTTCCGGATGTCCTTTAATTAAATGGAGAATATCGTTATTGTGAAGCGCAATATTGCCATGAAAATAATTCACATCCACAGCATTTGTATACTGTTTCTCTTGCGAAACACCATAAAAGCTCAGAGAAAATAGGATTCCGAATAGAAATAGGCGCATTAACGGTAAAAATTACGCCACAAAAGTAAGAGAATTTTTAAAACAAGGCCTCTGCAATCGCTTTAATATTATCACTTTTACCCATCGAGTAGTAATGCAACACAGGCACACCAAAATCGCGAAGCTCCTTACTTTGCTGTATAGCCCATTCAATACCAACTTGTCTTACAGCTTTGTTATCCTTACACGCTTCCACTTCAGAGATCAATTCTTCAGGAATATCAATTTTAAAAACCTGTGGCAATAATTGCAAATGACGTTTTACGGCAATCGGTTTAATCCCGGGAATAATAGGCACAGTAATTCCAATCTCGCGAGCACTTTCTACAAAATCAAAGAATTTTTTATTGTCAAAAAACATCTGTGTCACCACATAATCCGCACCGGCATCTACCTTTTCTTTTAAACGTTTTAAGTCCGATACCAACGATGGTGCCTCCAAATGTTTCTCAGGGTAACCCGCCACACCAATACAAAAATCCGTTTTATAATCCGATTCTACCACATCTAGCAAATACTTCCCCTGGTTCAAATTGGTCATCTGTTTCACCAGATCGCAGGCAAAATGATTTCCACCTTCCGAAGGCTCAAAGTACTGTTGATGTTTCATCGCATCGCCACGAAGCGCCATCACATTTTCAATCCCCAAATAATGGCAATCTACCAGTAAATATTCAGTTTCCTCCTTCGTAAACCCACCGCACAATACATGTGGTATCGTATCCACGTTATATTTGTGTTTTATCGCCGCACAAATCCCAACCGTTCCGGGGCGCATCCTTGTAATTTTACGATCCAAAAGGCCATCACCTTTATCAATATACACGTACTCCTCGCGCGAGGTGGTCACATCAATAAACGGCGGTTTAAATTCCATCAACGGGTCAATATTATTGTACAGTTCGTCAATACTCGTCCCCTTTTTCGGCGGTATAATCTCAAACGAAAACAGGGTTTTTCCCTTTGCGTTTTCAATATGTTCAGTTACTTTCATAATTCGTTTTTTGGGCGTTACCACAAGGGTCGCGCTTTCCGCTATATCTTTTTTTCCTGCGTCAAAAAAGGATGCCGCTGCAATCCCTAACGCAGGCTATTCTGCAATATTAGGATGCAACCATTTTCGGGCTTTGTCCTTCGAAATACCTTTTCTATTGGCATAATCGGTAACCTGATCATCAGTAATTTTACCTAATCCAAAATACTTTGCTTCAGGATGAGCAAAATAATATCCGGATACCGCTGCTGCCGGCCACATCGCCAGACTTTCGGTTAGCGATACGCCTATTTTATTTTCAACATCCAGCAAGTCCCAAATGGTTTCCTTCTCCAAATGGTCCGGGCAAGCCGGATATCCCGGTGCCGGCCTGATGCCTTTATAATGTTCTTTAATTAGATCGTCGTTACTCAAATCCTCATCCGGCGCATAACCCCAATGCTTTATCCGAATTTGTTTGTGCAAATATTCTGTAAAGGCTTCTGCAAATCGGTCTGCCAATGCCTGTGCCATGATCGCGTTATAATCATCATGCTTCGCTTTGAAACTTTCAGCCAATTCCTGAGCTCCAAAAATCCCCACGCAAAACGCCCCGACATAATCGGTTTTTCCCGAGGTTTCCGGTGCAACAAAATCAGCTAAAGCAAAATTAGCTAATCCTTCACGTTTTTTTAACTGCTGACGCAAGGTTCGGAATACGGCAATAGCTTCGCCTTTTTTCTTCACCACAATATCGTCCTCTACACTATTCGCCTCAAAAAGTCCGAAAATTGCTTTTGGCTTTAATTGTTGTTTGGCAATAATCTCCTGGATCATCATTTGCGCATCATCAAATAACTGGGTAGCCTGTTCACCAACGAGATCATCTTTCAAAATCTCCGGATATTTTCCGTGCAGATCCCAACTTCTAAAAAACGGACTCCAGTCAATAAAGTTCAACAGATCCTTTAAACTTAACTGCTCCAATACCTGAATACCCATTTCTTTAGGTTTTACCGGTAGATATTGTTCCCAATCCGGTGTAAACTTTTTACCCCGTGCTTCTGCCAGTGAAATATAATTTTTCTCCTTACCGCGTTTTAAAAACCTGGTCCGGAATTCCTCATAATCTTTTTTTAGCTTGGCAACATAAGCCTTACTGGAATTTTTATTCAATAAATCCCCAACAACAGTTACCGCCCGCGACGCATCATTCACGTGCACTACGGCGTTTTTATATTGGGTGTCTATTTTAACTGCGGTATGTGCTTTAGAGGTTGTAGCACCACCAATTAAAAGTGGCACTTCAAAATTCTCACGCTGCATTTCTTTAGCCAAATACACCATTTCATCCAAAGACGGTGTGATCAATCCGGATAAACCAATCGCATCCACACGCTCTCTAATCGCGGTTTCAATAATTTTTTCCGGTGGTACCATGACGCCTAAATCCACAATCTCATAATTGTTACAAGCCAGAACCACACTCACAATATTTTTACCAATATCATGAACATCGCCTTTCACGGTCGCCATCAGGATTTTCCCAACAGGTTCCTGCTTATCGGTTTTCTCTGCTTCAATAAACGGATTCAAATAAGCCACTGCCTTTTTCATTACCCGTGCCGATTTCACGACTTGTGGTAAGAACATTTTTCCCGCTCCAAACAGATCGCCAACCACATTCATCCCGGTCATCAATTCACCTTCAATCACTTCGATGGGTTTATTGGCGGCCAAACGCGCTTCTTCAATATCTTCAATAATAAAGGCGTCGATACCTTTTACCAAAGCATGGGTAATACGTTCTTGCAACGGATTCTCACGCCAGGAAAGGTCCGCCGTTTTTTCAGCTTTTTCACCTTTAACGGTTTCAGCAAATTCTAATAAACGTTCTGTTGCATCATCTCTACGGTCTAACAAAACATCCTCGACATGTTCGAGGAGATCTTTCGGAATATCATCATAAACCTCTAGCATCGCAGGGTTTACGATACCCATATTCATTCCCGCTTGGATGGCATGATACAAAAATGCCGAATGCATTGCTTCCCGCACCGTATCGTTCCCACGAAATGAAAAGGACACATTACTTACGCCACCACTTACGGAAACGTTTTGCAAATTATTTCGAACCCAACGTGTGGCTTCTATAAAATCGATAGCATTTCTGCGATGTTCTTCCATACCTGTGGCTACCGGAAAAATATTCAAATCGAAAATGATATCCTCCGAAGGAAAACCAACCTTATTCACCAAAATATCATAGGACCGTTTTGCAATTTCAATACGGCGTTCGTAATTATCCGCCTGTCCTACTTCGTCAAAAGCCATCACGATCATGGCAGCGCCATAGCGCTTTATTTGCTTGGCTTCCCAGATAAATTTTTCCTCTCCTTCTTTCAACGAAATGGAGTTCACCACACATTTCCCTTGAACTACCTGTAAACCGGCTTCAATAATGTCCCATTTGGAACTGTCGATCATGATGGGTACGCGACAAATATCGGGTTCGGCAGCGATCAAATTTAAAAACCTAACCATGGCTTTTTTACCATCGATCAGACCATCATCCATATTGATATCAATGATCTGCGCACCACCATCCACCTGGTGTCTGGCAATCTCTAGAGCCTCATCAAATTGTTCGTCTTTAATTAAACGTAAAAACTTGCGTGACCCGGCCACGTTGGTGCGTTCCCCAACGTTTACAAAGTTGCTGTTCGCGTTTAAAACCACAGGTTCTAAACCGGATAAACGCATGTATTTTGTTTGTTTTAATGCCATGAATTAATATTAATTCAAATTTATTTTTTGTTATTACGAGGTGCTTCGCTCCGTAGATTCCCGCCTCCGCGGGAATGACACCTATGAGGCTTTATGTATTTTATACGTTATTACGAGGAGCTTCGCGACGTGGTAATCTTTTCAAATGAACTCTAGAGTTAATTATTCGAGAGATTGCTTCGCTATGCTCGCAATGACGTATCCTTTTTTATTCATTCTTCCTAAACTGCCACAGCCAAAGGCCGCGGTTCATATTTTGCTGCTACATTAGCGATCACCCGAATATGTTCCGGTGTGGTTCCGCAGCAACCACCAATGATGTTTACCAAATTCTTCTTAAAATAGGCTTCTATTTGCTCTGCCATATCCTCCGGAGATTCATCATATTCACCAAACGCATTGGGCAAACCCGCATTGGGATGTGCTGAAATTGCAAAATCTGTTTTCTTGGCAATAGCCTCTAAATGCGGTTGCAAGAGATTCGCTCCTAAGGCGCAATTAAATCCAATGGATAACAAGGGTATATGCGACACCGAGATCAAAAAAGCTTCCGCCGTTTGCCCCGATAAAGTTCTTCCTGAAGCATCCGTTATGGTACCACTCAACATGATAGGGATATCCATACCACGCGCTTCCTTCACCTCTTCAATGGCAAACAAGGCGGCTTTCGCATTGAGCGTATCAAACACGGTTTCTACTAGAAGTATATCAACGCCACCATCGATCAAGGCTTCTACCTGTTCTTTATAAGCCACACGCAGATCTTCAAAAGTTACTGCGCGATATCCCGGGTCATTCACGTCAGGCGACATACTTGCCGTCCGATTTGTAGGCCCTATCGAACCAGCTACGAAACGAGGTTTATTGGGTTCTCTGGTTGTAAATTCCTGGGCAACCTCTTTGGCCAATTTCGCCGACTGATAATTCAACTCATACACCAGATTTTCCATCTGGTAATCGGCCATAGCAATGCGTGTCCCGGAAAAGGTATTTGTTTCCACGATATCCGCTCCGGCCGCAAAATATTTCGCATGAATTTCTTTAATAGCCTGCGGTTGGGTAATGGATAAAAGATCATTATTACCCTGCAATGCAGTTGGATAATCTTTGAAACGCTCGCCTCTAAAATCGGCTTCATTAAATTTATACGCCTGCAACATGGTACCCATAGCGCCGTCCAGCACTAAAATGCGGTCTTGTAAAGCTTTTTGTAAGGTTGTTGACATACCTTTTGTTTTATGTATCTGTATGTCATCAAGAAAAGTAAGGGAAACACTTTTCGTTATCTTTCTAATAAAAGTTTATTAGTAGAATTTAGCACCTTCTTTAATCTGTGTTACAGAAAAAAGGGTTGCCAAGGCTTCAACGGGTCTAGTCCCTCGGCCTTTCTTGATAACATATAGTACAGTTATGAACTGCGACAAAAATAATAACTATATTTTTCTTAACCTTGAAAAAGGCTATAAAAAATTAATCAAATAAGGTTGATGATAAATAGCGGTCACCTCTGTCGCAAATAATAGCTACTATTAATCCCTTATCTATTTTTTCTGCGGTTTGCAGCGCGCAATACACCGAGCCACCACTACTCATACCCGCGAAAACACCTTCTTCTTTTGCCAAACGTTGCGTTGTTGCTTTGGCATCTTCTTCCGAAACATCAATAACTGTATCAACGCGTTTTGGATCGAAGAATTTTGGCACATATTCCGGAGACCATTTACGGATACCGGGAATTCGAGCACCTTCAGCAGGTTGCGCTCCAACAATTTCAATATTAGGATTTTGTTCTTTCAAATATTTCGATGTTCCGGTAATGGTTCCGGTCGTTCCCATCGTGGCTACGAAATGCGTGATCTTACCTTCGGTATCTCTCCAGATTTCCGGTCCGGTCGTTTTATAATGAGCCTTCCAGTTATCATCATTTTCAAACTGGTTCAGTAAAGTATATCCTTTTTCATCACGTAATTTGAAAGCCAGATCGCGAGACCCTTCAATTCCAATGTCAGCAGGCGTTAAAATCACTTCAGCACCGTAGGCCCTCATGGTTTTCACACGTTCTTCCGTAGAATTTTCAGGCATGATTAGCACCATTTTTAAACCTAACAGATTGGCCACAAAGGCCAAACCAATCCCGGTATTTCCGCTGGTTGCTTCAACAAGCGTATCGCCTTTTTTTATATCACCACGTTTTAATGCTTCATTCACCATATTAAAAGCCGGGCGATCCTTAACACTTCCGGCAGGATTATTCCCTTCTAGTTTTAAAAACAAACGTACTCCCGGTTTGGAAAGTAAATGTGACGCTTCAACTAAAGGTGTATTTCCTATTTCGTTTAATATGCTATTTTTTTCGAATGCCATTTTTTCTGGGTCTGATTTTTATTTCAGTTTGATAGGTCACCACTGAATTTTCGGGTACCGATTGCGTAATCCAAACATTGGCCCCGATAATACTATTTTTTCCGATCGTAATATCACCACCTAAAATAGTTGCGTTCGCATAGATCGTTACATTGTCTTCAATGGTAGGATGGCGTTTTACAGAAGCTAATTCTTTTGAAATTTGAATACCTCCTAAAGTAACACCCTGATAAATTTTCACCTGATTACCAATAACTGAGGTTTCCCCGATAACAATACCGGTACCGTGATCGATGTAAAACGATTCGCCTATACTTGCTCCGGGATGAATATCGATTCCTGTGATCCCGTGAATGTATTCACTCATCATACGGGGCAAAATATAAACCCCCAGAGTATGTAACTCATGACTTAAACGATAAATGGATATCGCATGAAAACCCGGATATGCCAAATATACTTCTTGCAGGCAATGTGATGCCGGATCGTTACATTCAAAAGCTATCGCATCTTTATCGAGCCTGGCTCTGATTTCAGGCAGCTGTGTTCTGAATTTTTCCCAGATCGAGTTTCCATTTTCAATTTCCAGTTTATTGAGGATTTTCAAAAAGGTTGTTTCGAGGAAAGCTTCATGAATCTCAGCTTGCTCCGCATCGAATAGGGAATAAAATAGTTTTTTGGTGAATGTTTTAACCGTATCTTTTAAACAAACATTGTAACTTTTCACGTAGGTGGAATAGGTTATTTAATGGATTGAACAACTGCTTTTGGCGCCTCTTTGCGCGTACCGTCGAAACCATTTACACCACTTACGGTGGTATATTTTAAAACATATTTCTTACCCGGATTGATGATACGATAGGCCGCCTGGCACATTAATGTTGCTTCATGGAAGCCACATAAGATCAACTTTAATTTCTCCGGATAGGTGTTTACATCACCAATAGCGAAAATTCCGGGAATGTTGGTTTGGTAATTCTTTGAATTATCAACCTTGATCGCGTTTTTTTCGATCTCCAGTCCCCAATCTCCTATCGGTCCTAATTTCGGCGATAAGCCAAACAAAGGTACAAAATGATCTGTTTGTAACTCAAAGGATTCATCCTCTTTTTGTACGGTTACCGATTCGAGTTTCCCTTTCCCTTTTAAAGCTACCACTTCAGCCGGTGTAATAAGATTGATCTTATTTAACAAGGTTAATTCGCGAACTTTCTCTACGGAATCAAGCGCCCCTCGAAATTCATTTCTTCGGTGAATTAAAGTTACCTCTGAAGCAACATCGGCTAAAAAAATACTCCAGTCTAAGGCAGAATCACCACCTCCCGAAATGACCACTTTTTTATCACGATAGAACTCCGGATCTTTTATAATGTATTCCACACCTTTATCCTCATAGCGGGCAACATTATCGATAAGTGGTTTTCTAGGTTCAAAAGAGCCCAGGCCACCGGCAATAGCCACAACAGGAGCTTGATGTTTGGTGCCTTTATTTGTGGTTACGATAAACGAACCATCATCTTGTTTTTCTATGGTCTCGGCACGTTCGCCCAGAGTAAATCCGGGTTCGAACTGCTTCCCTTGTTCTAATAAATTCCTGGTGAGATCACCGGCTAGTATTTCCGGAAAACCGGGAATATCATAAATAGGTTTTTTAGGATAGATCTCGGAACATTGCCCTCCGGGTTGTGGTAAAGCGTCAATCAAATGACATTTTAATTGTAATAACCCCGCTTCAAAAACGGTAAATAACCCTGTTGGTCCTGCTCCTATGATTAGGATATCTGTTTTTATCATCTTATGATTCTTTTTTAGCAATTAATCCTTTGGTAAATTCATTGAGGGTTGACACTTTCTCCTCAAAATCTCCTTGTATTGTTTTTCTGTATTCATTTAAATTCTTCACCAAATCATCAATGTTTTCAGGGATCACCTCCTCAAAAAACTGACGCAAACGTTTGGCCGTTGTTGGCGATTTCCCATTGGTCGAAATCGCAATTTTCACGTTACCTTTCGTAACAATACCACCCATATAAAAATCGCAATACGGTGGATTATCAGCCACATTGACCAATTTGGCTTCGGCACGGCAATCCTTCCAAACCTGAATATTAACCTCAGGTATATCGGTCGTAGCCACAACCACATGCTTACCTTGTAAATAGTTTTTTTCGTAAACGTCATCAATCAAGGTTACATTTCCTGTTTTAGCCAGAACCATGGTATCCGGTCTGAACATCGGTGAGACCATCGTCACGTCAGCATCCGGACTCGACTTCAGCAAAAATCGCAATTTTTCTTCAGCCACATAACCCCCACCTACAATGAGAACCTTCAGGTTTTTAACTTTTAAAAAAACGGGGTATAAATTATTTCGTTCCATCATTTAAGCCTTTGCAAATTCATGCTTAATTTCTCCTAAAACAGCCCGTTCTTTAACCACATCACCAATAATAATGATCGCCGGCGAACTCAATTGTTTTTCCTGTGCAAGATACTCAATCGATTCAATAGTACCAATTCCAACCTGTTCATCCTCACGCGTTCCGTTTTGAATGATGGCCACAGCCGTATTCTGTTTTCCAAAACCTTTGAAGACCTCAACAATCTGTGACAGCTTGTGCATGCCCATCAATATAACCACGGTAGCGGTGGATTGAGCTGCCAGCGCCACGTCCTGTGACAGTGTATGATTCTTTGTGGTAGCTGTAACCACCCAAAAACTTTCGGATGAACCGCGCTTTGTGAGCGGAATTCCCTGATACGCCGGCACTGCCGAAGCAGATGTAATTCCGGGAACCACATAGGTTTCCAAACCAAAAGGGCGTACATAATCGATTTCCTCAGCACCACGACCAAAAATAAAGGGATCACCGCCTTTTAAGCGTACCACATGACCTTTGGTTTGGGCTTTCATAACAATAAGCTCGTTGATCTGCTCTTGCTGGTAACTATAGCACCCTTTGCGCTTTCCAACAAAAATACACTCTGTATCTTTTTTGGCGTAGTTCAATAAATCTTCATTCACCAGAGCATCGTAGAGAATTACATCTGCAGATTCAATAGCTTTGATGGCTTTTACCGTGATCAAATCAAGGTCTCCCGGTCCTGCGCCTACGACGGTTAATGTTGGGGTTTTTACTGCTACATGTTTCATATCCCTCTATTTTAATGCTCCGAGCGACGCTTCTCTAAACTGTTTTACCTGTTTTAAAAAGGACTTTGCATTAGCGACATAGTGTATCGCAAAATCTTTTGTTGGAGCGAATTTATTTATTTCATATATGATCTCAGAAAAGGATTTCCCTAATTCAATCTCGCCGGTTTCTATAAATAATTCATCAAACTGCGTTATAATATTGGCCTGCGAATTCGTTCTTTTATTTTCGGCAAGTAATAAGGCTTTCGCCGAATTAACCATGGATGTGTAGGCGTGATAAATGGCATGAGAATACACTTTATTTTCAAAGGCTTCCTCGGCATTTTCAATCTTTTCTTCACTTTCTAAAAATAGGGTCGCTACTAAATCCACCACAACACCGGCACATTCACCGATGCCTATTTCCTTGACATATTGCTCATTGGTGCCCCAATCGATAAAATCATCCTGAGTTAAATTTGATACGTCCTGAAGATCGTTCAACAGGTCATAGAAATATCGCTCACCGGTTACGGCATAATAGGCCTCAAAGGATTTTCCTTCAGCATTGGCTTCAAAATCATTTAAAATACGTCGCAATGCTTCCGGACCACGCTTGCTGGGTACTTTCACTACTTTATCTGCAAAAACACCCTGTCCGTTGCCTTTGTTGCCACCACCCAATAACACTTGTAATGCCGGAGCTACCAATTTATCAGGCGTGCGCACAGACATACCCTGAAATCCAATATGCGCCATAGTGTGCTGACCACAGGCATTCATACAACCACTGATCTTGATCACAACATCGTTATTATTCAAATACTGTGGATATTCCGCTTTAATAACGCGTTCCAGTTCATCTGCAATACCGGTACTACTGGCGATTCCTAAATTACAGGTATCCGTTCCGGGACAGGCCGTAATATCAACAGCTTTGTTGTAACCCGGTTCTGCAAAACCTAATTTTTCAAGTTCTGTGTAGAAAAACGGCACTAATGCTTCCTTCACAAAAGGAATAAGTATGTTTTGACGCAGCGTCAAACGAATTTCACCGGCGGCATATTTTTCAACCAGATCCGCTAATAAACGAGCTTTATCCGTGTAGAAATCACCTAATAAAACCTTTATTCCAATAGCCACATATCCATCCTGTTTTTGAGGAACCAGATTATTGGATTTCCATATTTCAAAGGCTTTTTCATCTGTAATTTCCACTTGAGGAGCTTCAACGCTTTTTGGCTTTGAAGCTTCATAAGCATCAGCATCAATAGGCACCGAATCATGTTCAATGGCCTTTTGTTCTTCAGCAATCAGAGCTTTCAATTCCTCAAGCCCGATATCCTTCAATAAAAATTTCAATCGGGCTTTCGCGCGACTTTTACGTTCACCATAGCGATCGAAAATACGCAACACGCCTTCCATAACGGGGATGATCTTGTCGGATTCCAAAAACTCATAGAACACATCGGCATGACGCGGTTGCGATCCTAATCCGCCACCAATCATCACCTTAAAGCCACGAACACCATTTTGGATCTTCGCAATAAACCCTAGATCGTGCATGTAAGATAAACCGGTATCTTCATCAGAGGCTGAAAAGGAGACTTTAAACTTTCTACCCATTTCCTGACAAATAGGATGACGTAAAAAGAATTTGAAAACAGCCTCAGCATAAGGCGATACATCAAAAGGTTCATTTACATCAATTCCGGCGGTTTCACTGGCGGTAACATTCCGGACTGTATTACCACAGGCTTCACGAAGTGTTACTTCATCGCGCTCCAATGCCGCCCACAACTCGGGCGTTCTGTTCAGATCCACATAATGAATTTGGATATCCTGACGTGTCGTAATGTGTAAGCGTCCACGGGAATATTCATCCGAAACATCAGCAATACGGTGAAGCTGATGACTTTTCACTTTACCATAGGGTAGTTTGATACGAATCATCTGAACACCTTCCTGCCGTTGCCCATAAACACCACGTGCCAGACGCAAACTTCGGAACTTTTCCTCGTCTATTTTACCATTATTGAAAAGCTCAATTTTTTCAGCTAATTCAATAATATCTTTCTCCACAAGTGGATTTTCTATTTCTGTTCTAAAACTTTGCATGGTTATTTTTTATTGAATAAAACCTGCACCAACCGTATTATTATTTCTGGTATCGATTAAAATGAAGGAACCGTTCGTTCTGTGGTTTTTAAAGGGATCGTAAAAAATAGGTTTGTTTAATTTGAAACTTACCGAAGCGATATCGTTCATGCCCAATCCTGAAACATGGTCTTCAGTTCCTGAATAATCCGGTTTTATTTTGTGATGGATGGATGCCACTTTGGCTAACACTTTGTTTATTCCATGCTGCACCACATACTTTCCGCCGGGCATTAGTTTCTCAGAATCCATCCAACAGACATTGGCTGTAAATTCTTTTTCTACCGTTGGTAAATCACCGGATTTCACGATCATATCACCACGACTCACATTAATATCATCTTCCAAAGTAATGGTAACGGAAGAGCGTCTCGAAGCTGTTTGGTATTGATCTTTATAAAAATAAATGGCTTTGATTTTTGATTTGGTTTGCGAGGGTAATACAACTACTTCATCGCCCACACTTAATTCACCGCCATATACTTTCCCGGCATAACCTCTGAAATCGTGAAAATCTTCAGTCTTGGGGCGAATAACATATTGCACCGGGAAACGTGGTGTACCAACGTTGTAAATATCTGCCTTTTGTAACTGTTCTAAATGCTCTAACAAGGTTTGGCCATTGTACCAGGACATTTCTTTTGATTGATGAACGACGTTATCGCCTTTCAAAGCACTCACCGGAATAAAAGTGATCTTTTGGTCCTGATAATCACGTTTTGCCATCAAAGCTCCAAAATCAGATTTGATTTTTTCATAAATTTCTTCTGAATAATCCACCAGGTCCATTTTGTTGATAGCAACCACAACATCCTTGATGCGTAATAAATTATTGATGAAAAAGTGACGATTCGTTTGGTCGATCACCCCTTTTCGCGCATCAATAAGAATGATGGAAGCTTGCGAGGTAGACGCACCGGTAACCATGTTTCGTGTGTACTCCACATGGCCCGGTGTATCCGCGATAATGTAGCTTTTCTTCTTGGTAGAAAAATAAATGTGCGCTACGTCAATTGTAATTCCTTGTTCGCGTTCGGCTACCAAGCCGTCGGTGGCTAACGAAAAATCCAAATAATCATACCCCCTTTGTTTGCTTGTTTTTTCAATGGCTTCTAACTTATCTGTCGTTAACGATTTTGTATCGTAAAGTAAACGTCCGATAAGGGTACTTTTACCATCATCAACACTTCCTGCTGTTGCTATTTTTAATACTTCCATTCTTCACCCCAACCCGCTCCAAAAGAGAGGGAGTTCTTTACAGGTAAATTTTAAAAATTAATATTTATTCTTTTACATCTTACTGAAAATCAATCCCTAGAAAGATAATTTTCAGAAAAATTACTAGTTCCCCTTAGGTACTAGGGGATTAAAAATACCCCTGCTGTTTGCGTTTCTCCATAGCGGCCTCCGAACGTTTATCATCAATTCGAGCTCCGCGTTCTGAAATGCTGCTTTCCCTGATCTCTTCCACCACTTTATCAATGGTTGTGGCATAAGACAATACAGCTGCGGTGCAACTCATATCGCCAACGGTTCGGAATCTTACAAACTCTTCAAACACTTCTTCGTGCTCATCACGATACACAACCTCATCATCGGCGGTCCAGATCAATCCGTCGCGTAAAAAGACTTTACGTTTATGCGCGAAATAAATGGATGGAATTTCAATTTGTTCTCTTTCGATATAAGACCACACGTCCAATTCCGTCCAGTTGGAAATTGGAAATACCCGAACATTCTGTCCTAACTCAATACTACCATTAAGCATATCGAACAATTCAGGACGCTGGTTCTTTTCATCCCATTGGCCAAAATCATCTCGTACTGAAAATATGCGTTCTTTGGCACGGGCTTTTTCTTCATCACGGCGCGCTCCACCAATACAGGCATCAAACTTAAATTCCTCGATCGCATCTAAAAGTGTGGTGGTTTGCAAGGCATTCCGACTGGCATAACGCCCGGATTCTTCGCGAACTTTACCTTCATCAATGGAATCCTGAACGTGACGCACAATGAGGTCTAAACCAAGTTCTTCAACCAATCGGTCTCTGAATTCAATGGTTTCAGGAAAATTATGTCCCGTATCAATATGCATCAAGGGAAACGGAATTTTTGCCGGATAGAAGGCTTTTACTGCCAAACGCACCAGGGTTATGGAATCCTTTCCACCGGAGAATAACAATACCGGTTTTTCAAATTGTGCCGCTACTTCTCTTAAGATGTAAATGGCTTCGTTTTCTAATGAATTTATATGCGCTGTGTCTTTGTACATCGTTTTTTATTTTAAGCATGTAAACCACATTCGCGGTTAGCCAATGCTTTTGTGGGGTCAAAATATTTAAATTCGTTTGGTAAATCGTGGGCTTTCAAATAATCATCCAACTGTTCATCAGACCAGTGATAAAACGGACTCACCTTAAGTACGCCATCGTTACTCAAACTAAAAATGTCGATACTGTTTCTAAACGCCGTTTGTCCTTTTCTCAAATTGGTAAACCAAACCTCAGGCTTATGTTCTCTCATAGCACGTTTAAACGGTTCAAGTTTCACTTGTTCTGTAAATAATTGATGTTCCGGCGTGTCGATCTCAGGAATTCCTAAAACCACATCGCGGTGTGCCGCTGTTTGCTTAGGCACGTATAAAAAAATATTCAAATTCAATTGTGCTATGACAGCTTCTGCATGGCGATAGGTTTGCGGGGTATTGTACCCGGTATCACACCAAACCACCGGAAGTTTTGGTGATTCTGCTGTAACAGCATGTAAAATAGCCGCCTCGTACGGTCGGAAATTAGTTGTGACAACAGCTTTGCCGGATAATTCTAAGGCTTGTCTAATAATATCCTCCGGCGCAGCTGCTGCCAAATCTCTATTTAGTTTAGTTATAGTTTCTTTTTGTATCATTATTTTCCCCATTGTATGGCATTCCAAATGCGTTCGTGAAAAAAGTATAGTATCATTTTTGTGATGAGTTCGATGCCTCCTATAGAAAAGGCCAAATCTAATTTTCCCGTTACCAACCAGGAAATAACGATGGTATCCAAAGTTCCGATGGTTCGCCAACTCAATGATTTCACTACACTTCGCAGTGGTTTTTCATCCAGAATATCTGTTTTGTAACTCGTTTTTTCTTTCGTTTGTATTAGCATATCAATACCAATTTTTACTATTTTCTATAATTCCTATCAATTTAATAGGAATTACAAATGTAGAAATTAAATTGAAACAAAAAAGGAGATGTTTTAATTTTTCGGAAAATTGAAAATATTTACCCGAATCCTTTAAATATTAGGAAGAATATGGAGGATAATTGCGAAAATCGCAGTATTTAAACTACTGATAAATCGGCTAAAGAGGTGTTTCGGAATATCTCCAGAGTATTATCGCGTACCTGAAGCATCAATTTATGAACACTACAGGTTTTCTCGTCGGGGCAGTCATCACACTGCTCGTAATAATTCAAGCTTACACAGGGAACCATAGCGATGGGACCTTCCAAAACGCGCATGACCTCCGTCATTAAAATGTCCTTTGGATCTTTCAACAGATAATAACCGCCGTGCTTACCCTTTTTGGAACCTAAAAACCCTGATTTCCGAAGTGTTAGCAAAATACTTTCTAAAAATTTTTGAGGAATTTGCTCATATTTAGCAATCTCCCCTACCTGAACAGGAGTATCATCCTTACTTCGGGCAATGTAAGTTAGGGCTTTAAGACCGTATTTTGTTTTCTTCGATAGCATAATGCTAATATAGTTAAATTAAAAAAAGTGCCCTACAACGCACCTCATTTTACAGATATTATGTAACTTGTTTTACCCCAGTAACTTGAATTCACTTTAAACTTTCAAAAATGCCAAAATCATTAAAAGTTGCTGCCGCTCAGTTGGCACCGGTATTCCTGAATAAAGAAAAAACGGTGGAAAAAGCCTGCGCTGCAATAGCCGAAGCAAGTCAGCAAGGTGCTAAATTAATCGTATTTCCTGAAGCCTTTATTTCGGGTTATCCGGATTGGATCTGGCTCATTCCGAATAGTAAAGGTGCAGAACTCAACGAGCTTTATTTGAAATTGGTTGAAAATGCCGTATCTGTTACGGACGACAGTACACGAAAATTATGTGAAACTGCCAAAAAAGCGAAGATCAATGTGGTTATGGGTATGCACGAACGGAATTCCGAAACCAGCAATACCAGTTTATTCAATAGTCTCTTATTTATTAATGATGAAGGCATTATACTTGGAAAACATCGCAAATTGATCCCTACAGGTGGCGAACGTTTGATCTGGTCGCAGGGCGATGGCAGTACGCTAAAAACCTATGATACTTCTGTTGGAAAACTGGGCGGACTCATTTGTTGGGAGAATTTTATGCCTCTAGCGCGAAATGCCATTTATGAATTGGGAGCGCAAATTTTGGTATCGCCTACCTGGGATAAAAGCCCCAACTGGATTCTGAGCATGCAGCACATTGCCAGAGAGGGTGGCGTATTTGTGATCAGTTGCTGTATGGCCTTGAAAATAGATGATATTCCCGATACGTTTGATTTCAAAACCCTTTATCCAAAAGATCGAACCTGGATCAATTCGGGAAATAGCATGATCGTTGCGCCTAACGGGAAAGTTCTCTCAGGGCCTTTGGAAGCTGAAGAAGGTATTTTGTATGCCGACATAGATCTGGACGATATCATTAGAGCCAAACGGATGTTCGACGTTGTTGGGCATTATGCTCGACCTGATGTATTTGATTTCAATTTTAAATCGAGAAAAAAGCTTTAGCCAAGCGCCTGTTCCAAATCTGCAATAATATCATCAACATGCTCCAAACCAACAGAGGTACGTACCAATCCGTCGGTGATGTTCACGGCCAGACGATCTTCTTCTGCCAAACTACTATGCGTCGTAGAAGCGGGATGCGTTACAATGGTTCGGGTATCACCCAAATTAGCGGAAAGTGAACACATTTTTATAGCATTTAAGAATTTACGTCCGGCATCTATGCCTCCTTTTACTTCAAAAGCTACGATATTACCACCTAATTTCATTTGCTTTTTAGCGACCTCATATTGCGGATGCGACTTTAAAAATGGATATTTCACCCAATTTATCTTAGGATGTTTTTCAAGAAACTCGGCTACTTTCACGGCATTTTCGCAATGCTTTTCCACACGTACCGGCAAGGTTTCCAAACTCTTCGAAAGTACCCAGGCATTGAATGGTGATAAGGCCGGACCGGTATTTCTGGAGAACAAATAGATCTCGCGAATCAGATCGGCCTGACCCACGGTAACGCCGCCAAGAACACGACCCTGGCCATCAATCAATTTTGTTGCCGAATGAATTACTAAATGTGCACCGTGTTTTATAGGTTGTTGAATATAAGGCGTAGCAAAACAGTTATCGATAACAAGAATCAGGTCATGCTTTTTAGCAATATTGTTCAACAGGTCCAGATCGATGATATCTACCGCAGGATTTGTAGGCGACTCAGCGTACAAGATTTTTGTAGCCGGAGTAATTAAGCCTTCAATAGTTTCCGGTTTGTTAACATCAAAATAGCTTGTTTTAATATTCCACTTTGGTAAGAATTTGGTAAATAAACTATGGGTAGATCCAAATACAGATCGCGCCGAAACTATATGATCGCCGCTATTTAACAAGGCTGCAAATGTTGAGAAAACTGCTGCCATTCCAGTAGCAAAAGCATATCCGGCCTCAGCACCTTCCATCTTGCAGATCTTATCAACAAATTCACTCGTATTCGGATTTGTGAAACGGCTGTAAATATTGCGTTCTTTTTCCTCTGTGAAAGACGCCCGCATATCTTCAGCATCCTCAAATACAAAACTTGATGTGAGATACAATGGCACTGAATGTTCCAAATATTCCGAACGGTTCAACTGTGTTCGGATAGCTTCTGTTTCTATATGTTTCTTTTTGCTCATGTTTTATTTTTTAGAATAGAGAAGTTAGAATAGAGAAGTTAGAATAGAGACTAGAGACTTTTAATACTTGCTTTCAATAGACTTGTGTCTCTTTTCCAGCTTCTCTCATCCCATTTCTCTTCTCTCTTTTCTCTTTTCTCGTTTCTTTTTTATATTAGAATAGAGAAGTTAGAATAGAGACTAGAGACTTTTAATACTTGCTTTCAATAGACTTGTATCTCTTTCCAGCTTCTCTCATCTCATTTCTCTTCTCTCTTTTCTCTTCTCTCGTTTCTCTTCTCTCGTTTCTCGTTTCTCTTTTCTCTTTTCTCCACAACTAATTAATATGTTTCGACAATCTCAAAATATCGCCAAAAACACCTCTTGCTGTAACCTCAGCGCCTGCCCCGGCACCCTGGATCACGATAGGTTGTTCGCCATAACTTTCAGTGAAAATTTCAAAAATGGCATCACTACCTTTTACATGTCCTAAGGTACTATCTTCAGGAATAGAAACCAATTTCACTTCCAATTGTCCTTTGTCCTGGGATAGATCGCCAAACAAATCGCCAACATAGCGCAACACATGTCCGGGTTTTTGTTCTTTTTTTATAGATTGAAATGCTTCATCCAATACGTCCAACTGACTTAAAAAGTCTTCTACAGAAATATCCTGATATTGCTTCGGTATTAAATTTTGAATGGCTACATCTTCAAATTCATTTTTCAGATCTAATTCTCTTGCGAGGATTAATAATTTCCGCGCCACATCATTACCTGAAAAATCTTCTCGGGGATCGGGCTCGGTAAAGCCTTTATCTATAGTTTCCTGAACGATCGCACTGAACGGTTTATCCTGAACTGAAAAATGGTTAAATAAATAGCTCAAGGTTCCTGAAAAAACACCACGAATTCTGGTTATATTTTCACCGGATTCATGTAATAATTTTATGGTGTCAATTAACGGCAATCCTGCTCCTACTGTAGTTTCATATAAATACTCTTTGTTATGTTCCTTCAAATGACTGCGAAGTGTGGTGTAAAAATCATGTGAGATGGTATTGGCAATTTTATTGGACGAAACCAGGTCGAAACCGGCTTCTACCAGCGGTATATAATTTTTATGAAAATCACTGCTAGAGGTATTATCTACCGCAATTAAGTTTTCCAAATGATGTGTTCTGGCGAAATCTACGATCGCTTCAATAGAACTTTCTGTTGATGAATTCTCGATGTCAGCTTTCCAATGCTCACCAACACCTTTTTTATGCAACACTAATTTTCTGGAATTTGAGATCGCAAAGACGTTGAGATGAATGCCTTTGCGTTTTTCAATATAGTTTTTAGACTTTAAGATCTGATTGATCAGCGCACCACCTACCAAACCGTGCCCGAAAATAGCAATATTGATCTTTTTGGAAATTCCGAAAACCTCACCATGAATAACATTCATCGCCTTGTGAAGCTGTTGTTTTTTCACTACCAAACTCACATTTTTTCCTGTAACCGTATTGTTGAACAATAAAGGCGTGATCTGGTTTTTAATAAGTGCATTAAAAGGTTTGTGGAATGAACTTAAAGCAATACCAATTATGGAAATTACCGAAACATCATCTACCACATGGATATTGTTCACATCTTGAGCATAGAAATCGCGCTCAAACTCGCGTTCTAGAGCAATAACGGCTTGCGTAGCCTGATCCGCGTTAATTACCAATCCAATGCCGCGCTCTGAAGAACCTTGCGAAATAATACTTACACTGATATCTTTGTTTCCTAATGCTCCAAAAATTCGGGCATCAACGCCACTTTTTCCAAGCAATCCGCGCCCTTCTAAATTAATTAAGGCTACATTTTCCAAAACAGAAAGCGAGGTTACCTCTTTTGAATTCGGTTTGGCCGTAATTAGTGTTCCCTCATCATCAGGATTAAAGGTATTCAGAATACGCAGACTGATATTTTTTTCCACCAGTGGAATGATGGTCTTTGCGTGTAAAACCGTAGTTCCGAAGTTAGCTAACTCATTGGCTTCACTAAAGGACAATTCCCGGATCTTCTGAGCATCCTCGACCAGATCAGGATTTGCTGTATAAATACCATTAACATGAGTATAATTCTGCAATTCTTCAGCATCCAGATAATTGGCTAATAAAGCGGCTGTATAATTACTTCCATTGCGCCCCAAAGTGGTGGTTTCATTATTGGCATTCGATGCAATAAATCCGGTAACCACGGGAACGGTATCGGTTAAAATTGTTTTAAAATACTGCTTAATATTATCCTTTGAAAGTTGCGCTATCGGTTGGGCGTTTCCAAAGCTACCATCGGTTTTTATTAATTTCCGCGCGTCGGTTGGTTGCGCTTTTATGCCACGCTCATTTAATAAAGCCGATACCATTTTAACTGCCAGCAACTCGCCATGAGCCAAAATCTCATCTTTGGTCTTTTTACTGTAATCACGCAATAAGCTTACGCCTTCAAACAACTTTTCCAGAACAGAAAATTCTTCCTCAAAATCAACAGTTTTTAAAGGTTCTGTCTGATAGGCCTTAAACGCTTCAAAATCTTCCTTATAATCCTTACCTCTATGGGCTTTGTGTAAAATATTTTCGAGCGTGTCTGTAGCATTTCCTCGTGCAGAAACAACGAGCGTAATTTTTTCTCCGGCCTTCACTTTGGATTCCACAATAGATATCACCTTATCTAAACCTGCGCCATTGGCAAGAGACTTCCCGCCAAACTTGATCACTTTCATTCTTTTCTTTTTTGAATCGGGCACAAAAATGCCTTCAATAATTTTTTCCAGTTGTTCGTATTCCATTAAAAATGCATCGTGGCCATGCACCGAATGAATTTCATTATATGTTACATTGGCGTGGGATACCGCTAATTGTTTATGGGTTTGCCGGTTTTCTTCTGCCGTAAAGAACAGATCAGAATCCACACCAACGATATGAATATTTGCTTCAATATTGTCCAATACATTGAATGCCTCTGGACGACCTTTGGTAACATCAATGGTTTTCAACAACTGATTCATCAATTTATAAGCCGATAACTGAAAACGCTCCTGCAGCTTATTACCATGATGCAACAACCAGCTTTCTACATTAAAAATTTCCAGATCTTCATTCTTACTTCGCTGAAAACGTGCCTTAAAAGATTCGGGTGTGCGGTAACACAGCATCGCATGCATACGCGCATCATGCACCGGATTTTTTGAATTGAGTAAAAACTGCTCCTGAATTTGGCAATTCGCGATCAACCAATCCGTCGCTTTCCAGTCTGTTGCAACGGTAATAAGATGTTCTGTAACATCAGGTTGCAGCACAGCCATTTCCCAAGCCAAACCACCACCCAATGAGCCGCCAATAATGGCAAATAATTTTTCAATATTTAAAGCCTTTAAGCCCAATAAAAAAATGCGAGCCACATCACGAGCCACAAAATCTTTGTAGTTCTCAATTACAAAACCATCGTAGCCGTTCCCGGGGATGTTAAACCCTAATATGGTGTACAAGTTGGTGTCGATAACCTTATCTTTTCCAATAAGATCCTTCCACCAGCCATCTTTCCCGGCCACATTACTATTGCCGGTCAAGGCATGATTTACCAGAATAACCGGCGCAGTTCCCAGAGCTTTTCCAAAAACCTGGTAGCTTAAGGGAATTTCAGGATAATGCGCACCACTTTCCGTAGTAAAATATGATATAATGGTATGTTGTAATTCAGACTTCAAATTATTTACATTGGTTTTTGATTTTTTACCAAATACAAAAGTCAATATGCGCTCGAAAGCGTTCTACCTAGAAAAATGTTAAAAAGAAAATATAATAAATTACGGTAAGTAATTCGTTAGTTATCTATCTAAAAATGAATTTAGTAGAATGTAGCACCTTCTTTACAGGTAAAGGGTTGCTAAGGCTTCAACGGGTCTAATCCCTCCGCCTTTCTTGATAACATTTCAATACGTGTCTTGAACTTTGTGAGTGCAAATATTCAATTAGAAAAATGGAATATCCAAATTTTTAGAAGACTATTTTTTATTTTTCCAATTGATTCGCTTCAAACTTGGCACGAATAATCTCTGCAATAGGTTTATTTTCAATTTTGGATTCTAACCAGGAAATAATGTCCAGATACAAGAAAGCGCGACTTTCATAAGGGTCATTTTCAAAGGTTTTTAATTTCTTATGAAGTTTGATAAAAGCGGCCTTTACTTCATGCGGATAAATATCTCCCAGACCTCTTAAGAACTTAATGATCTCTTTTTGGACCTCGTGCAGATCTTCCATTTTGATCAGGAATTTATAGGTACTCCTAATTAAAACGTCTAGATTGTAATCGAGTCCGGCCTCATAGTGTGCTACCAAATTCAAAATCCTTGAGAAACAAAGAAGATCTTCACGCATTTGAAGACTTTTATTACTGATGATCTTATCTAAATATTTGATACAATTTTTTAGATCTCCTGCGCCAAAATACATACTGGCTATTTTGTAATAGAACACCATAACGTGGTGCTCGTCGATACGATCTTTATATATTTTTAAACGGTCTAAAACCTCATCGACCAGATGTAAACCAGCCTTGAAGCGACCTTCCATAAAATACAGATTGAACTTATTGTTATAAATGTACAGGAATGCAAGCCCATCTACATTATCATCCCGATGAAACCATTTCTTTTGGGTTACACCTTCAAAACGTTCCAGACTTTCCTTGAATTTTTCGTGCTGTCTAAGGTAGTATAGTGCCTCCAGAAGGTAGTGATTTCCTTTCAGGAAAAATACCGGATTCAGCTCGATCATATCTTTATTATCATAAAACAGATCCACCCATTTCGCCGCGTATTTATAACTTGATAAAAAATCAACCGTTAAGAAACTATACCACAAATACGATTTGTACAACCAGAGTTTTTCCCGAAAACCGAGTTTATTGATGTCGTATTTCGGAAGGCGATCATGGAAATATTTGGTTACGATCTTGTGTTCTTCATCATTCTTAACATACCCCGTTTTCAGAAATAAACCATAGAGCTGTAATGACAAATTCGATAATTTACTGGTGAGCACATTTTGCATACTCAACTCCTTGGCCTGAATGGTCAATTCATCCGCACGATTACTTAAACTACGGGTTATATATTGCGATTCTATAACTTTTTCCAACTCTACAATTTCGTAGGCGATATTCTTTTCTTCGTGCGAAATAGCGAGACTTTTCGCTTTATCTAAAATTTTTAAACTCTGTTTATAGAGTCCTTTGTGATATAAAATAGTAGCAAAATCGAGTTGTTCACGGATCTGGATACGAACATTTTGGTGTGAAGGGTTTAGACGCAGACTGATCAAAATTTGTTTGTACAAATGCGCTTTAAGATTGGATAATTGCTGCTTCTTAACGATCCCTTTTTTTATAATAACGGACTCGTCGTAAGTAGAAAGCTTATCTAAGATGTTAAAAAGCATCAAAAATTTTGAGTCCTCATTCACCCCCAAACGTCCTACATAAAGTTTAAATTGGCGCTTTTCAGACTTCGAAAGGGACTTTACCAATACAAACAAATTATCTTTTTGATCTCTTACCATAGTTATAAACCAAACGTCAATTTATTGATTATCAAACCTTTAAGTTTTAAAATGAAGGTTTAAACATCGTAATAAATGTACGATGAATTCTCTATTTTCCAAACCAAAATATACATTCGTACTACAATTAGAAAATATATTTGAATAAATGTCTGATAACAACGTCCAAATTTTCGATACGACCTTAAGAGATGGCGAGCAAGTTCCTGGTTGCAAACTGAATACTGAGCAAAAAGTAATCATTGCAGAGCAGCTGGATAAGCTAGGTGTTGATGTGATTGAAGCCGGATTTCCGGTGTCCAGTCCTGGTGATTTTAGATCGGTAGAAGAAATTTCAAAAATTGTGAAAAATGCTACAGTTTGCGGTTTAACGCGATCTGTTGAAAACGATATTCAAGTTGCTGCTGAAGCTCTGAAATATGCCAAAAAACCGAGAATTCATACAGGTATTGGTACTTCAGATTCGCACATCAAGCACAAATTCAAATCCAATCGGGAAGCTATAATCGAACGTGCTGTTAAAGCTGTAAGCTATGCAAAATCCTTCGTTGAGGATGTAGAATTCTACGCAGAGGATGCCGGTAGAACCGACAACGATTATTTAGCGCGAATTTGTGAGGAAGCTATTAAAGCAGGTGCTACCGTTTTGAATATCCCTGATACCACAGGATACTGTTTACCCAGTGAATATGGTGCCAAAATAAAATACTTGAAAGAGAACGTAAAAGGTATCGAAAAAGCCATTTTGTCCTGTCACTGTCATAACGATTTGGGTCTGGCCACAGCCAACTCTATCGAAGGCGTGATCAATGGCGCACGCCAAATTGAGTGTACCATCAATGGTATTGGCGAACGTGCCGGAAATACTGCTCTTGAAGAAGTGGTAATGATATTAAAACAACACCCTTATTTGAATCTGGATACGAATATCAATACCCAAATGCTTTATGGATTGAGTCAATTAGTGTCCGATCGTATGGGTATCTATACGCAACCAAATAAAGCTATTGTAGGTGCCAATGCCTTTGCTCACAGTTCGGGAATTCATCAGGATGGCGTGATAAAAAATAGAGAAACCTATGAGATCATAGATCCTAAGGATGTTGGTGTTACAGCCTCTGCTATTGTACTTACCGCTCGTAGCGGAAGGGCTGCATTAGCATACCGCGCTAAAAACGTAGGCTACGAATTAACCAAGCTTCAACTTGACGAAGTTTATAAGAACTTTTTAGATTTTGCTGACAAGAAAAAAGAAGTTGACGATAATGATATCCATCAAATCATAGAAAGTTGTAAATTGTACAAGGAAATCATTTCCGCATAACCATCAAATAATGAAACTAAATATTGCCGTATTACCGGGCGATGGCATTGGGCCAGAGGTTACTGCACAAGCCGTAAAGGTCTTGAAAGCCGTCGCTATGGAATTCGACCATCTTTTTACGTTTCAATATGGTTTGATTGGAGCCAGTGCTATTGAAAAACATAACACACCTCTGCCGGAAGAAACTCTTAGCATTTGCAAAAACGCAGATGCTATTTTGTTTGGTGCCATCGGTACCACAGCTTATGATATCGATCCGAATGCCAAAATGCGCCCGGAACAAGGTCTATTGCAATTACGGAAAGCGCTCGATCTTTATGCCAATATTCGTCCGGTTGTAGCTTATGAAGAATTATTAAATAAATCCTCGTTAAAGAAAAATAAGGTAAAAGATACCAATCTTATTATTTACCGCGAACTCACCGGAGGTATCTATTTTGGAGAAAAGAAATTAAGTGAAGATGGTAACGAAGCTTCCGATAGTTGCACCTATACGCGTAAGGAAATTGAACGTATAACACATCCCGCCTTTAAAGCGGCCCAGGCACGAAGCAAAAAAGTAACGCTTGTAGATAAAGCTAATGTACTGGAAAGTTCCAGACTTTGGCGTCGCGTGGTTCAGGAAATAGCGCCGCAGTATCCAGATGTAACGCTTAATTACATGTTTATCGATAATGCCGCAAACGAGCTCATTATCAATCCAAAACAATTCGATGTTATCCTAACCGAAAATATGTTTGGTGATATTTTAAGTGAAGAAGCCGGGGTTATTGTGGGATCCATAGGCTTACTCGCTTCAGCGTCGCTGGGTGACAAACATGCCATGTTCGAACCGGTTCATGGGTCTTACAGCCCTGCAACCAATAAAGGTATTGCAAATCCTATAGCTTCAATTTTATCAGCCGCTATGATGCTGGATCATTTAGGATTGGATGAGGAAGCTACAAGAGTACGCGATGGTGTTGGCAAATCTTTAAAATTACACATTACAACACCAGATTTAAATACGAAATACGACAATATAAGCACAACTAAAGTAGGCGATTTTATCGAGGATTTTATTAATAATCCTGATGAGACCAACCTCAACTTTACGAATATACATCTAGGGCAATCGACTATTATTTAATTTTTAGAGTTAGTCGTCAACAAATTAAACATAGCATTGCTTAAAAAAGCGCATGGCAACATGCGCTTTTTACATTTTAAAATTTTTATAGGGTATTATGCGTTCCGTCGCAGTAGGGCAAATTACTACTTTGTTTACACATGCATAAAAATACTTTCCCATCACGTTTGGGCGTAAACACCACCGGTTCAAAATCGTTATGGCGGTGAGAACCATCACAAAAAGGTTGCTTATCCGATTCTCCACAAGCACAAAAATACTTGGTTTCTCCTTTATTTAATTCAACTTCGGCCGGTTCTTTCCCGGCAATTTTTCCTTTACTCATGTTACTTGGTTTTCGTTTGAATATAAGAAAAAAGCATAGAAATCAAAATTTTCATTATAAAAATCTATTTGGGCGTTCCCCTGCGGGTCGCGCTTTCCGCTAAATCTTTTTCTCGAAAACTCAAAAAAGGATACCGCTGCAATCCCTGCCTGCCGGCAGGCAGGCCTAACGCAGCAGAAGTAAATTAAAAGATGTTTAGTAATTCCGAGTGAAATGAAGTATCTGTAGTTAATAATTCGCTTGATGAAATTACCACGTCGCAAGCTCCTCGTAATGACAAAAAAGTAACGTCATCGCGAACGCAGTGAAGCAATCTGTTGATTGTGAATTGCTGTTTCCATACATATTAGCGAAGAATCTTTACTCCAAATCAAAAGATTACCACGTCGCAAGCTCCTCGTAATGACAAAAACATAACGTCATTGCGAACGCATTGAAGCAATCTGTTGATTGTGAATTGCTGTTTCCATACATATCGTTAGGGAAGAATCTTTACTTCAAATCAAAAGATTACCACGTCGCAAGCGCCTCGTAATGACTAAAAGGTAACGTCATTGCGAACGCAGTGAAGCAATCTTTCTATTATAATTTACAAATGAATTTTATTCAGACAATACACTGGTAGCTACCGCGATTTTAGAATCTGCAGTGCCGTAATATAAAAACCAGTGCCCTGAAAAATCAACCAACCCTTCTACAAAACAAACCAGATTGACTTCGCCTACCATTTCATAGGGTTTATCCGGATAAATAAAATGTCCGGTGGTTCGGTTCATTAATTTATAGGGCTGTTCTTTATCGAAAAGTGCCTGACCAGCAGCATACGTGAATTTGGGCAAACTTTGATCATTAAAATTAGCGGCATTACTACCGTTGTAAATCAAAACTATGCCTTTTTCAGTGTATAAAGCAAAAGGTCCGGGTTCTACCAGGCGGCTATCAAAATACCCGGAACGCGGATGCAATACAGAGATCGCTTTTTTAGATTCGGCATTCTCACAAACCTCCCAATGAATCAAGTCTTGTGATTTGGCTAGAAAAATATCGGTATCTCCAAAATACATCCAATAACTGCCGTTTATCTTTTTTGCAACCACGTTATCATCTTGAAATTCCGCAACAATGGCTCCGGACTTAGACCACATATCACGGTATTTTTCATCCTGAAAAGCGAGTCCGTGTTTCGTCCAATGCAAGAGATCTTTAGAAGTTGCCACACTCAAACGAGCTGTTTTCCCATCATAGGCGGTATAGGTCATAATATAATTGTCCTCCGGTCCGGCTATGATCCTTGGGTCTTCAATACCATCGAATAAACAATTCTTGCAATCCATATTTGAGCTATCCTTTGCCAGTTTTTTATAATTCCATTCGTAGACCATCATGGAGTCTTCGTCTGGATATAACACAGGTTCGGGGATCTTATTAAAGTGTAGTCCATCCTTACTCGTTGCTAAACCAATGCGCGAAGTACCGCTGGAGTCCTGGGCTCTGTAAAATAAATAAACCTTGTTATCGTGAACTACAGCCGCGGGATTTAAAACATTCCGGCTTTCCCAATAAACAGTTTCATTGGAAATAGGCGATTTAAATGAAAAATCAGTTGAAGGTTTCAAAACAGGATTTAAAGAATCCACCTTTTCAACATCATGAAAACCCCAGGTGTTTACCTGATCATTTACGAGTTCATAGGTCTTATTTTGAACACAATTGCTTAGCACGAGCATCAAGAACAATAAATAAACGCAATTCTTAAAGTTTTTAAAATCCATGGTGTATTAAATTTCTAATTAGGAAACTTCGCCCGGATCTGTTCCAATCCTAAATTATGAATACTTCCTAAATGGGAATGCTTTTTCGAAGTATCCGGTTTATAGCTACCACTTTGAACCTGGCCACCGATCTTCTGATAAGCTTCACGAAAACTCATTCCTTCTTCCACTAAGGTATTGATATTATCTACCGTGAACAAATATTGGTATTTCGGGTCGTTCAGATCTACGTCCTTTACTTCAATTTGTTGGATCGCGTAATCAAGGATATCCAAAATATCCTTTAGATCTTCAAAAGCCGCGATCATGTTTTCCTTCAATAATTGAAAATCCCGATGATAACCACTCGGTAAATTATTGGTAATTAGTATCATTTCCGTTTGAAGGGCCTGAATTTTATTGCATTTCCCACGAATCAGCTCAAATACATCCGGATTCTTTTTATGTGGCATAATACTGCTTCCGGTAGTTAATTCATCCGGAAAACTGATAAATCCAAAATTCTGACTCATATACAAACAAACATCCATAGCAAAACGGGCCAGTGTGTTGCTCAATCCGCCTAGAGCTGCGGCGATAGTTCGTTCATTTTTTCCTCGAGCCATCTGGGCTGCAACCACATTGAATTTCAAAGTTGAAAACTGCATTTCTCTGGTTGTCATTTGCCTATCTATAGGAAAGGAGCTTCCATATCCGGCTGCCGAACCCAGAGGATTTTGATCCACAATTTTTAAGGCGGCATCAATAAAATACACATCATCAATCATCAGTTCCGCGTAAGCGGAAAACCATAATCCAAATGAGGACGGCATAGCTACTTGTAAATGGGTATATCCGGGTAACATTTTGCTTTGATGCCTTTCTGCCAAACCTAACAAGGTATCAAATAAGGATCTTGTTTTCTCTCTAACAATACCTAGTTGATCTTTATAGTAAAGACTTAAAGCCACCAAAACCTGGTCGTTTCGCGATCTAGCCGTATGTATCTTCTTTCCAACCTCACCTAAAGATTGGGTAAGTTCAAATTCAATCTTCGAATGAACGTCTTCAAATTGTCCATCAATTACAAAAGTGCCGTTCTTTATTTGTTCTTCGAGTTTTTTTAAACCGCCTAAAAGTTCTACCAATTCTTCAACAGAAATAATCCCGACCTTCTGCAACATCTTGGCATGTGCTTTTGACGCTATAACATCGTATTTCGCAATATGACTGTCGATCTCACGGTCATTTCCCACCGTAAACTGTTCTATCTTTTTATCTATCGAAATACCTTTATCCCAAAGTTTCATAGTTTTTGTTTTTTAGAGAAGAGAAGTTAGAATAGAGAACAGAGACTTTTTCCCTTAATCTCTTTTCTTATTTCTCTTATCTCTTCTCTCTTTTCTTGTTTCTATTCTCTCGTTTCTGTTCTAAATCACAACACCTTCTCGAGCAGCTTAATATAAATCGCAACACCTTCTTCAATTTCACGAATATAAATAAATTCATCCGCCGAATGCGAACGCGTACTGTCACCGGGTCCTAATTTTAAGCTCGGACAAGACAAAGTTGCCTGATCTGATAATGTTGGTGATCCATAAGTACTGCGTCCTAAAGCGATACCGGCCTTTACCAAATCATGATCCATCGGAATAGATGAAGAATTCAGCCGCAAGCTTCTTGCTTTTATTTTGCAAGGAGCTTTCTCCTCTAAAATTTGAGAAATTTCCTTGTTTGTATAGGCATCATTCACCCGAACATCAATAACCAGATCCACATCCGCCGGAACTACATTGTGCTGCGACCCTCCTTTTATCTGGGTAACCGTTAATTTGACATCCCCCAGAACCTCCGAACTTTTTTCAAATTTAAAATCTTTGAACCATTGTAGCACTTCAATGGTATTATAAATAGAATTGTTATCATTTGGATGTGCGGCATGGCTTGGAGTGCCTTCAACCTTGGCATCAAAAACCACCAAACCTTTTTCTGCTACAGCCAGATTCATCAAGGTTGGTTCCCCAACGATAGCCACGTCTATCTGCGGAATCACTTCAAGCATACTATTTAATCCATCAGGCCCACTACTTTCCTCTTCCGCGGAAGCGACAATAACTAAATTATACTTTAAATCCTTATGACCATAAAAATAGGTAAAGGTTGCCAAAAGCGACACCAAACAGCCCCCGGCATCGTTACTTCCCAATCCGAATAATTTGCCGTCTTTCACAAAAGCTTTAAACGGGTCATTTGTATACGCCGTGTTGGGTTTCACCGTGTCGTGATGCGAGTTCAGTAAAAGCGTTGGTTTGCTTTCATCAAAATATTTGTTTACTGCCCAAACATTATTTTTCGTCCTTTTATAATCCACATGATGCGCCTTGAACCACGCTTCAATGTGCTCAGCCGTTTTATCTTCTTCTGAAGAAAATGACGGCGTCTCAATAAGCTTTTTTAGGAGTTCAATAGCTTCATTTGTAAGTTCCTGAATCATAGTTTTAGGGTTGTATATTTTTGATTTTTATTACTGATCACCGAGGCATTTCCAATAATCACTTTTGAAACACCCGCTTTTAAAGCATCAAAACAATTGGTTAATTTGGGTAACATACCATCAGCAATAACTCCATCTTTTATTAGTTTTTCGTAGCTTTCTGTGTTTATATTTTCAATCACGGAATCTTCATCATCAACAGACATTAAAACTCCGTTTTTTTCAAAAACATAAATCAACTCGGTTGCATAGTATTTGGATAATCCTACCGCCAAAGCCGAGGCAATGGTATCTGCATTCGTGTTTAAAAGTTGCCCGTTATTATCATGAGTTATGGCACAAAATACAGGTGTAACGCCATTTTGAAGCAATACATCCGGAACCTCCGGATTCACCTTAACAATATCTCCCACAAAACCGTAGTCTATGGTTTTCACCGGACGTTTGACCGAACAAATCACGTTGCCATCAGCGCCCGTAAAGCCTATGGCATTGCAGTGATTCGCTTGTAATTTGGCAACTATGTTTTTGTTTATTTTACCTGCATATATCATGGTTATGATATCCAGAGTTACTGCATCCGTGATGCGTCTTCCCTCAATCATATTGACAGGCACCTGCATATCCTCAGCCAATTTTGTAGCTAGTTTGCCACCACCATGTACTAAAATTTTAGGACCTTGAACCTTGGCAAACTGCTCCAAAAACCGGTCTAGAGCTTCCGGATTATCAATAATATTACCTCCAACTTTGATGATTTTCAAGGGATCCATATTACAAGGTTTCTAATAGTTTTTTTAATACCAATTGTGCTGCAAAGGTTCTGTTATTAGCCTGTTGAATAACCAGTGAACTATCACTGTCTAAAACGGCATCCTCAACCACCACATTACGACGTACAGGTAAACAATGCATAAATTTAGCATTTCCTAACAAAGATTTGGTGATCATCCAGGACTTGTTTGTTTCCAGAATTTGTCCGTAATTTTCATAGGAGCTCCAGTTTTTAGCATACACAAAATCGGCATTTTTCATGGCCTCCTCCTGATTGTGAAGTACGGGAACATCTCTCGTAATTTCCGGATTCAAATCATAACCTTCCGGATTGGTAATCACAAAATCCACATCCATTTTTTGCATGACCTGAGCAAAACTATTTCCTACTGCATGAGGTAAAGCTTTCACATGTGGTGCCCAGGTTAAAACCACTTTAGGACGCTCCTTTTTAGCGTATTCTGAAATGGTAAGGGCATCCGTTAAGCCCTGTAAAGGGTGCGCCGTAGCACTTTCCATATTCACAATTGGAACCGTGGCATATTTTTTAAAGGCATTTAAAACCTCTTCACTTTCATCTTTAGCTTTGTCTGTTAATGTTGGAAAAGCTCTAACCGCAATAATATCACAATACTGTGAAACAACAGCTGCCGCCTCCTTAATATGTTCGGCAGTGGTACCATCCATAACGGTTCCGTCGCCAAATTCAATACCCCAGGAATCATTGGAAACATTCATTACTATCGGATTCATCCCTAAATTCAATGCTGCTTTCTGAGTACTTAAACGCGTTCTTAAACTTGAATTAAAAAAAAGTAAACCCAGCGTTTTATTTTTACCAAGCTTCCGATGTTCTAATGGATTTTTTTTGATGGCCTTCGCATCGACAATCCATTCCTCGAGGTTGTCTATATCATTTATGGATGTGTAATGTTTCATTCTTTATTTTATTTTGGTAAACGGCACTTTATTTTCAAAGGCATTCAGGATGAAATGGTCTTCTAAACCATTTACGATCCAGGTTTCAATATTCGCTTTTTTGGTTACCGAAACGGCTTCAATTTTGGAAAGCATTCCACCACTTCCATGGGAGGATTTGGAGGGTAAAACCTCCTGCTTTAAATCCTTGTAATCTGTTACTTCCTCTATCGTTTTCGGTGTATTTGTAGCCAAAGATTCCCTGGTATAAATGCCATTTGTATTGGTTGCAATGATGAATAAATCGACGCCGAGTAAAGCTGCTGTCAGTGCTCCTAATTTATCGTTGTCTCCAAATTTAATTTCATCCGTAGCTACGGTATCATTTTCATTAATAATCGGGATGTAATCATTGTTCACCAACACGTTGATGGTATTTACGATATTGGATTTACTTTCTTCTTTTTCAAAATCTGAATAGGACAACAAACACTGTGAGGTAAGCAAGCCATACGATCTGAAAATCTCCTGATAGATCCTGATCAAATGGGGTTGCCCTATGGAAGCGAGGGCTTGTTTTACAAAGACACTATCCTGCTGACTCTCCAATTTTACAAATTGTTTCGCCACAGCAATAGCACCCGAACTCACAATAATAAACTCGTATTCCTTCTTGAGTATGGCGATCTGATTGGCAATATCCTCGATCTTTCCTCGTGATAGGTTATCGGTTTCCTTGGTTAGGGTATTCGATCCAACTTTTAGTAATATGCGTTTCTTTTTTTGCATGCTATCGTGTTTGTCCGTTGCCATATACATACCATTTGTTTGTAACCAAATGTTGCAAACCTATTGGGCCGCGCTGATGTAATTTATCTGTGCTAATAGCTAATTCGCCACCCAAACCAAATTGTCCGCCATCGGTAAATCGGGTTGATGCATTGTGATAAACTGCGGCTGTATCCACATTTTCCATAAAGCCTTTAGCAGAAGCTTCATCCTTTGTTACAATAACTGACGAATGCCCTCCTGAGTAGGTGTTTATTTTGGCGACAGCAGCATCAACATTTTCTACTTCACCAATAACAATTTTAAAATCCAAAAACTCCTGATACCAAATAGCTTCATTTTCAAAAGGAGAAATCCCGGATAATTTTGAGGTTTGTTCATCGCCCAAAATAGTAACATCAAATGCTTGTAGTTCCGTCATAAGTTTTTGAATAAAGGCTGTTTTATCCTTTAAATTCTTATCAATTAAAACCTTATCGACAGCATTACAGGCAGATATTTTCGCGGTTTTACCATTGATAATAACCTGAAGTGCGATTTCCCAATCGGCATCCTTATGAACATAAACGAAATTATTTCCTCGCCCACTCACAATTACCGGGCATTGCGCGTGCTGTTTTACAAATGCAATAAGACGCTCACCCCCTCTTGGAACAATTAAATCAACCTGTCGCGTTGGGTTTTCCAAAAAGGCTTGTGTTTCCGATCTATCGAATTCCAAATACGTTATCCAATCGGTGGAAACACCTTCCATTTTTAGAGCCTCATGCCACAAGGACACAATTTTTTTGTTTGAATTCAAAGATTCCTTTCCGCCCTTCAATAGAATATTATTACCCGATTTGAACGCAATACCGGCCGCTTCCACGGTAACATCGGGGCGCGATTCATAAATAATTAAAACCGTACCAAATGAGGCCGTTCTATTATAGATCTTAAGACCATTTTCATGTTCAAAACTAAATCGTTCCACACCCACAGGATCCTGTTGTAAGGCCAGGTGCTGAGCTGCGGCGATCATCTCATCAACTTTTGCATCATTAACTTTTAAACGGTCGAACATTGAAATATCATCCCCGTTATATGCCTCCAGATCTACCTTATTTATGGCTATGATTTCTTCACGATTTTGATCCAATAATTTGGCCATATTCCGTAAAACAGCATTTCTTTTTTCTATGGATAATAAGGTGTTCATTGGTTCAGTTTAAATGTCTACGGCGTTTTTTAGAGCATTGAAAAATTGATCGATATGTTCTTTTTGAATTGTTAATGGCGGTAAAATTCGTAACAGTTTCTTATTGGAGGAACCTCCCGTAAATATGTTGTACTCATAAATCAATTTTTTGCGAAGTGCGCCAACCTCAAAATCAAATTCCAGTCCCAGCATCAAGCCGCGCCCCTTGATTTTTTTGATTTCAGGCATGGCCCTGGCTTTTTCAATAAAATAGGCCGACATCGCGTTCACATTATCTATTAAATGGCCTTCTTCTATAGTATTCAATACCGCTAATCCTGCTGCGCAAGCAAGATGATTACCCCCGAAAGTTGTTCCTAACATACCATACTTTGCTTCGATATCCGGATGAATTAAAATACCGCCAATTGGAAATCCATTCCCCATACCTTTCGCGATTGAAATAATATCCGGGGTTACATTGTAGTGTTGAAAAGCAAAGAATTTACCAGAACGTCCATAACCGGACTGCACTTCATCAGCAATAAAAAAGGTGTTGTTCTTTTGACATAAAGCAAAAACCTGTTCGAAGAAATCGCTGCTTCCCTCATCCAAACCTCCTACACCTTGAATGAATTCAACAATCACTGCACATACATCGCCTTTTTCAAGTTCTGCTTTTACTCCTAAAATATCATTCAATTCCAGAATAGTCACCTTTTGTTGTGCATTTATAGGAGCAATGATATTGGGATTGTCCGTAGCAGCAACAGCTGCCGAAGTTCGTCCGTGAAAACTATTTTTAAAAGCAATAACACGGGATTTGCCCGTTTTAAAGGAAGCTAGCTTCAAAGCATTCTCATTGGCTTCCGCTCCGGAATTACACAAAAATAAATTATACCCTTTACAACCTGAAAGCGACTCAATTTTATCAGCGAGCTCCTGCTGTATCGGATTTTGAACGGCATTGGAGTAGAAGCCCAATTTAGAAACCTGATTGGTTATAGCCTCCACATAATTAGGGTGTGCATGCCCTATTGAAATAACGGCATGACCGCCATAAAGATCCAGGTATTCTGTTCCCTGTTCATCATAAACATAAATATCCTTTCCTGAAACAGGCGTAACATCGTACAAAGGGTAAACATCAAATAACGGCATGGGTCTATTGTTTTAAGTGATTAATTTTTTCGAAAGATGCCACCAGACCTTTTATGAGTGAGGAGCTCAGACCCTGATGTTCCATTTCATTCAAACCTTCAATGGTACAACCACTTGGCGTGGTTACCCGATCAATTTCCTGTTCCGGATGATTCCCCGATTCAATCAATAAACTCGCTGAACCATAACAGGTTTGCACGGCGAGTTTGTGCGCTTCATGAGCCTCAAACCCTAACTGAATCGCTCCTTGTGTTGTGGCACGAATCAGGCGCATCCAAAAGGCAATACCACTGGCACAAATTACTGTAGCCGCCTGGATATGCTCTTCAGGAATTACCATCGTGGTTCCTAATTGATTAAAAATATCCTGAGCCATGTCTATTTTTTTTTCGCCACTGGTATTTGCCGCTAAACAAGTCATGGATTTCCCAATGGAAATTGCCGTGTTTGGCATCACACGAATGATGTTCTTATCCTGTCCAATAATGGCTTCAATTTTGGAGATCGCATATCCGGCAGCCACGGAAAGAACAACATGTTCTTTTGTTATACTTGGAGCTACCTCTTTTAAAACGGACTCAATATGTCTTGGTTGCAAGGCAAAAATCAAAATGTCTGAAGCCTCCACAGCCTCTGTATTCTTGTTTGTTATAGTTACATAAGGTTCTTTGTTAAACTGTTGCACAGCCCCAGTATTCTTATCACTTAAATAAAGTGAGCTAAAGGTTTTGTTCTTAATAAGACCTTTGGCAACAGCGCTCCCTAAATTTCCGGTTCCTATAATGGCTATTTTCATAATCTGGTTTGTTAAATCTATAATTAAAAATATGAGGCTTTTAAATGTAATCCGGTAGTTTCTTCTAGTCCGAACATCAAATTCATGTTCTGTACTGCCTGTCCGGAAGCGCCTTTTAATAAATTATCTATAATGCTGGTAATCAATATTTTTCCTTGGTATTTATGTAAATGAATCAAACATTTATTGGTATTCACCACCTGTTTTAAATGTAGATTTTCCTGAGAAATAAAAGTGAATTTAGCAGCTTCATAAAACGATTCATAAAGTTTTTGAGCCTCTTCCAAAGTGCCTTCAAAATCTGTGTAAAGCGTAGCGAAAATTCCTCTGGAAAAATTACCCCGATTTGGAATGAACAAAATATCAGATTTAAAATCCGTTTGTAATTGGTTTACCGATTGATTGATCTCACCTAAATGCTGATGGGTAAATGCCTTGTAAACCGAGACATTATTATCTCGCCAGGTAAAATGTGTGGTAGATGATAAAGAGGTTCCTGCGCCTGTAGCACCGGTAACTGCATTCACATGAACATCATTTTTAAGCAATCCGGCATACGCCAAAGGCAAAACACCTAACTGAATGGCCGTTGCAAAGCAGCCGGGATTAGCAATGTACCGGGCCTTTTCAATGGCATGCTTATTTAATTCCGGTAGGCCATAAACAAATGTTTTCCCATTGAAATTCCGGTCGGCCGTCAATCGGAAGTCATTCCCAAGATCAATAATTTTCGTCGTTTCAGAAAGGGTGTTTTCTTTTAAAAACCTCACCGAATTTCCATGTCCCAGGCATAAAAAAACCACATCCACATCAGGATTTACGGTATCTGTAAAGGTCAATTCCGTTGCACCAACCAGATCCTGATGCACGTAACTTAATTTGTTTCCTGCATTACTGGTACTGTAAACAAAATTGAGCTCTGTATTGGGATGGTTCAACAATAATCGAATCAACTCTCCGGCTGTATAGCCTGCACCTCCAATAATTCCAACCTGTATATTTTTCATTTTTATCGTTTTTCTACCAAAGCAACTTAGGAGTTTACCTGTTGGTATATTTTATTTTGATTTCCCAGAATTTTAATAAATCCTTTGGCTTCATCGGCGGTCCAGCCTTTATTTTCTTCACCATAACTACCAAATTTGGCATTCATAAGATCATGTTCAGATGAAATACCATCAAGATCAAAGTGATATGGTTTCAAGGTTACAAAAACATCGCCTGAAACTTTATCCTGACTACTTTCCAAAAAGGCTTCCATATCGCGCATCACGGGATCAAGGTATTGGCCTTCATGCAAATGCATGCCATAGAAACTAGCGATATATTCCTTGTGTTGTAATTGCCATTTGGTAAGCGTATGTTTCTCCAGTAAATGATGCGCTTTTATGGTAATCAATGCCGCAGCGGCTTCAAAACCAACACGTCCTTTGATCCCCACAATAGTGTCTCCTACATGAATATCACGACCAATCGCATAAGCAGAAGCCAGGGTATTCAAAGTTTCAATATTAACCTCCGGATTATTTTCAACACCATTAATTGCTACCAACTCACCTTTTTCAAAAGTCAGTTTTACCTTTTCGGGTTCAGCATGTTTTATCTGGGAAGGATAAGCTGATTCCGGTAAGGGTTTATCAGATGTTAGGGTTTCGGCACCTCCAACACTGGTTCCCCAAAGTCCTTTATTAATGGAGTATTTAGCTTTTTCCCAGGACATCTCTATCCCGTTTTCCTTTAAATAATCGATCTCTTGTTGTCTGGTAAGCTGCTCATCACGAATTGGAGTAATGATTTTAATATTCGGCGCTAATGTTTGAAAGATCATATCAAATCGTACCTGATCATTTCCTGCTCCGGTACTACCATGTGCAATATATTCTGCATCAATACTTTTGGCATATTCAATAATTTCAATGGCTTGAATAATACGCTCTGCACTTACAGATAATGGGTATGTGTTGTTCTTTAATACATTTCCAAAAATGAGATACTTAACAACCTTATCATAAAAGGTAGCAACAGCATCTATACTTTTATAAGTTGTAACACCCATTTTATAGGCATTGGCTTCAATCTTTTTAATAGCCTCTTTAGTAAATCCGCCGGTATTCACGCTAACAGCATGTACTTCATATGTTTTAGATAAACTAACGGCACAATAAGAGGTGTCCAATCCGCCACTGTAGGCTATAACTAATTTTTTCATCTGGTAATATTTATTTGTCTTTTAATTTTCAGATGTTATACCCATGACACTATATATTCGTATTCATACAATTGATTTAATGGGTATCTCATTTGATTTTATTTTTTGTCTTTTTTAAGGAATAAGGCTTGCTTGATACTTTTTAGTCGTTGAAAGGTCTTATCCTTGATTTGTTTTCCGGGACTTTTTGATTTCGGATCGTAAAGCATTCCCGTACACAAACATAATTTTCTGTTCGTACGCGTTAAAACGTCATAATTTCTACAGGTTTGACAACCATCCCAAAAGGTAGAATCATCCGTTAATTCAGAAAAAGGAACGGGTTTGTACCCCAATTCCGTATTCATTTTCATAACGGCTAACCCCGTAGTAATACTAAAAACCTTAGCATCAGGGAATTTGGTTCTGGAATGTTCGAAAATTTTTTGCTTAATCTTTTTGGCAAGTCCTTGATTTCTGTAATCCGGATGCACGATTAATCCTGAATTGGCTACAAATTTTCCATGGCTCCATTTTTCAATGTAACAAAAGCCAGCAAATTTATCGCCATCCAAAGCAATAACGGCGTTACCATTTTCCATTTTAGTAGAAATGTATTCCGGAGTGCGTCGGGCAATTCCCGTACCACGAACCTGAGCAGATTCTGCGATGGTATCGCAAATAATTTGAGCGTATTTTATATGAGATGTATCGGCTATGACAACCTTCATTTTTCCTGATTTTAAATGTTCTTTATTTTAATTTTATTTTCTGACAGCTGAATCGGACGCACCTGATTCAAAAATATAAGTACATACCCTTACGGGCGACGGAGAAATGGACGGCGCATAGTAATGTAAATTACTGAATGAAATAAGTTATAAAATGTTATGAATTGTTGTTTTGACACGGTAATAAAAATTTAAAAAATGACGTTTTAGATTTGCTATTGTTAAGATTAATAGCGGCGGCGGAAGCGCACGGGGAACCCGGGTTCTGGAAAACGTATTGTATTTTTTAAATTTTTCATAATGTAAAACTATAATAAAATTTTTATAAACTTTGGAATAGCCTTTAATTTTTACAAAAAATTATAAATATCTCTATTTTTTTAACGTTTTGAAGAAAAATATGCAGTTTCAAAAGATGTTTATTTAATAGATGGAAATTAAAAATGTTCTGAAACTCCACGAATAATGGCATCTTCAATCATTTGGAACAAAAAAAGCAAGGTTCAAAAACCTTGCTTTCATAGTAATTCGAATAAATCAATCACCTCCTAATCAAGCGATTTGATTTTTATATTTTTATAGGATACTTTGTTATCGTGGTCTTGCAAGCCAATATATCCTGTTTCATATTTTCCGAAATCCTTCCAATCTTTGAATTTGGAATTCGCCACCAGTGAATCCCAACTCGGACCTTCTACAGGAAACTCCACAATTTTAGTGCCGTTCAATGTCACACTTCCTTGATTGGTTTTGTGATTTACCATAATATCGAAATGATTCCATTCCCCGGCAGGTTTCCAAACATCCTGGGTAGGTTGCACCATATCATACAACGCTCCAGCCTGATGATATTTTGGATTGGCCTTAGCGTCCGGATGGCGCTCATTATCTAAAACCTGAATTTCAGGTCCGGTTTGATAGGGTTCCGGTAAACTATCGACTTCACTTACACCAAACAAGACACCGCTGTTTCCACCTTCAGAAATTTTCCAATCCAAAGACAATACGAAATCGGTGTATTTTTTTCGAGTTATAATATTGGCTTTCGTTTCACCCGGTTCAAAAACCATAGCATCGCCCTCTATATGCCATTCCGCCGGCATGGTATCTCTTAAATAACCTCTGAAGTTATCGAAATTTGAACCATCAAAAAGGGTTTCCCAGCCATTATCCATGTCTGCCATGGCCGGTTTTTCTTCCATGGTTTCTTTATTTTCCTCGGTTTTGTTTTTACAGCTTGTTAAGGAAGCAAGCGCTAATAGAGCTATTAATATGTATCTCATGATATTCATAATTTTAATTTATATTCCTAGTATTTTCTTTAGTTGGTCTTCATCTGTTTCGCCTCCGGCAAAATCATCAAAAGCTTTGGTAGTGGCTTCAATAATGTGGTTTTTTATAAACGGCGCACCTTCTCTGGCGCCTTGTTCCGGACTTTTAATGACGCATTCCCATTCCAAAACGGCCCAAACATCACAGCCATATTCCGTAAGTTTTGAAAAGACTCTTTTAAAATCGACTTGTCCGTCGCCCGGTGACCTATAACGCCCTGCACGATCCTTCCAATCATTATATCCACCGAACGTTCCCTTTTTACCGGTTGGATTGAATTCTGAATCCTTCACATGAAAGGCTTTTATGAATTCATGATAATGATCAATATAAGTTATATAATCCAATTGTTGCAGTACAAAATGTGATGGATCGTATAAAATATTAACCCGTTTATGATTGCCGGTTGCTTCTAAAAAGCGTTCAAAAGTGTCGCCGTCGTGAATGTCTTCCACCGGATGCACCTCGTAACAAACATCAACTCCATTGTCGTCAAACACATCTAAAATAGGCTTCCACCGGGAAGCGAGTTCTTTAAATCCCATATCCACCAAGCCTTTAGGTTGCTGCGGCCAGGGATGTACCATGGGCCATAACAAGGATCCTGAAAAGGTTGCATGGGCTTTTAAATTCAAGCGTCTGCTAGCTTTAGCGGCATTTTTCATTTCCTGAATTGCCCAGGCGGTGCGTTCTTTCGGTTTACCTTTTAAATTATCGGGAACAAACACATCGAACATAATATCGTGAGCCGGATGTACCGCCACCAATTGCCCCTGGATGTGCGTAGAAAGCTCCGTTAATTCAAGACCATAAGCATTTATTTTTCCCAGTAGTTCATCACAATAATACTGACTTTCTGCTGCCTTGGATAAATCGATAAGACGAGGATCCAAGGTAGGCATTTGAATGCCTTTATAACCTAGATCGGAAGCCCATTTACATAGACCATCCAAGCTATTATAAGGCGCTTCATCACCCATAAATTGCGCTAAAAATACAGCCGGTCCCTTGATGGTTTTCATCATAATTTATTCGTTAATATGTATCCAAATGTTTCCTTTTAAATGACTTTCAACAGCACATTCAATAAATTTCATTCCTCTTACACCGTCCACCATTGTTGGAAACTCCCCATGATCGTAAGGCTCTTTTTTAATGGCTTTGGCCACACCCTTATAAATATTTCCCATGGAATCAAAAATACCTTCCGGGTGACCCGGTGGTAATTTTGTACCATCCAACGATAAGGCACTGTTGTAAGGATGTCCAGGTTTTAAAACGCGTAAAGGTTCACCATCCTGTAATAAATACAGATAATTAGGATTTTCCTGTTCCCATTTTAAACCTGCCTTTTCACCGTAAATCTTTACCGTGAAATTATTCTCTTCTCCGGTTGCGATCTGGCTCGCTCTAATAAGACCTTTTACACCATTGGTGCAATGCAATAATACCGTTCCGTCAACATCCATTTTATTATCCTCGTATACATAATTAAGGTCCGATAAGACTTTACCAACCTTAAGTTGCGTAACGTATTCCAACATATCAAATGCATGTGTTCCAATATCGCCTATACAACAACTGATGCCACCTTTTTCAGGATCCAAACGCCAGGTGTTGGCTCGTAATTGCGGATCATGGATCACAGGATTTATCCAGCCTTGATAATACTGAATATCTATTTTTTGAACTTTACCGATCACATTATTGGCTATCATTTCGCGCATCTGACGCACCATAGGATATCCCGTATACGTATAAGTAACTGCAAAAACGGTATTCGCTTTTTGAAGCGTTGCCTCTAATATTTTAGCTTCCTCATAAGATGTGGTCATGGGTTTTTCACAGATCACATGAAACCCATTCTCAATGAGTTTTTTGGCCATTGGGAAATGCAGAAAATTTGGTGTTAGTACCGAAATAACCTGCATGCGTTCTCCTTCCGGTAATTTTAATTCTTCTGAAATAAGAGAATCAATATCTTTATAAATACGATCTGTTGGAATTCCAATTTTTTCAGCGAAGGCTAAGCTTTCTTTCAAATCAGGATTAAAAGCACCTCCGACTAATTGAAATTGATCGAACATGGACGACGCCACACGATGTAAAATACCAATTAAAGAATCACCCCCGCCTCCTAATATTCCTAATCTAATTTTAGAACTCATTCTATTTAAGCTTTATATTCAACCTTTTCATGTTTAAAAAATATGGTAAATAACACCAACACCCCAATAGCAAAAAATGCGGGGAACAGCCAAACATCCTGCCAGCTGTGATTACCATCTGCCAAAACGTTTTTATCCACAATTTGTCCGGCTACCCAAAAACCTACCAACATACCAACGCCGTAAGTAGCCAGAGTAATTAAACCCTGAGCAGCACTTTTTACTTTTTCACCTGCTTTTGAATCGGTATAAATTTGCCCTGATACAAAAAAGAAATCGTAACAAATACCATGTAATGCAATCCCTATAGCCAGCATAAAGAATAGATCACCGGCGTTTCCAAACGCAAATAGACCGTAGCGGATACCCCAGGCTAACATACCGAACATGATGGTTTTCTTAAAGCCATATTTTCTAAAGAAGAAGGGTAACAACAACATAAAACCAACTTCAGAGAGTTGACCTAAAGCCGCCCAAGCTGTAGAATTTTCAACTTGATATTCAGTTAAAAAAGGACTAATATTTTGATAGTAGAACGCTAATGGAATACAAATAAGGACCGATGACAGAAAGAATACCAAAAAGTTTTTATCCTTTAACAACTTTAAAGCGTCTAAACCCAGAATATCACTGATGGTTACTTTTTCATCCTTTGAAACCTTAGGTGGTGTTTTGGGTAAAGTGAAACTGAAAAGTCCCAGGATTAAAGAAGCTATAGCCACCATCGTGAAGGTGTTGGACAACATCCCTTGTTGCAGGTTTTCCATAGAGTCCCATTTAAAAACCAGACTGATCAATAAGCCTGCTACGATCCAGCCAATGGTACCAAAAACACGAACCAATGGAAAGGTTTTTTCAGGATTTTCCATTTGATTAAAGGATACTGAGTTCACTAAAGCCAGAGTGGGCATATAGGCAATCATATAACCCAAAACATAAGGATAAAACAAAGCGAATTCTGTAGATTGCGACATTTGGTACATGAGAAAAGCACCTATTAAATGTAAAACCCCAAGAATTCTTTCAGCATTAAAAAATCGATCAGCAATTAGCCCAATAATAAAAGGCGCTATAATGGCTCCCCAGGATTGAGTGGAAAAAGCCATAGCAGTTTCTGCACCGCTGGCACCTAAATTGTTACCTAAAAATGATCCTAAGGTTACAAACCAGCCTCCCCAAATAAAAAATTCGAGGAACATCATAAAGGATAATTGAAATTGCGTTTTTTTGGTCATGATTCAATTGATTAATTTCGTTGGTAATAGCACTTTATTTAATTTCTGCTGCTGATTTTAAAAGCAAAGCCTTGGTAGCAAGCAAACCTTCCATCTCGCTCAGGCGATTACCTTCATATTCTACACCTATGAAACTCGTATATCCGGCGTCTTTAACTAATTTTAAAATACGTGGATAATCCAAAGTAGTCTCGTTACCATTGTCGTCAAAATCATAAGACTTGGCACTTACGGCTGTTGCTTTAGGAAGCATCAATGCAATCCCTTGATATTTATCAGGGTATTCGGCCACGCATTCACCCCACTGTTCTCCATCCTTTCGCTTTACACACCAATTTCCAAAATCAGGTAAGGTACCGCAGTTATCCATATTTACTTCGTGAATCGCCTTCATTAGAATCGGAGCATCAGAAGATAACCATCCATGGTTCTCACATAAAACTTCAATATTTTTAGTCGCCGCGTAAGTTGCTAATTTCTTTAATCCATCGGCTACGGCAGGAACCCATTTTTCGGGGTCGTTAGTTCCGAAAGTGTTTACACGAATAGCATGGCAACCTAAAGTAGCTGCAGCATCTACCCATTTTTTGTGGTTTTCAACGGCTTCATCACGAACGGCTTCATCCGGACTTGCCAGATCGCCTTCATGATCTACCATAATCAACACGTTCTGCATACCGTATTTTTCACTCATCGTTTTAAGCGAATCAATAACGGTATCAAAACCTAATTTTTCAATCTGTTTTGAATACAATTGACTCACATATTCCAGGCCTTCAAAACCATTTTCCCTGGCTATTTTGGCAAATTGGAATGGGTCGCCGTTTTTAGCATTAAAAGTTCTGTGTAAAGACCATTCCGCTAATGATAATTTGAAGAAAGGGTCTTGATTAGTCATGGTGGATTCTGTCATGGATTCCGTGTTTTCAGACTGTTCCGTCTTTTGTTTGCAGGAAGTCAAACTTAAAATAAGGCTCAAAACAATAAAGCCACTAAGTCCTGGGAGAGCGTTTAGTTTAGTCATGTTAGTTTTGTTGTTTTTTTAAAGAAAATGACTGAAATGTATTAATTTTTACAAACACTTCAGGATAATATGTTAAAAAAATGGTCGTATTAAATATCGAAATCGTTTTCGGTAATTCAATCCTCATATTTTTTATGGAAATGTACGAATAATTAAATTTCTTTAATATTTTGTTTCATTAAAAACATAATTCATAAATTTATCAATGGAATTTTTCCATTTTAACAATTTCTCCTTTTTAACATGAATAAGAACTCTGAACTAGAAAACGAATACGATGCGATTGTTGTTGGCACAGGTATTTCAGGTGGTTGGGCCGCTAAAGAACTTTGTGAAAATGGTCTGAAAACTTTGGTTTTGGAACGCGGTAGAATGGTAAAACACATTCAGGATTACCCAACCGCAAATATGGACCCCTGGGATTTTCCTAATGGTGGAGAGCCTACCCGGGAAACTCGTGAACGTATGCCTAAACAGAACCGAACAGGCTTTGTTACTAAAGAATATCGCAAACATTTTTTTGTTGACGATTTAAAACACCCTTATAATGAAAAACGCCGTTTCGATTGGATTCGTGGGTATCAGGTTGGTGGACGCTCGTTAACATGGGGCCGTCAAAGTTATAGATTGAGTGATCTGGATTTTGAAGCCAATAAAAAAGAAGGGATTGCCGTAGACTGGCCCGTGCGTTATAAGGATATTGCACCATGGTACGATAAAGTAGAAGAATTTATCGGGGTGAGTGGTGAAAATTTGGGTCTGGAACATTTTCCTGATCAAAAGCTACTAAAACCCATGAACCTGAATTGTGTTGAGGAGCATCTAAAATCGAAAATTGCAGAAAATTTTGATGACGGACGCGTATTAACTATCGGCCGTACCGCTCATATTACCGAAGGTACAAAACCTGGTATGGGACGTAGTTCCTGCCAGTATCGCGATCGTTGTATGCGTGGTTGCCCATTCGGAGCTTACTTCAGTAGTAACTCCTCTACCTTACCAACGGCAGAAGCTACAGGTAATATGACACTCAGACCTAACTCTATAGTTCATGAGGTAATTTATGATGATAAAACAAAGAAAGCTACCGGTGTTCGAGTAATTGATGCTGAAACTAAAGAATCCCATGTTTACAATGCAAAAGTGATCTTTTTATGTGCATCCGCTATGGCCTCTGCTGCTATTTTGTTGCAATCAAAATCGGAGCGATTCCCTAATGGTTTAGGTAACGATAGTGGTGAACTGGGTTGTAATATCATGGATCATCATTTCCATGTAGGAGCCAGAGCAATTGTTGATGGTTTTGAAGATAAGATAAACAAAGGGCGCCGTGCTAATGGTATTTATATTCCACGCTTTAGAAATCTGGGCGGAAAAACCGATGTTAAAGAATTTAAACGTGGCTACGGCTACCAGGGAAGTGCCGGAAGAAGAGGTGATTCTGAGGCTGTTGCCGAAATGAAATACGGTCCGCAATTAAAAGAGGCCATACTCAAGCCAGGCCAATGGCAAATGACTTTAAGTGCTTTTGGTGAAACCTTACCTGACCATAATAATCGTATGTATCTGGATTACGACAAACTGGATGAATGGGGTTTACCAACCATAACATTTGATGCGGATTTTGGCGAAAATGAGTTAGCTATGCGAAAAGATATGGAAGAACAAGCCATAAAAATGTTGGAAGCTGCAGGATATAAAAATGTAAAAGGTTTTAATGAGGTAGAGTCCAGAGCTATGGGACTTGGTATCCATGAAATGGGAACTGCTCGCATGGGACACGACCCAAAAACGTCCGTTTTAAACAAATACAATCAAATTCATGCCTGCACCAATGTTTATGTCACTGATGGATCCTTCATGACATCATCGGCATGCCATAACCCTTCTTTAGGTTATATGGCCTTTACAGCCAGAGCAGCAAATCACGCTGCAGAAGAATTGAAAAAAAATAACGCTTAATACTGACCTATGAAACGAAGAGAAGCATTAAAGAATTTAGGACTGGCTACAGGTTTTTTTGTTGCTACACCAACTGTAATGAGTATCCTGCAAAGTTGTACTGCTGAGCCGGATACCTGGACACCCATGATCCTTACTGAAGAACAAGGCATTGTCCTTACCAAACTTGTAAATATCATTTTGCCGAATACCGATGATCTTCCATCAGTAACCGAACTCAATGTACCACAATTTATTGATCGCTACGTAGCAGAAATTTTTGATGATGAAGATCAAAATCATTTTAAATCAGCCTTCGATAAAACCATCGCGATCGTAAAACCTGATGCAAAAACGGATATCAATACCATTTCTGATGAAGATTATATGGCGCTTTTAGACAAGCATATGTTATTGAAAAATGAAATTGATGAAGAGCGTGAATCCGATACAAAATTTGAAGGTTTGACAGTTTCAGAATTTTTAAACCGTATCAAATCCATGACAATTAAGGCTTATAAAACAACCCAGGAAGTGGGAGAAAATGTATTAGTTTACGATCCTGTTCCTGCTCAATATTATTGTGGTGATCTGGAAGAGTTAACCGGTGGTAAAGATTACTCATTATAATGAAGCAGCTTACAACAATTGGACTTTCATTGGTTTTACTGCTTGGTCTGAGTTGTAAACAATCTGATAAAAAATCATCTGAATCAGGCTCTGAAACGCCCATTGAAAATCAAGCTCCTGAAAAATGGACCTCAATATTCAACGGAAAAGATCTGGATGGCTGGCACGTAAAAATAAAAGGTCATGAATTAGACGATAATTACAAAAACACCTTCCGTGTGGAAGATGGTGTTATGAAAGTATCCTATGACCAATATGATGAATTTCATAATGCATTTGGACATATTTTCTATGAGGCACCATTTTCAAATTATAAATTCAGATTGCAATATCGTTTTGTAGGTGAACAAGCGAAAGGCGGTGAAGCCTGGGGTTATAAAAACAGCGGTATCATGCTACATTGCCAATCCCCTGAAAGCATGCTGGTAGATCAAAATTTTCCGGTATCACTGGAATTTCAACTTCTAGGAGGACTTAAAGAAGATGAACAACGTCCTACAGGTAATTTATGTACACCTGGAACGAACGTGATTATGGATAACGAATTGATCACAGAGCATTGTATAAATTCTGCTGCAGACACTTACTATGATAATCAATGGATCACTGCTGAAGTAATTGTTTCAAATGATACCATAACACATTACATTAACGGCAAGCCTGTGATTACCTATTCCCATCCTACATATGGTGGGCAATATTTAGATGGTGCTTCTGAAGCCATTCAAGCGAAAGATGGACAGCACCTGACTTCCGGTTATATTTCGCTTCAAAGTGAAAGCCACCCTATAGAATTTAAAAATATTGAAATACAACAACTAGACTAAACAAATTATTAAACACCTACATTATGTCTGACAAAACCACGAATAGCCGTCGAACATTTATTAAAAACACCGCTTTAACTTCATTTGGAATTTCCATAATACCACGCCATGTGATGGGTCAGGGTTTTATTCCGCCCAGCGATAAACTTAACATCGCCGTAATAGGTGCAGGAGGTAAAGGTTATTCAGACGGCATGAATGTATGGAATAATGGCGCTTCCAATATCGCCGCTATCTGCGATGTAGATTGGAACAGTGCCGGTCGGTTTATTGAAAAATTTCCCAAAGCTGTTAAATACAAAGATTTTAGAAGATTATTTGACAATGCCAGGGATATTGATGCGGTAACCATCTCTACTCCGGATCATAACCACGCCGTCATAACTCTGGCAGCCATGAAATTGGGTAAGGATGTGTATGTTCAAAAGCCTTTAACTCATAATATTTATGAAGCTCGTACGCTTACCGAAGCCGCACGCAAATACAAAATTGTGACCCAAATGGGGAATCAAGGTGCTTCGAGTAAAGGTGTTAAAAAAATGATCGAGTGGTTTGACTCAGGTATTATCGGAGCTGTTGATACCGTTCATGTTTGGACGAACCGACCGGTTTGGCCCCAAGGTATTGAAACACCAACCGATACGCCTCCAATGCCGGAAGGCTTGGCCTGGGACACCTGGATTGGCCCAGCGCAATGGGTTGATTATCATCCATTATACCACCCATTCAAATGGCGTGGCTGGTGGAATTTTGGAACAGGTGCTTTGGGCGATATGGGTTGCCACCTAATCGATCCGCCTTTTAGAGTATTAGGTTTGGGTTATCCTACGGAAGTTGAAAGTAGCGTAGGCGCAATTTTCAAACAAGATTGGGTACCGGAATATTTACCGGAATCCTGTCCGCCATCCTCAAGAACACAATTGAAATTTCCGGCGACAGCCAAAAACTCAAAAGAAATAACCTTAACCTGGTCTGACGGAGGTATCCGCCCGTTCCATCCGGATCTTATCCCTGCCGATCATCCGATAGGTGATGATAATAGTACTAACGGTGTGATCATGATTGGTGAAAAAGGTATCATGACTTGCGGAACTTATGCCAGAAATCCAAAAGTATATTTAAATAACGGAGAACTTCTAACTTACGATGATAGTCCTGAGGAAAACGCGCTTCCTGAGAACGGTCATCATATGGCCTGGGTAGAAGCCTGTAAAGAAGGTTATGGCAAACCAAAACATCAGGCCTTAACGTCTTCATTCGATTATGCCGGACCATTAACTGAAAGTGTGCTCATGGGTAACCTGGCCATTAGAAGCTATAATGTTAGAAATGAAGTGGCTTCTAATCGTTTTGAATATCCGGGACGTAAGAAATTATTATGGGATGGCGAAAATATGAAGATCACTAATTTTGATCCTGCTAACCAATTTGTGAAACGCGAATATCGCGAAGGTTGGTCGTTAAATATGTAATTACTACTTTACTCATTATTATAAAAAACCCTTTCTAGCTAAAAACTAAAAAGGGTTTTTAAATTTATGAAGTATTATTTCTTATTCTTCTACCACAAAGGTGCCACGCATCATCGCCGCATGACCCGGGAAACTACATAAAAACTCATAGGTTCCGGGAGCGGGAGCATCAAATTCCACAACAGCGGTTTCACCACCTCCAATAAGTTTGGTATGAGCTATAACATCTTCTGTTCCATCTGGAATATAATCGTTGTCTTTAAAGGTTACAGCCTTGGCGCTAAAACCCATTAGATCAACACCGGGTTTTAACAATACCCAGTTATGCCCCATAACCTGCTTGTCTAATTTACCAATATGGCGCAAGGTTAACTTCACCTTTTTACCGGCCTTAACTTTGATCTCACTTTTATTAAAGCGCATCATATCATCTCCGGTGATCACCACATCATTCGGATTGGCCTCAACTTCTTTAGTATCATCAGTTTTCTTTTCGTAAGTGAAGCCTTCTTTTTCTTTCTTTTTATCGTTTCCGCCACAGTTCATTAAAACAACTGAGAACAGTCCTAAAAAGAGATATTTTATGAATTTCATATGTGTAATTTTTAAATGGTTTCTTATAAAATATAGTCGGTACTAATAAAATTAGAGGTTTTCTTTTCCAACAGCTCCGTTAAAATCGCATTGTTATATTCATTATCCTTTGAGGCTACAAAAGTCCTTATGGAGAATGAACGTAAGGCATCATGAACACTTAAAGTTCCGTAAGCCGAATCCTTTCTGCCGGTAAATGGATATACATCCGGACCACGCTGACAGGAACTGTTTAGGTTCACGCGACACACTAAATTTACTAAAGTATCAATTAATGGCGATAAAGTATGTACATTTTTTCCAAACAAACTTACTTGTTGCCCATAATTTGATTCAGCCATATCATCCAAAGGCTCATCAATATCAGAGAATGAAACGATGGGTACTACAGGTCCAAATTGCTCTTCCTTAAACACCCGCATATCTTTAGAAACAGGATAAAGTACCGCCGGGAAAATATAATTCTCAGTGGTTTCTCCTCCTTTTTTATTGATGATCTTGGCACCTTTTTCAAGGGCATCGTCAATCAGTTCCTGAATATAGGCCGGTTTATCGGTTTCTGGAAGTGGTGTTAATTTAGCACCTTCTTCCCAGGGGTTTCCAAATTTTAATTGGTCAACTTTGTAAGTGAAACGTCGGTTGAATTCTTCAACCACAGACTCGTGAACATACAACACTTTTAGTGCGGTACACCGTTGTCCGTTAAAGGATAGGGAACCTGCGATACACTCCTCAACAGCCAAATCCAGATCAGCATCCGGCAACACAATAGCCGGGTTCTTAGCTTCTAAACCTAGCACCATACGGAGGCGGTTCCCTTTAGGGTGTTCTTCCTGTAAAGCGTTGGCCGATTTACTATTGCCTATCAGGGCCAGAACATCGATCTTACCCGATTGCATCAAAGGCGTTGCCAATACGCGGCCACGACCATAAACAATGTTTACCACGCCTTTAGGAAAACTATTTTGAAAAGCTTCCAAAAGTGGCGATATCAATAAAACACCGTGTTTAGCAGGCTTAAAGATCACAGGATTACCCATGATCAAGGCCGGAATTAATAAGGCGAAGGTTTCATTTAAGGGGTAATTATATGGTCCTAAACATAAAACGATACCTAGCGGACCGCGACGGATATGTGCATAAACGCCGGAGTTCTTTTCAAACTTGGCCGAATCCCGGTCAATTTGTTTGTAAGCCTCAATGGTATCGTAAATGTAGTCGATGGTTCGGTCGAATTCCTTTTCCGAATCTCCCAGGTTCTTTCCAATCTCCCACATTAGTAATTTCACAACCTCCTCGCGCTTGGTTTTCATTTGCTTCACGAAGGTTTCCATACATTTTATGCGATCAATCACCTTCATGGTAGGCCATAGCCCCTGCCCTTTTTTATAGGCTGAACTAGCAGATTTCAAAACCTCCATAGCCTCTTTTTTGCCCAATTGCGGAATGGTTCCTAACAAGGTAGGTTTGTATGCTTCGGTTGAAGAAATTGTTGAATACACCTCTGCCGTCTCCCCTTTCCATGGTTTCAATTCACCATCAACTAGGTAAGTACTTTGATGTAGTAAGGTTTTTATTTTATATTTATCTGGAATGTCTTTAAACGTGGTCGTCATTAAAAAAAGTATTTAGAAATCACCCGTAAAGATACCTATATTTTGTTAAAACAAGTGATTTGACATCCAGGCAAATCAAAAAAATAAAGAATTATTAACGCGACATAAAACCTGCTTATAAAACTTTGATTCGCAAACGATTTCGACTAAAAATCTTAAAATTCCCCGGCAAAAAACAACCATTACAAAACTGTCTTTCAAAATGTTACGATTTGGGCGTTACCCTCGTACCTCAGGTCGGGCTATCCGCTACAAGTCCTCGCGCCAAGCGCTGTGGGCTTTTCACTACTATCCCTAACGCGGATCGATCCGTCATTGCGAGCATAGCGAAGCAATCTGTTAATTTTATTTCCAGTAGTCATTCAGGGCGAAATGAAACAAAGTGAAGAATTACTGCTTTCATTGGTGAGATTACCACGTCGCAATACTCCTCGTAATGACAAATAAAAAACAGTGCCGAGCAAATAGCATCAGCACTGTTTAGGTTATAACTAAGAATAATGTAATTCCGTATTAAACAATAGGTTTCATCGCCTTCATTGAAGCTCTCAAGAAAGTTCCTATTTTCTCAACAGGATGTGATCTTAATTTCGCATTCACTTCAATAAGTTTAGCATTATCAACCCCGTCGCCGTTATCTTTGGCGTAAGTCTTACCGATCACATCGGTATCGATCTTTTTCATGAAATCTGCCAATAACGGTTTACAAGCATGATCGAATAAATAACAACCATACTCTGCCGTATCGGAGATCACACGGTTCATTTCGAATAATTTTTTACGCGCAATCGTATTGGCGATCAATGGTGTTTCGTGCAAAGACTCATAATAAGCCGATGCATCAATAATTCCGGATTCGGTCATCGATTCGAAAGCCAATTCTACACCCGCTCTTACAAATGCAACCATCAACACGGCATTGTCATAATATTCCTGTTCTGTAATCTTCATATCACCGGCAGGTGTTTTTTCAAATGCGGTTTCGCCGGTAGCTGCGCGCCAGCTTAATAATTTTTCATCATCATTGGCCCAATCTTCCATCATGCCTTTTGAGAAGTTTCCCTGCATGATATCATCCATGTGTTTTCTGAACAACGGACGCATGATGTCTTTCATTTCTTCAGATAATTCAAAGGCTTTGATCTTGGCCTTGTTGGATAAACGATCCATCATATTGGTGATCCCACCATATTTCAAACCTTCGGTAATGGTTTCCCAACCGTATTGGATCAATTTTGAAGCATAGCCTTTATCGATGCCTTTTTCAACCATTTTATTGAATGATAAAATAGATCCGGTTTGTAACAAGCCACACAAAATGGTTTGTTCACCCATTAGGTCTGATTTCACCTCAGCAACAAACGAAGAGGCCAAAACTCCGGCGCGATCGCCACCTGTAGCCACAGCATATGCTTTCGCTTGATCCCAGCCTTTTCCTTCCGGGTCATTTTCCTCATGTACTGCAATTAATGTTGGTACACCAAATCCTCTTTTATATTCTTCGCGCACCTCGGTACCTGGACATTTTGGCGCCACCATAATAACGGTAAGGTCCTTGCGGATCTGCATGCCTTCTTCAACAATATTAAAACCGTGTGAGTACGATAGGGTTGCCCCTTTTTTCATTAGAGGCATCACCGCATTTACAACTTGTGTATGTTGTTTGTCCGGTGTTAGGTTACACACCACATCAGCTGTTGGAATCAATTCTTTATAAGTACCAACTGTGAATCCGTTTTCGGTGGCGTTCACGTAAGAAGCGCGCTTTTCTTTGATAGCACCTTCTCGCAAAGCGTAAGCAATATCCAGTCCGGAATCTCTCATATTCAAGCCCTGGTTTAAACCTTGAGCACCACATCCTACAATCACAATCTTTTTGCCTTTAAGTGCATTCACACCGTCCTCAAATTCCGAAGCTTCCATGAAACGGCACTTCGATAATTGGTTTATTTTGTCTCTTAAGGATAAGGTGTTAAAATAATTTCCCATGTTTCGTTTTTAATTAGTATTGGTTATAAAATGCAGAAAGCATTTCTGTTATTTTCATTTCATCTTTAGTCACAGCGATACGCCCTGAACGCACGAACTGCATAATCCCGAAAACATTCAGATCGCGACGAAGCGACTCGATCTCATTTCGGCGTCCCGATTTTTCCAGAACGAAAAATTCCGGATTAACCGTCACAATGCGGGTATTGCTTTCTTTAATAATATTTTGGATCTGCGGTTCTTCAAATAACAAACTCGATTTGATCTTGAACATACAGGATTCTGTAAAGATCGTTTCTTCATCCGTATGAAAATAGGCTCGGATAGTCTCCACCTGTTTTTCAATTTGCTTCACGATCTTGATTGCCTGAGTTTTTGTAATATTTACAACGATCACAAAGCGATTTACGCCATCAATTTCTGATTGCGAGGTGGTCAAACTTTCAATATTCACATGGCGGCGTTGAAAAATGGCTGAAATACGGTTCAAAAGACCGATGTTATTTTCGGTATAAACCGAGATCGTATATGTTTTAATATCTTCTTCCATAATGTTCGGTTTATTTAACTTAATCGGATATCTGAAACGGAGGCTCCTGATGGGATCATCGGGAACACGTTATCTTCTTTTTCTACGCAAACTTCAAGGAAATAGGCTTCATCAGAAGCGATCATATCCTTCACGGCTCCTGCCAGATCTTCGCGTTTGGTAACACGATTTGCATTGATATAATAGCCTTTGGCGATGGTTACAAAATCCGGATTGGTCATCTCAGTTGATGCATATCGTTTATCGAAGAACAACTGTTGCCACTGGCGTACCATACCTAAGAACTCGTTGTTTAACACAACGATCTTCACTGGTAATCGTTGCTGAAAAATAGTCCCTAATTCCTGGATCGTCATTTGATATCCACCATCACCAATAATGGCTACAACCTCACGATCGGGTGCCGCCATTTTAGCGCCAATAGCGGCAGGAAGGGCAAACCCCATGGTTCCTAATCCACCGGACGTAATATTACTTTTCGTTACATTGAATTCCGCGTAGCGACAAGCGATCATTTGATGCTGTCCCACATCCGAAACAATGGCTGCGTTTCCTTTTGTTTCAAGATTGATCTGTTTGATAACCTCGCCCATTGTTAAACCTTCCTTGGTTGGTGTGATATCATGTTTGATTACACGCTCGAATTCTATAGTATGACACGCTCTGAATTCTTCCAACCAGGCTTCATGATTATTTTTATTTAAGAGCGGTAATAATTGCGCTAAACTGTCTTTAGAATCACCTAAAACGGCAACATCTGTTTTTACATTCTTATCAATTTCCGCGGGGTCAATTTCAAAATGGATCACTTTGGCTTGTTTGGCATAAGTGTTCAGATTTCCGGTAACCCGGTCGTCAAAACGCATACCGATGGCAATAAGCACATCACACTCGTTGGTCAATTTATTTGGACCGTAATTGCCGTGCATTCCTACCATACCCACATTCAAAGGATGTGATGTTGGAATAGCGGAAGCTCCCAAAATGGTCCATGCTGCAGGAATTCCCGCCTTTTCAATAATAGCTTTTAATTCGGCTTCAGCCTCACCTAAAATAACGCCTTGTCCCCAAACGATCATGGGTTTTTTGGCATTATTAATAAGTTCTGCTGCAGCTTTAACAGCAGCAATATCGGTTTTTGGCACCGGATTATAACTACGTACACCGATGCATTTTTCATAGGTAAAATCGAATTCCTCGAACTGCGCATCTTTAGTAATATCGACAAGCACAGGGCCGGGACGACCACTTTTTGCAATGTAAAACGCCTTAGCCAAAACTTCCGGAATCTCGGAGGCCTTTGTAATTTGATGGTTCCATTTGGTTACCGGGGTAGAAATCCCAACAATATCAGTTTCCTGAAAGGCATCACTACCAAGCAAATGCGAAGCCACCTGACCCGTAATACATACCAAAGGCGTAGAATCGATCTGTGCATCAGCAATTCCGGTGATCAGGTTGGTTGCACCGGGGCCGGAAGTGGCCATGGCCACACCAACTTTACCCGATATACGGGCGTAACCTTGAGCCGCGTGTGCCGCGCCTTGTTCATGGCGCGTTAAAACGTGATGAATCTCCTTTTGAAACTTATATAATTCATCATAAACCGGCATGATCGCTCCTCCGGGATAACCGTAAAGCACATCAACGCCCTCAGCAATGAGGCTGCGAATAATGGCTTCACTTCCGGTAATACGCATGGCTTTTTTGTCTGCGTTTTCCGTTTTATTTATAGTTTGTGCTTGTGTATTCATACGCATTCTAGCAATAGCCGTTTTCAATGGATACTAACTTTTAATGATTAAAATTCGTCTGTGGTACAACCTCTTGAGGCTGAAGACACAGAACGAGCATATTTATAAAGCACACCGCGTTCAAATTTTAATTTTGGCGCTGACCATGCTTTTCTTCTTTTTTCTAATTCTTCATCTGAAACTTCCAGGGAGATCGTGTTGGTCTCAGCATCAATGGTAATCAAATCGCCATCTTTAACCAAGGCGATATTTCCACCTTCCTGGGCTTCCGGTGTAATATGCCCTACCACAAAACCATGCGTTCCTCCGGAGAATCGTCCATCGGTTATCAAGGCTACATCTTTACCCAGACCGGCACCCATGATAGCTGCCGTTGGTTTTAGCATTTCAGGCATCCCGGGGCCGCCTTTCGGACCTTCATAACGAATCACAACAACATCGCCCTTTTCAACTTTTCCATCACGGATCCCATCGTTTGCGGCATATTCCCCATCAAACACCTTGGCCTTTCCAACGAAGCTCAGACCTTCTTTTCCGGTAATTTTCGCAACACTGCCTTCAGTTGCCAGATTACCGTAAAGCATTCTTAAATGCCCCGTGGTTTTTATAGGGTTTTCAATAGGTTTTATAACATCTTGTCCAGCCGCCAGATCATCAGCTTCCAATAAATTCTCAGCTAACGTTTTTCCGGTAACCGTCATACAATCCCCGTGAAGTAATCCTTTCTTCAATAGATATTTTAAAACAGCCGGCATACCACCAATAGCGTGAACATCTTCCATAAGATATTTTCCACTTGGTTTTAGATCAGCTAAAAACGGAGTATTATCACTGATATCCTGAAAATCCTTTAAGGTAAAATCAATTTGTGCAGCTCTGGCAATAGCCAAAAAGTGCAGTACGGCATTCGTTGATCCTCCAAGGATCGTTACCACGCGAATCGCATTTTCAATAGATTTTCTTGTGATGATATCTGAAGGCTTAATATCCTTTTCCAATAACAAGCGCATCGCTTTTCCGGCGCGAACGGCTTCCTGGCGCTTCGCTTCACTGTTCGCAGGATTTGATGAATTATATGGTAAAGCCATTCCTAAAGTTTCAATTGCCGACGACATGGTATTTGCGGTATACATACCTCCGCAGGCACCGCTCCCGGGAATGGATTTTCTAATGATATTCTTGAACTCTGCTTCCTCCATAGTCCCAGCAACTTTACTACCCCAGGCTTCAAAAGAAGAAACAATATCCAGTTTTTGTCCGGCATGACATCCGGAATCCGTTGTTCCACCATAAACTAAAATCGACGGACGATTCAATCGGATCATGGCCATCAAAGCACCGGGCATATTCTTGTCACAACCCACCACCGTAATTAAACCATCATAACTCATGGCTTGTACCACAGTTTCCATTGAATCGGCAATAATATCACGCGATGGCAGCGAATAACGCATCCCGGGAGTTCCCATAGAAATACCATCACTCACTCCAATGGTGTTGAAAATCAAACCTACAAGATCTTCTTCCAAAGTACCTTCTTTGGCTAATTTGGCCAGATCATTCAAGTGCATATTACACGGATTTCCTTCATAACCCGTACTCGCTATTCCTACTAAAGGTTTAAAAAAATCTTCATCAGAAAAGCCAATAGCATAAAGCATGGCTTGTGCTGCGGGTTGGGTTGGATCTTGCGTTACGGCTTTACTGTATTTGTTTAGTTCTTTCATTCGTATTTTGAACTGTTTTATTTTAGGCTTTGTTGGTTATTATTTTAAAATGAAATGTCTTAAAAAAGGTCAAATGACCCTGGAAACATCGCATGGAACATCGAAATTACGGGATTTGTTATACTAGCAGAATCTGAGCAAGAGGCTTAGTTTAAACTCACAGGCTTTAAAATTTATTTAAATATCTGATTTACAATTACTTAAATCTTATATTTTATGATGTTCAAATGCTGGAAAAAAATGTAACATTTAAGTTCATAAAAAATAAATGTAATGGTTCATCGTTGGATGATGGTCTTAAATCAAAATTTAACATATGATGACCCTTCAAAAATTATGAAAAAGGGTTTTGTTTCTCTTTAATTTTATACTTTTGCTTTCATAAATAATAGAGGAAAGATTTGACTGATTGCAACCTCTTTATACGCGTAAAAACGGTATAAATAAAAATGCTAAAGGCAGTGCAAACTTCCTGTAGACGGTATCGTCAAATCTCACTAAAATTAAGACATATGGCTTATTTATTTACTTCGGAAAGTGTTTCTGAGGGACACCCGGATAAAGTAGCAGATCAAATTAGTGATGCTCTTATCGATCATTTTTTAGCTTTTGACCCTGATTCAAAAGTGGCCTGCGAAACTTTGGTAACTACAGGACAAGTGGTTCTTGCGGGTGAGGTAAAATCGAAAACCTATCTGGATGTGCAACAAATTGCACGCGATACGATCAACCGTATTGGATATACCAAGGGATCTTATATGTTCGATGGCAATTCCTGTGGTGTGCTGTCCGCAATCCATGAGCAATCTGAAGATATTAATATGGGTGTAGATCGCGGTAGCAAAGAGGAACAAGGTGCCGGTGATCAGGGGATGATGTTTGGCTATGCTACCAGTGAGACCGAGAATTTTATGCCTTTAGGTTTAGACCTATCCCATTTACTATTGAAAGAATTGGCTGCTTTACGTCGTGAAAATAAAGAGATCACTTATTTACGTCCGGATAGTAAAGGACAGGTAACCATTGAGTACAGTGATGATAATGTGCCGCAACGTATTGATAGTATCGTATTGTCTACACAACATGATGATTTTGCTGATGATAAAACCATGTTGGAGACCATCAGAAAAGATGTTAAAGAGATCTTGATCCCTCGTGTGATTGCAAAATTACCGGAAAGTATACAGGCCTTATTCGATGCTAATATTACGTACCACATTAACCCTACAGGAAAATTTGTTATTGGCGGACCTCATGGTGATACCGGCTTAACCGGACGAAAAATAATTGTTGACACCTACGGTGGAAAAGGAGCCCATGGTGGTGGTGCTTTCTCAGGAAAAGACCCGAGTAAAGTAGACCGTAGTGCGGCTTATGCCACGCGACATATTGCCAAGAATTTAGTTGCCGCCGGTGTAGCAGAAGAAGTTCTGGTTCAGGTGAGTTACGCCATTGGCGTGGTAGAACCTACCGGCATTTTTATTGATACTTATGGTACTTGTCCGTTTAACATGACCGATGGTGAAATTGCCGCCAAAGTGCGTGAGATCTTTGATATGCGTCCGTTTGCCATTGAAGAGCGCTTAAAATTACGCGCGCCTATTTACAGCGAAACTGCTGCCTACGGCCACATGGGACGCCAAAATGAAATAGTAACCAAAACTTTTTCTCAACCAAATGGTGAAGATGTTACTGTAGAAGTGGAATTATTTACCTGGGAGAAACTGGATTACGTAGACAAGATCAAAGAGGCCTTTGGTTTGTAGAACATCATAAATTAAATAGTAAAAAGACCGTCCAAGTGGCGGTCTTTTTTTTGAGTAAGACCTGCCTGCCGTTAATCTCGATTGCATATCCTTCCGCCCCACACCTGAAATTGAAAAGTCTGGCTGTTATCTCAGCCACTTTTTTGATTTTGTAAAAAACCTAAAACACGTTTTGGTCTAGTAAACCTCCATGCCGTTAGGCAGGATTGCATATCCTTCCGCCCCGCACCTGAAATTGAAAAGTCAGGCTGTTATCTCAGCCACTTTTTTGATTTTGTAAAAAACCTAAAACACGTTTTGGTTTTTTACAAAATCAAAAAAGCCTGCCACAGGCAGACTTTCCGAGTTAAGTGGGGAGAGCAGGATTCGAACCTGCGAAGTTAAAAAACAACAGATTTACAGTCTGTCCTCGTTGGCCGCTTGAGTATCTCCCCGAAACCGAGGGCAAATATATTATTCCTCAGGTTTTGTACAAAGAAAATATTAAGAACTTCTCAATTTATTTTACACCATTACAATTCATAACTGATCCTGAGGGTTATAAATCGCGGCTGAATAAAATATTCGGAACTGAAAACAGACACGTTATTGTTGCCGTTTTGTACCAACGATTGCGTATTTAAAAGGTTGGAAGCCTTTAACGTATACTCCCATTTTGAATCGTTATTTTTTCTGTAGGACAACGAGGCATCCCAAATCTCATAGGTTTGCGGCGCTCCGTTAGGGTTACTTTGTGTGGTATAACTGTAATTGGTTAAAAAGGTGAATTTTTTCAAAATGTACGCATCAAATTCTACTCTTGGCGCACGGGTGATGAATTTCGTGGTTCGTCCACCCTGCTTATTGTCGTTAACACTATAGCGATAGGAAATTTCGAAGTTCGGTGCTTCTCTAAAATTAGTTCGAATTTCAGGGGTATACGATTGCCTATAGCTTTCATTTACGGAACGGTTCCCTTGAATAAACTGATTGAACTTACTGTAATTGAAACTGGCATTTAAACTACCACGGAATTTTCCAAATGTACGTTGTACTCGCCCGAAGGAAGACAAGCTTTCATCAGCGAACTCCGAGTTGAAAAATCGATTGGTCTTGATCACACTTTGGAAATCCGATAAGGACCGGATCTGATTTACCGCACTCGAATAATTTACCGAAGCGAACACATTCGTGTAATTGAACAAATTAAAACTTCGATAAAATAAATTGATATTATTGGTAAGCGCATTTTCCAAAAGCGGATTTCCTATTTGGATCGCATCATAACTATTCAAAACAATACCGCGTGCTAAATTGGTAACATCAGTAAATTGGTTGGTCATGCTATATCTCAGCGTTAAACTTTCGCTCTTTTTTAAATCGATACGGGTTTCGAAATCGGGTAATACTCTGAAAAAATTATTAGAATATTCGGCTCCGAATTGGTTGTTGCTATTAGCGTAAGCATGGAAGGACACTCCGGGAGTAAACGTAAATTTCCCGGCCTTTAGCGTGTAATGCATTCCCAAATACCAATCGCTGAAATTATATTTTGTGTCATTGGTATCTAAACCATCATTAAAGTTTGGCGTTGGATCTAGCGTTGAATTATCATCCAGGATCTGAAAAATATTGGTATTGAAATCCTGACGACTTACTAAAGCGCCTAAAGTGAAATTGATATTACTTTTTGCATTCAAAATATTCCAATAATCCAATTTCGCATCCAGCTGATTGGATTTAACGCGACGGTTCTGATTGATATCATAACCCGTTTGATTTGGATCTAAACCTAAACTATTTGCTGTTGGGTCGAAATTGGTTTTATCTTCCAAAAAGGCATTGTAGAACGGATCTTCATCCTGTAATAAATGTTGGGCTTCAAATGCAAAAATATTTGTAGCATTGAGCGTATAATAGTAGTTCAGATTTTGATTGATGCTATATGGTGAATTTTCTTCAAATTGAATGGTGTTCCCCACCACTGATGAGAACAGGTAGCGGTCTTGAGTTTCCTTAGTGAATCGTGCCAACACATCGTAATCCAGTTGATTATTTACATTAGGTTTGTAAGAAGCACTTAATTTCGCCAGACCCACATCGGAGCGCTGTTTGGTCATCTGATCGGTTGCTTCATCGGGAATTCCAAGAGCCGGATCTGTGTATTGACGAAAACTTTTTTGACGCAAATACACTTTACTGCTGTTAAAAATTCCGAACCCACTTAAATCGAGCGTTTTTGATGGGGAATAGCTAAAGTTTCCGGCTGCTAATTTATTTTCTACATCAAGAGCGCGGTTATTTTGTTGCGACAGAAAACCCAGATTATTATTTCCTAAATTAAGTGAAGTTCCACTATTTCTGCTTGGCGGACGGAATCCCCCTCCAAAATTTTGCAGATCCCGACGGTTCAAAGCAGGTTCTCCCAGATTGTTGAGATCGCCAATAAAGTTTAAACTGTAATTGGGACTGTAATAGAACAGCTTTGGCTGCGCGATATACAATTCATCATTGGTTGATACGCCGCCACCAGCCATGACGTTTCCAAACCAGAAATTCTTTTTCCCTTCTTTAAGTTTGATATTGATGGCATAATTATCCTGATTATTTGTTACGGAACTTAATTGCCCAACTTCGGCATAATTCTTTAAAACCTGAACCTTATCCACCGCATTTGATGGAATATTTTTTGAGGCTAATTTGGTGTCGCCATCAAAAAAATCCTTACCATCCACCATGATCTTGTTCACGCGTTTCCCTTCAACCTCGATCTGTCCGTCGTCATTGATCTCCACGCCAGGTAATTTTTTAAGAACATCTTCAAGTTTACGTTCGGTACCATCTTTGAAAGAATCTGCGTTATAAACCAAAGTATCACCTTTAATTGTTACCGGCATTTCGTAGGTAAGCTCTACCTGTGCCAGGGCATTGTCTTCAAAAAGCGTGATCTCCTTTTCAATATTTTCAGCTTTCGTTTGAAGGCTTTCCTCATGGGTTTTCATTCCCACATAACTCACCTGAATATTATAGCTGGTATTTTTCTCTAGCGTTAAAATAAACCGCCCTTTGTCATTGGTTATCCCATAAGATTCCAGGGCATTTGTGGTTTGATTAATAGCAATTACGTTCGCCAGATCTAAGGGTTGGCCAATACTATCTTTAACCACACCTTTTAATGTAACCTGAGCAAAACTTAATGTTGAAAAGGCTAGTAAGGTGATTAATAATAATTTTTTCATTTTTTAATTAGGTTAGTTTTTTTCTGAAATACTAGCGCCGACGTGGATCTCTACGCATCCTGTTTTCACGCATTTCAGTTATTTTTTCTGTTATAATGGTACTGTATTCATTTTTAGTAACTTCCTTCCCGTTATCCGGCATTTTAATATCTTCTTTTACTGCAGGATTCAACACTATTTTAGAACAGAGCATGACGGTTTCACCGGTGTTCAGTTCTAAAATGAGTCCGGGTAAGCCCCAAAATTCACCGGGACCTTGACTTACGGGGATTTGCGGTGTATACCAGGCTGTAACGGTTACCATGTCTTCCGCCACTTCAGTGGTATCATTTTCAGAATTTTGATCTTGAGGGGGTTGCGGTCTGGTCCAATTCAATTCAGAAGCAGGAATGGTTGTTGTGGCCTTAAAAGCGGTATATTCTCCTATTTTCCGCATGTCTTTACCCATGATCCATTTGTAATTGGTTAAAGATTCTTTGATCAAAAATTGCTTTCCAAAAAACTCCTGATCCTGAACAAAGGTTTTTGTTTTGATATTTTTATAGATAGGACCACTTGAAAAACTATTCATAAAACCAAAGCCTCTTCCACCACCACCTGCAGTAGGTGCGGCCAGTTTTTCTTCTTCTTTAAAAAGAGAAGCTTCAGCATTAAAGTTTAGTATGAAGGTTTTTTCCAAAAAGGATTTCATCCGCTCCTGCATTTCCTTTTTTTGCTGTTCAGTGAGCTGTCGCCCGCGAAAGCGGCTAAAGTCCATGGTAGTTTTTGAGTTGTAATAGGCTTTCCCTTGAAAGGCGGTCTGTCCGTTGATTGATTGACTGCCCATGATCAAAAAGAAGATCAAGGCGATACTACTGGTTTTTTTTAATTTCATGGCTAGTTTTAATTAAGTTTGATACCAAGGTTTTCAATACTTTTTTAGACTAGCCAATACCTTTTTAGTTTAAGCCTAAAACGTTAAAATAATCTTAAATTATCCGCCTATTTTAATGATCATTTTATCACCATCGCCACCGCGCTTTGTCGATCGGAAACGCTCCATCATTTCCTCCGTCTTTTTCTTCACAATACCATCATATTCGGCTTGAGAAACTTCTTTACCTTTCGAGGGTGCTTCGATCTTCAAATCCTCATCAGGATTTAAAACAATTTTATTGCAGATGAGTGTCAGTTCACCATCATTGATCTCCAGGATCAATCCCGGTAAACCCTGATACATACGCGGACCATTACTAATTGGAATTTGTGGTGTATACCATGCGGTAACGGTTCGGGTTTTGTTTTCCTTGGTTATTTTCCCTTCCTGGTTAAACGTTTCAACATCGTAGTCTTCCGTGTAACTCGCTTTAAAACAAAGGTATTCTCCAATGTGTTTGGTTTCCTTGGATAGTTCCCAGTTTCTGGATGTTAAACTGTCTTCTACTAAAAATAATTTCCCATAAAGCTCTGTAGCATTAGTATATTTTTTATTCTTGATGTTTTTATACAGCTCATCCGATCCTTCCGAAATACGAAATACCATACCGGACTTTGAAGGCATTGGCGCTTCCAACTGTTCTACCACTTTATACACCGATTCAGTAGCATTAAATTTTAAAGTGTATTCTTTTTGAAATTGTTTGCTCAGCTGAGCCTGAATATCTTTTTGCATTTCTGAACTCATTTTTTCATCATCAAATTTGACATCCATTTTACGATGAGATTTATAGGTTGCCACACCCTGAAAATTCTGTGCCTGTAATTTGCTTAGTGGCACCACAAGAAAAAAGCTAATTGAAATTAAAATAAGACGTATCATGTTTTTTGATTTAAACGATTTATATTGACTAAGGATTATTGTTGTTAACCAAAGCGCGCTTTAGTTCTTATTGCTCTCTCCGGTAATTTTCTCTAACTTTTTGAATGATTTTTTCATGCTTTCAATGAGCTTATCAACTTCGGAAGTTTTTCCGGTAAATTTCATTGTAAAGTTGCCCACTTTAACTTTTGAGGTATCTGTTTCTGATTTGTTCTCATAAATAAATTCAAGGGTAATTTCCTCATCAGTTTCATTGTCCTGAAACATGTCTTGAATCATACTCCAGTCAAAATTTTTTAATTCCTCTAGATTATCTGTTTCAAATTTAAGTGCCGACACAGAAATCTCAGATTCCTTAGAAGTCCTTTTTTCTGATTGCGCAGAGACTGCCATACTTAACAGTAAAAATATACCCGGTAAAAATTTTTTTAGATTCATAATGTGTTGTTTTTGTGTTTTAATTGATTTTTACTATGGCACAAATCTAAACAAGGCTTTTAAGTAATTGGGTTAACGAGTGTTAACGTGTGTTAAGCGATTAGTTTAAAACCAAAGTAAGGTTTACATTTGACATATGAATACCAAAAAATACACCTATACTTTATATATTATCGTGATGGTTATTTGCGTTACGATTGGTATTCAATGGTATTGGAACTACAAGAATTACCTGTTTAACAAACAACAACTTATTAAAGATGTTCAGATAAGTCTGGACAAAGCTGTGGATGATTATTATACCGATCTGGCACAGAAAACAACTTTAGGTTTTGAGATTGAAGGCGAAGCTCAAAAAGATGTTTTAGGCAAAGGAAATTTTTTGCTTGATATAGCTAAATCCATTGATTCAACTCATGCCAAATACAAAACGCTGGATTCCTTAAAAATCAATACGGATTCTTTAAAAGGCGTTAAGTTTTATCGGGGTCTAAAAGCGGATTCCCTCTATAAAGCCCAGGGTATTGGTTCCAATGAAAATAACACCGTTTTTCTAAAAAATGATCGTGGTAAAAATTGGAATACGAATGACACGCTCGATATGAGCCAAATCGGACTCCTAACCTCAAAGATTGTTATTTCCATCAAGTCGGACTCCGTAAATGTGAAACATATTGATAGTTTATTAAAAGCAGATTTACAGCGAAAAAGCATCCCGATTTCCTATCATTTAAAGTTTTCCGAAGGACATGATGTTTTTATTCATAAAAATGAGTTTGCAAATGACTCTACGCAAACTAAAAAAGTATTACATGTTGCCTCTAATTCTACTTTTTTACCAAAAGACAGCAGCTTAAAGATCTATTTTGAAAATATCAATTGGGCTGTTTTTAAACGCATCTTATCAGGTATTTTAATTTCGGTGCTTTTAGTACTCGCCGTGATTAGTTGTTTATTCTATTTGCTGCGTATTATTAAAAACCAAAAACAACTGGCCGAAATAAAGAACGACCTCATTAGTAATATGACCCACGAATTTAAAACACCCATTGCTACCATTGGCGTGGCTCTGGAAAGCATTAAAAATTTTCGGGCCATTGAAGATAAAGAAAAGACTAAAAAATACCTGACCATGTCTGAAGACCAATTAGGCAAACTCAACCTCATGGTAGAAAAACTATTGGAAACAGCTACGCTGGACAGTAATAATTTAGAACTAAATAAAGAAGAAACGGATATTAGAACGCTTGTAGAACATTTGGTAGAAAAACACCGGCTACAAACCGAAAAATCGATCCGTCTAAGTCTGCCCGATAAAGAACTTATAGCACAGGTGGATGCCTTTCATTTGGAAAATGCGATCAATAATATTCTGGATAATGCCGTAAAATACGGTGGTGAAACTATTAATGTCGTATTGTCGCAACGAGCAAGTGACTTTAGTTTAAGTATTTCCGATTCCGGCGATAGCCTGAAAAAACAACATAAAGATAAAATTTTCGAAAAATTCTATCGCGCACCTAAAGGTAATACTCACGATGTAAAAGGCTTCGGTATTGGGCTGTACTACACTAAAAAGATCGTGGAAAAACATCAGGGCAATATCGCTTTAGAACTGCAAAAACAATTAACGACCTTTAAAATCACCATACCCAATGGCTAAAATCAAAATACTTTTAGCAGAAGACGAACCAGCCCTGGGACAGATCATCAAAGAAAGTCTGGAAACTCGTGATTTCGACGTATTACTCTGTGAAAATGGCGAAAAAGCTTTTGAGGTTTTTAATAACGAAACCCCTGAGTTATTGGTTCTCGATGTGATGATGCCCAAAAAAGATGGTTTCACGCTAGCCAAAGAGATCCGTACGATAGACGACCATATCCCTATTATATTTTTAACGGCAAAGTCGCAAACGCAAGATGTGGTAGAAGGCTTTTCTGTAGGTGGGAATGATTATTTAAAAAAACCTTTTAGCATGGAGGAACTTATTGTTAGGATCCATAATCTCCTTGGGCGAACCATGCTTCAGAAAACAGCAGAAATAATAAGTCTTGGCGATTTTCAATTTAATTTTCCCAAACAAGTGTTGCAGTATAAGAATGAACCTGAAGTGCAACTCACACATCGCGAAGCCCATTTATTATTTCATCTGATAAAAAATAAAAACCAGGTGTTAGACCGCAGTTTGATCCTAAACAAATTATGGGGCAGCGACGACTTCTTCAACGCGCGAAGCATGGATGTATTCATTACAAAATTGCGCAAAAAATTAAGCCCAGACGAAAGTATCAAGATCATTAATGTTCGTGGTTTCGGATATAAGTTAATTTGCTAAAAGTGGTTTGAATTTTGTATTTTTCAAACTATAATGAAATACACCGTTTGCCTTTTTATTTTCTTTAGCACTTTGCTTTCAGCTCAGGAATCCATTCCTGCTACATTCATTGATAGCACCAAAATTCAAGCAGACCAGGTAGTTTCGGTAGATAATTTTGGTAACACCTATTTCATAAAAGACAATGTGTTCTTTAAAAAAACCGACACTAAGATCCTAAGGTATATTAATTTGCAATTAGGGAATCTAAGCACAGCACAGGTCTTCAATCCCTTAAAAATAAATCTGTTCTATCAGGATTTCAATACGGTGGTAATTCTTGATAACCGTCTGGCCGAGATCGCTAAGATCGATTTTAATACGCTCCCTGAATATCGCAATATCACCCATATAAGTACCGGAAGCGATAACACACTTTGGATATTCAATCAGGATCGCCAGCAACTGGAACGCTTTGATTATAAACTTCAAAAAACCGTAATGAATACACTGCCAATAACCTCGCCGGTCTTGGATATGATCAGTAATTATAACACCTGTTGGCTGCTTACACAAAACAACCTTTACATCTACAATTATTTTGGCAGCGTTATTCAAAAAATAAAAAATACAGGCTACACCAAACTGTGTTTAGCACCTAATGGAATCGTTCTTGAAAAGGAAAATAAATTGTTCTATCTTAAATTAGATGATCAGGACGTACAAGCCATTAAGCTTCCAAATTTGTTGATAAAACAGTTTTTTGTAACCAATGAAACCTTGTATATTTACAACTTCGAAACCCTCGCGAAACACCAAATAAAAATCGATTAAGATCATGCATATTGCTGTTGCCGGAAACATTGGCGCTGGAAAAACGACCCTCACAAAACTATTGGCTAAACATTATAAATGGGAGGCGCAATTGGAGGACGTTGTCGACAATCCTTATCTGGACGATTTTTACAACCAAATGGCGCGCTGGAGTTTCAATTTGCAGGTATATTTCCTGAACAGTAGGTTTCGTCAGGTTTTGCAAATTCGCGAAAGCGGTAAAAATATCATTCAGGATCGTACCATTTATGAAGATGCGCATATTTTTGCGCCCAACCTACACGCTATGGGCCTCATGACGAATCGCGATTTCGAAAACTACAAAAGCCTTTTCGACCTCATGGAATCCCTGGTAAAGGGTCCGGATGTACTTATTTATCTACGTAGCACTATACCCAATTTGGTGAACCAGATTCACAAACGCGGCCGCGATTACGAGAACTCCATCAGTATCGATTACCTAAGTAGGTTAAACGAACGCTACGAAGCCTGGATTCATGGTTACGATAAAGGCAAATTACTCATTATCGATGTCGATAAACTCGATTTTGTAAGCAATCCGGAAGATCTGGGCCAGATCATCAATACTATCGATGCCGAAATCAACGGACTTTTCTAAAAGTTTTTAATTTATTATTTGGGCGTTACCCTCGATACCTCGGGTCGGGCTTTTCGCGCTACACGGTAGCTTGCTACAATCCCTGCCTGCCGGCAGGCAGGCCTAACGCAATCCCTGCTCCACAACAGGCAGACCGAAAGAAAAAACCACGCCGAAGCGTGGTTTTCAAAGTATATTCTAAAATAATAGGAACTAAGCTATTTCGTTACTTCCTGTTTTACTTCTTTCTTAATCTCTATTTTGGCTCCGGCCTCCGCGTCTTCAGCTTTCATGGCTTCAAGCTTGGCGCTAACTTCAGCTTCGGTTCCTTCAATAGTGTTATAATCTGTTGTTTTCTCTCCGTTCTTGGTTGTTGTTGTAGTTACCACGGCTTTAACGGTATTATCGTCGTTCTGAGTCATATTCACTTCAACGTTCTTCTGAATATGCATCATAGCAGCTTGATCTACATCGGTATTCTGCTCACTCATCCCTTCAGGTCCAACAGCAATACTCGGTGCAATTACCAAAGCCACAACCGACATTAATTTTAGTAAAATATTTAATGACGGGCCTGAAGTATCTTTAAACGGATCTCCAACCGTATCACCAACAACAGCCGCTTTGTGCGCATCGGTACCTTTTCTACCTTGTTCTTCAATAGTTTTCTTAGCATTATCCCAGGCACCACCGGCATTTGATTGGAAAATGGCCATAAGCACACCGGTAGTCGTTACACCGGCAAGTAAACCTCCCAGCATTTGTGCACCACCAATAAAACCAACAGCAACCGGAACAGCAATAGCTAATACACCGGGTAACACCATTTCTTTTATAGAAGCCTTTGTTGAAATATCCACACATTTCTCATACTCGGCATAACCATCTGCAGCATCAAAAATCTTTCTATCAGCATCAGAAGCTTTGGTCATATCAGAATCATACTTACGCATCACCTCTAAAGCAGCCTTCAATTGTGGAATATCTCTAAACTGACGACGAACTTCTTCGATCATCGACATGGCCGCACGACCTACTGCATTCATCGCCAAGGCTGAGAATACAAATGGTAACATACCTCCAACTAAAAGTCCGGCCATAATATTTGGTTTCGAAACATCAATGGATGATATACCCGCTGTTTTCATAAAAGCCGCAAACAAAGCCAGCGCTGTAAGGGCTGCAGAAGCAATGGCAAATCCTTTACCAATGGCAGCAGTTGTATTTCCTACAGCATCCAATTTATCGGTACGCTCTCTTACTTCATGCGGCAATTCTGCCATTTCAGCAATACCTCCGGCGTTATCAGAAATTGGTCCGTAAGCATCAACGGCCAACTGAATACCCGTATTTGCCAACATACCAACCGCTGCAATAGCGATTCCATATAATCCGGCGAAATAATGCGATACCAGGATTGCTCCGGCAATTAAAAGGATTGGTATGGCGGTACTCATCATACCTGTTCCGAGTCCGGCTATAATGTTTGTAGCCGATCCGGTTTCAGATTGTGCCACAATATTATTTACAGGTTTTTTTCCTGTTCCGGTGTAATATTCAGTTACTTTTCCAACGGCTAATCCGGCAACTAATCCGGCAATAGTAGCCCAGAAAACACCCATGGCACCAAAAGGTAAGCCTTCAATTGTTTCCGGGATAAAAGCAGTAATAATAAAATAAGATGCTACTACCATAAATCCGGCGGAGCCAAATTCTCCAATATTTAGAGCGGTTTGTGGATTACCACCATCCTTCACACGAACAAAAAATGTTCCGATAATCGACATAACAATTCCAGTAGCTGCTAGGGCTAGGGGTAAGTAAACAGCACCAAGTCCGTTCAATTCCGGAGTAATAATATATGCTCCAAGAACCATGGTACCAATAATGGATCCTACATAAGATTCAAAAAGGTCGGCACCCATTCCGGCAACATCACCAACATTGTCACCTACGTTATCTGCAATCGTTGCAGGGTTTAACGGGTGATCTTCAGGAATACCGGCTTCTACTTTACCAACTAAATCCGCTCCTACGTCGGCAGCTTTGGTATAAATTCCTCCACCCACACGAGCAAATAAAGCTATAGATGAAGCACCTAAAGAAAATCCTGAAAGTACGTTAAGCACCTCAGCAATGTCCCAGCCCATTTCGCCGTAGATCATAAACAAACTGCTCAAACCTAAAACGCCTAAACCTACAACACCAAGGCCCATAACGGCACCACCGGCGAAGGCAACCTCAAGGGCTTTACCAAGAGAGGTTCTGGCCGCATTTGTTGTACGCACATTCGCTTTTGTGGCGACACGCATACCAATAAAACCTGCCAATGCCGAGCACACAGCACCAACAATAAAGGATACGGCTACCAAGCCGTTTGATCCCTGTTCTGCACTTCCTTTAAAGTACAACAAGATCGCTACAGCAACCACAAAAATCGATAAGATTTTGTACTCTGCTTTTAGGAAAGACATCGCACCATCGGCAATGTTCTTCGCGATCTTAATCATTTTTTCATCACCTTGATCCTGTTTAGAAACCCAAGCACTTTTAATAAACACAAAGGCTAAGGCCAACACACCAAAAAGTGGTAAAAAATCTACTATTAAATCCATATTAGTTTCAGTTAGTTTGAATAAAAAATTTTTAACGGGGCTAAAAATAGTAAAATATAAGTGATAAAAAAAACCCCGATATATTTAAGATGATTTAAATATTTCGGGGATTTTTACGAATATGATAATATGGAGTCGTTCCTCAAATTCAAGGAATCTTCCAACTAAATTTTGATTCGTTTGGTTTCAAAAAAAAAGAAATAAAAAAGCCATCCGAATATAGATGGCTTTTAATCAACTTTTTAGATCATAAAAGTTCTTTTCTCTTTATGCTCACTATTATTATAGCGCGCCACGCATTCGTGGTAGATCTTAATGGCTTCTTCAGCATTTCCCCAACCACCAACATCAACTTTTTTCTTTTCAAGGTCTTTATACACCTGAAAGAAATGTTCAATTTCTTTTAAACGGTGTGGGTTCAGATCAGCTATGTCTGAACGCTTGCTCCAAACCGGGTCAGAAACCGGTACACAGATTAATTTTTCATCCGGTCCTTTTTCATCGGTCATGTGAAACACCCCGATCGGACGTACTTCCATAACTACCATTGGATAAGACGGCTCTGTAGATAAAACCAGGATATCTAAAGGGTCATGGTCCAAAGCCAGGGTTTCCGGAATAAAACCGTAATCGCCCGGATACATCATCGAAGAAAATAAGGTTCTGTCGAAACGAATTTTGTTCAACGTAAAGTCGTATTCATATTTATTTCTACTTCCTTTTGGTATTTCTATCAATACATCAAAAGTCAACTTCTTTTTAGCACTCATGAGTTCTTTTATTTAGGGCTGCAAAGGTACTGAACCCTTTGTCAGCAAGCAAGGAATCGTTTTGTTTTTGCAGACATTTATACTTTTTTGAACCGTAACCTTCAAATTGTTAAAAATTGTTATAATAAATTCAACATAATAAAAACTTCTTCCATTATTAGTATCTTGCATGTCAAAATTTGAAACCTTTTGGCATGAAAAAATACCTTTTTATTCTCCCCCTAATTTTTATCTCCCAATGCTTACTTGCACAAACGAAGCCCTGGCAAGGCAAATTCGAACCTATCGACAACATGATCGCGGCACCAAACACATATCGTGCGGCAAGTGGTGCTCCAGGTGCTGAGTATTGGCAGCAACGTGCTAATTACGATATCAAAGCACACATTGATGAAAAGACAAACGTACTTTCCGGCGAGGAAACCATTACTTATTTCAACAACTCTCCAGACGTATTGGATTATTTGTGGGTGCAATTAGAACAAAATGTCAATAAAGAAGGTAATGAGGATTTTGGCTCTATTTTCAATGGTATGGAAGACGGTATCACTACCAGAAAAATGGAATTCCTTACCCGTCCTATTAAATTTCCTGCGGGTTATACCATTAAATCTGTTACAGATACAAACGGCAAACCAATTAGCACTTTGGTAAATAATACCATGATGAAATTGAATTTGAGTGAACCACTTAAACCCGGATCTTCAATTCAGTTTCATGTAGCCTGGTCGTATCCGGCCACAGATCGCAGTTTGTTCCGCTTATCGCGCGAAGGTTTTGAGTATTATCCGGAAGATGATAACAAAGAATTCCTTATGGGGCATTGGTACCCCAGAATGGCTGTTTACAACGATACAGAAGGTTGGCAAAATCAGCAATTTCAGCGCTTAGGTGAATTTGCTTTGGAATTTGGCGATTTTGATGTTGCCATTACCATTCCTGCGGATTATGTTGTGGCAGCAACCGGTAAATTAATGAACTCCAATGAGGTTTTAACAAAAACGCAAAGGGAGCGCATGGCCGAAGCTGAAAATAGTTATGATAAACCAGTCATGATCATTACGGAAGATGAAGCCATTGCAAATGAAAAAACAAAATCGAATAAAGAGAAAACCTGGAAATTCTCTGCTAAAAATGTTAGAGATTTCTCTTTTGCGGCTTCAAGAAAATTCCTTTGGGATGCTCAGGCCGTAAAACTTCCAACCAATAAGGTCATGGCTATGTCCTTCTATCCTAAAGAAGGGTTACCGGTTTGGAAAGAGGAATCTACAAACGCTGTTAAGCAAGCCCTTGAAGTTTACTCTGAAGCCACATTTGATTATCCTTACCCTGTGGCGATTTCTGTAAACACCTCCAATATTGGTATGGAATATCCCATGATCAGTTTTAATGGTGGTCGTCCGGATAAAAATGGTTTTATCAGCGAGCGCGCCAAGCAAGGTATGGTAAGCACCATCGTTCATGAAGTTGGGCATAACTGGTTCCCGATGATCGTGAGTTCTGATGAGCGTAAATGGATGTGGATGGATGAAGGTTTGAATACCTTTTTACATCAACGCACTTTAGCTGAACGCTATCCTGATTACAGACATACAACACCAAAAAGTATTGTGCCTTACATGAGTGGCGACACCAATATTATGCGTCCAATCATGGTAACCTCAGATAACGAGTTATTCAATCAATTTGGAAATAACTTTTACCAAAAACCTACGGTAGGTTTACAAATGTTGCGAAATTCTATTATGGGTAAAGCCTTATTCGATGAAGCTTTCCGCACATATGCCAATCGTTGGAAGTACAAGCATCCGAATCCTGCAGATCTTTTCAGAACATTGGAAGACGCCTCCGCAACAGATTTGGACTGGTTTTTCAGAGGCTGGTTCTTTACCACAGACCATGTGGATATGGAGCTCAGCAATGTAAAATGGTTCAAAGTTTATGAGGACAATAAGAATATTGAAGATCAGAACAAGGTTTCCAAAATGAAAATAGAAGCTCAAGGTAATGCTGCAAATAGCAATGCCAAAGATTTCTCAAACGGTCCTGAAGTTGTTCCCATGACAGATTCACCGGATTCTGATTACGGTCAGTTCCTATCGCGTATCGATAACGACGAAATGCGTAAAGCTGTTTCAGGCAAAAACATCTATGAGGTCACTATTAAAAATGTTGGCGGACTGGTAATGCCGGTAACTATTCAATGGATCTATACGGATGGCACTACCGAGATCGAACGATTACCTGCCCAGATCTGGCGCAGAAATGAATATGAGGTTAAGAGAACCTTTATCAAGGACAAGGAGGTAAAAGAAGTGAATCTGGATCCTAATTTTGAGTTCGCTGATACCGATATGAGCAATAATAGTTTCCCAAAAGAAGACAAACCATCTGAGTTTGATTCCTTCAAAAAGAAACAGAATTAAAAACCTATAAGCTTCGGGGCGCGTTGCCAACAACAAAATCAACTAGCCTCGAAGCTAAAATAGCTGTTTGGCCATCACGGTCGTACTTCGGATTTAACTCGGCGATATCCAGAGCAATAACCTTCTCACTATTCAATAGAAAACCCAGGATGTTAAAAACAAAGTCCGGAGAAAATCCCAATGGTGAAGGCGCGCTAACCCCCGGCGCATAAGCTGAAGAAAAGCCATCCAAATCGATAGTGATATACAAGGTATCAACAGATGCGATAAAGGCATTTAGTTTGGATTTTATTGCTTCCAAAGAAGATTTATCTGATAGACATTCCTCTGCATAAACAACCTTGACCTGTTCAGCTTTAGCAATCTCAAATAGCTGTTTGGTATTTGATCCTTTTTGAATGCCCAAAACAAAATAATCGAAAGGTTTATTTTCTTTCTTAAGCACACTATTTATTTGATTGAAAGGTGTTCCTGAATTTGGACTTTCTTCTATTGGGCGCAGATCAAAATGTGCATCAAAATTGATGATTCCAATACGTTTATTTTGGTTCTCACAAGCCTTTTTGATTCCCATAAAATGGGCATAAGCCATATCATGACCGCCACCTAAACCAATAGGAAAGATCCTGTTCGAAATCATGTTCGCAATACTTTCTGAAAATGTTTCGCGGCAAGCTTCAAGATCGGAGTCTTTACATAGAACAGTTCCAAAATCATAAACGGTTTTAGTTTCATGATGCCAGGCCACTTTACCCAATTTTCCACGCAAGACTTTTGGTCCTTCCACTGCACCTACCCTGCCCTGATTGCGTTTAACACCTTCATCGCAGGCATACCCCAATAAACCAAAACCACCGGATTCCAGATTTTTCAATTCTGAAATGGCTTTACATACAACGGCTTGATACCAATATTGCACACCTAAGCTCTCAGAAATTTTTCTTCCAGACCAATGATCAGGTTTTCCCGGGTTATAATTAGTATGTTGCAAATCTTTACTCAATTTTATGTCCTTTTATATACACCGAATCCACATGATCTTCACCAAAGGAATACGGTAAAAAACTGTATGAATTAACAGGTTCCGTAATCATAAAATTAGCGAATTTTCCTTTCGTTATAGAACCTAATTGATTTTCTAAGCCCATGGCATAAGCGCCGTTTATGGTTGCCGCATTAATGGCTTCTTCAGGGGTCATTCCCATTTTCACGCAAGCTGTGGATACTACAAAATTCATATTTCCCGATGGCGCAGAACCAGGATTATAGTCTGTGGCTAAAGCCAAAGGCAATCCGGTATCTATAATTTTTCTTGCGGGTGTGTAGGGAATGCTCAAAAAATAGGAACACCCCGGTAGCGCTACGGGCATGGTCCTGGAATTTTGTAAAACTTGGATATCGGCTTCCAAAAGCAATTCTAAATGATCTACCGATAAAGCATCATTTTTAACACCCGCGGCAACGCCTCCAATGGTAGTAAACTGGTTCACGTGGATCTTAGCTTTTAATCCATAAGCCTTTCCTGCCTTTAATATAGCTTCGGTATCTTCCACAGAAAAATAACCGGTTTCACAAAACACATCAATATATTCTGCCAGATTCTCGCCGGCTATTTTTGGGATCCAACTTTCAATGAGTTCCTTCACATAAGTTTCTTTATCGGTGTTTTTAGGAACGGCATGAGCCCCTAGAAATGTTGCTTTTACACTTATCGGAAACGCTTCTTTTAAGCGTTTGATCACGCGAAGCATTTTTAATTCAGCTTCAAGAGTTAGTCCATACCCTGATTTGATCTCGATGGCTCCAGTTCCCATGGCCATGACAGCTTTCAATCGTGCCTTACTTTGTTGATAGAGGTCTTCTTCAGAAGTATTTTGAAGCGTCTTTGCCGAATTTAAGATTCCACCACCTTTCTTAGCGATTTCTTCATAGGTCAATCCATGAATGCGATCCACGAACTCCCTCTCCCGATTTCCGGCATAAACCAAATGCGTATGCGAATCGCACCAGGTAGGTATAACAATTTTCCCCGAAGCATCTTCAACCTGATCAAAATCTATACTTTCAGGACAGTCTGTCATCGGTCCGAAATTTGAGATCATTTCATCTTCAACAACCAAAAAAGCATTTTTAATTGTTGGCAATTCGGCCATTTCCTTTCCTGATAGAAATGACGTCGATGTCTCCCGAACCTGAAGTAATTCCTTAATATTTTTTACTAATAGTTTCATTAAAAGAGATCATTTAAGAGGTTATCCTCAACCATATGAGGTAAGGTTACTTTAAGATTTGGCGTACGTTCCATTTCGCGCTTTATAGCAAAAATAGCCTCATCATTTCGTGCCCAACTTCGGCGTGCAATACCATTATTTACATCATAGAACAACATGTTTTTCAATCGGGCATCAGCTTCTTTACTGCCATCCAATACCAAACCAAATCCTCCGTTGATCACTTCACCCCAGCCTACGCCACCACCATTGTGGATGGATACCCAAGATGCACCACGGAAGCTATCACCAATGACATTTTGAATAGCCATATCGGCAGTAAACTGACTGCCATCGTAAATATTCGAGGTTTCTCTATAAGGTGAATCTGTACCACTCACATCGTGATGATCGCGACCTAAAACTACCGGTCCTATATGCCCTTCAGCAACCGCCTTATTAAAAGCTTCAGCAATTTTTAAACGTCCTTCCGCATCTGCATACAAGATACGTGCTTGCGAGCCAACAACCAATTTATTGGATTTGGCATTTTCGATCCAGGTGATATTATCCTGCATTTGCTGTTTGATTTCTTCCGGTGCAGTTTCCTGAATGGTCTTTAGAACATTGGACGCTATACCATCTGTAAAATCCAGATCTTCAGATTTTCCGGAAGTACAAACCCAGCGGAACGGCCCAAAACCATAATCAAAACACATGGGCCCTAAAATATCCTGAACATAGGATGGGTATTTAAAGTCATCGCCATCCATAACATCAGCACCGGCACGAGAAGCTTCCAATAAAAAGGCATTTCCATAATCGAAGAAATACGTGCCACGCTCCGCATGTTTATTTATGGCATCCGCCTGTCTTCTTAAGGAAGCCTGCACTTTTTCTTTAAATGGCTCTGGTTGCTCGCGCATCATGGTATTCGATTCCTCATACGTTAAGCCTACAGGGTAATAGCCACCGGTCCATGGAATATGCAGCGAGGTTTGATCTGAACCTAAATGCACATAAATATCATCATCATAAAAGCGTTCCCAAACATCCACTACATTACCGATGAAAGCAATAGAAACCACCTCATCATTTTTCTGAGCCTCACGAACACGAAAAACCAAGGCGTCCATATCGTCAATAAGTTCATCAACCCAATCTTGATCGTAACGTTTTTTAGCGGCTTTCGGATTGATCTCGGCGCAAACCGTAATACAACCTACAATATTTCCAGCCTTAGGTTGCGCCCCACTCATTCCTCCTAATCCGGCTGTTAAAAATACTTTTCCCGAAGGTGACTCCCCGGATTTCAATTGCTTTCGGAAGGCATTCATAACGGTAATTGTAGTACCGTGAACGATGCCCTGCGGACCGATATACATGAAAGACCCCGCTGTCATTTGTCCGTATTGCGTAACCCCCAAAGCATTGAAGCGTTCCCAGTCGTCTGGTTTAGAATAATTCGGGATCATCATACCGTTACTTACAACCACACGTGGTGCCGCTTTTGAAGAAGGAAACAGCCCCATGGGATGTCCGGAATATAGGTGCAGGGTTTGCTCATCCGTCATCGTTGCCAGATATTTCATGGTGAGTAAATACTGCGCCCAGTTCTGAAATACGGCCCCGTTTCCACCATAAGTGATCAACTCTTCAGGATGCTGTGCGACGTCAGGATTGAGATTGTTTTGGATCATCAACATAATGGCTGCAGCATGTTGTGATTTCGCAGGATATTCGTGGATGGGTCTGGCATACATGGGATAATCCGGCTTAAAGCGATACATATAAATACGCCCAAAATCTAAAAGTTCCTGAGCAAATTCTTTGGCTAAAGTATCATGCCAGGCTTCAGGAAAATAACGTAAAGCGTTTCTAACGGCCAACTTTTTTTCTTCCGTTGATAATATATCTTTTCGTTTCGGCGCACGATTCGAGTTTTCCGGATAGGGTTTCTTTGCCGGTAGTTTAACCGGTATGCCTTGTAATATGCTTTCCTTGAACGTCATGTTTTTTCGATTTTTAAACGATTATTTCTTTATTTCTTACTAGTGTCGCCATAGCCTGAATATCATCCTTCAACAAGCGATCTTCTTCCAATTTTTTAACCCGGGAACGAATCAATTTAAAATTCTTTTCTACAATCTCTGAAAATCGATTAGGGCGTCGGAATTCCAGGGCTTGCGCCGCATACATCAATTCGATAGCCAGAATATTTTCCAGGTTATTAAGGATCTGATTGAATTTTCGTCCGGAAATACTACCCATCGAAACGTGATCTTCCTGACCTAAAGAGGTTGGAATACTATCCGCCGATGGCGGAAAACACAATGATTTATTCTCGGTTACCAATGCTGCTGTTGTGTACTGCGGAATCATAAATCCGGAATTAAGTCCACCTCCCGTTGTTAACAAACGTGGTAATCCAAATTTGCCTTCAATTAATAAATAGGAACGGCGATCTGAAATATTTCCAAGTTCTGAGGCTGCAATAGAGGCGTAATCCAAAGCCATCGCCAACGGCTGACCATGGAAATTACCTCCCGAGATCGCTTCCGTTTCACTTAGCACGATAGGATTATCGGTAACAGAATTCATTTCGATCTCTGCTAATTCCTTCAAGTGGTAATATGCATTTCGCGAAGCGCCATGAACCTGCGGAATACAACGCATCGAATACGGATCCTGAACGCGTTCGCAATTTTCATGCGACATGATATTCTCTGAATCCCTGAACAATTCACGCATATGCGCAGCGACCTCTAAATTACCTTTGAAGGGTCTGATGGTATGCAAGGCCTCCTTAAACGGTGAGGCACTACCTTTATACCCTTCAATACTCATAGCCCCGGCAACATCAGCCAGTTGCTGCAGATAGTTCATTTTGTGCAAACCTGTAATAGCGTGCGCCAAAATAAACTGCGTACCATTAATGAGTGCTAACCCTTCTTTAGCTTCCAACCGTAAGGGTTCCAATCCATATTGATGCAAAACCTGTTTTGCGGGAACTATAGCCTCGCCATCCCAAAATTCACCTTCACCAAAAAGTGTTAAGAATAAATGCGATAAAGGCGCCAGATCTCCTGAAGCGCCAACAGAACCTTGTTCCGGAACAACGGGAATGAGATCGCGCTCTATAAAATACAAAATACGTTCTACCACCTCCAATCGAATTCCTGAAAAGCCCTGACACAAAGCATGCACCTTACAGATCAGCATCAGTTTTGAAAGTTGGGCCGAAATAGGTTTTCCAACACCAACAGCATGAGTGATCAATAAATTGTGCTGCAACAAACTGGTTTCTTCCGGGGTAATTTGCACATCGCATAGCGGACCAAAACCTGTATTGATGCCATAAACAGCTTTATTGGAAGCCGCCATGGTTTCAACATTTTGCCTTGATCTTTGCAAAACTTCTCGGGTTTCTTCCGTTAAAACACCCTTAACTTCCTTATTACAAATAGCCATTACGGTTTCTACCGTCAGCTTATCGATACCGTATTTAAACATGTTTGATTTGATTTTGTTCCACAAAATTACGTTTTAAATTAATGCTTAAAAAGACTATCTTTGTTAGTAATTAATAACTATGAGTTATCAAATAGAATTACGTCATTTACGTTACTTTTTGGCTGTTGCCGAAGAATTACACTTTAGGAAAGCTGCGGATCGCTTATATATTTCCCAACCCGGTCTGAGCCGGCAGATCAAGCAGATGGAGAACGATCTGGGTGTCATTTTATTTGATCGCCACAACCGTAAAGTTGTCCTCACCAAAACGGGTGAATACCTGAAAAAAGAATTGCAGCTTAACCTGAAGCAACTTGAAGATATTCTGGATCATGCGAAATTGATCCAGGCCGGTAGAAAAGGGCAGTTAAAAATAGGTTACGTCGGTTCAGCCATGCAGAATATTATCCCCGACCTGTTGATAAAATACCGCGAGGATCATCCTGATGTTGTATTCAGTTTGAAGGAAATGGAGAACCAAAATCAAATTGATGAGTTACTTTCCTTTGGAATCGATATTGGTTTTATGCGCCTGGAGGATGTTCCCAAACATCTTGAAAAACAAACGGTTTTGAGTGATATCTTTTGTGTTGTGCTTCCGGAGGATCACCCAATTAATTCGAAAAATTTTAAATCCATGGCGCAATTCAAAGAAGAAACCTTTATTCTTTTCGACCCTAATTACAGCGCCTCATATTACGAAAAGGTCATGCAGATCTTTAAAGACAGTGGTTTTATGCCTGCTGTATCTCATCTCACGATACACGCCACCTCTATTTACAAACTTGTGGCAAATCATTTTGGAATTTCAATCGTTCCAAAATCACTACAGAACGATGCTGTAAAAGGTGTCAAATTCATTGATCTGAATAACATTAAACAACGTACGGAATTATCCATGGTTTGGAATACCGGCAACCGCAATCCGGTTTTACTTCAGGCTTTGGATGTTATGCGAAAAATGAAACGTAAAAAGGCTTAAAAATAGAAACCGAAACTACCTGTAACCCCAAACTTTCGAGCATCGGGATACGCCACGGGATCCTTATAATTTCCACGGAAATTAAAATCGATGCGGAAAACTTTAAAAATATTACCTATACCTAAACTGTATTCATAGTAAGGTTCATCCGACGGGGCTTTTAAAGGAATACTATTAGGATTATTGGTAGTATTCAGGTCGATATTTCCTTGTGATAAAGTTCCCCAAACACCACGAATACTCACAATTTCACGTAGGTTAAGTTTCCGCAATAGCGGAATTCTGGAAAATAACCTACCATTAAAATTATGCTCCAATTGCACCGAAGTGTAGGTATCGGTCACGAATTCGTAAAAATCCAATTGTGAAAAGGTGTTGTAAATTGAAAAATACGACTGATTTCCGGGAACCACGCTCAAGAGTCCCAGAGGTACGTCGCCAAAAGTTTTTCCAGCTTCAAGACTGGTTGTTAATCGTCCTAAACCACCTAATTGCCAGGGTTGCACATAAGAAAACTGTAGTTTCGTATAATCAAAATCACTCTGTAAAATGTTCTTATCACTACGACTAATTTGAGCAAAAACGCGGGCATAATCATCATTTGCCGGAGTTCGTTCTACCCCAAATCCTGTCATTTTCCGTTTTGGAAAATAATACATAGAGAAGGAGGATTCGTACTGGTTGATATTCGAAGCTACACCATTTGGAGTATTGTAATCCAAACTAAATGTTGGCGATGCCGATTCGAGTGTACGGTAGTTTCCACCTAATCGAAATATCAAATTTCGCCAGGGCTCAGCTTCAATAGCAAAACTGGTCAAATTAATATTGGTAAGCTTGTCATTTACGCCTGTTCCAACAACGGAAGACGAGGCTAAATTTCGACCTAAAACATCCGTGCTACTGGTTAAACTTGCTCCTATTTGCTCTACGTCGCGCCTATTCCCACCGGAGATTATCAAGCGACTCTTCTTATCGAGCAACCATTTTCCTGAAATGCCGTATTTAAATTTATCATCGTCAAAACCATAAGCCAGAAAGCCTTCTAAACGCCAAAGGTCATTACGTCCAAAATACGTTCGCAGGCCGGTTCGAAGTCGTAAACCCTCTACCTGATTATACCCAAATGTCGAGAAAATAGGGCCGTAATCCAGAGGCAAACTATTGAATTCAATATATCCCGAGGCCAGAATGCTTCCCAAATTATAGAGATGTTTAAATTTCTTGACCGTTTTGAGTGTATCGAGCATCTTATAAACGCCTTGCTCATCCTGATTTAATTTTTCCAGGCGATTCTCAGCCCAAAACTGCGCATCACGATCGTAAATATCCTGGTCGTAATTATAAACTTCGGTCTCGTAAAATTTCTTGGGTTTCTTAATATCGAACTTATAATTATTGTATAACGTTGTTCGTTTACCGTAAATTCCTCTTGATTTTTCTTTTTTATTGAAGGCGAAATCACTCATCATATAATCACGCTTGATCAAAAATAAGGAGTCATTGAGCACTTCAAATTCCTGTTCGATATAAATATCCTTCACCCAGTTGATATTAGCACTTTTCGATGCTTTCAAATTAATTTCCTTAACGGCAAAAGTGGTATCGGCTACCCAAAAATCGCCTTTAAAGGTGAGCTCGTTCTTGCGCCTTGGATAATAGATAATGTTGTAACACCATTTGTTATCAATATAAGCACTGTCCGACAGCACATAATTATACGTATTGATCCCTGTTCGGGAAAGCGGACTCACAAAGCTTTTATCAAAGAACTTTAAATAATTGTCATAAACATTGAAGTCGGAATACAGGTCGTTAACGAAATCAATGATGATCTGGTTATCGCTAAAACCGGAGTTCTTATTCCCTTTTAAAACCTCCTTTTCCTGCTGCAATGTGTTATCGCCATAAACTTCAGAAGCGGCTTCATTTATAAACATCGGCAAATAGGTTTTACCGGTAACACGGGAGGTATCCACTTGATCGAAAACGAATTCCATACCTCTGAACAGTTTACTTTTTATTAATGAACTGTCGATGGTATTGATGTCGAATTCTACTTTTTCGTACTTATCGTACTGGTATTGATCGAACTGTTTTAAACCATTTTTACGTTTATGTTCCCAGATTTTTCGCAGCAGATCGATGGCCGGATTATTTTTTTTCGGTTGTTTTCCGGAAACGATAACAACCTGACCAAGTTCGGAGGCCTGTTCCTTTAAAACAATCGACATATTATAATTCACCTTTTTATCCAAAGGGATTTCCATTGTTTCATACCCGAGAAAAGACACTTCTAAAATGGACCAGGTGGTGTCCGATTCTAGATAGAATTTACCATTTTCATCCGTTGTGGTTCCTTCTTTCGAATTCTTAAAAATAACATTGGCATAGGCTACAGGCACATTCGATTCGTCAAAAACATAACCACTCACTTTGGTTTGCGCAGTCGCGGAAAGTAGGCTTAAGAATAGAAGTATGGAAAGAAAGGATTTGGTCATAAGACAAAAAAACTTCATTAACAGCGTTGCCAATGAAGTTTATATAACGTAAATATTAAGTTTTTATTTGTAGAGAACTTTTTTCACCGCCTTAACAACATCGTCGCTATTAGGCAACCATTCTTCCAATAAAACCGGGGAATATGGCGCAGGTGTATCAGCCGTATTTATTTTGATAATTGGAGCATCCAGATAATCGAAAGCTTCATTTTGAATGATATAAGTAATTTCAGTAGCAACGTTTCCAAACGGCCACGCTTCTTCCAGAACCACTAAACGATTTGTTTTCTTCACAGATTCTAAAATAGTTGCTTTATCCAGAGGACGTACCGTACGCAGATCAATAATCTCACAGGAAATACCTTCTTTTTCGAGTTCGTCGGCAGCTTTGTAGGCTTCTTTAATGATCTTACCAAAAGAAACAATGGTTACATCATCACCTTTGCGTTTCACCTCAGCAACACCTAACGGAATAATGTATTCTCCCTCAGGTACTTCACCTTTATCACCGTACATTTGCTCACTTTCCATAAAAATAACAGGATCGTCATCTCTAATGGCTGCTTTTAATAATCCTTTAGCATCCTTTGGGTTTGAAGGCACCACCACTTTTAGCCCTGGTGTGTTGGCAAACCAACTCTCAAAAGCTTGTGAGTGTGTTGCTCCCAACTGTCCCGCTGAAGCTGTAGGGCCGCGAAATACAATCGGACAATTAAATTGCCCGCCGGACATTTGTCTGATCTTTGCAGCGTTGTTTATAATTTGATCAATTCCAACCAGAGAGAAGTTGAAGGTCATATATTCCACAATAGGTCGGTTACCATTCATAGCAGAACCTATAGCTATACCGGCAAATCCCAACTCAGAAATTGGCGTATCGATAACACGTTTCGGTCCAAACTCGTCTAACATACCCTTGGAAGCTTTGTAAGCACCATTGTATTCCGCTACTTCTTCACCCATAAGGTAAATGCTCTCGTCGCGACGCATTTCCTCGCTCATGGCTTCACAAACCGCTTCTCTAAATTGAATTGTCTTCATTTAATACATATTTATTGGAACCACAAAAATAACAATAAATGCCGAGGTGCTTAAGACAATTTTTTTAAAATTTATTATGCATGCATAGTATTTTTGAAATAAAATAATTAACTTCGTAGCGCCTTTGATAAAAAGGTGGTTTAAAAGCCTATTTTTGCATTAAAAGTTTACCAACTTTAATAAAAATTAAACTTAAAATATTATGAAAATATTAGTCTGTATAAGTCATGTACCAGACACAACGTCGAAAATTAATTTTACGGAAAACGATACAAAGTTTGACACTAATGGAGTGCAATTTGTTATTAATCCGAATGATGAATTTGGCCTAACGCGAGCCATGTGGTTTCAAGAAAAACAAGGCGCCAGCGTTACCGTTGTGAATGTTGGCGGACCTGAAACTGAACCTACGCTTCGTAAAGCTTTGGCGATTGGTGCAGATGATGCGATCCGGGTGAACACCCCTGCTACCGACGGCTTTTCTGTAGCCAAGCAATTAGCTAAAGTAGTTGAAGATGGCGGTTATGACCTCATCATTTGTGGTCGTGAGTCCATCGACTATAACGGTGGTATGGTTCCGGGTATGTTAGCAGGATTACTAAAAGCTAATTTTATCAATAAATGTATCAGTTTAGATGTTGACGGAACTACCGCAAAAGCCGTGAGAGAAATCGACGGTGGTAAAGAAACCGTAACAACCTCACTTCCTCTTGTTATTGGTGGTCAAAAAGGTCTGGTTGAAGAAAGTGATCTTAAAATCCCAAACATGCGTGGTATTATGATGGCACGTAAAAAACCATTAAATGTGGTTGAACCCGTAGCTACCGATGCTGAAACCAGTTCTGTGAAATTTGAAAAACCGGCACCAAAAGGTGACGTGAAACTTGTTTCTCCTGATAATCTGGATGAGCTGGTGAACTTACTTCACAACGAAGCCAAAGTGATCTAAAAAAAATTCAAAAAGAAAACATTAAACTAAAAAGATAAAAAACATTATGTCCGTTTTAGTATATACAGAATCCGAACAAGGAAAATTTAAAAAAATTGCATTTGAGGTTTCCTCCTATGCCAAGGCTGTTGCCGATGCTATGGGTACCTCCGTTACGGCGATCAGTTTTAACGCTGATGATCCGAGTGCTTTAGGCACTTACGGTGTGAATAAGGTTTTGAATGTAAAAAATGATGCTCTTAAAACCTTTAACGCCAGTGTTTATGCTGATGTTATCAAGGAAGCTGCGCAACAAGAAGATTCGAAAGTGATCGTGATGAGCTCGAGTGCCAACGATAAATACCTGGCGCCTCTTTTAGCTGTAGATCTTAACGCAGGCTATGCTTCCAATGTGGTTGAAACACCGGTAAGCACCGCCCCGTTCCAAGTAAAACGAAATGCTTTCACTAATAAAGCTTTTGAGATATTAGAATTGAAAACTGATGTGAAACTGATCGGAGTTTCTAACAATTCCTTCGGTTTACATGAAAATAATACCGATGCTAAAGTTGAAGATTTTTCACCGGAAATTCCGGAAAGTGGCATCAAGGTAGAATCTGTAGACAAAGCCACTGATAAAGTAACGATTGCTGATGCCGATATCGTAGTATCAGCCGGTCGTGGTTTAAAAGGTCCTGAAAACTGGGGTATGATCGAAGAGCTTGCTGATGTTCTTGGTGCTGCCACAGCCTGTTCAAAACCGGTATCTGATCTAGGTTGGCGACCACACAGTGAACACGTGGGACAAACCGGAAAACCGGTGGCTGCAAATCTTTATATTGCTGTGGGAATTTCAGGCGCGATACAGCATTTAGCAGGGATCAACGCCTCTAAATACAAAGTGGTTATTAACAACGATCCCGAAGCGCCTTTCTTTAAAGCTGCTGATTATGGCGTTGTTGGTGATGCCTTTGAAGTCGTACCGCAACTTATCGAAAAATTGAAAGCGTTTAAAGCGCAACAATAATTTTTTACTTCCCTTGGGAAGTCATTTAGAACTGTTTAAATTAGCATTTTATTACGAAAAACTGTAATTTACAGTTGGTAAAGTCCTAATTTAAACAGTTCTTTGCTTTTTATTGTTATGAGCTTAGTAAAACTAAATATAAAAGGTATTTCGTACAGCCAAACCCAAAATGGCGCGTATGCCTTGATATTAAATGAGGTAGACGGAGACCGTAAGCTGCCTATTGTTATTGGTGCCTTTGAAGCCCAGTCGATAGCCATTGCTTTGGAAAAAGAAATTAGTCCGCCACGCCCACTAACCCATGATCTGTTTAAAAATTTTGCTGACCGGTTTGATATTGTTGTAAAACAAGTGATCATCCACAAGTTGGTTGATGGTGTTTTTTATTCTAGTTTGATCTGTGAACGCGATAAGATCGAAGAGATCATCGATGCCAGAACCAGTGATGCCATTGCTTTGGCTCTGCGCTTCCAGGCGCCAATTTTTACCTATAAAAACATACTTGATAAAGCCGGTATTTACCTGAAGGTGAATCCGAAAAAAGAAGATGAAGAAGACACCAATGATGGTGTTATCATGGATGATCTGGTAGCCAGTGAACTGGAAAGCGAAACGCCAAAGGAAAACTTGAAAGGCAAAAGTTTGAAAGAACTTCATATCATGCTGGATGAAGCTGTTGCCAGTGAAGACTACGAAAAAGCAGCACACATTCGTGATGAAATCTCAAAACGAGAACAGTAAAATTAGCATTTCAAATATTCTATGAGTGTAAAATTTCGATTGATTATCATGAACTTCCTGCAATTTTTTGTTTGGGGCGCATGGTTAATCACAGTAGCCAATTACTGGTTTGGAACCAAAGGTTGGGATGGTTCTGATTTCGGGGCCATTTTTTCTACCATGGGAATTGCATCGTTATTCATGCCCGCCATCTGTGGTATCATTGCCGATCGATGGGTCAACGCTGAAAAACTCTACGGTCTTTTGCATGTTTTAGGTGGTTTAACACTTTTATATGTTCCCATGATCAATGATACGGTAACCTTTTTCTGGGTGATCTTGTTGGCCATGGCTTTTTACATGCCAACCATTGCGCTTTCAAATTCTGTAGCCTACAACGCTTTAAAGAAAAGTGACCTGGATGTTGTTAAAGATTTCCCACCCATTCGGGTTTGGGGAACCATCGGTTTTATCGTGGCTATGTGGATCACCAACTTAAGTGGCAATAAGGCATCGGCAAATCAATTTTACATAGCCGGTGTTGTAGCAATCGCTTTAGGCTTGTATTCGTTTACCCTACCCAAATGTAAACCCAAAAACACTACTGAAGGAAGCAATTCCATTGTAGAGCTCTTCGGCTTGGATGCCTTCAAATTATTCATGAATTATAAAATGGCTTTGTTCTTTATTTTCAGTATGTTTTTAGGAGCAGCCTTACAACTTACCAATGCCTACGGCGATGTTTATTTAGATGATTTTAAGTTGATCCCACAATATGCGGACTCCTTCGTGGTAAAATATTCTACCATCATTATGTCGATATCGCAAATGTCTGAAACCCTATTCATTTTAGCCATTCCTTTCTTTTTAAAACGTTTTGGTATTAAAAAAGTGATGCTGATGAGTATGATAGCCTGGGTATTGCGCTTTGCGTTTTTTGCCTACGGATATCCGGAAGGATTCGGACTTGTATTAATTGTTCTATCCTGTATCGTTTACGGTATGGCCTTCGACTTTTTCAATATTTCAGGATCCCTTTTTGTTGAAACCTCAACAGATCCTAAAATACGCTCTTCGGCTCAGGGTTTATTTATGATGATGACCAATGGTGTTGGGGCTATTTTTGGCAGTGTGGTAAGTGGTTATTTGATCGATCATTATTTTACTTCCGCAAGCGGAAAAGACTGGCATGACATCTGGCTAACTTTCGCGATCTACTCGCTGGTTATTGCTATTGCTTTTGCCTTCTTGTTCAAACACAAACACAACCCTAAGGTTATCAAAGATCTTACGCATTAATAACAAATTAAGTTAATAACTTTTAATAGAATTACGGGGTGGAATCATTTTGGTTTTACCCTTTTTTTATATTTTTCAATCCGGAAAAAAGATATAGATTATGCAACAGTATCACGACCTGGTAAAACATGTTTTAGAACACGGTAATGAAAAAGGCGATCGCACCGGAACCGGTACAAAAAGTGTCTTTGGTTATCAAATGCGATTCGATCTTAGTGAAGGATTCCCCATGGTGACCACCAAAAAACTGCACTTAAAATCGATTATTTATGAACTGCTTTGGTTCTTAAAAGGTGATACGAATATCAAATATCTTACGGATAATGGCGTGCGAATCTGGAATGAATGGGCTGACGACAATGGCGATTTGGGTCCGGTATATGGCCATCAGTGGCGTAACTGGAACGACGACGAGATCGACCAGATCAAAGAGGTTATTCACAAATTAAAAACAAATCCAAACAGTCGGCGCATGTTGGTTTCAGCATGGAACCCTTCCGTGCTTCCCGATACTTCAAAAAGTTTTAGTGAGAATGTTGCGAATGGAAAAGCTGCCTTACCGCCGTGTCATGCCTTTTTTCAATTCTATGTAGCCGATGGAAAATTATCCTGTCAGTTATATCAGCGTAGTGCCGACATCTTTTTAGGTGTGCCTTTCAACATTGCCTCTTACGCACTGTTTACCATGATGATGGCGCAGGTTTGCGGCTACGAACCCGGAGATTTTATTCACACATTTGGTGATGCTCACATTTATAATAATCATATGGAGCAATTAGAATTACAATTATCGCGTGAACCACGACCTCTCCCAAAAATGAAATTAAATCCGGAGATCAAAGATATCTTCGACTTTACCTTTGAAGATTTTACCTTAGAAAACTACGATCCGCATCCTCACATTAAAGGTGTGGTAGCCGTATAAAAAAAAGCTTTCCAAAAAAGGAAAGCTTTTTCATTTTTTTAAATCTTTAATCTTAAACAGTTACAACACTATTTTCAGCACCGGCATAATCGTTCCATGCATATGCATCAGCACTTTCGTCGTTAACGTAAGCTCCGTCTACCAGATACTTGAATTCATAAGTGTTATCTTTTTCTAAGTCTACAGTACCTTTAAAAGTACCGTTCTTTAATTTCTTTAATGGAACTTTCTTCGCGTTCCAATCGTTAAAACTTCCAACAACAGAAACCTTCTTTGCATCCTCAGCATCTATTGAAAAAGTGACCTTGCAAATAGGTTTGCTTTTCAAATATTGTTTTTTAATAGCCATAATATAAAATATTGTTTGATGGCGCTAAGGTATAAAAGTTAGTGCATAGCGCACAGGAAATTAACGCATTAGGCGATAGAATTATCATTTTCTTAATATGTAATTAACTTAATTTAACGGTTGGAAAAAAATTACCAAATATTTTATGGTATTAACAACATAAAAAAAGGAATTTTTCCCTATCTCCAATGTCAAATTTCACGCAAACGTTTTCGCTAATTCACTAATTTTAAGGGTTTTAAAAGACCTTAATTATCTCTAAAAAAGCCTTAACTTTACCCTAAGATTTTTACGCTATGTTTAATAAGAACAAAACAGATTCGCATATCGATAAAGCGCAATTAGAGCTTATAGAAAACGCTCAAAAACGCATCAGACAAAAAAAGCATTTGTACTCGCATTTTGTGGTTTTCTTAATTGGATCACTATTTTTTATACTGGCTAATGTGGTCTTTGGTGTCGGTAAAGATTTTACCATTTTTAACACCCAATGGTTTGTAATCGCCATTACCATTTGGTTATTCTTCCTATTGTATCATACCTTCAATGTGTTTATTACCCATCGTTTTATGGGTAAAGACTGGGAGAAAAACCAATTGGAAAAACTGGTAGCAAAACAAGAAAACCGCATCGAAAAATTAAGGACTAAAGTTGAAAAAGACGCCGCATTAAAGGCAGATAAAGAGGTTCTTGAGAATGATGGGACCTCCAAAAAAAAAAGTGAATTAACCATTATTGCTGCGGCAGCCGAAAACAATGCTTTAGGTAAAGACAATCAATTGATCTGGAGCTTACCCGATGATATGCAACGTTTCAAAAGGCTTACCCAGGGACACCATATCATTATGGGACGAAAGACTTTTGAAAGTTTTCCTAAACCTCTTCCTAACAGAACGCACATCGTAATTACCAATCAAAAAAATTACGAGGTTCCGGATGGCGTAATCGTAGTAAACAGTTTGGAAAGCGCTTTAGACAAAATAAAGAATGATGTGCAGCCTTTTATTATTGGTGGTGGTGAAATATACAAGCAGGCTATTACCTTAGCCGATAAGATCGAATTGACCCGTGTGCACGCCACTTTTGAAGCCGATGCGTTTTTCCCTGAAATTGATGCTTCGAAATGGAAAGAGACCGGCCGTAGTTTTCATAAAAAGGACGCCAAAAACGGATACGATTATTCCTTTATTACCTACGAAAAAGCGTAACTTTTACCCAAACTAAACCTTAGTATAAGGTTTTATTTTCATCTTCAGAATGATTAAAAATATACAACTGCGCATATCCCTGGAGGAAGAAGCTCAAAGCAATAGTTTAAAAACAAGAGCGGCCAAAAAATTAGGTATGGATTCCGCCGGTATTACTGCGGTGAAAGTGCTTCGAAAATCAATCGATGCCCGTACACCACGCATTATTTTTAATTACAAGATTGCAGTTTATATCAATGAAAATCCACCCGAAGCTTCAGGCTATACTTTTGATTATAAAGATGTATCGAAGGCCAAACCAATACATATCATTGGTTTTGGTCCGGCCGGAATGTATGCCGCTTTACGTTGCATAGAATTGGGTTTTAAACCCGTTGTTCTGGAACGCGGAAAAAATGTGCGTGACCGGCGTCGTGATCTGAAAGCCATCAATCAGGATCATATCGTAAACGAGGATTCTAACTATTGTTTTGGAGAAGGCGGAGCAGGAACTTATAGCGATGGTAAATTATATACCCGTAGCTTAAAGCGTGGTGACGTGCGCCGGATTTTTGAAAACCTTGTATACCATGGCGCTACCGAACAGATCCTCATCGATGCACATCCGCATATCGGCACGAACAAATTACCGAAAGTGGTTCAGAATATCCGCAATACCATCCTTACCTATGGTGGGGAAATTCATTTTGAAACCCGAGTTACCGATTTCATTATTAAAAATAAAAAGATCATTGCCCTGCAATTACATGGGGATAAAGAAATAACTGTTGACAAAGTGATCATGGCAACGGGACATTCAGCACGCGATATTTTTTATCTTCTCGATAAAAAACAGATCGAAATTGCCGCAAAATCCTTTGCGATGGGTGTTCGTGTGGAACATCCTCAGGAAATTATCGACAACATACAATACCATTGTTCAGGACAGCGAAGCGATTTACTTCCCGCCGCTTCCTACAGTTTGGTAGAACAGATTAATGGCAAAGGCGTGTATTCGTTTTGTATGTGTCCGGGAGGATTTATTGTTCCCGCAGCAACAGCACCCGGCGAAGTTGTGGTGAATGGTATGTCGCCTTCCAAACGAAATAATTTGTTCGCCAATTCAGGAATTGTAGTTGAAATTGATGCTGAAAAAGACCTCTATAAATACGAGAGTTTCGGAGCTTTAAAAGCCTTAGAATACCAAAAAGATCTGGAACGTTTGGCGTTTACGGCCGGTGGCCGAAGTCAGACTGCCCCTGCTCAACGACTCACAGATTTTGTGGAAGGACGCTTGTCAAATCAATTAAATCCCTGTTCATACCAACCCGGTTTAAAATCGGCACCCTTACATTCGCTGTTACCAAAACTGATTGGTAGTCGCTTACGGAAAGGATTTCAGGCCTTCGGACAAAAAATGAAAGGTTATTATACTGAAGAAGCTAATATTGTTGGAGTAGAATCACGCACCTCCTCACCCGTATCCGTGCCGAGAAAAGATACTTTAGAACACACCAAGATCAGCAACTTATACCCTTGTGGCGAAGGAGCGGGATATGCCGGCGGAATTGTATCTGCAGCTATGGATGGCGAACGCTGTGCAGAAGCTGCTGTTCATAGCGCTTAGTTCTATTTTTATTTCTATTTTTGCATCACAAATTCGAAACACATGAATGCATATATTTTTCCCGGTCAGGGTGCCCAGTTCACAGGTATGGGCTTAGATCTTTACGAGAATTCTCCTGAAGCGCAGGAACTGTTTGAACAAGCCAATAAAATATTAGGATTTAATATTACCGATATTATGTTCGAAGGTTCTGCTGAAGATCTTAAAGAAACCAAAGTAACCCAACCGGCCATCTTTTTACACTCCGTTATTTTAGCTAAAACTCTGGGCGATGCCTTTAAACCTGATATGGTTGCCGGACATTCCCTTGGAGAATTTTCAGCTTTGGTTGCCAGTGGTGCGTTAACTTTTGAAGATGGATTAAAACTGGTATCACAACGTGCTCAAGCCATGCAAAAAGCCTGCGAAATACAGCCAAGCACCATGGCTGCAGTTTTAGGTTTGGAAGATGCCGTAGTAGAAAAAATATGTGAAGAAACACCCGGTGTGGTCGTTGCTGCTAATTACAACTGCCCCGGACAGTTAGTGATCTCAGGTGAAGTTGAAGCTGTGAACAAAGCTTGTGAAGCTTTAACAGCAGCCGGTGCGCGTCGTGCTTTGGTATTACCCGTTGGTGGTGCATTCCATTCACCTATGATGGAACCTGCCCGAAAGGAATTGGCTGAAGCTATTGAAAACACAACCTTTAATGCGCCAAACTGCCCGATCTATCAAAATGTAACGGCTAGTGCTGTGACTGATGTTGCTGAAATTAAAACCAATTTGATTTCACAATTAACGGCTCCGGTACGCTGGACCCAATCGGTGCAAAACATGATCGCTGATGGCGCTACCCTATTTACCGAAGTTGGTCCCGGAAAAGTATTGCAAGGTCTGGTGAAGAAAATAGATCGTTCTGCTGAAACGGCCTCTGCAACTTTTGAGCAATAAGCCCATGAAAATTTCAAAACGTAACCGGTTTATATTTTTTATTATTACCCTGACTATTGCGGTGGATCAGCTATCCAAAGTGCTCGTGCGCCATTATGTAGGGGCTCGCACGGAAACGCGTTTAGGAGAGCAAATCCCCTTGTTAGGAGATTATTTCACCTTAATGAATGTGGAAAATAAGGGTGCCTTTTTAGGTATGGGCAGTGACTTGAGTGAACCCATGCGTATCGCATTATTACTGATCCTTCCGATCCTAGTTCTCGGGTTTGTATTACGCTATATTCTAAAAGATAAAAAACTGAATTATTGGTCGCTATTCGCCTTTGCCAGTATTATTGGCGGTGGTATTGCCAATGTATTTGATCGGTTTGTATATGGTTCTGTAACCGATTTCTTTTACATAAAAATAACCGATACGTTACGTACCGGTATTTTTAATATGGCTGATCTTTCCGTAACCACCGGAATGATCATTTTGCTTATTATGAGCTTCAAAAAAGATCAAAAGACATCAGAAGAAGCCTGATTACTGTTTGTAAATCACGCCATCCTTCATTACAAAAACAACATTTTTCAGGGTTTCCACGTTTTCTGTTGGATCTTCATTTACCGCGATAATATCTGCGATGTATCCCGGTTCAATACGTCCCAGGGAATCTTCAACATCTAATATTTCTGCTCCCGTAATTGTTGCAGATTGAATGGCTTCCATAACCGGCATACCGGCTTCAACCATGTATGTGAATTCACGAGCATTATCACCATGGTCATAAACACCGGCGTCTGTTCCAAAGGCGATTTTAACACCTTTTTTATAGGCCCTTGCAAACATATTTTGAATTTTAGGACCAATGGCCAAAGCTTTAGGAACGATCACTTCCGGGAAAAAGCCTTTGATCTTCGCTTTTTCGGCAACTTCTTTTCCCGCGGTAATCGTTGGAACCAAATAGGTGCCATGTTGTTTCATTAATTCCATGCTTTCATCACTCATCAACGTGCCATGTTCTATGGTAGTCACACCTCCTAAAATAGCGCGTCGGATACCCTCATCACCATGCGCATGTGCTGCAACCTTCATTCCGTAATCCCTGGCAATTTTACAGATCTCAGTGATCTCTTCTAAAGTAAGCTGTGGATTGGAACTATTCTTTGCCTCACTTAAAACGCCACCTGTTGCGGTAATTTTGATAAGATCGGCGCCATTTTTATAACGTTGTCTCACGGCTTTACGTGCATCAGAGATACCATTTACAATACCTTTATCAGGCCCCCAATCTCCCACTAAATCTAGGTTTCTTCCGTTCGATCGATCACCATGGCCACCGGTTGAAGCAATAAAACGTCCCGCGGTAAATACATGAGGACCTACAATCCAACCACGATTAATAGCGTCCCGAACCGCAATATTTACCCCGGTACCACCACAATCTCTAACGGTGGTAAACCCGGCCAACAATGTTTTTTTGGCGAAAACAGTCGATTTTAAAGCAACATCTTCCCGGTTTTCTGTAATCCTATCCATATATTTATTAGGATTACTTTCCTCTTCTAAATGCACGTGCATATCCATCAATCCGGGTAACACCGTTTTATCTTTAAAATCGATGAGTTTATCATCTGCATTTTTCGGTGTTATAAATCCATTATCTACAGACAGGATCTTATCGCCCGAAACAACAATCGTCTTATTTTTTAGAACCTTTCCTGATTTTGTATCAATCAATTTTCCGCAATGGATGTAGGTGTTTTGCCCCATCGCCGTAAAGCTGATGAGGACACATAATAATAGTAACTTTTTCATATGCAATGGTAGTTAGTTAGTGTTCTTTTTATTCTTTAGACCTTACCGACTGCTCCCATTTCCAGGCAGACAGCATGGCATCGTCAAGAGTCAATTCAGTTTTCCAACCTAATTCGTCGTTCGCTTTTTTGGTATCCGCGTAAGCGGCAATCACATCCCCTTCACGGCGACCCACGATCTTGTAATTAAGTTTTTCACCTGAAACTCGTTCGAAGGCTTCGATCACTTCAAGAACTGAACTTCCTTTACCGGTACCTAAATTAAAGGTCTCGTAAGACGCTTTATTCTTGTGCTCGAGTAATCGCTCTAAAGCAACAACGTGTGCCTTGGCCAGATCGACAACATGAATATAGTCGCGGATGCAAGTACCATCAGGTGTTGGATAATCGTCGCCAAACACGGAAAGCTGCTCACGAATTCCCATACCCGTTTGGGTAATAAAAGGCACCAGGTTTTGAGGAACGCCAATTGGTAATTCTCCAATTTTACATGATGGATGCGCCCCTACCGGATTAAAATATCTTAAGGCGATCGCTTTCAAATTATCGGCTACTTTACAGGTATCCTGAATAATTTCCTCACCAATTTGTTTGGTATTACCATAAGGCGATTCGGCTTTCTTTACCGGAGCATTTTCAGTAATAGGCAATTCATCAGCCTGACCATAAACCGTACAGGACGAACTAAAAATAAATGCAGCTTCAGGTAATTTGGTCAATTCTTTAAGCAAGTATACTAAAGCACCAATGTTGTTTTCGTAATACAGTAATGGTTTATGAACACTCTCACCAACGGCCTTGCTTGCTGCAAAATGAATAACGCCTTTGACGTCATTATGCCTTTTGAAAAAATCTTCAACGAGGGATTTTTCTTTGAGGTCGATCTTTTCAAAAACAGGTTTGATCCCTGTGATAGCCGTGATACCATCCAATACATTCATTGAAGAATTAGAAAGATCATCGATGATCACGACCTCGTGACCAACATTTTGAAGTTCTACTACGGTGTGGGAGCCAATAAAACCGAGTCCGCCGGTTACTAATATTTTAGCCATGGATAAAGTTGATTATAGTTTGGGTTATAAATTCGATTTGTTCATCGTCAAGTTCGGTATGCATTGGCAAGGAGATCACTTCTTTTACCAATTGATTGGTAACCTCAAAATCCGCCTCATTATAGCGATCATCCGCATAAGCTTTTTGTTTATGCAAAGGAATCGGATAATACACACCACAAGGAATACCATTTTCATTCAAGTGTTTTACCAGGGCATCACGGTCTGCATTTTTAATTTTTAAGGTGTATTGATGGAATACATGGCAGTCGCATGTATCGCAAATACCTTCGCATCCATTCACGGTTTTTGGGGTGATAATATTTTCTTCCGAAGCAAATGCCGCATTGTATTTTCGGGCAGCTGCACGTCGGGCATTATTATAAGCATCCAATTTTGGTAATTTAGCATCGAGCACTGCAGCCTGGATACTATCTAATCGGGAATTTACCCCAACCACGTCGTGATGATACCGTTCGTACATGCCGTGATTCACAATCCCACGAATGGTATGCGCCAGATCATCATCATTGGTAAAAATAGCACCGCCATCACCATAACATCCTAAGTTCTTGGAAGGAAAGAAAGAGGTTGCTCCCACATCAGCCATGGTTCCGGCTTTGGTTTTGTTTCCGTTTTTATCGGTGTAATTAGCGCCAATGGCCTGGGCATTATCTTCAATAACAAATAAGTTGTGTTCTTTGGCAATGGCCAAAATCGCTTCCATATCGGCACACTGACCAAAGAGATGTACCGGTACAATAGCTTTGGTCTTTGGTGTAATGGCATTTTTTACGGCTTCGATATTAATATTGAAGTCATCTTCATTAACATCTACCAACACCGGTGTTAATCCTAAAAGCGCGATAACCTCAACGGTGGCAGCGAATGTAAAATCGGCTGTGATCACCTCATCACCGGGTTTTAAACCAAGACCCATCATGGCGATTTGAAGCGCATCGGTTCCATTTGCACAAGGAATCACGTGTTTTACGCCAAGATAAGTTTCCAAATTCTTCTGGAACTCATGAACCTGGGGTCCGTTGATAAAAGCTGTATTTTCTATGACGTTTTGTATGGATGGATTAACGACATCTTTAATGCCTTCATATTGACCCTTAAGGTCAACCATTTGTATTTTCTTCATTTAAAAATAAATTAAATCCTGCGTAATTTAAGACTTATTATTGAGGTATTTGCAGGTTTTCATAAGTAACAAAATTACAAAATTCATGAGCCCCAACCAATGAAATTATTTCAAAGAACTGTATTTTAGCCCCAAAGAAAACAGCGTGCACGTTATTTACAACATAGGAATCCACCTGACCCGTTTTATTTTACAGGTCTTGGCCCTGTTTGATCTAAAAATTAAAAAAGGGGTTACCGGCCGGAAAGAGACCTTTGAGATCCTTAAAAATAGCATCAGTGCCACGGACAAAACCCTGTGGTTCCACTGTGCCTCTCTGGGAGAATATGAACAAGGTCTGCCTGTTTTTGAAAAACTGAAACAACACTACAAAACCCACAAGATCATATTGAGTTTCTTTTCACCTTCGGGCTATGAAGTTCGAAAAAATACGCCTTTGGCAGATGCTGTGGTGTATTTGCCTTTAGATACAAAAAAGAACGCCATTCGTTTTCTGAATCTGGCACATCCGGAATTGACCGTTTTTGTGAAATATGACATTTGGCCTAATTTTTTAAAGGAAATGCAAGTTCGTGGTAAACACGCCATCCTCATTTCCGCAGCCTTCAGAAAACACCAAACCTATTTTCAATGGTATGGCAGTCCGTTGCGCAAGGCCCTATTTGTTTTCGAACATATATTCACTCAAAATGAGAGTTCAAAAATACTTTTGGAATCTATAGGTTACAACAATGTGACCATATCCGGAGATACCCGTTTCGACCGGGTTTCGAAACAGCTGGGAATGGACAATCATTTAGAATTTATTGATCGCTTCAAAGGAGAAACATTGTGTATTGTTGGTGGTAGCACCTGGCCTGAAGGTGAAGCACTTATCGCGAAGTATATCAATACGCATCCTTCAAAAGATCTAAAATTTATTATTGCGCCTCATAATATTAAGCCGAATCTCATTCAGGATTTTATTGACAGCATCAAAGAACCTGTGACTTTATTTTCAAAAAAAGATACTGCCGACCTTAAAAATACACGTGTTTTTGTAATTGATACCATCGGGATCCTTTCCAAAATTTACAGTTATGCAGACATCGCCTACGTTGGTGGCGCTGTTGGAACTACCGGTTTACACAACACTCTGGAACCTGCCGTTTTTGGTGTGCCTATAATTATTGGGTCCAATTACGATAAATTTCCTGAAGCCTTCGATCTTATAAAAGCAGGTGGAACCTTTGCTATCAGCGATCAAAATTCCTTTGATAAAATTCTGGATGAACTTATTGAAAACACGTCATATCGCAAGAAAACCGGGCAGGCCAACGCCCAGTTTATCGATAAAAATAAAGGTGCAGTCATCCAAATATGCAATTTCCTCCGTATATAGTTACAAAGCAACAGTACAGCATTGTATATTAGTTGCTTATGTAACATGAACCAAATCAAAAAAACTAAACATCATGAAAAAATTAGCATTAAGCACCTTATTAATTTTAACCCTAAGTTTTACATTTACCTCTTGTAGAGATACTAAAAAAGAAGATACGGTTGAACAAGCTAAAGACACTGTAGATAACGCTGCGGAAGCTACCAAAGGCGCTATGGAAGAGGCCGGAAAAGCTGTTGACGATGCTGTTGAAGCTACAGGAGACGCTGTTGAAAAAACCGGCGACGCCATCAAAAAAACCGGCGAGGCGATGAAATAAGTCCGATTGAATTAAAAAAGTACTTTTTTACCTAAAGAGAAACCACGTGTTTCTCTTTTTTTATGCCTCCATTTTAAATTACAATGCGTAATTTTATAAACCGTTTCAAACGGCCTTACTAACTAAACCCTTCTTTATTACAATGAAATCGATTTCATCAAAAGCCTTTTTTATCCTTGGTCTAAGTCTTATCAACCTTGCTTATTCATGCAAGAACAACAAAAAAGAAACTGCTATGCCGGCTGAGAAAGATTCAAAATTATATGTTGAAATTTTAGACGCTGAAGCCAATTCTATCATTGATTCGACGAGCCAAATTGAGGTGATCGCTACCGGGTTCGACTGGGCAGAAGGACCCCTTTGGATTGAAGACGGACAGTATCTGATCTTTTCAGATGTGCCACGAAATAAAATTTATAAGGTCACAAAAGAACATGACACCTTAACCTATTTAGAACCTTCCGGATTTACCGGAACGGATTTTAAAGGCAGTGAACCGGGTTCGAACGGTTTAACGCTGAACGCGGAAGGGATGCTGGTAATGGCGCAACATGGCAATCGGGATATTGCTGAAATGAATGCCCCGGTGAACGATCCGAAACCTGATTTTAAAGTATTGACTGCTGATTTTGAAGGCAAAAAATTCAACAGTCCGAATGATCTCGTTTACGACAATGCCGGAAACCTTTATTTTACCGATCCGCCATATGGTCTGCCGGGAGGTGAGAACGACACTATAAATAAACAATTAGATTTCCAGGGCGTGTATTGCTTATTGAAATCGGGAGAACTGAAATTAATAGATACATTAAGCCGTCCGAATGGGGTTACGTTGTCTCCGGACAATTCAAAATTATACGTATCCAATTCAGATCCCGATCATGCGGTTTGGTATCAATACGAACTTTCAGAACCGGGAACCGTGGCAGATAAATCTGTGTTTTATGATGTGACCAGTCATGTTGGAAAACCTGATGAAGCCGGACTTCCGGATGGTATGAAAATGCAAAAAGACGGGTATTTGTTTGGTTCCGGTCCCGGAGGAATCTGGATCTTTAATCCGCAAGGAAAACCTATGGCGCGAATACGTACAGACCGACCTACGGCAAATTGTGCCTTTACCACCGATCAAAAAACGTTGTACATGACGGCAGACGATCGCATTTTGTCTGTTAACCTGAAGTAATTTTTAAGACAGCACCAGCATCAATAGTGCGGCAATACAGGCACCGGCGATAGGTCCGAAAATCGGGATCCAGGCATAACTCCAATCACTGGAACCTTTCCCTTTTATGGGCAGTAAAGCGTGCATGATGCGCGGCCCAAGGTCGCGTGCGGGATTAATGGCGTAACCCGTGGTACCGCCTAAAGACAGACCTATCGACCAAACCAAAAACGCTACCGGCAAAGCACCCAACGAACCGAGGCCGATCACGGTTTCAGAATCACTGATCGTGGCATCGGTAAAGTAAAGAATAGTAAATATCAATACAAAAGTTCCAATAGTTTCACTTAAAAAGTTGGAAGGAAAATTTCTGATGGCCGGTGACGTACAGAAGACGGCTTTTTTAGCGGCAGCATCTACAGTCTCTTCAAAATGATGGCGGTACATCAACCAAACCAAACCAGATCCTAACATGGCGCCCAGCATCTGCGCCAAAATAAACATGGGCACATCGGCCCAGGGAAAAGCTCCTGCCACAGCTAATCCAACCGTTACCGCAGGATTGATATGCGCCCCGCTATAAGGACCGGCAACCACTACGGCCACATAAACCGCCAAGGCCCAGCCTGTGGTTATAACGATCCAACCACTATTTTGAGCGTAAGCTTTATTTAAAACAACGTTGGCATTTACGCCACTCCCTAATAACATGAGAAGAAAGGTTCCTATGATTTCTGAAACAAATGGTGTCATTTATTGTTGGTTTAGTTCGAATCCTCTTTCGTCCAGTATTGCATGGCATCGATAGCCTTATACCAGCCTTTGATATTATTTTCGATAGCCTCACGTGCTTCAGCCGGATGAAAATGGGTGTCAGTTTGCCAAATATCCTGAATTTCTTCGGAATTCTCCCAATAGCCTACAGCTAAACCGGCCAAAAAAGCGGCACCCATAGCCGTGGTTTCTACAACTTTCGGGCGTACCGTTCTGGTGTTCAGTACATCCGCCTGAAATTGCATGAGCATGTTATTCACACTGGCACCGCCATCTACCCGAAGTTCTTTGATGGCAATACCGGAATCTTTTTCCATAGCCTTTAAAATATCCATGGTTTGAAAAGCGATCGACTCCAAAGCGGCTCTTGAAATATGGGCATCGGTGCTACCGCGTGTCAATCCGAAAATCGTGCCTTGTGCCTGTTGGTTCCAATGCGGAGCGCCCAAACCTGAGAAAGCCGGCACAAAATAAACACCATCGGTACTGTCCACAGAACTTGCCAGTTTTTCTACTTCTGCCGAGTTTCGAATGATCTTTAAACTGTCGCGCAGCCATTGCACTACGGCTCCGGCTATAAAGATACTACCTTCAAAAGCATAGGTTGTTTTTCCGTTGATCTTCCAGGCTACGGTGGTCAATAAATTATTTTTTGAGATCACAGGTGCTTCACCAATATTCATCAGCATAAAACAACCCGTTCCATAAGTGTTTTTTACCATGCCGGGTTTCGTACACATTTGCCCGAATAAGGCCGCCTGCTGATCGCCTGCGATACCCGCAATAGGGATCTTCGCATCATAAAAGGTCGATTTTGTATAACCATACACCTCACTGGATTGTTTGACCTCGGGCAGCATGCTTTTCGGAATGCCAAAAAGGTCTAAAAGGTCGTCATCCCAGTCCATCGTATTGATATTGAACAATAAGGTTCTTGAGGCATTAGTAACATCGGTAATATGCTGACCACCTTTGGTAAAATTCCAGATCAGCCAGGTATCGATAGTACCCAAAAGTAGATCTCCGGCTTCAGCCTTTTCACGAGTGCCTTCTACGTTTTCAAGAATCCATTTCACCTTGGTTCCGGAAAAATAAGAATCGATCACCAGACCTGTTTTTTCACGAATCATGGTTTCTTTACCTTCTTTTTTCAGGGTGTCACAATAACCCGAAGTACGCTTATCCTGCCAAACAATGGCATTATATACTGCCTTTCCGGTATGCTTATCCCAAACCACGACTGTTTCTCTTTGATTTGTGATCCCAATGGCAGCGATATTCTCAACATTCAAACCTTTTTTAGCGATGGCTTCCGCAGCCACACCGGCCTGTGTGGACCAGATCTCCTGCGGATCGTGTTCCACCCATCCGGGTTTTGGAAAATGCTGGGTAAATTCTTTTTGAGCTACCGAAACAATACCGCCCTTTTTATCGAATACAATGGCCCGGGAACTCGTCGTGCCCTGATCCAGGGCGAGGATATACTTCTCCATATTACTTTAGTTTCGTTGGTATTAACTTGCGCTCAGTACATAATTTTTCGCAATGTCCAGGAACGCTTTTACTTGTTGGTCTTGCCAGGTTTTATCCTTGTTCAGTTCTTTGGCTAAGATCGCGGCAACCGTTGGGGCGCTGTCTATAGCAGCTTGAGCATCCAGAAATAACAAACGTACACGGCGCGCCAGAACATCATCAATGGTTCGAGCCATTTCATAACGCACAGCCCAAACAACCTCAGCTTTGGTAAATTCAGAACCGGGATGCAATTTCTTCCCTAATTCCGGTTCGGCTTCAATAAGTCCGGCTAGCGCTTTATTATCACTGCCATAAACATAAAAATGATCGGTTTCATCCATTTCCACACCCGATCCATGGATCTTCAAGTCTTTGGTTTTGCAGGCTGCATCAGGTAATTTTCCTAGTGCGATGGCCTTGTTTATCGTGTCTTGCGCCATACGTCGATAGGTGGTCCATTTTCCGCCCGTAATGGTTACGAGTTCAGAATTGGAAACAATGATCTTATGACTGCGCGATATTTCTTTGGTCTTTTCCGATTCATCTTTTGGTGCCGCCAAAGGGCGTAAGCCGGCATAGATGCTCAGCACATCTTTTTTGGTAACCTGTTTGCTCAGGTAATTATTCGCCGTTCTTAAAATAAAATCGATCTCTGATTCCAGGGCATGAGGTTCCAGACTGTGACTATCTAAAAGGGTATCTGTAGTTCCTACCACGACCCGATTGTGCCAGGGCACTAAAAATAACACACGCCCGTCCGAAGTTTTTGGGATCATGATGGCATCGCGACTAGGTAAAAAGGATTGATCTAAAACCAGATGCACACCCTGACTCGGTTTGATACTTGGTTTAGCATTAGCATTATCCATGTGTAGGATTTCGTCACTGAACACTCCGGTGGCATTGATCACCGCTTTAGATTTTAAGGTATAGCTTTTGTCTGTTTCGCCATCTTTGGCTTCCACGCCATCGATCTTTCCCTCATTATTTTTCAAAAGTCTGGTCACTTTGAAATGATTTAACACCGTAGCCCCCTGCTCTATGGCCGTTTGCGCCAGGTTGATGGCAAGACGGGCATCGTCGAACTGACCATCATGATACAACACCCCTTTACGTAAGTGTTCTGTTTTTAAAGTGGGTAAACGTTCTTCGGTGGCTCTTTTAGAAATGCGTGTCGATTTCCCAAAGCTGAGTTTTCCGGAAAGGATATCGTAGATCTTCAGTCCGATCGTATAGAACCAGGTGCCCCAAAAGGAAAAGGTAGGAATTACAAACACCTGATCGCTCACCAGATGATTGGCGTTCTTGCGCAGTAAACCACGTTCAAATAGGGCTTCCCGAACCAGATCGATATGGCCTTGCGCTAAATAACGCACACCGCCATGCACCAGTTTGGTACTGCGACTGGAGGTACCTTTGGCAAAATCTACTTGTTCTAATAATATGGTCTTGTAACCACGTGAGGCCGCATCAATGGCTACTCCCAAACCGGTAGCACCGCCACCAATAACGATGACGTCCCAGGTTTCGGTGGTTTCCAGGGATTGGATTAAAGTCTTTCTGTCGAACAAACTGAAGTCAATTTTTTTTAAGAGATGCTGAATCCTATAATTCTCTATGAATTTACTAAAGTTCGGGCAAAGAAGAAAATAAAATAAGGAATTGTCTATTCACGGGCTTTCCGATGCAGCGCCTTTTTAGGAGGCATGGTACGAAACACAAAATCCCATAAAGGCGATGTTACGCCAAAGGCTTTATCATCATAAATGTGATGGTGCAGCAAGTGGTGTTTCCATAAATACCCAAAAACATTACTGGGTGCTTTTCGTGCGTGAATGGTGTAATGAACGTATAAATAGCCTGCATAACCCATCAAAAAACCAGGCCAGAAGAAGAAGGCATTATCATTCATCGCGAGATAAAATAAACCGAAAAAAGCAGCAGCCAAAACCAAGGCCAAAAGAATGGGCATGGCCAGCAACCCTTTGTCGTTGGGATGCACATGATGCACGCCGTGCATGGTGTATTGCCAATTGGCCTCGTTGGTATAATCTTCACCGGAATGGTATAAAAATCGATGCGCCACATATTCAATAAAGGTAAAGAAGAGCGCTCCGGCAAAAGGTAAAACAGCTTTACTCAATAGGGTTGATTCAATATTTAAAATACCATATACCAAAGCACAAAACCCCAGTACCATATAGAGACTTACGGCCACAAGGGAATTGGTTTTTGGAATCTTGAAGTATTTGCTTTCAGCCATAAGACTTATTTTACTAACGCTTCAAGCTCACCAAAACTCGAAACGCATCCGATAAACTATAACTAAATTAATAAAAAAAGGAATGAAAATCAATGGTCTTGTAAGGAGGACTAATACCATAAAGCTCTAAACTTCAGTTTTTTCCCAAACCAGTTTATGTTTATTAGACCCAATAAAATCCGTGCTTAAAATGAGTTGACCCTCCTTAAATTCAAATTTTCGAACCTGATCCTGACCGATCCAATTTGGAAACGAACTTATGCTAATGTGATGCACGACAGTTTTGGAATTTAAATCGACATCAAAGGTACCGCAATAGGCTATAAAACTTTGAAACGCCGGTAAGATCTCATCCGTACGTGCCTTAAGAAAATCCTCTGATGCAAACGATGTCCTGTTTTCTTTCATGATCTGTACCGCCATCTGGCCATTCGCTTCATAGCTGATACGACCTATCGGGTGATCACCGAATGGTTTTGAAACCGTACCATCGGTTCCCGTGATTGACCATTCGAGTAATTTCCAGGAGCCTATAAATTTTTGAGTTTTCATGGTGCCCCTAAATTAAAGCAACTCTTTTAAAATAAATACCAATTCTAAAATTAAATTTGAATTTCGCAGTTTACTCATTTTTAGAATTTCTATTACTTTGCTGTGGCCGTTTCGAAGGCCTCCAGGCAAGTATCCAGATCGTTTCCTTGATTATGGATACAGTCACAAAATTCAAATCCGGCCGCTTCATTTTTCGTATGTACAAATTGCTTTTTACAATCGGTCAGGGAGTTTCGAGGTACTACCGCAAAACCAAAACGCGCAAAAGCTGCGGTCAGGACCATGATGATAAAGACCCCTGTGAAAAACAGCCACGGAAACCTATTACTGTATTTTTTGGGTTTTCGAATAAGCCCAAGATCTGAAAATTGACGAAACGGAAGTAAATAGCGTATCCTGTCATAGTTCCAAACCAATATATACAAATTAGCAAACACCATTAAAGGGGAAGTCACAATGGATCCTTCAAACCGAACTGCATAAGACAACAACCAGATATTTACAATAATGGGTAAATACAATAAGGCTCCCAAAGTTACCGTGCGCGGGATTAGCAACAATATCGCTGCAAGCACTTGAGCTATGCCAATAAAGGTGTAATAGTAGCCCGTATGATGCAAGGCTTCCAGATAGGCGCCCATAGGATGCAGCGTTGATAAGCCACTGGCAAAGCGTTCGCCCAGAATTTTTACCATGCCGGCAGCGATAAAAGCAAATGCCAGTAGGACGCGACAAAAAATTGAAAATAACCAGTACCAGCGATTTTGTTTGATCGTGCTGTAGTATTGCTCAAATTTGGTTAGGGTTTGCAAGGGATAAGATTATTGATGATGAGAAACGAAAATAATGAAAAATAACTGACAAGTAGATACCTTCGAAGTTACAAACTTATGAAAGCGGGGTTTTTACAATTTTTCTTCTTTAAATAGATGACTACGAAGTCACAGACTTCGCAGAGCGGGGCGTTTTATAAAAAAAGAATCGAAATGCTTATCAATATGCTTTAAGGTACAGTATTGCATGGGTTCATGCCTCGAAATACTGTGATCATAACATGCTGCTAAAAATGTGGTTCCTGTTTTATAAGGTGAAATACAGTATAGCGTTTTGTGATTTTTAATTGCATGCCCTTTCTTTGAAAGAATTTTCAGGTAATGAAGCGCTGCTTCCACTTCTTTAGATACTCTAGCCAGTGGGCTTTGTAAAAGTTTACCTTTTATTGAAGTTAAGCTCATGAGGCATATTGTATTATGTAAAACAGATCGTTTATGGTTAGTTGTTTGGTTTCCAAACTAAAGTAGCAAAATTTTAATTTCACATCTAAAAGCGAGGATTTTCGGTAAAAAAATTCGAGGAATGTCAGATTTTAGTTAAAAAGAGGCTTGTTATTTCTCAAATCCAATTGAAATATAGTATTGGCAAAATCCGCTCAATTCAATAATTAGATACAGGAGAATAATATCTTTAGATCTTAAAATATTTTCACCTTCAATAATGCAACAAAATAAAATGCGCCAAACTCGAAGTTTCAAATTTGATATCGGTTAAGGTTTTTAAACGCTTCGATTGTTTTCTCATAGAAATAAAATTCGCCCAGGCACCAAAGGTTATAAAAGCAGCCATTAAATACCAGGTGCCTCGATTCACGCTTTGAATGGTATCATCAAGTTTAATTTGTGAAATCCTGAATTTGATTTCTTCAGGTAAAATACTTTTAAAAATATTGTCCTGAAAACGTTTAAACTCAATAATAAGCTGGATTAATTCCTCATCGGTTATCCGTCCATCACTAAGGTGACGCTCGCATTCATTTGAAACGAAAATTAAATATTTTCTACAGGTTTCGAGATTCATTTTATTGTTTTAAAACCCATATCCAAGTCCGATCTTCCATATGTTCACATTGGTGTTGTATTGTATATCCGGCACACCATTATTTGGATTGATTTTGATAAAATCATACTGCGCCTGAATAAATATACGGTTCGTTAGATCGTAGCTTAATCCTAAATTAATATCAAAACCACTGAGGGTTTCGCTGGCATTAGACAAATCAAATCCAGAATTACTAACACCACTCACATCAAAACGAAGCAAAGTAAAACCTAAACCAACAACCGGATGGAGCTTTTTAAGCGTCGGGGCATTTATTTCTGCAAATAATTTTGGTTGAATGGAATAGGCAAATACTTTATAGCCCTGATAATTATAGTTGTTTACGTTATCCAATATACTGGCATTCACACCACCCCCTAAATTTATAATTCCAAAATTGGCAAACCTGTATTTAAATCCCAGATCAATGATTCCGTTATAATTTTCACCAAGAAAATTTTGATCTTCAACGATGGGGTAATTTAACTCTAAACTAAATTTTCTTTCCTGTGAAAAGGTATTAATAGTTAGTGTTAGCAGAAAAAGTAGTAGTAATTTTTGTTTCATGGTGTTGAATTGATGGTTAATAAAAGGGATTACAAATAAGGCAGTTATTATTTTGGCGAAGCATTTAACATTTTTTCCAAAGCTGAAATGGTTTTTTTCTTTTCATGTTGGAAGGCCAAATGAGGTAAACTAAAACCAAATGCTAACATCACCAAAGGAAAGATCACAGCAATCGGAGTCGTCTCCTGAACCATGACACCGTAAAGTGTAAAAATGAACGCAACAGAAACAAGACTTAGCCAAATGATCATAAAAATGCTAACAAAATCATGCATTTTCAATACAACTGAAATTGTCGTTCCTGAATTAAAGTTCCGATAACTCCCTTGTACCTGAGGTAAAAATGAGTTTTTATAATAAATAACACGCTGAATATTGAATTGTTCATAGGAAAAAGTTCCTTCAAAAATTTTATCATCTGCTTTCTTTGAAAACCCCAATTGGATGCCTCTTTTAGGCATGATGTTTTCGCTTAATTGCTGTTCCAGTTCAGTTTCAGACAGGCTGGTTCTGAATTCTAGTTTTTGGTAAGGGATAATTTTCATTTTTTGATTAATGTATTTATTTCATCAAATCCATTTGAAACTTAGTAACTTCAAATGCTCCCTTTAATCCTCTTAAACTCGATTCGGATGAATGGGTATCAAACAGATCATTTAAGGTAGCAACGTCCTTATTAACACTTTCCTGATCCTTTTGAAACATATGATACATTAACATTAGGATATGTCCCATAGCCATATCTGGCAACGTAACATTTTCATCATTCAAAGCAGCTTCTATGGTCGGTTTTATTTGATCATCGTTTTCCGTAAGTTCATCATACAAATAAGCATTGGCCAAATCTATTTGACTCATTCCGGCATAATCATTTTCGGTAGACATGTCCTTTCTATAGGTCATTTTATCACCATTCAGAAAATACCAACGCGTATAACAATCGTTCTCCATTTTTATATCTTTTTCAAAAGCTTGCTTTTTAACGCTCCAATTTGTAAAAGCCACTAATAGTTCGTCTCCGTCTTTTTGAAAATCGACTATTCTTATCAAATAATTCTGTTTACCAGGCTTTTCAATTTCAACACTTAACGGAGTTTCTGGAGACACATATTTTTTTATGGCCGTTAAAACCGAAGACACCTCTTCTTTCGAGGCATCCGCGAGAAGGCCCTCTCTTAAGAACAGATCGATATATAGGTATTGCTTGAGATAGAAGTCATCCATTTTCAGATAATTGACGGGCTCCTGAGCATTGGTTTTAATTTTTATTCTATTGGATTGAGAAAAGCTTAGGCTTGTAAAAAGAATTACAAGGGAAATAAAGAGTCGTTTAATATGCATTATTTAGTTCATGGTTGATTTAGTGACTAAAATAGTAAAAAATAACTGACAAGTAGATAACTTCGAAGTTACAAACTTATGAAAGCAGGATTTTTTCAATTTTATTTCTTTAAATACATGGCTACGAAGTCACAGACTTCGCAGAGCGGGGCGAATGTCCAGCGGGCGATCCTCATTTAAAATATTTGAATGAAAGGTTGCAGTTTTACCAATGGTGATGGGGTTTTGGGTATGACCAAGAAGGCCTAATAAGAAAAGGGAAATGAAAAGCTTGGATTTCATGGTTGGGATTTTAATTCTATTATATGGTAAATACGATAATAATAAACCGAAGTTTATTACTTCGGTTATCGGAGTATGGTATTAGCTCCCACAATTTTCATTGTAATAATCAATAATGTCTTCAATACCAGATGTTCTTTTAAATTCTCCATTATTAATTTTTTCAAGAAGCAAAGGGCAATCTTTAAAACTTTTTTTAACCATTTTTTTGAAGTGCTTAGATCCAAATATAATTTCACTGGAACCTAGTTTTGATACGATGTTACTGTTTCCTTTGTTAATGTAATAGTGACAATAAAAATTAGTAAGAGAAACTATTGATCCCCAATTTTTATAATAGTCAATTGCATATAAATTCATTTTTCCTGAATTTTCATTAATTACTCTCATTAATTTCGGTTTTTCACCAGCAATAATTTTATATTTATATAGTATTTGTTCACCGTCTTTTGTTATTTCCAGTTCTTTAACTTTTACGTGATCATATTCGTTTTTTTCGTTTTGTTCTTTATTTCTAAACCGGATGGTTCTTTTGTCATCTAAAATTTTTACTTCTCCATTTTTTGTACTGTTATCTCTAAATGTTATAATTCCTTGTTCAAAAGGATTTGCAGTAATCTGAGCATTTGAAAAAGATGTTATAATAAATAATATCAGTGCTATTTTTTTCATTTTGTTTTGGTTTTAGATGTTAGCGGCTCGGCTATGAACAGTTTGGAGATTTTTAGCCCTAAATGTTCGGTTTAGCAACGACCTTTGTTTTATATTTATACTTTCGTTTTATCAGTTAAACCGTTATTTTGCTATGCGAAGTTTGAAACTTCGCATTTAATAATCATTGTTATTTTCTATGAAAGTGCTTTGGTAATTTTGTGTTCTTATATTTTTTTAATTGATGGCTTCGAAGTCACAGACTTCGCAGAGCGGGGCGAGGACAAGCAATTATTTATAGCCAATGTTGTGGTTTCGTTATTTCTTAACTTTCTTATTAATAATTTTAATTATATCGCTTAATTCAGTTTGCATTAATTTAAGCCGGTCAACTGCTTCTATTTGAGAAAGGTATTTCCATCTATGAGTTGCTTCGAGTGCCAATATTAGTTTACTCATATTATTTTTCATTTTTAAAGATTGTAGCTGACTTTGTTCTTTCAGTTTTTCTTGCATTTGAGGTGAACCCATAATTAATGATGCATTTTGCACAATTTGATTCTTTCCCTCATTTGTAAAATCAAATCTTTTTATTGTTAACTCTTGTAATCGTTTCAAATCAATTAACTTGTTTCTCAAAACAGGGTCAATTAATCCAATATCTCCACTATTTAGTAAAGATTCCATTGTACTAGAATTAAAGGTTAATGCGGATGAAGTAATTTTTAGTTTAATCAAAATATCATAGAGTTTGTCAAGAGTAACGTTCTTGTCAGCATAGTTTTCAAGATTATTTAAATAATTTTGATTGTAATTTTCAAACTCATTGATAATAGAATTAGTAAATTTTAAATCTCTGTTTAAATCATCCAATAATTGATGGTAATAATCTTGTCTTTTATTATTTTCTTTTCTTTGCTCATTCCAATTGTTAATTGATAAAGCAATTAAAATCCCAATTACTACAAGTATAATTTCACCCATGGCATATTTCAAATAGTTTCCAAATTTTCCTTTTAAAAGTAAACCTCTTCTAATTTTTCTAAATAATTTCATATTTGGTCATTGGTTGGTTATAATGAAGCACAACGGTTTGGCTATGCGCAGTGTCCCGAAGGGCATTGCGTATAGGTGTTGTTGTGCTTAGTTTTTTTATTTCGTTTCGTACCCACGCTTTTGCTCTAAATACTTTTCAAATTGAGCGTCATTCATTTTAAACAGAATCTTTTGAAACTGTTCTGATTTAGGTGTTCGCTTTCGTTCTAAAAAGTCTGTTATTAAATAATGGATGAATGGATGCTCAATGTCCTCCATTCTTAATTTCGAGTATCTTTTTCTTGATTTTGGATATTGTTTCCAAAATCGTTGGTAATCCCCATAAATTTGGTTAGTTACCATTGAAATTATTTCATTCAGTAGGTCAGTTGGAATCCTGTTGTCAGATAGTTCAACATAGAAATTTTCAATTTCAGAGTAGAAATTCTGTTTCGGTTCTATTTTATTTTCCGTTCTCCAGAATGTCATTTTTTCAGCTGTTCGTTAAGGGACATCCTTTACACAAGTTAAAGATTAGACTTTACACTAAATTAGTTTCTAACCTTATATTAGATTTTTTATTTCTTAACTCCCTTTCATTAAAGAAACCTAAAAATACATTTCTAAAATATACTTTCCAAATACCGTTACCCAGGTCTTGTACACCTACAAATTTTCCTTTTAATGCAGCAGTTAAATAAACCCAATAATAGGATCGCCACCTTATAGCACCATTTTGAGTTACTTTAATCACTTTAAAGTCGGTATTATAATCAAAGTGATTTATAGTTTCAGGAAATGGTCTTGTGGAAAAATTATGTACTTGAGCCGGAGTTTTAAGCTTAATCGTAAGAATACTGGTTGAATTAGAAAAATACAGCCGTTAATTGACAAAATGAAATAGCTAAATTCTTGAAGGCGGGAATTGCCTGCGGCGAGTCCCGAGGCGTCATGGTCAGAAAGAGAACCGCTTTGAAAAGCGGTTATATTGTTTTTGGATTTCTTTCAAGTAAACTTGAAGAAATCTCTAAAACAAGAAAACCACGCCAAAAAAGGCGTGGTTTTCTTTCATCTGTACTGAAGGCGGGACTTGAACCCGCACGGCCATAATGGCCATTGGATTTTAAGTCCAACGTGTCTACCAATTCCACCACTTCAGCAACTTAATTGGTATATTTTAAATAGTTCCAGAGCGAAAGACGGGATTTGAACCCCTACCTACCGGCAGGCAGGCGCGACTTAGGTCGCTAGTCTTCACACTTTGAAACGTGATCCGTACATTTTTTGTACTGTTTCTTTCCAGAGCGAAAGACGGGATTTGAACCCCTACCTACCGGCAGGCAGGCGCGACTTAGGTCGCTAGTCTTCACACTTTGAAACGTGATCCGTACATTTTTTGTACTGTTTTTTTCCAGAGCGAAAGACGGGATTTGAACCCGCGACCCTCACCTTGGCAAGGTGATGCTCTACCCCTGAGCTACTTTCGCAGTTGTTGTTGTTGAACGTCTCCTAATTTTTGCGGTTTTACCTGCCACAGCAGGTCACTTTCAATTAGGCAGGTGCAAATTTAAAATATTTCTAGGAAATCCAAAGCCTTTTATAAAAATAAATGGATTTATTTTCAGGCTTGTTTTTTCTTTACCAGCATGCGCTTTATCTCGTTGAGTTTCATCAGCGCTTCTACCGGTGTCAGGGTATCAATATCGGTATGCAGGATCTCCTGTTTGATGTTCTCCAGCAAGGGATCGTCGAGGTTAAAGAAGCTGAGTTGCATCTCGTCCTGTACCGCTTTCATCTTATCGGTAAGCTCTTCACTGGAATGCGACTGCTCCAGTTTTTTCAGGATCTTATTGGCTTTATGCAATACCTGTTGTGGCATCCCGGCCATTTTTGCTACATGAATGCCGAAGCTGTGCGCCGAGCCACCTTCCACCAGTTTACGCAGGAATAACACATTATCTTTTAATTCTTTTACTGACACATTGAAGTTCTTAATGCGCTCAAAAGTTTCGGTCATTTCGTTCAGTTCGTGGTAATGGGTCGCGAACAGAGTTTTCGGTTTTGCCGGGTGTTCATGCAAATATTCACTGATCGCCCAGGCAATGGAGATCCCGTCGTAAGTACTGGTGCCCCGCCCGATCTCATCCAAAAGTACCAAACTACGATCCGAAATGTTGTTCAGGATGGAGGCCGTTTCATTCATTTCCACCATAAAGGTCGACTCGCCCATCGAAATATTATCGCTGGCACCAACACGGGTAAAGATCTTATCCACCAGGCCAATGTGCGCTTCTTTCGCCGGTACAAAACACCCGATCTGTGCCAATAACACGATCAAAGCCGTTTGCCGAAGGATGGCCGATTTACCGGACATGTTCGGCCCCGTGATCATGATGATCTGCTGTGACGTACGATCTAAAAACACATCGTTTGCTATGTAGGCTTCGCCATGCGGCAACTGCTTTTCGATCACCGGATGACGCCCGTCTTTGATTTCAAGATCGAAGGAGTCATCAAGCGTTGGATAGACATAATCAGTATCCCTGGCCAGTTGCGCAAAACCACAGAGACAATCCAGTTGGGCGATAAGCGCCGCATTTTGTTGCACGGCCTTAATGTACTGATGCATCCAGCTTACCAGATCGGCAAAGAGTTGTTGCTCGATGGCCAGAATGCGTTCTTCGGCACCCAGAATTTTGGCTTCGTATTCTTTGAGTTCTTCGGTGATGTAACGCTCGGCACTTACCAGGGTTTGTTTCCGAATCCAACTTTCAGGCACCTTATCTTTATGCGTGTTACGCACTTCAATATAATAACCGAACACGTTGTTCGAGGCAATTTTTAAAGAGGTGATGCCCGTACGTTCGGTTTCGCGTTTCAGCATGTCGTCGAGGTAATTTTTACTCGTTCTTGACAGCCCGCGCAACTCATCCAGCTCTTCAGAAAAACCGGGCGCGATGGTATGGCCTTTCAGCACATTCACCGGCGCATCCTCATTTAAGGTTTCTTTTATTTTATCGCGAAGCACATCACAATTCTGAAGGTGATCGCCGATTATTTTTAAGGATTCATTAGCGCAATGCGTGGCCAGGGCCTTGATCGGTACAATGGCTTCCAAAGAATTTTTCAGCTGGATCACTTCTTTCGGATTCACTTTTCCGGTTGCCGTTTTAGAAATGAGTCGCTCCAGATCACCAATGTGTTTGATGTGATTTTGAATTTTACCGAGCACCGCATCCTCCTGACTCAGATAATGCACCACTTCATGACGCTGTTTTATTTTTTCCAAACGCTTCAACGGTAAGGCCAGCCAGCGTTTCAGGAGTCTTCCGCCCATAGGCGAAATGGTCTTATCGATCACATCCAAAAGCGTAACCGCATTTATATTTGGCGAATGATATAACTCCAGATTACGCATGGTGAACTTGTCCATCCACACATAATCATCTTCCGCAATACGCGCAATCGATGTGATGTGCTGCAACTGATGGTGCTGGGTTTCGCCCAGATAATGCAAAATAGATCCGGAAGCGATAATGCCTTCATAAAGATCTTCCACACCAAAGCCCTTTAGCGTTTTAGTATTGAAATGTTTGATCAGTGTTTCGTAGGCATAGTCGGTTTGATACACCCAGTCTTCGAGGTAAAACGTATGGAATTCCTTGCCAAACGTTTCGTTGAATTCAGTGCGTTTTTGTTTGGACACCAGGACCTCACTCGGACTGAAATTCTGCAGGAGTTTATCAATATATTCAGCGTTTCCCTGGGCAGTCAAGAATTCCCCAGTGGAAATATCCAAAAAGGATACGCCAAGATAAGTTTTATCAAAATATACCGAGGCCAGAAAGTTATTGGATTTGGAGGTAAGTACCTCATCATTGAGCGCCACACCCGGTGTAATGAGTTCCGTGACGCCGCGCTTTACAATGGTTTTGGTTTGCTTGGGATCTTCCAGCTGATCGCAAATAGCCACGCGCTCCCCTGCTTTTACCAGTTTAGGTAAATAGGTGTTCAGGGAATGGTGCGGAAAACCTGCCAACTCCGTTTCACTGGTGCTTCCTGCGCCACGTTTGGTTAGAATAATACCTAAAATACCGGCCGCCTTTACAGCATCTTCACCAAAGGTCTCGTAAAAATCGCCCACGCGAAACAACAACAGGGCATCAGGATACTTGGCCTTGATGGCGTTGTACTGTTTCATTAAAGGCGTTTCTTTTGCAGATTTTTTAGCCACTGGTGAACTCGGTTTTAAATGTTACTTTTGTAAAAAATTGTAGCAGGCAAGGTACTATTAATTTCATGTTTTTTGAAGTTGATCATTTAGAAGTTATCTACAATTAAAACAAGATGTCAACAATTATATTTCCATGCGAAAATTAAAGAATAGCGAACTGGACCGACTGAGTGTTGAGGGTTTTAAAGCGGCCGAAAAAACCCCGATCATTGTGGTTTTAGACAATATCCGGAGCCTGAACAATATTGGTTCGGTGTTTCGTACCTGCGATGCCTTCCTCATAAAAAAAATATACCTCTGCGGCATTACGGCCACGCCACCGCATAAGGATATTCATAAAACGGCTTTGGGGAGTACCGAAACCGTAGCCTGGGAATATGCTGAAAACACCATGGATGTGATTGAAAAACTTAAAGCTGAAAACGTTCATGTCTGCGCCGTGGAACAGGCTGAAAAAGCAACCATGCTCGACGATTTTCAAGTTGAAATCAACAGGACATACGCCCTTGTTTTTGGTAATGAAGTGAAAGGCGTTCAGCAAGACGTTGTAAGTGCCAGTGATACCGTTCTGGAAATTCCGCAATTAGGCACCAAACACTCTTTGAATATTTCAGTGAGTTGTGGTGTGGTGGTATGGGACCTGTTCTCTAAATTAGAGAAAGCAAAATAATATTCACTTAAAATACAAATCATAAAAAACTCCGGAATATCCGGAGTTTTTTCTTTTTTTACTTAACCTCTTTAATATAGCCCCAGCCTTCCTGTTGCTTATTATAGATCTCCACGATACCGTCGGGAACGGTCTTTACACCATCGATCAATGCGGATGCGTCGATATTGTGCCGCTTCAAGGTACCTTCGCAAACCACGAAGGTCACATTTCCTTTTTTAGCCAGTTCCCACACCGCGCCTTTTACGCTGGATTTATCCTTCAGGGCCATATCCACAGAGCCACCGTACATCACCACCTCAAACTGAGATTGAGGATAGGCCTCAGACATGGCCTTCACATGGCGGATCGCTGTGCTGTGTACATCCTGATCACCACTGGTAACATCAAATACAATTTTAACCGGTTTATCCTGCGCCAATAGTGTCAGCGACAAGAAAAAGGTTAAACATAAAAATACAAATCGTTTCATTGCTCTTTGTTTTTAGATTAACCTCCGGCAAAAATGTACCCACATCCGTGTTCCTGTGCTCTACCTAAGGCCCAAACGCCTGAAGGTACGATCTGCACTCCCGGTAATACGCCGTCTACCATTTCTTTGTAAACCGCATCAGCTTCCATATTCATGCCCTTAGCCAGGAAACCACTGTATACGTTCAGAGCCAGGTTGCACACGCAGAACATCGCGCCGCGTTCCTGTAAGCGTTTGATACCATCAATACCCGGAAGGATGAAATCGCCATCGCCTGGTTCATAGACCATGTTTCGTACAGCAGGTTCTCCGGTGGTCAGATCAGTGATCTTAAAGAATTCGCCTAACTTATATTTTGCCCATAATGCGTCTTTTAATGCAAAAGCAATGGCGTTGTGGCGTAATACGGTCATGGCGGTCATATCTTCATCAGGTGTGCCGGCCTGATTGTTAGATAAATAAAATGCCCAGTTCCAAATTATAGGAAAACTGTCGTGCGGCGTAGAACCATCGTAAACAATACGGTGTGTTCCTTTGATTTTTTCAAACCATTTTTCCGGATCACCAAGGGTGTTTTTGTCGAAGTTTGCTACATTAGTACTCGCATGGAGTGGATTTCCAAATACTGATAATCCACTCGCCGCAGCTCCAAGTGCCAAAGCTCCCAGAAAATCCCTGCGGGAGTTAGTGATGTTGTTTTTCATAATTTGTTTGTTTGTTGTTTGTTGATACTATTATGAGAGGCGGCGCAGGGTAGTCCGAGGGAATTCTAAAGTTAGTAAAAATAAGCGTTGGTTCAACCAACCCATTTAAAATCAGGTAACTATGTTACAATATATTATTTCGTTTTTTCCATATTGAAAGTCGTTTTATAATATTCCATTATGGGTTGAAAGGGTCCTAATTGATGTTGTTCCACCGGAAAATCATCCACATAAGGCGGATATGGTGTAGACACCGGTTTTTTCTTAAGGTCAGGAAAATCCTTTTCTAGATTTGGTTTCACCGGACGTTGTTGCTGGTTGATATAACCGGCCACATCGTAGGATTCGGCATCGGTTAGTGTAGGCTTGGTATATTTTACACCAAAAGGCATATTTCCTTTAATGAACTGTGCCGCAGTGATCACGCGGGTCATTCCCGCACCATTGTTATATGAATCGGGGCCCCAAAGCGGTGGATATAAATACCCGGGACCATTCGGTTTTTTCATACCTTTCCCTTCTGCCGTGTGACAAACCACGCAATTTGTGATGAATATCTCCTTGCCTTTTTCCAGATCTACGGCACGTTCAGGTATCGCGATCTTCAAAAAACCCTGACCTGTTATTTTTCCATCGTCCGGAGCATAACGTCCCAACCAGTTTAAATAACGTTTCAATGCCATCATTTCCGGACCAGTTTCAGGCATTACCCTGCCGTTCATACTGCGTTCCATACAACCGTTGATACGTTCTTCGATCGTTCCGATCTTATCCTCACGACCGCGATACTGCGGAAATCTCTGGATCACTCCAATTAATGGACCGGCGTAAGGTTTGGTTCCGGCTGCTAAATGACAATTGGTACAGGCCAGATTATTACCTGCATATGTTTTGTTGGGATCATCATTTCCCGGACCGATATATTGGGTGGTATTCGTGAAGATCTCATAACCCAGTTTGATCTCCTGATTCTCTTTGGAATCCTCCAGATTATGCACATCGTAATCCCTTAAAAAAATATCAACTATTTCCGTTTTGGTAGGATGAAGCGGCGTTTTGATCTCAATAATATTTAATTTTTGAAGCATAAAAAGCACAAATATCACCGCGATCAGGCAGTATAAACAGGACCTGAGTTGCTTGAAAAGTTTAGTTTTATGAAAATCGAATGCGCCCAAATAATCCAACATTTGGAGTCGATTATTTCAAAGCAAATAAGAAGCTTAAGAAAGATACAAAAAAAATCAAGTAAAGCGTTGTATTCCCTGTTATTAGTAAAGAAATCGGTTGTTTAGTTATCTCCAGACGGTATTTCTGTATTACAAATCTCACCAAGGATCCATAAATAATCTTTGCGGTTTTGAATAAAGTCCCGATCGGAAATATCGATGATCTTCACATTAAAGTCCTTCTGAGTCTTTAAAAAGTTCAAATACCCTTCATTGATCTTTTCAAGATACTCATTAGCGATATTTTGCTCGTAATCGCGACCACGTTTTTTGATGTTCTCCTGAAGCCGTTCTGTATTTTGATAGAGATAAACATAAAGATCAGGTTTCCGTAATTCCTTATACATCAAATAGAAAAGTTTTCGATATAAGTTGAATTCATCTTCCGCAAGGGTGATCTTTGAAAAAATCAGCGATTTGAAAACATCATAATCACTTACTATAAAATCTTTGAAAAGATCGAGTTGTGAAAGATCGTCTGAGATCTGCTGGTACCGATCTGCCAGAAAGGACATTTCCAAAGTAAAAGCATAACGGTTGGCATCCTCGTAGAACTTGGGCAAAAAGGGATTATCCGCGAAGCGCTCCAAAATCAATTTGGCGTTAAAATCATGAGCGATCTTTGTTGCCAAACTGGTTTTTCCCGCACCGATATTGCCTTCGATAGCAAAATAACTGTACTTTGAAAAATCTAGTGCTTTACTCGGATTCTTCAACCAAATATTAACGGGTTCCAGAACCGATTTATCTTTACATGTTTCAAGGAGTTCACTTATGGACTTGTGCAACACCGGATGTTCCAGTTTCGGCGCCAGATCATTCAAAGGTTGCAACACAAAGCGACGGTTTTGCATCTCAGGATGCGGAATTTGCAGTATTTTGGTGTGGAAAACCTCATCTTCCACCAAAATAATATCCAGATCGATACTGCGATCCTGATATCCCGGTTTTGAAGATCGCATACGCCCTAATTGCTTTTCAATTTTAAGCAAGGCTTTTAAAACCTTTACCGGGGCAAGCTCGGTTTCAAGGATCAAACAACAATTAAAAAAATCGTCCTTGCTTTCAAATCCAACAGGCGGCGATTTGTACACTTTCGAGATCAGTTTGATCTGACCAATATTCAAATGGATCGCATCAACAGCTATTTGTAGATTTTTGAATTTATCGCCCAGATTGCTACCAAGCGCGAGATAATATGTTGCTGATTTTTCCATAAGCGAGCACAAAATAACTAAAACAAATTTTATTCTTTTATATTTACGGAACCTATTTATTCACAATTATAAATGACACAAAAAGACAAGCTACTTGCCCAACGTATTTATCTCCTTTTGGGCGCCCTGTTTATCACATCCCTTGTAGTTTCCAATCTTATTTTTCAAAAGTTCTTTTATTGGTACCCTTTCGATATTGAAATTTTTGGGACAAAGCTTTTTGAAATTTCTGTTGGGATCCTACCCTATCCGATCACATTTTTGATCACCGACCTCATCAGTGAGATCTACGGTAAAAAACGTGCCAACGATGTGGTTACGGTAGGTGTTTTTGCCTCCATATTCTCTTTGGCTATCATTTTTACAGCGGCTTCGGTACCTGCAACACCCTGGAGTTATGTAGATGATGATATGTTCCAGCATGTGTTCGGAAATTCGGCTGTGGCTGTATTTGCCAGCATGGTAACCTATTTATTAGCACAATTTATCGATATTCATATTTATCACTTTTGGAAACGCGTAACCAAGGGGAGGCACTTGTGGATCCGAAATAACTTTTCTACCTGGTTCTCGCAGTTCGTCGATACCTTCTCTATTACCTTTTTACTTTGCTTGTTCGGCATCATCCCCTGGGAAAATTTTGAGGGTTTACTGATAAGCGGCTTCCTATTCAAGCTCATTGTTGCCATTTGCGATACTCCTTTCTTGTATTTTGGTGTGTATCTCTTCAAACGCCGCTTCAAAATCGGTGTAAATGAAGAGCTGGAATTATTGTAAAAGCGAGAATTATCGCTTATATTCAGCCTGAGCAATTTTAAAGAAGATTAACCCATTTCAACCGTTCGCTGTTTTTATTCGTATATTAAAATAGTGACCAAAATTTCCGCGTAAGCGGTAATACCAAACCAGAGTTATGAAAAAGTTTTTAAAGATCTTAGGCGTAGTATTCCTTGTTATTTTCGCCTTACTTATTATTCTTCCATTTGCCTTTAGCGGCAAGATCAACAGCTATCTTGAAAATACCATAAATGAAAATCTCAATGCCAAGGTTTCCTTTAGTGATGTGAGACTGAGTTTTATTCGGAATTTTCCAAACGCTCATATTGCGATCTACGATCTGAAGGTTAACAATTTAGCTCCTTTTGAAGGTGAAACCCTTGCTACGGCTAAGACTATTGGTTTTACCATGTCGATAGGCGAACTTTTTAAGGATCTGGAAAAAGAACCGCTTGTGATCGATAGATTTTCGATTGATGAGGCTTTGCTGACTTTAAAAACTGATAAATACGGGAATAGTAATTACGACATTACAAAGACTGATTCTTCAGCAGTTAGGTCCGAAGAACCTTCAACCCTAAAATTCAGTTTGGAAGATTATAGTATCAATAAAAGTGCTGTAACCTATGAAGATGAAGGGTCACAGATCAAATTGGATATTACAGAATTAAATCATAGTGGCCACGGTATTTTTTCTGCTGATACCTCTGAACTCGACACAAAAAGTGATGCCAATATCAGCTTAAGCATCGAAGGCACCAATTATTTGAGCAGTAATCCTGTAAAACTGGATGCGCTTATCGGGCTTGATATCCCGAACAGTAAATACACCTTTAAAGAAAATAAAGGTTTTATCAACCAATTACCCATCGCATTTAACGGTTATGTTCAATTGTTAGATGAAGGCCAGGATGTGGATATCAGTTTTGAGAATCCGGAATCAGATTTTAAGAATTTCCTTGCTGTCATTCCTGAAACCTATTCCAAGAATATCGAAAATGTGCAAACCACAGGTAGTTTTAAAGTGAAAGGTGTGATCAAAGGGCTGGTAACCGATACCACGATCCCAACTTTGGATATAAGCATTAAATCGGACAATGCCTCATTTAAATATCCGGATCTACCAAAACGCGTGACCAATATTACCATCGATACTGAGATAAAAAATACAACCGGCAAAACCGAGGACACTTATGTGGCGATTAATGCGCTGAATTTTAACATTGATGATGATAGTTTCCGCTCCGCGGCCACACTAAAAAATCTGATGGATAACATGCAGGTAACTGCTCATGTTGACGGTGTGCTGAATCTTGCAAAAATAAGTCAGGTGTACCCTATTGCTATGAAAGAAAAGCTCAGTGGCATTTTAAAGGCCAATGTGAATACGGCTTTTGATATGAATGCCATCGAGACCAATGCTTACGAGCGTATCAAAAATAGTGGAACGGCCAGTATTACGAACTTTAATTACAGTTCTGCGGACATGTTACATCCTGTAAAAATAGCCAGTGCGAACGTGCAATTCAATTCAGGTACGGTAACCTTGAAGAATTTCAATGCAACAACGGGTGAGAGCGACATTAATGCCACAGGAACCATTAAGAATTTGACAGGTTTCTTACTGAGTGATAATACCCTTCAAGGTAATTTCAACCTGGTTTCGAAGCTCATTAAAGTAAACGATTTTATGTCGGATGAAAATGCTTCAGGAACCGAAAACAAAGGTTCTGAAAATTTAAAAATTCCGGCCTTTTTAGATTGCACGATCAATGCTCAGGCTGAAACCGTGGTTTACGATAATTTAAATTTAAAAGATGTTTCAGGAACCTTAACCATCAAAGACCAAACGGCTACTTTGAAAGATCTGAAATCCAGCATATTTGATGGTGCCTTAACCGTTTCGGGTGAAGTATCTACACAACAGGAAACTCCAACATTCAAATTGAATTTAAATGCAAATTCCTTTGATCTTGGTAAATCATTTAAAGGTTTAGAACTCCTTCAAAACATTGCTCCTATCGCCAGATTATTTCAAGGAAAATTAAACAGTGATCTGAATATTTCAGGAAATCTGACTCAGGATTTTTCTCCAAATTTAAGTACCGTTTCCGGTAATGCCCTGGCGGAACTTTTAGCGACGAAGATCAGTAGTACGGAGAGTCCGCTAATAAGTAAATTAGGAAGTTCTTTGCGATTTATTGATTTTGATAAACTCAATTTAAAAGACTTAAAAACAAAAGTGTCTTTTGCGGATGGCAAGGTTCAGGTAAAACCCTTTGAGTTTAACTATGAAGATATTGGTATTACTGTATCCGGCTCCCACGGTTTTGACAAAACGATGGATTACAATGCCGTATTTAATGTACCGGCGAAATATCTTGGAAGTGAAGTGAACCGCCTGATAGGAAAGATCGACACCAAAGAAGCTAACAATTTAAGCATTCCCGTAACAGCTCATATTGGAGGTACTTTTAGTAATCCGGATGTGAAAACGGATTTATCTAGCGGCATATCAAACCTTACCAAACAATTGATCGAAATTGAAAAACAAAAAGCACTGAATGCCGGAAAAGATAAAGTTAAAGGTATGCTTGGAAATCTTATTGGAAACAATCAAACCAAGTCTGATTCTTTAAAACAAGAGCAAAGTAAATCGGTACAAAATGTTTTAGGAGATCTTGTGGGCTCCAAAGAGACAACAACCGATTCTACAAAAACAACGACCACGACAAAAGAAACGGTTAAAAATGTGCTAGGCGGCTTGTTAGGGAAAAAGAAAAAGGCTCAAGACACCGTAAAATAAATTTTCTGTATTATCAAAAAAATGCTAAAAAATCATAAAAAAATGCTAAAATTTGCCATTTTTCGTTGTATTTGAAAAGAAATAAGACCAAAAATTAGGTTTTTTTAATAATTCGTTTATGTTGTAGTAAAACAAATTTTCTACAACATATGAGGCAATTAAAAATAACCAAGCAGGTTACTAACAGAGAGTCGAAATCGCTGGACAAGTACCTTCAAGACATCAGTAAAATTCCGCTAATTACAGCAGATGAAGAAGTAGAATTAGCACAACGGATTAAGAAGGGTGATCAGCAGGCTTTAGACAAATTAGTAAACGCCAACTTGCGATTTGTTGTTTCGGTTGCAAAACAATACCAAAATCAGGGATTGAAACTTCCCGACCTAATAAACGAAGGTAACGCCGGATTAGTTAAGGCTGCCAAACGTTTTGATGAAACTAGAGGTTTCAAATTTATTTCTTATGCCGTATGGTGGATCCGTCAGGCCATCTTATCAGCTTTAGCAGAACAAGCACGAATTGTTCGTTTACCGCTAAACAAGATTGGTTCTATTAATAAAATTAACAAGGCTTATTCCAGTTTAGAACAGGAAAATGAGCGTCCGCCGGTTCCGGAAGAAATTGCAAAACGTCTGGACATATCCGTAAGTAACGTAAAACAATCCTTAAAAGTTTCGGGACGCCATGTATCTATGGATGCACCGTTGAAGGAAGGTGAAACTTCGAATTTGTACGATGTTGTTAAATCCAATGAATCACCGCGTCCGGATAATGGTTTAATGGAATCTTCATTGAACATTGAAGTAAACCGGGCTTTGGACACTTTATCGCCTCGTGAAGCGGCGGTAATCAAGCATTATTACGGTATTAGTCAAAAACAACCGATGAGTTTGCAAGAAATTGGAGATCAATTTGGTTTAACACGTGAACGCGTGCGCCAAATTAAAGAAAAAGGTATCAGACGATTACGACACACCTCGAAAAGTAAAGTACTTAAAACCTATTTAGGATAACCCTGAAAAAAAATTAAAACTACATTATGCTAAAAATTATAGTAAAAGATGGCGAAAGTATTGAACGTGCTTTAAAACGCTACAAACGTAAACATCGAAATATTAAAGTGATGCAAAACCTTAGAGAGGGTCAGTTTTTCACCAAACCTTCTGTTAAGCGTCGCCGCGAAATTCAAAAAGCCGAATACATTCAAAACTTGAGAGATCAAGAAGACGTTTAATGGTAGAACATCTTTAAAAAAATTTAAGACCCGTCGCCTTCAAGACGGGTTTTTTTATGCTACGGTAATAGTAACGACCAGACCTTCGTTACTTCGAATATTAAAAACTGTATCGTCTTCAAAAATGAGATACTGCCCCTTTATACCCACCAGTTTTCCGGTATAACTTTGGGCTTTAACCAAATTTAAACTTTTTGGTTTTACAGGATATTGAAGCACGGGAAACTCCAGGTTGATTTCCGAATTATTTTCAATAAAATAATCCTGAGCTTCTTCAGGAATACTCGATTTTAATCGTTCGCGCCAGGCCACAAGATCTTCATCCTTAATATCATTTTTAAGCATGGTGCGCCAATTGGTCTTGTCGCTCACAAAGTCCTTGAGGGCAACCTCGGTAATACCGGCTAAATAGCGGTTTGGGGTTTCAACAATTTCAATGGCTTCATGGGCTCCCTGATCGATCCACCGCGTAGGTACCTGACTTTTGCGGGTTACTCCAACCTTAACGTCACTGGAATTTGCCAAATACACAATATGCGGTTGTAATTGCACTTTTTTTTCATATTCCAGATCACGATCTTCTTCTCCCAAATGTGCCTTGCTGAGTTCGGGCCTGATAACCCAATCGGCTGCCTGCGGAATATCAAAAAAACAGTCCCGGCAAAAACCTTGTCGGTAAATCGGTTTGTTCAATCCGCAATTCAAACACTGGTATTTTTCAAAACGAATACTTATGGTTTTTCCCAGCAATTGATTCATATTGATGAAATCATTTTCAAATACTAAATAGTACTGAATTGGCTGTGCAAACTCACTTTCCATTTTTGTTAAAACACCTTGGTAGTTCATAAAAAAAAGTCTTATTTTTAAAACTTAAAGATAAAACAAATATGCCAATACCTATAGTAAATTCGGTGGCTTCATGGTTTTTAAAAAAACGATTTCATCAAATTGAATTGTTTTTAAAATATCCCAATGAAGTACAACATGAGCTACTCATGTACCTCCTTGATTTTGCTAAGGGTACTGAATTTGGCAAACAATACGACTTTGCCTCTATTTCCAGTTACAATACTTTTGCTGAGCGCGTTCCTATTAAGAATTATGATGGCTGGCAGGATGCTATAGAGCGCTCACGACATGGTGAACAAAACATATTTTGGCCCACGCCGATTAAATGGTATGCCAAATCCAGTGGCACCACCAGATCCAAAAGTAAATTTATTCCCGTAAGTATGCAGTCTTTGGAAGATTGCCATTATGCTGCAAGTAAGGATTTGCTTTGCATGTATTTTAACAATAATGAGGAATCGAAATTATTTACCGGAAAAAGTTTAAGATTAGGAGGTAGTAAAAAATTATACAAAGAGAACGGCACCATCTCAGGAGATCTTTCGGCCATCCTTATTGATAATATGCCGTTTTGGGCGGAATTCAGCAGTACGCCAAGTAATCGCGTTTCATTGATGAGCGATTGGGAATATAAAATGCAGGCTATTGTTGATGAGACCATTCATGAAAACGTAACAAGTTTAGCTGGCGTGCCATCGTGGATGTTGGTATTATTAAATAACGTTTTAGAGACCACAGGAAAAAATCATATTCATGAGGTTTGGCCTAATTTAGAAGTTTATTTTCACGGCGGTGTAAGCTTCACCCCTTATATCAATCAATATCATAAATTATTACCCAAGAGCGATTTCAAATATTACGAGATCTATAATGCCTCCGAAGGCTTTTTTGCAATACAAGATCAAAACGATTCTAATGAGCTTTTATTGATGTTAGATTATGGTATTTTTTATGAATTCATCCCGATGTCGGTTTACGATACTCCTGAAGAACATGCTATCCCCTTGAGCCAGGTACAATTAAATGAAAATTACGCCGTGATCATTACGACGAATGCCGGGTTATGGCGGTATAAGATTGGCGATACTGTACGATTTACTTCTTTGAGTCCGTATCGCATCAAGATTTCGGGGCGTACGAAACACCACATCAATGTGTTTGGCGAAGAACTTATTATTGAAAATGCTGAAGAGGCCTTGAAACAAGTTTGTAAACAAACCGGTGTTGAGGTGATAGATTATACGGCTGCTCCTATATTTATGAAGGGCAAAGAAAAAGGCGCTCATGAATGGCTGATCGAGTTTAAATCGGAACCTCAAAACCTGGAGGATTTCACGGCGCGTTTTGATAATGCCCTAAAAGATGTAAATTCCGATTATGAAGCAAAACGTTATACGAATATTACACTGAAACTTCCCAAGATTCACGTGGCTCGAAAAAATCTTTTTTACGATTGGCTGAAGCAAAATAACAAATTAGGCGGTCAGCATAAAATCCCGAGACTCTCAAATTCTCGAAACTATCTGGAGGAACTATTGGAACTTAATCGGGGGTAATCGAGAAAGACGAAAACCAACGTTTTTTTGTGTAAGATAAATCAACCTGAAGCTTAGAAATTATTAATTAAATCGACTAAATACACTGGTAACAGTGCTTTAAACGAGTATTTGGTCTTATCATCTAATAATTAATTGACTGTATTGCGTAGAAACTTGTTTCAACCTATTTTTGAATCGATTTCAGACATGGTTAAGAATTTTTCATAATGTCTCTTATTAATTAAATCATCCATAGAAAATAAAAAAACCACCTGAATCAGGTGGTTTTCTTTTTTTAATGATATTCTGATTTTAAGACACTGCCTTAAGTTTTTTCAAGGTGGTCTTCGTTAATTTATCTTCAGCATATGGCTTGGTTACATTGAGTTTTTTCTCATCGCTACTTGGCATATCGAACATGGCATCCGTTAAGATTTCTTCACAAAGTGAGCGCAATCCACGGGCACCTAATTTGTATTCGATGGCTTTCTCTACAATAAAATCCAAAGCACCATCGGTAATCGAAAATTCAATATCGTCCATTAAGAACAGTTTTTTGTACTGTTTAATGATGGCATTTTTTGGTTCTGTAAGGATGGATCTCAATGTTTTGGAATCTAAAGGATTCATGTGCGTTAACACCGGTAAACGACCAATGATCTCAGGAATTAATCCAAAATCCTTCAGATCCTTAGGAATGATGTATTGCAATAAATTACTATGATCTACACTATCTTCAGACATGGACGCACTGTAACCCACAGCCTGCATATTCAAACGTTTGGAGATCACCCTATCGATACCATCAAAAGCACCACCGGCGATAAACAAGATGTTTTCAGTATTAACTTCTATAAATTTTTGGTCCGGATGTTTACGACCTCCTTTTGGAGGAACGTTAACTGTGGTTCCTTCTAAAAGTTTTAATAGCGCCTGTTGAACACCTTCACCAGACACATCACGAGTAATGGATGGATTATCGCTTTTACGCGCGATCTTATCGATCTCATCAATGAAAACAATCCCTTTTTCAGCTTTTTCCAGATTGTAATCGGCAGCCTGTAGGAGTCTGGTTAAAATACTTTCAACATCTTCTCCAACATAACCGGCTTCTGTTAAAACTGTGGCGTCAACTATAGCCAATGGCACATTCAGCATCTTGGCGATTGTTTTTGCGATCAAGGTTTTACCGGTTCCGGTTTGCCCCACCATAATAATATTACTCTTTTGGATTTCGATATCGTCTCCGGAAGGTTTTTGTAATAAACGTTTATAGTGGTTATAAACAGCTACGGACATTACTTTTTTAGTATCGTTTTGCCCGATAATATATTCGTCTAGAAATTCTTTGATTTGAAGCGGTTTGCGCAATTTCAGTTCAGCGGACAAATCGTTACTGTCGCTTTGCTTGGATTCTTCAATAACAATACCATGCGCCTGCTCGATACAACGATCACAAATGTGTGCATCAAGACCTGCAATTAACAAGTTTGTTTCCGGTTTTTTACGACCGCAAAATGAGCATTCTAATTCTTCTTTTGCCATTAATCTTTACTGATTTTGAGAGCGTATCTATAAAAATACGGGTGTACCAAAGATATAAAATTACAATTTTTTCTTTAATTACGGGCTAATATCTCGTCAATCATCCCATATTCTTTCGCTTTATCGGCTTTCATCCAATAATCGCGATCACTGTCTTCGTATACTTTGTCGTAGTCCTGACCACTATGCTTACTTATGATCTTATATAATTCCTCTTTTAAGGTAATAATCTCGCGAGCCGTAATTTCAATATCGCTTGCCTGGCCTTGAGCGCCACCTAAAGGTTGGTGAATCATCACACGGGAATGGGTCAATCCGCTACGTTTTCCTTTCTGACCGGCACATAATAACACGGCTCCCATAGAAGCAGCCATTCCGGTACAGATGGTGGCGACATCGGGTTTAATGAACTGCATGGTATCGTAAATTCCTAATCCGGCATAAACACTTCCACCCGGGGAATTGATATAAATTTGAATGTCTTTAGAGGCATCGGTACTTTCTAAAAACAATAACTGAGCCTGTACAATATTGGCTACCTGATCGTTGATACCGGTTCCTAAAAAAATAATACGATCCATCATTAAACGCGAAAACACATCGAAAACGGCTATATTCATTTGACGTTCTTCAATAATGTTAGGCGTTAAATTAGTAGGATACATACTACTAATGATTTTGTTGTAGTAGTTGCTGTTAATACCTTGATCTTTTATGGCGAATTTTTCAAACTCTTTTGCGTAATCCATAGTTTGTTTACTGTAAATTTTAATTATTAATTGATATCAAAAAAACTGTTGAAAGCATCCTGGGTTTTTGCAGTTGATCTGAGAATAAAAAAGCGTTTAAATCAACAAGATTTAAACGCCCTAAATATAGTGAAATATTATTTACTTACTTATCGCCGTATACTTCTTTAACAAACTTTTCGTAACTTAATTCCTTTTCTTTAATATTTGCTTTTTCTTTATATAGTTCAAGTAGTTTTTGACTTATTAATTGCTCTGAAATTCTACGTGCTTCATCCTGATTTGAAAGTACACGTGCAGCAATATCGTCAAGCTCTTTATCAGAAGGATTCATTTGACCAAACTGCGCCATTTGTGCTTTGATCATTTTTCTAGCGTGATCCTTGATATCTTCCATGGTCACTTTAATATTGTTTTCCTCGATAAGTTTCCCCTCGATCAATTGATAACGCAAGCTTTTTTCTGATTTTTCGTACTCCTCTTTTGCCTGATCCAAATCCATTTCTTTTTCTCCGGCTGTTTGCATCCACTTGGTTAAGAACTCGGCAGGAAGATCGAACTTCGTATTTTCAACCAGGTATTCAGTAACATCGTTCAGTAACTTTTGATCTGATTGTTGCACGAATTGCTTCTCAGCATCTTCTTTGATCTTAGCTTTCAATTCGGTTACGGATTTTACAACATCTTTACCAAATAATTTATCGAACAGTTCCTGATCAAGGTCTGCCAATTCTCTTTTATTGATCTCTGAAATGGTAAATGTTACCGTGATATCCAAACCATGTACTTCATCATGCCCTAATTTCAAAGCATGCATAAGTTCGTGATCGTCTTCATAAAGTCCTTTGGTCTTCAATTCAAAAGAATCGCCAACTTTAGCTCCAATAAATTTCTTTTCAGTAGCTTTTCCTTTGAATTTATCCAGCGTTAGAGTTACTTTATTTTCAATATCGCGATCGTCATTAACAAAGGTTCCTGTAATCTCGCTTTCTTTTTTCACTTCGGTTTCAGGAACTAATTTTCCGTATTGTTTCTGGATACGTTCTACCTGCTCATTGATCATTTTATCATCGGCAATAATGTTGTAGTGCGTAATCGGTTTTTTACTTTTTAAGTTCACTTCAAATTCAGGTGCTAAACCCAATTCAAATTCAAAAGTAAACCCATCACCATTCCAGTCGATATCATCTTGTTGTTTTGGAAGCGGTTGCCCAAGTACATCAAGCTTTTCTTCTGTTAAATATTTATTTAATGCATCCTGCAATAACTTGTTCACTTCATCTACCAATACTGCTTTTCCGTATTGTTTTTTAACCATACCCATAGGTACATGTCCTTTTCTAAATCCGGGAATATTCGCGGTTTTACGGTAATCCGATAGAATTTTTTCAACCTTATCGCTGTAATCTTCCTTAGCGATATCCACTTTCACTACTGCATTTAATGCATCAACGTTTTCTCTTGTAATATTCATTCTTTAATGATATAAACCTTTTTATTATTTAATATGCGGCTATCGCGATAGCCAAAAATCGGGATGCAAAAATAAAACATTTTTACATCGCAACAAAGTTTTTAAATACTTGATTTTATGGGATTTCCCTGACCTATTTCATTACGCTTAAAATTGGTGATAAAGAAGGCTTTAATTCCTTTTTCGGTCTTCTTCTTTTAAGGTTGAATGGAGAATAGATTGTAGTATTGATAATAATAAGCTGAAGAAAATGGCCGTCCAAAAGCTATCGATTCCGAAACCATTTACCAGAGAAGCTGTAATTTCTAAAATAATCGCATTAATGACTATAAGAAACAATCCTAGAGTTACGATGGTAATAGGTAAGGTGAAAATGACCAAAATGGGTTTCACCAGTAAATTTAAAACTGAAAGCACAACTGCCACGATAATGGCCGTCCAATAATTATCTAAAGTCACACCATAGCCTCTTAAAAGGTTTGCAATAACAAAAACAATGATGGCATTTAGTAGCAATTTAATAATGAGTTTCATGAATCTGTTTGATTTGTATGTTTTTTAAAATTACGAAAACTATTTTATAAAATCCATCACCGCTTTGTAAAAGGCCTCCGGGTTTTCGGCGTGTAACCAATGCCCCGCGTTTGGAATAGTTTCAATGGTGGCCTTCGGAAAATAGTTCTTAATAATCGCTTCGTCATCTGCGCCAATATACTCGGAACGATCGCCACGTAAAAACAAGGTTTCTTTGTTGTAAGTAGCATAAGACGGTAAGGCTTCACCTACCTCAGCAACTTCTTGTTGTAAAACGTCCAGATTGAGACGCAGACCTAATTTTCCTTTTTCTTTCCAGTACAAATTTTTTAGTAAGAACTGGCGGATACCCAAATCTTTAATGTGCTTACTTAAGGCCTCATCGGCATCACCTCTACTTTCCATCTGATCAAAATCCAATGCCGCTAAACCATTCAAAATCCAATCGTGATGCACCGGATAAAAACGTGGTGAAATATCAGCAATAATAAGTTTTTCAACCAGCTCCGGATAAAGCGTAGCAAAAAGCATCGCTGTTTTTCCACCCATGGAATGTCCTAAAAGAATACTATTTTTTAGATCGTGTTTTTCGCAGTAACGTTTAATATCCTCCGCCATAACCTCATAATTAAAGGTATCGCTCCAGGAACTTCGCCCATGATTACGCTGGTCAATAAGATGCACCTGGAACCCCGCTTCACTGAATTCCTTTCCAAGGGTTTTCCAATTATCTCCCATCCCCAGAAAGCCGTGCAAAATGATAAATGGCTTTCCTTCGCCAATAATATTCGAATATAATTCCATTATTTCAGTTTTTGCAGATACATTTGGATCACATTTTCCACACCTAGATACAAACTTTCTGCGATCAGGGCATGCCCGATAGATACTTCCATAAGGTTGGGAATTTGTGATTTAAAAAACTGAATATTCTCCAGAGACAGATCATGCCCGGCATTCACACCCAAACCTAATTTACCAGCCAATTCAGCCGCAGCTACATAAGGTTTTATAGCATCTTTATTTCCCAGGTCGTATTGTTTGGCAAAAGATTCCGTATATAATTCGATGCGATCTGTTCCGGTAGCCTGAGCTCCTTCAATCTGTTTTAGAACCGGATCGACAAAAATTGATGTTCTGATACCATTACTTTTAAATTCCTGAATCACCTCCGCCAAAAAATCTTTATGCTTAAGGGTATCCCAACCGGCATTACTGGTTATCGCATCCACAGCATCAGGAACTAAAGTAACCTGAGTAGGTTTTACCTCCAGAACAAGATCTATAAATTTTGTAATGGGATTTCCTTCAATATTGAATTCGGTATACACCTCAGGTTTTAGATCGCGGGCATCCTGATACCGAATATGACGTTCGTCCGGTCTGGGATGAATAGTAATGCCTTGCGCTCCAAAACGTTGCGCATCTTTTGCAAATTGTACCACATTAGGTACGTCGCCACCTCGGGAATTCCGCAGCGTGGCTATCTTATTAATATTTACACTTAACTTGGTCATCATCGTTAATTTAAACACAAAAATACAAACTAGAAGGCCGTTTTTGCTATTTTTTTGATTAATTTGCAGTATAAGACTCCTAAGAGAAATGACGCTTTCAGATTATATTATAAACGACATAAAACCCATCTCTGTAAATAGCAAGGTGAGTGAGTTGCAACAGCTATTTAATCAGCTTACCTATTCACATATTCCTGTTCAAAATGAGCATGGCACTTTTATTGGGTCGTTTTTTGAAACCGATGCGCATTGCTTTGAAAGCGATAAACCGGTAAAGGAATTCCTTTATTCTCTGGAAGATTTTTTTGTTCGCGATACCACACTATGGCTAGATGTACTTGAAGCATTTGCGGTGAATAACGCGAATATTATGCCTGTTCTAAATGCCAATAGCGATTATTTGGGTTATTATGAACTTAATGATATTATTGGCCTGTTCAATGAATCGCCATTTTTCTCTGAAGCCGGAGGTATTATTGTGGTCGAAAAAGGTATCAACGATTACTCTTTTAGTGAGATCAGCCAGATCGTAGAATCCAATGACGGTAAATTATTAGGCGCTTTTATTTCAAGTATGAATACTGATCTGGTTCAAATTACCTTGAAAATTGGCCAGGCCGGTTTAACGGATATTATTCAAACCTTCCGCCGTTACTCCTATAATATTATTTCAGGTCATGAAGAAGATAGTTATGTTGAAAGCCTAAAAGAACGGTCGAATTACCTTAAAAAATACCTCGATATATAATGATGAAAGTTGCTGTTTTTGGAAGATTTTACAATGCGACAACTACCGAATCGGTAGAAACCCTGTTTCATTATTTATTGAACAATGACATTGATGCTTATATTGAAACGGCCTTTTTGAATTTAATTAAGCAAGAATCTCAAAACAGCAAAGATTACTTTTCATTCAAAACCTTCGACACACTCGACGATTCCTTTGATCTCCTGGTAAGTGTGGGAGGCGATGGAACTATTTTGCGAGCCATCACCTTTGTGAAGAATATCGATATCCCAATAATTGGTATCAATACAGGACGCCTCGGATTTTTGGCAACTGTATCTGTTAATCAGATTGAAAGTGCATTCAAGAATATTATCGAAGGAAAATATCGTATTTCTGAGCGGAGTCTGCTCTCCGTGGAAACGTCGCCGGAAAGTAAAGACGTTTCCGCCTTGAATTTCGCCTTAAATGAGGTTGCTGTAAGTAGAAAGAATACCACTTCGATGATTAATGTTGAAACCCTCCTGGATGGCGAGTATTTAACAACGTACTGGAGTGACGGGCTGATCGTATCAACACCTACCGGCTCAACAGGCTACTCATTGAGTTGCGGCGGTCCTGTTATAACGCCGGGCACAAACACCTTTGTACTTACCCCAATTGCGCCGCACAACTTAAGTGCCCGTCCGCTTGCAATTCCCGATTCTACCGTTATTCAACTTAAAGTGGATGGCAGAGAAAATAGTCATTTAATTTCCCTCGATTCCAGAATTGCTACTTTAGAGAACGGTACCATCATCACTATTAAAAAAGCCGATTTTAAAATTAAGATGATAGACCTTCTGGACGAAAGCTTTCTTGTAACCTTAAGGAAAAAACTCCTATGGGGCGAGGACAATAGAAATTGATCAAAACAATAAATTCACATAAATCCTGTTTTAATCCATACAATTCCCCTCAAATTGTTATGGACTCAGCATATTTGTTATATTTGCAAACTTTTGAAATTATATGAGGCAAGCAACCATCTTAATAATAAGCTTATTGTGCCTGCAATTAAGCTACTCCCAAATTCATGAAATTGGTATTTATGCCGGTGGCAGCAATCTTATTACCGATATAGGCTCTACAAAATACATCAACCCTGATAATCTGGCACTTGGCTTGATTTATAAACTTAATATGAGCCCCAGACATTCCTGGCGCCTTTCAGTTATTTATGCCGATATTGATGCCTACGACAGTAAATCAGAGGATCCCCGCCGTATTCAACGAGATTACAGCTTTGATAGCAACCTATTGGAAATTTCAGGAGGGATGGAATTTACCTTTATAGATTTCGACCTCCATTCCGGACTTCCCATGGTTACACCCTATTTATATTCAGGAATTAGCGCTTTTCGTTATGACGAATATTATTATTTCGCCGGTAATCAAACCAGTGCGAATAAAAAAAGCTGGTCTTTCGGAATACCTATGACTTTAGGTATTAAGACCAATATTTTAGGTAGCTTTGTAATAGGCGTCGAAGTTGGCGCTCGATATACCTTTACTGATGCCCTTGATGGGAGCAACCCAGACGATGCTGCTTTAAAACAATACCGCTTTGGCAATATTAATAATAATGACTGGTATATGTTTTCCGGAATTACCTTAACCTATACCTTTGGGGAAAATCCTTGTTATTGCGAACGATCAAAATAAAATGGACTTAAAAGAGCACATCAATACCAAGAAATTACCGCAACATCTGGCCATTATTATGGATGGCAACGGGCGTTGGGCAAAACAAAAAGGTATGATGCGGGTGTTTGGTCATGAAAACGGTGCCAAGGCCGTTCGTGAGGTTGTAGAAGCTTCAGGCGAACTTGGTATTCCGAACGTAACGCTTTACGCCTTCTCTACTGAAAACTGGAAACGCCCTAAACTGGAAGTGGAAACTTTAATGAAGCTTTTGGTGTCTACATTAAAAAAAGAAATTAGTAATCTTCAAGAAAACGAAATAAGACTAAACGCCATTGGGAATTTAAAAACCTTACCTAAAAAGGTTTACAATGAGTTAACCGAAGTCATGGAAAAAACTAAAGAAAATGAAAAATTGACTTTGACTCTGGCCTTGAGCTACGGTTCACGCGAAGAATTACTAAACACTGTTAAAGAAATTAGTATTAAAGTTAAAAATAATATAATTTCGCCAAAAAAAATTGATGAATCAATTATTAATGAGCATCTTTACACGCAAAATTTACCAGACGTAGATTTGCTTATTAGAACTAGCGGCGAACAAAGAATAAGTAACTTTTTGCTCTGGCAGATTGCTTATGCCGAATTATATTTTACAGATGTGCTTTGGCCTGATTTTACGAAACAGCATTTGTATGAAGCTATTATTGAATATCAACAAAGAGAACGAAGATTTGGGAAAACAAGCGAGCAACTCAGCTAATATTCTACCTTTTAATACACTCCTCAATTACTGCCTATCAATTCTATTTTTAGCGTGCAGTTTTATAACGCAAGCTCAGAATTTAGCCCCTGATGCCAAAAAATATATCCTTGGAGATATTACAGTTAAAGGACAAACAAGCTTTAGCGAGCAAACCATTGTAGCCTATTCCGGGTTGCGTAAAGGTGAAGAAATAGCAATTCCTGGAGAACAAATCAGTGATGCCATTAAAAAGCTGTGGAAGTCGAATCTATTTAATGATATCGATATTTACGTGACTAATATTGAAGATAACGTAGCCTATTTGGAAATCCGATTAGCCGATCTTCCTCAATTGAATGAACTTAAAATTAAAGGTGTCAAAAAGTCTAAGTTTGATGATATCATTAAAGAAAACAAACTGGACAAAGGCGCTAAGGTTACAGAAAACCTTATTACAACAACCAAGAACTATCTTACCAATAAATACAAGAAAGATGGTTTTCTAAATACCAAAGTTTACATCAATACCATTGAAGTAAAAGATTCCTTGCCTACCAGCAGAGTGAACATGGTTATTAATATTGATAAAGGTGAAAAGGTAAAAGTAAAGGACATTAATTTTAGCGGAAACGAAGTTATTAGTGATAGACAACTTCGAAAAAGTATGAAAAATACAAAGCAGATCAATCCGATCCGTATTTTCAAACGTTCGAAGTATATTGCGGACGACTACAAAGAAGATTTAGAAAGCCTTATTGATAAGTATAAAGAAAATGGTTATCGTGATGCCCGAATTTTATCGGATAGTATCATATACAATAACGACAAAACCATTAGTATTAATATCAATCTTGAAGAAGGTGAAAAGTACACTTTTGGAAAAATACGGTTTATAGGAAATACGGCATATCCTGATGCGCTTTTAAATCGTATTCTTCGAATTAAAGAAGGCGATACATACAACGGAGTGGCACTTTCTAAAAGAATAGCCGATAACTCAAAACCTGACGCTAACGATATTACCAACCTTTACCAAAACAGTGGTTATTTATTCTCTACCATCAATGCTGTGGAAACCAGTGCTGATAATAATATTATTGATATGGAGATTCGTATCACGGAAGGTAAACCGGCCTACTTTAACAGAGTATCCGTAGTTGGAAATGACAAGACTAATGACCATGTTATATATCGTGAACTTAGAACACGTCCCGGAGAATTATATAGTAAGGCCAATGTGGTACGAACCGTTCGTGAATTAGGTCAGCTTGGTTTTTTTGATGCTCAGGAAATAGCGCCAAACTTTAAAAACCCAAATCCTGTTGAAGGAACCATCGATATGGAATACTCCGTAAAGGAAACCGGTTCCAGCCAAATTGAACTACAAGGTGGTTATGGTGGTGGTGGCTTTATCGGAACTTTAGGGTTGTCATTCAACAACTTTGCTATAAAAGACCTGTTTCATAAAGATGCTTATAAACCCATTCCAATGGGTGATGGACAAAAATTAGCCCTTCGCCTTCAGGCCAGTCGCTTCTTCCAAACGTATAGTTTTTCGTTTTCAGAGCCCTGGTTAGGCGGGAAACGTCCGGTGCAATTTTCTACCTCGATTTCGCATACAAAACAGTTCTTATATAACTATTTGAACCGTAGACCCGATAAAAGTAAAAGTTTTAATATTACCGGAATTACCTTTGGATTAGCAAAACGCTTATCCGTACCGGATGACTATTTTGTATTATCACAAGCCATAGGTTTTCAACGTTATGATTTGAATAATTACAATACAGGTCTATTTACTTTTGGTGATGGTTACTCAAATAACTTTTCTTATACCATTGGACTTTCGCGTAACAACACCAGTGTAGACCCTATTTACCCAACGGGAGGTTCAAACTTTAGTATTAAAGCAAAATTTTCTCCGCCCTACTCCTTATTTAATAAGGTTGATTACGCCGGATTAAAGGACGAGCGAAGTGATGAGCAAGCCATAATAAATGATGTAAATACAACAAATACCCAAAAACAGGCAGCTAGTGATAGAATTGCAGAAATTGACCAGGAACGTTATAAATGGCTCGAGTTTTACAAAGTCAATTTCAAAGCAGACTGGTATACCCAGATTGTGAAAGATCTTGTGTTACGTCCCAGTGTCGAGTTTGGATTTTTAGGAGCTTACAACAACGATCGAGGCATTATTCCATTTGAACGTTTCTTTGTTGGAGGTGACGGGTTAGGTAATTTTTCTTTGGACGGACGAGAAGTGATCCAATTACGTGGTTATCCTAATCAATCTTTATCAACTCAGGATGGTGGAACCATATACAACAAATTCTCTTTAGAATTACGTTATCCTATTACATTAAAAGCATCAGCTAAAATATATGGTTTAGGATTTATTGAAGGTGGTAACTCATTTGATAATTTTAGAGATTTCGATCCTTTTAACCTAAAACGCTCTACCGGTGTGGGGGTACGCATTTTTATGCCCGCCTTCGGATTATTAGGTATTGATTTTGGATACGGATTTGATAATGTTCCCGGATCAACCGGTGCCAATGGTTGGGAAACACACTTTATTATTGGGCAACAATTTTAAAGTTTCATAGTTTTGGCACGATATTTTCTAATATGACCTTGATGATTTAACTTGAATTAAAATTTTTAAAATTAAAATTCGTTAATTTTGAAAGCATAATTCAAAGGAGTGGCAGAAAATAAATAGAATCATCTGTCGTTTTTAGAGTTTATAAAGCCATAAATTATGAAAATTACACAGATGAAACGAAACGTTCTTTTTTTAATGACCTTGTTTTTTCTTCTAAGCTTGAGCATTAATGCCCAGCGAGGTGTAAGAATAGCCTATATTGATTCTGAATACATTTTAGAAAATGTTCCTGAGTATCAAGAAGCTATGGCACAACTAAATGCTAAAGCCGACAAATGGAAAATTGAAATTGCAGAAAAACTCAACGCTCTAAAACAAAAGCGCATTAATTTAAGTAATGAAAAAGCATTACTTACCAATGAATTAGCTCAGGAACGTCAAGAAGATCTGGATTTTGAAGAAAATGAGATTCTTGATTATCAACAAAAACGATTTGGTCCGAATGGCGATTTATTCATTCAGAAAAAACAACTGATGCAGCCCATTCAAGATCAAATTTTTGCGGCGGTTCAAACCATAGTTGCTCAACGAAAATATGATATGGTTTTAGATAAGGCGAATGGTGGTATGCTGTATGTTGCCAATCAATTGGATATAAGTGACATGGTATTACGAAGTATTACAAGAGCTTCCAAACGGGAGCAGGCAACTACAAAATCCGAACGAAAAGCCGCCGAAGAAGAAGATATCGTTCCTGTGATAAATAAGGAATTGGAAGCCAGAGAGCAAGCTGCTGAAGAACAAAAACAAGAACGCGAAAGTGCTATAGAAAAAGCACGCCAAAAACGTTTAGCTGAACGTGCAGCTCGTGTTAAAGCTGCTGAAGAAAAGCGTCAAAAAATATTAGAGGAACGGGAAAAGGCCAAGCAAGCAAAATTAGCAGAACGTAATAATGCTAACGAAACTGAAACCGATAGTATCCCGAGCGTAGAAAAGCCTTCAGAGGTTAAAACCAAAGAAGCAACGCAACCTGAAGAAAAGAAAACCAGAGCACAGCTAATTGAAGAAAACCGACAAAAAAAATTAGAACAACGCCGTGCCAGAATAAAAGAATTAGAAGAAAAAAGAAAGAAAATACAAGAAGATAGAGAAAAAGCAAAAGACAGTACCAGTAACAACAATTAATAATTTATAACACACTTAATACTATTTTTAAAATGAGACAATTCAAAACTATTTTATTTGCAACTGCTTTATGTTTAGGCACTTTTAGTTTTGCACAAGCGCAAAAGATTGCCCATATAAATACTCAGGACTTAATTCAAGCAATGCCTGAAACCAAATCAGCGCAGTCTGAATTACAAGCTTTGAGTAAAACATATCAAACAGATATGCAAAGCTCAGTAACAGAATTTCAAAACCTTTTAAAGCAATACGAATCTGAGGCACCTACAAAAACTGAGGAAGAAAACGCTAAAAGAAGTCAGGAAATTCAAGAAAAACAACAACGTTTACAACAATTCCAGGCTGATGCGCAAAAAGATCTTCAGAAAAAAGAGCGTGATTTAATGAAGCCTATTACAGATAAAGCCAAAGCTGCTATTGAAAAAGTAGCTGCAGCACAAGGTTTCGATTATGTTTTAGACTCCAGTGTTGGCGTTATTATCGTAGCAAACGGAAAGGACTTGCTTAACGATGTTAAAAAAGAATTAGGTATTTAATAATACGCTTAAAATTAAAATCATAAAAAGCCGCTTTTTAAAAAGCGGCTTTTTATTTTTGTTTTACTATGAGTACAAATCCTATAGGCATTTTTGATTCCGGTGTAGGAGGCACCTCTATTTGGAAAGAAGTCCATCAGCTCCTCCCCCATGAAAATACTATCTACCTTGCAGATAGTAGGAATGCTCCTTATGGCCCAAAAGGAAAACAGGCCATCATCGATCTAAGCGTTAAAAACACAGAGTTGCTGTTATCAAAAGGCTGTAAACTCATAGTTGTAGCTTGTAATACCGCAACAACCAATGCTATTGATTATCTCAGACAACATTACGAGGTGCCTTTTATAGGTATTGAGCCTGCCATAAAACCAGCCGCCTTACAAACCGAACACAATGCTATAGGTATTTTAGCAACCAAGGGAACCCTTACTAGTACTTTATTTTCAAAAACATCAGAACTTTATGCCAATGGCAAAACTGTGATTGAGCAGGATGGTAAAGGCATTGTAGAATTGATCGAAAGTGGTGAACTTTACAGTGAGGCGATGCGAAGTTTGCTTGAATCCTATCTCGAACCCATGCTAAAGGTCAATATTGATTATTTGGTTTTAGGTTGCACACACTACCCTTACCTTATTCCGGTACTCCAGGAATTACTACCTCAGCATGTTAAAATTATTGATTCCGGGAAAGCTGTTGCAAAACAAACCAAGGCTGTTCTTGAACGTCATGGGCTTTTAAACACCTCAACGGAAAAACCAAAATTGAAGTTTTATTCGAATACCGATCCAAAAGTGATGCAATCCTTTTTAGGAGATGCATTTGTTGCAGAATATCTGGAGTTTTAAATATTTGCGATTCTTTATTCCTTAAACCAACCGGAATATTTGACGTAATTATTGGCGATACGTTCGATTTCACCAGAAATTAAATCCTGACTGATCGTCTTCACTTTTTTAGCGGGAACTCCGGCATAGATACTTCCGGCTTCTACATGTGTATTCTTGGTTACTACAGCTCCGGCTGCAATAATACTATGACTTTCCACGATACAATCGTCCATAATAATGCTTCCCATACCTACTAAAACATCATCCTTTATGGTACAACCATGCACAATAGCATTATGGCCAATAGACACATTGTTGCCAATAGTTGTTGGAGACGTCTTGTAAGTTGCGTGAATCACAGCACCATCCTGAATATTGACTTTATTCCCAATTTTAATGAAATGAACATCACCTCGAATCACAGCATTGAACCAAACACTACATTGCACACCCATTGCAACATCACCCACTATGGTGGCGTTTTCAGCAATAAAACAATCCTCCGGAATTCTGGGAGTTATTCCGTTTACAGATTTAATTAAAGGCATAATATAATAGAATGTTAATTTACAGCAGGACAGTTACAATCGTAACGCTCACGGCGGCAATTAAAGTTGAATCCTAGCGTAAACTGATGAAAACCACCATTGGTAAATACTAAAGAATTGGCTTGATAAGTATAAGTGTAGGCAAACATAAATTGTTTGTAGTTTACCCCAAGAAGAGGTGAAATCTGTTGTAATTTTTGACTACTAACAGTGCCACTACTATTCAAATATTGAGCGCCATCTAAACTGGTTCGATATGATACTCCGCCCCAAATGGATCCAAATTCAACACTCTTGTAAACTTTCCCATTAATATCTAAAAGCGCTTCCTGAGTTCCATCTTTGTATTGGAACATCACGGAAGGTTCATAGCTCCATTCACTCCCATATTTAGATAAAACGCCACCAACCGACAATAAGTAGCGTCGTAAATTACTGGTAATTTCAATATCATTATTAACACCGGAATTTTTAAGTAAGTTCTTTATCGTTCCATGTGCATAAAAATCCAGGAACTGATATGAAAATCCAAAATCTACATTAAAGTTAGTGGCACTTTCAACCACACCACTTACAATAGGATCAGGCCCATCGAATAAAAAAGTGGTTTCATCAAGTTTGTATTGAATAAATCCGGCACTTAATCCAAAGGAGAGCATATTTAGATCTACTTCTGAACGCGAAAACATCAAATGATGAGCATAGGTTAAATACGCACCGGTTTGAGAATGATAACCATTTTTATCAGCAAAAGCTATGGCACCAACTCCCGACGGCGAATCGCCAATACGGCTATTTACACTTAAGGTCATGAGTTTTGGAGCATCGCTTTGTCCAAACCATTGCTGTCTGGCTGTTAAACGCACCTTAGCACAATTGGCCACACCCGCCATAGACGGATGGATCAGATAATAATTATCGGTTAAATAATCGGTATAAATGGGCAGTCCTTCTTGCGCCATTGAAATTTTTGAAGTGAATGCAAAAATCAATACAAAAAAGTAATGGTGTAATTTCATATGTTTTCAATAAATAAGCCGGGAGAAATATAAACGTGAACTTTAAATTTTATTGTAAATATAAGACGAAATATTATTTCTTTCTTAGTCAGCTTTTTACCAAATATATATATAACTCCACTTATCTTTTAGTATTTTTGTAAAAAATTAGCTGAAATGAACAATTTTAAGGTTTCCGTGCAGGCAACGAACAATAATGCCATTATAAAATTTGAATTGAATCAATTTGTTACGCAACATCAAAGTTTTGAATTCAATAACATTGATGAAGCTAAAACATCGCCTTTGGCGCAGCAATTGTTTTATTTACCCTTTGTAAAGAAAGTTTATATTTCCGGTAATTTCATTGCTGTTGAACGCTATAATATTGTTGACTGGAAAGATGTTCAGGACGAAGTAGCTCAGCAAATTGAGACTTATCTGAATGACGGCGGAATAATTTTGGAAGAAGAGGCCCAAAGTGCTAAAAAAGTGCCTGTCACCATTTATGCGGAAAGTACCCCAAATCCTGCTGCCATGAAATTTGTGGCCAATAAAAAACTGGTTACAACCCACTTTGAATTTACTTCAATCGATGACGCTAAATTATCGCCATTGGCTACAGAACTATTTCATTTTCCATTTGTGAAAAATGTTTTTATTGAAGAAAATTACGTTTCGATCACAAAATATGACCGTGCCGAATGGCAGGATATTACTATGGAACTTCGTGAATTCATCCGAAGTTTTATAGAAAACGGAAAAGATATTGTATTACCTGAAGCTGCGGAATCATTGGAAAAATCGAATGATCAATTAGACGCTCAATTCGAATCCCTTGATGATATATCCAAGGAAATCATTAATATTCTTGAAGAATATGTAAAACCGGCTGTTGCTAGCGATGGTGGAAACATTCAGTTTATTTCCTACGATGCCGACAAAAAAAATGTGAGCGTTCTGCTTCAGGGTGCTTGTAGCGGTTGTCCGTCTTCAACCTACACTTTAAAAAGTGGTATTGAAAATATGTTGAAACAGATGCTGCAGGACAAAGTAGAGACCGTAGAGGCTATAAACGGTTAATATCTATAATTTCAAATGAAAGCGTTCCACATCTGGAACGCTTTTTTTGTGCTTTATTTTGGCTAACTTTGATACATGAAGTACCTTAAGTTTCTCATATTCCTTTTCCTATTTAATTGCAAGGATCAGAACTCGAAATCTATGGAAGAACATCCCACAAATGCTTTAATACATGAAACCAGCCCATACCTTTTACAACATGCTCATAATCCTGTAAACTGGTATGCCTGGAAACCTGAAACTCTCACAAAAGCTAAAAAAGAGAACAAATTACTTCTTATTAGTATCGGATATGCCGCTTGCCATTGGTGCCATGTTATGGAACATGAAAGTTTTGAGAACGATTCGGTAGCTGAAATCATGAATAAGAACTACGTTAATGTTAAAGTAGACCGTGAAGAACGTCCGGATGTTGATCAAGTGTATATGAATGCCGTCCAACTTATGACGGGTCGTGGTGGCTGGCCCTTAAATGTGGTTGCCCTACCCGATGGTCGTCCTATTTGGGGAGGTACTTATTTCCAGAAAGCGCAATGGATGGATGCACTCACCAAAATTGCCGAACTCTATGAAAAAGATCCTAAGAAATTCAATGCGTATGCAAGTCAGTTAGAACAAGGTGTAAAAAGTCTGGATGTCGTTCAATTAAATACTGAGGCTCCTGAATTTAATGAAGCATTTATTGATGCTGCCGTTAAGAAGTGGTCTTCGCAATTCGATCATGATTTTGGTGGTACCAAACGTGCTCCAAAATTTATGATGCCTAATAATTATCATTTTTTGTGGCGCTATGCTTTTCAAACCAATGATGAAGACCTCAAAGATTATTTGAATTTAACCCTTACCAAAATGGCCTATGGTGGTGTTTTTGATCAGTTAGGCGGTGGGTTTTCGCGATATTCTGTTGACGAAAAATGGCATGTACCCCACTTTGAAAAAATGCTTTATGATAACGGACAATTAGTTAGTTTATATGCCGATGCTTATTTGAGTACCAAAAATCCCTTGTATAAAACTATTGTTGAGCAAACCCTCAATTTTATTCAAAAGGAAATGACCGCAGATAACGGTGCCTTTTATTCATCTTATGATGCCGATAGTAATACTCCCGAAGGCAAACTCGAAGAAGGTGCTTATTACGTCTGGACTAAACCTGAGTTACAATCGTTATTAAAGGATGATTTCGATCTTTTCTCAGATTATTATAATATTAACGACTATGGTTTGTGGGAACACGATCAGTATGTTTTAATTCGAAATGCGTCGGATGAAGATTTCATAAAAAAACATGGTCTTACCAAAACAACATGGGAAGAAAAGCTAAAAAACTGGCGCACCATGCTTCTTGAGGCTCGAAAAAAACGTTCAAAACCCAGACTGGATGATAAAACATTAACTTCCTGGAATGCCATCATGCTAAAAGGTTTTGTAGACGCCTATCGTGTATTTAACAATGTGGCCTATCTGGCTTCCGCCGAAAAAAACGCTAATTTCATTTTAAATACCCAAATGAAATCTGATGGCGGTTTGTACCATAATTACAAGAACGGCACAAGTAATATCAATGGTTATCTGGAAGATTACGCGGAAACCATAGATGCTTTTATATCGCTTTATGAAGCTACTTTTGACGAAAAATGGCTTACCACATCCAGGGATCTGGCCAATTATACCTTAGATCATTTTTATGACGATACCAGCGGTATGTTCTTTTTTACTTCTGATGAAGATGATGCCTTAATGTCTCGCACGATTGAATATCAGGATAATGTTATACCTGCCAGTAATTCCGTTATGGCAAAAAATCTATTCAAATTAGGGCACTATTTCGATAATGATCATTTTGATACTATTGCGGTCAAAATGCTGAATAATATAAAACCTGAAATGCAGCAACACCCTTCAGGATATTCTAATTGGTACGATCTCATGTTAAATTATACCAATCCGTATTATGAAGTTGTTATTACCGGTAAGGAGGCTAAACAAAAATTAAAAGATTTTAATCAACATTATATTCCAAATAAAATATTGGCAGGTAGCCTGAAGGGAAATAACATGCCATTATTAGAAAGTCGCTTCAACCCGGAGAAGACCCTTATTTATGTATGCGTAAATAAAACCTGTAAACTACCGGTTGAAGCTGTTAATAAAGCCTTAGAATTTATTGAACGATAACACACCAAAAAGTATTAAAATACTTGTGAAACTTAATAAAATTCTTATTTTAAGACTGCGATTAACTTTAAAAAAATATTGAAAAAATGGAAAACTTACAGAATATAGATTTTACCAAATGGACTGGTCTGGCTGTAGATTATGGTTTAAAAATTATTGGTGCCATTGTTATATGGATCATTGGTTCCTGGGTTATAAAGCATCTTTTAAAAGGTCTGAGAAAAGTAATGGCTAAGGCCAATTATGATGAAAGTCTTCAAAAATTCCTGGTAAACCTCACCAAGTGGGGCTTAAAAATTGTTCTTATAATCGTAGTTTTAGGAACTATTGGTATTGAAACGACGTCTCTTGCTGCTGTAATTGCTGCCGCAGGTTTGGCCGTTGGATTAGCACTGCAAGGATCTCTCGGGAACTTTGCCGGTGGTGTTTTGATCATGATCTTCAAACCGTTTAAAATTGGAGATCTTATTGAAGCTCAAGGTGAAATTGGTGTGGTAAAGCAAATTGAAATTTTCACTACCAAACTTACCGGACTTTCCAATAAAGAGATCATCATTCCAAATGGTTCTCTTTCCAATGGTAATATTGTGAATTACACCGTTGAAGGTACGCGACGTGTAGATTTTGTTTTTGGTGTGGATTACGACTCCGATATTAAAAAGACCAAAGAAGTGCTCATGAGTGTATTGAAGGCCAATGACAAAATTCTTGAAGAACCTGCTCCTACGGTTGCCGTTCTGGAACTGGCTGATAGTTCCATTAACTTTGCTGTACGCCCATGGACAAAATCCGAGAATTACTGGCCTGTTTATTTTGAGGTTATGGAAGCCACCAAAGAAGCGCTAGATGCTGCAGGTATTGATATTCCTTATCCACATCAAGTTAATATTAAAAAAGAATAACAGCTTACTTTTTAGATTTTGTAGTCACGAAATCTTTTAAATAATACGGTTCAAAATAGGCGACATCTTCAAAGTCGCCTATTTTGTATTTGGAAAATGCCAAAGCACTCATTTCCTGTGCAGAGGGTAATTTCTTTTCAATAAAAACAGCATTAGGATGTTGTATAATATCTTTAGTTTTTTCAACGCCATTGCCAATAAAATATACAGAGTCTTCTTCTAAATAATTTTGGAAAGATTCTGCATCTAAAATTTGAGCTTCGGTTTCTCTTATCTGTTGAAATTCAACATCAAAAATGGCTGAATAAACTTCCATCCGACGTGCGTCCAGCATAGGAATAATAACTCCTGATTCAGCTGAAACCTGATGCGCTAGAGATTGTAAGGTTGGCACAGAAATTAAAGGTTTTTCTAGAGCGTAACACAGGCCTTTTGCTGAAGATACGCCAATACGAAGTCCGGTGTAAGATCCCGGACCTTTGCTAACAGCGATGGCGTCTAAATCATTCCGAGATATACCGGCTTCCTTTAAAACCGCATCAATATAGACATGTAAACGCTCGGCATGCGAGTATTTGGAATCGTAATCTTCTTTTAAGGCAATAGTTTCTCTATTTTTTGAAATGGATACCGAGCAATTGGTTGTTGCCGTTTCTATGTTCAGGATGTAAGCCAAATCTAAAATTTCTATTCTTCTAAAATAGGAATTCCAAAATAGAACTCTAACACTTTCAGCTTAAAAATAAAATCGTATTTGCTTCGGATAACATCCGACTGGGCATTATCATATTGAATTCGTGACTGATTAAAATCAAAAGCATTCGAAAGTCCAACATCATACCGGTCTTGAGCATAATTAAAAGCCAGGCGACGCGCTTCCTCTGTTTTCAATGCTGCATCATATACTTTTTTTGCATTTAAAGCATCACTGTAAGCCTGGTAAACTGTAGATTCCAGATCTAGTTCCGCTTGTTTTTTCTGAAGTTTGAAACGCTCCACATTAATTTTACTTCTTTTGATATTGTTGCTGGTTTGGAAATTATTGAAAATTGGCACATTCAATCGCAAACCAACGGCCGTACCATCAAACAAATACAATTGATCTATAAAACTGATATTTTCTCCCGTAAACGGATTCGCTTGCGTGCTCGACCAGCGCGTGTTGTAACTTACAAAACCACTCAAGGTAGGATACAATGCCGATTTAGAAATCTCAAGGTCCTTTTGAGCCAATTCCAAATTTGAATCTGCAATTTTTACATCATTTACAACGGTTTTAGCTTTGTCGGCTATGACCTGCGGATTTTCATCAAGAATAGTGTCAGGAATCAATCCGTAATCCACATCAACAATATCGAAGCTATTATAATCATCTAATTGCAAGGTTTGAGCAAGTCCTAATTTAGAAATAAACAAGGCATTCTCAGCTTGAATGATCTGTTGTTGTTGGGTGGCATCGGTAGCTTGTATTTCCAGAAGATCACCTTCAGGTACCACACCGGAATTCACCAATTCTTTCGTGTTTTTTAAGTTCTCTTTCGTGATCTCATTTTGAGCTCTAGCCACTTTAAGTTGTTCTTTATTAGCTAAAATCTGTAAAAAGGAATTGGCCACAAGAAGCGCAATATCATCCTTCATTTTATCCAATTTATAAGACGCTGCCATTTGATTAAGTCTGGCGCGTTGTAATGTTTTCCAATTTTGGAGTCCGGAAAAAATATTTATCCCGGAACTGAGCCCACCTGAAGCTGAACGGAAGGTTGTATTTTCAAACTGGTTACTCGCTGGGTTAATATTGGCACCGGTGTTAATATTAAATGAGCCGTTGGCATTTAAATTAGGTAAAAAATTGCTTTTTGCCTGACTCTCGTCTACCTCAGCCTGACTTTGATCTAAAAGAGATTGTTGTACCGAAATATTATTTTTAATGGCATAATCAACACAAGCCTCTAACGTCCATTTTTTTTGTTGCCCATGAACCACTAAAGTTCCTGTAAAAAGAATGAGCCAAAATATATATTTAATTTTCTTCATCGTGTAATCATTAACTTTGTTCGGTAATCTTATTCCAAACTTTAATTTCATCATCAGGGTTTAGCCCATCCTGAATTTCCACATTGATACCATCTGAAATTCCTAATTTCACATCTTGCTTTTTAAAGGTTCCGTCGGGTTGCTTGACCTCAACAAACGGTTTTTCAGTAATTCTGTCGAATTGTACCAGTGATTCTTTGATACTAAAAATACTATCCTTACTGGCAATATTGATCTCGGCATTCGCACTATAACCCGCTCGAATATTGATATTAGGATCCACCTCAACATCCGATTTAATCGTAAATTGAACAGCTCCCGCGGCATCAGAAATACCTTTTGGGGCTATGAAATTCAGTTTTGCAGGAAGTTTCTTTTCATCCAAAGCTCCAATAATAACATCAATAGGCTCGCCTTCTTTGATTTTACCAACCTCCGATTCATCTACGGTGCCTTCAAAAATCATTTTACTCATATCGGCTATGGTCGCTATGGTAGTTCCTGCATTAAAGTTATTACTTTGAATGACCTGATCCCCCACGCGTACAGGGATTTCAAGAACTGTTCCTGAAATTTGAGCGATGATGTTGGTATTGGCTTCACTACCTCCCGAAATCGAACCTTTTTTAATGATCTGATAATCATTTTTGGCCTGATCCAGAGATTCCTCAGCCTGCTCAAACGACAGTTTATTATTTTCAAAATCCTGTTCTGAAATAACACCTTTATCGTAAAGAGATTTATTTCTGTTGAACACCACCTTGGCGTTTTCATAGGTTAATCGTGCTGAATTAAGTCGACTACTTGCCGAATTCAAAGCCTGCTCATTGGGAACAATACGGATTTTAGCGATCAAATCGCCCTTCTTCACCAAATCGCCTTCCTGGACTAAAATATCATTGACGATCCCGGAAATTTGTGGTTTTAGTTCAACCTCCTCTTCAGGATTTAAACTTCCCGTGGCGACAACCTTGTTGGCAATCGATGTATAGAACGGTTTTTCCGTTTTGAAGGCCTCAGCCGGCCTGTTATTGGCTTTGTAAAAATAGCGTAGCACCAGTGCAAACAAAATGATGACTACGACGATAAAGCTGATTTTTAGAAATTTTTTCATCTCTTAGTATTTAATTTTTTTAATTTTTATTCTTCTCTTAAGGCTTCAATAGGTTTAACATTAGTGGCTTTATTGGCCGGAATCAGACCAATCAAGGTTCCTAAAACAGTGACTATCAACAAGGCTAAAAACACCATTCCGGTAGAGACCGAAGGATTTCGCATTATGGGATTTTCTGCACCTGATACCAAATGATTTACCAACATGAGAATAAGTCCACCACTAATAATTCCAAGAATGCCAGAAATAAGTGAAATCGATACGGATTCTATTATTATTTGTCTTTTAATTACGAACGGTGTGGCACCCAATGCCCGACGCACACCAATCTCCTTAGTACGTTCCTTTACGGAGATAAGCAGAATACCCCCAATGGCAAAAACACCGGCGATTAGGGTTGCAATACCTACAAACCAGGTCAGGAACTGCATACCAGTCAAAAATCCGGTCAATTGGTCGAAGCGTTCCCCCAAATTAAAGCCATTCAAGGCACGATTATCTTCGGGGTTGATGTCATGTAGATTTTTCAGTAACAATTTCACATCTGCATCCAACTGATTAATATCAAACTCAGGATAACCTGTTATCATTAAAACATCCACATCATCACCCTTGTTATACAACTGCTGAGCCGTGGAATAGGGCATATTAAAATCAATAATCGGACCCCCAAAATTGGCCGGTTTGTAGACACCAATTACTTTAAAGGAAACATCGTTAGCTTTAATAAATTTATTAACTGGATTTTCACCTTTTTCAAATAATTGTTTATATACATCATCGGAAATGACAATCACTTTGCGTCGTTCTTTAATATCATTTTGATTGATATATCTTCCGTAGATCAGATCTTTTTTGGCCAAAACGTCAAATAATGGAATTTCACCGCGCCCGGTAAAGCTTGAGTTTAATCTTTTCCGGCTTAAATTAGATTGCAACTGAATACTGGGTACTACATATTCTACGCCTGGTATATTTTCCCGAATACTTTTTGCGTCATCAAGAGTCATTTGTATTTGACGTCCCTCCTGATAACCCTTAAATGGAATGGTTGTCCTACCTCCAAAAATGAACAAACTATTTGTTGCAAAATTTTTAAAAACTGCATTAAAGTTATTCTCAATACCCTTGGCCGAACCCAACAGAGCAATGAGCAATAAAATACCCCACCAAACTCCGACCATGGTCAAAACCGACCTGAGTTTATTTTTTGTAAGGCTTTCGAAAACTTCTCGCCAGGTATCCTTTTCTAGTAAAAACTTCATTCTTTAATCATTTCTTAAAGCGACAATAGGTTTTATTTTTGAGGCACGTTTTGCGGGTATGAAACCTGCTATGCCACCTGCTATGATTAATACAATAGTTGCTGTAAATACGATAGAAATATTAACACCAGGATCCAAAATGAAATAGCGCTCGAGGCTCGGTCCAATACCTTTTAAAATACTAACGCCGATAACGAGTCCCAAGTAACCGGTAATAGTAGTGATTAAAATGGTTTCTAACAAAATGATCGAAACGATAGACCTAGGTGTTGCACCCAGGGCTTTACGAATACCTATTTCTTTAGTACGTTCCTTGACTATAAAGATCATAATATTACTGATACCCAAAATACCGGCAATAAGAGTTCCAAATCCAATAATAGGAATTAAAATTCTTAGGCTTAAGGAAAAATTATCCTGACGCTTTTTTTCCGTAAGAATCCTATCGCTGGCACGTATAGCCCGCTGATCGTCAGGTGCAACACTATTTTTGTTTTTTAATTTCGACTTAATCCTATTAACCAGGGCTATAGTCTGATCGACTGACAAATCCGGCTTATAACCCACCATTATAGTTCCTAATTTATTATCTCCTGTGTAGAGTTTTTGTATGGTAGTTAAAGGAGCATAAATGATCCGTTCCTGACTATCGCCTCCGTCATCCGAATACACACCGACAACCCTATAAGCAACTCCTTCCAAATTAACATATTTACCCAAAGCAGATTCTTTTCCGAACAAATCAGATTCTACAAGCCTTCCAATAATAATGTATTTACTTCTATTTAATATATCCCTGTCGTTAATAAACCGCCCTTTTAAAATTTTGGCCTTTTGTAAAAACTGGTAATCCGGATCGATACCCATTACTGAATATTCTCCTTTTTTTTCTTTATAAGAAATATTGTAATTTCTTCTTAAGGTTCCCGAGATATACTGAATATCGTTTGGAAACTCTTTTTTAATATACCTGGCATCATCATTATAATAGAATATTTGTCTACCTATTTGGTATCCTTTATATGGTTTTGAAGTGGTTCCCGTATAAAAAGTAATCGCATTTTCAGATCTTTGAATAAATCGTTTTTGAAAGTTATTGTCAAGACCATTGGCAATACCAAAAAGAATGGTAAACAACATAATCGCGAATACCACAGTAAACCCGGACAAGATGGCTCGTGTCCTGTTTTTATTGATACTCTGAAATATCTCCCGCCAAAGGTCCAGATCAAACATGTTGCTTCGCTCTTACTTGTTCTATCACAGCATCCTCTAAAATAACACCATCCTTTAAATTCACAATACGCTTGCACATATGGGCAATGTCATCTTCGTGAGTAACCATGAGAATGGTTTTTCCTTCATCATTCAATTGTTGAATGAAATCCATAATCTCATAAGAAGTTTTGCTATCCACGGCTCCGGTAGGTTCATCAGCGAGTAATAGTTTGGGGTTGGCGGCCAGAGCGCGCGCTATGGCCACACGTTGGTTTTGACCTCCGGAAAGTTCTTTTGGAAGGTGTGTTGCCCAATCAGCCAAACCTACTTTTTCCAGATGAAACATGGCTTTTTCCTGACGTTCCTTTCTATTCATGCCCTGATAATACAACGGAAGCGCCACGTTTTCCAATGCCGATTTATAATTGATAAGGTTGAACGATTGAAAAATGAATCCCAGAAATTTATTGCGATAAAGTGCCGCTTTTTTCTCGGTGAGGTTTTTAATGGGCAGGCCATCCAGAATATAAGAACCGGAATCGGCTTCATCTAGCATCCCGATAATGTTGAGTAAAGTGGATTTTCCTGAGCCGGAAGACCCCATGATGGCTACCATTTCACCTTCCTTAACAGATAAGTTAATACCTTTTAATACATGTAAACTGGAATCACCTATAGGATAGGATTTGTGTAAATTGGTAATCTCTAACACACCAAAAGAATTTATTGATTAGTAGCTAAACCCAATATAAGGTTACAGATTTACGTGACAAATTTTTTATTAATATTTTAACGTGTCCGGTACTTTCTGTAAATGAAAATTCCAAGCCCGGCCATAAGGATATAAGGCACCGACATTAAGTATACAATACCATCGTTAATACCTTTGGCGGCAGATTGCCCTTGCTCACTTTCTAAAACAGCGCGGCACATAGCACACTGGGCACTAGCCGTAAACTGAAGAAAGGCCATAAGAAGAAAAAGAATGATTTTACGTTTCATAAAGGAATCGATTTCTGGTTGCAAAGGTAAACCATAAAAATGTGACACTGAAATAATGATCTTAAAATTCAATTCAACTTTTTTATAAATTCATTCCATCACCTTTTCAAAAATTACATTATTTATCGGCAAAAGTTACTGTATATTAGATATTTACGTCAATTTTTTTTGTACCTTACTTTACCAAATTTATCATAAACCTAATGTTTAATCAAAATTAACGAACAGTGAAACAATTACCTCAAGAGGCTATATTGAAATCGCTAGGACAGAGCATCAGGGCCGTACGGCTCGAGAAAAAACTGAAACAAAACGAAGTTGCAAAACGCTGTGGTTTTTTCAAAAGTGGTTATAATGCTATAGAGTCCGGACATCGTAATGTGTCACTATTAACGCTTTACAAAGTGGCCTTTGTACTGGAAACACCTATTTCAAACTTTTTCAGTAACAAAGAATTTTACACTTTTTTAAAAAAGTTTGGAGACTCAAAATGACGTGGAATAATAGGGCGAAATTAAAATATACACTAATACTCCGGTAACCGCTACATACAACCAAAGCGGAAAGGTAATTTTTGCTATTTTTTTATGCTTTTCAAAATTGTTCGTGATTGCTCGCACATAGGTAAGTAACACAAACGGTATTACCGCAATAGACAATAAAATGTGCGTTATTAAGATGAAAAAATAAATGTATCTGAGCACGCCCTCACCGCCATATTTCGTAGAATCACTCGTCATGTGATATGCCACATACATTACTAAAAATGCCACCGATAAAGCAATAGCAAATTTCATTAAACGCCTATGAAGCGTTATTTTATTATTTCGGATAGCCATAAAGGCCAGAACTAATACCAGAGCCGTTGCGGCATTGATAGATGCATAAATTGGCGGCAGAAAAACGGGTAAATCAACATCGATTCGAACACCAAATAAAATGGCTACAACTAATGGAATAGCTATTGATAAGAGAACAATTACCTTGTTGTATTTCTCATCATTCTCGGTTTTAATGATTTTATTCATTCAGTAGTTTTTTTATGTCTTCTTTTAAAGCACTTATTTGCTCTGTGGAGCCGGTTTCATCTACTTTTTCATCTTCTGAAGTAATGCCACGGTAATATATGATGGGATTACCAAATTCATCTTTTCTGCAACGCACAAAACCTTCCTTATCAATTAACGCAAAGTTACCGGAGTGTTCAAAACCTCCTGCTATATTTGGGTTTTCGCCGGCATAAATATTAAAACCTTCATTGGCTAATTTATAAATGGAATCTTTTTCTCCGGTGAGTAAGTTCCAGTTCGGGTTGGTAATTCCATATTGATCTGCGTATTCTTTAAGTACTTCCGGCGTATCGTGTTCCGGATTAATAGTAAAAGAAGCTACACCGAAATTCTTAAAACCTTTAAAACTATTTTGAACCTGAACCAGGTTTCGATTCATCTTTGGACATATACTGGGGCACGTTGTGAAGAAAAATTCTATCACATAAACCTTACCCAAATAATCTTCATTCGTAATGGTCTTCCCGTTTTGGTTTGTAAACGAAAAGGGAGGAACTTTTCTGGCTTTTCCATTGATCTCAACATACGACAGATCAGATTTAGCTTTATGTTCATTTGAATAATCTGTTCTGCTTTCCTTTCGGGTGACATCATCATTTGAAATTCTTTTCACGATCTCAGGAATAAAAATGATTCCAAAAACCAAGATAATGAAGGCAATTCCGATATAGGAATAATTTGTTTTTTTTGACATGTCTTATTTTTTTAAATCGTTAGCACGGCGAATTTCAGAATTGAATTCACCTTTACGTTTCTGACGGTATTCGGTAAATAGAATACGCATGTCGTCACTCATTTTATTTTTAATATCTGCTACTTCTATACCATTGTAGCCTGAAAGTCCATAAAGGGGCTTGTTTTGCTTCATTTCTCTATCTGTCCGATCATCTATCCGGCCGCGTTGGTTGAGATCGCGATCAATAATAAACACATCATCCAGGGACAGATCCGGCTGAAGGTCAGTTTCACTTTTAAGACTAAGATAAAAATTTCGAATGGTTTCAGGATTTCCAAAAGCGAAATGCCAGTACTTTAAATTTTCGTACGAGCTAATTTCTCTCCGTACATCTTCAATTTGATTTTCCGTTCCCTCAGGCGCTAAAAAAATCACCTGAAAGCTTTTGAAACCTTTGAATTTCTCATACACCAGCTCTTTTACATTTAAGGCGAGCATGTTGTTATCAACAGGATCACTACCTAAAAATCCTATAACGGTAATGTGGCCTTTTAATTCTACAGGACTATCGTCATCAGAGGTAAAACCATGCAATTCCCTAACTTGAGTATTAACAATATCAAGCGGCGTGTAGTTATGCGTAGCGGGATATAAAAGCAGTAAAAACGTAACCGGAAGAAAAAATAAAATTCCTAGAATGATATATCTGCCAAGCTTTTTATTCTTCATATAAACGGCCCATTTTTTTTCAATGCAAAAATAAAAAAAGACGGCCTAATTGAACCGTCTTTTGTGTTATATTTTGTCCTAACAAGATGTTAAAAATCATGTGTTATATAGCCTTCATCCCAAACTTTGAAAATATAACCACCTTCCTGTAGTAAGATGAAAACAAGGTAAATGATCAAAAATACTGCAGTCCATATCACCATGCGTCTTAAAGCTTTGGTTTCATCTCTCATGTGCATGAAATCCCAGGTAATATAGTATGCTTTTACAATAGTTAAGGCAATGAATATCCAGTTTAATAATTTCATCCCCAGGAATAAACCCATTAAAGAGTCCGGTTTGTAAATACCAAGAGTAACCTCTATAGCTGTAACAATAGATAAGAAGATTAAAACACCCCAGATCTTTTGTGTATTGGACTTGAATTTTAGTAGTCCTCTAAAAATTTCTAATTTATGTTCGTGTGCCATGTTTTTTGCTATTATCCGAAATTAAACAAGATAGAAGAAGGTAAATACGAATACCCAAACTAAATCTACAAAGTGCCAATATAATCCAACCTTTTCAACCATTTCATAGCTCTTACGTTTTTCGTAAGTACCTAAAACCACGTTAAAAAAGATAATAATGTTGATTACCACTCCTGAAAATACGTGGAATCCGTGGAATCCGGTTATAAAGAAGAAGAAATCTGCAAATAAAGGTGAACCATATTCATTGTGGTAAAGGTTAGCTCCTTCAACGACACCTTTTCCATTTTCTTTAACCATTTTTAATGATTCTGCTCTGGAGAGCACCACTTTAGAATGGCCTTTATCTGTTAATTCCTGAGTTCTTACTAAAATATCAGGATGAGCTTCTAAACCTTCAATAACCTCGCTTAACGTGTAAGTAGGTAAAGAGCCTTCAGACATAAACCAAAGTCCGTCTTGTCTATCAAGGCGTTCCCGAGGTGAATCTTTTGCCACAACAAAATCACTTAAAGCCAGACGATCACCTTCGGTATTGACGAATTGTAAAATGTTACCACTTCGAGTTTCCACCGCACCATGATCTCCCTTAATGAATGTAGACCATTCCCACGCTTGAGAACCTACGAAGATTAAACCACCAATAATGGTTAAGAATAGATAGAATGTTACTTTAGCCTTGTTCAAGTGGTGTCCTGCATCTACAGCTAATACCATAGTTACGGAAGACATTATTAAAATGAAGGTCATAAAGGCCACGTAGATCATGGGGTGTTCCTGTCCGTGAAAAAACGGAACGTGGGTAAACACCTCATCTGGTATGGGCCAGGCATCAATAAATTTAAATCTTGAAAAGCCATACGCTGCTAAAAATCCGGAAAAGGTTAATGCATCAGAAACGATAAAAAACCACATCATCATCTTACCGTAACTGGCATGTAGCGGCTGATTTCCGCCACCCCAGGTTTTGCCTTCTGTTCCAGTATTTAAAACTGTAGTACTCATATTGAAAGGTTGTAAGTTGTAATTAAAAGTTGCACAAAAATAATCATTTTATTTATCTAAAGAAATATAAAAACAAAAAGAGGTATAACCACAGGATATCAACGAAATGCCAAAAGGTTGCTGCAAGTTCAAAACCAAGCATTTTCGTTGGTTGATACTTTTGTTTAAAATGATTATAAATTACTACCAATAAACAAATTAAACCAACAATCACGTGCAAGATATGCACCATAGCGATCAAATACACATAAGACATGGTTACGTTACTGGTAGGACCCGTAAAATTATATCCTGCATTAATTATTTCAGAAAAACCCCGGAATTGATTTACAATAAAGAATATTCCTAAAACAAAAGTTACAAGTAATAAAAGCGTTGTTTGTTGCCTTTTACCTTGTTTCATTAAACGTTGTGCCAAAAATAAAGTAAGACTACTCGTTAAAATAAGTACGGTACTAATTATAAAGGCATCAGGTAATTGAAAATCATTTAACCAGTCGGGGCGCGTGCTGCTAACCACGTATGCACTCGTCCATCCGGCAAAGGACATGACCAATGAAATAATCCCAAACCAGAGCATCATCTTTTTTGCTCTGTTGTGTTTTTCCTCTTGAGTTCCTTGTGTTAAATCCATAATCAACTTAAAAATTTATCGGCTACATAAACAATCTGAACCAGGGTAATGTATGATACACTAACCAGCATTAATTGTTTCGCAGCTTTTTCAGTCATTTTATTAAATAATTGAATCGCGTAATACAGCATGCCCAAACCAAGTGCAAATACAACAATTACGGCAGGAATAGAAAGGTGGAGTTTTCCGGTGAAACCGAACGCCGGGAGAATTGAAACGAGGATCGTCCAAATGGTATACATCATCACCTGAACTGCTGTACCCTTGTCTTGCTTTCCGGTTGGTAACATAAAAAAGCCTCCTTTCTTATAGTCTTCAAACAAAAACCAGCCAATCGCCCAAAAATGTGGAAATTGCCAGAAAAATTGGAGCGCAAATAGGGTTCCGGGTTCAATACCAAAATCATTTGTTGCCGCTACCCAACCAAGCATAAAAGGAATGGCTCCCGGAATGGCACCCACAAAAACCGCTAATGGCGTGATGGTTTTTAAGGGCGTGTAAACACAGGTGTACAAAAATATTGAAATAGCCCCAAACATGGCGGTTTGCTTATTGATGGTATACAAAATGGCTACACCTGCTATAGTGAATAAAGTAGCAATGATAAAAGCTGTAGTAACCGACATACGACCTGCGGGAATAGGTCGGTTCTTGGTACGATCCATTTTGGCATCCAGATCTTTTTCAATGATCTGATTAAACGCATTAGAAGCGCCTACCATAAAATAACCCCCTAGCGCTAAAAGTATCAAGGTTTTCATATTCACCACGTCAACTCCTAGAAGATATCCGGCCAACGATGAGAACACCACACTAATAGCCAGGCGCATCTTTGTTATTTCTTTAAAATCGTAAATTAAAGACGGATTCTCTATGCTCGTTCTTGATCTACCCAAATCAGTGTTTACTAAGGCGTTTTTGTATTGCGAGTGCAAAGATACTTCATTACAGTAATTTGACCAATGCAAATGCTTTATAAATCCTTCGAATTTAGTTAAAGTTTTGTTTTAAAACAGAAATTAAAAAACCATTACACCCAACAGGAATAATGGTTTTTAATTAAATGTTTTATTTGTCTCTAATTCTGAACTTGAAAAACAATAGGTAACGCATAAACAACCCCTACATTAGTGTCGCGTTGTTTCCCTGGTTGCATATCAGGAATAAGTTGAATAACACGTTCTGCCTCTTTTTCGAGATCAGGATGTGGGGCACGAGTTTTTATACTGGTTACATGACCCGTTTTATCGATAGTGAATTGCGTATAAATTACTTGTCGCCCTGAAAGTCCCCTGCCTTCAGCTAAATCTGTGTCAAATTTTTTCTGAACTAGTCTGGTGATTTTATCCGACATACATTGGCGGCGACCCGCGTTTGTGGATTCCTTTTCACAACCCGGGTAAACAGGAACTTGTTGAACACTGATAAAAGGAACATCAACAGGGTCGGTAGGTTCTTTCTCTAATCCATCAAGGTTAGGTTCTGCAATAGGGCCTTCAGGTTCCGGATCTAAAACAGGCGGTGTATCAGTTGCGGTATTTTTAGGTTCCGTTGTAAAATGAGTCGACTTTTTAGGTTCTTCTTTTTTGGACATCTCCATTTTTGGTTGCTTCTTTTCAATAATAACGGTTGGCATAATGGTATAATCCGGTTCAACAGTATCATAATTAATTATGGTTTCGGGAGTTTTAGTTTCAAACCGCATTTCTAAAAGTCCGAAGGTCATGAGCAAGCAAAGGATCAATCCTATTTGAAAATAGAGCGTACTGTTTTTTTGTAAATTTACATCGTGCTTTTGTGAACGTGTTACAGTTTCATCACTTTGCCGAGTGATGTCGTAACCATTGTTTTGTTTTTTCATAATATTTGAAGATTATTTGTTAATATTTTGATAAAACCACAACAAGCATACCAAAAAGGAATCCCGCTACAGTTTGTAACGGGATTTCTCACTTTAAATACAAATTCTCTAAAAATAAGCCAAAAAAATAACCCCGAAGCCGAACTCCGGGGTTATCTATAGAATTCAGTCTATTCAGTCTATTTAATCTTGAACCTGGAATACAATTGGTAAAGAGTACGGTACAGTTACCGCCTTACCACGTTGTTTACCCGGCTTCATTTTAGGAAGCATGTTAATAACACGTGCTGCCTCTTTTTCTAATCCGGGGTGTGGTGCTCTTGAACGCACACCGGTTACATTTCCGTTTTTATCAATTTTGAAAATTACGTTGATTCTTTGTCTACCCGTTAAACCTAAATCACTTGCTAATTCTGTATTAAAGTTTCTGGTAACGAATTTTTGAATCTTTTCAGACATACATTGCTTTTTAGCATTGTTGCCTTGTTCGTTTTCACAACCTGGGAAAACCGGTACATTTTCAATTACTGCAAAGGGAACCTCAACGTCTTCCTCTACTTCATCTACTTGTACATCCTCTACATCAACGATCTCAGTTTCCTGATCTGCTTCTGTAGACTCGATTACGGTTTCTTCCACATCCTGATCATCTTCAACAACCTCGATTACTTCCGGAGCTGCCGGTGGTGGTGGCGGTGGTGGAGGGGTTTGTAATTGTTCTGTAATTGGCACATCCTCTTCATCCAGTTGGTCCATGTTCACTTGTCCAATATCGATATTGGACTTATCATATGTTTTGTAATTGATGGCGTAATTCGTTATGAATAACATTAACGCTAAACCAATTGCAAAATATAGCGAACTGTTACGTCCAACATTTGCTTTCGGGTTTTTCTTAGGTTCCATATTATATCGTTTATCAAGATTGCTAATTTAACTATTTATTTACTAAAAAAGCAAGAGATTATATCTTTTTAACTTGTTTTTTAGCTTTTACTTTCATTATAAATGCTGTAAGCAAAGCGCCTAAAGTATTTGCAAGAGCATCATAAATTTCAAAGGCTCTGTAATCCGTTAATACCTTCTGTAATACTTCAATAATTATACCAAAAATAATTGCTCCAAGAACTGCTATGGTGAGCGCTTTGTTTCGATCTAAATTGAAATATCTAAAACACGTGTAAAACCATAACATACTCAAAACAACATAGGCGCAAAAGTGAAAGATCTTATCACCAAAGTCAACGCCCAAATCGGGTACGTTGGTTAAACGCATTAAACTTACCGATAGTAAAGCTATGGTATAGCTTAAGGTAAAAACAAAGAGGCCTTTGTTAAGCACCTACAAGTTCTTTGTAGGCATCAGCAGAAAGCAGATTATCTACCTCAGAAGCATCGGAAAACTTCACCTTAATCATCCAGCCTTCACCGTAAGGATCTGTGTTTACCTTTTCAGGTTCATCCTCCAATAATTCATTAAAAGCCGTAATTTCTCCTGAAAGTGGTAAAAATAGATCAGAAACTGTTTTTACCGCCTCAACAGTACCAAAAATTTCTTCGGCATCTAAGGTTTCATCTACAGTTTCTACTTCAACATAAACGATATCACCCAATTCACTTTGAGCAAAATCGGTAATACCTATAGTGGCTACATCGCCTTCAATTTTAACCCATTCGTGGTCTTTGGTATATTTTAAATCTGCTGGTATTGTCATGTTATTCTAAATAAAAAGTTATTGGCAAATGTATCTATTCAAAACTTAAATTCAAATAGAATATGTTTAATTACCAAAATTATATCTCAAGGTAATTCCAGACCTGATTGTTGTAAGTGGGAAAGCCGTAGAAATAGCGTATTCTGAGAAGGAATAATCAAAATAAAAAATACCTGTTAAATTTTTGCTGAAGGCATAATCTGCAGAATATTTCAAACCCCAAATGGTTTGTCCGGAGGTCACCTGATTATTCTCCAAATCCAAATACCTGATGATCGTCTTATTTTCCCGAACAGAAATATCAGCTTTCATATTCAAATCACTTACAATCCGTTTTTGAGGTCCGGCAAGTTTTGAACGAATCCGCAGGTCTTTAATACGATAACCCAAGCCCAACGTATATTCATTACCCAATACTTCAGTAAGTAAATTGTTATCAAAACTAAGTGAAAGCATGCGGTCTTTTTTAATTTCCGCCAGGATCTTCACAGAGTTTTTCATTTCCATATCAATTCGCATCAGAGGACTAAATGTTTCCACCAGATTGATATTTGTGAATAACCTTTCATTCTTATAATTTCCGGATTGATCCAATACATTGTTAGGCTGATTATCATAAGCTACCGAAAAATCTATAGGATTATAATTTAGATTGGATTGGTATTGATTTATGGTGTATGTGGAACGATAACCGTGCGTTAACGAGAACCTTTTAAAACGTTTTTTAAACCAATTGAATCTCATGAATCCGGTATATTTCAAATCCCAGTTTGGGATAGGAACATTCCTGAAAGCTCCAAGATTAACCTGTCCGGCATCTTGCCCGGTATATGCGGCAAGGAACGCAGGCAATAACACCGCCTGATTGGTTTTACCAAAACCTTTAGGGAACCCGTCGGCATCTACATCGTTAATATCGGCACCGTTTTTGGCCGCCAAACGACGCGCCACGGTTAAACGGTTAGCTCTAAACGAATCAAAAGCATCGCTTGATGTTTCATCACTTTTACTAAAAGCTGTTTTTATCAATACCGTTGAAATATTAAAATTACCAAAGGTGTTTGGGGTTAATGATTGGTACTGATATGTTCCACCTACATTGTTTACGCGGTAATTCTCTGTATAATTTTCGTAATAGGCACGATTGCCAACAAGATCGATTTTCAGATCCTGAACCGGCTGTAGGTTTGCCGAAAAGTCGAATTGCTTGGTATTTGTTGCGGAATATTGTTGATTGAATTCCGGGAACAAAGTAAGCCAGCCTTTTCTGGCCGCCAGATATCGGACGTCTGTCTGACTACCAAAGGTATATCCCAGAGTTGGTTTTAAAGTACCTATAAATCCCGGAGATTGTGTATAACCCGGTAAATAGGTTCCGCTATTCTCAGAATAATTTAATTGAATTCTTTTTATACTGGTTAAAACATCAATACCCGCATTAAGTATTTTGGTTCCCGTACCATTTGAGGTTTTGGTGGATTGAACTTCTTTTGAATCACCGTCCTTTGATTTTACACTAACACGACGCGTGGGCTTTTTCACCAAACCAATCGTGCGATAAAAACGGTTCATGTCCAGCGAGGTATTGAAATTATGGGTGTTGGCATTTTGAATCGTGTGTCCCAGATCGTAGGTCTGACCGTCAAACTCTAAATTACCGTAAAGATCAGAACCTTTTTGCCATTGGAAACTACCGCTGTACTGGTATGTTGCATTACTAATAAAATTGAATATCGGGATCTTGGCAATAGGAATTTGATACGTTATTCCCAGATTTTGCGATTGTCGGTTAGGATCTCCAAAATCAAAGAAACCATCCCAAATATCCAAATCCGGGTCTTGTTCTCCATTTATAATATTGTCCTTAAAGTAATTTCTAACGATATTATTATTAGATGCGGTGAAGTTCAATTGTAAGGCTTCAGTGATATTATAATTGATCGTGTATTGCATATTGAAGGTGTAGTTCCTTCTGAATAATTCATCAATACCTATATTATCTCCACCAAGATCAATTTCACGGAATTTCTGCTTGTTGAACTGTCTTTTCAGATCGGTATTTACGGTAAAGCTTGTAGGCAGTAAATTAAGGTTGAAATCTTTTAATAAACGCCAATATTTTCCATTAAAAATAGAATCGTTCTTTCTAAAAGGAGCAATGGTAACCGGACTGAAATTATGGGCATAATTTGCCCCTAATCGCACATTCTGATCCAATGAATTTTGGATCTCGAAATCACGATGCTCTACTTTATTATAAGAGTAATTGAAAGTGAAATTCTCTACATCATAAAAGCGTGCCTTCTTTTCCGTGGTCCTGTTCTTTCTTACACCAATAAAATTTATGCTTTGCCTTTTCGTATAATCTTCTGAGTTCTGCCTGATCGTTTCTTTTTCCTGCACTGAATTAGCAGCATCCAGACGCGATTGTAAGGTAAGGTCTTTATAGAACTGATCGTATTTAGGCGTTACGAGTTCTTCACTCTGTGCGTAGTTGAAAGGTATTTGCAAGCCCCATTTCTTAGGAAGCAACTGTCCTAAATTTAGATTCGTTACAACATCATATTGTTTTACATCTTCTAAGCTTCGCTGACTAGGGCCTTGTTCCAAAGATCCAAACCCGGAAGTACTTTGACGTCCTGTAGCGCTAATATTGGCAAAATCTGCAATATTCGAATCCATACTCACTACAGCGGCCCAGCCACCCTGATTATCCATATCAGATAAGCGTAATTCGTTAAACCATACCTCTCCGCAAATATCATTTCTATTAGTGGCATTCTTAACACCTATCATGAGCGTTCGAACATCACCAAAATTCGGATTACCTTTTACACCAATACGATGTCGACCGGCCACATAACCCTCATACTGAGTCCCGGAAATTGGTACGGGTTTTCCATCAATCACATCATAAAAGGTAGGTTCTTCATTTGTTAAAGTTCCATCGGAAATCCCCATAGCTTTAATTTCAGCTAGCAAATCAATTGGTAAATTAAATTCATTGGCTTCCGGCCACAGGCCTTCACGGGAAGTAGATGTCGAAACCTGCAACGGCAGTTCAATTTGATAATAGTTGTTATTCAGATCGTTCCCTAAACGGATAAAACCAACCAGCTCATCACTACCCAAAGTTCCTTGTTCACCCGATTGCGCATGCATGAACATACGGAGGCGTTTAAACTGACGCATATCGATACTGATATTCTTGAACACGCCTTTAGCATCCTGGCTCTCCAAATTACAAACCTTTACAACCAAAGATTGTTCATTTTGATCTACAACCGTGTTATTGTTATACAGTTGCTCCGGTTCAATTCCCGGTGGTCGTTGGTAACTTCCTTCATTTTCCAAAGTTCCAATAACCCCAACGGAGAAATCGGTTTCTGGATCGGTTGGTGTGGGATCGTTCTTATCCAGAGCCTGAGTATAACGACGCCAATCGCTGCGCACCAGATCCAATGTTCCAAAACGAAAAACTGTAGGTTGAACAAAGTCTTTTAAATAAATTCGAGTAAACCGAACGGATCTTAAATCGCTGATACCGCCAACAGCTTTTACATGGCTCCCCTGTACAGGAATTCTGAACTGATACCAACGTACATTTCGGGTTTCGCCATTTGGTAAGGCACGAGGGCGTTCCTTGTAGTCGCGAAGGAATTCTTTTATAGGGTTACTATCAGGAAGATTTTCAAAATCGGCCTGAGATGTTGGTAAATTCTGAGGATTCAAATCCAATTCATATTCAAAATAACTATCAATGGTATTCATGGTGTTATCCCGGTTAATATCCTCCACATCGGGTTGGGTGTTAGCACCACGGTCCGTGTTCGAGAAAGTATCCGGTGTGTTCCCTTCTACACCATTATATTTTTTGTATCGTTGGAAAATATTTCCTGTGGCATTCAAGAAGTACTGGTAATCGTCATTTGATGGGTCAGGTCCAAAATTTGCACCAAATTGGGCAGCTTCTTCCGCATCGTTGTAACCATCATAACCTACATCCTGGTTTACACGCTCTTGTCCGGTAGTATCAAAGGCATAAATAAGAGATTGATTTTGAGGTACTACAGTTCCCCAGGAGGTTACAGGGAGCAAACTAACATCGCCATCTTTAGGCAAACCATTTTCGTATAGTTTACGACCGTCTTTGATAATATCTTCTGAAATATTTCCTAGATCGAAAATCAATTTTCCTCCGGGATTGCTTGGATTATCCTGGAACGGATCCTGTAACCAGAAGTCGATGTACTCAACATTTTGTTGTTCAAAATCGGTGGACGTTATCTGACGTGTAATACCAGCCCAGCTATCTTCCGGATTATCCAAAATACCATCGGCTGCTGAAGGATCGTAGTTGTAAGGCCCGCGCTCTTCAGGATAATAAGCAAGATCTAAAGTGAATAATACCGAGTTTTGACCTTGCACAAGATCACGTTCCGGGAAAAGTTCATTAATAAATACCCTACTGGTATATAAACTTGAAAGATCTTCATCAGTAATATCACTTGGACGTCGGCTTGTGTAAAATATAGGATCGATAGAATACCAGTTCAACATGGCACGTTGATATCCATTTTGAATACCGTTGTCATCAGCATTGGGATTAATATCCAGATCGATACCAACCGGTCTACTTGATAGCGACCAGGCCTGTTGCGAGCGCAGATCGATACCATTTTGAGAGCCTTCAAAATCATCAATATATGAGGTTGCTTCACCGTTGAAATTTGTGCCTTTCGGTGCTCCGGGCGACAGATATGCAAATTCACCTCGTAAGGATAAATTCGATGGCACATCGGTATCAATATTGGGTAATTTATTTACGAGTCTCGTTAAAAAAGGCACTTCGGTAGAAAAGTTGCCATTCAACCCAAAAATGGTATTATTTATAGGTTCTGTGCCGTAGTTTGCTTTTTGTGTTATTGGGCGTTCGTTCAAATTTAAAAGCGTCCCCCCAAGCACAAAATTATCGTTGAATTTATGTTCTACATTCAATCCGGTAAAGCGCCGGGTTTGTTGACCAAATACCGCATTGTTCTCAGTAGAAACCTGAATAGGTGTGTTCGAAGCTTTCAAAGCTTCATCCAGGATCTCCACAGTCCCTTGTGTGTAGTTCACCACGTAATCAACACCTTCAACCAAAACACGTCCACCTGCCGTAACACGCACGGATCCTCGCGGTACATTAAAACTTCCTATCGGAATACCATTACCTCCTGTATTCTTATAACGCCCTTTAAGTTTGAATTTATTTTTTTCAGCTTCCTCTAAGGCTGCCGTTTTTGTACTACTATACAATGTCTCATAAACATATTTCTTCTGATTGTCGTTGTAACTTGTGGGATCGTCATAAGTTCCGCCTCCACCTAAAATATCGTAGAGATATTTACCAAAGGGTTCGACATTCGGAAAAATAATTTTACCTGTTTGTGGTAAAATGGTAATGCCCGGCACAAAGTCGAAAAAGCCATCACCTCGCGCTTGCGGATCATTATTGAAATTTAATTTATCTAAATTGAATACCCGGAGTAAAGGCGAATTCTGTATGCGATCATTCTCCGGAGTAGTTCCAGTAACAGGATTGCCATTAATATCCAACGGAAAATCACTGTTTACCGGTGAAATAAAGTTTAAAGGAGAGGCTTCGTTATAGAAAATATTGAGTTTAAAGTCGTCTTGAGAAACATTATACGAACCGGTGTCATAAATATTTTTCATCATCAGATCCCAGATCGGAAGGTCTACATTCGTTACGCTACTCTTTAAAAGTTTTAATACTAAATTAGAGTTAATTACCTGCGTTACCTGTCCGGAAGTATTCGTGCTTACCTGGGTCGCATCTACACCATCGTTCGCAAATTCACCCACTTGATACACCTGACCGCCTACCGTATATTGGAAAGCAACGGCCAAAACCTCATCATTGTTCAACCGTTGATTAAGGGAAATATATCCCAAGTCCCGGTTTAACACATATTCCTGACCTTCAGTTAACTTTCTAGCATTTTCAAGACTGGCGTAATCATAGCCTTCGTTAACATTAGGGACTAAAATCCCCGATTTAACGGTTGCCACATCCCGAATGGCATCGGTAATTTGTGATCCCGCTCCACCAATATTAGTCGGGTCATAACCGTTGTTTTCATTCGCAGGAAAAGCTCCAGGTGCCCCTGTAACGTTCACTGCTGAGTAAGCTTTGTCGGTTTCACCAAGATCTTGCAGTCCAACAATGTTCCTTACGTTATCAGTCCGATTACTTCGGTTGGTTACCCAAACTTCTATACGCGTAATTTGCAATCCTTTATTATTGATGAAAGGATAACTTTTTAAAGCTTCATCATAGTGATCCCGAAAGTATTGTGCTAGAAAGAAATGACGATTTTCATCGTAATCCCGAACAAAAAGTTCAAACTCTTCCAGGGTTCCGCCGCCCTGAGCGACTACCGTGTTGGACTGTGATTTTTGTTCTGAGAACACACCGGTAACCGTAGTTTTACCAAACTGCAATTGAGTTTTCACCCCAAATAAACTTTGCGCACCACTTATCAGGGAACTATTTAATGGCATACTTACATTACCAACTTCGATTTTTTGAATGATATCATCTTCTGTAGGTGTGTATTCTAATTTGATCAGATTCTGAAAATCGAAAGTGGATTGTGTATCGTAATTCGCTGTAATTTGCAGGCGTGTTCCCACCTTACCGATCATACTTAAACTAATACGCTGATCGAAATCAAAACTAAAATTACTACGATTTCGAGGTGAGAATGACGGGTTATCTTGTTTTGAGAACAACACACCCAAATCCATTTCTACAGATCCTTGCGGAATGATCTCAATGGTATTTCCACCAAACACGGATTCAAAAAAAGAGGAATTTACATAGAACTCCGGAAGTAGGTTCTTTTGAGCATCATCGGCACCCTCCTTTTTACCATCGTAGGCAGATAATTTTTGTTTGTAGTATGAACTTAGACTTTGTTTGGCTACAAGGTCGTAATATTCTTTTGGCGTAAGAATTACGGGATATCTGATATCAAATTCACCTACCTTTTCGGTGTAAATATATCTATTGGTAACCGGATCATAAGTGTATTTTGATTCAATGCTTTTGGGATCAGGGGTTTTAATGCTTCCCTGAGTATAACCAGACCGAATAGAATCCTGCTGCCCAAAACTCAGGGCTGAATAAAAAAAGACGAAACAAATAAACGTAAGTTGTTTCGCTAATTTACATGCATTCCGGTTGGTTATTTTCAAAATAAATTACAAGTTTTTTAGCGCCTGTTTTATTATGGTTTCAACATCTGCATCAGGCTGTGAAGCGACGAATTTATCAACGACACGCTCAGCTTGCTTCTTAGCAAAACCTAACACTTCTAAAGCAGATAACGCTTCATCCTTATTGGTATTGCCCTGAACAGGAGAAACTTCATCAATATCATAAATCTTTAAAATTTTATCCTTTAAATCTAAAATAACACGTTGCGCGGTTTTTGCACCAATACCCTTAATGGATTGGATCAAGGCCACATCGCCTGTAGCAATACCTTCTCGAACCTGTTTTGGAGTTAGCGAGGAAAGCATGGTTCGGGCCGTGCTGGCACCTACGCCGCTTACAGAAATAAGGAGTCTAAATATTTCACGCTCCGCCACAGAGGAAAATCCAAATAAGGTATGCGAATCTTCCTTGACCTGGAGATGCGTGTATAATTTTAAGTTTTCAGCATCGGGAATTTTAGAAAAAGTATGCAATGAAATGTTTATCATATAACCTACCCCGTTGCAATCTATAACCACATGGGTAGGATTTTTTTCAGTGAGTTTTCCCTGTATGTGCGTAATCATTTATTGAAATGGATTATTTCGAAATGTAATAAAAATATTTAACTGTTTATTTTGAAGCATTCTTTTCTTGCTCCCAGCGTTCTTTTTGTTGAGCATCAATTACTGAAATAGCCGTCATGTTCACAATTTCATCCACACTGGCTCCTAATTGAAGGATGTGAACAGGTTTGCGCATTCCCATCATAATTGGGCCTATGGAATCTGCTTCATTTAATTCTTTCAATAACTTATAAGTGATGTTTGCGGCATCGAGATTCGGGAAAATAAGCGCATTCACCTTTTTTCCAACCAACTTCGAAAACGGAAATTTTTCTCTCAACATATCATCATTTAAGGCGAAATCGGTTTGTAATTCGCCATCGACTACCATATCCGGAACATGCTTATGTAAGAATTCAACAGCATCCCGCATTTTAGTGGCACGCTCATGTTTTGAAGAGCCAAAATTAGAATAGGACACCATAGCGATTACCGGATTCAATCCGAACATTCGCATCACCTTATCTGTCATTTGAGCTATTTTTGCAAGATCTTTGGCACTTGGATCAATATTTATTGAAGTATCACTTAAAAACATCGGTCCTCGTTTCGTGATCATCAGGTTGGTTGTTGCCACTCTTGAAACGCCTTTGGCCATCCCGATTAACTCGAGCATTGGTTTTACAACTGACGGATAACTTCGGGAATACCCTGAGATCAAAGCATCGGCATCGCCTTCGTTTACCATCATGGCGGCATAATAGTTCCGTTCACGCATAAGGCGCTGGGCCGAATAATAGGTTACACCGCGGCGTTTACGCTGTTCCCAAAATACTTTGGCATAACGGTCTTTATTTTCATTTTCTTCCTCTGTTTTGGGATCGATGATTGGAATATCTCCTTCAAATTCGATCTCCTTCATTAGGGCCTCAATCGTTTCTCTTCGTCCTAAAAGAATAGGATGTGCAATACCTTCTTCGTGAACGATCTGAGCTGCTTTTAAAACATCCAATTGATCTGCCTCTGCAAAAACCACACGCTTAGGATTCAATCGTGCACGATTAAGGAGTAATCGCACGATCTTATTGTCAGATCCCAGGCGTTCCAGTAAATGGTCTTCGTATTTCTCCCAATCAGTAATATCTTTTTGCGCCACACCACTTTCCATAGCTGCTCTCGCAACGGCGGGTGGCACTGTAGCAATTAATCGTGGATCAAAAGGTTTCGGGATAATATATTCTTTACCAAAAGTTAATCGGGTTTCACCATAGGCAATATTGACCTGTTCCGGCACCGGTTCTTTTGCCAGTTTGGCCAGCGCTTTTACAGCGGCCTTTTTCATTTCCTCATTGATCTTGGTGGCCCGAACATCCAGAGCTCCTCTGAAAATAAATGGGAAACCAAGTACGTTATTTACCTGATTAGGATGGTCGCTACGGCCGGTGGCCATAATAATATCTTTTCGCGTTTTAATTGCCAGATCGTATTTTATCTCAGGATCTGGATTGGCCATAGCAAAAACGATCGGGTTCTTAGCCATAGATTTTAACATCTCAGGCGATACAATATTCGCCATAGACAAACCGATAAACACATCGGCATCTTTCATGGCCTGATCAAGCGTATCGATCTTTCTACTGGTAGCAAATTCTGCTTTTTCAGTTGATAGATTTTCGCGGTCATTACGAATCACCCCTTTACTATCGAGCATCACCATATTTTCTCGCTTAGCTCCGAAGGCCTGGTATAATCGTGAGCAAGAAATGGCAGCTGCCCCTGCACCACTAATTACTATTTTTACCTTTTCTATTTTTTTCTTAGCTAATTCTAAGGCATTTAATAAGGCTGCCGCCGAAATGATAGCCGTTCCATGCTGATCATCATGCATCACCGGAATATCTAATTCTTCTTTTAAGCGACGTTCTATTTCAAAGGCTTCCGGAGCCTTGATATCTTCCAGATTAATGCCGCCGAAAGTTGGTGCAATATTTTTAACGGTCTCAACAAACTTATCAATATCCTTGGTATCTACTTCAATATCGAATACATCGATATCTGCAAATATCTTGAACAATAATCCCTTTCCCTCCATAACCGGTTTGGAGGCTTCCGGACCAATATCGCCCAAACCTAAGACGGCGGTACCATTAGAGATCACAGCTACTAAATTTCCTTTAGCTGTGTATTTATACGCTTTGTTCTTATCTTTTTCAATCTCCTTACATGGTTCTGCCACACCAGGAGAATAAGCCAGTGAGAGGTCTCTCTGAGAGGAATATTTTTTTGTTGGAACAACTTTTATTTTCCCCGGTATGGGTTTGGCATGATATATAAGGGCTTCTCGTCGTTTACTTTCTTCGCTCATTGGAATATTCAATTAAAATGAATCAAAACCTAATCGGTTGATTACTGTTTGTTTTGGTATCTCTTACTACGCATAACAAATATAGTAATCTAACTAAGGATAACCTTAATCTTTTAGGAATTTGATGTTTCTTTTTAAACCGGAATATTTAGTACGCTTTACGGCCGACTTTTTAAATACCTTTTTGAAGGTATCCTCGGTAATTTCCTCCCAATCTTTTTTAGTCATTTTGAGCAGATCTGGATGCGGATCGAACAACGGTTCCCGATGCGATTTAGAAAAACGATTCCATGGACAAACATCCTGACACACATCGCAACCAAACATCCAGTTGTCCATTTTGCCTTTAAAAGACGTTGGTATATTGTCCTTTAATTCAATAGTAAGATAGGAAATGCATTTACTGCCGTCAACGACATATGGTTCTATGATAGCTTCGGTTGGGCAAGCATCGATACATGCTGTGCAGGATCCACAATGATCGGTTACCGGTGTATCATAGTGCAGTTCAAGATCGATAATCAATTCTGCAATAAAGTAAAATGAACCTACCTTTTGAGTGAGCAGGTTACTGTGTTTCCCGATCCAACCCAAGCCAGATTTTGCAGCCCAGGCTTTATCGAGAACCGGCGCTGAATCTACAAAAGCACGACCATGCACCTCGCCTATTTCGGTTTGTATAAATTGTAAAAGGGTCTTTAATTTATCTTTTATAACAAAGTGGTAATCGGTTCCGTAAGCATATTTGCTGATTTTTGGGGCCGTTTTATCTTTTTGTTCTTCCGCAGGAAAATAATTTAGTAGTAATGAGACTACGCTTTTAGAGTCCTCAACCAATTTGGTGGGATCCAAACGCTTATCGAAATGATTTTCCATGTAGTGCATTTTACCATGGGCATTATTTTTCAACCAGCGTTCCAATCGTGGCGCTTCATTTTCTAAAAACCCGGCTTTGCTTATTCCACAAGATAAAAAGCCAAGGCGTTTGGCTTCGGCTTTTATAAGCTGGGTATATTTTTCTTTGGAATTCAAATTACTTCTATTAATACGAAAGTACAATATTAGATTCTACGATTTTAAATTCCGTGTACAAAAAAACCGAAGTATAAAACTTCGGTTTTTTCTGCTTATTCAAATAATTACTAACTGATAATATGATTAAATAGCTAATAATATTTTTAACCGGCAGGAGATTCAGCAGGAACATTTGGATTCTCGTGGGCGAAAATTCCATCGGGATTATCTAAGGCAATCCAAACATGTAAGGTCCAAAATGGTCCTACGATCTCCCAGTCGTCTTCACTGCCGGTAAAACCTTCGGGTGGTGTATTAGGATCCTCTAAAGCCTCTCTAAGAATTAAATACTCTACGCCAACAAACTGCATATTACCCTCCGTATCCGGCACGTAAAGTAAAGTTTCAGGTTTATCCAAATCGAAAATGCCATCTACCAAATCCATATTGGCAAAGTGATGACCCATATTAGGAACATATCCGGTTAGATCTGTATCATAACCTCTTGATAAGGCTACGGTAAACCTGTTGTAGGCAATAGTTTTAATTTCTAAAAAATTGAGCTCAGCTTGTAAGGTTTCTCCATTAACAGAATGGTTTACATCGCCCAAATTATTTTCATCGGGTGGAGCTTCCGTTAAAATATCTTGATTGGAGCAGGATAGTGCTAACATCGTCCCTAGTATTAGGAAGGACATAATTATTAATTTTTTCATGATTAAGTGGTTTTAGTTTGACTTTGATTGCTACACAGTACTATCAATAATGCTCATAGGGAAACATTGGTATTCCACAATTTGGAATGCCCGGATCGAAAAGAGGAATATAAAACACTTCTGCAGATTAACGACGGTTTAAATAGCCTCTTGAATACATCTAAATTACATTATTTCAATTATTTAGACTTGAACAAATCACCCAAAGAATGCAACAAAAATGACACTTTGTTATTTTAGTGAAGCTAAATTTTTGAACTCTAAAGGCTTCATCCCAAAGTTTTTCTGGAAGCATTTAGTAAAATATGAAGGATTATTAAACCCGGAATCGAAAGCGATTTCTGAGATGGTTTTATGGGAAGATTCCAATATAAAAAGGGCCTGATTTAATCTAAAATCCCTTAATAATTGATTTGGAGATTTGTTAAGGATATTTTTACATTTTCGGTATAACTGGGAATTACTCAACAAAAGCTCTTTGCCAAGATATTCTACATCAAAATCAGAATTTACCCAATGCGTGAAAAGGACTTTTATCAATTTTTTTATGAATTCCTCTTCTTGTTTGGATAATAAATTTACTTTGGTTTTGTCGATCATTAGGTCTTCAGCCTGAATCAAATTATATACCGTATTTGAGATAACCAATGAACCATATTTGAATCCCGAACAAATAAATTCAAGACACTTCAATGTGGAGCCAAATAGCTCAGTATCTCCATCAACAGGGTTACCGGCATGTATAGCCATTTTAAGATTTAAATCTTTAGAAAAAGCGGCTAATTCATTTTGAATATCCATGGCACACTGATAGGTATTTTTGGGAGATTCGAAAGTGCCAATGAGTTTATTTGAAACAGAATCTGCTGTAACACCGCCATGATTTTTAATAATTTCTAAAATCTTGTTCTTATTTTGTTTTAGAAGTTCCTCTGCTTTTTCACGTCCTAATTTGTGAAGTACTATAGGTTTATTAACTACAGAAACCATGAAAATAACCCGAAAAGCAGGATCGTTGTATACTTTTATTTTACTATCAATCATGTAATCGACCACCTGAGGATCCATAATTCTTCCTAAAAAGGCTTTTACTATGCGCTTATCAACCTCAATGATCTCGTCCGGTAATTGTTCATGAGCGGCATTATGTAAAGCTACGGCAGCCTCTTTACTGGGTGCCTCAATTAAACAGAATACATTATTCCTCTCCTGATCGAACCAATAAGTGAGACAATTACATTTGAATTCGTCCTGGATTTCCAAATCCAACTGATGAGCTTTGGCTACATCCTCGGCAGTTAAACCCTGACCAATATGTAAGTCCATATACAGTGGCATACCTGTTTTTATTAAATGTATTGGGAATTTTCTGTATTAAATATACTAAAAATAATCCAACCTTCGGAATTTCAGAGGGTTATAAAAAAGAAGCGCCCATGTTTTTAGTGTTCTTTATAACCATTGATCAACGCTTTTCAAATCGTAAAAATCCATTTTTAGGTTTTAAAGTTATCAGGGGATTGACGGCTATTTCGTCAAATTCAGGATAGAGTTTATAGGTTTTAACCAGATGATTGACCGCCAGGATCATTTCGAACATAGCAAAATTATTTCCAATACATTTTCTGGGCCCTGCACCAAATGGAAAGTATTGAGACGAAAATTTTTGTCCGCCTTCATCAAAACGTTCTGGATGAAAATCATTGGGATTGTCCCATAAATCCGGATGTCTGTGGATTGCATAAACATGAATCAGGATATTTGAATCTAAAGGAATATCCATATCCTTGAACTTATCCGGTTCTAAATTAACCCGATCAATTATATAAGCGGGAGGAAATAAACGCATGGCTTCCTCAATAACTTGCTGGCAGTTTTTCGATGCCATAATTTCCCCCATGAGATCGTTGGATTTCATTTTGTTTTGTTGAAATTCCTGGTAAATAACCTCTTGCCATTCCGGATGTTTTGCCAATAACTGAAAGGTAAATGTCAACACATTCGAGGTGGTTTCATGACCGGCAATAAAAATAATCAACAGTTCATCAATAAGTTGTTCTTCATCCATAGATGATCCATCATCATATTTTGATTCTAAGAGCATATCTAATAAATCTCCATAGGACTTTTTGGATGCCCGCCGTTCGTCAGCAATGTGTCGCAAAATGTCTCTTGACTCTTCACTTAAATTCAATTGTCGATCTTTAGAACCGCTCAAATGAAACCACCAGGCTAAATAAGGTTGGCGTAATTCTTTGATAAATCGTTTTTGAATATTTTCTGTAATCCATTGCAAACGTTTTATCTGTTTTGGATTTGCGGCATTACTGAATAAAGATTGCACAACAGTATTAAAAGCCAGATCATTGAGAATGGGAAATATATTTGTTAGTTTCTCCTCTTCAATATTTTTGAATTCTGATATAATAGCGTCCTCAATAGATTCCAGCAAATGAATTAATTGTTTTTTGTGAAAGGCCGGTTGAATAAGCTTTCGTTGTTTTCGCCAGTGCTCACCTTCAGATGTTAATAAACCCTTCCCAACATATTGTGACAGGTTCTCCGTTTGTACTTTTGTTTTAGTATAATTTTTTTGATTTTTTTTAAGTACGTAATCTGCTAAATCAACATCTCGGGAAAATAAAGCCTCAACAGAAATAGCTTTAACTTTGAAATTTTCTCCTAATGTTTTAAACTTTTTAAGGTGAAAAGGAAGCGGGTTTTTAATAATCTTGTAAGAGTTCATTAAAAACTCCCAAGAAGACACCGTAGGAATGTTCTTTTTGTTCATGGATTTGGGTATAAAATTAATAGGCCTTTGGGCCAAAAGAATACTATTTTAAAATAGGCCGCCTTGAATATCACCTTTTATTTTACCAAGGTGCTTATAGGCTTGCTCAGTCACTTCACGTCCTCGAGGTGTTCTCATTATGAACCCTTGTTGTATTAAAAAGGGTTCGTATACTTCCTCAATGGTTTCAGGACTTTCACTAACGGCTGTGGCAATGGTGGTAATGCCAACGGGACCGCCTTTAAATTTGTCTATAATGGTGGAAAGTATTTTATTATCCATGTCGTCCAGGCCATGAGCATCGACATTTAAGGCTTCCAGGGCATACTTGGCGATCTTAATATCGATTTTTCCATCACCTTTGATCTGCGCAAAATCACGAACACGTCGTAATAAGGCGTTAGCTATTCGCGGTGTACCGCGGCTTCTTCCAGCAATTTCAATAGCGGCTTCCATAGAAATAGGAACATCTAATATCCCGGCGCTACGTTCTAAAATTGAAGTTAGTAATTCGGTATTATAATACTGTAAACGACTTTGTATTCCAAAGCGGGCGCGCATCGGTGAGGTTAACAATCCGGAGCGAGTAGTTGCACCAACCAGCGTAAAAGGATTCAGATTGATCTGTACGGTACGTGCGTTTGGACCGGTTTCGATCATAATGTCGATCTTGTAATCCTCCATAGCAGAGTACAAATATTCCTCAACAATCGGACTTAACCGATGGATTTCATCGATAAATAAAACATCACGTTCTTCGAGATTGGTAAGTAAGCCGGCAAGATCGCCCGGTTTATCTAAAACCGGACCAGAAGTTACTTTTATACCTACATTTAATTCCTGAGCAAGGATGTGTGCCAAGGTGGTTTTTCCTAATCCAGGAGGACCGTGAAACAGGGTGTGATCCAAAGCTTCGCTTCTCAAATTAGCTGCCTGAACAAAGATCTGAAGATTTTCCAATACCTGATCCTGGCCTGTAAAATCATCAAAGGATAAGGGCCGTAATTTTTTTTCTACATCAAGATCTTCCGGAGAAAAATTTTGATTTGAAGGATCTAGGTTTTCATTCATACTACACAAATATAAACAAAAAGCCTTTCTGTTCTAGAAAGGCTTTTTAATATTATTTCATGCATTTTTATGCTAATGATGTAATTCTTCTTCTCCCTCTTTTAATGGCACATTCTGAGGTACGAAATCTTCATCATGTCCGGGTTTACTATAATCATAAGCCCAACGATGTACATGAGGAATTTCACCTGGCCAGTTACCGTGTATGTGTTTCACAGGTGCTGTCCATTCTAATGTTGTAGACTTCCAAGGGTTTTGTGGTGCTTTCTTACCATAGAAAATACTTCCGAAGAAATTCCATAAATAAAGAATTTGAACCACCCCTCCTATTAATGCGAATGTTGTAATTACAACATTAACATTGGCTATGTCATCAAACAATGGGAAATTCGAATTGGTATAATAACGACGTGGTAAACCTGCCATTCCTATAAAGTGCATTGGGAAGAATACCCCGTAAGCACAAACTGCAGTAACCCAGAAATGTATATATCCCAAATTCTTATTAAGCATTCTACCAAATAGTTTAGGATACCAGTGGTAAATACCAGCAAACATTCCGTACAAGGCTGAAATACCCATTACCAGGTGAAAGTGCGCTACTACAAAATACGTATCGTGAACGTTAATATCCAGAGCACTATCTCCCAAAATAATTCCTGTTAAACCACCAGTAATGAATGTTGATACAAAACCGATGGAGAATAGCATGGCAGGGTTCAATTGCAAATTCCCCTTCCACAAGGTTGTTATCCAGTTAAAAGCTTTTACCGCAGAAGGTATGGCAATTAAAAGGGTTGTAAATGTAAATACTGATCCTAAAAATGGATTCATTCCGGAAACGAACATATGGTGACCCCAAACAATGGTAGACAAGAATGCGATCGCTAAAATTGAGGCGATCATGGCTCTGTAACCAAAAATAGGTTTTCTTGAGTTTGATGCCATAATTTCTGATACTAATCCCATCGCAGGCAAAATAACAATATATACCTCCGGATGTCCTAAAAACCAGAATAAGTGTTCAAATAATACCGGTGATCCACCTTGATAATGCAAGACATCACCTTGAATAAAAATATCGGATAAGAAGAATGATGTACCAAAACTTCTATCCATAATTAATAATAAGGCAGCAGATAATAATACCGGGAATGAAATAACACCGATTACAGCTGTAATAAAGAACGCCCAAATGGTAAGCGGTAATCTGGTCATCGACATACCCTTGGTTCTTAAGTTGATAACTGTTACGATATAGTTTAATGATCCCAATAAAGATGAGGCAATAAAGATAGCCATAGATACGAGCCATAAGGTCATACCTGTTCCCGAACCACTTTGCGCCATAGGCAATGCACTTAACGGTGGATATATCGTCCAACCTGCAGCAGCAGGTCCAGTTTCAACGAATAAAGAGATCACCATAACCAAACTGGAGGTGAAGAACAACCAGTAGGAGACCATATTCAAGAATCCTGAGGCCATATCACGTGCTCCGATTTGCAACGGAATTAGGAGGTTACTGAATGTACCACTTAATCCTGCTGTTAATACAAAGAACACCATGATGGTTCCGTGAATGGTTACTAATGCTAAATAAATTTCAGCATCCATAACCCCATCAGGAGCCCATTTCCCAAGAAGCGCTTCAAAAATCACATTAGGTTGTTCAGGCCATGCTAACTGAATACGCATCATCATAGACATTAATACACCAATAACACCCATAATGGTACCCGTGATCAGGTACTGCTTGGCAATCATTTTGTGATCCTGACTAAAAATATATTTAGTCACGAATGTTTCTTTATGATGATGCCCGTGATCGTCGTGAGCGTGAGTATCTGCGTGTGCTGACATAATCTATCTCGTTTTTTCTTTTATTAGTTAATTAGTGAGTTTTTAAATTTAGTTTGCTCTTTCATCCAGGCATCAAAATCTTCCTGAGATTCTACAACAATTTTCATTTGCATGTTGTAATGTGATTTTCCACAAATCTTGTTACAAAGCAACAAATAATTAAACTCATAACGGTCTAAAGGGGCTTCTCCTTTAGCGGCCAGTTCTTTACTTTTATTATTACGGATCTCGTTAATGTGTTTTACTTTTTCAACAATTTCCGGACGCAAACGCATCTCCTCCGTAGTTACTGTTGGCGTAAATCCAAATTGTGTGATCATACCCGGAACACAGTTCATCTGTGCTCTAAAGTGTGGCATATATGCCGAGTGTAAAACATCTTGTGAACGCATTTTGAATAAAATTGGGCGCCCAACAGGTAAGTGTAATTCCTTGGTTATAACATCGTCTGCCGCATTCGGATCAGCTTCATCCAAACCTAAAATATTAGCACGATCGATATCAATTAAGCGAACATTTGCTTTACCCAACGTATTGTCTTCGCCACCATAACGTGCGGTCCAATTGAACTGTTGTGCATAGAGTTCGATAACCATAGGATCATCACTCTCGTCAACACCCATGATATTAATCCAGGTATTTAATCCGTAAATGATCAAACCTGCCAAAACAATTACCGGGATGATGGTCCAAATCGCTTCTAACTTATTGTTATCGGCAAAGAATAAAGCCTTTTTACCCTTTTCACCTTTATATTTATAAGCAAAGTAATGTAATAAGAATTGGGTTACGGTTTGCACAAAGAAGATCACAATTAAGGTGATGATCATCAAACGGTCGATAGTAGGTCCGTGTGCAGATGCCGAGTTAGATAATAATGGTAAATCTCCCCATTTCACGAAGGAAATAATGGTAATGACATAGATGAATACTAAAAAGCCCATCATCAAATATCCATTTACCGAATTATCTTTATCGGTTGCAACTCCAGCGTTTTCAGTTTTAGCTTTTGATAAATCAAAAATCTTCACCATTTGCCATATGGCAATTAGGATACTTACTAAAACTATAATTGTTAATAAAGCAGTCATTGTTATCGTTCGTCTTTATTTAATATCTTAATTAATAATGGAATCCTTCACTTTCCTTAATGAATGGATTTCCTTCCGGTTGTAATTTTACTTTTGATAATCCTGTTCCTACCACGAGTATGAACAACCCTAAGAAGAATAGGATACTAGAAATTTCTGTTACGCCAAAAGACCAATTGAGTCCTACAGTTGAAGGCATTACAAGAAGGTAAATATCGATGTAATGTCCTACTAATATGGCAATACCTCCCAACATCACAAACCAGGGTATACGTTTGTAATCACTATTCATAAGAATGAGGATAGGGAATACGAAATTCAATATCAACATACCAAAGAACAGTCCGTTATACTCCTGAATTCGCATTACAAAGTAAACCACCTCTTCAGGCATATTCGCATACCAGATCAACATGAATTGATCAAACCATAAGTACGTCCAGAAAATACTGAATGCAAACATAAATTTAGCTAAATCATGTAAATGGCTGTCATTGATAAACGGCACCAACCCTTTTGATTTTAAGAATATGGTTACCATCGCGATCACCGTAATTGCAGATACGAACATACTTGCAAATACATACCATGCAAATAAAGTACTATACCAGTGCGGCGTCATAGACATGAACCAATCCCAGGCCATCATAGATTCTGTAATGATAAAGAATACCAGGAAGTACACAGAAATCTTGAAGTTCTTTTTATAAGGATTCAAATCTCCTGAAGATTCTTGTAATGCATTCTTTCTTGAGAAATAGCGGTATAAATTCCAGCCTAATAAGTACAACACGGCACGGATTACAAAGAATGGAAAATTCAGATAGCCGGATTTGGCTTGTAATATTTTGTCTTCTGCTACCAGTTCATGGTCTTGCCAGGGGAAAAAGTGCGTTCCTGCTAGTAAAATAATAGCAACAACAATAATAGATCCCGGTAACAAATAGCTTGTTATACCCTCGATAACCCTAAATAATACGGGTGACCATCCTGCCGAAGAAGCGTATTGAATGGCATAGAATACCAAAGCTCCTAAGGCGATCATAAAGAAGAAAAAGGCAGATACTAAAGTGGCCGACCATGGTTTGGTTTGCATTTGATGTAATACATGTTCCATGTGGTTCCCACCGTGTTCTTCATCCATTAGCTTCTCATGCTTTTCCATGGCATGTGCAGAATAACCTGCTTCGCCACGGGCTTCATCTACAAAGGATTCTTTGTGAGTGTCTCCATGCTCAGCCATAGCTGCGCCTTCTTCATGATGACTTTCCTGAGCAGCCAAAATTTCTTTCACATCATCAACCGTCTTAGGGGTGTCTAAAAATCCGTAGGTTAGACCGGCAAGTCCTAATACCATTAGAATGATTGAAAATACTTTTAAATTACCAGATAGCTTGTACATACTTTTAATATATAATGCAGGTTATTCTTTTATCGTTTAGGCACTATTTTGCCGAGGCTTCAAGTGCTTTTTTTAATTCCATGACATGGGCTACTACTTCCCAACGCTCTTTTTCATTAAGTTGGTTAGCATAACTTCCCATGGCGTTCTTTCCGTAATAAATGACGTGGTAAACACTACCTTCAGTAATGGCGCGTCCGGCATCGTCATAACTTGGTACCCCTAAAATCTTTTCACGTTGTACCAATTTACCTTTACCATTTCCTTTATTTCCATGACAAATCGCACAATAAATATTGAACAATTCTTCACCTTTTTTCATATCTACCATAGTAGAGTCTAATGGGCTTTTAAGGTTTTCCTTTGCCATTAAATAGCCTTGTGCGGTATCCGGGTATTCGTAAAGACTATGTCCTCTTGGAATGGTTCCGTCTACAGGTTGTTGTGCCTCCCAGCCGGTTGCAAAAGCTTTCGATTCACTATAAGCCTCATAAGGTACAGGTTCGTACATGTTAGGCATATATTGATAGTTAGGCTGTCTGTCATTTTTACATGATACGAAGCTAACTAATGCTACTATTACTACGGATATTTTAATTAAGCTTTTCATATAATTATTAATGGGCTTTGTCTACTAAATTAATTTCTACGGCACCGGTTTCTTTCAATAATTTTTGAAGATCCTTACCATCTCCGTGAACAGCTATTTCCATTAAAAAATGATCATCTGTTGTTCTCGGATCCGGATTTTGTGGCTTTCTGAATGGCCAGATTTTACTTCTTAAATAAAATGTGATTACCATTAAGTGGGCGGCAAAAAATACCGTAAGTTCAAACATAATAGGAATGAAAGCAGGCATATTATGATGAAAACTAAAACTAGGTTTTCCACCAATATCTTGTGGCCAATCCTGAATCATCATATAGTTCATCATCACAACGGCTACAGTTAAACCTGTTATTCCATATAAAAACGAGGTGATAGCAATACGTGTTGGCGCAAGCCCCATAGCTTTATCTAATCCGTGAACCGGAAATGGTGTGAACACCTCTTCGATGTGATACTTTGCTGCCTTAACTTTTTTTACAGCTGACATCAAGATATCGTCATCAGTATAAATAGCGTGTATAACTTTTGAAGATTCTTCCATACTACTATTCGTTTAATAATTTTTTAGCTTGTCCTGCCCAATCTTCACGTTCTGCTTTTCCTTTTAAAGCTCCTGTTATAGAATCAAACAAGTCGTATTCTTTTTTGGTCATTTTAGCGATCTGCTTATAGGAATAAATGCCCATATCATTTAAATGAACGGCCGATTTCGGTCCGATACCATTAATCTTCATCAGATCGTCTTTTTTCTCTGTCTCCGGATCGAAAGCTCCTAATCTTTCTACCAACAAGGCAATTTCACCCGAGTGTTTATGTTGTGATACACCACTGAACGTATCAATTTCTGAAGTACGTTTATCAGTTGCTGTACCTTCCAAACTTTTCCCTTCTTCACGTAATCTTTTGTAACGTGCTCCTGAGGATTTTAAAATCGTTTTAACCTCTGCCTGAGCAATCGTTGGGAAGGTTCTTGCATATAATAAGAATAATACAAAGAAGAATCCTATGGTTCCAATAAAGATACCAACATCTACGAAGGTTGGTTGGAACATCGCCCATCCTGAAGGTTCACGACCTTTACTCAAGTCGATCACAATAATATTGAAACGCTCAAACCACATCCCAATGTTAATAATCAAGGCAACAACGAAGGTCCACATAATGTTTCGTCTCCATTTTTTAACCCATAGTGTTAAGGGCACAATGAAGTTACAGGTAATCAATGCCCAGAATGCCCACCAGTAAGGACCGGTTGCAGCACCATAAGACAGATACGTATAATTTTCATAAGGGTTACCGGAATACCATCCGATAAAATATTCTGTTCCGTAAGCAATCGATACAATACCTCCGGTTAAGATAATCACCTTATTCATGTATTCAATATGAAGTAGTGTGATATAGTCTTCCAGATTGGATACCTTACGCATAACAATCAATAGCGTTTGTACCATGGCGAATCCTGAGAAAATCGCTCCGGCCACGAAGTACGGTGGGAAAATCGTGGAGTGCCATCCTGGTACTACCGACGTGGCGAAGTCGAAGGATACAATTGTATGCACAGAAAGTACTAATGGTGTTGCCAAACCTGCTAATACCAAAGATACTTCTTCGAAACGCTGCCAATCTTTAGCTCGACCGGACCAACCGAAACTTAACAGGGTATATATTTTCTTTTGAAATGGTTTTACCGCACGATCTCGAATCATTGCGAAATCCGGTAATAAACCTGTCCACCAGAATACCAATGAAACTGATAAATACGTTGAGATCGCAAATACGTCCCAAAGCAATGGCGAGTTAAAGTTCACCCATAAGGATCCAAATTGGTTTGGAATTGGTAGTACCCAATAGGCTAACCAGGGGCGACCCATGTGAATGATCGGGAATAAACCGGCTTGAACTACGGCAAAGATGGTCATAGCCTCGGCAGAACGGTTAACGGCCATTCTCCATTTTTGACGGAATAATAAGAGTACAGCAGAAATCAGGGTTCCGGCGTGACCAATACCTACCCACCAAACGAAGTTGGTAATATCCCAGGCCCAGTTGATGGTTTTGTTCAATCCCCATACTCCAATACCTGTAGATATGGTGTAGATAATACATCCTACTCCCCATAGAAAAGCAGCCAGGGCAATACTAAAAACTATCCACCACGATTTGTTTGCTTTTCCCAATACCGGGGCACCAACATCAAGACTTATGTCATGATATGACTTCTCCCCACTAACTAATGGTTCTCTTATAGGTGCTTCGTAATGTGACGACATATTTTAAATAATTATCTTAATTCAAATTTTTATGATTCTGTGGTGTTTTTCACCATCACCTGATACATAACATTAGGTTTGGTGCCAATACCTTCCAATAGATGATACATTCTATCGTCGTGTAATTTCTCCACAATCTTAGCCTCTTTGTTGTTTACATCTCCAAATACCATAGCACCATTGTTACAAGCTGCCGAACAGGCGGTTTGGAATTCACCATCTTTAACTTCACGACCTTCGCGTTTCGCATCTAAAATGGTTTTTTGTGTTTTTTGGATACACATAGAACATTTCTCCATAACACCTCTTGAACGCACTACAACATCAGGATTCAACACCATACGTCCTAAATCATCGTTCATGTAGTAATCAAACTCATCGTTCTCACTGTATAAGAACCAGTTGAAACGACGTACTTTATAAGGACAGTTGTTAGCACAGTAACGTGTACCAATACAACGGTTATAGATCATTTGGTTCTGACCTTGACGACCATGAGATGTTGCTGCTACCGGACATACCGTTTCACACGGTGCGTGGTTACAGTGCTGACACATTACAGGTTGGAAAGCTACCTCAGGGTTATCGTAAGATTCAATTTCAACCTTAGAATAACCTTCAAAAGGTTTTAAATTTTCAAGATCTTCTTGTTCTTCCTTAAAGGTGTCGTTAGAAGAATAGTAACGGTCGATACGCAACCAGTGCATATCTCTAAATTTACGTACTTCACGTTTACCTACTACAGGAACGTTGTTCTCTGAGTGACACGCAATAACACAAGCACCACAACCCGTACAAGCGTTCAAGTCGATAGACAGATTGAAATGCGGCTGTACAGAGCGATCGAAATCTACCCAAATGTTTGCATTCTTGTCGCGAACAGAAATTTCGTTATGATCGTAACTCACTTGTTCTACTTCATTCCAGTAATGCTTGTCTTTCGTATTGAAGATCTCAAGGGTTGTTTCCTTGATGATATCCTCACGACCAGCCATGGTATTTTGTAACTGAACAGAAGCAAACTCATGCTCACCATCAGCTAAACCAACAGTGGCATCCTGAATCGTATCGAAGTTTTGATAGAATTTATAAGCGTTAACACCGGTTTTCATTTCATCTTTCATCCCGGTAGATGTTCTTCCGTACCCTAAAGCTAGGCCTACAGAACCTCTGGCCTGACCCGGTTGAATAATTACGGGTACTTTTAAGGTTGTTCCATTAACAGTAACATTCGCATAGCTACCATTCAACGCACCGTTTGATACGTGTCTGTTTTCCAACTGAAGCGCATCAGCGTCGTATTTGGAAACGGTTAAATAGTTATCCCATGACGTTCTGGTAATAGGATCAGGGAATTCTTGCAACCATGGGTTGTTGGCTTGTCTACCATCACCCATACCTACTTTAGTATATAAGGTTAACTCTAAACCTCCGGATGCTTTTGCAGATGCTGCTAAAGCACGTGCTGCGTCACCCATGGCCATAGAAGTTGTTTCTTCTACATCTGAAGCCTCTGCTGTTTCAGGTGTTTCGGTAGCGATGGTTCCCATGTAAACACCATCGTGTAAAGCCTGATTGAAAGAACTTCCACCTAAAATATCAGTTCCCCAGGTAGCCTTAATATAATCGTGATATGTTGAAGGGTTATCATTCCAAATCAACATCACATCTTGAAATTGTTTTGTATCAAATAACGGACGAATCGTTGGTTGCATTAAACCATAATGTCCTTTTTTCAATTCTGTATCACCCCAAGATTCTAAGAAATGTGGGGTTGCTGCGATATATTCTGCTTGAGAAGCTGTTTCATCAGCCTTCATAGAGAAGGCTACAGAAAGATCCGCTTTCTTTAAACCTTCAGCAAAATCATCAGCATTTGGAAGAGAGTAAAGTGGATTCACACCGCACATGATAACAGCACCAATGTTTCCGGCTTTCATATCCGAAACTAAGGCCACCATAGCTTTGTCACTTCCTTGTCTTGTATAAATTGGTGTTGATTTATCAAAAATGGTACTTTTTAAATACTCATTGATTTCCAAAACAACAGTTTGTGCATTAACATCTTGAATTCCGGTAACAACAACGCCTTTGCTTCCTGCACGTTTTAATTGTGAAGCAGCTTTTTTAACAGCTTCATCAATCGCTTCAGGTAAACTTCCTGATACAGAACCACCAACCACATAGCTATATAATTTAGCTAAAGCTAATTTTTGTTCGCTAGGTTTTAATGGCACACGTTTATCGGCGTTACCACCGGTGAGGGTCATATTTGATTCAAACTGAATATGTCTTGACATTTTACCTTCATGAGGTACACGACTTTTAGCGTAGCTGGAATCAAATCCACCACCTTGCCAGTTCGCCAAGAAATCAGCACCAATCGAAACGATCACCTCTGCTTCTGAGAAGTCATAATTTGGTAAGGCACGCTCACCATATTTTGCTTCATAAGCATCAAGCGTAGCTGATTCAGAAACAGTATCGTAAACTACGTGACGAACATTACCGTATTTTTCCTGAAATTCAGAAATCAATTTACTTGTAGAAGGACTGGCAAAGGTTTGTGTTAACAACACAATCGGTTTGTTAGCCGCAGAAATATCAGTTAATTTACTTTTTGTTTCGGCAAAAAATGTCCCCCAAGAAATAGATTCTCCGGCTTTTTTAGGGCTTTGAACACGCAAACTGTCGTATAACCCTAAAACAGAGGCATTCACTCTGGCATTTACATTGCCGGTAGCCTCAGCCATAGTATTCTTTTCAATTTTTATAGGACGCCCCTCACGTGTTTTTACCAATACACTGGCAAAATCGTATCCATCTGCAATTGTAGTAGCATAGTAATTTGCAACACCAGGAATAATCTCTTTGGGTTGTTGCACGTAAGGAATCGATTTGTGTACAGGTCCTTCACAGGCTGCTAATGAAGCAGCTGCCGTAGTGAAACCTACATATTTTAAGAAATCGCGTCGGGTTGTGGAAGAAGATTCCAGAGTTTCTTTATCTCCTAAAAATGCATCTGTTGGAAGTTCTTCTACAAACTCGTTTTGTCTTAGCGTCTCAACAATGGAGCTATTCTCGTTAAGCTCCTCAACACTTTTCCAGTATTTCTTGTTTGATGACATATGATATAATTGAATTACTTCGTATTAATTTTTAATAGTGGCATCTACCACATTCCAATCCACCCATTTGGGCTTCTGTTAACTCATCCACGCCGTATTTTTTCTTCAACTCATCGTGAATTTTTTCGTAATAACCGTTACCCTCCATCTTAACGTTGGTTACACGGTGACAGTTAATACACCAACCCATGGTTAATGGTGCATATTGATACATAACTTCCATTTCCTCTACAGGTCCGTGACAAGTTTGACACTCAACACCACCAACAGTAACGTGTTGCGAATGGTTAAAGTAAACAAAATCAGGCAACTTATGAATTTGAACCCATTTTACAGGTTCTGTTTTTCCGGTGTAGCGTTGATTCGTATCATCCCAACCAACGGCTTTGTATAATTTCTTGATCTCACCATCATAGAACTCTTTAGAATATTCTTCAGTAGCCGTTTCCGGTGCTACCTCATAAATAGACTTATGACAGTTCATACAGATATTAAGTGATGGAATTCCGGAGTGCTTGCTCACACGTGCTGAAGAGTGACAATATTTACAATCAATACCGTTATCACCAGCGTGAATTCTATGAGAATAATGAATTGGTTGAACAGGTTGATAGCCTTGATCAACACCGATCTGCATCATCCATCCGTAAGCAAAATAAGCACTACCTAATAAGAAGAAGATCGCTAAAACAACCATTAAGAATTGATTCTCAACAAACGCTTTCCATAATGGCTTGCGTTTTGGTTTTTCTTCGATCTCAATATTTTGGACTTCAGCAAAACGACGTAAGGTCTTGTTCACTGAGTATAAGCCTAAAGCTAATAATGCAAATAAAATAGCCAAAGCTCCAAGCAGCACATCATTTGAAACACCACCGGTGTTGGATGGCATACCTGATCCATCACCACCACCTTGAGCCATAGCGGCTGGTTGTGCTGGTTGCGGTTTTGGTTGCGCAGTATACGCTAAAATATTATCGATATCGGCTTCAGATAACTGAGGGAAGGCAGTCATCGCCGTTTTGTTGTATTCGTTGTACAGGTTGTTGGCGTAAGTATCGCCGGATTTTAAAACCGCAGCACTGTTGTGAATCCAATCGTAGATCCATTGTCTGTCCTTACCGGCATCTTCAGCAATACGCTGCTCGATGTTACGAAGTGCAGGACCTGTCATTTTTCTGTCCAGTTGATGACAAGCAGCACAATTGGCATTAAACAATTCTTTTCCTTTTGCTGGATCACCCTCTTGAGCTGAAAGGGCGGTAGTAAATGCTAGTAAAGAAATTAAGGCTACGCGAAAGATGCTTTTACTTAATTTACGGTGAATCACCTGTTTCATATTGTTAGTTATATTAACTTCTAAACTTTGGTATGATTTTTTCTTTGATAAAGATAAAAAAGCATACATAAAATCTCAGGCAAAAGTAATACTTAAAGTCGATTTTAGAAATGTTAGAATAGTGTTAATTGCTAATTTAGATAAATTCTAAATAATAAAAAAGACCACTTTTTAGTTAATTACGTATAACTTTGTATAAATAAAATTTTAAAATGAAAACCTACTCTTTGAATATTAGCGCTTTAGTCTTTTTTCTGTTTTTGGCTTCGCCGAAATTTTGTCACGCACAAACCGGACGTGTAGAAGTAAATCAGGATCCTAAAATTGCAACCCTGTTAAATCTGAAAAAACAAATGAATAAGAGTGATGTGGATTCCGATCGCTATAAGATTCAAATATATAATGGAAATCGTTCCGGAGCTTATGATGCCGAAAAAGAATTTAAAAAAAACTTCCCGGATTGGGCCACCAAAGTGGTTTACGAGCAACCTAATTTTAAAACATGGATTGGTAGTTTTAGAACACGTTTGGAAGCCGATCGCGCCTTAAAGGAAGTCAAGAAAAAGTTTTCCAACGCCTTTATTTTCAAACCGAAATAACTAAAAAAACAGCATAAAAAAAAGCGACCTAAATGGGTCGCTTTTTTTATTTATATCAGTATTGAATTACAGTTTCTTTTTAACCTCAACTTCATGGAAAGCCTCGATAATATCACCTTCTTTAATATCGTTGAAATTCTTGATTTGCATACCGCAATCGTATCCTTTGGATACTTCTTTTACGTCGTCTTTAAAACGTTTCAAAGAAGCTAACTCTCCGGTATGAACAACCACACCATCACGAATAAGACGCACACCTGAATTACGCATGATCTTACCGCTGGTTACCATACAACCGGCAATACTACCAATTTTTGAAACTTTAAAGATCTCGCGGATCTCAGCCGTACCGGTAACTTCTTCTTTAAGTTCTGGCGACAACATACCTTCCATGGCATCTTTCAAGTCGTTAATAGCGTCGTAGATAATTGAATAAGTTCTAATATCGATTTCTTCTTTATCCGCGATCGCTCGGGCATTACCTACCGGACGCACATTAAATCCAACAATGATGGCATCTGATGCCGATGCTAATAATACATCACTTTCAGTAATAGCACCAACACCTTTATGTAGAATATTCACCTGAATTTCTTCAGTTGAAAGCTTCTGGAAGGAATCAGTTAAGGCTTCCACAGAACCGTCCACATCACCTTTAAGAATGATGTTCAATTCCTGGAAGTCACCTAATGCAATTCGTCGTCCAATTTCATCTAGTGTAATATGTCGTTGTGTTCTTACGGATTGCTCACGTTGTAATTGAGCGCGTTTCGAAGCGATCTGTTTGGCTTCACGCTCATCTTCAAACACATTAAACTTATCACCCGCCTGAGGCGCACCATCAAGTCCTAAGATAGATACCGGCGTTGAAGGTCCGGCTTCTTTGACTTCCTTACCACGCTCATCTTGCATGGCTTTGATCTTACCACTGTGTTGTCCTGCTAATACATAATCACCTATGTGCAATGTACCGGCTTGTACCAAAACGGTAGAAACATAACCCCGACCTTTGTCAAGGTAGGCCTCTACCACGGTTCCTACAGCTGGTTTATTCGGGTTTGCTTTCAGCTCTAATAATTCGGCTTCAAGCAATACTTTTTCTAATAATTCTTTAACTCCGGTACCAAATTTTGCCGAAATATCATGGGATTGGATTTTACCTCCCCAGTCCTCTACCAATAAATTCATATTGGCCAGACCTTCTTTGATTTTATCTGGATTGGCTTCCGGTTTATCTATTTTGTTAATTGCAAAAACAATGGGTACACCTGCAGCCTGGGCATGCGAAATGGCCTCCTTGGTTTGCGGCATGATATCATCATCGGCTGCAGCCACAATAATGGCTATATCTGTTACCTGAGCACCACGTGCACGCATTGCCGTAAAGGCTTCGTGACCCGGTGTATCTAAAAAGGCAATTTTCTGACCGTTGTCTAATGTTACGCCGTAGGCACCAATGTGCTGGGTTATACCTCCGGACTCACCGGCAATCACGTTCTCTTCACGAATGTAATCCAGAAGTGACGTTTTACCATGATCTACGTGACCCATTACCGTTACTATAGGAGCTCTAGGCTCTAAATCTTCCGGTTTATCCTCTACCTCTTCAATAGATTCTTCGATATCTGCTGTTACAAATTCAACCTGATAACCAAATTCCTCAGCCACGATTGAAAGTGTTTCAGCATCTAATCGCTGGTTCATGGTTACCATCATACCAAGCGACATACATGCTGAGATAACCTGTGTTACAGGAACATCCATCATGGTAGCTACCTCACTTGCTGTAACAAATTCAGTTACTTTTAGAATTTTACTATCTGCAGCTTCTTGTTGTTGATCAAGAGCAGATTGCTCTTTGTGTTGATCTCGTTTGTCACGACGGTATTTAGCGCCTTTTCCTTTACTGGATTTTCCCTGAAGTTTCTCCAGCGTTTCGCGCACTTGTTTTTTAACTTCTTCCTCGCTAGGCTCTTCTTTTATAGTACTTCTGCGACCCTTTCCTTTATTTCGGTCGTTTCTTCCCGGTTTACCCTGATTGCCACCAGGTCCGGCTTTGCTGATGCGACGACGCTTCTTTTTACCCTTGTTCTTATCGTCAGCATCGGATTTTTTATCCTCTTTCTTTTTCTTGGGTTTATTGAATTGTGATAGGTCAATTTTGTCACCAGCGATTTTTGGTCCTGAGAGTTTTTTGTATTTGGTTTCAACTTTCTCTTCAGGAATAACCGCTTCACCATCAACAATAATACGCTTTTGTGCTTCCTTCTCCTTCGCCGGTTTTTCTTCAGGTTTTGATTCCTTTTTAACTTCGGGCTTTTTGGCTTCTTTTTCGGAAGGCTCGGCTTTCTCCTTTTTAGGAGCTTCTGCAGGCTTTTCTTCTTCAGATTTAGTTTCAGGCTTTTTGGAATCCAAATCGATTTTCCCGACTTGTTTTGGTCCTGAAAGCGCTTTGGACGCTTTTATAACCTCCTCCTTTTTAGCCTCCTCGCGTTGTTTTTCTTCCTGCTCGCGCTCACGCTGTTCACGAAGCATGTCTTTTTCCTTCTGCTTTGCTTCGCTTACTTTCTGAGACTTCACTTTCTTGTTCGCGTCCGTTTCAAATTCATCCGATAGCACCTTATAGGTCTCTTCAGAAATTTTAGTAGTCGGACGCTTATCGATCTCGATGCCTTTGGAATCCAAAAATTCCACAGCACGATCCAGAGAAATGTTTAACTCGCGTAATACTTTATTTAATCTTATTGTTTCAGCCATAAATTGCCTTTAAAATACTCAAATATAAATTATTCTTCGAACTCTTCTCTTAGAATTCGAATTACATCTAATATGGTTTCTTCTTCTAAATCTGTTCTTTTAACCAAATCTTCAACCTCTTGCTCTAAAATACTTTTTGCGGTATCCAATCCGGCTTTGCTAAATTCTGCAATGATCCAATCTTCGATTTCATCGGAGAATTCTTTAAGTTCAACATCTTCCTCTGCACCTTCTCTGAAGACATCGATCTCATATCCTGTTAACTGACCGGCCAAACGAATGTTGTGACCACCTCTACCGATAGCTTTACTCACTTCCTCCGGTTTTAAAATCACCTCAGCGCGTTTATTTTCTTCATCAAGTTTGAGAGACGTTACACGTGCAGGACTTAAAGCTCTTGTTATATACAGTTGCAGGTTGTTGGTGTAATTGATAACATCGATATTCTCATTGCCTAACTCACGAACAATACCGTGAATTCTGGAACCTTTCATACCAACACATGCTCCAACAGGATCGATTCTATCATCATAAGAATCCACAGCTACCTTCGCTTTTTCCCCGGGGATACGCACCACATTTTTAATGGTTATCAAGCCATCAAATACTTCCGGGATTTCCTGTTCGAATAATTTTTCAAGGAATACCGGGGAGCTTCGCGACATAATAATGGTAGGTTTTGCTCCTTTAAGTTCAACACTTTCAATGATCCCGCGTACATTATCGCCTTTTCTAAAAAAGTCCGACGGTATTTGCTTGTCTTTTGGTAAAATGATCTCATTACCTTCATCATCCAGTAAAATCACTGCACGATGACGAATATGATGAACCTCGGCAGTGTAAATCTCACCAATAAGGTCTTTAAATTGTTTATAGATTATGGTGTTATCGTGCTCGTGAATCTTGGCAATCAGATTTTGACGTAATGCCAGAATAGCACGTCTTCCAAGGTCAATCAATTTAACCTCTTCGGATACATCTTCACCTACCTCAAAGTCGGGTTCAATTTTTCGAGCTTCGGATAATGAGATTTCCTGATTTGGATCTTCTACATCACCATCAGCAACCACCACACGGTTTCTCCAAATCTCTAAATCACCTTTATCAGGATTCACAATAATATCAAAATTATCGTCATCTCCAAATTTCTTCTTTAATGCACTTCTGAAAACATCTTCCAGAATAGCCATCAAGGTTACTCTATCAATGAGCTTATCATCTTTGAATTCTGAAAAAGATTCAATTAACGCAACATTTTCCATAACTCTTTTAAATTAAAATTTTATCATAACTTTTGCTTCTACAATATGGTCGTAAGCGATATCCGCTTGTTTTATTACGGTTACTTTGCCTTTGCCAACGGGTTTGGGCTCTCTAACTTTCCATTCCAGCTGAATGCCATCGTCATCTACCTTAACTAAGGTGCCTTTTGTGGTTTCGGTTGCTGTTTTTACCTTTAACTCTCTACCAATATTTTTTTTATACTGGCGTTTTTGAACTAAAGGGGCTGTAGCACCTGCCGACATAACTTCCAGAGAAAAATCTTCCTCCTCTCGGTCTAAATGATGTTCAATAGCACGGCTAATAAATATACAATCATCAACTAACACCCCTTTGTCACCATCTATGGTTACTTTTATTTTATTGTCATTACTTATCGAAAAGTCGATAAGAAACAAATCGGGGCGCTCTTCTAATCCCTTGTTCAGCAAGTCTTTAACTTTACTTTCTATCATTTTTTAGTATAAAAAGAGGGGACTTTCCGTCCCCTCAATTTCTTTTTTTCGCCGTTTCAACGGTGCAAATATAACATTTTTTAATGGATATATAAGCACAAAAACCAAATAAAACGCCTGATTCTGATGAGCTTAAAAGGCGTTTAATTTTTAAGGGTTTTTTAATCGTAACTATTGTAGGATGATTACCAAAACGCTGCATCTTAAATAGCACGAAAATAAAAGCCTTTACACGAGGGTAAAGGCTTTCGCTTTTTTGTTGGCCTACTAGGGCTCGAACCTAGACTCTTCTGGACCAAAACCAGACGTGTTGCCAGTTACACCATAGGCCATTGTGTAATTGAGGGTGCAAATTTAATACAAAGTTTTTTTTTCACAAGTATTTTTTCGAAAAATAATCTACAAAACCTTAACGTTTACTTAAAAAAACTTGCTGTACCATATTTATTGTTAAATTCGCCAAAGCAAACAAACTCCAAGATAAATGACAGATTTTAATTTTAAAAAATGGAATACCCTTTTAGGGTGGTTCGCTTTTTTAATTGCTTTAATTACATTTGCCTCAACAGTAGAACCTACGGTAAGTTTCTGGGACGCCGGAGAGTACATATTAACCTCCTCTAAACTTCAGGTAGGTCATCCTCCCGGAGCACCACTTTTCCAAATGATGGGAGCCTTTTTCTCCATTTTTGCTTTTGGTAATCAACAGCTCATTGGCTTATTTTTAAATTTACAGAGTGCGTTTGCCAGTGCCTTTGCTATCATGTTTATGTTTTGGGCCATTACCATGCTTCTGACTAAAATTTCAGGAGATCCTGCAAAAATATCGAAATCAAAAGCCATAGCTATTTTAGGTAGTGCGCTGGTGGGAAGTTTGGCTTTTACCTTTACCGATTCATTTTGGTTCAATGCCGTAGAAACGGAGGTTTATGCCATGGCAACCCTGATCATGTCTGTATTGTTCTATCTGGGTTTACGCTGGGAAAGAGACATGGACCATCCCCGGGGAAATAAATGGATCATTCTTATTTCGTTTATAATCGGTTTGTCGTTTGGGGTTCACTTCATGGGTTTACTAACCATCCCGGTTATCGGACTTATCTATTTCTTTAAAAATTACAAAACGGTCACGGTAAAGAATTTCATCATTGCAAATGTGGTTGCAGTTGGTATTTTGTTGTTTGTTTTCAAATTATTAGCGCCTAACCTTCTAGCCATTTTCAGTGATTTCGAAATATTTTTTGTGAATACTGTTGGGCTACCTTTCAACTCTGGTTCCATTATTGCCGGCATCGTATTAGTATCTTTAATTGTTTTCGGTTTACGCTATACCCGCAAAAAAAATTACGTGCATTTAAATACAGGAATCCTGTGTATAACCTTTATCATAATAGGGTTTTCAACCTGGTTAATGCTTCCTATTCGGGCAAATGCCGGTACGGTTATTAATGAAAACGACCCCTCAAGTGCCCGTGAACTTTTGGCATATTATAATTTGGAACAGTATCCTAAAACGTATTTGTTTTACGGACCACAGTTTACCGATCAGTACGCCTATTTGGATGAAGATAATCCCTATGTGGATGAAGAGCCAAAATATGAAAAGGATGAGGCTGCCGGAAAATACGTCATCGTGAATGATTACAAAAATGCCAAACAAAATTTCAACCATAAACAAGCTTCCTATTTTCCTCGCATGTGGAGCCCAGAACACGCTGCCAATTATATGATGTACTCCGGGTTCCTGGATTTTAAACTGAAGCCGGAATATCAAATGCAAAATGATCTTCGAAAAGTTGTTTCCGACTTCAAAAATAGCGTTGCCAAAGGCCAGGTTGATTATGAAGATTACAATAGTTTCCTGAATCGATTTAAAAGTTACATAGATATAGAAAAGCCCTCCATGGCCAGTAACTTGAAATACCTTTTTGAATACCAGTTAGGATACATGTACTGGCGTTATTTTATGTGGAATTTTTCAGGACGACAGGACGATATTCAGGGAAAAATGGATGAACATGGTAATTGGATCACGGGCATCAATGTTATCGATAAATGGCATCTTGGCTATTCTCAAAAGAATCTGCCGAGCGACATGAAAAATAATAAGGCACGAAACACCTATTATTTGTTGCCTTTAATATTGGGGCTTATCGGTTTCTTTTTCGTTTTCAATAATGACAAAAAATTATTCTGGGTGATGCTGGTATTTTTCCTATTCACCGGTGTGGCCATCCAGGTGTACACCAATGTCCGACCCTTTGAACCTCGAGAGCGGGATTACTCCGTAGTGGGCTCCTTTTATGTATTCGCATTATGGATCGGTTTCGGTGCTTTTGCGTTATACGAAGCGCTAAAAAAATACATTCCCAAAAAACTGGCAGGACCCGCAATAACAGTGGTATGTTTAATTTTAGTTCCGGGAATTTTGGCTGCCAATAACTGGGATGATCACGATCGATCTGATAAATACACGGCTCGGGCTATGGCGAAAATGTACCTGGATTCCTGTGCCAAGGATGCCATCCTGTTCACTATTGGAGACAACGATACTTTTGCCCTTTGGTATGCTCAGGAAATTGAAGGCTACCGTACCGATGTGAGAATCGTGAATACGAGCTTGTTCCAAACAGCCTGGTATATCGATCAAATGAAACGTAAAGCTTACGATAGTGACCCTGTTCCTTCACAACTAGAACATAAAGACTATAAATATGGTACCAATGAATATGTAGCGGTTGAAGATCTGGTAAAAGACACATTGGATGTAAAACAATTTTTAAATTTTATTACCAGCGACAACCCAAAAACGCGTTATAAATATGTTCTGGAGCAACAAGGCGTAGATATTTCTCAGGTACGTCAGCAAGACCAGGATATGCGCTACATGCCAACACCTTATTTAAGGATTCCGGTGAATAAACAAAACGCCCTAAAATCAGGTATTGTAAAACAAAAAGATGCCGACAAGATCGTAGACGATATTGTTATTAAAGTGAAAGGTAATGCCCTTTATAAAAATCGTTTGGCGATGTTGGATATTGTTGCGAACAACGATTGGAAACGCCCCATTTATTTTACAGGCGGTAGCTTTGGTGACGACGATTATCTATGGATGAAAGACTATCTGCAACTCGATGGATTGTGCTATAAATTAGTGCCTATCAAAACCAAAGTAGATCCCGATAATCCGTTTGATATGGGTCGTGTGGATACTGATCTGATGTATGATAAAGTGATCCACTGGGATTGGGGAAATAGTGGTGAAGATATTTATCACGATCCTGAAACCCGTAAAAATGGAATCACCTTTAGAAGTGATCTTGCTCGCTTGATCGAACAATTGATTAAAGAGAACAAATTGAAGAAAGCAGAAAAAGTAGCCGATATCGCGATGAAAAATATGCCTGTAGATTACTTTGGTTATTACACCCTTTTGGAACCCTATATTGATGCCTATTATCAAGTTGGCGCTAAGGATAAGGCCCAGGCTTTATTTAAAAAATTAGCAACGAAATATCAGGAAAATCTCAAATATTATAGTACCCTGACCATCGAAAATCAGGATCGGTTATTTGAGGATATATATACCAACATTCAACGCTATAAAGGTTTACTCGATGTGTTAACAAAACACGATGAAGCTTTCGCTGAAAAAGAAGGTGAGGTCTTCAATAATTACCTGAAATTATTCAAACATTTTTACGGTGGTAGCAGTGAGCAAGATGAATATCAAGCACCTGATAAAGACATGGAACAAAATCAGCAGGCGATGGACAGCGAGGTACCCCCCACGCCAATAAACTGACGCATGACCTTTGCACCTGTAAAAACACCGGCAGTAGCCAAAAAGATGTTCCCGAACTATGTTTGGGACATCCCAACTACTGAAAAGGTGTTGTACCTTACTTTTGATGATGGCCCCACACCGGATATTACTGATTGGACACTCGAAACTTTAGCCGCTTTTGATGCTAAAGCTACCTTTTTTTGTATCGGTAAGAATATCGAAAATCATCCGGATATTTTTAAACAGGTCATCGCTGCAGGTCATAGCATCGGCAATCATACACAGAACCATATCAAAGGCTGGAAAACCAAGTCAAAGTCTTATTTGGATAATGTTGCTGAAGCCCAAAAGCACATTGAAGCCTACTACAATCAAGAACATTCTAGTGGGAAATTGTTTAGGCCGCCTTACGGACAGATCTCACCGGTGCAAGGCAAACAACTCATCCGCCTGGATTATAATATCATTATGTGGGATGTTGTGTCCTACGATTGGGACAAAACCATAACTCCGGAAACCTGCCTTAACCGGGTTACTTCCAAAGGAACTAATGGCAGTATTATTGTTTTTCACGACAGCGTTAAAGCACAAAAAAATTTGCAATACGCCTTGCCGCGAACTCTGGAATATTTTTCAGAGAAAGGCTATCGCTTTGCTCCGATTCAATTAAAAAAGTAGCTGTATAATTTACACGTAGTTTTGAATGATCCCAATCAGGGTGTTAGCATCTTGTTCGCCACTCTGACGCCATTTCATTTCACCATCTTTGTAAATTATTAATGTGGGTAAGGTTTTAACACGCAAAGCTTCGGCCAGTTCTTGATTTTTTTCTACATCAATCTTAATCACCTTCGCTTTATCTCCAAGAGCTGCAGCAACATCTCGTAGTACGGCGTGCATGGAAGCAGACTGTTCGTTCCACTCTGTAAAAAAGTCCAGTAAAACCGGAATTTCTACATCAATAAGTTCCCCAAATTTTGACATATAATAAAGGTTTAAGTCAACTTCTATATTACAAACCTAGTTTATTTAGGCCTGTAAACCAACGGGTTACATTGGTCAGGGTTTAATTAATAATTATAAATATAAGCAAATTAGCTATAACCGCAACATACTTACATTATTATGGCGTTTATTTCATGCTTTAGTTAAGCCGACTTCGTTCCTTTTTTCAGCTCAATAACTGTAATTTCAGGCCAGATTCCTACACGTCCGGGATAACCCAAATAGCCAAAACCGCGATTCACATTAATGTATCTTCCGTTCACTTCATAAACACCTGCCCAATATTTATAGCGCCATTTAATAGGACTCCATTTTACCCAACCCGGAATTTCAATTCCAAATTGCATGCCATGTGTATGTCCACTTAATGTTAGGTGATAATGATCCGGATCCTGGATTACTTTTTGCTCCCAATGCGATGGATCGTGACTCATTAATATCTTAAAATCATCTTTGTTAATCTTTTCTGTAGCTTTCTTCAAATCACCGGCTTTTTTAAACCCTCCGGCACCCCAGTTCTCAACACCTACTAAAGCAATTCGGTCGCCATTACGTTCAATATAACGACTGTCGTTATTAAGCATTTCAAAGCCCATTTCTTTTTGAAGCGCTTTCAGATTCTCAAGATTTTTCTCTTTATCTTCGGTAGAATCCCAATCTACATAATCCCCGTAATCATGATTTCCCAAAACAGAATACACACCGTCCGGAGCTTTTAAAGTGCCAAATAAGGATTTCCAAGGTAGCATTTCCTCATATTTATTATTAACCAGATCTCCGGTAAACAAGATGATATCCGAGGCCTGTTCTTTTATAAGATCTACACCATATTTGATCTTTTCATGATTATCAAAACTTCCGGAATGAATATCACTGATCTGAGTGATCTTATACCCATCAAAACCTTCCGGCAAATCATCAAAGGTCAGCGTATATTTTAAAACCTTGTAATTATATTTTCCTTTATACATTCCATACAACAAGGCTGTAAATGGCACGGCGGCTAATCCAATAGCAATTGTGCTCACAAATTTGCGTCGTGATGGCATATAAAAACTTTCTTTACTTGTAGCCACCCGATCATACAGACCAAGTACCAAACGCATAATATCTTCACCCAGAAGAATAGGAATAACAACCAGGTTAAACACAATGAATGTAATTAGAAACCCGAAGGCATAACTTTTTGCAGGTGTTAGAACACGACCTTCAGACGAGGACAGGAATTGATATAAAAAATTACCGAGTATAATTATGGCTACACCAAAGAAGACATAATAGATCCAGTTATGTTTTGTTAATGTTTTTACAGCCTGGAATCCATAAAAAGAAATGAAGCTGTAAAAAGCTATAAAGATAATCCAACGAAGCATAGGGCTTTTTTTTGCAAAGATAAGGGTAATCAAACTTAATAATTACAATGCGTTTTTTATTTAACTAATTGTTAAGGTTTTAAAATCTTTTTACAGAAATGAAAATTGAGGAGCCTTAGTTTTAATCATAAGTTTTCGTAGTTTTGGTTTTCTATCAAAACAGAACAAATGTCCGATCAAAAACGTCTTTTTTTAGTTGATGCCTACGCCTTGATTTTCCGTGGGTATTATGCCTTCATAAAAAATCCAAGAATAAACTCAAAAGGGGTTGATACCTCTGCTATCATGGGCTTCATGAACTCATTATTAGATGTAATTAAACGAGAACGCCCTGATCATTTGGCGGTTTGTTTTGATAAAGGCGGAAGTGCGGACCGGGTGGAAATGTATGAAGAATACAAAGCCAATCGGGATGAAACCCCAGAGGCCATTAAAGTAGCCGTGCCTTACATCCAGGATATCCTGAAAGCCATGCACATTCCCATCATGGTGAAAGAAGGCTATGAAGCCGATGACGTGATTGGAACGCTTTCCAAACAGGCGGAAAAAGAGGGCTATCAAACCTTTATGGTAACCCCCGATAAAGATTTTGCTCAGCTGGTATCTGAAAATATTTTTATGTATCGCCCCGTATTTGGAGGCGGTTACGAAACCTGGGGAATTCCGGAAGTTAAAAAGAAATTTGAAGTTGAAGATCCGCTTCAGGTGATTGACTTTTTAGGGATGATGGGCGACTCAAGTGATAACATTCCCGGTCTTCCCGGCGTGGGTGAAAAAACAGCCAAAAAGTTTATTGCACAGTATGGCAGCATGGAAAAACTATTGGATAGCACCCATGAATTAAAAGGCAAAATGAAGGAGAAGATCGAAGAAAACAAAGAGCTTGGGCTGCTTTCCAAAAAACTGGCTACCATTATGCTGGATGTTCCTGTTGATTTTGATGCTACCGATTTTGAAATGAATCACCCCGATGTTGATGCCGTAAAAGCCATATTTCAGGAACTGGAATTTCGTCGTTTAACAGAAAACTTTTTAAAGACTTTTGACGTTGAGGCTGAAGCAGAACAAGAAACAGAATCCACAGAAAATTCGGCTGCAACCACCACAACAAAATCAAGTTCGGCAACTGCCGGCCAAGGACAGTTTTCTTTATTTGGAAATGATGATGAGGATACCGGACTAAAACCAAATGAGCGGGAAACCATTGAAACCACCTCGCACTTGTACCAAAGTATAGCGCCTGGCATAGGAACCAAACTGTTCATTAAAAATCTGATGAATCAAAAATCGGTGTGTTTTGATACCGAAACTACAGGATTGAATCCGATTACTGCCGAACTTGTAGGGATTGCTTTTTCCTGGGAAATGGGTAAAGGATTCTATATGCCTTTTCCGGAAGATCGGGACGAAGCTCAAGAGCTTATCGAACAATTACGTCCGTTTTTTGAAAATGAGGACATTGAAAAAGTAGGTCAGAATTTAAAATACGACATCAAAGTTCTGGCAAAATATAATATTGAGGTAAAAGGTAAATTATTCGATACCATGCTGGCGCATTACCTTATCAATCCCGATATGCGCCATAATATGGATGTTCTGGCGGAAACTTATTTGAATTACACCCCGGTTTCCATTGAAAAACTTATCGGCAAAAAGGGTAAAAATCAAAAATCGATGCGCGATGTGCCTTTGGAAGAGCAAACAGAATACGCTGTTGAGGATGCCGACATAACACTCCGCCTAAAAGCATATTTCGAAAAAGAACTCGGCGAGGCAGAAACCCAAAAATTGTTTGATGAGATCGAAATTCCATTATTGCGCGTACTTGCCGCGATGGAACTCGAAGGCATTACGTTGGACAAAGACTTTTTACATTCCTTATCTGATCAGTTGGATAAAGATATCAAGGCATTGGAGGAGAAAATATATAAGGAAGCGGGAGAAGAATTCAATATCGCTTCACCTAAGCAACTGGGTGAAATTTTGTTTGATAAATTAAAGCTGGTTGATAAGCCTAAAAAAACAAAAACAGGCCAGTATTCTACTTCTGAAGATATTCTGAGTTATTTAGCGAAAGATCACGAGATTATTCAAAATGTTTTGGATTATCGCGGTTTAGCAAAACTGAAAAGTACTTATATTGACGCCCTGCCAAATCAGGTGGAAGAAAGCACCGGACGTGTGCATACCGATTATATGCAAACGGTTGCTGCCACCGGACGTTTGAGTAGTAATAATCCTAACCTTCAAAATATTCCAATTCGTACGGAACGTGGCCGACAAGTACGCAAGGCTTTTATTCCGCGAAGCGAAGATTATATCCTTTTAGCGGCTGATTATTCTCAAATAGAATTGCGTATTATTGCTGCATTAAGTGAAGAAGAAACAATGATCTCCGCCTTTAAACATGGCGAAGATATTCACGCTTCAACCGCGTCGAAAGTTTTTAATATGCCTTTGGAAGATGTAACTCCGGAACAACGAAGCCAGGCCAAAACCGTAAACTTCGGTATTATATATGGTGTTTCGGCCTTTGGTTTAAGTAATCAAACCACATTAAGCCGCGCGGAAGCTAAAGAACTGATCGATACCTATTATGCGACCTATCCTAAACTTAAGGATTATATCAGCAAACAGGTTGATTTTGCGCGCGACCATGGTTATGTTAAAACCGTTTTAGGGCGTCGCCGTTATTTAAAAGATATCAATTCCCGCAATGCTGTAGTTCGTGGTGCAGCTGAACGTAATGCGGTAAACGCTCCGGTACAAGGAAGTGCCGCCGATATCATTAAAATTGCCATGATCCGGATTTTTGAAAAACTGAATGAAGGCGATTATAAAACAAAAATGTTGTTACAAGTGCATGATGAATTGGTTTTTGATGTATATAAACCTGAACTGGAAAAAGTTTCTGAAATGATCCGTCATGAAATGGAGAACGCTTACAAATTAGAGGTGCCTTTGGATGTAGATATCGATACCGGAGCCAATTGGTTGGAAGCCCATTAATTTTTCTTTATGAAAAAAACTTACGATCCACAAAACGATAAAACCATCGGATTTTGTCCGGAATATTATGACGACATGGTGGAAGCCTGGTCTAAAATGCCTGTTGTTGCTCCGGAGTATTTATTCCTTGGGGATAGTATCACCGAACAAGGAAACTGGGTTGAAAGACTGCAAAATAAAACGGTGCTGAATCATGGTATCAAAGGAGACATTAGTATCAGTGTTTTGAGGCGTTTAGATGAAACCATTCGACAACAACCCAAAACCATCTTATTGATGATCGGCACGAACGATCTGGCAAAAGATATTCCGGAAACCGAAGTGATAAAAAATACCTTTGAAATTATTCGTAGGTTGCATGAAGGCCTCTCGGATACCACCATTTTTTTACAAAGTATCCTACCTGTTAACAATACGATTCCCGCTTTTGAAGCACGCTTTGATAATGCTGAAGCTATTCAAAATATTAATCGCGCGTTAATTCAACCTCCTTCTGAATTAACGTTTAACTATTTAGATCTTCACGAGGATTTCAAGGATGAGCACAACCGGTTAATTTCAGCATGTACCACAGATGGCCTTCACCTTACAGAAAAAGGCTACCAACATTGGCTCAATATTTTAAAAGAAGAAGGCATCATCGCCTAATATTTTCTTTCAGATTCAAAACCCACCATAGTCGTGAAATGAGTTAAAATTCACACTAACTTTTATAAAAAAAGCTTGTCCTGAAATTAGCATTTTATACTGAAAACCATGTAGTTACAATAAAAAATTGTTTTTTCAACATGTGAAGTAGGCCATGTTTTAGGTAAAAAATATATTTTTCCTCGACAAACGACAACCCACGAGCCTTTTTTTATTCCAATTACGGTTTTCCGGAATCTGAATTAACATTAATTTAATATATTTCACAGCCCTAAACTACTGCTTTAAAAGAATTTAAAGTGATTTAGTATTTAAAAGAAAAGAAAAAATCAACGTTTGTTATGAAACTCAAATCCCTCAAATTTCTACACCCGACCTTTCTGGTCTGGTTTTTCCTATCATTAGCCCTCTTAAATTTTCAGGCACGAGATTGCATTGGTCACGACATATAATGAACAGGACAACCTTTTGGTGTCTCGAATGATCAATTCAAAAGAAACGATGTTTGTATCGAATCTTGCCATTTTAATTTAGCAAAATGCTCACAAATTCTAAATTTTAGGAAATTCTGCCAGAAATACACCTAATATACACGCAATGATTCTTGAGACTGCCTTATAAGGCATGTCCAATTTAAAATAACTAACGGCTCATTAGTTTAACAACTTTAATAGGTTGGCACTTGTAAATTATAATTTATTGTGCCACTACAATTGCTAACCCAAATAACCTGCCTTTAATCTTTTTAAAGTGATTCTCATAAACGTAACATGAGATCAAAACCTACAAATTGTTATGAAAAAAATTCCCTCATTTCCCTCTCTGCCCATCTTGGTATTGCTATTTTTTGCAATTTTAGATAATCATGCTCAAGTGGGCATTGGTACTGATTTACCGAATAACTCTGCTCAGCTTGATGTTGTGGCTACTAATAAAGGAATTCTAATTCCACGAATTGCCTTACAAACGACAAGCATTTCTAATCCTATTACAAATCCAGCAGTAAGTTTATTAGTGTACAACACGGCAACCACAGCCGACTTGAATCCCGGGTTTTACTATTGGAATGGTACGGAGTGGGTTCCAATTGGAAACGGGAGCACAGACGACCTCATTGAAACCTTAACTACTCTTGTAGATAATGGTAATGGCACCATGACCTATACCGATGAAAACGGTGTAAGAAACATCATTAATACAACCGTAAAAGTTGAAGATGGTACCATAGATATTGATGGTGATGGCACTAACGATTACAATATTACCTTACAAGATGTCATCAACAACTTAACTACCATCGTGTCGGGCATGGAAACCCTAACAATGCTTGTAGATAATGGCAACGGGACCATGACCTATACCGATGAAAACGGTGTAGAAAACATCATTAATACAACCGTGAAAATTGATGATGGCACTATTGATATTGATGGTGATGGCACCAACGACAACAATGTAACTTTACAAGATGTAATTAACAATTTGTCTACTATAGTATCGAGCCTGGAAACCTTAACAACGCTTGTTGATAATGGCAACGGGACCATGACCTATACCGATGAAAACGGTGTAGAAAACATCATTAATACAACCGTGAAAATTGATGATGGCACTATCGATATTGATGGTGATGGTACCAACGATACCAATGTAACTTTTCAAGATGTCATAAACAACTTAACTACCATCGTATCGAGCCTGGAAACCTTAACAACGCTTGTTGATAATGGCAACGGCACCATGACCTATACCGATGAAAACGGTGTAGAAAACATCATTAATACAACCGTGAAAATTGATGATGGCACTATCGATATTGATGGTGATGGCACCAACGATACCAATGTAACTTTACAAGATGTCATCAACAACTTAACTACCATCGTATCGAGCCTGGAAACCTTAACGACTCTGGTCAGCAATGATGATGGAACATTAACGTATACCGATGAGAATCAAACGGCGCACCAAATCACCCTAAAAGGTCTTGATGGTACAAATACTAAAATAAGTGGAGGCGGGATCAACGTAGTTACCGGAGATGGCACTTCCACATTTCCATATGTCATCACAGGAACTGAAATAGACGGTAGTGTAACCAATGAAGTGAATACACGTTTTGAATTAAATGGTTTGAATCTAGAACTAGAGGATAGTAACGGAATTCTTCAAGTCCCTTTAGCGGATATTGCTGCCAGTGTTGATACCAATACAACCAATTCAACTTTAACTCAGGACGGTACCAATTTAACATTAACCGATTCTGATGGGAATACCGTAAGTGTGCCTTTGGCGGATATTGATACCAATACAACCAACTCAAGCTTAACGCAGGACGGTACCAATTTAACCTTAACCGATTCTGATGGAAATACCGTAAGTGTTGCCTTAGCGGATATCGCTGCCAGTGTTGACACCAATACAACCAACTCAAGTTTAACCCAGGATGGTACCAATTTAACATTAACCGATTCTGATGGTAATTCAGTAAGTGTAGCCTTAGCGGATATTGCTGCCAGTGTTGATACCAATACAACCAACTCAAGCTTAACGCAGGACGGTACCAATTTAACATTAACCGATTCTGATGGGAATACCGTAAGTGTTGCCTTAGCCGATATCGCTGCCAGTGTTGATACCAATACAACCAACTCAAGCTTAACGCAGGATGGTACCAATTTAACCTTAACCGATTCTGATGGAAACACCGTGAGTGTTGCCTTGGCCGATATCGCTGCCAGTGTTGACACCAATACAACCAATTCAACTTTAACTCAGGACGGGACTAATTTAACATTAACCGATTCTGATGGGAATACCGTAAGTGTGCCTTTGGCGGATATTGATACCAATACAACCAACTCAAGCTTAACTCAGGATGGTACCAATTTAACATTAACCGATTCTGATGGGAATACCGTAAGTGTGCCTTTGGCGGATATTGATACCAATACAACCAACTCAAGCTTAACGCAGGATGGTACCAATTTAATATTAACGGATTCTGATGGGAATACGGTCAGTTTAGCCTTGGCTGATATTGCTGCGAATGTCGATACCAACACAACAAACGCAAGTCTATCCCAGGACGGTACGAATTTAATATTAACCGATTCTGATGGGAATACAGTAAGTGTAGCCTTATCAGAAATTGCCGCTAATGTTGACACCAACACAACCAACGCAAGTTTATCACAGGACGGTACGAATTTAATATTAACGGATTCCGATGGGAATACGGTCAGTTTAGCTCTAGCTGATATTGCTGCGAATGTAGATACCAACACAACAAACGCAAGTTTATCTCAAGACGGCACCAATTTAATATTAACAGATTCTGACGGGAATACAGTAAGCGTTGCATTAACAGATATCGATACCAACACAACCAACGCAAGTTTATCACAGGATGGTACGAATTTAATATTAACAGATTCAGATGGGAACACAGTAAGCGTTGCCTTATCAGAAATTGCCGCTAATGTTGATACTAACACAACCAACGCAAGTTTATCACAGGACGGTACGAATTTAATATTAACGGATTCCGATGGGAACACAGTAAGCGTTGCATTAACAGATATCGATACCAATACCACTAACGCAAGTCTATCACAGGATGGTACCAATTTAATATTGACCGATTCCGATGGGAATACAGTAAGCGTTGCTTTAACGGATATTGATACCAACACAACCAACGCAAGTTTATCTCAAGACGGAACCAATTTAACCTTAACCGATTCTGATGGAAACACCGTAAGTGTTGCCTTAGCGGATATTGATACCAACACAACAAACGCAAGTTTATCACAGGATGGAACCAATTTAATATTGACCGATTCTGATGGGAATACAGTAAGCGTTGCCTTAACAGATATCGATACCAATACCACCAATGCTAGTTTATCTCAAGACGGAACCAATTTAATATTAACCGATTCTGATGGGAATACGGTCAGTTTAGCTCTAGCTGATATTGCTGCGAATGTAGATACCAACACAACAAACGCAAGTTTATCTCAAGACGGTACGAATTTAATATTAACAGATTCTGATGGGAACACAGTAAGCGTTGCCTTATCAGAAATTGCTGCTAATGTTGATACTAACACAACCAACGCAAGTCTATCTCAAGACGGTACCAATTTAATATTGACCGATTCTGATGGTAACACAGTAAGCGTTGCCTTAACGGATATCGATACCAACACAACCAACGCAAGTTTATCACAGGATGGATCCAATTTAATATTAACCGATTCTGATGGGAATACAGTAAGTGTAGCCTTATCAGAAATTGATACCAACACAACCAACGCAAGTTTATCACAGGACGGAACCAATTTAATATTAACAGATTCTGATGGGAATACGGTCAGTTTAGCTCTAGCTGATATTGCTGCAAATGTCGATACTAACACAACCAACGCAAGTTTATCGCAAGACGGAACCAATTTAACATTAACCGATTCTGATGGGAATACCGTAAGTGTTGCCTTAGCGGATATCGCTGCCAGTGTTGACACCAATACAACCAACACAGGTCTAGCTATTAACGGTACTAATTTAACATTAACCGATTCTGATGGAAACACCGTAAGTGTTGCCTTAGCCGATATCGCTGCCAGTGTTGACACCAATACAACCAACACAGGTCTAGCTATTAACGGTACTAATTTAACATTAACCGATTCTGATGGAAACACCGTAAGTGTGCCTTTGGCGGATATTGATACCAACACAACTAACACCAGCCTAGCTATTAACGGCACTAATTTAACATTAACCGATTCTGATGGAAACACCGTAAGTGTGCCTTTGGCGGATATTGATACCAACACAACGAATTCAAGTCTAATTATAGAAGGTGACAATTTAAAATTAACTGATTCTGACAATAATGTTGTTAGCGTGACTTTACCTGCCATAAACGAAACCACCACCTCAATAACACAATCATTAGGAAATGAGGATACTAATGTAACCGGTAACACAGCCCGTACGATAGCTTCTTACACTGATGAAGCCGGTAATTCAGCTACTATCAATGAAACTATTACAACTTTTAGTCAAAATCCTGACGGCACCTATACGTACAGCAATGAATCTGGCACGGAAGTTAGCTTCGCTGTAGCAGAACCATGGTTTGGCTTTGATGATGACTCCTATGCATCAGACAATACAGAAGATATCTACATGAATGGCAGGGTAGCCATTGGTGTAAATCCATCTGCTCAAGCCTTTACAGATTTTGTTTCTAACTCAATTTCTACTAAACTCTTTGTAAATGGAGCCATAGAAACCACCACAAGTTATTATGCGGATTATGTATTTGAGAAATATCTGGAAGGGAAATCGACACTAAAATCAACCTATGCATTTAAAACGCTTCCGGAAGTAGAAAACTTTATCAAGATCAACAAGCATTTACCGGGCGTAAGCAGTATTAAAGACATTGGACGCACCGAGGATGGAAAGTATAGTTTCAATATTTCAGAACTGTCTGTGCAACTCCTGGAAAAAGTAGAAGAACTGTATTTACACACTATTGAACAACAAAAAGCTTTGGAAGAAAAAGATCATAAAATTAACGAACTGGAAGGTCGATTAGCCAGAATTGAAGCCTTGCTGAATGTAAACAAATAGTACCGGTTGTGAATTTCACTAATCTATTTTTAACCCTGAATAAAAATCAATACAAAAGAAAAATTAATAACTGAAACTTGTCATATTGATGAATGTGACTTAGCATTTTTTTGTAGTAAATAAAATTTTAAAGACCATGAAAAAAAATTTAATAATCACACTATTTCTCGCAGCCTTTACCTTGCTTCATGCGCAAACCGATACCAATACCGGAATAGGTACCAAAACACCTGAGAAGAAACTTACTGTAGAATCAAGTGTTGCTGATGATGGATTTCTTCTGAATACTCCAAGTCCTTCCATTTGGTTAACAGACTTCAATGCCGCCACTAAATCTTGGAGACTTATGTCAGAAGCGTCTCTTGATGGCCTTCTTTTTCGTTCTAAAAACAATAACAATTCTACATGGACAGACAGATTATTTATTCAACGTAGTAATGGCAACGTAGGAATAGGAACAACAACTCCAGATAAAAAACTAACTATAATTGGAAATGGCATCTCAATGACTTCCACGAATCCTTCTATTTGGTTTTTCGATTCGAGCACGGGCGATGCCAACAAAGCCTGGAGAATTGAAAATCAAGGTCAGGACGATGGGCTCCGGTTCTGGTCTCAAGAAGATACCGGAAATAATAACAGAAATGTAAGATTATTTCTACAGCACAGTACAGGTAACGTAGGAATAGGTACTACTAGTCCAGAGGAGAGGTTAGATGTAGATGGGAATACTCAAGTTAGAGACAGTATATTTGTGGGAGATTATGCTCTTATTGGAACAAGTCTTATTGAGCAGGGGAGACTACGAGTAAATGGACGTTCCATATTTGAATCAAATATAAGGGTCAAAGGCGATGCCATATTTGAAAATCAAATTTATGACTCCGAGATGAGAGCAGGTAATATAGGTGACGTTTTAATGAAAAACGCATCAAACAACCCCGAATGGATGCCTGTGGTTCCTCAGGCTGTATTTGGGACATTTGTTTTCCACGGTGTTCAACATTTTAATTTATCATCAGCTTTTTTTACCGGTGCAAGTATTACTTTACCACCGGGCAAGTGGATCGTGCATACCGGTGTTAAGATTTATTTTATATATAAACTTGACGACGGGGCTGTTTGTAGAGATTGTGATAATCCAAGGGCTTTTACCTTATATTTTTCATTTTCAGATACTGGTGGCACCATAGGAGAAAGAAACTACCCTGGCGATAGTGCTGATCTATTGGCGACTCCTAATAACATTATGGGGGGGCTTAACTACCCACGTGATACCAGTATGGCTCGGGGGATATCACTGATAGATAATGATTCTGGTAGTTCAAGAACGTATTATTTATGGCAGCACCTTGCCGATGATCACAACTTACTTGCTGAAGATAACCTTGGACAAGGACTTGGGTCAAATTTGACTGAAAATTATATTTATGCAACACCTTATACTGATTAGTGCAATGACATTCGGGAGCAATAAAAATCCTTGTTGATGAAAAATAACTCTTTATAACTTAAAATAACCGGATGACAATAATAAAGGAAAAAAATATATCAAGCGTTCAAAATAACACGGAAACAATTTAGTAAAATAAGTAGGAAAGAACTCCAAACGGAAAGCATTTTAAGAACCAGTGTCATCGAAGCCATGAGCTTCAAACATGACCTTCAAACGAATTAAAAATACAGGATGAAAAAGACCCCAAATCTCATAATCTTTATCACGCTTTTGGTAACCACAGCCGGCATGGCGCAAACTACCAATTTAGGTTTAATAACCGTAAACGCGAATACAGAGATAAGCGTTTTAGACCATTTTGACAATAAAGATTCCGGCTCCTTTATCAATAACGGGCAAGCCTATTTTTACGGCAACATGACGAATAACGGTGTGGTAGATTACAACACCCCCGAAAGTAGTGCTAGTCTCGTGGGATCTGCCCAACAAATAATATCAGGTTCAGAACCCTTTTACTTCCACGATCTCATCATCGCTAATAATTCCGGTTTAGAAAATGCCATAAACATGTCTGGAACCTTCCATGTGGAACATGATATTGCTTTTAATAGTGGCATTTTAAATACTATTGATAATAACGGCACGCTGATTCTGGATGATAACGGAACCGTGAGTAATACCAGTGATTTTAGTTTTGTAGATGGCTTTATAACCAAACTGGGTAATGATGCCTTTACATTTCCTATTGGAGATAATGCTATGTATCGCTTTGCGGAAATTAGCGCACCCTCCGGAGTTAACTCCTTGTTTAACGGAAGATACGTTTATAAGGATACGGATAACCCCTACCCCTCGAATTTGAGAATAGGTAATATTGTTAAGGTTAATAATAGAGAATATTGGGTTTTTGAAACCCCTCTGGGCACTGAAAATGTAGATGTGACCTTATCCTGGAATGAATCATCTACACCGTATACCGTGTATTCCAATCCGGACGGTATTCGCATGGCCCGATGGAACTTTGAAGAAGGCGCCTGGGAGGATGTAGGTGGCACAGTAGATACCCTAAACAAAACCATAACAGCAAACCAAACCATTGATGGTATAGCTGTATTTACCATCGCAGGTGCCGATTTAAATATCATACTTCCTGATGATGTGATTGTGTGGAATGCCGTATCTCCAAACAACGATGGCAAAAACGACTATTTATTTATAGAAAACATCGATTTACTACCTAATAACTCTTTAGAAATATTTAACCGTTGGGGTGCCCAGGTGTTTTCTACTACAAATTATGATAGTAACGGAAATGTATTTGAAGGCTTTGCAACCGGTAAAAAAGACACCCTATTACCTACAGGAACTTACTACTATATCCTTAAATACGATGGTACTAACGAACGCGTGGAAAAAGCAGGGTATTTATTTTTATCTACAGATTAATACAAAGCAAAAGGATGAGATATTTAAACAAACATATCACAATAATATTAATAAACCTGTCTTTATTTTTTGGAGCTAAACCCCATGAAATCCTTGCGCAGCAAGACACTCAATACACCCAATACATGTATTCTGCCAATATTATTAACCCTGCTTATGCCGGCTCCAGAGGTGTTACCAGTATCACAAGTCAATATCGTGCCCAATGGACCGGTATCGAAGGCGCACCACGTGCCATAAACTTTAGCTCCTCCGGACCACTGGATTACCGTTATGAAAATATGGGTCTGGGTGCCACTATTATACACGAAACCATAGGACCTTCCGTGGAAACTGCCCTGGCAGGCGATTTCTCATACCAAATATATATTGATCGTTATACCTATTTAAACTTCGGAATAAAGGCTGGTCTAAAGCTTATTAACATAGATTACAATAAACTGGATATTTATAATGCCACCGATCCTACCTTCCAATTTAATGTAGAAAATCGCGTAAGCCCTATTGCCGGTGCGGGCGTTTATATTTACAGTGATCTGTGGTATGCAGGGATATCCGTACCAGATCTTTTAGCAACTAGGTATTTCGATAATAATTCCGTGTCTACAGCAAAAGAACGCGCTAATTTTTACGCTATGGGAGGGTATGTTTTTCAATTAAATCCCAATTTAAAATTTAAACCCACAGCCCTTGTAAAATACGTTTCAGGAGCACCTTTAGGTGTAGACTTCTCCGCAAATTTTTTAATTAATGAAACCTTTACGCTGGGGGCTTCCTATAGATTTACCAATGCCTTTAGTGCTATTACAGGGTTCCAAATAAATAACAAACTGTTTATAGGATATTCCTACGATATAGATACTACCGCAATCAGACAATATAACAGCGGATCTCATGGCGTATTCTTACGCCTCGATATTGGTACGAATAGAGATTTAAGATTCCTAACCCCCCGATTCTTTTAATTATCAATGAAAATGAAAAACTTTTGTAAAACGCAATGGAATCTTGGTTTTTTACTCGTGTTCTCTGCTATGGCTCTTGCTCAAAGTAAGGACAAACAAACAAAACCTGATAATGAAGCGTTTGAAAACTTAGAATATATTAATGCTATTGATATCTATACCCGAGTAGCTGAAAGAGGTGAAGGGGATGAAAAGTTAATCCACCGATTAGCTACTGCCAATTATTTTAATCGCGATTTTAAAGCCGCGGCTAAGTGGTACAATACTTATTACAACATGCCCTCTGCGCGACCTAGTTTATTGGATAATTTTTATTATGGGCAAATCCTTAAAACTCAAAAAGAATACAAAAAAGCAGATAGCCTATTATTGAGCTATTATAATTATAAAGGTATACGCTATACAAGTCTCGCAAACCCGAAAGAAGATCCTATGGCTATTAATAATGATAGTGTTTTTGAACTAAGGCCCTACAATTACAATACAAAACGGTCTGAATACCCCGCCTTTATAAAAAATAATGAACTTTATGTTGTAGGGTATGGTTTAAACAAGAAAAAAAGGGAAGGTTCTGCAGGTTTAACTTCAGACATCTATAAAGCAAGTGCGAATGGCGAATTTGTACACTTATCAGAATTTATAAATTCGGAATACAACGAAGGACCACTAGCCATAACCAATGATGGAAAAACAATGTATTTCTCAAGAAACGCTTTCCTTAATGGTAGGATAGAACGAAACAAAAATAATATTGTAACCATTAATATTTACATAGCGAAATTTAAACAGGGAAAATGGAAAGATGTCAAGGCATTTCCTTTTAATAGCATTGAATTCTCTGTAGGTCACCCCGCCCTAAGCAAAGATAACAAAACCCTGTATTACGCCTCTAATATTCCGGGAGGTAAAGGCGGTACAGATATTTATTCGGTTTCAATTAAGGATGATGGCACTTTTGGGAAACCTAAAAATTTAGAAGCTATAAATACTATTGGCAACGAGATGTTCCCTTTTATAGATCCTTACGACGAGAGTTTATATTTTGCTTCCAATGGGCCGGAAAGTATTGGTGGTCTGGATGTTTTCATTTCCAAAAAAAATCCGGATAATGAATATAAAAGGAGCTATAATCTTGGGGAACAGATTAACACTACCTCTGATGATTTTTCGTTTATGATCGGGGCAGATCGCATTGGATACTTTGCGTCGAATAAAAATTATGATAAAAGTATTGATGACATATACAGCTTCAAGGCCCTTAAGGATTTTGAAGTTATTCCATATATTAATTTCAAGGGTATTGCCAGAAACTTTGACACAGATGAACCCCTGGCTAATGTAAAATTAACGCTACACGACGCTAACGGAAACATCGTTGCCTCCACCATAACCGATGACAATGGCTATTATGAGTTTGGCGAATTAGACGCCCGTAATGTAGCCTATGTAAGAGCTGAAAAAGACAACTTCCAGACCTCTGAAAAAAACATAACCAAGGCCATGCGCAACGGTAAAGAACCTCTGGATATTCGATTGGTATACCTGGGAATAAGTGTTCCGGAAGAGATCGTTATTACCGGTAAAATTCAGGATAATAAAACAGACGAGGTTTTAAAAAACGTAAGCGTAAAAGCTCTGGATATCGATGGTAATATTTTAGAAATGACCACTACAAAATGGTATGGTTATTATACGTTAGAGAACCTTAAGTCTGATAAAGTAGCATTCTTAAAGATAGAAAAAGACGGTTATCAAACCGAGGAAGTACCTGTAAATATTAAAGATGTAGATGCCCAAGGAAATCTAAAAATAGATGTGAAAATGGTTAAGAATAATGTGCCTCTTGAACTAAACAATGATATTGCCGCAATTTTAAATCCCATTTATTTTGAATACGCCAAAAGTGACATACTCCCTGCTTCCAAAATTGAGCTTGATAAAGTTGTGGCAGTCCTAAATAAATTCAAATCCATCAAGATCAGAATTGAATCCTACACTGATAGCAGGGGGAGGGATATCACCAATATAAAATTATCTCACGCTCGCGCTCGCTCTACATACGATTACCTCATTAGTAAAGGAATAAGCCCGGAACGATTGGAGTATTATGGTTTTGGAGAACTTGGTATCCTGAATCATTGTACAAACGGTGTGCCATGCACCGAAGCAGAACACAGGATAAACCGCAGATCCACCTTTAGGATTATAAAACTTTAAATAAAAACTATTATTAACCGGTATTTTTTAACCCTCATTAACAAAAACCATTAACCATGAACCCACTACTAGCCCTACCTACCTTTGTTTTAACACATGTATTAATCCATGATTTCTTGCCTTTAAGGCTATTTACAAATTTTATAAAAATCCATCTTTTGGATTTTATATCGATACTTGCGATGGAGGGCACGACCTTCTTATTGGGAAATTTCATCTTTAAAATTTTGATTTTATCCAGCTTTGGATTGATGTGGATTTTATTTTGGCAAGTCTTGGTTAATAGTGAGTATAGTCAGAAAATAAGTATTTCGTGGAATTGGCATAAATTTTTTAAAACTAATGGCCATGGATTAATCCAAAAAACACATTTGAGTAAAAGTAAATTGTATAAAATGCTTCTTTTACTTGTATTGGGTTTCCTCGGTGTATTTTTCTACTTTATAATATTTCGAAACTATTCCATGCATATTAAACATCATTTAGTATTTCTGGTCTTAAACTTCCAGATTATTCCGGGGATGTATATCTTTTTGGAGAACAAGCAGGAATTAATTTTTATCACGTATTTAGTTACTATTTCTATGTTCGGAATATTTATGATCCATAATGTAAAATCAAATCCCGAAAAAGCCAGTAGTTTAAGTAAAAATAATATTCATAGCGTTATTGGTTTTGATTGCAAATCCAACATTGTAGAGATTTCTAAGGATACCAAAATGATTATAAGTTGCTAAAGGTATTTGATTTTAAAACCAACAGAAAATAACGATGATAGCATTCCTCATAATGAAATCAGGCATCGCAGAACCAGAATAATTTCGCTTTAAGCTTCTTGTTATTTTTACATGAGGATAATAAAAGCTAATTTTGCCATCATTTTAGGAGTATGAGCATTATTTCAACCGATATCTCTCGGGCAAAAGCCATTTTGGAACAGAACGACCTTGTTGCTATTCCCACGGAAACCGTTTATGGTCTGGCCGGAAATATTTTTAGTGAAAAAGCGATCAAGGCTATTTTTGAAACGAAAAAGCGGCCCTTTTTTAATCCGTTGATCGTTCATATTCCCAACATAGATTATTTAGAAAATGTGGCAGCCTATGTTCCCCCAAAAGCTAAGCAATTAGCTGAAGCATTTTGGCCGGGTTCGCTTACGCTGGTATTACCAAAAAAGCCAAACATTCCGGATCTTATTACAGCCGGAAAAAATACGGTAGCAGTGCGTGTTCCAAAACATCCGCTCACATTAAAACTTTTGGAATCACTCGATTTTCCTTTGGCTGCGCCTAGTGCCAATCCGTTTGGCAGTATCAGTCCGACTAGAGCGAAACACGTAGAGAATTATTTTAAAAATGATATAAAAATGGTTCTGGATGGTGGTCCGTGCCAGCATGGTATTGAATCGACCATTGTTGGGTTTGAAGGTGACGACCCTGTGGTGTATCGCCTGGGTTCCATTGCATTAGAAGACCTTGAAGCCGTAGTAGGCACACTTCCTGTGATGAACAAAAAAGAACAAGCCCCGGAAGCACCGGGTATGTTGAATCGTCATTATGCCCCGAAAACCCAAACGGTTTTAGTGGATTCTGTTTTAGATGAAATTAAAAAACATCCGGGAAAGAAGATTGGTGCTTTGGTTTATCAGTCGTCTGTTCCTGAAGATCTGATTGATTTTCAAATAGTATTGTCGAAAAACGGTAGTTTAAATGAAGCCGCAGCACAACTTTATGATGCTTTACATGCCATGGACACACAGGAACTGGATGTCATTATCGCCGAACGTCTCCCCGATCATGGTTTGGGAAAATCTATCAACGACCGCTTGCAGCGCGCCACGGTAAACGCATAAAAAAAGCAGAATTCCAAAATTGAAATTCTGCTTTTCCTATTCAGGTTAATGGGTTACAAACTTAGGCAGTCTGCATCTCATGTTTACCTTCATAGACCTCTTCAACTAACTTATCGCAAAATGCAGGTAAGTCTTTCGGACTTCTACTGGTCACTAATCCTTCGTCTACAACAACTTCTTCATCTACCCAGTAAGCCCCGGCATTTTTGATATCCGTTTTAATGGAGTTGAACGAGGTAACTTTTCTTCCGCGCAACACATCGGCTTCAGCCAATAACCATGGGGCATGGCAAATAGCACCTACAGGTTTACGCTTCTCAAAAAATGATTTCACGAAATTTACTGCTTTCGCATCGCGACGCAATAAATCGGGATTGATAACGCCACCCGGTAACATCAAAGCATTATAATCGCTTTGTGTTACTTCATCTATTTGTTTATCAACTTTTATTGTTTCGGTACTCCAGTTACCGTCACTCCATCCGCGGATTTCTCCCCCATCGATGGATACGATATGCACATCAGCACCTGCTTTTTCTAAAGCGCGCTTAGGTTCTCTTAATTCACTTTCCTCAAATCCATTGGTTGCTAAAATAGCAACAGTTTTTTTATTCAAATTCTCCATTTCGTAAATTTTTTTAATTAATATTTCGTTTGTATTTAATATAACATCTATATGTCGCGAAACCAAATAAAACAGTGGGTTTAACCTGAACTTAACACCTTTTGTTAAGAGGCCTTAAATCGTCGTTTTTGTCAAAAATGAGCAAAAGAATTTAACGCATTGAAAAATATGATTTTAGCACGAAAAAAATCGTGCGTTTTATATCTAAAAATAATGTGTTTCACTATTTGGTTATCAAATTTATAATCGTAAATTTGCAAACTCTTTTTGGGAGAGGAATGTTTAACCTGCCTGTCGGCAGACAGGTATTAAAAAATAATAAGTGTGGACACATTAAGCTACAAAACGATATCAGCCAACAAGGCCACTGTAAATAAAGAGTGGGTTGTTGTTGATGCTGATGGTCAGGCGCTTGGTCGTTTATCTTCAAAAGTTGCAAAACTTTTAAGAGGAAAACACAAGCCAAACTTCACACCTCATGTTGATTGTGGCGATAACGTGATCGTTATCAATGCTGAAAAAATCAACCTATCCGGAAACAAATGGAATGAGAAATCATACATTCGTCACACCGGGTATCCTGGAGGTCAGAGAAGTTTAACCGCAAGAGAATTATATGGGAAAGATCCTGCTCGCGTGGTAGAAAAATCAATTAAAGGAATGCTTCCTAAAAACAAACTAGGAGCTGATTTATTCCGTAACCTAACAGTTGTTGTTGGTTCTGAGCACGCTCATGCAGCGCAAAAACCAAAAGCAATTAACTTAAACGAATTTAAATAATGGATGTAATTCACAAAATTGGCCGTAGAAAAACGGCTGTTGCACGCGCCTATGTTGCCCCGGGAAAAGGTAACATTACAGTAAACAAAAAGGACTTAGCTAGTTATTTTACTACAGCTACTTTACAGTACAAAGTAAAACAACCTTTAGCTTTGACCAACAATGACGGCAACTTTGATATTACAGTTAATGTATATGGTGGCGGTATTACCGGACAAGCAGAAGCAGTACGTTTAGCACTTTCTCGTGCCATGTGCGAAGTTGATGCTGAGAACAGAGGTATCCTAAAACCAGAAGGTTTATTAACCAGAGACCCAAGAATGGTAGAGCGTAAGAAATTCGGTCAGAAGAAAGCGCGTAAGAAATTCCAATTCTCAAAACGTTAATATCCTATTTCGATATCAGACTTATTTTTCTAAAAGTTTGCTATCACAATTAAAACAATTAAAAACTAGTTCATTGTTACTCCTAGTCTCAAAAATGACAGGATTTAGTTTAGCATCTAAATGATTAAGGCGAATTTAAAAAATGACCACTTGATCATTGCTAATTCAACAGAACGTAAACTATTACAAAAATGGCAGTAGAAGTAAAAGAATTACTTGAAGCAGGTGTACACTTCGGACACCTTACACGTAAGTGGGACCCGAACATGGCTCCTTACGTTTACATGGAGCGTAACGGCATCCATATTATCAACCTTTACAAAACGGCAGCAAAAATAGAAGAAGCCGGAGCAGCACTAAGTAAAATTGCAAGCTCTGGTCGTAAGATCCTATTTGTAGCTACCAAAAAGCAAGCAAAAGATATCGTTGCTGAAAAAGCCAGCGCGATCAACATGCCTTACATCACTGAAAGATGGCCAGGTGGTATGTTAACCAACTTTGTAACGATTCGAAAGGCGGTTAAGAAAATGGCATCTATTGACAGAATGAAGAAAGACGGAACCTTTAACACCCTTTCTAAGAAAGAGCGTTTACAGGTAGACCGTTTAAGAGCCAAGTTAGAAAAGAACTTAGGTTCTATCAGTGACATGACTCGTTTGCCCGGTGCTTTGTTTGTAGTTGATATTAAGCGTGAGCATATCGCGATTAAAGAAGCTCAAAAATTAAACATTCCTATTTTTGCGATGGTAGACACGAACTCTGACCCACGTCAGGTAGATTACGTGATTCCATCCAATGATGACGCTTCTAAATCGATCGATAAAATCTTAACGCATGTAACCGGCGCTATAGCTGAAGGTTTAGCAGAGCGTAAAGCTGAAAAAGACGCTTCAGGTGATAAAGATGCTCCTAAAGCTAAGAAGGCTAAAAAAGCTGAAAAATCTAAAGTTGCAGCCGGAGAAGAAGAAGAATAAACAATAACAAAAATTAAAGCGTCGTACGATCCTTCCGCGAAAGCGGAAAAAATCAAACGGCATTTAAAATAAAAAATCATTATGAGTACTACAGTAAAAGTAACAGCCGCTGAAGTAAACAAATTAAGACAAGCTACCGGAGCGGGTATGATGGATTGCAAAAAAGCCTTGGTTGAAGCTGAAGGTGATTTTGATAAAGCTATCGAGGTTTTACGTAAAAAAGGACAAAAAGTAGCTGAAAAAAGAGCCGACAGAGAGTCTTCTGAAGGTGCTGCTGTGGCAAAGATCAATGCGGATGAAACTGCAGGTGTTGCTATCGTTCTGGGTTGCGAAACTGACTTTGTTGGTAAAAATGAATCTTTCGTAGCTTTAGCTAATGATTTAGCTGAATTGGCTTTGAACTATGATTCAAAAGAAGCCTTTTTAGAAGCTGATTTTGGTGGCATGACCGTAGCTGATAAATTAACTGAGCAAACCGGTGTTATTGGTGAAAAACTAGACATTACCGCATTTGAAAAACTAGAAGCGCCTTATGTTGGAGCTTATGTTCACATTAACAAAATTGCGGCTTTGGTAGGTTTATCTGCTAAAGTTGATAAGGCTGATGTTTTGGTAAAAGATGTTGCCATGCAAGTAGCTTCTATGGGAGCAACAACCTTATCTTATAAAGATTTTGACCCTGCATTCGTAGCCTCTGAAACCGAAGCCAGAATCGCTGAGATCAAAAAAGAAAACGAAGAATTAGCCCGTTTAGGAAAAACATTGAAGAATGTGCCTCAATATATCTCGATGTCTCAAATAACTCCTGAAGTTTTAGCGGAAGCTGAAGAAGCTGCCAAAGCTGAATTGAAAGCTGAAGGTAAACCTGAGCAGATCTGGGATCGTATTCTTCCCGGAAAAATGGATCGCTTCCTATCTGATAACACGACTTTAGATAAAGAAAAAGCGTTATTAGATCAGAAGTTCATTAAAGATGAGAAAAAGAATGTTGCAGATTATGTAGCGTCTTATGGTGATGTTGAAATTACAAGTTTTAAACGTGTAACTGTAGGCTAATCCAAAACTTATATTTAAAAAAACCATCACCATAAACGTGATGGTTTTTTTATACCCAAAATCCATATCAGCAAATTAAGATATTGCTTATATTTGCGTAACTTCCTTGAGAAGGAGCATCCAATAAAACCCAAGGAATAGATAATATTGATGAAATACAAAAGAATTCTACTTAAGCTATCAGGAGAAGCCCTTATGGGCGACCGCCAATATGGTATTGATCCGCAGCGATTAGCCGAATACGCCCAAGACATCAAAGAAATTACGGAACGCGGTGTGGAAGTCGCCATTGTAATTGGTGGTGGAAATATTTTTAGAGGTGTTGCCGGAGCCAGTAATGGTATGGATCGCGTACAAGGCGATCATATGGGGATGTTGGCCACCGTAATTAATGGGCTTGCTTTGCAAAGTGCTTTGGAAGATGCCGATGTACAAACCCGATTACAAACGGCGATTAAAATCAACGAAGTTGCGGAACCTTTTATTCGAAGAAAAGCCATGAGTCACTTAAGTAAAGGGCGTGTGGTTATTTTTGGTGGCGGTACCGGAAATCCTTATTTTACTACAGACTCTGCAGCCGTATTGCGTGCTATAGAAATCGAGGCCGATGTTATTTTGAAAGGAACCCGGGTGGATGGTATTTATAATGCCGACCCTGAAAAAGATGACAAAGCAATTAAATTTAATTTTATATCTTTTGATGAGGTTTTAAAAAAGGGCCTAAAGGTAATGGATACTACGGCTTTTACACTGAGCCAGGAAAATGAATTACCTATCATTGTTTTTGATATGAACAAGAGAGGTAATTTATTTAAAGTGGTTTCGGGTGAAAAGGTGGGCACTGAAGTAAACATCTAAAATTTAACCGAGTATAGTTGTAAAGACCTAAAAGTTAAAATCATGAACGAAGACATTCAATTTATATTAGATACGGCAAAAGAAGCTATGACCAATGCCGTAAAACATTTAGAAAAACAATTGGTAAATATTAGGGCCGGAAAAGCCAGTCCATCCATGTTAGGCAGTGTGATGGTGGAATATTACGGAACTCAAACGCCGTTAAATCAGGTAGCCAATGTGAATACCCCAGATGGAAGAACCATTACGGTGCAACCCTGGGAAAAAAGTATGCTTCAAGAAATTGAACGCGGTATTATGATAGCTAATTTAGGATTTAATCCGATGAACAATGGTGAATCAATTATTATCAACGTGCCACCTTTAACAGAGGAACGCCGTCGTGATCTGGCAAAACAAGCCAAAGCCGAAGCAGAGGAGGCTAAAATAAGTGTTCGCGCCGCCAGAAAAGACGCTAATAACGATATTAAAAAATTAGGAGATGATGTTTCTGAGGATTTAAAATCGAATGCTGAAATTGATGTTCAGGAAATAACTGATAAATTCATCGATAAAATTGACGGCATTTTCGAAATTAAAGAAAAAGAAATCATGACCGTATAATTGAAAAGCGACATAAAGGTCGCTTTTTTTTGATCGTTATCTTATGAGCTCATGATTAAACCACTTTTTACTCTTCTATTTTTTTTTAGCCTGACATTTTCCTGGGCTCAGAAAACAATAACTTCCGAAGCAAAACAAGAAAACGATTCTCTGAAAAAACAAGAATTCAAAGCGTATTTGGGGAATGGCTTCTACCCTACCAAATATTTCAATATCGACCTGCGCTATCTTGTAAAATTCAATCAGTACGAAGGCCTGCGTTCTGGTTTTGGCGGTGAGACCAACAGTAATTTTTCAAATAAATTTCGCGTAAATGGCTATGTGGTTTATGGTTTCAGAGATCACAATTTTAAGTACAGTATTGGTGGTGGTGTTCGCCTTGCCCAAAAATCAAACACCTGGCTTAGCCTGAGTTATACTGATGATCTTAAAGAAACCGGTAGTAGCGATTATTTAACGGACAAGCGTATATTTCAATTATTCCAACCCCGATTGATCAATATCGATCTTTTTTATAAACACATTACTAAGGCCATTACGCTTGAACATCAATTAGGATCCAAGTTACTAGCGGCAACACAGATTTCCAGAAGTAATATCGATCCAACATTTGGTTATACTTATGTTTTGGATAATGGGTCGTATGAGCAATACGTTATTAGTAAGGCCAAGATGGCACTTAACTGGAGTCCGTATAGTAGTTTTTTATTTGAAGAGAACGGTATTAAAGAAATTAAAGAGGGATTTCCAAAAATGTCACTGCAATTTACTCAGAGCTTTAAGGGCCTTTTAGATGGCGATTTCAACTTTTCTAAAATTGATTTTAAAACCATTGAACGCTTCGGCAATTCATTAGATCATTATTCTGAAATAACGGTCATGGGAGGTTTGGCTATAGGTCATGCACCACTAACACATTTGTATCATGCTTACCCCAACAATATCACTAAAGAAAAAATTCTACAGCGCTTTTCGGTTGCTGGTATCAATAGTTTTGAAACCATGTATTTTAACGAGTTCTTTTCGGATCGATTCGTGACGCTTCAATTCAAACATTACCTAAAACCTTTTCATATTTCAGAAAAATTTCAACCCCAACTCGTGTTAATTACCCGATATGCCCTAGGCGATATGAATCATATAAACAGGCATCAAAACATCACCTTTGACACCTTGAATAAAGGCTACACAGAATCCGGATTTGAGATCAATAAATTACTCTTTGGTTTTGGGCTAAGTCTGAGTTATCGATACGGTGCTTATCATTTACCATATTTTGCAGATAATGTCGCTTTTAAGTTTACATTTAACTTGAGTTTATGAGGTTATACCTAGCTTTATTTCTACCTTTGCGCATCTCTAATTAATAGCATGTTAAAACTATTTTCAAAAAATTTTTGGCACGTTACGGCACGGCTGATTTTACGTAACAAAATCGGTATTTTAATTGTCATTCTGGGAACCACTATTTTCTTCAGTACCCAATGGGATAAAATGCGCATGAGCTACACAGAGGCAAACTTACTGCCGGATGACCATGAGGCCACCATAGTGTACGATCATTTTCTTAAGATTTTTGGTGAAGAAGGCAATATCATTGTACTCGGTGTAAAGGATAGTTCTCTTTATTCCGTTGAAAAGTTGAATGCCTGGAATCGATTGTCTGACAGCTTTAAAAAAGACCCGGAAGTTGAAGCCGTTATTTCCTTAAAAGATCTTCAAAAACTTGAAAAAGATACTAAAGATGAAAAGTTTGTTTTGGAACCTTTCATTACAGATTCCCTGGCTTCAGAAGCGCAGATCAATAAGCTTGAAGATGAGCTTTTTAATCAATATCCATTTTACGATAATTTTTTATTTAATAAAAAAACCAAAACACTGCGGTCTATCATTTATCTGAAAAAGGATATCGTAAACACCGAAGTTCGCAAGGATTTTGTGTTGAATAAACTGAGTCCAAAAATTGATGCCTTTCAGCAGAAATACAATCTCGATGTTCATGTTTCGGGTATGCCCTACATCCGAACCCTTAACTCCAAAAGTATTGTTGATGAAATAGGATTCTTTGTAGCTGCAGCGCTATTAGTGACGTCGTTTATTTTCTTTTTCTTTTTCAGGTCCATGCGGGCCACGCTGGTATCTCTGGTGGTGGTATGCATCGGCGTTATGTGGACCTTAGGTATTATTGGATTACTGAATTACGAAATCACGGTACTTACTGCCTTAATTCCACCTCTGATCATTGTGATCGGGATCCCGAACTGTATTTTCCTCATAAATAAATACCAGCATGAGGTAAAAAAACACGGCAATAAAATTAAATCATTACAACGCGTGATTACCAAAATTGGTAATGCAACCCTGATGACCAACGTAACTACGGCTTCCGGTTTTGCAACCTTTATCATCACGCAAAGTAAATTATTAAAGGAATTTGGTGTTGTAGCCTCTCTGAGTATTCTATCCATTTTTGTACTCTGTATTTTGGTGATTCCAATCATTTATTCCTTTTTACCGCTTCCAAAAGACCGGCATTTAGAACATTTGAACAGACGCTGGATCGGAGGTTTTGTAGATTGGATGGAACGCATGGTACGCCACAAACGCATCACCATTTACTCGATAGCCTTAGTCCTGCTTATTGCCAGTATGATTGGGATGTATCAAATAAAAGTTTCCGGTAGTTTGATAGACGACATGCCGCAAAAAACGGAGTTTTATAAGGATATTCAATTCTTTGAAAAGGAATTTAACGGTATTATGCCGCTGGAGGTTATGGTTGATACCAAGCGTAAAAAAGGCGTTATGAAATTATCGACCTTAAAGCGCATGGACGAGCTTGAAGAGTTGATCGATGAAACCCCACAACTCTCAAAACCGATCTCCGTTGTAGACCTGGTAAAATATTCCAAACAGGCCTATTACAATGGAAATCCTAAGTTTTACCAACTGCCAACATCTTATGAGAACAGTTTTATTCTTTCCTATGCAAAGAACTCGACCTCAGATGTGAATCTGTTAAAGAACTTTGTAGATAGTACCGGACAATACGCGCGCATCACTACGTTTATGAAGGACATTGGTACCGATAAAATGGAGCGTATTGAAGAAAATCTGCAACAAAAAATAACTAAATTATTTCCAAAGAATCGCTACAATGTAGTACTAACAGGAAAGGCCTTAGTATTTCAGAAAGGAACTAAATACCTGATAAAAAATCTTGTGCTTTCCTTATCACTGGCCATTTTTCTGATTGCCCTGTTTATGGCTTATATGTTCCGTTCATTTCGAATGATCGTTATCTCATTAATTCCAAACCTTTTACCGCTTTTGGTAACAGCTGGCTTAATGGGTTATCTGGGGGTACCCTTAAAACCGTCTACGATTCTGGTATTTAGTATTGCCTTTGGTATTTCTGTAGACGACACCATTCACTTCCTGGCCAAGTACCGGCAGGAATTACAACAGAATCACTGGAAGATCAAAACCTCCGTATATGGTGCACTACGTGAAACCGGTGTCAGCATGTTCTACACATCCATCGTTTTATTTTTCGGATTCTCGGTATTCACGATCTCTAGTTTTGGAGGCACCGTGGCTTTAGGGGCTTTAGTATCCATAACACTCCTGTTTGCGATGCTATCAAATCTCCTGTTATTACCTTCATTACTACTATCCTTAGAACGCAGTATCGCGAACAAGGAAGTACTTCGTGAACCTTCTATAAACATCATTCCTGATGAAGATGATGAGGAGGAAGACGAAGATGATAATTCAGAAAAATTATCTTAAATAATAGAGGTAAAAATAGCTGTTCACAGTGGTTATTGAGGTTCGAAACATTTATATTTACAATCTAAAAAATTTGAATACATGAACTCTCGTACAGTTGCTGATTTGTTATCTCAGGATATTACCATCCCTGAAGTTGAAATAAAAGGCTGGGTAAGAACTTTTAGAGCGAATCGTTTCATTGCCTTGAATGACGGATCGACGCTTCAAAATATTCAATGCGTTGTTGATTTTGAAAATTTCGATGAAGCCCTTTTGAAGAAAATTACTACCGGAGCCGCCATTCATGTAAAAGGTGAATTGGTTGAAAGTTTGGGTAAAGGTCAAAAGGTCGAAATTCAGGTTGAATCCTTAGAAATTCTGGGAGAATCTGATCCTGAAACCTATCCCATTCAACCTAAAAAACACTCTTTAGAATTTTTAAGAGAACAAGCGCACCTGCGAACCAGAACAAATACCTTTAGCGCCGTGATGCGTTTACGGTCTGCCTTATCGTTCGCCATTCATAAATACTTTAATGAGAACGGCTTTTATTACATGCATACGCCAATAATTACAGGAAGTGATGCTGAAGGAGCCGGAGAAATGTTCAAGGTTACCAATTTAGACCTTGATAACGTGCCAAAAAATGATGAGGGTAAAACAGATTACACCAAGGATTTCTTTGGTAAGGAAACCAATTTAACCGTTTCAGGACAATTAGAAGCCGAAACCTATGCCATGTCTCTAGGCAAGGTATATACCTTTGGCCCTACCTTCAGAGCAGAAAACTCTAATACATCGCGCCATTTGGCGGAATTCTGGATGATCGAACCTGAGGTAGCTTTTATGGACCTTCCCGGGAACATGGATCTGGCCGAAGATTTTATGAAATATGTATTAAAGTATGTTTTGGAAAACAACGCGGAAGATCTGGAATTTTTAGATAACCGCCTGCAAGACGAAGACAAACGTAAACCTCAAGCAGAGCGTAACCCAATGACCCTTATTGAAAAATTGAAGTTTGTTACTGATAACAACTTCATGCGAGTGAGTTATACTGAGGCTATCGACATTTTGCGGAATTCCAAACCAAATAAGAAGAAAAAATTCCAATATTTAATAGAAGAATGGGGAACAGATCTGCAAAGTGAACACGAACGTTTTCTGGTTGAAAAGCACTTTAAATGTCCTGTGATCTTATTCGATTATCCGGCAAATATCAAGGCGTTTTATATGCGTTTGAATGACGATGGAAAAACCGTAAGAGCCATGGATATATTGTTCCCAGGTATTGGCGAAATTGTTGGTGGCGCCCAGCGTGAAGAACGTTTAGAGGTTTTAAAACAAAAAATGGCAGCCATTAATATTCCGGAGGATGAATTATGGTGGTATCTGGATCTTCGAAAATTCGGTACTGCAGTGCACTCCGGATTCGGATTAGGCTTTGAGCGTTTGGTGATGTTTGTAACCGGAATGACCAATATCAGAGACGTGATTCCTTATCCCAGAACGCCACAAAACGCAGAGTTTTAGTAATTTTAATAAACTATTAGGTTTTACTTTACCTTTATGGTGAACAATTTTTTTTAAATTTAGCCTAAACCAAATCAAGGCATGCTCAAGCAACACTTACAATTTAAGTTATCGCAAAAACTGTCGCCACAGCAAATTCAGTTAATGAAACTGATCCAGCTACCTACGCAGGCATTTGAGCAACGCATAAAACAGGAAATTGAAGAAAACCCGGCTTTAGAAGGTGGTAAGGAAACTGCGGAGAGTGATTTTGATGACGATTTGGACAATTCCAAAGATGATTTTGATGATAACGACACCATTGACGCAGAAGACATCAATGTTGATGATTATTTAAGTGATGATGAAATTCCGGATTATCGCACCCAATCCAACAATTACAGCAGTGATGATGAGGATAAGAACGTGCCCTATGCTTCAGGAACATCTTTCACACAACACTTATTAAATCAATTAAACACCTATCGCTTAAGTGAGGAAGAACATGATATTGCCGAGTTCTTAGTGGGTAGTGTTGATGAGAGTGGGTATATCCGCAGAACGCTATCCGATATAATGGATGATCTGGCATTTACACAAAACGTGTTTACCACTGAAGATAAAATCGGATCAGTTTTAAAAACGGTTCAACAATTAGATCCGGCGGGCGTTGGTGCCCGAAACTTAAAGGAATGTTTAAGCATTCAATTGCATAGAAAGGAAAAAACTCCTGATACAGAACTTGCGATCAAGATTATCGATGAAGCCTTCGATCAGTTCACCAAAAAACATTACCAGAAGCTACTTCAAAAATTCGATATTACAGAGCTTCAGCTTAGGGATGCTATTAACGAGATTGAACACCTCAATCCAAAACCCGGAGGTTCTTACGCCGGAAATAATCGCATTGTAGAACATGTGGTTCCGGATTTTGCTATTAAGATCGTGGATGGCGTGCTAGACTTAACATTGAATGGAAGAAACGCTCCTGAGCTTCATGTATCCCGCGAATACAGTAATATGCTGAAAGGATATAAGGAAGCAAAGGACAAGTCTAAATCCCAAAAGGATGCCGTGGTTTTTATCAAACAGAAACTGGATGCCGCAAAGTGGTTTATCGAAGCCATTAAGCAACGTCAGCAAACGCTTTTTGTTACGATGAGTGCCATAATGGACTATCAAAAAGAATATTTCTTGACTGGCGATGAACGTAATCTAAAACCGATGATCCTAAAGGATATTGCCGATGAAATTAATATGGATGTCTCTACAGTTTCACGGGTGGCAAACAGTAAATATGTTGATACGCCTTATGGCACGAAACTTATAAAAGAGTTCTTCTCAGAATCCATGAAAAATGATCAGGGTGAAGATGTTTCTACACGTGAGATTAAAAAAATATTGGAGACTGTTATTGAGGAAGAAGACAAGAAAAAACCCCTAACCGACGAAACTTTAGCAGGAATTTTAAAAGATAAAGGCTATCCTATTGCACGACGCACCGTAGCCAAATATCGCGAACAATTGGATATCCCTGTGGCTCGTTTACGTAAAAAGATATGACCGATAAAATTCTAAGAAGTATTTCTTTTATATTTCATCCCCTGTTCATGCCGCTTTTGGGTGTGATTTTTTATTTCTCGAAAACCCCTCGGTTTATCCCGGACGAAGTTATCAGAGCCAAATTGATCTCTCTTTCTATTCTTACCATTATTTTACCTATACTGATCTATTTACTGCTTAATACCATCAATAAAGTAAACTCCATTTATTTGGAAACCAGCAAAGAACGCATTATACCCTTAGCTTTGAATTGTGTTATTATTATAATTATTCTAAAGCGTATAATCACACCCACTCAAATTATAGAGCTGTACTATTTTTTCATAGGGATTTTAATTTCTAATATAAGCTGTTTGGTTTTGGCTATTATGAAATTTAAAGCAAGTATTCATATAATCGCCGTTTCAGGTGTATTTATGTTCTTTATAGTGCTTAGCATTCACTTTAGCATCAATATTAATGGCACTTTAGCATTAATGGCCATCATGCTAGGTGCTGTAGCAACTTCCCGCCTGCATTTAAAAGCACATAATTCATTAGAGCTCATTATGGGTTTTTTCCTTGGGGTACTGCCCCAATTGGTATTGGTCAATTACTGGTTATAAAATAAAAAACATCAAGCCTAACTTTAGGGTATTCATGTCAATGGGAATCCCGTCGATATTAGCCTGATCATTAAATAAAGCATTCAGATTGTAATTCAGGTGTAAGTTCCAGGTATTGTATCCCACACTCAAGGTAAGTCCGTATTGAAACTTATTAAAATCGCTAACATTGATAAGTTTGATATCGCCCTGATTTCCGGAATACTTTACTGTGTTGTGAAATACATATCCCACCCTCAAACCGGTATATATCCGCCAGAAAGCATAATCTGTTGGCGTAGAGGTACGCCATCTAAATTCCAAAGGAACTTCAACTACCTGATTAGAAAATTTATTTTTGGTAAATGTTTGGGAATCATTCAGGATGCTATAAGTATAACCTCCGGCGCCATCTTTCGTGATTAAAAGATTCTGATTAAAGGAATTTGTAGCGTACCCAATACCGAGTCCGATAGACACATTACGACGCTTATTAATTGGCATATCGCGAATAAAGCCTAAATTAAACCCTAGAGAAAACCCATTTTGAGAAAGGGATTTTGGTTGGTTGCTTAACAAATTATAAGTAACACCAACATAAAACTGATCTTCACGGTATAGGGAGTCCACAGTGGAACTCAAGCCATCTCCCTGAGCCATTCCAAACCATGGAAAGCATAGTATTAAAAAAAGGATTTTTTTCATTAAATAATTAATCCGTCTAGATTACAATTTCCTCTAAAAATAAGAGATTTTAAGCATAAAATAAAAGGCGTTTTGAAATTCAAAACGCCTTAGTAGTTATAAAATTAAGAATGTTTAAAATTAATTTCGTCCAAAAACACTTCCTTTTTTGGTGGTATAATTAATCTTAAGTGCATTTACTTTGCGTAATTCTTGTTTCACGTCACCTACAATACCCATATTCGCGTCACTGTCTACTTTTAAGGCAGTGGTTAAAAATGGTACTAATTCCTCACGTTTTGATGCACGTTCGGCATTAATAAATGCAGGAATATCTGAAACATCTGCAAATTTATCATTCAATTGAATTCTCGCTTCAGTACCGTATTGCTTGTAATTCTGACTTGGTTTTCCTATGTAGATATACATTACCAAATCTTTCTTATCAAGCTTTTCTACCTGATCAGCGAACGGCAAGTTATTCTGAATCATCAAGGTGTTTTCCCGCATTACGGTAGCCACCATGAAAAAGAATAAAAGCATGAACACAATATCAGGTAATGCCGCAGTATTTACTGCCGGTACATCGCCTCCTTTTTTCTTTTTAAATTTAGACATATTATTTTTTGAATGTTAAATTTTACTTCGTGTCTTGAACTTCGGAAAGTTTTTGAGGATACTCAACTTTTATTTTTTCAATTTTTTCTTTAAGCTTATCCTTATTTCCGGGCCAATTTACATCGTTATAATTCGCCTCCATCTCTGCGAAGGTCTCTCCATATAATTCCTGAGCTCTACGATCTCGCAATTCATTATACGCCGCAACTAATTCGTTCTGCACGGCTATATACTGCTTATAAGAGGTTTCTCTGTTATTCGCTAATGAGATAATAGCTTTATCCGGATTATCTGAAGACGAAGGATCACGTTTACCCTGACAGTAACTGCAGTATCCCTCTTGTCCTTTCGGGATGCCTCCATTATCTAAAAACTCTTTGGCAGCTTCTCTTAGGTCCTTAAGATCCATTAATTCATCTTCAACAAGCAATTGATCCTTACCATTTAAAAGCACGGTAAAAATATTTTTTTGCTTGATCACCACATCCTCGTCATTATCCTCCATTGGAGGAAGTTTTCTGTTGATACCGGAGTCGGTTTCAATGGTTGTAGTAACCAGGAAGAAAATTAATAATAAGAACGCTATATCGGCCATAGAGCCTGCATTAACTTCTGGTGCTGCTCGTTTTGCCATAGTTTTATTTATTAAATATTTTTTTCACACTTGAAAATAACATAGATAAAATCGCCAGTACAGCCAACACATAAAATGTGTAAAGACCAGTACCTACATATCTAGAAATTTGCGGTGTAACGTTTTCTCCTTTAGCGATAAACGGTTGTAAATCCAGATTTGTTCCGGAAGATATTCCGTAAGAAATCAACACAATCACTAAAAAGGCACCTACGGTAAGCAGGGTTTTCTTGATATTTCCTGTAAATAGTCCTTTGATTACGAAAACTAAAACCAAAGCCAGAACAATTGCCAGTACAATGTAAGATACATATAGCATATTGTCAACCAGAGGGGAAGTCGTTTTCAAAACCTCTAGATCCGTACCCATAATCATCAATGCAATAAGAGCACCGCCTATGGCCAGGATAAAGGCTATTATTTTTATTATTTTTTGTAACATAATGTACGTTTAAATATTAGATTATTACTTTTTATTTCTGATCAATAGGTCCATTAAAGTAATGGAAGCATCTTCCATATCATTAACGATACTATCAATCTTAGCAATAATATAATTGTAGAAAATTTGAAGGATGATAGCCACGATCAAACCAAACACTGTTGTTAAAAGGGCTACTTTAATACCTCCTGCTACAAGTGATGGTTGCATATCACCGGCTGCCTCAATTTTATCAAAGGCTTGAATCATACCAATTACCGTACCCATGAAACCAAGCATTGGTGCCAAAGCGATAAATAATGAAATCCATGATACGTTCTTTTCTAATTGTCCCATTTGAACACCTCCGTAAGATACAACGGCTTTTTCAACAGATTCTAAACCTTCGTCAGTTCTGTCTAATCCCTGATAGAAAATAGAAGCAACAGGTCCTTTTGTATTTCTACAAACCTCTTTTGCAGCTTCAACACCACCAGAAGATAAGGCGTCTTCAACAGATTGTGTTAATTTTTTCGTATTAGTGGTTGAAAGATTTAAATAGATAATTCTTTCGATTGCTATCGCTAATCCTAAGATTAAACATAAAAGTACAATCCCCATGAACCCCGGGCTACCTTCAATAAATCGTTTCTTTAATTCTTGATGAAAACTTGCGCTCTCATCTGCTGATGCAGTAGCGGCTTGGTCATCTTGTGTTGCTACAGTGGTTGTAGCCGTCGTTGTAGTTGCAATTGTACTTGCGTTAGCTGTTCCGAATGCCATTAAACCAGTGATGGCAAGGATAGAAAATATTCTTTTCATGTTCTCGATCTTAATTTTATTAGTTAAAGTGTTAAAGATATAAAAAAAAAGTAATTTAAGTGTAAAAATTATCAGCAGAGAGGAAGGGATTCGAACCCTCGATACGCTTTTGACGTATACACACTTTCCAGGCGTGCGCCTTCGACCACTCGGCCACCTCTCTATATTTTCCTGTTCTAAAATTACGGGGGGTCAAATAACAAAAAAAACTTTAAACACTAAAATTTTCAAAGTTAATTTTAGGACAATTCTCCACATAATGACGTTTCAAACTTGGTTTTGAATTGATTATCAGAAACATCCTGTCCTAATAGATGCATTAACTTACCTAATGCCGCTTCGGTAGTAATATCCTTTCCTGAAATTACGCCTATTTTTTTTAACTGACTACTGGTTTCATACTGACCCATAATCACGCTACCACCCAAACATTGCGTTACATTAATAATATGTATTCCTTTTTTAATGGCATTAGAAAGTAAATTGATAAACCAGGATGCTGTGGTGCTATTTCCCGAACCAAAGGTTTCAATAATTACGGCCTTTAAATTGGCCGTATTCAAAATACTTGAAATTACGGCCTCCGAAATTCCGGGATACAACTTAATTAGTGCAATATTGGTATCCAAAGATTTATTTAATTTGAATGGCGCTTCGGATTTTCTTCGCAACAAATATTTATGATTCACCTTTAAATGAACACCCGATTCTGCAAGTTCGGGATAATTATACGATCTGAAGGCTTGAAAGTTTTCGGCGTTAACCTTAGTGGTACGATTACCACGGTACAATTTATATTCAAAATACAAGCACACTTCCTGAATTACCGGTTTACCATGCTCTTGCAACGAAGCTACCTGAATGGATGTGATCAGGTTTTCCTTGGCATCCGTACGCAAGTCGCCAATAGGTAATTGAGCACCGGTAAATACCACCGGTTTCTTTAGATTTTCCAGCATGAAGCTTAAAGCAGACGCTGTATAACTCATGGTATCACTACCGTGTAAAATTACAAAACCATCATAATCATCGTAATGATCCGCAATAATTTCAGCAATCTTAACCCAATAGTCCGGGTTGATATTACTGGAATCAATAGGTTCCTCCAGAGAAATCGTATTAATGTCGCAGGCCAACAAATGAAGCTCCGGAATCTGCTTCAACAGGTTATTAAAATTAAAGGCTTTTAAGGTACCGGTCTTAAAATCTTTGACCATACCAATGGTTCCGCCGGTATAAACCAATAATATGTTGGGTTTTTTATCCGTCATCATTATGCGTTAAAAATATCCTCAGAATTTTTTGTGGTAATCGCAGCAAGTTCTTCCGTAGACATATTGTAAAGGTCAGATAATTTTTCCAAAACATTTACAACATAAAGGCTTTCGTTTCGCTTACCGCGGAAAGGTACTGGTGCCAGATAAGGTGCATCGGTTTCCAAAACAATATGTTTAGGGTCAATTTGATTAATAAATTGATCTATTTTACCATTTTTAAAGGTTACCACACCACCAATTCCAAGCTTCATATTATAGGATAAGGCTTTTTTAGCCTGTTCCAGAGTGCCCGTAAAACAATGAAAAATACCAAAAAGATCCTCCCCTTTTTCACTTTCCAGAACATCAAAAACTTCATCAAAGGCATCCCGACAATGGATCACTATGGGTAATTTGTATTTTTTTGCCAGCTGAATCTGGTGTTTAAAAGCTTTTTGTTGAATCTCTAAAGTGCTTTTATCCCAATAGAGGTCGATACCAATTTCTCCTATGGCATAAAATTTTCGCTCTGCGAGATTGTTTTCAACATGCTGCAATTCTTCCTCATAATTAGCCTTCACATGCGTAGGATGCAACCCGGTCATTAAATATATATGGTCCGGATAGGCACGTTCTAAATTGAACATAGCTTGAGTGTAGGTGGAATCAATAGCAGGTATAAAAAAGCGTGAAACACCGGCATCCATTGCCCGTTGCATCATGGCTTCACGGTCGTCATCAAATTCTTCACTATATAAATGGGCATGTGTATCTGTTATAATCACGTCGTACTAATTTTCAATGTCATTCAATCTTAAGCAAAAATAATTGTTTTACATCATTATATTTGCCTAAAACTAAACAGATGGCATCGTTACAAGATTTTTTATTGGAAAAAGGCTATACTAAAGTGAAATTACACCTCACTAAAACCAATCATTTTGAAATAAAAGCCTCAATCAATGGTAAGAAAGGTTTATTCATTTTAGATACCGGTGCTTCCAATTCCTGTGTGGGTTTTGAGGGTATTGAAACTTTTCAACTTGATGCAGAAATTTCTGAAATTAAGGCTGCCGGTGCCGGTGCTATCGACATGGAAACCAAAATGTCGAAAAAAAATAAAATCAAGATTGGTAAGTGGAAACATAACAAAGCCATTTTGGTCCTTTTTAATCTAACGCATGTAAATACGGCCTTAACAAATCACAATTCCAAACCTGTTGATGGCATCATAGGGGCCGATATTCTTAAAAAAGCGAAGGGAATTATCGATTATCAAAAAAAATATTTATACCTAAAACTATAAAATTCGGTACAAAATCTTATTTTGTTTCACTTTTGTAATTTTTTACTTACACCTTATATAGCCTTGGTTTCGGAAGGTTTTTACAGACGATTTTAAGATATTTTCCTTCATTTGTTTAACGTTCTCTACAACCGTTAAACAAAAACATTGATAACTAATTCTTTTTTAATTGGTTACGTTATATTATATTTACCACGCTATTAATTAGTTCTTAGGGAGAATTAATGGAAGCTCTTAACTCTCGTAGTTAGGAGCTTCCGCGTTTTTAGACCATTTTACTTTCCATTTTAAAGCAAAAAAAGCTACCTCGTTAGAGATAGCTTTCATTTATTTTTAAGATTTGAAATCTTACAATTCCAAAGCTTTTTTTACATCATTGTCCATGAGCAATTCTTCCGGACTTTCCAGGGCTTCTTTCACAGCTACTAAAAAGCCTACACTTTCCTTGCCATCAATAATACGGTGATCATAAGAAAGCGCTACATACATAATGGGTCTGATCTCTACTTTTCCGTCAACAGCCACAGGGCGCTCAACAATGTTATGCATACCTAAAATACCACTTTGAGGTGGATTAATGATTGGCGTAGATAACATACTTCCGAAAACTCCACCGTTGGAAATGGTAAAGGTTCCTCCAGTCATTTCATCTACCGTAATTTTTCCGTCGCGAGCGCGAAGTGCTAAACGTTTAACTTCAGCTTCCACACCTCTGAAACTTAAATTCTCCGCGTTTCTGATCACAGGAACCATCAAGCCTTTAGGACCTGAAACCGCAATACTGATATCGCAAAAATCATAGCTTATCATGTCTTTACCATCGATCATAGAGTTTACTGCCGGGTACATTTTAAGCGCACGAACTACGGCAAGAGTAAAGAAGCTCATAAATCCTAGACTTACACCATGCTTTTCTTTGAACGCTTCTTTGTAAGCATTTCGTAATTCGAAAATAGGCGACATATCAACCTCGTTGAAAGTGGTTAACATGGCTGTCGTATTTTTAGCTTCTACCAAACGCTCAGCAACTTTACGGCGTAACATCGACATTTTACTTCTGGTAGTACCACGACTGCCTCCGGTTGGGGTTCCCATGGATGGTACCGCTTGCTGGGCATCATCTTTGGTAATGCGACCATCTTTCCCGGTTCCCTTCACTTCAGAAGCTTCCATTCCTTTTTCCGCTAATATTTTTTTAGCAGCCGGGCTGGCAGTTCCTGTAGCATAGGTTTTTTCTTCAGACGAACTCGCTTTCGGAGCTTCTTCTTTTTTATCTTCAGATTTTGGTTCTTCTTTGGCATCCGATTTAGGTGCAGCGCCGCCTTCAGGTTTTTCAGCATCGGTATCGATCAAACACACAACAGCTCCAACAGCAACAGCATCCCCTTCTTCCGCTTTTAGGGTAATGGTACCGCTAGCTTCTGCTGGCAATTCCAAGGTAGCTTTATCACTATCTACCTCTGCAATGGCTTGATCTTTTTCAACATAATCCCCATCTTCAACTAACCAGGTGGCTATTTCTACTTCGGTAATGGATTCCCCCGGCGACGGGACTTTCATTTCTAAAATCATTGGTAGTAATATTAATTATCTTGTATTATTTTTTTTCATTTTCAAAAACCGCATCAATTACACGGCGTTGTCTTCTTTTATCGCGAGTACTGGAACCGGGTGCCGGCACAGAACTGAAATCACGAGCACAAACCTCCAGTTTTACCAAATTCATGTGTTGTAACATAAAACTCCAGGCTCCCATATTTTGTGGTTCTTCCTGTGCCCAAACATAGTGTTTAACATTCGGATACCGGTCGATAACTTTTTGAATTTTTTCAAGGTGCAACGGAAATAACTGTTCCATGCGCACCAGAGCAATATCATCACGGTTTTGTTCTTCACGCTCATTTAACAGATCGTAATAGAACTTCCCTGTACAGAATACCAGTTTTTTTACATTTTTAGGGTCGATGGTATCATCGATAACCTCCTCAAATTGGCCTTCGGCTAGTTCACTTAACGACGACACAGCCTTTGGATGACGCAATAAACTTTTCGGTGTAAAAACAACCAGTGGTTTTCTAAAGCTGCGTTTCATTTGACGGCGCAACAAGTGGTAAAAGTTTGCAGGCGTGGTACAGTTAGTAACACTCATATTATCCTTTCCACATAATTGTAAGTACCGTTCAATACGTGCTGAAGAATGCTCTGAACCCTGACCTTCATATCCATGTGGTAACAAAGTTACGATCCCGTTCTGTGACTTCCATTTATCTTCCGCAGCAGATAAATATTGATCGAATATAATTTGAGCACCATTACTAAAATCTCCAAATTGTGCTTCCCAAATGGTCAAGGTGTTCGGATTGGCCATGGCATATCCGTAATCAAATCCTAATACACCATACTCAGACAACAGGGAGTTGTAAATATCCATTTTCCCTTTGTTGTTTGGGTTTGTATTTAAAAGATTGATACGCTCTTCGGATATTTCATCTCTTAAAATAGCATGACGGTGACTGAAGGTTCCGCGCTCTACATCCTGCCCCGATATACGCACATTAAAACCTTCTTCCATCAAACTTCCATAAGCTAAGGTTTCCGCCATACCCCAGTCGAGGGTGTCGGTTTCAAAAACCATTTTTGCACGCCCTTCCAGAATGCGTACTGCTTTACGTAAAAATTTTACACCTTCCGGAACCGTAGAAACTACCTTTGAAATATTTTCCAATTGTTTTTTTGGATAAGCAGTATCTACAGGCTTTAACATCGCCTGCAATCCTTGACGTTCAAATTTCGACCAGCGGTCTGGCATAAATTCTCTCACTTTTGAAGAATCAGCTTCTTTGGACTTTTCATACTCTTCTTCTAAAGTCGCTCTGAAATCAGCCTGAATTTTATCAACATAGGCCTGATCTATAGTCTTTTCAGCAATAAGTTTATCCGCATAGATATTAAAAGGATTCGGATGCTTTGCTATATTCTTGTATAGTTTTGGTTGCGTAAACCGCGGTTCATCGCCTTCATTATGACCGTACTTTCTATAGCCCAAAAGATCGATGTAGACATCTTTTTTGTAGCGCATACGATATTCCAATGCCATTTCTACCGCGTGAACTACGGCTTCAGCATCATCAGCATTAACATGCATTACGGGTGATAAGGTTACCTTTGCCACATCCGTACAATAGGTACTGGAACGCGCATCCAGATAATTTGTGGTAAATCCAATTTGATTGTTTACCACAATATGAACAGTCCCTCCGGTTTTATAGCCGTTCAACTGACTCATTTGTGCCACTTCATAAGCAATACCTTGTCCGGCTATAGCGGAATCCCCATGAACGATGATCGGGATAATTTTTGAATTATCACCATCATAATCCGCGTCAATTTTCGCTCTGGTAATACCTTCTGCAACCGGTGCTACGGTTTCTAAGTGTGAAGGGTTTGGCACCAGATTCATTTTTATATTTTTACCGTTCTGATAGGTTTTATCCAAGGTTAAGCCCAGGTGATATTTTACGTCGCCATCAATATTTTCATCTTCAAAATCCTTACCTTCAAACTCACTGAATAACTCGCGAACCGGTTTTCTAAAAATATTAACCAATGTGTTCAATCGTCCACGGTGAGCCATCCCGATCACGCATTCTTTAACTCCGTATTTTTCAACAGAATAAAAGAGCACATTACTAATGGCAGGAATCAAAGATTCTCCACCTTCCAAAGAAAAACGCTTTTGCCCAACATACTTTGTCTGCAAAAAGTTTTCGAAACTAACGGCTTGATTTAATTTGGAAAGAATATATTTTTTGGTCTCTTCAGAGAAGTTTGGCTGATTATCATTTTTATTGAGCTGCTCCTGCCACCAGGAAATCACTTCCGGATTTCTAAGGTACATATATTCAACACCAATAGAGCTGCAATAAATACGCTCCAGATGCGCTACAATTTCCCGAAGTGTTGCCGGCCCTAAGCCCAGGATCTCTCCCGCATTGAAAACCGTATCCAGATCATTTTCTGTGAGATCGAAATTTTTCAGCTCCAGGGTTGGGGTGTAACTTCGGCGATCACGTACCGGATTTGTTTTGGTAAATAAATGACCCCGCATTCGGTAGCCATCAATCAAGCGAACTACATGAAACTCCTTTTGAAGAAGTTCAGGCATTTGCGTAGAAACACCTTCCATGATTTCACCCTCCAAACCATAGTTTTCTGTTCCAAAATCATAGCCCTGGAAAAAGGCACGCCAACTTGGCTCAACAGAGTCAGGATTTTCTAAATATTGATCGTATAAATCGGCAAAATATGCCGTATGCGCTGCATTTAAAAAGGAAAATTTATCCATTATTATATTTAATACCGAAACGGTTAGTCAAAATATTCATCAAAAATACAACATTTACAATAATTAGATGTTTCTTTCCATCATAATTATCAATGGTTAAATATGGTTTTTATGATACCTCATTACAAGGCTTAATTTTGTTAGAAATTACAACCATTTTGTACATTAATCGAGATTTATTTAGTTGAAAAAACGACTCAGGAATACCTGGCTTTAAACCAAACCTTTTGCCATTCCCGTTTTAAAATCAAAAACGAAACGGCTTCAGCTAAAGCCACCATATCATCGCCTTCCAAAGCCCGAACCTGCTTTTCAGAAACATCAATAATGTAAAGGAGATTGAGATAATCAGCGAACTTTTCCTGAATGAGCTTAAAAACCGTTTCATGAAGTCCAATTTTTAACTGATCAGGTTCAATGTCATTAGGGAAATCGATGGCGATGTTTGCTAAATGAAAATCCTTATTTAGTTGTTGTACTAATTTGGAGTAAAGTTCATGCTTCTCAGCTTCAGTTAGGAGGCCGTCAATGTTTTGAGGAAATGCCATTTTATACAGTTCGGTTCATGAGCTTATCACCAAAATCTTTAAGCACAGATTTATGTGCATCTGAAATATCAAGATCATTTAAAACAGCATAGGCTTTTTTCGAATAATCTTCAATGGCCTTTTTTGTTTCTTCGGCTGCGCCGGAAGTTTTAAAAAGTTGCTTTACAGTTTTTATTTTTTCTGAAGGATCTTCAGGATTCGAACTAAATAATGTCTTTAGGTTTTCCCTATCAGATCCTTTTGAATACTCCAAAGCCTTCAAATACAAAAAGGTTTTTTTGTTTTCAATAATATCACCACCAACCTGTTTTCCAAAAGTTTCGGGATCTCCAAAAGCATCCAGGTAATCATCTTGTAATTGAAACGCGATCCCCAGATTTTTACCAAACTCGTAAATACGCACCTGATCGTTAACCGAAGCTCCGGCAATAATGGCTCCCATTTTCATGGCACAGCCCACCAGAACGGCAGTTTTGTACTCGATCATTTTCAAGTATTCAGGAATTGTAACATCATTTCGGGTTTCAAAATCTACGTCGTATTGCTGACCTTCACAAACCTCCAAAGCAGTTTTATTGAATATGCTGAATAATGATTTAAACGTTTCTGCCGAATAATTTTCCAGAAATCTATAAGCTATGATAAGCATGGCATCACCTGACAGAATTCCGGTATTCACATCCCATTTTTCATGTACAGTTTCTTGCCCTCGCCGTAAGGGAGCAGCATCCATAATATCATCATGAACCAAAGTGAAATTATGAAAAACCTCTACACACATGGCGGCTTGCAGAGCCTCTTTATAATGACCGTTAAAAATATCTGTTGTCATTAAGGTTAGCACCGGACGCAGGCGTTTCCCTCCTAAATTCAAAATATATTCAGCAGGTTCATAAAGATGCTTTGGTTCCTGTGCTACAGCATAGGTTTTTAAATGCGAAAGGAAATAGTCCTGATACTCTTGTATTGATAACATGTCACAAAAATAGTTTTTAAAATGTTTCCAAATACTATTCCATGTTAAGAATGTAAAATTATTGTAAAACTTTGGAAACTTTTTTTGTTTTTAAAGTTTCCGTGTGTATCTTTGCGCCCAATTATGAAAACAAAAATCACACATCTGGCAGCAGAGATGTTTTTAAACTTCGGAGTTAAAAGCGTCACCATGGACGATATTGCACAGGAAATGGGCATATCGAAGAAAACGATCTACGTGCATTTTAAGAATAAAACAAAATTGGTAGAGGCCGTTACTTTTGAGATTTTCGAACAGGTAAGTTCAGGTATCGATTGTATTTGTAATGCATCTCACAATCCGATAGATGAACTTTACGAGATCAAAATGTTTGTGATGAACTATTTGAAAAATGAAAAATCATCGCCGCATTTTCAATTAAAAAAATACTACCCGAAAATTTACGAAGGGCTTCAAAGGAAACAATTTGATAAAATGCAGGAATGCGTGAAAGCGAGTATCATCAAAGGCGTTGAAACAGGATTGTTTCGTTCTAAAATTGATATCGACTTCATTTCCCGAATGTATTTTATAGGCATGACCGGTATCAAGGACGAATTTATTTTTCCTAAAACAGAATATAAAATGGAGTATTTAATGGAGAGTTATCTGGAATACCATTTACGCGCCATTGTTACTGAAAAAGGATTACAGATTTTAAACAAATTCATTTCAAATCAAAATCAAATATACAATCAATCATAAAATGAAAATCAAACACTTATTTACACTATTAGTTTTGGTATCGAGCCAACTTTTTGCTCAGGAAACTCCCAAGGAATTTTCATTGCAGGAGGCTATCGATTTTGCCATTGAGAACAACCGAACCGCACAAAATGCCAGCAAGGATATTGATGCGGCCGAACAACGAAAATGGGAAACTACGGCAACCGGTCTACCTCAAATTAATGCCAAAATAGATTATCAAAACTTTTTAAAACAACAGGTATCGCTTATTCCTGCGGAGTTTTTCGGTGGTAATCCGGGAGAATTTGCCGAGGTTACTTTTGGTACAACCCAAAGCATCAACGCCACAGCAACAGTAACACAAAAAATATTCGATGGTTCGTATCTGGTAGGATTGCAATCAGCGAAAGTGTACTTGCAGATCTCTAAAAATGCTAAGGTTAAAACGGACCTTGAGGTTAGAAAACGCGTGATCCAGGCCTACGGAAATGTTTTAATGGCTGAAGAAAGCGAACATATCTTAAAAGAAAATGTAGAAACGTTAGAGAAAAACCTTTATGACATTAAAAAGATCTACGAAAATGGCCTGGAGGAAGAGGAAAGTGTAGAACAACTTGAAATTACGCTTTCCGGTGTAAAAAGTAATCTTAACAATGTGACCCGATTGAAAACGCTGGCCTACCAAATGCTTAATATCACTTTAGGTTTGGATGTAAATCATGAAACGGTGTTAACAGATAACCTGGAGAGTTTAACGAATCAGAATATTAATTTAGGTCTGATCTCAACAGAGTACGATCCTGAAAATACCATCGATTACAAAATTGCCGATAATACCAAAAGATCTAATGAACTGCTTTTAAAACTTGAAAAAAGTAAAGCCCTCCCCACTCTAAACACTTTCATTAATGGTGGCTATGTTGGATATAGCAACAGCTTCACCTTTGCCGATAAAGATCAAAAGTGGTTTGGCTCGTCACTTTTCGGCGTAAGCCTGAATATTCCAATTTTTAGCTCATTACAACGAAGTGCAGCCACACAACGCGCTAAAATAGAACTAGAAAAAGCGAAAGCAGATCTTATTGAGAAAGAACAACAGATCAAACTTCAGATCGCTTCAGCAAAAAGCAATTATGAATTTGCTGTTGAAGATTATCAGAATAAACGTCAAAATTTAAATCTGGCCGAACGCATAGAAAAGAAAAATGAAACTAAATTTTTCGAAGGTGTAGGCTCAAGTTTTGAACTCAGACAAGCTCAAATGCAATTATACACTGCACAACAAGAATACCTTCAAGCTATGCTTGATGTCATTAATAATAAAGCGGATTTAGAAACCGCGACCAATGCTATCAACAATTAAAATCAATCCTAAAATGAAACATATTTCAACTTTATTAATCCTAAGTATACTTTTAGCTTCCTGCGGAGGAAAAACTAAATCCGTAGAGGATATCATCGCATCGAACAATCTTGAAAAAATCCAAGAAAAGCGAAACGAAATTGAAGCGAAAAAATTAGAATTGACGGACCAATTAAACCAACTTGAAGCAAAAATTAAAGAACTCGATCCTCAGGAAAAAGTGCCTTTGATCACCACTTTTAAAGTTTTGGATACCGTTTTTACGCACTTTGTGGAATTACAAGGTAACGTTAGCACGAAACAAAATATAGTGATCTACCCTGAATTCTCAGGCGTTCTACTTCAAGTTTTCGTAAAAGAGGGCCAGAACGTTTCAAAAGGCCAAATATTAGCGAAGATTGACGATGGTGGTTTGAGTCAGCAATTATCACAATTAAAAATTCAAACAGCTTTAGCCAAAACCACCTTTGAACGTCAGGCCCGTTTATGGGAACAAAAAATTGGTAGTGAAATTCAATATTTACAAGCTAAAGCCACCTATGAAGCACAACAAGAAGCCGTAAAACAACTGAGCCAGCAGGTTGCTAAAACCGTGGTTCGAGCACCTTTTACAGGAACTATTGATGATGTGATCACCGATCAGGGAAGTGTGGTTGGAGCGGGTCAAACACCTTTATTCAGAATTGTGAACCTCAGCGATATGTACATCGATTCGGATGTTCCGGAAAGCTACATTTCAACCATTGTTCAAGGTAAGGAAGTGCAGGTAGAATTTCCTGTTCTCAACAAGACCATTGAAACTAAAGTGCGTCAGGCCAGCAGTTTTATCAATCCTGCAAACCGAACTTTTAAGATCGAAGTTGGTATTGGAAACAACGATAAATCTATCAAACCGAATTTAACGGCCAAGTTGAAAATTAACGATTATACAAACCCAAAAGCGCTTTTGATACCGCAAAGTATCATTTCCGAAAACGCTAATGGCGAGCAGTATGTTTATACTGTTGTAAATAAAGAGGGCCAAAATGCCACTGTAAAACGGGAAATTATTACCACCGGAAAAACACAAGGCGATTTTATTGAAGTGTTAACGGGAATTAAAGACGGTGAGGAAATTATCGATGAAGGTGCCCGAAGTGTGAAAGATGGTCAGAATGTAAAAATTCTGGACGTAAACAAGGCTAGCTAATTACCCAAAGACAAAACAAATGACAAAAGATAAACAAAAGAAAAAGGTAGATAAAGAATTCGGGTTTTCGTCGTGGGCCATTAATAACAAAACCACGATGTATGTCCTTATGGCGGTGATCCTCGTTTTAGGAGCCAAAGCCTATTTCAGTATGCCTCGTGAAAGCTTCCCTGAAGTTAAGGAAACCAAGATATATATTAGTTCGATCTATCCGGGGAATACCGCAGAAGATATTGAAAAACTCATTACTGATCCTATTGAAGATAAGTTGAAAACGGTAAGTAATGTAACGAAGGTTACTTCAACCTCTCAGGAAGATTATTCGATTATTATTGTAGAATTTGATGAGAATATTACCGTTGAAGATGCCAAGCAAAAGGTGAAGGATGAAGTAGACACTGAAACCTCGGGTGAAGACTGGCCAACGTTTAACGGAGCCAAAGTGGAACCTAATATTTTTGCGCTTAGCCTCTCTGAGGAAATGCCGATCCTGAATATCAATATTTCCGGTAATTATCCGGTGGATAAACTTAAAGAGTACGGGGAATATCTCCAGGATGAAATTGAAGGTTTAGACCAGATCAAAAAGGTTGATATTCGTGGCGCACAGGATAAAGAAGTTGAAGTGGCCGTAGATATCTATAAAATGATGGCTGCACAGGTAAGCTTCAATGATATCATTAATGCCATCCGGCAGGGTAATGTTACCATGTCGGCAGGGAATTTAATTACCAGCGGACAACGCAGAACCATTCGGATTATTGGTGAAATAGACGACCCCAAAGAACTGGATAATTTTGTGGTAAAAGCCGAGCACGGTAATGCCATTTATTTAAGAGATGTAGCGAAAGTAACGTTTAAGGATGAAGACAAAACCACGTATGCCCGTGAGTTTGGTGATCCTGTAGTGATGCTGGATGTAAAAAAACGTTCCGGAAAAAACATGGTAGCTGCCGCTGAACAGATCGAGACTATGGTGAATAAGGCTAAAGCCGAGGTTTTTCCTCCCGATCTGAAAGTTACTATTGCCAATGATCAATCTTCAAAAACGATTGCTCAGGTAGACGACCTGGTAAACAACATTATTTTTGGTATCATCCTCGTGGTTACTGTCCTGATGTTCTTTTTAGGGTTTAAAAATGCCTTGTTCGTTGGTTTCGCGATCCCGATGTCGATGTTCATGTCGCTCATGATACTTAATCAACTAGGCTATACCATGAACACGATGATCCTTTTTGGCCTTATCATGGGTCTGGGAATGCTCGTTGATAATGGTATTGTGGTTGTAGAGAACGTGTATCGCCTCATGTCTGAAGGTGTGCCACGTATTCAGGCAGCTAAAATGGGTATTGGCGAGATTGCATTTCCAATTATTATTTCAACAGCTACAACCGTTGCCGCCTTTATTCCGCTAGGTTTATGGCCGGGATTGATCGGTCAGTTCATGATCTATTTCCCGATCACCTTATCCGTAGTTCTGGGTTCTTCATTATTTGTAGCCATCTTTTTTAACTCGGTCATGGTATCGCAGTTCATGGCTGTTGAAGACAAAGAAATGCCTTTAAAACAGATCGTTAAAGTTTCTGCTATTTTTGGCGTGATCGGAATTCTTATCTTTTTGATTGGTGGTCCTTATCGTGGTTTAGGAACCTTAATGCTCGTTACAGTATTACTCTTATGGGTTTATAGATGGAAACTCAGAGGCTGGGCCAACACGTTTCAAAAACGAGGTTTACCCCGCTGGGAAAACTTTTATGAGAAAACGTTGAATTCCTTGCTTAAGGGACGCCGACCAATACTGATTGTTGTCGGAATGGTAATATTGCTTGTTGCTGCTTTTGCAAGTTTTGGTGCATCAATTGGAAGCCAGCGTACAAAAGTTGAATTTTTTCCAAATAATAAGCCGAATCAGATCATCGTCTATATTCAATATCCGGAAGGCACCGATATTAAAAAAACAAACGCTATTACCAAGGATATCGAGCAACGGGTTTATAAAATAATCAATGCTCCTGAATATATGGACGGCGATTATAATTTTATGACTGAAAGTGCCGTATCACAGGTTGGCGAAGGTGCCGGAAACCCACAAACTGATGGTGGTTCGCAGGCCGAAATGCCAAACCGTGGTAAAATTGTTGCAACCATGAGAGAGTATAAAGATCGTCGTGGCAAAGACAGTGAGGAACTTTATAACAAAATCCAGGAAGACTTAAAAGGTATTTATCCGGGCGTTGCTATTTCAGTTGAAAAAGACCCGGTTGGTCCTCCGGTAGGATATCCGATCAATATTGAACTTGAAGGTGATAATTATGACGATTTGATCGCGACCGCCGAAAACATGGTAAATTATATCAACTCCAAGAACATTCGCGGTATTGACGAATTGAAAGTAGATGTAAACAAAGCGAAACCTTCCATGCGTGTGGTAATCGATCGTGAAAAAGCCGGAGAACTCGGTGTGAATTCTGCTCAAGTTGGTCAACAGCTTCGCGATGCGATCTTTGGTTCCAAGGCAGGTATTTATAAAAAGGATGGCGATGATTATGATATTTATGTGCGCTTTAATGAGGAGAATCGCTATAATACCAGCGCCCTCTTCAATCAGAAAATCACTTTCAGAGATATGTCTTCAGGCCAGATAAAGGAGATCCCTTTATCCGCCGTTTCAAAACATAATAACAATTCCAGTTTTAGTTCTATTAAACACAAAGACACCAAACGTGTGGTAACTGTTTATTCCGCTTTGGCCCCGGGTTATAATGATGCCGGTGCCGTAGTATCGCAAATTCAAAATGAGATGCAGAGCTATGAGAATATGCCGAATAATATTAAAATAGATTACACAGGTCAAATTGAAGAACAAAATAAGCAAATGACCTTTTTATTGGGTGCCTTTTTCTCAGGTTTAGGTTTGATCTTCTTTATTCTCATCTTCCAGTTTAACTCCGTAACAAAACCGGGTATCATCATGATGGCTGTGTTCTTGAGTTTGATTGGAGTATTTAGCGGCTTAGTAATTACAGGAGCTCCCTTTGTGATCATGATGACCATGATGGGTATCATTTCCCTGGCAGGTATCGTGGTAAACAATGGTGTGGTATTGCTGGATTATACCCAGTTGCTTATCGATCGTAAAAAAGCAGCATACGGTTTGGAAGATGATCAATATTTGGAAACACCCTATTTGCTTGAGGCCATTATAAAAGGAGGTAAAGCCCGTTTACGTCCGGTATTGTTAACAGCCATCACGACCATTTTAGGACTGATACCCTTAGCTACCGGATTAAACATTAACTTCTTTACCTTGATGAGCGACCTTAACCCGCATATTTACACCGGAGGTGACAACGTAATTTTCTGGGGCCCACTGGCCAAGACCGTTATTTACGGCTTGTTTGTGGCTACCTTCCTTACGTTGATTGTAGTACCCATTTTATTCTTCCTGGTAACGAAATTCAAAATGTGGTTATACAAAGATCGTGTTGCGGACATGAGTAATCTTACTGCCACAGAAAGTACTGATATCATTTAATGATATTTCAGGTTTTAATTAGAAAAAGCCTCAACGCAAGTTGAGGCTTTTTGCATGACTAATCTGAGATGACCTATGATTTTAAACATATACCTCGGGGGAAGTAGATGTTTCGACTTCTTTTTTTGTTTTAATTCTCTCTGAAGTCGCGTTAGCAGACAACCAGTTAAGGTTTGTATCATACTTGTACATCTCATTTTCTTCTTCAGGATCCATGACCATGAGGTAAATCCATTTATTATCCAGAAGATTTTTTAGGGATTCATTTCTTGATAGAATATCAGTTACCCTTTTTAAAGGCGCTTGAATCACTACAGATAATCGAAGCGGTTTATGATAGAACGACGTATCTGTTTGTTTTAAAGATTGCAGTGGAAGCCCTAATTTGAGGTCACCACCATTTCCTTGAACAACACCAAATTTTCCGGTTATATTATGCGTAATTTTTGAACCTCCTCCAAAAACCTCATTATCCACACTGGAAAAATAATAATGGTTATTGATCCATTGGGTTACGACCATTGGACCCTGCATAATACCTTCCAAAGCTTTACCTTCTTTATCCTTATTCCATTGATATGAATGTAGAAAGCAACGACCGTCTAAGTTGTTGTACTTGGTTAATGAACGTGGCCCGATAATAAAACCGGCGTTTTTTGCCAGTCCCCATTCCGGACGCGTCTCACCCCAGTTATTTGCTTTCGTTTCAGCCATAGCAACACTGTTTTTAGAAGCTCCCAAACGCTCCGTTGTAGCTGTCTGTTGTGCTTTTTCCAAATCAGTTTTAAGGATCTTTAAAGCTTCATGATGCGATGCTGGAACGTCTTCATCAAACAAAAGGATGGCATCAGTGGTTGTATTGTGTTCTCCACCAATAAACACAGTATCCTCCGGAATATCGTAATGGTATTCCTTGTTCAAAACGTTTCTTACTTCAGGCATATTGGCCAGTTTAGCTAATAATCTGGCGTTATGACGCCCCGGACTTGCAGCACAGGCACCACAATCCAAACTGGACCCAAAAGGGTTATTAGCTGTTTGGCTGCCATGACCGATAAACAGGACCAGGCGTGCAAAATGATTCCAACCCATAAGGTCGAAGGCCGACTTTACAATACTTGCCTTTTCATTAACTGAAACCTCATCATGTCCTGAACAAGCACTCATTTCAGGTGAACATATGGGTTCAAAACCTGTGTTTTCATGTTTTTCCAAGGGATTACTCACTCGGGAAGCCAAAGTTCTCATCAATAAAGAAAATCCGTAAAAGAAACCACTGGCCTCCACAAAACCAAAAGCAGAAGGCAACATACTCTTCATACGCTTTAAAAAGTAATATTTAAAGTCGTTTTGCTTCACTTTGAGTTTATAATTTTCTAACGCTCCAACTTGTTCAGGTTTTCCTTGCTCTTTCACTTTGTAAGCTGAAGTAACAATTGGAGGGCATGATTTATAGGTTACCCCGTCATCTAAATGTTCATAATCCATTGCAATTCCGAAGAATCCGGCATAACCATGAGTTTCATAATGTCCTTTAGTTTCAATATGACGACGTATCAATTCAGACCGTGTATCGATACAAAATACCATTTGAGCATCAGGCACTTTTTCGTGATCATCAGGTTCAACTTCAGCCGAGCGACTCAGTGTTTTTACCAAACTATTTTGCCAGCTTTTTTCCCAGGCTTCAAGAAAAATTCCCGGAATCTGTAATTGAGATGATTCTGAAAGATCTTCAATATTTTCAGGTAGTAATTCAGCATGAATAACATGCGCTACAAATAATCTTACAGCGAGGTATTCCTGTAAAGAAATAGGATATTTTTCCTGCCAGATGGATTCTGATTGCGTTCTGTAATTAATATAACCTGTCCATCCCGGCAAGGCTGCAAGGTGGTATGTAAATAAGGTATCAATGTCTTTTGAATCAATATCTTTTAAGATCAATTCCAATGCAGCATCAGCCGATTCCGGAATATCCTTCAATTTCAATTTTGGTAATTCCGAATCGTATATTGCGAGTTCACGCCAAGAGCGGTAAAACCCTTCTTCTTTAAAAGGCATGGTCCAATCGGCCAAACCTTCATCCATAAAAGTTGCCAGCCATTTGGATATTATGCGGTCCAGGTCGTGGTTTGGCTTTACTGTTAATCCATTATTCTCCTGCTCCTCTACTGTCATTTGTTGCAGATAAAACTCCGGTGATTCAGTGAAATTCTGTTTTTTTAGTAAATCGATAAGAATTTCATTATGGATCTCACCTTGTTTCAAAGCGTCATCGAAAACAGAAGCACTGGGATATACCGTTGCACTCAAATATTTTCGCGCTTGCGAAATAGCCTCATCAAAACTCAGGTTTTCGTAGCCTGATAAGGGGTTTGATGTTACAAATGAATACAGTGGCCAGGTTTTTCCAATAACCTTGGACGCCTTTTCAATTTTGTTTTTGATTTGTTCTTGTGTCATGATGTTTTCGATTTATACATTACTACCGTTTTAGGATCAGGCTGTGTTAAGTTCATAAGCTTCACAAATAACCATGGATATTTTCGGTAGATGCCTAGTTTCATAATGAAGAATCCTATGAAGAATACGATCCCAAATCCAATTTCCACACCGGTTAATGGTGCATGAATTACGGCCATAGGAACATCTGCCATGAGCAAGGTCATTCCATTGTACATCAGGGCATAAGCGGAGATGCCTACGATGAACAGCACCGTAGGCAGTACCAGCTTCTGAGTGTAACTCAGACTCTTCTCTTTCACAATATTGTAAGTAGCCTGACCAACGGTGATCGCCACGATAAGCGTAAGGAATAATCCGCTGTTCAAACCTATATGTTTTCCTGTTAAAAAGGTGAATAACCAGGCTCCAAGCAAACCAAATATCAATACCACTATGGCTTGCAGTGGTTTAATCCTAATATATGGGTTAGCCTTAGGGTTCGATTTACCAACTTCCTCTCCTGCGGAAAGAAATAAATAGGCTTTGTAGAATCCATGAAGAACCAAATGCACAACAGCAGCATTGAAAAATCCGAGACCACATTGCATGATCATGAAACCCATCTGCGCAATTGTAGAACAGGCTAATTTTTGTTTTACATTCACTTGTAAGAGTTTCGCAAACTGAGCGATTACTGCAGTTAATCCTCCAATAACAAATAGGATGATTAATGTATCTGAGGTAAATAACACCACAGCAAACAAGGTGAGTAAAATTCCGGATCCATTTACAAATCCTGCATGCATTAGAGCAGAAGACGGTGTTGGTGCCGTCATGGCCGAAAGCAACCAACGATGGAAGGGATACATTGACGACTGTATGATGGCTGCCGTAATGATGCATAACGCCGCAATAAGCACTACAGGTGACGGTAATTGATCGACCTGACCAATAATCCCTGTTAAGGTTGTAGTCTCTGCGTAAGTTGCGAGCAATAAAATTCCTGCGCCGAGAAAAGCGGTTCCGGTCGCAAAATATTTTAGGGCCAATTTAGAAGCTTGTCTGGCTTCCCCCCAACGGCGATCAATACCAATCAGTTGGGACATAAAAACACCTGAAAGCAACCAGGCGATCAGCATAAGGCCCAAATGGTTTGCCAAAACGAAAACCATAACAGAAAGCGTAAAGCTTAAACACAAAACTGAAAATCTGGCTTCGTATTTAAAGCCTTTCAGGTAGTTTTTACTGTAGCTACTAATAAGCGCACTGAAAAAGGAAACCATGGTCCAGATCAGGATGGTAAAACCATTTAAATGTAAAAGTGAACCGTAATGCCAGGGTGTAACTCTGGGGTAACTTGCTAATAGATAAATCAAATTTACCGCGAAAAGCAACCACAAGACAACCCGAACACTCCCGGTAATCCATTTTGTAGCTGTATTATTTGAATTCATATGTTGTTTGTATTGTTTGAAAAAATTAAAGACTAGATCCTGAAATTATTTCAAATCTATTCCTCTGCAGTGATCTCAAGAATGCCATTAATTTTAAATCGGGTCTTGGTATCTTTTTGACTGTTAATAAAATTTAAAGCCTTTTCCTTTTCTTTTCGGAGTTGATGAATGCGATCATCGAGATCTGAAGTATTTACACTGTGATCGTCTTCCCATTTTTGAAGCCTTTGAATTTTATGAAAATTAATCTTTTCATTGATGAGATTCGTAATGATGTTTGAGGCTTCCGGTCCTGTAAATGTTCCATCTACCAATTGAATGTTTTCTTGGGTTTGGGTAGCATTCACAATTGCCATTTCTTTTGTTTCCATATTAAAGGTTTAGTAGTAAAAATTAAATTCGATGCAAATATCGAAGGAATTATTCATTAATTTTTATTTATATTTGTTATCATATACATAAATATTTTTTATGCATTACACTTTGCACCAACTACAGGTTTTCCTTAAAATAGCTCAGCTTCAGAGTATTACCAAGGCTTCGGAAGCCTTAAATTTAACCCAACCTGCAGTGTCAATTCAGCTAAGAAATTTTCAAGATCAGTTCCCTATTCCTCTTACTGAGGTTGTGGGGCGGAAACTATATATAACCGACTTCGGACATGAAATCGCCGAAACCTGTGAGAAAATTATTAATGAGCTTCAGTTGATTAACTATAAGACCTTGTCTTTCCAAGGACAACTTTCCGGTAGGCTTCGAATTTCAATTGTGTCTACCGCCAAATACATGATGCCCTATTTTTTAACGGAATTCGTTCAACGACATCCGGGAATTGAACTCATCATTGACGTAACCAATAAATCGAGCGTTATCGAAAGTCTGGAAGCCAATGAAATTGATTTTGCTATGGTGTCCGTTTTGCCGGAAAAATTAAAAGTTCATCGCGTTGAGCTTATGGAAAATAGATTGCATTTAGTTAGTAGCAGTAAATTAGATGTTAAAGCCTTTCGTACAAAAACTGATTTATTAGAAAAGGTTCCAATGATATTCAGAGAATCAGGTTCGGCCACGAGAAAGGCTATGGAAGATTTTCTTTCAAAACGAGGTGTTTCAGTAAAAACCAAAATGGCCCTAACCTCAAATGAAGCTGTGAAACAAGCTGTGTTAGCTAATTTAGGTGTTTCGGTAATGCCTCTTATCGGTATTAAAAATGAATTAAAAAATAATGATCTTCAAATCATTCCTCTTCGGGGCTTACCTATCATTACGACCTGGAATCTCATTTGGTTAAGTGCCAAAAATTTATCGCCAATAGCGCTGGCTTATTTAGACTTTTTGAATACAAAAAAAGATGAAATCATGAAAAAACAGTTCCATTGGGTGGAAGCTTATAAAGACATTTAGAATACTTATTCAAAAAAAAGCCCGACAGAAGTCAGGCTTTTAATTGTATGTTAATAAAAAAATACCCTATAGTTTAAAGGACATTCTGGCAAATAAGAATCGGCCTCCAATACCGAATTGTTGTGAACGTCTAGACCAGTCAAAACGACCACCACTGCGGTTCGCTTCAATAGTACGGTCCGGATAAATATCAAAAAGGTTATTGGCTCCAACCGTAAAAGTTAAACTTTCCGAGGCTTTATATCCAAAAGATAAATCTGTTACCACTTTAGAACCGTAAACTTGTTGATTAGCTACCGTTGATGTCGCTTCTGAAACTTCTCCAAAGAAAACATTTCTCAAGAATACGACCCATTTACCGGAAGAATAACTATTAGTTAAATTGATCTTGGTACGAGGCACCGCGGCTTCCAGATATATTCTACTATCTTCAGGGAAGTATGTGTCAACAAGACCTGCATTTACCAAAACCTGAGAGGCTTTGATAGGGCCTACCTGTTGGGTTTTAGATAAGGTTGCTGAAAGATCACTTTTCAATCTGCCATTCGTGCCTATCGGTGTTTTATGAGTAATCACAACATCCAAACCTTTTGATTCAGTGTTGATAGCGTTAGCAAAGAAAGAGGCTGCCGAGGCATTAGCCTGAGATAATAAATTATCCAATTCAGAACCCGTACCGGGACCTCTAAACTGACCTGTGTAAACAACGCGATCATCGATAGCTACAAAATAACCATCAACCGTAAATTCAAGATTGGCATCCGGCATTTTAGCTGTAAAACCCAAACTCACACTTTTTGAAGTCTCCTGTTTCAATTCAGGAATACCCAATAATTTAGCGGCTCTACTGTCGTTAGCAAAAGTTCCAACCTCAACAGGAATACCATCCTGGAATATAGTAGAGGTGGAATTGAAATACAACTGGTGCAAAGACGGCGCTCTGAATCCAGTATTCAAAGCAGCTCGAATATTAAAGTTTTCAGCAGCTTTGATCCGTGTGGCTAATTTGAAATTGGTTGTTGAACCAAAATCTGAATAATTTTCAAAACGAGTCGCGAAGCTTACCAGAAATGCATCGGTAAGATCGGCTTCCAGGTCAATATATCCTGCAATACTGTTACGTCCTCTGGATAATTCATTTTTCGGGCTAAAGCCTGGAAATACCTGTGAACCACCTGGTCTCGCGCTTCCAAAAAAGTCTACCGCAGGATTTTGGGATGGCAATACAATGAGTTCCCCTTCCTGAGTATATTGACCCCAAGAGGCTTCCTCACCGGCAACAATTTGATAATTTTCAAGTCGGTACTCAGCACCAAAGGCCACGTTCAAACCATCAAAAATATCATCAAAAAATTGACTGATGTCTAAATTCACTGTGTTTTGCATAAAGTTAAAACCTCCGGCATCAAATACGGTTGGCGATGCTTTTTGAAGTGACGCGTTAAAGGTGTTTCCGATAGTATATAAAAACTCGTTCTTACCATAGGTATTGCTGAAGTCTACATTCCAATCGTTCACCATCCCTTTAATGCCAACAGATACTGATTTATCAGTGATCGTAGAGTTGATCTCAGGTAAGAATCCATTGATGTAAGCCGGTGTATAAGTTCTACTTTGATTAGGTAATCTATAGAATCCGGCAGAATTACCGTTTCTCGAACTTATTCCCGCAAATGAATACAATTCGGTTCCTGCATCATCAAGTGGTATGGCCATGTTTGCAAAAAACCGACCGCCACGAATTTCAGACTGACCCACACGCATATTAAAATCACTTCGGGTTAAACCTCGTGCCGATAATTCTTGCATAGTGTTATCAGCACCTAATATATCTTGTAATTCCGGTTTGGTGGTTGCGCCATTCAAATTGATACCGGCCTGATTTGCATAATTAATAACATCATCAACATTGTCGTCTAATAAAAGAGATAGGTCATAACCATCATTGTTAGCAAAGCGTTCTACCGTGTTATACAAATTGAAAACAGTTCCTTCCCATTCTTTCATTCTACTGTAATAGTTTCTAAAATCGAAATCTCCTGTGAAATTGATGTAACCGCCTTTTTCACCCAGTTTCAATCCAAAATTGGTGGACACATTTACGGTTTCACCATCCACACCTCCGGTTTGATCATTGGCATTTTTAGTGAAATGCGCTCCGGAAGTCACATTTACACTCAACTCGTTCGTAGTTTCTTTAAGAACAATATTGATCACACCTGCAATGGCATCAGAACCATATTGCGCCGCAGCACCATCACGCAATACTTCGATACGCTGAATAGCTGCCGTAGGAATAGCATTTAAATCGGTTCCCACACTACCTCGACCAAAAGTTCCGTTTACGTTTACTAATGAAGAATTGTGACGTCTTTTCCCGTTGATCAGAACCAAAACCTGATCTGGCCCGAGACCGCGCAATGACGCCGGATCAATGTGGTCCGTACCATCAGAAATGGTTTGAGTGTTCGAAGTGAATGAAGGTGCTACATAATTAAGCATCTGGTTTAAATTCACCTGGGGTCCTGCGGAAGTAAGTTCTGTAACATCAATAATATCCACAGGAACCGGAGTATCAATGGCTGTCCTACTTGGGTTTCTAGACCCAATAAGAACCACCTCTTGCAGGGCAACCCCTTCCGCCATGGTAATAATTATATTCGTTGCTGAACTTACTGAAACTTCTTTTGTTTCATATCCAACCGTCGACACTACCAAAGTAGCCGGAAAAGATTTAACCTCAATACTAAAGTTTCCGTCAAAGTCGGAAATGGTACCATTCGTTGTACCTTTAACAACAATATTAGCACCGGGTAATGGTGTTTGCCCATCTGCCTCTGTTACAGTACCAGTAACTGTACCTTGTGCCATCACAGCGATGGGAACAAAGAAAAGCAGATAGAAAAACAACTTAGAGTGTAATAATTTTTTCATAATCAGTATGGTTTAATTAATTAATAATTGAAGAATTTACGGATTTTATTCTAAGTAGTCTTCCTGTTTTATTAATTTTTTGCATAATATTCTGTGTTTTAACATTTTTAATGAAAATATTTCATAATATAAATCATTAAAATATCCCTGGATTTGTTAGTTTTTTGAAAAGATATCTTACTAAATTTGCACTTTTATTCTACACCAGTATTTTTAATTTGTAGGGTGATAAAATTTTACAACAATGTATAGAAGTCATAACTGTGGTGCATTGCATGCAGCACACGTCAATAAAACGGTTACATTAGCCGGCTGGGTTCAGAAAATCAGAGACAAAGGGTTTATCGTTTGGGTCGATCTTCGCGATCGCTATGGTATTACGCAATTGGTTTTTGATGAAGAGCGTACACCAAAAAATATCATGGAACAAGCGCAAGATCTTGGCCGTGAATTTGTGATTCAGGTTACCGGAACTGTTATTGAACGCGCTTCTAAAAACCCCAATCTTCCAACAGGAGATATTGAAATCCTGGTTTCAGAATTGAATATTCTTAATGCAGCATTGCTTCCTCCGTTTACTATTGAAGATAAAACCGATGGTGGTGAAGAATTGCGCATGAAATACCGCTACCTCGATATTCGCCGAAATCCGGTTAAGAAAAATTTGATTTTCAGGCATAAGGTAACCCAAGCGGTTAGAACCTATCTTTCAAATGAAGATTTTATAGAGATCGAAACACCGTATTTGATCAAATCGACACCGGAAGGCGCCCGTGATTTTGTTGTGCCCTCGCGCATGAATCCGGGACAATTTTACGCCTTACCGCAATCGCCACAAACCTTTAAACAACTCCTTATGGTTGGTGGTATGGATAAGTATTTTCAAATTGTTAAATGCTTTAGAGATGAAGATCTACGTGCCGATCGTCAGCCCGAGTTTACACAGATCGACTGTGAAATGGCATTTATCGATCAGGAAGATATTTTAAACACATTTGAAGGTTTAACACGTTATTTACTTAAAGAAATTAATGGTGTTACCGTTGATAAATTTCCGAGAATGACTTACGACGAAGCCATGCGTTTGTATGGCAACGACAAACCGGATATCCGTTTTGGGATGACCTTCGGGGAATTAAATGCAGTAGCCCAACATAAAGACTTTAATGTATTCAATTCAGCAGAATTAGTTGTTGGTATCGCCGTTCCCGGCGGAAATAGTTTCACCAGAAAAGAGATCGACAATTTGATCGACTGGGTAAAACGTCCACAAATTGGCGCCATGGGCATGGTTTATTGCCGTGTAAATGAAGACGGAACTTATAAATCTTCGGTAGATAAATTCTACGACCAGAACGATCTTGCCAAATGGGCAGAAGCTATTAATGCAAAACCGGGCGACCTGATCTGTGTACTTTCCGGCGAAGCCGAAAAAGTGCGTCCGCAACTCAGCGCGTTACGTATGGAATTAGCAGAGCGTCTGGGGTTACGCAAGCCCAATGAATTTGCACCGCTTTGGGTTATTGATTTCCCTTTATTGGAATGGGACGAAGAGACGGAGCGCTACCACGCCATGCATCACCCGTTCACGGCACCAAAAGCAGAGCAGATCGAATTATTAAAAACCGATCCCGGAGCTGTAAAAGCGAATGCCTACGACCTCGTTCTTAATGGAAATGAAATTGGTGGCGGATCTATTAGAATTCATGACAAGGCCACACAATCCTTGATGTTCGATTATTTAGGTTTTACTCCTGAAGAAGCCAAAGCACAATTCGGTTTTTTAATGGATGCCTTTCAATATGGTGCTCCACCTCATGGCGGTTTAGCCTTTGGTCTGGATCGTTTGGTTGCCATTTTAGGCGGACAAGAAACCATTAGAGATTTCATTGCATTTCCAAAAAATAATAATGGTCGCGATGTGATGATCGATGCGCCAGCGCCTATCGACGATGTGCAACTTGAAGACCTTAACTTGAAACTAAATTTAAAATCTTAACACTAATATCCTGCTCACGCAGGATTTTTTTATAGTTTTAATTATGCCAGCAAAAACATTATATAAACGCATTCTTATCTGGAGAGCCAAACATATCTCTCAAAAGCAGTTTGTATATATTTTAAGTATCATGGTTGGTTTTTTATCTGGCTTTGGTGCCGTAGTTTTAAAAAACTTAACCCACTTTATACAACATATACTCGAGGGTAATTTAGTACAAGAGTATCATCATGCCTTTTACTTTTTGTTTCCCATCATTGGTTTTGCCATTGTGTATTTAGTAATGAAATATGTAACCAGACATAAAGTAAGTCACGGGATACCTTCCACGCTTTATGCCATCGCCAAACGCAAGGGTATCATGCGCCGTTTTCAAATGTATGGGTCTATTTTAACGGCGCCCCTTACGGTAGGTTTTGGTGGGTCTGTTGGACTCGAGGGACCAACCGTAGCCACAGGAGCTGCCATTAGTTCCAATTTATCGCGCATGTTCCATATGAACCAAAGAACGCGAAACTTACTTATTGGCTGTGCTGCTGCCGGTGCCTTGTCTTCAATTTTCAAAGCACCTATTGCCGCCATTATTTTTGCCATTGAGGTTTTTAGTTTAGATCTTACACTGGCTTCCATGTTACCGCTTTTACTGGCGTCCTTATCAGGTATTTTCACTTCCTATTTCTTCTTCGGAAATGATGTGTTATTGCCATTTAAAATAGTGGATAAATTTACGCTGGCCGATATGCCATTTTATGCTGCTCTGGGAATTATCGCTTCGTTAACCTCCATGTATTTTACGGAAGCCTACAGCCGTATTCAAAATCAATTCAATAAAATTGACTCCCCCATTAAACAATTCATTGTTGGTGGTATTTTAATTGGAGTCCTTATCTTTTTCATTCCACCCCTTTACGGTGAGGGTTACGAAGTAATTAACAACCTCATCGCCGGCCGACCGGAACAAGCCCTGGAAAATAATATCCTCAACCTGGATGTGTCAAACATCTGGGTAGTTATTGCTTTGTTAGCAGGTTTGGTATTTTTTAAGATCATCGCGAGTGCCATCACCTTTGGCGCCAATGGCGTTGGTGGTATATTCGCGCCTACCTTATTTATGGGTAGTATCATGGGGAATTGCATTGCCAAAATAATAAACCACAGTGGTATCGGAATTTCCGTATCCGAAAGTAATTTTACACTGGTAGGTATGGCAGGTTTAATGGCCGGCGTGCTTCAAGCTCCTTTAACGGCAATATTCCTGATTGCAGAACTTACTGGTGGTTACGACTTGTTTATTCCGCTCATGCTAACCGCGACCATCTCCTTTGGGATTACGAAGTACTTCTACCGCCACTCTGTTTATTCCATGGAATTGGGTAAAAAAGGCGAGCTCATTACACACGATAAAGATCACGCCGTACTTACACTTATGGATATCAATACCGTGGTAGAAACCAATTTTATTCCGGTAACTGCAAAAATGACCCTTGGCGACATTGTCCATAAAGCCGTGGTAAAATCCAAACGAAATATTTTCCCGGTTATTAATGAAAAGGATAAATCATTGGTAGGTGTTATTTTACTGGACGACATCAGGCCGATCATGTTCGATCAAACCCTTTATGACGAGGTTACGGCTACCGAGGTTATGCAAGATCCACCGGAGATTATCGATATGGAAAAAGACCGTATGACGGTAATCATGAAAAAATTTCAGGATAGTGGCGCATGGAATTTACCGGTGCTTAAAAACGGCGCTTACGTAGGTTTTATCTCCAAATCCAAACTCCTTACCGCCTACCGTCGCAAACTTATAAATCTCACGAACTAATGAAATACATTATCTGGATATTTTTTATCGCCTCCATGGGTAGCATCATTGCAGGTTTTGCCATGCCGGGCGGCCATAATGAATTGCTTATCGGTCTTGGTGTGGTAGGATTATTCGTTGTGGTTTTCCCATTGTTTTCCTGGTATCGCTGGAAAGATAAAGATATCAAAGACTACATGATCACCAAAGAAAGTCTCGATCGTATGCGCGAAAATCAAAAATCCGAAAAAAAGCATAAATAAGTTTTGGGCGTTCCCCCGCCGATGGCGTGGTCGGGCTATACGCTGCAAGTCCTCGCTCGTACCTCGCTGTGGGCTTTCCGCTACTATCCCTGCCTGCCGGCAGGCAGGCCTAACGCGGGCATTTTTGCCAAAGTCAGAAACTAGACAATATTTCGTCATTCCCGCGAAGGCAGGAATCTATTTTAAAAGATTACCACGTCGCTCCGCTCCTCGTAATGACAATAAGAAACGTCATTGCAAGCATATCGAAGCCATCTGTTTATTGTAAAATCCTTCTTGTCATTCCCGCGAAGGCGGGAATCTGCATGATGAGCTAACCACGTCACTAAACTCCTCGTAATGATGAAAAGAACCGTCATTGCGAGTGAAACGAAGCAATCTGTTCCTGAGATTACCACGTCGTGATACTCCTCGTAATGACACTTAATTCAAGTTACGCCTTTCAATAAAGAACCGCTTTAACAATTGTGAAGCCCCTTCTGCCATAACGCCCCCTTTCATTTTGGTCTTCGGATGCAGTTTGGTTTTAAGATTTATACAACCCCGTTCTTCATCGCGAGCACCATAAACAATTTTAGATATCTGACTCCAGTAAAGCGCTCCGGCACACATTTGACAAGGTTCAAGCGTCACATAAAGCGTGCAATTCAATAAATATTTCCCTCCTAAAAAATTGGCCGCCGAAGTTATCGCCTGCATTTCAGCATGAGCAGTAACATCATTCAAGGTTTCCGTTAAATTATGGCCTCGGGCAATCACTTTATCACCAATAACGATTACGGCCCCAACCGGAATTTCACCTTTCTCGAAAGCCAACTCGGCTTCCTGCAAGGCCTTTTTCATAAAGTAATTATCATCAAAAGGTTGTATCATAAAAACAAAAATAAAAAAAAAGAGCCGTTAAGGCTCTTTTTCAAATAGCATTAAACTATTTAGTCAATTAATATTTTTTCATTGGTATTAATGTAATCCCCATGGATATTTAAAATATATAATCCGGATTGCAAGCTACTCACATCCAGGGTAACCGTCTTATTTAAATCAGTTTTCTGCTGCAACATCGTTCTACCATTAATATCAACTAAGGTCATGGTAACATTACCAAGTGCCATTTTAGGCTTGATATTTAGCAAATGCTTCGCAGGATTTGGATAGATATTATAGTCTGAAGCTCCAAATTCCTCTGCACTTAAGGTGGTACAATTTACTAAACTTGGATCATCCGCTGGTGGCATATCAAATGCTTGGGTTTGATCTGTGCGTGAATCGAAAGTTCCCTGATCAGCACTATATCCCAAACCACGAGCTGCAAAGGTTTCCCAGATCATACATTGGTCCTGACCTCCCAGTGCTTGGTCAGCCGCGAGAACGGCATTTCTGGCCTGTACAAAACCCGGGTTACAGTCTTGTAATTTCATAGCATCCATAACAATTTGCAAGATCTTATTATTTCCACCGGTTCCGGAATAAAAATCAGGATCGAAACCGTATTTCTCGATATATTTCCAGGTAAGATCCCAAAGCATGGTAGCCCAAACAGAACCCACACCATGCGGTGCGCTTATACTTGATGTTCTGTTCGTGTAATCATAGGTCATGGGATTTATACTCGTATCCGTGCTATATCTGTAAGGTCTTATACCCGGACCATCAATGGCCTGATCTGCATCATAGGTTGCAATACCACGTCCGGTGGCACCATTATCTGTAGATTTCATAGTAAGCATCAAGGCCAGCCAATCAGACCATCCTTCACCCATTTGTTCGGTGTAGGTGATGCAATCGCCCGTATCCGGATCAAATTCACTACAAGAATTCAAACAGTTAGAATTGGCAGCACCTCCGGTTAAACGGTTCGAAATTCCGTGGGCATACTCATGAATAATGACACCGTTATCATAATCCCCATCAATAAATAATGGTTGTTTTAAAGTGGCGTTGATGGTTGAATTAATTTCTAACCTGGCAATAATATTATCCCCGTCAGTTCTACTTATCATAATTCCCGGAATGGTTACCAGGTCACCATCAGCACCGCCACCCATAACACCTATAGGTCTGGTATCGGTGATAACAATAGCTCCTACGGCACCTTCATTTTGTACCGCTAGCAATTTGGAACCAAATTCACAGGTCCCACGATTCATTACAGCGATTTTTCCAACCAAATCCGCTCCATTAGTAATAACATCGCAAGCGTCATAAATGTCTGTTGATGTACCTCCCGAATTATCATCAATAGCCAAGGCAAGATCTGCTGTTACGGGCGTGGATAAATCCCCACCAAAACCTGCAGGAATTCCAACATAATCACCAGCCAATCTACCACTATTAATAGTAAGTGCAATGCCATCCTTAGGATTCCAAAGATACATTTGCATACGGGGGCTACTACCATCATTTGGAGTAGAAAAGTTTGCGTTATCGTAACCACTACCATCCAAACCATCGGCTATTACAGGGTCTCCTTCACCAGTACTATCACCCGAATAATTCAACTTTTGAAAATTTCCGGAGGCTTCATCAAAACCATACTGATAGGTGATGTCGTGAACCATATTACTGATATAAAATAAATTAGTAAGCGAAGCATCACGAGACACCCCAGGTTGTTGCGTAAAATCGATTGGAAAATTAAAATCTAATGTGGCGCCACCGTCTGCAGAATACAATGTTGAATTTTTTCCTATGGAGTCATCATAAGCTAAAACATTGTTACCTTTAGTTGTGGTGTACTCTGGTCCGGCCATTCCATTATCATCATGCCAGCCAAATGGAGAGGCCGTAGGATCAGCAGGATTGGACACCAAAGTCCGGGATCCGTGGTTTGGACTTTCAGTAGGAAGGGCATAGACATTATATTGTGAGCCATCGACCAAAGTAGAACTACTGGTTTTGAAAAGTTCGGGCCTCCCAAAAACTTCAGGCTTCAAATGATGCTGATGATTCGCATGGTTATTATCTCCAAAACTACATTCAACGGTCCAATCATTAATATCTAAGATAGTTCCGTTGGTAGCGTCCACACGCACACTCCACCAATGTTTACCATCTTTGGTGAAGATGTTCAAATCCCAGGCTAATCTAATTTCGCCATCTTTAGTTTTAAAATAGACCTGTTCAACAGGAATATTTTCTTGAGAAATATCACCTTTGGAATATATGTTTTTATGGGTTTCGGTATCTATTAGCTCTAAGGTCCCTACGGGTCCTAATTTGAATCGGGCAGCTACTTTTTCAATAGCATTTTCAGGAGAGAGGCTAGGATTTACTGTATTAATACGTTGGGCTAAATTAGGCTCCATGTCACCCGCCATATAAAACACTTTATTATTTTTTATAGCCACGCTGGAAGAGACATTGATCAATTTGATTCCCTTATAAAACTGGTTTATATAAATATTAGAAACCCCTGATTTCTCTGAAAAGGTGGTCTTGTTAATATAAATGTCCCGGATATCCGTTGCAGATAATTTTCCGGTTCTGGCATTGGTTTTTAAAAAAGATGATACCGCCGGACCGAATTTTGACTCTGAAAGTTTTGTTTGTGCTAAAGCCGAAAAAGTCATAAAAAGACAAAGAGCAACCAAAGGGAAAGCCTTGTAAAATTTTCTCATTTCAATTTTTTTTTAGTGTTTAAATATACTAATATCCTTTAATAATTATCACACACTTTAACAATATTTGTTTCTTTTCCTCACTGATTATCAAATTAAAAATTAAAAATATATGTAAACTTTGAGCGTATGATCCATTAAAAAATATTTTAAAAAAACACCTTTAAAAACTGTACTTTTGTGTGGTGCAAAATCACTTATTACATACGATTAATTTTCCTGAAGATCTAAGAAAACTGGCTCCTGAGGATTTGCCCGAATTAGCTAAAGAACTTCGGGACTACATTATTAGCGTGGTTGCCACAAAGGAGGGGCATTTAGGTGCGAGTTTAGGTGTTGTAGAACTCACCATTGCCCTTCATTATGTATTTAATACTCCGGAAGACCTCTTACTTTGGGATGTGGGCCATCAGGCATACGGCCACAAAATACTAACAGGACGCCGTGAGCAATTTCATACTAATCGGGAGTGGGGCGGTATTAGCGGTTTTCCGAAACGAAGTGAAAGTATTTACGATACCTTCGGTGTCGGGCATGCCTCCACTTCTATCTCGGCAGCATTAGGTATGGCACTGGCCAGTAACCTAAAAGGTGATCATCAAAAGCAACATATCGCTGTTATTGGCGATGCCAGTATCGCAGCAGGCATGGCCTTTGAAGGCTTAAATCATGCCGGAGTTACCGATGCTAATCTTCTGGTTATTTTGAACGATAATGCCATTGGGATCGATCCCAGTGTTGGGGCACTGAAGCACTATTTAACAAACGTAAAAAAAGGGATCCAGAAGGAAAATAATATTATGGAAGCTCTGAATTTTGATTATTATGGTCCTATAGATGGCCATGATCTGCCAAAATTGCTCAAGGTTTTAAAACGGTTAAAAACTAAAAAAGGCCCAAAACTTTTACACGTGATCACTACAAAAGGTAAAGGTTTAAAGCAGGCTGAAGCCGATCAGGTAACCTACCATGCTCCCGGAAAATTTGATGCAAAAACCGGTGAATTGGTTCAAAAAACTTCATCCGATGGCCCCTTAAAATATCAGGATGTTTTTGGTTTAACTCTAGTAGAACTTGCTAAAACAAATGAAAATATTGTTGGTATCACTGCAGCAATGCCTACCGGAACTTCCATGAAATATTTAATGAAAGCTTTCCCTGATCGTGCTTTTGATGTGGGTATTGCCGAGCAGCATGCGGTAACTTTATCCGCCGGAATGGCTACGCAAGGATTAATCCCTTTTTGTGCTATTTATTCCACGTTTTTACAACGGGCTTACGATCAGATCATTCATGATGTTGCGCTTCAAAAGCTCCCGGTTATCTTTTGCCTGGACCGTGCCGGTCTGGTGGGCAAAGATGGTGCAACGCATCATGGGGTTTTCGATTTGTCGTATTTACGCTGCATTCCGAATATGACCATTTTTGCACCGCGTAACGAGATAGAACTTCGCAACATCATGTACACAGCGCAACAAGGTTTGGAAGGTCCGATAGCGATACGATACCCAAGAGGAAAAGGTCTTATCTCCGATTGGAAACAACCTTTTGAGTCGATCGAGATTGGTAAAGGGCAGCTTTTAAGGTTGGGTAAATCTGTGGTAGTACTTTCTGTTGGTACTATGGCAGAAAATGTTTCTGAAGCTCTGGAAGATCTGCCGGCAGCGCATTATGATATGCGTTTTATAAAACCTCTGGATGAAGATTTATTACATGACATCTTTAAAAACTACACAACAGTTATAACAGTTGAAGACAATAGTGTGAAAGGTGGTTTTGGAGCTGCTATTCTGGAATTTGCCGCCACCCACGATTACCATAATACGATTAAGGTTCTTGGTATTCCCGACACCTTTGTGAACCACGGCGAAGTTGGAGAACTTCAGGATTTTGTTGGGTTGGATGCTGAGAGTATTCGAGCGGTGGTATCTCAGGTACTACAGGATTAAAATTTTCTTTTGTCATTCTTTTTTCAGATTGCTTCGCTATGCTCTCAATGATGATCTATTTTGTCATTACGAGGAGCGTAAGCGACGCGGTAATCCCTCAAATAAGAGCAGAGATTCTTCGCTTCAAAGCATTGCGCTCTGAATGACAGCAAGGTTCTTTTAAAAAGATTGCTTCGCTGTGCTCGCAATGACGTTCCATTCTGGATTCCCGCCTTTGCGGGAATGACAATTGGGTTTACTCGCAATGACGAAATAATAAAATAACAAACCTACAATTCGAAACCCTGAATTTTTTTGTATGCTTTGATCGCCTGGCTATCGGAGAGTGAGGCAATATGGAAACACACGCTGGACAAACGTTGGTAAAGCGTAGAGTTTTCAAGTTTTAAGTTTGGCGACCAATCTTTGAGAATGAGTTTATCGTAATGTGCAGCGGTGTTGTTGAAACTATTATTCACGGCTTGCGTATAGGTTTCAAGTAGCGTGTTGATAACGCGGTAACCGGCAATCTCTTTATCGACAACCTCTGAAGACTGATAAATATTTTGAACACTGATCTTGATGATGTCGTTGATCTGGGCTTCATACTGACTTTTATCGAGCAGCGCTGTATGGAAATTGCCATGTAAAATGGCCTCTTCATTCTTCATAAAAATAGCTGCTGCCTCATTGATAAGGTTCCCAATGGCCAGGGCACGCAGGTAACCTATGCGATCTTCTTTGGTTGATAAGGCATAATAATTTTCAGGTTTGATATTACTTCGAATAATCTTGGACAAGAACTCCAAAGCGAATTCTTCCTGGATCAACCCGAGATTTATACCGTCTTCAAAATCGATAATGGTATAGCAAATATCATCTGCCGCTTCTACTAAAAAAGCTAAGGGATGCCTGGCATAACGGAGATCGTCGCCTTTTTGTTTGAGTAACCCTAATTCTTCAGCAACATCAGTAAACGCCTCTTTTTCACCTTGAAAAAATCCATATTTTTTATCGGCTATATGATTCGTTGGCCGTTTGGGTAGTGACTCTTTTGGATATTTCATGAAGGCACCGAGCGTTGCGTAACTTAACCGGAGTCCACCGGGACGTCCGGGTCTGCTTTCGGTTAGCAGTTTAAAGCCGTTGGCATTGCCTTCAAAATCACAAAGGTCCTGATATTCCTTAGCGGTAAGTTCATCTTTGAATTGTTTGCCTTCACCGGTTTTAAAAAATTCGCCAATAGCTTTTTCACCGGAGTGACCAAAAGGCGGATTACCAATATCATGTGCCAGAGCTGCCGCAGCTACAATGGCTCCAAAATCGTTGGCCTGATAGCCATGAACTTTTTGCAAGTGCGGATGTTTTTCAATGAGTTTTTTTCCTACCAGTCGGCCCAGAGAGCGTCCCACCACACTAACTTCTAAACTGTGTGTTAGGCGTGTGTGGACAAAATCGGTTTGCGACAACGGAATGACCTGGGTTTTATCCTGTAAACTTCGGAAGGCAGCAGAGAAAATAACCCGGTCATAATCGACCTCAAAACCCAGACGGGTATCATCCTGTTCTTTTCGTAAGCGTTTATTCGTATCGCCGTAGCGTTTTAAAGATAAAAGTTGCTCCCAGTTCATGCTTGAAAATTAATGTTGGCAAGATAACTAAATTCACCTAAAAAAGAAGGCCGTATTTGGTAACATTAAGGTAACATATTATTCATTAAAGGTTAACTTTTTGATAACACTTGGGTTAAACTTAAGTGTGTTATTTGTACCAGTTATTTAGAGTTAGTCAGTTAGAACTATGAAATTTATTTACACACTTGTTTTTTTAATGGTTGCTGCAACAGGGTTTGCACAAAGCACCGGCACTATTGAAGGTCATTTATTGGATCAGGAATCGAATAATGGGCCTCTTAATATGGCTAAAGTGACTATTAAAGGTTCTGAATCTAAAACTGTATCTGACGCCCAGGGTCATTTCAAATTTGAAAACCTTAAACCCGGTACATACACCTTAGTATCGCGTTTTGTTGGTTACGATCCTAAAGAGATCACAGTGGAGGTAAAACCTGAAACCACCAATAAAGTTACTTTAGAAATGGCTGCAAGTACCATCTCTTTAGATGATTTGGTTTCATTGGCCAGTGCCGAGCAAAATTCTGCATCAGTTTCCGATAAATAAAAAACATTGCAAAATAAATATAGGGTAAAAACTAAAACGCCGCTTTCAATGAAAGCGGCGTTTTTATTTCCGTGTTTTTTTCACTTTCACAATCTATTTTAAAACTCCAAAAAAATGATGTTAAGTAAATGTAACGGATAAAAAAATATCCCAGGCTTCTCATAACATTACCCTAACACTTTTATCATTGTTCTTTAATCTTGAGATAACACTGTATTTACATAATGGTGGTTTCTTTGCACCAAGAAATTAACAAAAACTAATGAAAAAAATAATCCTCTTATTAATAGTCTTAATCACATCATTTTCTTTCGCACAGAGCACAGGTTCTATCGTAGGAAAGCTTATTGATAAAGAATATAATAACGAACCCCTGGCCTTTGCCAACGTTCTTATTAAAGGAACAACAAAAGGAACCACATCAGATTTTGATGGTTTGTACAGTTTCGAAAACCTGACTCCAGGTGCTTATACTTTAATATTCAGTTTTGTGGGTTATACCACTCAGGAAATTCCGGTAACCGTTACGGCAGGAAAAGTGACTGAAGTTAATGTAACCATGAGTGCCAGTGCTGCTTCTTTAGATGAAGTTGTGATCACCACAACAACGCGAAAAGAAAGTGAAACTGCTTTACTCTTGGATCAGAAGAAAGCTGTGGAGATCAAACAAAGTATTGGTGCCCAGGAATTATCTCGAAAAGGTATCGGCGATGCTGCAGCTGCGGTAACTAAAATTTCCGGTATCTCTAAGCAGGAAGGTTCATCGAATGTTTATGTACGTGGTATGGGCGACCGTTATTTAAATACTACTTTAAACGGTTTGTCTTTACCATCCAATGATGTAAACAAAAAGAACATCGATCTAAATTTATTTTCAACAGACATCATCGAGAATATTTCTGTCTCTAAAGCCTATTCATCTAAATTTTATGGTGACTTCTCCGCTGGTAATGTAGATATTACGTCTAAGGATTACACCGGAAAATTCATGTTAGACCTTTTTGCAGGCTCCGGATTTAACACCAACGCTATCGGGAAAAATTTCGTAAGAAGTGAAGGTACCGGTTACTGGGGTTATTACGGACGTTACGCACACAACCCGTTTGCCGTAATTTTATCGCATGGTATTGATCCGGTAGATGCCGGCACCCCTATCAATATTAATTATGGTGGCTCTCTTGGAAAATCTTTCAACTTTAAAGATGGTTCAAAATTAAGCTTGTTCTTAACAGGGTCTTTCGAAAACAATTACGAATATAGAAATGGCGTTTCTGTAGATTATACCTTAGTTGAGAAAAAAGCTTTTGATGCTGCTGAGGAATATGAATACGGTACAACCTCAACTGCAATGGCAAGTGCCATTTATAAGATCGATGATGAAAACAAGTTAAAATACACCTCCTTATTTATAAACAACTCATCTGATGTTGTTGGGTATTTTGGTTTTGATGGCACCGGTAGAAACCGTGATGCTCAAATTGATACTGAAAAAGGATTCTACCAAATGAATGTGCAGTTCGATCAAACCCGTATGTTTGTGAATCAATTGGAAGGCTCACATGATTACGGAAAATTAGATGTAGATTGGGGCCTAGGGTATAATCTAGTATATTCAGATCAACCTGATAGAAAGCGTATCAGTTTAGAAAATTACCAGTTCGCTTTAGATAACGATCCGAATACGAACCCGGTTTTCTACAGAAACATTCCTTTTGATAACCAACGTTATTTTCAAAATATTAAAGATGATGAATTTAGTAGTCGTTTGAATTTAGCTTATACCGTTTCAGATAACCTAAAATTCAACTTTGGTTATAATGGTAAGAGTAAGCAAAGAGAATTTGAAAATATCCGCTACGGTTATAAAGTATTTGATGCAAATTACCCTGTTACGGATGCAAATAATTTCAACGCTATTTTCAATCTGGACAATTTAAGATTGGAACCCAATGATCCTTCCGGAGCTTATGAAATTAAGGTTATCAATCCCTTACCTGGATTATCCACAACTAATTTACCAGGTTTACCTGAGAACTCCTATACTGGTAAACTTGATATCTATGCCGGTTATGTGAATGCTGAGATCAAGGCCGGAGAAAAATGGTTGTTTGTTCCAGGCGCGCGTTTTGAAGCTGTGCAACAGAATATCAGCTACGATGTTATCAACCTTGGTAACAATGGAAAAGCCACCATCAATTCGAATACTAATTTCTTATTGCCAAGTTTGAATATCAAGTATAGTATTAATGACGATCAAAACTTGCGTTTTACGGCAAGTCAAACCATATCACTTCCTGAATTCAAAGAAGTGGCACCATTTGTTTACGAAGGTGTTACAACAAGAATTGGAGGTAACCCTGATCTTCTTGGAGTTACAGGACCCGGTTACGAAAATGTAAGCGATAAATCTTATTCTAAGATTTTGAACTTCGACTTGAAATATGAATGGTTCATGACCAAAAGTGAAATATTCTCTGTTGGAGCTTTCGCTAAAAAGATTGAGGATCCGATCAACCTGGTGGTTGGCGCTGATGCTACAGGAACGCAACGTTATTTTAGAACCGGAGATAAAGCAACACTTTATGGTGTTGAATTGGAAGTGCGTAAAAACTTGTTGACCAATGAAAATGATGATCCAAAATTGTCATTAGGCTTCAACGGAAGTTATATGAAAACCAAACAAAATCTGTACTCAAACATCAATGGAACCTATAACCTGTCTTTTAACAGAAGTAGTGATGAGTTACAAGGTGCTTCTCCATTATTATTGAACGCAGACGTGAACTATGCTCCTGAATTTGCCGATTCAAAATATCAGCCATCCGCAGCATTGGTATTCTCTTATTTCTCTGATCGTATCGATGCCCTGGGCTCAGGACAATTAGGAAATATTGTTGAGAAAAGTGTTTCAACACTGGATTTTATTTGGAAAAATAAGATAGGTGATGGTCTGGAACTAAACTTTAGTGTCAAGAACTTATTAAACCCAACCATCAAATACGTTCGTGAAGCTACTCTTGGAGACATAATAGTGAACTCTGCCAATGGTAAGGGTATCTCCGGCTATAAGCGCGGTATGGATCTTAGTTTACAATTAAAGTATAATTTTTAACTACACACAAATAAATAATCAAATCTGAAAATTAATTAAACAAAAAATGATGAAAAAAACTTTAATCTTAGGAATCGCATTAATTACTGTGCTTTTCTCTTGTACTACAGATGGTACTTCTGATATCATTATAAATAATTACAACGGCTCAGGTTCTACTGACGGTACTATTTTCCTTTCAGGAAATTACACGCAAGACCTAACACTTGACCCGAACAATACCTATGTACTAAATGGCCCTTTGATCATGAACTCAGGAACAACTTTAACGATTCCAGCTGGAATGACCATTAAAGCTTTAGCTTCCGGTGCTAGTGTTTATATCGCTATTTCTCAAGGTGCTAAGATCGATGCTCAGGGAACTGCTTCTGAACCAATCGTATTAACATCCAATGCTTCTTCTCCTGCACCTGGTGACTGGGGTGGTTTGATCCTATTAGGAAAAGCCCCTGTGAACTCTGTAGCTGCCGGTGCAACCTCTACTTCTGAGATCGGAAGTTTACCTTACGGTGGAACTGACGCTACCGATAACTCCGGTATTATTAAGTATATGCGACTTGAGTACTCAGGTGGTGCCGCTGATGGGTCTTCTGAGAATAACGGTTTCTCTTTCTACGGTGTAGGTAACGGTACTGTTGTTGACTATATTGAATCTTACGCCGGTAAAGATGATGGTGCTGAGTTCTTTGGAGGTACTGTAAACGTTTCTCACTACCTGGCTGTTTTAAATGAAGATGATTCTATCGACTGGACTGAAGGGTTCTCAGGATCTATTACTGATGCTTATGTATTACAAGGTCCTAACCACGATAAAGGAATTGAAGCTGATGGTTACAACTCTGATTACGGTAACAACATCGATCCGAAGTTCTGGGCTAATCCAACATTAACAAACATTACAATTATTGGAAACGGTTCTTCAACCGGCGGAGAAGCTGTTCGTTTAAGAGTTGGAACTAAAGGAACTTTAAAGAATATTTACTTAAAAGGCTTCGATAAAGGATTTGGAATTCATGGTGATGCCGGTGATAACCCAACAGGTGCCTGGGTTGTTGATGGTTCATTACACGCTACGGATGTAACTTTTGATGATATCATCACTAAATTAGATAATCAAACTCCAGAAACCTTTACTGTTACAGATTTCGTAACAAACGACGGTACTGCAACTATGACTGACGTTGCTACCTGGGGAGCTGGTTGGACAAGAATGTAATTACCAATCACATATAACAAAAAAAGCATCACGCCGGGCGTGATGCTTTTTTTGTTTGTTATGTTGTGTTATTACAGCGAGGCTATATTATTCGTGTAATCTACCTCTTTAGTTTTACCATCAATATAGTAGGTCCATTTACCTACTTTTTTACCATCCTTATAGTAGGCCACAACGGTTTTGTTACCAGCTTCATCAAAGGTCATCCATTTGCCATCTAACTTGCCATCGGCCGTATAATGCCCGGTCTGACTTACGTTACCATTATCGTAATAATACACCACATCAATTGCATTTGTTTCTTTGTTCAGAGTCAATACGCGGTTATCCTTTTGTGCAAAGGCTAAAGTTGTAAAAAATACACAGATAATTACGATTAGATTTTTCATTTTGATGGGGGTTTTATTAATATTTACTTTACAAATATATATCATATTTTACACTCACACAACATTCACATAACATTAAGTTAACATTAAAATTGTAATCAACTGTTTTTCAGTTTTTTACAATATTAAATTTTTAATATTTTTAGTAACATGAGTAGTAAACATCATTCTTCAGACTAAATTTTTAAATTTGAAATTCAAAGAACATAACATTCAATTAACATTGAGTTCAATTTAAAATAAGAAATTTGCGAATATATTTTTAGAAGTACTTCATGGAAAACATTTATATCTACATGCTAATCGCTTTAGCATTTTTAGCTATTGCCGATTTGATTGTTGGAGTAAGCAACGATGCTGTAAACTTTTTAAATTCTGCCATAGGCTCTAAAGCCGTTTCCTTCAGAACTATCATGATCGTAGCCAGTTTAGGCGTTACCGTTGGTGCATTCAGTTCCAGTGGGATGATGGAAGTGGCGCGAAAAGGGATCTTTAATCCCGGAGAATTTATGTTCGATGAGATCATGATCATTTTCATGGCCGTTATGATCACTGATATTTTATTGCTAGACTTTTTTAATTCTCTTGGCTTACCAACATCAACAACTGTTTCTATTGTTTTTGAATTACTGGGTGCTTCCGTTTGCGTTGCTACCATAAAAATATTTTCGAGTAACGAATCTATTCTTAATATATCAAATTACATTAATAACGATAAGGCTATTGAAATCATTTTTGGTATCCTTCTATCCGTCGTCGTCGCCTTTACCGTAGGTGCCGTCGTTCAGTTTGTTTCGCGACTGTTATTGTCATTCAAATTTGAGCAAAAGCCCTCTATTTTTGGCGCTATGTTCAGTGGTGTTGCCTCTACCTCCATTTTATATTTTATTCTGATAAAAGGTATTAAGGATGCCACCTATTTACACGGCTCTATTCAAAATATAACCTCTATTGAACCGATAATACTTCTAGGTTCAGGATTTGTGTTTTTCACTTTAATTTCTTTGATCCTAATGAGTGCCTTTAAGTTGAATATTTATAAGATCATCATCGTTGTTGGAACTTTTGCTTTGGCTGTGGCTTTCGCCGGAAATGATTTGGTAAACTTTATTGGTGTTCCTATTGCGGCATTAAATTCTTATGAAGCCTGGTCTGTAAGTGGTGAAGTAGCACATAATTTTTCTATGGAAGCCTTATCCGCGGCCGTGCCCACGCAGCCGTACTTGTTACTTATTGCAGGTCTGGTGATGGTGCTTACGCTGTGGTTCTCAAGTAAAGCCAAAGCTGTGGTAAAAACCTCGGTGGATTTGTCTCGTCAGGACGAAATGAAAGAACGCTTTCAGCCAAACTTTTTATCAAGAAGTATCGTGCGATTCAGTATTGCGACGTCAGATGGTCTTAATATGATCCTGCCAAAAGCGTCAAAACGGTTTATCGACAAACAATTTACTAAACCACCTAAAGACCTTACGGTAAAGCCAGATGAAAAACCGGCCTTCGATTTGGTAAGAGCCTCAGTAAATTTAATGGTAGCCAGTAGTTTAATTTCTATTGCAACCTCAAACAAATTACCATTATCCACTACCTACGTAACCTTCATGGTTGCCATGGGTTCATCGCTTGCCGATCGCGCCTGGGGAAGTGAAAGTGCTGTATACCGCGTAGCCGGGGTAATCAATGTGATCGCGGGGTGGTTTTTAACGGCTATAAGTGCCTTCGTTACCTGCGCTATTATAGCTTATATTATTTACTACGGTGGCACCATTGCCATTGTTGCTCTATTGGCATTTGCTGTTATTGTAATTGCAAAAAGTTACAAGAATTTCAGAAAACAAGCTCAGGAACTGAAAGCCGAGGATAGCCTTAAAAAAGCCGAAAGTAGCTCTATACAAGGTGTTATTGTAGAAAGCGCTCATAACATTGCCAATGTAATTAAACGTGGTAATAAAATTTATTCCGGGGCCATTAATGGTTTGGCAACTCACAATTTGAAGGTTCTAAAAAAGAACAAAAAGAACATCAACAAATTGTCTGATGAGATTGAAGACCTCAAGGACAATATTTATTATTTCATCAAAAATCTGGAGGATACCAGTGTTTCCGCCAGTAATTTTTATTTGAATATTTTAAGACACTTACAGGACATGACGCAGTCTTTGGAATATATTTCAAATACCAGTTATAAGCATGTTCATAATAACCATAAGAAATTAAAGTTTAGTCAGATCAAGGAATTGAAAGAAGTTGATGACGTTTTCAGCACCTTGTTTGATGATATCAAACAGATCTTCAATTCCGGAACCCTGGAAGACATTGGTGCCATTTTGAACAAGAAAGCCAAGTTTTTCAACCTGGTTAATGAAAAAATTGAAAAACAAGTAGAGCGTACCAGAACTGAAGAATCAAGCCCGAAAAACACCACGCTTTACTTTGGAATCCTAATTGAAACAAAAGACCTGCTAAAAGCCACCATGACGCTTTTGGAAGAATATCACAATGCTCATGATGCTTCGGTTGAACCTGCCAAGATTACGAATCCTGAGGAAGAAGAATAATTAATATCAATAGATAACGCATTTAAAAGCACCGGATTCCGGTGCTTTTTTACATTTAATCCAAAAAAAATGACCGTTCAACATCTATAATCAATACCTGCTCGTATATAATAATAGAACCTAAAGGATATTATTATTATGAAGAAATTAACTATTTTATTATTAGCAAGTATTTTCACATTTTCATGTGTTTCCAAAAAGAAATATGTCGCCTTACAACAGGAAAATGGTGAAATAAGAAGCGAATTACAAAAAACTCAAGTGGCCAAAGAAGACCTTGAAGCCAAATTTGCAAAAATTCAAGCTCGGGTTGATGAATACAACTCTAAGATCGAATCTTTAAAACAAGAAAACGATAGCAAATTAGAGCCCGTTGGCGATGTTGCAGTGATCTCTAACGATACTAAAGAAAGAATGCGTGAAACTTTAACGCATGTTGATCCTGCAAAATTAAGTCAGGCGAAAACCTTAAAAGATTCTATGAATCTGGCCGTGGCTTACAACCTTCAAAAAACAATTAACGAAAGTAACATGACCGGTGATGAAGATTTTGCCGTTGATATTAATGAAACGGTAGTCATGATCTCTATTGCTGATAACATGTTATTCAATACTGCAAGCTACCACTTAAGTTCTAAAGCAGACACTGTATTGAAAAAATTGGCTGATGTTATAAACTCTGAACCTAGTTTAGACGTTATGGTTGAAGGTCATACCGATTCAAGAACTATAAACACAGAGCGTGTTGCTGATAACTGGGATTTAAGTGTATTGAGAGCAACTTCTGTGGTACGCAGACTTCAAGATAAATACGATGTTGATCCTGCAAAATTGATCGCATCAGGTAGAAGTTTATACCAACCGGTAGCTAAAAATGACACCAAGGAAAACATGGCGAAAAACCGATTCACACGAATCATTTTACTCCCTAACATCAATAAGTTCTTTGCTTTGATGGCACAGGATGGAGAAATCGCCCTGAATAACAGTAATAACTAACATTAGTGGCTATACATTAATGTAGCGTTTCAAATGGAAGCACCTCCTCGGAGGTGCTTTTTTATTGACTTAAATGAGAAACCCCATGGCGTAAATACAAAAAAAAACCTCCCGTTTAGGAGGTGTTTTTCAGTAACACTTAATTTAAACGTTCTTAATTAATGGTTGGTAATAAAGAGCGCTTAATAACTTAATAAATAAACTTAAGAACCACACATTAAGCAATCATCTCCTTCGCTTTCCTTCGCTTGTGCGATCAAAGCTCTCATTTCTTCAGGAGTCATTGGCTTCACTTCCTCTTCGGTTTTTTGTGGGTTTTTCTCTTTAGCAAATTTTGCGGCATTCTGAGCTGCCAGTTTCTTTTTCTTCGCTTCTGTTTGCTCTGCTATTACAGGATCTACTTGAACAACTTCAGCAGTTTCTGCAGCAGGCTCCCCTTTCTTAGATGTTTTAAGCGTAAACTTGATCGCATCCACCGCACTCTTCGTGCGCAAGTAATACATACCTGTTTTTAAGCCGCTCTTCCAGGCATAAAAATGCATAGAGGTTAATTTAGCCATCGTAGCGCCTTCCATGAATAAGTTCAGGGATTGTGACTGGTCGATAAAATAACCGCGCTGACGCGACATGTCTATAATATCCTTCATACTCAATTCCCAAACCGTTTTATAAAGATCTTTGATCTCCTGTGGAATCACGTCGATATTCTGGATGGAACCATTGGCTCGCATAATATCCTGCTTCAGGTTTTCATCCCAAAGGCCAAGTTCTACCAGGTCCTCTAATAAATGTTTGTTCACTACAATAAACTCTCCTGATAACACTCGACGCGTATAAATATTCGAAGTATAAGGTTCGAAACATTCGTTATTTCCAAGGATCTGAGATGTTGAAGCCGTTGGCATTGGTGCCACCAATAATGAGTTTCTCACCCCGTGTTTCTTAACTTTTTCACGAAGTTTATCCCAGTCCCAACGACCACTTAGTTCTTCATCTTTTACGTTCCACAGGTTATGTTGGAACAGTCCCTTGCTGATTGGAGATCCTTCATATGTTTCGTATGGTCCGTCAGCTTTAGCTTCTTCCATACTCGCCGAAACTGCCGCATAGTAAAGGGTTTCAAAAATATCCTGATTCAGTTGCTTGGCTTCATCACTGGTAAATGGTAAACGCAATTGAATAAACGTATCAGCTAAACCTTGTACCCCAAGACCAATTGGTCTGTGGCGCATGTTGGAGTTCTTAGCTTCCGGTACCGGATAGTAGTTTCTATCGATAACACGGTTTAAGTTTTTCGTAACGCGTTTTGTGATGCGGAATAATTCTTTATGATCAAACTCACCATTCTTAACGAACATCGGTAAAGCGATAGACGCTAAATTACATACCGCTACTTCATCCGGAGAGGTATATTCGAGAATCTCGGTACACAAGTTTGAAGAACGAATTGTTCCTAAATTCTTCTGATTTGATTTACGGTTGGCCGCATCTTTGTACAACATATATGGCGTTCCGGTCTCGATCTGAGATTCTAATATTTTCTCCCAAAGTTCACGGGCTTTTATGGTTTTTCTACCTTTACCCTCTTTTTCGTATTTGGTATATAGTTTTTCAAATTCTTCACTGTGTGCTTCCGGTAATCCTGGGCATTCATTCGGACACATAAGCGTCCAATCGCCATTTTCCTCAACACGTTTCATGAATAGATCCGAGATCCACATGGCGTAGAATAAATCGCGGGCACGCATTTCTTCCTTACCGTGGTTTTTCTTCAACTCTAAGAAATCAAAAATATCGGCATGCCAGGTTTCCAGATAAATGGCAAAACTTCCTTTACGTTTTCCACCTCCCTGATCTACATAACGGGCAGTGTCGTTAAAGACGCGTAACATCGGTACGATCCCGTTACTGGTACCATTAGTTCCGGAAATATAACTTCCTGTAGCACGAATGTTGTGCATAGCCAAACCAATGCCTCCTGCAGATTGAGATATCTTCGCGGTTTGTTTAAGCGTGTCGTAAATACCATCAATACTATCTTCTTTCATGGTTAATAAGAAACAAGATGACATCTGTGGTTTTGGTGTACCTGCATTAAATAAAGTTGGCGTGGCATGCGTAAAATATTTCTTAGACATCAGCTCATAGGTTTCAATTGCCGATTCTAAATCATCTAAATGGATACCCACGGAAACACGCATCAACATGTGTTGCGGACGCTCGGCGATCTTTCCATTCAATTTCAATAAATACGAGCGTTCTAATGTTTTAAACCCAAAATAGTCGTAACCAAAATCGCGATTGTATATAATTGTGGAGTCGAGACGTTCTTTATTCTCCATAATAACATTGTACACCTCATCTGAAAGCAATGGCGCATCTTTACCGGTTCGTGGGTTTACGTAGGTGTACAGGTCGTGCATTACTTCACTGAAAGTTTTCTTGGTATTCTTGTGTAGGTTCGACACTGAAATACGCGCTGCAAGTCGGGCATAATCCGGGTGTGCTGTGGTCATGGTTGCCGCAATCTCGGCAGCCAGATTATCCAGCTCACTGGTGGTTACGCCGTCGTAAAGACCTTCAATAACACGCATGGCAACCTTTAGGGGGTCGACCAATTCATTGAGGCCATAACATAATTTTTTCACTCGGGCGGTGATTTTGTCGAACATCACCTGCTCCTTTCTTCCGTCTCTTTTTATTACATACATCGCTTATAGGGTTTTTATTTTTTCTGAACGCCTCCAGAAAAAAGTGGTTAATTGGTTAGCTTGATTTTGAAAACGACTTGAAACGTATTCAAAATCAAATGGTTAATTAATTTTTAAAAAATGGTTGTTATCGCAATTCCACAACGTGGAACTTGATTTTAAATTCCGAATTTTCTGTTATACCAAAATTTTGGTTACACCTTTAACAGAAAGGGTCGTTCATTAAAAATCGGCATCGAATTTAAATTTATCTTTCTCTTCTTCTTTGTTTAATACACCTGCCTTTTGGTATTCAGAAACACGTTTCTCAAAGAAGTTGGTTTTTCCTTGTAAAGAAATCATGTCCATAAAATCAAACGGATTAGCGGTGTTGTAAACTTTATCGCAACCTAGTTCGAACAACAAACGGTCAGTTACAAATTCAAGGTATTGCGACATCAGATTCGCATTCATACCAATTAGACTCACAGGTAAAGATTCTGTTATAAATTCACGTTCTATATCTAAAGCGTCTATTAAAATCTCTCTAATTCGAGATTTTGGCACTTTATTTTTCAAATGGTTTTCATGAAGATGTACTGCGAAATCACAGTGCACACCTTCATCTCTGGAAATAAGCTCGTTGGAGAAGGTTAAACCTGGCATTAAGCCACGTTTTTTCAACCAGAAGATCGAGCAAAAAGCTCCTGAAAAGAAAATGCCTTCCACAGCAGCAAAAGCGATCAATCGCTCGGCAAAACTTGGAGATTCGATCCATTTCAAAGCCCATTCTGCTTTTTTCTTAATGGCAGGGAAATTCTCGATGGCATTAAATAAAATATCTTTTTCTTTTTCTTCTTTTACGTAGGTATCGATCAATAATGAATAGGTTTCACTATGGATGTTCTCCATCATGATCTGAAACCCATAGAAGAATTTAGCTTCACTATATTGAACCTCATTCACGAAGTTCTCAGCTAAGTTTTCATTTACAATCCCGTCGCTGGCTGCAAAGAATGCTAAAATGTGTTTTATAAAATAACGCTCGTCATCATTTAATTTGGTAGACCAATCTGTAAGATCTTGATGTAGATCGATTTCCTCAGCAGTCCAAAAACTGGCTTCCGATTTTTTATACCACTCCCAAATATCATGGTGTTGGATTGGAAATATGACAAAACGATCTTTGTTTTCTTGAAGGATGGGCTCTACGGCTGCTTGCGACATTTTTTTGAGTGTTTTTATAAAGTTTGACGATTATTTTTTCGCGATTTGGGAATAACAAATATTGAAAATAGAAGCCAAAAATGAAAGGTATATTTATAAACATTGTTAACAAGTTTTTAACAATCAAAAATTAGCCACAAAATTCATTTTTAAACACAAAATGGTTTTTAACCATTTGTTTATCAGTGTTTTAAAAATGTTTTTTTTTAAGTAGTTTTTCGGTAGATTTTCACCAAAAAAAGCCTTGAAAACAGCCTGTTTTAAAGTTAATCAGGACTTATTTTTTAGGTTTTCAGCAACGGTTTCCAACTCGGCATACCAGTCCGCTCCAAATTTTCGAATTAATGCTTCTTTTACGAATTTATAGACAGGAACCCCTAATTCTTGTCCTAAAGTACAGGCGTCATCGCAAATTTGCCAGCGATGATAATTTACGGCCGAAAATTCCGAATAATCTTGCACTCTTACGGGATATAAGTGACAAGACACCGGTTTCTTCCAATCAATTTCTCCTTGATTGTAGGCTTCTTCAATTCCGCACAGCGCAGTGCCTTGCTCATCAAAGATCACATAGGCACAATCCGCGCCGTCGATAAGCGGTGTTTCCAACTCGTCATCTTCGGTTTTTACAAAGGTACCTTGGGCCTCTATAGCAGCAATACCTTCCGGGCGTAAAAATGGTTTAACCTTCGGGTAGATGCGTTCCAAAATTTCGGTCTCTGCTTCATCTAGAGGAGCCCCGGCTTCGCCATCAATACAGCAAGCTCCTTTACAAGCGTGAAGGTTGCAAATAAAATCATTTTCAATAACCTCCTCCGAGACAATGGTTTTTCCTAATTGGAACATAAAATTTACGTATTTTGTAGGGTGCAAAAATAGTTAAACTTTAGGTCTTTTTACTAAAGATAATATAGTACTTTTGCCGAAAATTTGGCGCCTGATAATTGACGCCTTTAAATCGCATAAACGTAACTGAGATGCACTTTAATTTTAAAGAAATATTTACCGTTTTCATGGTTCTTTTTGCCGTGATCGATATTGTTGGAAATATCCCCATTGTTATTGACCTCCGCAAAAAAGTTGGTCATATTCAAAGTGAAAAAGCTTCGATTATCGCCGGTGTTATTTTGGTGGTTTTTCTATTTTTAGGAAAGAGTATTTTGAACCTGATCGGAATTGATGTGAATTCCTTTGCTGTTGCCGGTTCCTTTATTTTATTTTTTATTGCACTTGAAATGATTTTAGGGATCACCTTGTATAAGCAAGAAGACCATGACCCTATGACAGCGTCGGTATTTCCATTGGCTTTCCCGCTTATTGCCGGCCCTGGAAGTTTAACCACGTTATTGTCTCTACGTGCTGAATTCCGCACAGAGAACATTATTGTTGCGGTTATTCTGAATGTTATTATTATTTTTATAGTGTTAAAAACCTCGGGCAAGATCGAACGCATTATTGGTGTTAACGGAATTAACATCATCCGAAAAATCTTCGGTGTGGTTTTATTGGCCATCGCTGTAAAACTATTTGCCCACAACATCAAGGCTTTATTTGATATGGCCTAAAAAATAAATAGTTATGAAAATTCTATCTATAGTTCTTAGCGTAATTGCACTCGGACTTATCATTTTTAACTTAACCATTATCGATTTTAACGCCTCTTTTGATGGCAACAATAAAGTAGCCGTAATCACTATTTTGGCCAGTTTATGTGTTATTTTGATGATGGGGATTTTATACGTTTCCAAGCGCATTGAACAAAAAGTTAAAGAGAACAAATAACGATGTTTGATGCTTTAATAATTGGTGGCGGTGCTGCGGGTATGTCTTGCGCTTTGGTTTTAGGCTCTGCGCAGCACAAGGCTTTTGCAAAAGATAAACGCATTGGCATCATCATGCATCAAAAGAATTCGCATTTACAAACGGCCTTATTTAACAATGTATTGGGTTTAACCCCCGGTACCACAGGCGCATCGGTACTTCAATCCGGAAAAGAACAACTCACTACGCTATATCCTCATGTGGAACAGATCCAAAACGAAAAAGTTCTGGAAATTTCAAAAATTGAAAGTGGTTTCGCTATCCGAACAAATAAAAATACTTACTCCTGTAAAATCGTAGTGGTTGCGGTAGGCTATACCAGTTTATTACGCATTAAAGGACTTGAAACTTATATGGAACCTCACCCTCGGGCAGCTATTGAAAAAGATCGTATCTGGTTAAAAAACACCGATCATAAAATTGAGGAGAATTTGTATGTTGCCGGTACTTTAGCCGGTTGGCGCAGTCAGTTTTCTATTGCCTCAGGAAGCGGCGCTCAGGTTGCTACCGATATTCTAACTCTTTGGAACGGTGGCAAACACACCAAAATTCACGATAAACTAGTCTAGGATATCTTCAGGATTTGGTTTTATACCGCGACTCAGTTTTTTCACCTCATCGATCATCAGATCATTCTGATTGAAAACCTCATCATAAGCACCCTGACCAAATAACTGATCCGCCAGTGCCGCTTTCAAATACTGTTTCACTTCGTCATGATAAGCAACGAAAGTAATTTTGGTATCGGTTCTTAAATTCACCCAATCCTGAAATTTGAATACGAGAGAATCACTTACCTTAAAATTCTTGATAAAATAATCTCTTGAAAAATTCGAATATGCACTGCGGTCCTTATCAAGGTATTCAAAAATAAAGAAGTTTATCAACCCACGACGTTTCAGAAAATTCAAGGTTTCATTCTGCATACTGGTATCCAGCGGAACAAAAATATCAGGGATGATACCGCCACCACCATAAACCACTTTACCGCCCGGTGTAGTATATTTTAACGAATCTGCTACTTCAATTTTATCCGGGTCTACAAGTTCCCCACTTTTTAGGCGCTCGTAATAATCGTCAAAATAATCTTTGTGGTTTTTACCGTAAGGTCGTTGAATAGAACGTCCGGTTGGTGTATAATATCTGGAAACTGTTAAACGCACTGCGCTGCCATCACCCAGGTCCATTTCGCGTTGCACCAAACCTTTACCGTAAGAGCGACGCCCAACAATGGTACCGCGATCATTATCCTGAAGCGCTCCGGCGATGATCTCACTGGCCGAGGCTGAGTTTTCATTGATCATCACATACAGCTTTCCATTTTCAAATGCGCCTTCATCGGTAGCATAGCTTTTATCAATATTACCACGTTTATTCTTGGTAAAAACGATGAGCTTTCCATCTTTTAGGAACTCATCAGCGATCTCTTCAGCTATATTCAAAAATCCCCCGGGATTATCACGTAAGTCCAAAGCCAGTTCTGTAGCACCTTGAGTCTTAAGTTTATCAAGTGCCGATTTAAATTCCTTGAATGTCGACTCGGCAAACTTATTAATTTTTATATATCCTAAAGTATCTGTAAGCATGTATGCCGCATCAACACTATTAATTGGGATATGGCTTCGTTTTACATTTATATCCAATAAATGGGAAACACCGCGACGATATACCTTGAGTTCCACATTGGAATTTATGGGGCCTTTCAGTTTATTAACAATATCCTTATCGGTCATATCCTGACCAAAAAGTGTGTCGTTATTGGCCATTATAATGCGATCGCCTCCTTTAATTCCAGCCAGATCACTGGGCCCTCCCGTAACAGGACGAATCACAGCAACCGAATCTTTATACGGATAAAAACTTACCCCGATCCCAACAAAATCCCCACGCATCTCTTCCGTTACACGTTGCATGTCTTCTTTAGGAATGTATACCGAATGCGGATCCAGATTATCTAAAATGCCATTAACCGTGACATCCACAATGCTATCGGTGTTCACATCGTCCACATAATCGTAATCAATGTAATCGATCAGGCGATTCAGTTTATCTTTTTTACTGTTGGTAGAGAACAAGCGATCCGGAGCGTCGGAAAAATTGAGTTTCCCGCCAATAAAAATCCCGGCTGCTATGCCTAATCCAATCAGTAATGGTAAATATTTCTTTTTGTAAAACATTAGTCTTCTAAATCTTCAATTTGCGCCAGTTCTACACCGGCCTTTTTCAAAAACTGCAGGCCCGAATCATCTTTGTAAGCATCGATATAAACCACCCGAACAAAACCCGCCTGATGCACTAATTTACTGCACTCCTTGCAGGGCGACATGGTAATATAAAGCGTTGCGCCACGACACGATTGCGTAGATGACGCTACTTTTAATATAGCATTGGCCTCAGCGTGCAATACATACCATTTTGTGTATCCGGCATCATCTTCACAATAGTTTTCAAACCCCGAAGGCGTGCCGTTATAGCCATCCGAAATGATCATTCTATCCTTCACAATAATCGCGCCAACCTGCCTACGTTTGCAATACGACAGTTTCCCCCATTCTCGAGCCATTCGTAAATAGGCTTTGTCGTATTTCAACTGTTTTTTTTTCGGCATTATAATTTTTTTTTGGGCGTTTCCCTACGGGTCTGGCTTTCGGCAGTCGCGCTTTGCAAGGCGCCCTAACTAAGCCTCAATCCCTGCCTGCCGGCAGGCCTAACGCAGACCCAACGCAAAGGTAAACGAATATAACGGGTTCGTATTTTAAATACAACCCTTAAATATCAAAATTTATGAATTTTTTATGATAACATGGCGCTATTCAGAATCATGGGTATCACTAAGCCCACCACTATCGACGAGATCACCATGATCCAATCACGTCGTGAAAACCGGAAGATCGTTTGAATAATGTAGCTAAGAAACAGCACAACAAACACAATAATAACTTGTGCGAGTTCAATACCCAAAGCAAATTCTACAAGTAAAGCTAATTTACTGGGGGCTCCAGCCGCAAACATTTTGAATTCTCCGGCAAAACCTAACCCATGGATCAACCCAAAGAACACTGCCGAAATTGATAGCAGGCCTACTTTTTCCTTTTTGCCACCACGATTTGCTGTAAACACATTGTAAAGCGCCATCACCAAAATGGTTATTGGTATTAAAAATTCAACAATAACCGAGTTTACGTAAACGACATCGTAGGCCGCCAAAACTAAAGACAAAGTGTGCCCTAAGGTAAACAAAGACACCAAAAGCAGCACACGACGCCAGTCGCGAAACAAATACGGCACGGTTAAGGAAATCAGGAAAAGTACATGGTCGTAAGCGTTAATGTCGAGTACGTGATCCATGCCGAACTCCACATTAAACCAAAAATCTTGAAGCATATTAATCAATTCTAGGGTTTGTGGGTGTCCAAATTACACAATTATCAAATAAAAAAGAAGTGCTTAGGCCTTTTCGTTCTTATATTTTTGCTCTAATTCCGATAACATGTCTTTCGTGATCGCTTCCAATGAAAATTCATGCTTCCAACCCCAATCCTGGCGCGCATAAGAATCGTTAATACTATTTGGCCAACTATCAGCAATGTCCTGGCGGTAATCGGGTTTGTAGCTTATTTCAAAATCCGGACGCACTTTTTTAATGCTTTTTACCATGTCTTCAGGCGTAAAACTTACCGCTGCCAGATTATACGACGAACGTATCTTCACCGATTCCGCAGGGGCTTGCATGAGGTCGATAGTGGCTTTTATCGCATCATCCATATACATCATAGGCAACTTGGTGTCGGGTTTTAAAAAACATTCATATTTGCCTTCCGTAATAGCTTTGTGATAAATATCTACGGCGTAATCTGTAGTACCACCTCCCGGTAAGGTCTTCCAACTGATGATCCCCGGATAACGCACACTGCGAACATCCACATTGTATTTATTAAAATAATATTCGCACCAACGCTCCCCGACTTGTTTGGTAATACCATAAACCGTAGAAGGCTCCATAATGGTGTATTGCGGTGTAAAATCAACAGGCGTTGTTTTTCCAAAAACGGCGATACTCGATGGCCAGAATACTTTTTTAATGAATTTAGCTCTTGCCAGATTCAGTACATTGAACAAGGATAACATGTTGAGATCCCAGGCTTTCATAGGATATTTTTCACCGGTAGCACTTAACATAGCTGCCATCATGTAAACGGTATCGATCTGGTATTTTTCAACACAGGTCTTCATACTGGAGTAATCCTGGGCATCAACAATTTCAAAATTTCCGGAATTCACGATATCCAGATTACTGTAACTGATATCGCTGGCAATCACATTTTCAGCCCCATATTCCTCTCGTAATTTGAAAGTTAACTCAGATCCGATCTGGCCACAGGCCCCAATAATCAATATTTTTTCGCTCATTTAAACTGAAGTTTATAAGAAAAATTCAAAAATAATAACAATTAAATGATAATGTTTCACTTTCGTCTTAAAATTTCGGATTCAAAATAAATAAAATAAAATCCCGTTTAATGAGCTTAAGTTAAGAATGAACTATTCGTGTATCTTTGTTTCAAAATGACATCCTATGAGATCCTATTGGCTTACAATTTGTTTGATGCTTTCCGTTTTAGTTGGTTGTAAAAACAAGGAAGATAAACAGGAACCGATACCCAAAGAGGTTACCGAAAAAATAATTAGCGAGGAATTGAGTCCGCAGGACATCGCCAAGCTCAAGCTCACGGAATTTGCTTTAGACCCTCAAACAAAACAGCGCATAAGCGATTGGCAGGCTTATAATAAACTGGATGACCTTATTATTAATGTGAAGAATGCCGACCTCAATTTGTTTTATAACGACGACGGCGATATGGAAACCCTGGTAAAAAATCTAAAAGGTAACATGCCTAAAAATATTCAAAGTGAAGCCACTGAAGCGCGCGTTTTAGCGATAGAGACACAACTTTTAAAACTGAAGAGTATAGCGAATTTGAGCACTACCAAAAAGCCGGAATTGTTAGCAAGCATTCATGGACTGCTGGAAGCTTTTTACAATCTGAACTTCCAAATGAACGCCAAAGTGGAAGCCGATAATATTACTATAGAAAAACCATAATCCTAAAAAATACCGAAATAAAAAAAGGTTTGACCTGAAGTCAAACCTTTTATTTTATATGCTTTTGTTGAGACTAATTTCCGGAGTTAGCCGCTTGTTCGGCCTGAGCTTGTAAGGCTTGTTTTTGTCTCAACATTTCCTGCTTGGTAATCTGTACCAAATTAAAGTTTGGCGCCGTTTTTAAAGCAGAATCTAATAGATCTATAGCTTTATCCAGATTTGCCTTTTTATCTTTATTGTAGGTATACAAGGCGTCCAGATACATAAAAGCGGCTTTTAAAGACACCTGATATGGCTGTTGTGTTTCGTAGTAAGCATGCTTCATTTCCGGCTTTACATTTGCAGCTCCCATATCGATGTATTTCTTGGCTTCATCTAAATTTTTGGTTTGAATATTTAGATCGGCCAACTCATAAGCGATCGATGGATTTGGATTTCGTTTGTACATTTCTTCAAACTGTCCCAAAGCTAACTTCGGTTGGTTCAAGGCTTTTAAAGAAATGGCTTTAACCTGCACAGCGATATCAGAATCGGCAGGCAACTTTTCGTAACCAATAGTATTTAAGGCCTGCATGTAATTTCCATCAGACATGTAAATGTAAGCCAGAGTGTCTTTTCGGGCTTCTGATGGCTGCATGACATTGAGGTGTGTTAAGGCATTAATTATACCTTGTGTATCGCCTTGAGCTTTCATTTGTTTGTAATAAGCTTCAAAGTGTTTCAGCATGGCTGAATTGTCCTGTGCATTCATTTGAATTCCTCCCAGCAAAAGCAGGGCAATGATCAACTTTTTCATTGTATTGTATTTAAGTTTTGTTTCGCTTCAATTTGAAGGCCTAAAACTATAAAAAAATAGTTTTCAAAGTCTTAAAAGAATGCTAATTATTTCGAATTACGGATACATGGCAATTTTCTTCCGCCGTAAGGCGAAAACAAAAAGAAAAACAGGCTAAAAAGCTCTAAATAAATTGATTATTGAATCGGTTTTTAACTTTTGCCAACCGGAAATTTTTAGGAAAATTGAATTTAATTAGCTATATTTCAAGTTACCAACATCTAAACTAAAGGAATTATGGGTTTTAAAAGTTTTCAAGGATCAAGGCGACAGCAGGGCAATAATGTTGCCGATAGCACACCGATGAAGGTGAGCGATTACATGACCACAAATTTAATTAAGTTCACACCGGATCAAACCATTGAAAGTGTGATGGAAGCGATCATTAAATATCGGATTTCCGGAGGCCCTGTGGTGAACGAAAAGAATGAACTGGTAGGCATTATATCTGAGGGCGATTGCATTAAACAAATTAGTGAAAGTCGTTATTACAACATGCCGATGCAGGATATGACCATCGAAAAATACATGGTGCGTAACGTAGAGACCATTGATGGTGACATGAATATTTTTGACGCGGCAAACAAATTCTTAAACGCGAAACGCCGGCGTTTCCCTATTCTTGAAAAGGGCAAACTGGTGGGACAGATCAGTCAGAAAGATATTTTAAAGGCTGCCATGGCCATGAAAGGTCATACCTGGAAATAATCATTTTCAGAAAATAATCTGAGAAGATTTTCATTTAATCCCAAGCGGTTTTGATTTCAATTCAGACAACCACTTGGTTCCATATTTTTTATTTAAATAATTAGAAATCATTTGGTTGTTAGCAACTGAATTTCTGTAAAAGATTGGATCAATCGCGCATGTTCCTTTTAATAGCCCTACACCATATTTTTCTTTAAATTTTATATAGTCTTGTGGCATTGAACTGTCAATACCGGGGATAATAAAATTTAGATTTCCTTTGGCAATTCGCTCCTCAATCTGCTCGTCGCTTAAGGTTAAATTTGAAGCCATGGATAACGCATAAAGTTCCTTAATATTCGTTTTTGTTTTTTCTAATAGGTGGATAATAATCGTATTATTTCTTTGGGTAATCCGCGATGGATATAACATTTTTATATTAAAATCTTCAGCCATAAAAACAAATTGGTACTTCCCTTTTGCAGGTAAAGTGATTTTGAAATTTTCCAGTTTGTCTACTTCAATTTTTTTATTTAATTCTGCAATAGTAAAAGTTCCTGAAGTAAATTCCTTATTTGTCAGGTTTTCAAAAACAACAGTTGCTTGAATTTCTTTTGCCAAAGCGGTTGAACTGATCAATGAAAACCCTAAAATCAAAATAATTTTACGCATGCTTTTTTAATTAAAGACGGGACTTATTTTCTTTTGTTGCAAATAGCCTTAAAAATGATAAAATCAACGCTTTACCAAGGCGTAATATTCATTTTCTAGTGGTAAATACCCATGATCGTACACAAAATAATACACCGTACCGGCTTTGGTAGTGTAAATACTCGTAAAATAATTAAAATCGAAACCGGCGGCAACGAGCTTGGCTCTTGAGGTCTTTGTTTTTTGATCCGGATTGAGTTCTTTCAGGATCCGGTAATTTTTGCGAAGCCGGTTATTGGTGTTACGGATCAGGTTCTTGCTATCTTTATTAACCCGGTTATTATAGGCGTTCCGGCAGGCATCACTACAGAATTTCTTATCAATTCTCCCGATAATCTTTTCACCACATTCTAAGCATTGTTTAGGCATAATACATTGGTTTTAATTTATGAATCTGGTGGGTTTAATTTTTATCTCTTTCAATTATTGGTATGGTTTCATCATCACTTTTTTCCATATAAATTGGTGTTTTTTCTGCTTCATTTCTGAGATCCTCACATGTTACTTTTTTCGCCCGACTTTTAAATTCTCCGAGGGTTTCTTTTTTCCAGGAATCAAAATTCAAAAGATCAACCTCCTTCATTCGGAACTTTTTTTTAGTCAATAAAAGCGTATCAAATCCCCATGCATTTAAAACAACAAGTTTAAGTTTATCGCCCGATGGAACTATTGGTTTAATTACAACAGAATCAACTAAAAGAACCGGGTTATTTTCTAAATTCCATGAAGACCATACCATAAAACTATCTTTTAACTTATTTTTATAAAGTGCCATTCCCTCATCTTTTGATGACATGTATAGCACATAATCTTTTGTGATTTGATACTCGTTGTAACTTCCTGATCTGGTACACAAGGTCCAGGTCCCTACAACAGATTTTAAGGACTTTTTAGAGTTTTCACAACTGAGAAAAGATAAAATTAATATTATTGCTAATAAATACTTCGCCATTTTACCTGCTTAAATAGATTTCAATTCCTTTATGCTTTCCGATCCACAGATTTTCAATATTCTAAATTAGTAAATAAACAAGGTCCGGGAAAATCCTGATCGCAATTATTAAAGGGGGTTGCAAAAATTCACGGCAGATAAAAGTTAGCAATAACTTTCTCTTTCCCAATTTTATGACCTCTTAATGAGCATACAAAAAGGCATCAATATCTTCCATTAATGGGGACATAACCGTTGCGATCATTAAAACAAAAGACAGGATAGTAAAAACTATGCCTAAAATTGTGGCTTTATGTATTTTTCTCAGCGTTACTAAATCATAAAGGATAGGAACTAAAATCCAAATTAGAACGGTTATTAAAAGCATAAATCCATCAGTTAAATCAAAAAGAAATTTGACACGCGTAGTTGCGGGAACGATCAAATTCAGTAAGGCCATGAGCATTAACCGTTTATGGGTTTCTTGTTTCCCTCTGTTCACTGCCCAAATGCTCGCAAAAAACAATATTGCAAAACATAAGACATCTCTGCTTTCTCCAACAAATCTTTGAGCTGAACCCCATTGATAGGTTATAACAATAGAAAATATCGTGGTGATAACAACCAGTATTGTGGCTAATCTTAAATTACTTCTATGCTTTTCCAATCGCCTTTTTGTAATGAGCCATGATTGATAAGAAAAAAGCATGAGCCACCCTAAAGCTGATAAAATATGAATAACAACAAATGGTTTTAGATAACGCTCTAAACGGTCAGTATCCACCATAGAAAGGGAACCAAAGGCAAGAATTACAAAAGTTAGTGCCGCGATACTTATATACCACATGAGTTTTGACTGTTGTTTCACTTTAATTTTTTCCATTTTTAATGTATTGTTAAAAGCTCAGGTTAACATGGTTAGGCTTGGTAGTATCATAATTTTCCAGCTATCATTTTAAGACCTAATTTAGAAAATAGGATTTAAACCATAGAAATTTGTACTGAATTACAAGTAGTTGTAGAGGTAATAGGTTTTTCCTGTTAGTCTGTTTTCTTTATTTTAATTCTTTCACCAAAAGATTTAATAATTCGATAGCTTTTATTTTTTCTTCTTTCATCCACTTTATGTAAATACCTCGAAACCGTATAGATTTGTTGATATCATTTTTCACCAATCGGCTATTTTTTAATTCTTCAAAATTAAAATCAGCTATTAATCTATCGCTGAAAACGAAATCTAAATCTACATGCGTATGAACATCATTTATCGCCATTAATTGAAGTGATTCACCAAATTTATTTGCTTTTTCACTACTTGATTTTACATAGTCAAGATATTGCTGAAACTTTGAGTTCAATTCATTATTTATATTAATTAAAACACCCTCTGACAATTTAGAATTATTCTTTTCGATATTTTTAAAGACAGGTGTTAATATGGCAAAATTTACAAGAGCCCTACTCACAATCTCACGCTTTTCTTGATTAATATCCGTAGGCTCTCTTAAATATTGTAGTGTTTTAATTAAGTCTTCATTTATTCCCTCGTAATAAGGAATTATCTCAACTAATGCCAAAGTATCCAAAGCAATTTCGTCACGAAGATTACTTAAAAATTTAATATTCTCAATATTTGATTTTCGCTCATCATTCCAGTTGTTGATCTGTAAAGCAATCAAAATTCCTATAACCACAAGAACGATTTCACCTAAGGCATATTTAAGATATTTTACTTTTTTACCTTCAGCAAGCAAATTTTTGCGGATTTTTCTAAATAATTTTATCATGGATAATCAGCTTTTTGTTATTTCTTCATCAATCAATACAATCAATTTTTTATTCAAATCTTTCATACGCTGATAATCGCCTAATATGATGGAGTTTGTAAATATGGATAAAACAAATCCATTTTTGAATATTTTATTTTCTAAAAGCCCGTTTAATTCCTCTCTGGAGAGGGTCAGGTCTTTATTAAATTCCCCATTAGCCATATAACTTCCATAGCTTTGCGCCAAGGGATCCAGATCTACATATTCAAAGAACGGTTTATAAAGATATTCTTCATAATCGTGTTTCAGATGGTCTCTATCCGAGGCAATTTTTTTATAAATAAGGTCCAGATTAAGCAATCCGTTTTTTATGGAGTCATTTGAAATTAGGGTTAAATTACCGGAATTCACCAACTCCAGATAAGTATTGTTAATTCTTTGAAAGGCCTGCCAGATTTCAACATTAAAATTATGGTAATTAAAAAGTTGAAGATTCTCCACCGGTTTGCCATTAAAATGTTTCAGAATGATCTGGGCCGACTTTACCATGCTGTTTCTTTTTTCAATATAGTTGTCGAGCTCCTCTCCCTCGAGAATCAAATCCGCCTTTAGGTTTTTCAAGAATTGAATTTCTTTAACACGTTGTTTATTTACCTCGTTATAATTATTGATCTGCAAGGCAATAAGGATCCCGATAACAACCAGGATAATTTCGCCCATAGCGTATTTTAAGTAGTTAAATGTTTTCCCCCGGGAAAGCATGTTTTGGCGAATTTTTCTGAAGAATTTTATCATTGGTTCATTCGTTGTAAGTATAAAACCTGGATATTAACTTATAATTCTACTTGGAGCTATCCTCAATTTCATGAATTATTTCTTTTGAAAGGTTTATTGTATTTGTGTAAAAATCAGCAATAAGATTGCATTGATAGCGTCTGTTCATAACCATTATTTCCAAACGTTTATCCGCTATAACGCTTTCTAAATCAATGTGAGGTTTCCTTGGGTCGTCTTTATAATATGCTGCCTGGCGGTGCCAGGGATTCGTTTTGTTATAAATCCAATAAAAGTGTTCTTTTACATAAGGTTCGTACATTGTTTTTATTTCCGTATTAGCATTGAGCTCCCTACTTTTTAATTGTTCTATATATCTATAATAATTTAGCAGTTTAGCTTGAAGGCTGTCATCAATAAATGACATGCCATTAGAGTTCAAAAGCGCATTTATTCCACTTTCGTTGATCTCCAGATTGCGTTCAAACATTAAATAAATCAAATACATTTGAACATTATTATCTACCGGTTTTAGCGTTTTAAATTGGTCTAAAAAGTCATTTGAATAATCAATTGTTGTTTGTGTTTCAGACAATAATCTTTTGGCCTGTTGCATATCATCCTCAAGATTAAGTTTTACGGTTTCTAAATGCTTTTTTGCTTGAATAACATTCTTTTTATTTTCATTCCAATTGTTAACCTGCAAGGCTATTAGAATTCCAATAACTACAAGTGCTATTTCTCCAATAGCATATTTTACGTAGTTTACTACTTTCCCTTGGGAAATTAAGTTTTGCCTTATTTTTCTAAAGAATTTCATCATGGGCTAGGTCGTCGTCATTTTTAAATACAAGGGTTTGGTTATTTGTTTCTAGATTTAAGCTCTTCTTCAATTTTTTTAATTACCCGGTCTATAGCCTCCATAGTTTGGATTTCTACATCTATTTTTTTACCTCTATTATAGAGTGTTAATTGTAAATTTTTTAAAAGATTATTGTCTCTTAAGAATTCATCGTAATCTTTTATTTTCAATTTATAAATCTTTATTGAGTCAGCATTTTTAAAGCCATATTTTGTGGGTTGACTATAATCAGCGAACAAATATTTGTTTTGATAAGGAAATAAAAGCTTCGAAATGTTATATCCGGAACGATTCATTCCAAGTTCATCATCTAAACGCTTTAAATCCAGTTGAAACAAATTAGTGATTGCTATACGTAAGCTGTCATTAGATAAGGTATTTATACCCATGTTTTTAAGGTTTTCAAAAGCACTTGTTTTAGGAATTATCTGAAAGTCAAGACCAGAATTAGTGAATGAATTATAAATAGTATCTGAATTTGGCTTTTTATTACGGATGTCATTAACAAGATCCTGATTTAACTCAAATATTTTTCTGTGTTCTGAAACTGTTTTTTGGATATCGCTTTTGGTTTGCTGTAAATCACTTTTAAGTTCCAAATAAATCTGAATTTCTTGTTTTCGTAATTTCCTGTTTTCGTTCCAATTATTAATCTGAAGAGCTATCAAAATACCAATAACAACAAGTACAATTTCGCCAAAAGCGTATTTTAAGTAATTCACTGTTTTTCCTTCAGAAAGCAGATTTTGGCGAATTCTTCTAAAGAATTTGATCATCAATGGTTAGTTTCTTTAAAGATATGATTTTTAATTAATTGAGGTTACAAAATATTTCAACTTAAAATTTTGTCTATCTTTAATTTTACTTAACGCGGTTTTCTTTGTATTTAATTTTGTATACTTAACGCTTAAAAATTTTCCTTTTTACCATGCTACCACTACCCTTTTACAGGCAACTTATGCTCCCCTTTATTTCTTTACTGTCGTTAGGTATTGTTACCGGATGTAACCAATCCAATAAAAACTCCGAAGCCCCCAAAAAATCAAAATACAGCGCCATATTTGGTGATAAGGTAATGGTTTTTAATGATACTATGGACATGGATAGTATCAGGATGACGCTTGAAGCCATAAACAAACAGCAAGCGTATAATGAGTTTGGTTCAGAACGCTATGCTCTACTGTTTATGCCGGGAACCTATGATCTGGATATTACTGTAGATTATTATGTACAAGCCATGGGTTTAGGACGGTTTCCGGACGATGTAACTGTTCATGGCGCGGTGCAATCTACAACGACTACAAATGGTAATAAGGTAACAACCATGTTTTGGCGCGGTGCTGAGAACTTTAAAGTTGTCCCACAACATGGTGAAATGATTTACTGGGCGGTATCACAAGCTGCTCCTTACCGGCGTATGCATGTGGTGGGCGACATTAATTTTGATAAAGGCAGTTGGGCAAGTGGTGGTGTTCTTGCGAATTCTGTGGTAAATGGCAGGGCCGGATTAACCTCCGGACAACAATGGTTTACACGGAATTCAAGTATCGGATCCTGGGAAGGCGGCAACTGGAACAGGGTATTTGTTGGCGTAGAAGGCGCCCCGGAAGACACCTGGCCTTTAGATCCAACAACCGTTATTGACAAAACACCGGTAATTAGGGAAAAGCCGTTCCTTACGTATACTGAATCCGAAGGTTACGCTGTTTTTGTTCCTGAACTAAGAAGAGAATCTTACGGCCCCTCCTGGATAAATCGCGATGAAAAAGGTGAGCTCATACCCATAGCGGCCTTTCATATTGCTTTCCCGGATAAAGACGATGCGACCTCAATTAATAAAGCCCTTGCCAAGGGTAAACATATTCTGTTCACGCCCGGGATCTACACGATCGATGAAACCCTTAATATAACAAAGCCCAATACCGTTATTCTTGGCCTTGGCTTACCAACCCTTATTCCTCAAAATGGCAAGGTTGCCCTTGCTACTGATGATATTCCAGGTATAAAATTAGCAGGGTTTATGGTGGATGCCGGACCGGAACTTTCTTCAACACTTATTCAAATCGGGTCCGAAAATGCAGAAGCTGATTATCCCGATAATCCCATCTCGCTTCACGATATTTATTGCAGAGTTGGAGGTGCAGTGGTTGGTCAATCGGAAACCGCAATAACAATTAACAGTAATTATGTGATCGGGGATCATTTTTGGTTATGGCGCGCCGATCATGGTATCGGAACGGCCTGGAAGGACGGACAAAATAAACACGGCCTAGTAGTTCATGGAGACCATGTTACGATCTATGGCTTATTCAACGAGCACTTTCAGGGGTACCAAACGCTATGGAAAGGTGACCACGGAAGCACGTATTTCTATCAATCCGAAATTCCTTATCATCCGCCAAGTATGGCGTTGTGGAATGATCAAGGGAAACCCGGTTATGCCTCTTATAAGGTTGCTGAAAGCGTTCAACATCATAAGGCCTATGGCTTGGGTATTTATAGTTTTTTTAGCGGTGAACCAACGGTATCAAATAAGGTCCGGCTGGAAAACGCCATGGAAGTCCCAAATCATTCAGGCATAATGATCACACACATTGCAACATTTGCCGGCTTGAACGGTGGCATTAATCATCCCATCAATGGCTTAGGCCCAAAGACTGAGAAAAATGAACTAAAACTCTATGACGGTTTTAAAGGGAAGGAATAGGCCAAGCGTTCTAATTCTTAGGATTTTATGAAAAGTCATGAGCAAGGTAATGCACTATATGTAGTGATATGCGCTCGTATTATGTAATAGGCAACTTATAAAACCATGCTGCAAAAGAATCCAAAAAATCAAAACTTATTTCATAGAAAATAAGGAAGTGAAACAGAATAGACATTACCAAATATAACGGAAATACCCACCGTCCTGATGATTGGTTACGTTCTTTGATTATAAGATAGAAAACCAGGGCATACATGGTGGTAACTGAAATACTTAATCCGAGATAAAAATTAGGTTCCGGCAGTAATGTGCTGTAAATGAAACGTGCCCAACCAGGTTCGAGAAACTCTATACCTATCGCAATCATCGCTCTGGCATGAATTTGCATATTCTTGCTGTATCTCATGGCAATGGTGAACATGACCAATATAATCACGCTATGTTTAATAACAAACCATAAACTGGCGCCTAAGCCCGAAATTTTTTCTACATGAGTGGTACTGTGTTTAAGTAAGATTACGGAAATTATGAGCAAAGGCAAAATAATGTAGCTCAATTTACCGATGCGTTTGTGTAGAGCAACTTTCTTTTGTTTGATCAGAAATGGTTGAACGATCAATAAAGCTATCCACATTAAGGCAATTGCCAAATGAAAATGGTAATAAAAATTAAAATCATCCGTTCCATCAAAGAATTTTGAAAAATAAGATGGCCAAAAGCCTAAAATTGAAATAACCAGTAATGCAATGGCAAAATACCCTACATTGTTAAAGTTTGTTCTTTTTACTCTTTTTTTTGAGTTGGTTGCTTTCATTTTTGACTCAAAAGTTTTTCATGTTCTATTAACGAATTTGAGGTATGGCGCACAACGTTCGTGGCTATGAGTAGTTGCGTGTTTTAGTATTTAACTTTACACGTATACAATAAGCTGAAAATTCCGCAGGAATTTTCAGGGTAAGCAAGAACTAGCAATTACTTATAGCCAGTGTTGTGCTTTCGTTATTTTTCAAGAGCTTCTAATTCTTTATTTATACCTAAAACCAAATCATTCAGCCGTCTCATAGTAGTATTAAAAGCATTTTCTATTAGCCAGTAATTTTGATTTTTCAACGTTTTTAAAAAATATTTGAATTCCTGATCCTTTTTTAGCTTTTGATAATCCACAGGAATCATTTCTGATTGAAAGTTGTCTTGTCTGGAACTCCACATTTGATCAAAATGTTTACTAAATATTGTTTTTGAAGCATCTTCAATTACATCTGTATAGCGCTTGGACAATTGGAGAACGGTTCCTTCTGCGTATGAGTAATAGGTAATAATATCAGACCTTAAATTTTCATTGGAAATTAGATTTAAATCTTTTGATTTTAGGACATTATAAGTCGTTAAGTCAAAACGTACACCCCAGTCCGAGGTTATATTTCCATAATGATACTTTAAAGAATCTTTATAAGGTAAGTCCTTATCCATATATTTTATCAAGTAATCAATTGAGTTTCTGACTTTAGAATAAACTTGGTCACTCTCTGAAATGATTAAGGAATCTGCTTTTAGACTTGATTTGAAATTCTGTAAAATCTTTATTTCACTAGATTTTAATTTTCGATTTTCATTCCAATTATTAATTTGAAGCGCGATTAGAATTCCAATAACTACAAGTATAATTTCTCCAAGAGCATATTTAAAATACCTTCCAGTTTTGTTTTCCTTGAGTAAGTTTTGGCGAATTTTTCTAAAGAATTTTATCATTCGTTATTAGTTGGTCATGATGAAGCACAACGGTTTAGCTTCGCTGAATCTTCGATTTGGCTATGATTCTGTTCCTGGATGTCCAATTTACATATTATTCCGTTTTCACCTTAAACTAGTAATGTATCCTATTACATTTATGGCAGGAATACTTATTCTCCATTATTATTGAACATATACCTGTAAATCTTTAAATCCCCATTTTGATCGGGTTTTAAAACCAGCAATCCTTTCACTTCGAAGTTTCCACTTTCAGCTGTCTTTGGATCTTTCCAGCTTCCTATATTTATAGTTCGGACGATACTATATTCACCTGCCATGATTGCTTCTTCAATGATGAACTGTTCGGAAAAATCAACGGATTCTAACCATTTGAAACTTTCGATGATTTCTTCCCGGCCTTTAACAATTGGTTTCCCCTCTGGTAGAATTATCGCGTCATCATGGAAGCAGTCTGCCATCTTTGAAGCTGATTTACTGCCCACAGCACTCCCGTATAGATCAAGCACTTCCCTAACGTCCTTTCCTATAGTGCTTTCTTGCGCATAGGTTAAAGTTATTGATACGAGGGAAAAAAAAGTTAAAAGTGTAAGTAGTTTTGTTTTCATGTTGAAAAATTTTGTGGGTTTATTAAAACTATTCCAATTCATTCTCAATGTTAGTTAAAAGCTCTCGGCTTATTGTTATTAAAAGGTTCCAATACTTGATTTGGTTGATTTGAACCACAACGTTTTGTGTAAGATTTGTTGCGTGTTTAGGTAACCAATTTAGCAAATAAAACTGAACCGTAGGAAAATCCGCAGGATTTTCCGGATAGGCAAGGAACTAGCAATGAATTTTACACGCTGTTAGCTACCGTTTATTTAATCAATAAATATTTGTCCATTTAACGGTGTCAAATTATTTACTCGTTGTAACTCAAATATTTTATCACTTGTCAATTCATTCCTATATTTAATCGGGACTTCTTTGATAATTCCAAATATTAGGTTATCCCCACCCATACAAGTTGTGTCAATATGTAATTTGGTTGGTTCGTAAGTCAATTCATATTTCAGTTCACCATTATTATCATAAATTTTCCATAAGCCAATCCGATAGTAATAAAAAGACCTACATTCCCCTCCAACGCAGCAAGATATATAGGATCCAAGCTTATATTTTCCCTCCATTTTAAGAGTTCCGTTTTTGGAGTATTCTTTCCAATATCCAACTCTCAAATCACTCACTCCATATTTACTTACTGCTAATGCACCTCTTCCTAATAAAATTCCATTTTTTTTAAATTCAACGATTGTATCTTTTTCAGGAATTCCATTCACTAACTCTCCATAAAGATTATTGTCTGAAATGTAAGGAAATGCATCCTCTTGCCCAATTAGAGATTGGCAACTAAAAATTAAAAGAATAATTATAATTCTCATTTTCGGTATGGTAGCTAACGTTTCGTATAAGGTTTGTTGCGTGATTAGGTAACCAATTTAGCAAATAAAACCGAACAGTAGGAAAATCCGGAGGATTTTCCGGAGAGGCAAGAACCTAGCAATAAATTTTATACGTTGTTGTGAGCAGTATTTTATTCACAGTATTTTGTCAGTTTTATAGTTTTCAATGCTCTAAAAAATTCCACTTGAGTTGAGTCAGACAAATTGTTTCCGTAAAAACTCAAACTGGTTTTGTTAGAATTCGGTCCACCACCTTTCAAGCTGTCAATATAAATTCCGCTTGCTCCAAATCCTTTGTTTTTTGGTTTTATAAATTTAGCTACAAAGCAGTCAATAATGTCTGTTTGGAATTCGTACTTTAAATAATCTTTTGCGTCATATTCAACGGTTAGAAAGTCCTCAATAACCAAATGCTTTACATTTTTTAATAGCTTTTTTTGCTTTTCGCTAAATTCTGCATATTCAGATTGCTCAAATACCAAGACCTCTGGGTTTTTAGTCAAATCAGGTGAGTACCAACCCAAATCAAAAATCAGCGTGTCGTTTTTGTCCGTTATCAATCCGCTAACATAGCTGTCAATTCCGTTTATTTCATATTCCGACCAATTTTTCGGAACTGTTATTTCAAACGCTTCGTAGTCAATCGTTTTATAGTCCGACTTTTCACAGGATAAAATCAGAATCAAGATTAATATAGATAGCGTTTTTCTCATATTGCTCACAACGTTCACGGCTATGAGTAGTTGCGTGTTTTAGTATTTAACATTACAAGTATACAAAAAGCTGAAAATTCCGCAGGAATTTTCAGGATAAGCGATAACAAGCAATTACTTATAGCCGATGTTGTGCCTAGTTTTTTATATTCAGTTTTATCTTTTGTCCGTCTTTCAAATCTTTTATCTGAAACCCTAAATCTCCGCTAAAAGCAATTAATTCCGCAAAACTAATTTTTCCGAGATTCGATTTTTCATATTCTCCGCCAATAACAGCCGACATTTTTAGACAGTATTTTTGGTTTTCTTTTAATTCTCCAAGTTCCGATTTCGCAATTTTCACAAGTTTAGTCATTTTCCAGTCTTCTATAAATTCAGAGTCAGATGAGATTTTATTAAATTCAGATTCCGATTCCGCAATTTTTTCGCAACTAATTTCTTCTGGACAGATTCTCCAATATTCATTTTTGTCCGTTTTGAAAATCACGTTGCCAAATTCATTCGTCCGAACTATTTCGGTCGCTTTAAATCCTTTCCAATTCCAAGCTTTATTTATTTCGGCAATCATTTTCTTATATTCTAACTTCAGTTATTTAAAAAATCGGTTTTGTTTTCATACCTAAAAATTTTAACAAGCAAACCGACTACAGAGAAAAATATTAAAAGGTTTATTCCGCCACCAATGAAACCATATGTTATTGGGTCTATTTTTAAACTGGTTAATAGAAAAGGCATAGCAAGATTAGTTGCAAGTCTTAAAACTAAACTTATAATTATGAGATATACGAAATATTTTGATTTCATAAATGAGGTAAATTTTTAAAATTACTATTCTTATGTGGTTACTAGGTCTTCCTAAATTAGGCACAACGGTCCGGCTATGAGTAGTTGCGTGGTTTAGCACTTAATTTTGCAAGTACACACCAAACTGAAAATCCGCGAGGATTTTCAGAATTAGGCGAGAACAAGCAATTACTTATAGCCATTGTTGTGCTTAGTTTGTTGTTTTTTTAGGTCAAAATCACAGATATTATTCCTAAAAATGCGAATCCAAAAAATGAAATCAAAGTCAAGTTTTTTAATGAGTTTAATTCCGTTAATTTATTTTCTATTTTTTTTTCAGATTGACTTAGTTTTTTCCGTTCCGATATTAAGTCAAAAAAATTCACTCGATATATTCCTGCTCTTGGACCAAAATCAATTCCGCTTTTGGTCATTAATTTTTTATAGTTTAAAATTAAATTATCACTCAATTCATGATAACTCTTCCAAGTAAGATATGTAAATCGTCCAAATCCAATGATTCCGAAAATCACAGGAATGTAATCCCTCATTGGTTTGTTGAGTATTAAAATCAGAGTCAAACTCGTGAGGAGAATCACTAATAATTCAGTTTTATATTTTCTTCTTTTCTGCATTTCAGGAATTAAGCACAACGTATCCGGGTATGGTGTCGTGCCGCCAATCCTGTCCAGTTGCACCGCCCCTTGTTAACCGTTACCAATATACAGCATTGCAGTAAATTATCAAAACGATGGGCGGCATGCACTATACCCGATGTTGTGCAACGTAAATTATTCAATTCCAATCAATTCAAGTCGTTTATTATCAAAATCACTCAATCTAAAATACACAGTAATCTTATCGGAAGTAAGTATTTTAGAAATCATATCATTCATATATTTTGTATAATATAAATCATAATCTATATCGTGTAATGTAAATTTTATTTTGAAATCATCCGAAAATTGTTGGTCTGTATCAATTGCGTATTTATATTTCGTATCACCAGTCTTTTTTGAATATTGAATTTTAAAAATCTTACCATTTTCTTTATCAGTAATCTCCTTAAAATTATTGGGTTTCCAATCAATGTCAATCACTTTTTTATTAATCAAATCAATTGCTTTATTTACTCCATTATAAAATTCTCCTTTTTTAAAAAATGGTATCATTTGGTCAACAATAATTTGGGTCTGATTATCTGAAAGTATCCACTCAAGTCCGTATCCGACTAAAATCTGGAGTTTTCTGTCATTTTTAGATAGAAGAATTATTATCCCGTTATTAATCCCTTTTATCCCTGCTGGATATTTTCGTGATAAATCCATTCCATAATCAATTGGTGATTTACCTCCTAAATCCATTGTCGTATAAATCATTGTCTCAACGGTACTTTTATCTTTTAGATTTTGCAATCGTGTTGTCAATTCAGATTTTTCATTATCAGTCAAGAATTCTCCATTATCTATAATCAGTTGACTTTTTACTGTCAATCCGAAGAAAATCAGAATTATTAATGTTGTAAAATGTCTCATGGTTTGTTCTGTTTTATGTTGCACAACGTTCGCTGTATGTTTTGTGGCGCTGTTTAAGAAACTAATTTAGCAAATAAAACCGAACCGTAGGAAAATCCGCAGGATTTTCCGGAAAGGCTGAAACCAAGCCATGAAATATACAGGTTGTTAGCGTTCGTTTTTATTATTGGTCAAAAACCAAACCTTCGCAAATAAGCTGCAAAAAAAATGATATTGCTCCGTTTCGATTCCGTTTTGATATTTTATTCTAACACGTTCATTTTTTTTGCCTAAAGATCTAAAACAACCCTGGCAAAAGTTCACGGACTTATTTTTACGGAACTTAAAAACAGACACTAACCTTTAAAAATCTAAAAAAAAAATTCGCAAAAAAACCGTCAAAAAATTCCAGATTTTCTGTGAAACTTTGGCTAATGAACGCTAACGGTAGTTGTATGAGTAGTGGCAGATTGCGTGATACTTATCTGTCAAACCGCTAAGCAGTTTGATCGGCTACAAGCCCTGATATTAAACACATTGCCTGCCATTACTTATACAAAATGTTACATAACGTTTTACTTATTTCGGTGCATTTTGCCATTTATTCCATATCGGACTTAAATCCACACCAGTTGCCTGAGACATTATAGACTCAATCTCATTGTATTTAAATGCTCTTTGATTTTCATTTGACCAACTAAGCAAACCAAGAATAGCATCCTTAAAGGATTTTTTCTCGTTGGTTTGTTTTTGAATATACTCATCTAAATCATAAGCCATTAAAGCTCCCCTTGAAAAAAGATTTTTTCCTATTCTAAAATCAGAGGCATATTGGGTTGAACCCAGAAGAGATAATTCCTTTAAGGTTTTGGTTTTAATAAAATCCGGAGCATTGTCCATGTTGGATTTCCACCAATTTAACCTTGCATCGTCGCTGAGGATTTGCTGGAAAGAAACATACCATATAAATCCTTCATTCAGCCAGATTGTTTCTACAAGTGGTGCCACTTGCCATGCAAATGGGCGGTATCCTTCACCCCAGGATCTTAACGGAATCCATGAATGTCCCATATGATGTATGATGGTTCCCAAATCTCTATTGGGATAATATTCCTCCGAAATATCCCTGTGTGCCGTCATACTATTTAGATGTTCCATATTAAAACCATAGTCATGCCTTTCTGAAATTGGTTTTAGAAACTCATAAACTAAGGTGTAATGAGGCATGGGAATGTATCCAAAATATTCAGCAAGTTTCTGCAGCGATAATAAGCCTGTATCCCCGATACCTTCCAAATTATCGGCTGTCGCAGCATAGGCCACTACAAATAATGGAATTGGCGCTTCTTCAACTTGAATGACCTGAACTCCATTACCTAAGAGATACTGAGCATCAACCAGAGCGGCATAGCTTTCAGCCTCATAACTATCCGTTCGGTATTTTCGGTTGGTATCAGGCCTTAAGGTACTAAAAACAGGCCATGAAGGGTCGGTATTTATGGTTAGATTGACGGCCTCTGTTTCCAGTCCTTCAATAAATCCAAATACTGAATACCCAAACAGTCCCAGATAGTCTTTTCTTGCTTTGGAACTCGTGGAGGCATCTAATAAATCAATTTCCATTTTTTGTATGTCGACCGTATAACTCACCTTATTCAAAAGATCATTACTTTCTCCAAACGTAAAGAAACTTCCGTCCCCTATCATCCCTGGCAACTGCTTACCACTAGTTGTATAACCAACAACATCATCAATAAAAGCTATGTAGTTTGTCAGAATATAGGTTCCCGGTGCACTTCTTGGAATCACTAAATTGGCATCACTGGCCAATAGGGCATCAAATGTGATTTGAATAGTTACTTTATTCAAATTTGCTTGGTTGGTAAGCAAATAGCTAATCTTTTGCTGTGCGTTTAGACTTGGGATAGCTATAATGAATGATACTAGAACAATAATTCTTCTCATGTTGATAATGTTATGTAACGTTTCGCATAAGGTTTGTTGCGGTTTTAGGTAACCAATTTAGCAAATAAAAATCAACCGTAGGAAAATCCGCAGGATTTTCCGGAGAGGCAAGAACCTAGCAATGAATTTTATGCGTTGTTGTAAAACGTTATTTTATCATAATTCATTTAGGTTCTGAATAAGTTCTTTTTTGAATGACATCATCATATTTCTGCCAAAATTTACTTGAAATAGTAGAAGTATTATAAAAATAGGAACTAGAATTAGTAGAGCAGGATACGCTTTATTTAAAATCACAATTGTCACTAGAATTAGGAATAAAACAGGAACTAGAATTAAGCCTAGCCCCATAAATGAATCGTAAGCAAAGCATTCTATTTTCAAACTGGTATTTCCGTTCATGTCAATAATTTTTCCTTTTGCGTAACCCGGAAAAGACAACTGCATAAATTTTCTTTTTACTCTTATTTTAAATCTTTCCTCATTAATAATTCCGATATATTTTTTGTCAGATTTTGTCAATTCGTCAAAAAGATAATTGTCATTTGTGTCAATTAATTTTTTAAATCGAACAATTAAATCTTCTTTACTTAAATCTGAATTAAGAGTGATTATTTTATATAGGTTTAATATCTCTAGAATGCTTTTCATCAAATGTTTTACAACGGTTTGGCTAAAAAGCGTTGCTGTCTCGCAGAGCAGCTATGATTTTTTAGCCATTGTTAGCAGTAGTTTTTAAATATTTATTTACGAGTTCATAGGTTTCTATCATAAGTAGTTCTCGCTTATCAGTATTTGAATTCATAAATAGAACAATAGTTAGCGGTATATCCAATCTTCTTACAACCATTGTCCTAGTGCCATACCAACTCCCTCTATGTGATGATATGTTGTCAGTAACAATCCAAGCCATGGCATATCCTATTTCTTTGTTTTCAAAGAAAGGATAGAGGTCAATCATCTCATGACCTGTATTAGGCCATATTCCTTTAATAGTACTACTCGGCTTAAATATTAATTTATGAGACTTTTTCGAAAGTAAGTTCTTGTTTCTCAAAGCTTTATCATATTCCAAATAATCATGGACACTGGTGTAAACTGCACCATCTCCTAAAATTCCATTCATGAAAAAGCCATCCACTTTTTCCCAATTATCCAAGCTATCTCTTTCATAGCAATAGGCTCGTTCTGGAATTTCAATAGGGTGAGCCAAATTGTAAAAATTGGTTCGTTTCATTCCAGCTTTGTTAAAAATATTTTCTTTCGCAAAGGATGAAAATTCTTGTCCACTCACTTTTTCTACCAGAAGAGCCAAAACCAGATACGCAGTATTTGAATATTCCCAACCATCGCCAGGCTCAAACACCGGTTTTGGATTAGTCTCAAGCCATTTTAAGATATCTTGATTCTCGACAATCTTTGATTTATCCCATCTTTGTAAAAAATAGGGCTCTTCGTAATCAGCAAGTCCAGAGGTATGATTTAGTAAATTTTCAACAGTAATATTCTTGAAAACAGGGAAGTCCCAGAACTTACTTATCGTATCATTTAATGAAAGTAAATCTTTATCAATAAGACTTAAGATGCATAGAGCGGTAAATTGCTTACTAACTGAAGCCATTCTCATATTAGTATTAAGAGTAATAGGCTTTTTTGTTTCTATATCTCTTAATCCATAGCCTTTACCAAAAATCATTTCTTGTCCATATGAAATTGCAATTGCAGCTCCAGGTTCATATTGTCCGATTGTAGAGTTGAATAGGGAATCAACACTTGTTTGAAGTCTTTCCAGTCCAAATGCTTCCGGTTCAGTTTTTTTGTCACTCGGATTCTTACAAGAAACACAAACCGTAATCAACAATAGAGTCAAAAGGTTTTTCATGTGGTTGGTTTTAATTACTGCTAACGGTCTCGTATAACCGTCAGTTACGGGTTAATATGCGTTAATTTTCGATTTGGCACAAACTTTAGCAATTCCGAGTGGATTCGGACGTAGTCGAATCCGCCGTAATTGCGGTTATACATTGTTGTACAACGTTTTTTATTCGCTTTTTTTTATCCATTTTCCAAATTTTCTACCTACTAAAATTGCAGGTGTAATTCCAATAACCATAATCCAAAAGAATGGTTTGAATATGTAATCCTCAAATGAATCCCAAAAAGTGTCATAAGGTTCCATTCCTTCTTGCACAAATCCTGTCCAACCTACAAGGAAAGCGGTTATGATTAAAGTCAGAATTCCGTATTTCATTCCAACTTTTTCATAATCTTTTTTCTTTATCAGTATTTCATATCCAGCATTTTTTCCGAACAAGTATGCAAGTCCGTATAAAATTCCAATTCCGATAATTATGTTTATCCAATAATTCCATTCAACCATCCATTGAGGATTTCCACCAGCAAGTAACATCATAAATAGAAACGCAATTAAAATTCCAATCGTTGCAGATTGTAACGCTTTTTTAATTCCGATGTTTTTAGCTGTTTCAGGTGTCATTTTGTTGTTCTGTCAAATGTTGTACAACGTGTTTGTATAAGATTAGTTGCGTGGTTTAAGCACCTAATTTAGCAAATACAAACCGAATAGAAAATCCGCGAGGATTTTCGTAAGTAGGCTTGCACTAGCAATTAATTTTATACGGTGTTGTGCAACGTTTTTTATATTAATAAACTTCGTTCAAATTTATCTAAATTAGGCTTTAAAGATTTCAACGATTTTTTTCCTAAATCAATAATTTCTAACCATTTTTTATCACTCAAAACAGCTCGATTGTCATAGTCATCATTATTTGGTGGTTCATATTCAGATAGCAATTTGTGCCATTCGGAAATAGTTTCATATTCAGCTTTTGTTACCAATTCAGATTCGATATGCTTTTCGTATCCATCTGACAAATCCAAATCGTCAAAGTAAGAACACATAAATTCTATAAATGAATAATATGGATTTGTGTTATTTGAGTCGAGCCAAGTCTTTTTTTGATATTCCAAATTGACCAAATCTTTAATCATTAAAATCCAATTCCTTCTCCAAGTTTCTTTATCCATTTTTATATTCTCTATTTCAATATTTTTAGGAACTTTTTTTCTTGGAAGAAATCCCCAAATCTTGTTGTCAGGTGTTTTACTCTTATATCTGAATTTTATGTAAGGTCTTGCTCCATCTGTTGGCGCAAACACCTCCTTGAAATACCCTCTTTCTTCTCTTGTTAATTCTCTTACGCTACCATCTTCTTCAACGTGAACATATTCAAAATCAGAATTTGGTTTAATCTCAACGACAAATTCCGTTTCAGATTTTGAATCCGATTTTTCGATTTCATTTTCGGTTTGTTTGTCATTCAAACTTTCTGATTTTTTCTTAAAAAATTCGAATATTCTCATTTTTGGTCAAATGTTGCACAACGTTTCGTATAAGGTTTGTTGCGTGATTTGGTAACCAATTTAGCAAATAAAAACGAACCGTAGGAAAATCCGCAGGATTTTCCGGAGAGGCAAGAACCTAGCAATGAATTTTACACTTTGTTGTGTGCTGCCTTTTTCACATTTTTTCGTCAACAAATTCTTTGATTTCAAAAGTTCTGCTTTTCAGGTCAAAGAAATGATAAAAAGCAAAAGAAATATCTGTTTCAGGTTTGCTTATAACTCCAAAAAATTCTAGTGTGTCATTTTCCATTTTGTTGAACCAGTAAGCGTGAAAATTGGCAATTTTGAGAAAATCTTGTCCTGCTAGAGAATCGAAGTCTTTTTTATTAAAAACAGTATCTAGGATCCGTTGATTTGCCAGATTAATAATTAAGTGTTTTTCGTAATCTCGGTATTTGTCAATGTACTTTGTGCCTTGACTTTCAAATTCGTTAGTCACATAAGTATCGAGAGTTTTATTTTCAATTGAAATTTTAAGATTCTTAGCGGCAATTATAGTATCGAACTCTGTTATTTCGTTTTCTTTAGGGAAGTATCTTTCAACAACATTTTTATCAGCAAATTTTTCTTTGTGTAGATTAATTATTGAATCAGTTTTACCATCAGTTTTTTTAGCTTTCTCAATTTCTTTAACCAAAGTTTTACTTTGTTTTTTATGTTCATTGCAATTAAAAAAAAGAATGGTAAGAAGTATTATTAAAAAATGTTTGCTCATGGGTATTTTTTGGTTGCACACAACGTTTCGTGTAAGGTTTGTTGCGTGTTTAGGTAACCAATTTAGCAAATAAAACCGAACCGTAGGAAAATCCGCAGGATTTTCCGGAAAGACAGGAACATAGCAATAAATTTTATACGTTGTTAGCAAACGTTTTTTATAATTTTATTTCTACAAACGGATTGTTAGTCTTGGAATAATTATCAACAGGAAGTAAAATTTCTCTTATCCTAACTTTTTTTTCACCATTTTCAATTGTGTCCTTGGCATGTTGGGCAAAAATTGCACCTATTAATGTGTCATTATTGTTCCCAAAACTAAATTCTAAAAATTTTCTTTTTGAATCAAAGTTTTTAAAGTCTACAATTTTAGTTTTATCATTTTGTTTGCTGACGGCGGAGAAAGTAAAATCAACTAGTTTTCCATCTTTAATCGAATCGTAACAATAAGTCAATTTACCGTTTAAAATATTTAATTTTTCATCTCTATTTAAATTGAGTTTATAAAATCGACTTTTAGAACTGTCAATAATATTCCGATTATATATGATTTTTTGGAAACTGAGTGTATCGTTATTTTTATTGATATAGATTTCTAAATCTTCCGTGATGTTGTTTCCCAAATCATATTTAATAAATTCACGACTGTAATTGTATTCTTTAGCGGTATTTTTTATTTCATTAATACCTTTCTTTTTATTCTGGCAACCAAAAAAGCAAAGAGCTAGAAGAATAAAAGAAAAAAGTTTAATGGGTTCTCTCATAATGTTTGCTAACGTCCCCTGTATGAGTCGTGGCTGATTTAAGTTACAAAAGTTTCGTTTTACTATTTAGTCAAATCTGCGATTTGACTGGCTAAATTATTCCCCCCAAAGCGAGTCAAATCGCAGATTTGACGGGCTACTACGAAGCACTAAAGACACGTTTCACCACTAATAGCCATGATTTCATACAGAATGTTATGCTCTTTAATAATATTCGTAAGTAAAGTCATGAATCGTCTTTTTTCTATTAGTTGTGGCGATTATTCTAGTAACATGTCCATGTTCATTTTTGATTCGTCTAGTGTTAGTTGTTAATGCATGTCCACTTTGTCCGAATAATTCATATTCAGGTGCACTTATACCGTTCAAAGACCAATTATCCATTTTCCAACTTAATTTCTTGTATATCCCTTCATCATTTTCAGGGTAGATCAATTCAATTTCATATCTAGAGGTATCACCTGTTTTGAGATAAATAAGTAATTCACTTCTATATTTGTAAGTCTCTGTTCTATATTCCTTAATTATAGTTTTAAATTTTTTTGTTAGCTCGGTTGAAGTTAGGGTGTCTGAATTATAAGAGTGTGTTATTGTTTTTATAGTGTCATTTTGAAGGGAATCAATCACTGAATGAGTTTTAATTCGTCCGAATTTGTCATAAGTCTTGAAAACATTAGAAACAGTAATTCCGAATTTAGTTAGTTGATGAATCGATTCTGTTATTATTAAAGAGTCGTTATATTCATAGGAGATTGTTTGGAATTTAGTACCAAAAATTGATGACGTTTTAGTTAATATTCGCCCTAGAGAATCTTTAGAATATTCATAAGTCCATTCTTCCGAATAATCAGCATTTGGATAGGAAACCTCCTTAATCAATTCACCTTCTTCGTTATAAGTTTGAACAGACGAAGCACTTCTTATTTCCTTAATCTTTTGAGGATGACCAACGGAGGCTGAACTAAGAAAAATAAATAATAGAACAATTAATTTCATATCAGTATATTGAGCATAACGGTTTGTGTATGGTTAGTTGCGTGCTTAAGCAACTAATTTAGCAAATAAATCACAGATAGAATATTCCGCAGGAATGTTCGTAAGTCGGCAGTGACCTAGCAATTAATTATACACGGTGTTACCACACGTTTTTTATTAATCGTTTCAATTTTCTGTCAGTTATTCGCAATTGTACAAAACCACATTTTCCACTTACTCCATAAACAGCTTGGGCTGTCTCTTTTTTAAATTCGTACCATATTCGTTCAACATTTTCCGAATTCAATTTATCCACAACGATGCTTAATTCAGGCTTTTCGTTCAAATTTACAATTATTGATTTCCGTTTTTTATAATGCAAAACAAATAATATTTTACATCCGCATTCTATTCCGTTTTGGTTTTCGTGTTCGTTAAAAATTGTAGCGGAATGGACAGTTTTTATTTCCGGTTCAGATTGTTTGTAGATTGAGTCGGCTTTGATTTTAGCTTTTATCAATTCAATACGTTCTGATTTAGATTCCGCTTTTTCAAATTCCATTTTCCATATTTTATTTTCCGTTTGTAAATTACAATCAGAAGTCTTGTTCTCTTGAGCATAAGTTGCTCCGAAAACTAAAATTGTCAATATGTAGAGTGTTTTTCTCAAATGTGTGGTAACGTTTCGTATATGATTTGTTGCGTGATTAAGCAACCAATTTAGCAAATAAAACCTAACCGTAGGAAAATCCGCAGGATTTTCCAGAGAGGCAAGAACCTAGCAATGAATTTTATACGTTGTTGGCTACAGTTTATCTCTTCCATTTTGTCCAATTAGAGTCTGGTCTTCTAAAAGGTTTTGATAAAAATCGATAAACAATTTCATTAAATAATTCAGGATTTGAGGCAGGTGTGAAATGTGTTTCTCCTGGCATTATGCATAACTGAGCTTTTGGTAAATTCTCAAAGATTTCGACAAAATGCTCATTTTTTATTATATCGCGGTCACCACCAATAATTAAAACAGGCGCCTTGATTTTTTGCAAATCCTTATGACTTATATTTGGTTGATTTAATAGCAATCCAAGAAGTTGGTGACTTAAATTTAAATTTTGAGTCCTGTCACCCTTAGCTATTTTTTTCATTATTTCAACATCTCTTTCTCTTACACTTTTGGGTGCCCAACTATTTACTGCTGTTGTATCTGGTCTTAAATTTGCACCCATCGCAACAATTTTCTTTATTTTTGACTTATTGTTGATGCCCATCTTTAAGGCTATTATTCCGCCATCACTCCAACCAATAATATTAATAGAATCCAATTCAAGAAATTGAACTAAACCATCCCAATCTTTAGCAATCTGAGTGTATGTTAAAGAATCTGTTTTCAACTCAGATTTTCCTTGTCCTCGATTGTCAGCTATGATGACTCTATATTTTGATTTAAAGTAATCAATTTGATTACCCATTGAATGGATGTCAGCCCCGTTTCCATGAATTAAAAGTAATGGTTCACCTTTCCCATATTCCTCATAATAAATTTTTGCACCATTTATTTCAACAAATTTTCCAACATCCTGATTATTTCCATAGGGAATATCAAATTTAAAGTTCATTTTAACTTGAGCATTAACAATTCCGAAAATTGAAATTGTTAAGAATAGAATTACTGGGTTGAAATTTTTTTTCATTCGGTCTTTAAATTGTAGCCAACGTTTGGTGTAAGATTTGTTGCGTGATTAGGTAACCAATTTAGCAAATAAAAACGAACCGTAGGAAAATCCGCAGGATTTTCCGATGAGCGAGAAACTAGCAATGAATTTTACACGCTGTTACCATACGTTTTTTTATTCCGCTTTTTTTAATTCAGATGTTTTCACAACAATTGTATTTCCCCAAATATCCCCTAATCGTTGATTTTTTTCGGTGTTTTTTATTGTTATAATTCCGATTAGTCCAAAAAAGAACATATCGATTGGGTCGAGTAAATGTCTTTTAAAAGATTGTCCAAAACTTAGTTTTTCGTCAGTTCCGCTAAAAGTTGAATTATCATTTGATTTTCGGATTGACATAGGTTTTAGTCCGACTAAAGAGTTTCCGAGTGTTGCTCCAAACCATTGCTCAACTCCGACAGTCATTAATCCCCAAAATAGAATTGGCGCAAGACCTAGAAGTCCACTAATATGATATCCTCCTTCATCATTCGGTTCTCCAAAAGCATATAAATAAATGAAGAAAAAGGTGTAAATAATTAAATAATCTACAATTCCTGCCAAAATTCGGTTTCCAATATTTGGTTCAGTTTTTAATGCAGTAGTGGTTAAGTTTGTTTCTATCATCGGTTTTCTTAATGTATGGTAACGTTTCGTATAAGGTTTGTTGCGTGTTTAGGTAACCAATTTAGCAAATAAAACCGAACCGTAGGAAAATCCGTAGGATTTTCCGGATAGGCAAGAACCTAGCAATGAATTTTATACGTTGTTGTAGCACGTTTTTATTTTATGCTGCGCTCAGAATATTAATCAATCCTCCAATGATTATTAAAATTAACATTGTCAAATAACTTCGCTTAATGGATACAGTTCCCTTGATTAATATTACACCAAAATATAGGTTTATAATACTTAATAAAATATTAGAGAATAGCACCCAATTAGGATACCTAAAACCAAAAAGAATGTCTGTATAATTATATTTATAATAAAGGGATATTATTTGATAAATCCAGTAAACAGATAATACAATTTGAAATAAGCCTAAAACGATGTTAATATATTTTTTCAAAAAAATTTTTAGTTTAATTCCTGGTTTTCCAATTCCGCAAAATTTTGCTTATCAGTTGGTAAAATATCAACTAATTCAAATCGTTTTTTATCCAAAATCTTAAAATCAACCAGGCTCAAATATAGGTGAACCACCTTTCTGTCAATCATTATTTTTCCACCACCTGCCCAATGTCGGTCAGTTCCGTTTTTCTTTATTCCAGAAATCCAATATTCGTCTCCGTTTTCTATATCGTAAAAATTTCCAGCAATTCCTTTTGCCTTTGAATTTTTAAGAGCTTTTCCATTAAAATACACAGTGCGACCAGATTTTGAGAATTCCGCCAATCCAATCCAAGCAGGTCCAGTATTTTCAAATCCGCTTTTTAATTCGATATACCTTAATTCAGATTTCATTGTTTCTCAAATGTGCTACAACGTGTTTGTGTATGATTTCGTTGCGTGTTTAAGCAACTAATTTAGCAAATACAAACCGAATAGAAAATCCGCTAGGATTTTCGTAAGTAGGCTAGTACTAGCAATGAATTATACACGGTGTTCTACGCAGTTTTTTATTCTCAACTGTAACCTTCAGTTCGATGTTTGTCCGAAATTGTAGGTTCTGCGTAACCAATAATTTCAGCATTTTCCATTCTGTCAAGTTCCTTTTTAATGGGCTTATAATCCAAATTCGCAGGAATTTCCATTGAGAAATATCCTTCATTTGCTTTTTCTGATTCGCAACCTAATTTAAAAAATATATCACGAATAATATTTGTTTCAGTCGTTTTGTCCATAATGACAACTTGAACAACAGTCCGACCTGAATATTTAATTGTCTTTCTATAAGTCAGCATTTGTTCAGTTTCGTCAAATTCCGCAAATACAATGTCTTCTGATGCAACAAGCGGAATGTAGAAAGGAATATTATCAATTTTATAGTATCCTTTTTCTTGGTCAACTTTATTAGCCCAAACAGTTTCAACCATTTGTTCGTCAAATATGTTGCTATGAAAATTGAATAATATTTTTACTTGTTCACTCATTTTGATGCTCGAATATTAATTCTACTTTCTTTTCGGATATTAGTTTTTGAACATCTTTAAAATTCATTTGTTCTATTCGCTCAATCGTTGTCTTCGGTCGATATACTTTTATGTTCGAATAATAACTTGCTTTACTCACAAAAGTGTATAAATCAGTCGAATCTTTCTCTTTAGTTCTAATATTTAATCTTTTCCAGTTCTTTCCAACTATTCCAAATTCAGAAGTTTCTTCATTGACAATTATATCCGAATCTTTTGATTCATAATAAATCTCTTGATAGTCTCCATAATGGTCTTCAATTTCCATTGCGTGAAGTCCAAATCCAATAAGTCCGACAACTGCGATAATCACAATTCCAGAAATTAGAAGTCCGTATTTTAATGCTTTGCTCAATGTTTGTTTTAAATTGCGTAGAACGTTTCGTGTATGGTTTGTTGCGATTTTAGGTACCCAAATTAGCAAATAAAAACCACTCGTAGGAAAATCCGCAGGATTTTCCGATAATCGAGAACCTAAGCAATGAATTATACACATTGTTAGCACACGTTTTTATTCCACTTTTTTATATTCATAATGCTTGTCAAAAAGTCCGCCTTTATTTTTATAAATCAGTTTGTTTTTGTCAATTTTGACTATAACATAATTCCGATTTCCGATAGTCAGAGTTGAGTCAGTCAATTTATAAGTTGCATCATATTCATTTCCCATTTGGTTAATGAATATTTTTTTGTCTTTATTAAAAGTCAGAGTGGTTTTCAGTTCCGCTTTTGAGCCAGATTCTGATTCCGAATTAGAGTTATTTTCTGCAAGTGGCTCAATATCGTCAGGAAAAGAGTCCGTTTCCGTAACTAAAATCCATTTTCCGTAAAGTTTGTTTTCCGATATGGATTGTGCTTTGCAAGAATTAATTCCGAGAATTAAAGTCAGTATTAATAATATTCTCATATTTTTTCTCAAATGTGTGCTAACGTTTCGTATAAGGTTTGTTGCGTGTTTAGGTAACCAATTTAGCAAATAAAAAGGAACCGTAGGAAAATCCGCAGGATTTTCCGGATAGGCAAGGATCTAGCAATAAATTTTATACGCTGTTGGCTGTAGTTTTTCATTCAATATAACCACCACTACACCAGTCTATTATTTTTCCGTGATTGTCGAGTTCAATGTAATAATAAGTTGCACTCCATTTATAAATTTCTTGAATAACTACTAAATTTCTGTTTTCGTTAAAAAGTAGTGATTGACTGACGAAAAGTTTGGGAAAACTGCCTTTTCCATATTCTTTTATTTTGAATTTGCTGTGGTCCAGATTTTCAAGGTTTAACACCTTTTTTTTTGAAAGGTTTGATTTAAAGTTGTCATGTTCTTTAATTTCAAATTGATCTATGCATCTTGGATACCAAAATGGAATTTCGGTCAATTGAAACGGTTGAATCTCCTCATATACACTTATTTTCTTTTTAACAGGATTTTTAACTAGAATTTCAGTCCGATAAAAGTCAAACGCAATTTGTTCAAAAAACGGAATATTAGTTTGCATGATTCCTAATCCGCAAGTGAATAAAAAAGACAGAAGGAATAACTTTTTCAAATATTTACCATTTAAATTCAATTTCGATTAATTCACCTTGAATGAATACCTGACGTTGCAAATTACAGCCAACATACGTATATATTCACCGGTGTACATATCCTAATTATATATACATCACCTAAATATAGAAATTTTCTTATGAATATCCTGTATTCTATACTTATATCCGTTTACAAACGACTACAAACATTTACAAACGAATTTAAATAGTTAACTACCGAGTAAATGCTGCCCGCCATCGCAACTTTGCCCTGTCGCTAATTCGAATGGCGATAGAATGAACTGTTTAACATTTAAATTTTAGTATTATGAACACGCTTAGAAACAGAGTACAGTTGATTGGAAACCTGGGAAACGATCCGGAAGTCATCCATTTGGATTCCGGTAAAGTGGTGGCGAAATTCAATATCGCAACCAATGACAGCTACACCAATAATAAAGGTGAAAAAATAACCGATACCCAATGGCACAACGTCGTAGCCTGGGGTAAAACGGCCGAGATCATTGAAAAATATCTTAAAAAAGGAAAAGAAGTTGCCGTTGAAGGTAAACTTACCTCACGTAACTACGAAGACAAAGACGGACAAAAGCGTTACATTACCGAAGTAGTCTGTAACGAACTCCTGATGCTAGGGAAATAACTTACAAAAGAGGGCGTATAAAACCGCCCTCTACTTTTTTTCGTAGGTATCCAAAACGTTTTAACGAATTTATTTTTGATTTTATCAGATAAAATAGGAGGTTACTCATGTCATGCATTATGTTTGAGGCTGTTAAATGCCCCAAACATGAAACAATTAGTATTAATAGCCTACTTAGGCTGCCTAAGTCTTCACGCGCAGCAACCTGTTTACAATATTCAAAACAGTAAAGGTCAACTTTACGAATACGCCCAATACACCAATGCCGGAAATCTGGATCTTTCGATTTCCGACGTGCAACATAGTTCCTTTTTAAAATACAAAGATCTGGAATCCGAAAATCATAGTGTTGGTTTTACGTCAGATAACTATTGGGTAAAATTTAAGATCGAGAACAACGATGCCAGCTCCAAAACCTATTATCTGGAAACCGGCCGCCCTATTACCGACGTTGTGGATCTGTATCAAATAAACGGGGCTAAGATCTCTCATTTTAAAAACGGAGATGATATTCCGTTTAGCAAAAAACAGGTAGAACACCGCTCTACCGTTTTCAAACTGGATCTTCCACCGCAAAAGGCACAACAAATTTATATTCATTACAAAAGTGATGGCGAAACCATCAACCTGCCCTTAACCTTATACTCTGCCGAAGCATTCTGGATAAACAATTACCACCAGCAAATGTTCCTCGGGCTTTTTTACGGTATTTTGTTTTTAGCAAGTATTATTTATTTGTTCTTTTATTCCAGTCTGAAGGAAAAAGCTTTTTTATACTACGGTTTTTATGTGCTTTCCATAGCCTTGATGCAATTAGCTTTGGATGGTTTTTTACACGAATATCTGTTCACTTCCGGAGGGTATTTCAACAGTCGTCTGGTTTTAATTACCGCCCTGTTATCCAATCTTTACTTATTAAAATACTGTGAGCATTTCTTAAGAGTAAACACCCAATTGAACGGATTTAAAAAAGCCTTTCATGTTATCTACGGTATCATCGGCGTGTTGTTTGCGCTGGTATTTATTAGTGATAAAACCCTGGAGTTGGCCTACCCTATTAGTAATTTAAACGGCCTTTTCAGTCTGATACTTATCCTGGCCACAACCTTTACCATGCGTTTTAAACGTATGAAGATCGACCCGTATTTCTCTTTTGGTATCTTCTTTTTAGTCATTGGGCTTTTAGGATTTGTAATGAATAATCTGAGCTTGTTACCCAACAATTTCTACACTTTGAACAGTGCAAAGTTCGGATCGGGTTTTGAGGTGATCTTCCTTTCCCTTTCGATGACCAATTTGATCAGAAAACTGCGCATTGAAAAAGAACGGTCGCAGGAAGAAGCGCTATTGAAATCGGAAGAAATCAGTGGTTTGAAAACCTATTTCATGTCGAATATGAGTCACGAGTTACGCACCCCGATCAATGCCATTATGGGTGTAGCCGATGATGAAATTGCTAAAAACCCAAGTCCGGAGATCAAGAATGCACTCGATATTATCAAGAATGCTTCCGTAAGTTTATTAAGTAACGTGAACGATATTCTGGATTTTGAAAAGATCGAAAAGAATGAATTAAAACTCAATAAGCAGCCTTTTGATCCGAAGGAAACCATGCGTCAGATCTGCACCAACTGGAAATTAGAAGCTGAGAAAAAAGGATTGAAATTCATTTCTGAAATCGATGAAAATATTCCAAAACGCGTTATTGGCGATGACAAACGTTTGGTACAGATCTTAAACAATCTGTTATCCAACGCCGTGAAATTCACCGAAAAAGGTCAGGTGGTATTTAAATTAATAAGTACGCCACAACCTAATAACGTGCATCGCTTCTCCATCCAAATCTCCGATACCGGTGTAGGCATGGACGTACAGTTCAAAAACCAGGCTTTTGATAGTTTCAACCAAATGCGTCTGGACAATAAGCGTAAGTTTGGTGGTATTGGTTTAGGTTTAACTATTGTAAATCACATTTTATCTTTATGCGACGGAAACATTAAAATTGAAAGTGAACTCGGGAAAGGCACAGATGTATTCATCGATTTTAGATTACAAGAACAAAAACTAGCAAAATTAACTAAGGTTGAAGACTCGAAAACCGAAAACGAAATGCCGGTTAAGGTTTTGATGGTTGAAGATAACAAGATGAATCAAATGGTTTTAGCACGCATCCTAAAAACGAAATCTGAGATCGTTTATAGTATTGCCAATAATGGTCAGGAAGCCATTGATAAATTAAAGGAAGAAACCTTTGATATCATTCTTATGGATCTGCAAATGCCTGTTATGGACGGTTATGAAGCTACCGAGATCATTAAAAGCGGCGCTTTAGGAACCAAAGTACAAGATCTGCCGATTATCGCAGTAACGGCGGATGCCACTCAGGAAACTAAAGAGCGTGTGCTCAATATGGGTATGATCGACCATATGACAAAGCCTATTGAGAAAGAACTTATCTTACAAAAAATATTTCGTTATTCGCAAGGTGGTGCGCTTTCGGAAACAGCCTAAAATATCCATTTTTTATGGGAATTTTTTTAATTATTCATAATAATCGAATAATAATCGAATAAAATCAATAAAACTTCGCAAGTTGTTCTTTGCTTCAATTTTGCTTTAGTATTTTTATGTTTCATTCCATTGAAACATATATATGTCCGTAGAACCAAAATTAGTCAGATTCAAGCAAAACGTATTGTCAAAATATCAAATATACAACAGTATATTTATGACCTTACCGTTTGATACCATTACCAAAACCGGTGTTTTATTACCGCTATTTCATGAAACCTGCGAAAAGGGTTTTAAGAACGGCGACGACCCTACAACCATTGTAGACACCTTCTTTAAAAAATATCAGGCACGCCGCAGTAAACAAAGTCAGATTAATTTATTGTTTCGTTTTATTCAATATATAGAGCGTCAGGTGGTACTTTTTGATGCCATTGAAGATGCTGCCTTCCCGATCGTGAATAATATGGAAGGTATTGGTACGCTGCGAAACTTAAAGGAAACCGCCAACTCAGACAACCGTTTGGAAGAATTACGGAATTATTTGGAAGAATTTAAAGTACGCATTGTACTAACGGCGCATCCAACACAATTTTATCCAGGTTCGGTTCTGGGAATCATTACGGATCTGTCTGCAGCGATCAAAGAAAATAATCTTATTGATATTAATAACCTCTTCGGACAATTAGGTAAAACGCCATTCTTCAAACGCGAAAAACCAACGCCGTATGATGAAGCTGTAAGTCTTGTTTGGTATTTGGAGAATGTATTCTACAAATCCTTCAGTGAGATCTATAATTACATTCAACAAAATATTTACGACGATCGTAAACGTCATAACGAGATCATCAATATTGGTTTTTGGCCCGGTGGCGACCGCGATGGAAATCCATTTGTAAAACCGGATACAACCATAAAGGTAGCGAGAAAGCTCAAGCAATCCATTCTTAAAAAATACTATGAGGATCTTAAAGATCTACGACGCAAACTGACTTTTAGAGGTGTTGAAGATCGCATCGTTAAGCTGGAAACTATCATGTATCAGTACAGTTTAAATCCGGATGCCGAAGACATGATCAGTGCCCGCGATCTCGTTAAAGAGTTATTGAGTATTCGAGATCATATTGTGGAAGAACACCAGTCGTTATATTACTCTGAGATCAACATGGTAATCAACAGAATTCATCTCTTTGGCTACTATTTTGCTTCGTTGGATATTCGTCAGGACAGTCGTATTCACGATGCTGTTTTCAATACGGTTATTGATCATTTAATAAGCACCGGAACCTCATCGTTCCCAGATAATTATCACGATCTATCGGAAGCGGAACAGATCGAAATACTTTCAAAAGCTGATGACGATATTCCTGATCTGGATGTTTTTGAAGATGAAATGGTTGTAAACACTTTAAAGACTATCAGATGCATCAAGGATATTCAAAACTCCAATGGAGAACGTGGTGCAAATCGTTACATCATCAGTAATAACCAAACAGCACTTAACGTGATGCAATTATTCGCCATGTTGAAAATTGCAGGCTTTAAAGATGAGCTTACCGTTGATGTGGTACCTTTATTTGAAACCATTACCGATCTGGAAAATGCACCTGCCGTAATGGAACAACTTTACACCAACCCGGCTTATAAAGCACATTTGGCAAAACGCGGAAACAAGCAAACCATCATGTTAGGCTTCTCCGATGGTACTAAAGATGGTGGATACCTCATGGCTAACTGGGGCATTTTTAAAGCGAAAGAATTGCTCACTGCCATGTCGCGTAAATATGATATTACCGCTATTTTCTTTGATGGTCGTGGCGGACCACCGGCCCGTGGTGGTGGAAAAACACATCAGTTTTATTCCTCATTAGGACCAACCATTGAAGACAAAGAAGTTCAAATTACCATACAGGGACAAACCATTAGTTCCAATTTCGGAACTCTGGATTCGTCGCGCTACAATCTGGAACAACTAATAAGTTCCGGTCTCTTTAATCGCTTTAGTAAGAACAGAATCCCAATGTCTGATGAAGATCGAGAGGTGATGAACGACCTGGCAGAAACCAGTTATCAAACGTACAAGGATTTCAAAAATCATCCGATGTTTATTCCGTATTTGGAACGTATGAGTACCTTAAAATACTATGCAAAAACAAATATTGGTAGTCGTCCTTCAAAACGTTCAAAATCCGATAAACTCATTTTCTCTGATCTCAGAGCCATTCCTTTTGTAGGCTCCTGGAGTCAGTTAAAACAGAATGTTCCCGGGTTTTTCGGAGTGGGTACAGCCCTCAAGAAATACGAAGACAATAATGAATTCGACAAAGTAGAGCAGCTTTATGCCAATTCGAAATTCTTTAAAACCTTGTTGGAGAATAGTATGATGTCGCTTACTAAATCCTTCTTCGACCTTACCAAATATATGGCCGATGATCCTGAGTTTGGTGACTTCTGGAAGATTATTTTTGAAGAATATAAGACTTCAAAACGTTTGCTTCTGAAAGTTACCGGTTACAAAGGTTTAATGGAAAATGAACCTGCCGGAAAAGCCTCGATCGATGTTCGTGAATCTATTGTTTTGCCTTTGTTGACCATTCAGCAATACGCCTTAAAACGTGTTCAAGAACTTAGCCGTGAGGAAAACCTGGATACGGAACAGTTGGCTATTTTTGAAAAAATCGTAACCCGATCATTATTTGGTAATATTAACGCCAGTAGAAACTCGGCTTAAAAGTTTAGTCCCATTTTTTAGATAGAATTGATTATCTTGATTGCATTAATCAAGCCAACCAATTTCTAATGAAACATTTTTTCTCTTTACTACTGGGATGCCTTTTGAGTGCTTCCGTAGTTGCTCAAACTACCTTGTCCCAAGAAACACAATCCTACGTTTCACATCCTCGTGGCCTTTATGTGCTGCAACATGCTAGCATTGTTGACGGTACCGGTGCGGCTCCGAAGACCGATCAGGATATCATCATTCATGGTGAAATTATCGAGGCTGTTGGCCAGAATCTAGCTGTACCTGAGGGCGCTACCATTATTGACATGACCGGAAAAAGCGTCATGCCAGGTATGGTGATGTTACATGAGCATTTATTCTATCCGAAGGCTACTCCTGGAGGCACCTTTGGCGTGAATGAAATGAGTTACAGCTTTCCTAAATTATATCTGGCGGGTGGCGTAACTTCCATGCGAACCGCCGGAAGCATCATGCCGCAAACCGATATTAATTTGAAGAATTTTATTTTGGAAGGCAAGGTTCCCGGTCCGAAGATCGATGCCACAAGTCCGTTCCTGGATCGTGAGGGATTGGGGATTTTAGAAATTTCACCATTAAAATCAACTCAGCAAGCCATTGAAGCAGTTAACTTTTATGCCAATATGGGTTCCACGTCGTTCAAAGTATACAATTACATTACGCGCGCCGATCTGAAAGCCATCAATGAAACTGCCCATAAACGCGGGTTTAAGGTTACGGGGCATTTATGTTCCATTACCCATCGTGAAGCTGCTGATCTTGGAATCGATAACCTGGAACACGGTTTTATGGCAAGCAGTGATTTTATCGAAGACAAAACCCCTGACGAATGCGAACCTTTCAAACAACACAAATCGCTGTTGGATCTTCCTGTGGATTCTCCGAAAATGAAAGCCCTGATCCGGCATCTTGTAGATAAAAAAGTAGCGGTGACCTCAACCATTAATGTTTTTGAACCATATACCGGACGGGAAGTCGTTCCCGGTGGCGGTCTGCAAGCACTTTATCAGGACGCTCGGGATAAAGTGTATCGCCGTTGGGCAAGTAAACAAAATCGGGATTCTCTGGATTATGTGCTTTTCAATAAATCTAAAGTTTGGGAAAAGGCTTTTCATGATGCGGGCGGTTTATTGGTTGCAGGAACAGATCCTACGTACGACGGCCGTATCGTGGCAGGATATGCCAACATGCGCTTATTGGAGATCTTTGTTGAAATGGGTTTTAGTATTCCTGAAGCCGTTAAAATATGTACCTTGAATGGCGCCACCTATTTAGAGCAAGCTGATACCATAGGAACTATTGAACCCAACAAAATAGCCGATCTGCTCATTCTTGATGAAGATATTAGTAAAGACATCCGTGCCATCCGCAGTATTAAAACCACCTTTAGAAACGGCATAGGCTATAGTTCTGAAAAGTTATTCAGAGCTGCCGATGGTAAGGTTGGAATCCGCTAAAAACAGAAAATAATTCCAAAAAAAAAGGGTGTTTCAATTGAAACACCCTTTTTATATCCACTGAACTTTATAATTAATGTTCGTTCAAACGGAAGTCGGGATAGGCATCCATACCATGTTCGTGAACATCGAGACCTTCGAGTTCTTCTTTTTCCGAAACGCGAATGCCAATTGTTTTCTTCATTACAAAAAAGATGACAAAAGAGGATGCGACACAAATGGCACCATAACAAAGTACGCCTATAAGCTGTGTAAGGAACGAATGCTCCGAAGAGAAGACCCCAACGGCAAGTGTTCCCCAGATTCCACAAATTAAATGAACTGCAATAGCTCCTACCGGATCATCCAAATGGATCTTATCAATAAATGCCACAGCAAGTACGATCAGGATTCCCGCGAAACCACCTATAAGAATGGCTGTTTCCGGCGACATTATATCGGCTCCTGCTGTAATACCAACGAGTCCTCCTAGAATACCATTTAAGAACATCGTAAGATCGAGGTTCTTATACATAATTGTCGATGTGATCATGGCCACTACACCACCTGCCGCAGCAGCTAAACAGGTATTTACCAAAGTTAATGAAGTAAGTTCAGGATCGGCTGATAAAACGGAGCCTCCGTTAAACCCGAACCATCCTAACCATAAAATTAAAACACCGGCCGTTGCCAAAGGAATATTATGACCGGGAATCGCCTGAGGTTTACCATCCTTGAATTTTCCGATACGTGGTCCTAAAAGCCAAACAGCAACCAGAGCTGCCCATCCTCCAACAGAATGCACTAAAGTAGAACCTGCAAAATCATAAAAGCCCATATCGTCCAGGAAACCACCGCCCCATTTCCAGGAACCTGCAACTGGGTAAATGAGTCCTACATAAAGAATGGTAAAAAGCATAAAGGGTCCTATTTTAATACGTTCGGCTACGGCTCCGGACACAATGGTGGCAGCAGTGGCAGCAAACATCCCCTGGAATAAAAAGTCGGTCCACCAGGTATATCCACCATTGGCATACATGGGCGTCATCCCATTTTCAGGTGGTGTGATCCCGGGAACGATAGATCCTAAATAACCATTGAATTCTCCGGGATACATTAAATTGAAGCCAATTAAATAATAGAGCAACAGCCCAACGGTGATAATAAAAATATTTTTGAATAAAATGTTAATCGTATTTTTCTGTCTTGTTAATCCGATCTCGAGAAATGCAAAACCGGCGTGCATAAAAAACACGAGTGCTGTACAGATCATCATCCATACATTGTTTGTTGTAAATAATTCCATAATGTTAGTTAGTTGTTAATTTTAGAGAAGCTATTTTAGGGTGACGCCTCCTTTTTCACCCGTTCGAATGCGATATGATTCCTTAATATCAGAAACAAAGATCTTACCATCGCCAACATCGCCTGTAGCAGCCGATTTGAGGATGGCATCAATTGTGGTTTTTTCAAAGTCGTCATTAACAACAATGGATAAAAAGCGGCGCTGAATATCGCTGGTGCTGTAAGAGATACCCCGATAAACATGACCTTCTTTTTCATTTCCAACTCCGGTAACATCCCAGTAGGAAAAAAAGTTTACACCAACGGTATGCAAGGCCTCTTTTACCTCGCGATACTTGGATTTTCTGATAATCGCTTCAATTTTTTTCATGATCATTATATTTTGTTAGAAACTAAAAATAAGAAAAAAATATTTTGAAAATCCTGTGAGGCTTTTAATAATAGAACAAAAAAAGAAGCCCGCACAGGGCGGGCTTTCTTCAATATAATTAAGATAAAACTAAAGATTAAATAGCTTAGTGTTCATTCAATCTGAAATCAGGATAAGCTTCCATACCATGTTCATGGATGTCAAGTCCTTCAACTTCTTCCTTCTCAGAAACGCGAAGTCCGATAGTTTTCTTAAGAATGAATAAAACAATAAATGAGGTGATTAATGACCATGCTCCGATACCGAATACACCGGCAGCCTGAACACCTAATTGTCCAAATCCTCCGCCATAAACTAAGCCACCATCAAGAGCGAAAACACCAACTAAAAGCGTTCCCAGAGCACCGCAAACACCGTGAACAGAAACCGCTCCTACCGGGTCATCAACTTTAAGTTTTTTATCAACAAACTCAATAGAGTAAACTACAACGATACCACAGATCAATCCGATAATTACAGCACCGTAATTGTCAACAGCGGCACAACCGGCAGTAATACCAACCAATCCGGCTAGAGCACCGTTTAAGGTCATAGAGGCATCAGGCTTTCCGTATTTTGCCCAGGTTAAAAATAATGAAGCCATAGCACCTGCTGCTGCAGCTAAATTGGTTGTGATGATGATGTTAGAAACATGATTAGCACTTTCACCATTAATAGCCAACTCTGAACCACCGTTAAATCCGAACCATCCTAACCACAGGATGAATACCCCCAGGGCTCCAAATAAGATACTGTGACCCGGAATTGCATTTGATTTTCCATCGGCTGAATATTTTCCAATTCGCGGACCTACCAATGCCGCAGCAATTAATGCAGCCCATCCTCCTACAGAGTGTACTACTGTTGATCCTGCAAAATCAATAAATCCCAGGTCGGTTAACCAACCATCACCTTGCCATACCCAGTGGCCTGAAACAGGATATATAAGTACGGTCATGATAAAAGAGAAAATTAAATAGGTTGAGAATTTAGTTCTCTCAGCAATAGCTCCGGATACGATCGTAGCTGCCGTGGCGCAGAATACGGTTTGAAAAAACAGGTTATGCATTTCTCCGGGAGCATTGTAAAACAAGGTTGGGATTCCTATAAAAGATCCTAAATCATCTCCATACATTAACGTATATCCGATTAACCAGAACCCAAGTGACCCTATACAGAGGTCCATTAAGTTCTTCATTACAATGTTAATTGTGTTCTTAGATCTGGTGAATCCAGTTTCTACGAGTGTGAATCCTGCTTGCATAAAGAATACTAATATACCAGCTACTAAGATCCATAGGATGTCTAAAACACCATTGATGTTTTCTATTCCTTTTACTACTTCTTCCATAATTTCTTAAATTATTTTTAGTTGTTTTATTATTTTAGAGTGTCACCACCTTTTTCTCCAGTTCTGATTCGGTACGATTCCAGTATATCCGATACGAAAATCTTTCCATCTCCTACGTCACCGGTGGCACCAGACTCAAGAATAGCCTTGATAGTTTTTTCGGCGAAGTCATCGTTAACTACGATGGATAAATATCGGCGCTGAATATCACTGGTGCTGTAAGAGATTCCGCGATAAACATGACCTTCCTTTTCATTTCCTAATCCGGTAACATCCCAGTAAGAGAAAAAGTTTACTCCTACACCATGAAGAGCTTCTTTTACCTCACGGTATTTTGATTTTCTGACTATTGCTTCAATTTTCTTCATAATAATGATATGTGTTTTATTTAATTAAGATTTTTTTAGAACGAGTAGATCGCTGCTAAAGTAAATGCAGCTAAGCTATCAGATGGAACACCATCATTGTTAATAAACGTTCCGTATAAACCACCAGTAGCATCTGTTAAAGAATCTAATCTTATTTCGGGCTTAATGATTAAATTTTCTACTGTATAACTTCCTGTTAAGGTTAAACCTAGCGCACTTGGCTCTACTGGTCCTCCGTGTAAAACAAAGTACTCCCCTCTTAAACCAATACTGAAATCATCAGAAGTAGCTATCTGCGGGTATAATGCAGCGCCATAAAATCCTGAACCATCATTATCATTATATGCAGCATTGATTCCTAGATAGAAAGAGTCAGTTAAGTCAAATCCTCCTGTATAATCAATTTCAAAACCTAGACCACCATGTTTACCACTGTCATAATATAGATTAAGGAATTGACCTGAGTATCCTAATTGAGCTCCAAGAGCATATTCTCCTGTGAAAGAAACGTCGTTAGTATCCCAAGGATTGGTTACCGCTAACATTAAGCTAAAATCATCTCCTAGTGTAAAGTCAGCCTTTAAACCCATGTGAGAAAAAGGACCACTGGAAAAAAGGTATGAACAGCTGTAGTTAAAATTACCGGCTGGTGCGATTACCTCATAGCCTAAGAAAGTATTCCATCTACCAAATGTTAAGGTAGTACCTTCAGATACATTCCAATAAACATAAGCTTGATTTACAATACCGTCAACAATGTCAGTATTAAAAGTAGCACCTGCACCTCTTGGTCCAGTTACTAAATCAAGTACAGCACCTACTTTTTCACCTTCATAGGATACAATAAGATTAGCCATACCAAGAGCGAAACCAGACTTTCCGGCAAAAGCAGTACCAAAAGTAGCACCTTCATTGTCAGGAGCAGTTAAATAGGTTTGATAATAGGCATCGACACTACCACTTACTGACAAAGCAGATTTTTCTTCTTCCTGGGCAAATAGGGTAGTTGCAACTAAAAGCATTGAGAGTGTTAAAATTTTCTTCATAATGTTCAATTTTAGTTATTAATTTTTTGTTAGTTATCAATTCGAACGGGGTAAATCTATATTAAAAACTTTTAACCCCCATAAATTTTGGGGGTTAATGACTTACTTTTATTGATATTTCATTTTTACCCCTATTTTTTTAGAGGTATTAACAAATTATTTAGATTTTTTGTTATTTCTACAAACTTAAAAATTGAATTATTGTCAGTTTTCTGGATTTTTTACTGCTATTATTTCTAAGATTTAAATGATTTCCTGCTTTAAATTCACATTTCTTTATTTCCTATTGAAAATTCCTTATTGAATATTTAATAATAAATGGCCTATATATTATTAGAAAAACATTTTAAACTTCACTTAACTTAAAAAATCGAAATAATGAAATTGCCTCCATTGTAATTCATAAACAAGGTTCTATCTTTATCCTTCAACTCAAATTTTAACTCATTAATTTGTTGATTATGCTGAAGAAACAAGGACTTTATTTGCCTGAATTTGAACATGAAAATTGTGGGGCTGGGTTTATTTGTAATCTCAAGGGTGAGAAAACAAATCAAATCATCCATGACGCCTTGGAAATACTGGTGAAATTAGAGCACCGGGGTGGCGTTAGTGCCGATGGAAAAACAGGTGATGGCGCCGGTCTTTTAATTGATATTCCACACGACTATTTTGTACGCGTTTGCGATTTTAGTTTACCCGCACCCAGAGCCTATGCTGTTGGTATGGTTTTCTTACCCAAAATACCTAATCAACACGAGTTTTGTAAAACCATCTTTGAAAAAGAAGTTACCCTTCAAGGGTTGAAGGTTTTAGGTTGGAGAAAAGTACCTGTAGACTCTTCGCATCTCGGAGAAATCGCATTGGCAAGTGAACCTACTATTGAACAGATCTTCATAGGAAAAACAGAAGATATTGACGATGCCACATTTAAAGCCAAACTGTATGCTGCTCGTAAAATAACAGAACACACCATTAGAAATTCTAAAATTTCTGAAAGCAGCTATTTTTATATCCCCAGTTTATCAACAACCACCTTAATATATAAAGGCATTATCATGCCTGAAGATATTGGTCCTTATTATACCGATCTTCAACAGATCGATCTGGTAACGCGTTTAGCTTTAGTGCATCAACGCTTCTCAACCAACACCATGCCTACTTGGGAGCTCGCTCAACCATTTCGCTACATGTGTCAAAATGGTGAGATCAACACGCTTCGGGGTAATGTAAGTCGTATGCGTGTGCGCGAGGAGATCATGAAAAGTGATGTTTTTGGTCCGCAGATCGAAAAATTATTTCCTATCATTTTACCCGGAAAATCAGATTCTGCATCCATGGATATGGTTGTTGAATTATTATTACATACCGGACGATCCTTACCGGAAATCATGATGATGATGATTCCCGAAGCCTGGGAAAAGCACAATACCATGTCCGAAGATCGTAAAGCGTTTTACGAGTATAATGCCTGTATTATGGAGCCCTGGGACGGGCCTGCGTCTATACCTTTCACTGATGGTGATTATATCGGCGCTTTATTAGATAGAAACGGCTTGAGACCATCCCGATATACGGTAACAAAAAGTGGTAAAATTATCATGTCTTCTGAAATTGGTGTGGTTGATTTACCACCGGAAGACATCGAAAAACATGGTCGATTGGAACCGGGGAAAATGTTCCTGGTTGATATGAATGAAGGCCGAATTATTGAAGACGAGGAGATCAAGGATAAAATTGTATCCGAACGTCCTTACAAGAAATGGCTGGATAAATCGCGCTTGCATTTAAAAGAAGTGCCGTATACAAATACTACCTGCCCGATTGAAACCATAGATATTAAAACACGTCAGCGTTTATTCAATTATACTTTTGAAGATATTCAGGAAGTCATTACCCCGATGGCGGTTAATGGTAAAGAAGCTTTGGGCTCCATGGGAACCGATACGCCGTTAGCGGTGCTTTCGGATAAACCACAAATTATTTCCAATTATTTTAAACAATTGTTCGCTCAGGTTACCAATCCGCCATTGGATGGTATCCGTGAAGAAATTGTAACCGACATTAGTTTGAATCTAGGTAAAGACCGCAATATTTTTAGTATTACCGATAGACAATGTCGCAAACTACGCATTCAAAATCCGGTGATATCAAATGCCGATCTGGAAAAGATCAGAACCATTGAGATAGATAGTTTTAAAGCAGAGACCATTGAAATTCTGTATAAGAAAGCCAATGGTTTAAATGGATTGGAGGATGCCCTGGAAGATATTATCAAACAGGTTGAAAATGCCCTGGCTCGTAAAACAAATATTATCATTTTGTCCGACCGCGGTGTGAACAAAGAGTTCGCTCCAATACCTGCGCTATTAGCCTGTTCGTATGTTAATCATCAAATGAACCGTTTACGCAAGCGTTCCTATTTCGATATCATCATCGAATCTGCAGAACCTCGTGAACCGCATCATTTTGCTACCTTATTTGGTTATGGTGCCAGTGCCATCAACCCTTATATGGTAAACGAGATCATCAGAATGCAGGTTAAAGAAGGTTTCATAACCGGTATGGATGAACAAAAAGCCGTGGATAATTTCAACAAAGCTATCGGAAAGGGATTGTTGAAGATCATGAATAAGATCGGGATTTCTACCCTCCACTCCTATCGTGGTTCCCAGATCTTCGAGATCGTTGGCTTTAATTCTCAATTTGTTGAAAAATACTTCCCTTATACAGCTTCAAGAATTGAAGGTATTGGCTTGTATGAAATTGAAAAAGAAATTACGGAACGCTACAAATACGCCTACCCGGATAATGCCATCGACAAACGTTTAGGCTTGAATATTGGTGGCGATTATCGTTGGAGACGAAATGGTGAACGCCACATGTTTAACCCTACTACAGTTGCGAAATTACAGCAAGCTGTAAGGTTGAGCGATCAAAAAAGTTATGATGTATATGCCAAGGCCATAAATGAACAATCTGAAAACCTAATGACCATTCGTGGTTTATTTGAGTTTGATAATTTAGACCCGATTCCTATTGAGCAGGTAGAACCCTGGACCGAAATTGTAAAGCGTTTCAAAACAGGCGCGATGTCTTACGGATCTATTTCCCGGGAGGCACATGAAAATCTGGCCATCGCGATGAATCGTATTGGCGGAAAATCCAATTCCGGCGAAGGTGGTGAAGATCGTAAACGCTTCCATCCGGATATGAATGGCGATAGCCGTAACTCAGCCATTAAGCAGGTAGCCTCAGGCCGATTTGGTGTAACGTCACATTATTTAACGAATGCCAGAGAAATTCAAATTAAAATGGCACAAGGTGCGAAACCTGGTGAAGGCGGGCAACTTCCCGGTGAAAAAGTATTGCCATGGATTGCCGCTGCCCGTAATTCAACGCCTTTTGTTGGATTAATTTCACCACCACCACATCACGATATTTATTCTATTGAAGATTTAGCACAGCTTATTTTTGACCTGAAAAATGCTAATCGAGATGCGCGAATTAATGTGAAATTAGTTTCCGAAGTTGGTGTTGGAACTATTGCCGCCGGAGTTGCAAAAGCAAAAGCCGATGTGGTTCTTATTTCCGGTTACGACGGAGGAACCGGAGCATCGCCTTTAACTTCGTTGAAACACGCCGGTTTGCCCTGGGAACTTGGTTTGTCCGAAGCTCAGCAAACGCTGGTTCTTAACAATTTAAGAAGTCGTATCGTAGTAGAATGTGACGGTCAGTTAAAAACAGGACGCGACGTGGCTATTGCCGCTTTACTTGGCGCTGAAGAATTTGGTTTTGCCACGGCTCCTCTGGTAGCTTCAGGTTGTATCATGATGCGTAAATGCCATTTAAATACCTGCCCCGTAGGTATTGCTACGCAAGACAAGGAGCTACGTAAGAATTTTAAAGGAACCCCAGAACATGTGATCAATTTCTTCTACTACATTGCTGAAGAATTGCGGGGTATCATGGCACAATTAGGTTTCAGAACGCTTGCTGAAATGGTAGGTCAAACACATAAGATCAATGCGAACAAAGCCATAAAACACTATAAAGCCAAAGGTTTAGATCTTTCAGGCATTTTACACCGTCCGTCAGCATACAGCCAAATGACGGTTAGAAATACAGAAAAGCAAGAACATCATCTTGAAAATGTTCTGGATTTCACCATATTGAAAGATTCTCACCGCGCCTTGTACCGCAAAGAAAAAATGACGCTAGAATATCCTATTCGCAATGTCAATCGTACTGTTGGTGCTATTGTGAGTAACGAGATTTCTAAAATTTACGGTCACTTGGGCTTACCTGAAGACACTCTGAATCTTAATTTCACAGGATCAGCAGGACAAAGTTTCGGAGCTTTCGGAGCTCATGGCTTAAGTTTTACGCTTTCAGGAAACACCAATGACTATTTAGGTAAGAGTTTATCCGGAGCAAAAATCATTGTGAAAAAACCGGAAGGCGCCACCTTTATTGCCGAAGAGAATATTATTGTTGGTAATGTTTGTTTGTTCGGTGCTATTCAGGGTGAAGCCTATATTAACGGTATTGCAGGGGAGCGTTTTGCTGTTCGAAACTCCGGGGCACGCGCCGTTGTAGAAGGTGTTGGCGACCATTGTTGTGAATACATGACCGGTGGTCGTGTGGTGGTTCTTGGTAAAACCGGACGTAATTTTGCCGCCGGTATGAGTGGTGGTATTGCCTATGTTTACGATCCGAACAAGAAGTTCGTAAACGGCCTTTGTAACATGGAAAGTATCGAATTTGAAACCATCACCGAAGACGATGCCAAAGAAATGAAAGGGCTTATTGAAAATCATAAATTATATACCAATAGTCATTTGGCAGAACGATTACTATCTGATTGGGATACAAGTTTGAAAAACTTCGTGAAAGTGATGCCAACAGAATTCAAACGTGCTTTAGAGCGTATTGAAAATGAAGAACCAATGGTGGAAGAATTAACAACCGCATAAGATCATGGGAAAAGTAACTGGATTTAAAGAATTTGAAAGAGAAGATGAGCACTACGCTCCTGTTGAAGAGCGGGTGAAAAACTATAAAGAATTTACCATTCCGATGAAACCGGAAGAGGTATCAAAACAAGGTTCTCGCTGCATGGATTGTGGTATTCCATTTTGCCATAGCGGTTGCCCCCTTGGAAACTTGATACCGGATTTTAATCACATGGTACATCAGGGCGAATGGCAAAAAGCCTCATGGATTTTACATTCCACGAATAACTTTCCGGAATTTACCGGGCGACTATGTCCTGCTCCTTGTGAAAAATCTTGTGTTCTGGGAATTATTGAAGACCCTGTTTCGATAGAAAATATTGAAAAAAACATTGTAGAGCGCGCCTTTAAGGAAGGATGGATCAAACCACAACCACCTAAAGAACGCACAGATAAAACGGTTGCTGTCGTGGGCTCCGGTCCGGCAGGCTTAGCAGCTGCGCAACAACTGAACAGAGCCGGCCATACCGTAACTGTTTTTGAACGTGATGATGAAATCGGAGGTCTTTTACGCTACGGTATTCCGAACTTCAAAATGGAAAAAGAGATTATTGATCGCCGACTCGCAATACTTCAGGCTGAAGGCATCAAATTCGAAACCAATGTTAATGTTGGTGTTAATTACGATGTGGAAAAATTACAAGCTTTTGATGCTATTGTTCTTTGTGGCGGTGCCACTGAACGACGTAGCCTTCCAACTCCGGGCATTGATGCCGATGGTGTGGTTCAGGCGATGGACTTTTTAACTCAGCAAACCAAAGTGTTATTTGGTAAGAAAGTTGAAAACCAAATTAAAGCGACTGATAAAAACGTGATTGTTATTGGGGGTGGAGATACCGGTTCGGATTGTATTGGAACTTCAAATCGTCACGGAGCAAAATCGGTGGTGAATTTTGAAATTATGCCCAAACCTCCCGGGCATCGTTCGCCAACAACACCTTGGCCGTATTGGCCATTACAACTAAAAACCTCTTCATCACATGAAGAAGGTGTAGAGCGCAATTGGTTAATAAATACTAAGGAATTCATTACAGATGATAAAGGCAAATTGACCGCTTTAAAAACGGTAAACGTAGAATGGAAAACGGTTCCCGGTGGACGACCTCAACTTGTTGAAGTTCCCGGAACTGAAAAGATCTGGCCTTGTGATCTTGCCCTGTTAGCACTGGGATTTACAGGTCCGGAAAGCACCTTAGCTGATAAATTAGGTATTGAAACCGATACCCGCTCTAATTATAAAGCGGAATATGGAAAATATCAAACCAATATACCAAACATTTTTACGGCCGGCGATATGCGTCGCGGACAGTCTCTAATTGTTTGGGCCATTTCAGAAGGTCGTGAAGCAGCAAGACAAGTAGATATCTTTTTGATGGGTAAATCAGATCTGCCTTCAAAAGATATGACAGGCGATCTTGTAGCCTTATAAAATTATATACTCTGGAAATAAATGGTGATAAAAGCGATCAGAAATGGTCGCTTTTTCTATTGAAATTCCCGCATAAATTCTTCAGCTTTTTCAACCATATTTTTACTGCCACAAATAAAAGGAACCCTTTGATGAAGTTCTGTTGGTTGAATGTCTAAAATTCGCGTAAAGCCATCACTCGCTTTACCTTTGGCCTGTTCAGCAAGGAAGGCCATCGGGTTACATTCGTATAATAACCGAAGTTTCCCGTTTGGGTTTTTGGTACTCTTTGGATATAAATAGATACCGCCCTTGATCATATTTCTATGGAAATCAGAAACCAATGAGCCAATATATCGCGACGTATAAGGGCGTTCGTCCTCCTCCATCTGGCAGTACTTAATATACTTTTTTATCCCCAAAGGGAAATCCAGATAATTGCCTTCATTCACTGAATAAATATTACCGTCTTCAGGGAATTCCATATCCGGATGCGATAGATAAAACGAGCCTATAGCAGGATTCAGTGTAAAACCATTAACACCGTCGCCAGTGGTATAAACCAGCATGGTAGAAGTTCCATAAACAATATAACCTGCCGCTACCTGCTGACTCCCTTTCTGTAAAAAATCATCAATCGTTACCGGAGTTCCGATCGGTGTTATACGTCTGTAAATAGAAAAAATGGTTCCAACAGAAACATTAACATCGATATTGGTAGAACCATCCAACGGATCGATCAAAACCACATATTTATTTTGATGTTTTTCATCCTGGCTGTTGATGGAAATAAAATCGTCCTCCTCTTCACTGGCAATACCACAAACAATATTCCGGTTAGTCATGGTTTGAATAAACTTGTTATTAGCGTAAACATCCAATTTTTGCTGGTCTTCGCCCTGTATATTCGTTTCTCCAAATTGCCCGATAATATCAACTAAACCAGCTTTATTCACTTCGTGGTTAACCACTTTAGCTGCTAATCGAATAGAGTTAATTAAACTGGATAATTCGCCGGAAGAATACTTAAAGGATGCCTGATGTTCAATAATGAATTCCCCTAAGGTTTGTTTTTTATGCGTCATGAGATTGTAGTTTGGTTGTGCAAATATCTTCTATTTTTTGACTAACTACAACGTTTTCGTAAAGAAAAAATGACAAAAAATATTTTAGATTGGGTTATATTTGGTATCATAAAAAATAAGTATGACCTATCATATTAGAAAAGCTGAAAAATCAGATATGCCTGCAGTATTGGATCTTATTCATGAACTTGCTGTTTTTGAAAAAGAACCCGATGCTGTTGAAGTTACCCTTGAAGACCTTGAAAATGATGGTTTTGGAGACCATAAACAGTTTGAATGTTTTGTTGCCGAAGTCGATCAATCTATAAAAGCCATTGCCCTCGTATATTTTAGGTACTCTACCTGGAAAGGAAAGGTTTTGCACCTGGAAGATCTTATTGTAAGCGAGGCGGCTCGTGGTCATGGTTTGGGCACCGCCCTTCTGGATACGGTAATACAGTATGGTCACCAATTAGGTGTAAAACGTATCAATTGGGAAGTTTTAGATTGGAATACACCGGCCATTGAATTCTATGAAAATAAAGGCGCCGATGTGAAACGTGATTGGAACGTGGTCCATCTGGATGAACAGGGTATAAAAAATTACATGTCGAATATATAATGCAGATCTTCAAATTTGGTGGTGCTTCCGTAAAGGATGCCCAGGGCGTAAAAAATTTAGTTCGGGTTTTAAAAACCGTAGACTATAAGAATACCCTGATCGTGGTTTCTGCCATGGGAAAAACAACCAACGCTTTGGAGCAGGTAGTACAGGATTACTTTCAAAATAAAAAGGCCCTGCAAAGTAGTCTTCAGGAGGTAAAAAAATTCCATAATACCATCATAATGGCGTTATTCGACACCAATGATTCAAGTTCTGAAACACACCCTATTTTTAAAAAAGTTGACGCTTTATTCAACGAATTAGCAGCTATATTAAAAAGTAATAAATCGCCGGATTACAACTTTGTATACGATCAGGTTGTTGGATTTGGAGAGCTGGTTTCTACCACCATTGTAAGTGCTTATCTCAATGAGATAGGTTTAAAAAATAACTGGATCGATGTCCGTCCATTGATCAAAACCGATAGTTATTACCGGCGTGCCAACGTGGATTGGGAGGCTACGCAAAAAAATATTAAAAAAGGAATAGATCCTAAGGTTTTAAATATAACGCAGGGGTTTTTAGGTAGCGATCCTAATAATTTTACCACCACTCTAGGCCGTGAAGGAAGTGATTATACCGCAGCTATTTTTGCCTATTGTTTGAATGCTGAAAGCGTCACGATTTGGAAAGATGTGGAAGGCGTTCTAAATGCTGATCCGCGTTACTTTGAAAATGCGCAATTGCTAAATAGTATCTCCTATCGCGAGGCTATCGAATTGGCATTTTACGGGGCAACCGTAATTCACCCTAAAACCCTACAGCCATTACAGCGCAAAGAAATTCCGTTGTTTGTAAAATCGTTTTTACACCCGGAATTCCCCGGAACAAGAATTAGTAAAGATCCAAAGCTCGATCCGCAAACACCCTGCTTTATATTAAAAAGAAATCAGGTATTAATTTCCTTATCCTCTTTGGATTTTTCTTATATCGTAGAAGAGAATATCAGTCATATTTTCAATTTATTACATCAATATAAAATGAAGGTAGATGCCATCCAAAACTCCGCCATCAGCTTTTCTGTTTGCTTTGAAGATATCTATGAAAACTTGGAAGATCTGCTTCAGGAACTAAAAGCAAAATTCAAGGTAAATTGTTATGAAAACGTCTCACTTTACACGATTAGGCATTACACCGATAAGACCATTAGTGATATTGAAAAGGGTAAAACCTTGTTATTAAAACAATTAACCCCGGAAACCATTCAATTAGTAACAAAATAAAACATTTTAGTACATTTACAGTCATGACCAAACAGCAAGATACAGGACTTGTTAGTGCCAAAGAAGTTGCCAAAGCCATACAATTAGACAAATATGGATTTATTGGAACTTTCATAGGGTGGCTGTTAATGAAGTTACTCAAGATCTCTACCTTGAACCGCATTTACAAACGGAATAAACATTTGGAAGATCTTGAATTTTTAAATGCCCTTTTGGATGATTTTGAAATTCGTTTTGAAATTCCTGAAGAAGATCTAAAACGCTTACCTAAAGACGGCCCTTATATTACCATTTCCAACCATCCTTTGGGTGGTATTGATGGTATTTTATTGTTGAAATTAATGCTGGAAAAGCGCAACGATTTCAAGATCATCGCCAACTTTTTATTGCACCGGATCGAACCTTTAATTCCTTTTATCATGCCGGTAAATCCGTTTGAAGATCGTAAGGATGTGAAATCAAGTGTGTCCGGTTTTAAAAGTGCTATAACGCATTTACGTGAAGGACATCCGCTTGGAATTTTCCCTGCGGGGGAAGTATCTACATATCGTGATGGAAAACTGGTTGTGGATCGCCCCTGGGAAGAAGCCGCTATCAAACTGATCAAAAAAGCCGAGGTTCCTGTGGTACCTATTTATTTTCACGCCAAGAACAGCCGCTTGTTTTATAAACTATCTCGCATCAGCGATATTTTCCGAACTGCAAAATTACCCTCGGAACTTCTTACTCAAAAACGCCGTGTTATAAAAGTACGGATCGGGCGTCCTATTTCCGTTGATGATCAAAGAGAATTTCCGGATATTGATGGTTTCTGTGATTTCTTGCGCCGTAAGACCTATATGCTGTCCAATTCCTTCGACAATAAAAAATTATTCGAAAATATAACCTCAACCTTAAAAGCTCCCAAAAGTCCAAAACGCATTGTGACTAAGGTTCCATCGGAACTTATGGAAAAAGAGGTGGAAGCACTGTATAAAGGCGATTTCAGATTACTGGAAAGTAAAAATTATGAGGTATTCCTTGCGCCTGCTGATCACATCCCGAATATTCTTCAGGAAATCGGGCGCCTTCGGGAAATTACTTTCCGTGAAGTGGGAGAAGGAACTAACGAAGCTATCGATCTGGATTCTTTCGACACCTATTACCATCACATGTTCCTGTGGGATAATGAGCGGAAATTAATTGCAGGAGCTTATCGCATGGGTCTGGGCTCCAAGATCTTTGAACGTTATGGGATCGACGGATTTTATTTGCAGGACCTGTTCCGTTTTGAACCGGAACTTTATAAAATGATGAGTCAGTCCATAGAGATGGGACGCGCTTTCATCATTAAAGAATATCAGCAAAAACCGATGCCTTTGTTTTTACTTTGGAAAGGTATTGTGCATACCACCTTGCGTTACCCGGAGCATAAATATCTTATTGGTGGGGTGAGTATCAGTAACCAATTCACCAACTTTTCAAAATCATTGATGGTCGAGTTTATGAAATCACATTACTACGATCCATATATCGCACAATATGTTCGGCCTAAAAAGGAATTCAAAGTAAAACTCAAGGATGCCGATAAGGATTTTGTTTTTGACGAAGCTGAAGCTGACCTTGTTAAATTTGATAAGTTCATTGATGAAATCGAGCCGGGAGCTTTACGCCTGCCCGTGTTATTGAAAAAATACATCAAACAAAATGCAAAACTCGTAGCCTTCAACGTAGACCCGCTGTTCAATAATTCTGTAGATGGTTTGATGTATATTAAAATAGCAGACCTTCCGGAAAGTACCGTACGCCCTGTAATGGAAGAATTCCAGGCCGAACTGGAACGTAAGTTTGCGGATAAGAACGGAAGCTAGGCCGCGAAATACTTTTCTACAAAATTCTTAAAATAGCCCTTGATCTCTTCCCGAGCTTTCAAAAAGGCTTCGTGTTTTTCTTCTTCTGTTCCGATAACCTTAGAAGGATCGAAAAAATTATGGTGTAACCGTAGCGCATTTTTACTTGGGATATACGGACAATTCTCGTTGGCATGATCACAAACCGTAATGATGTAATCAAAATCAACGTTCGCATATTCATCCACATGATTTGAGGTATGTGTTGAAATATTCAAACCATCTTCTTTCATAATAGCCAGGGCTCCGGGGTTCAAACCATGCGTTTCAATACCCGCGCTGTAAACAGTCACGTCCTGATCTTTCAAAAAATCCGCCAGATAGCCATGTGCCATCTGACTTCTACAAGAGTTTCCCGTGCATAACACTAAAATATTTTTCATCTATAGATTTTTAAATGGACTTAACAACAATTACCTCCAGGTTCGCAACACGGTTCAGCTTTACCAGCCGCTATTGCTTCTGGTTCCGCAATTCCGCAGGCTTCTTTGGCTTTACAATCCGTTTTCTGCACGGCAAGTTTAATGATTAAATGGTCCCCTTGTATTTCAAAATCGTTAACAAATAGTTGCGCTGTGTGAAACGTAGTGTTACCATATTCAAATTTTATTTCGGCCTCAAGATCGAAAGATTTGATACGCGCCACTTTATTCAGGATTCCCATGGCTTTATAAACGCTCATCGCGTCTTTTGTATCGCGTTCCTGCGGACTCTCCCAAAGCTGGATAACCGTTTCATTCCAGGTATCAGCTTGGGCGCCACAATCCACGGAATCAATATGGATATGTTTCACTTCAGTGATGTGATAATTATGGCCAACAAAGGCGTTTGGAGCATATTCAAACAAAAGGCTTTTGTTCTTATGTTGCTCTAAAAAGCTTAAAAATTCGTGTGTTTTCATGATCTAAATATTTTTTGATTTATCGCTGTCGCGGAAGGATAACCGACTAACAACAATTCGATTTTGTTGTATTAAAAAAGCTATTGAGTTGTTCCTGAATCGTATTCCAGCGATCAACATCGATACAATAGCACATCCGTTTCCCCTCGATATCTCCTTTAAGCAATCCGATACTTTTGAGTTCTTTTAAATGTTGAGAAATAGTGGCCTGAGCTAAACCAATCTCTTCTACGAGGTCGTTACAAATACAGGCGTCTTGAGCACTGATGTGCTGTAGGATCGCAATTCGGGCAGGATGCCCGAGCACCTTAAAGAATTGTGCCAGGTCGTTTTGATTTTCCGTAAATATCTGGGTTTTTGTGAGTCCCATAGCTTCTATTATTTATATATCGCAATATTACGATATTAAAATAAATTAAAAAAGTAAAAACTTTCATTTTTACTTTTTTTAGTTTTTTAGAACCAGGGCTTTTTACCTACCTGATAGGTGTTGTAAAAATCCGCGTCAGATTTGGTAAGGTAAATAATGCCTTCGATCAAACCGATAACACCCATAAGCCAACCCGCTATACCACAAGTAAAAACGGTAAGAACCAATGTAGCGACAAGCATAATCACACCTTCTTTAGTATACCCTAGGATAAACTTATGTATTCCTAATGCACCTAAAAGAATAGCCAAAACTCCTGCTAATACTTTTTTATTGTCCTCCGAGGCGAAGGTTTCTTTAGCGCCTTGCGCAAACTCTGAAGCGGTAGTCTTCGCTTCATCAGCCATTTTATTGATGTCGTCTTCCAAGTTGTTTTTTTCTGCCATAGTATTTGATTTGTTAATTGATGTTTTAAAAGTAGTAAAAAATAAAATCCTATGAAACCTTAGGTCATTCAGGGTATCATGGTAATCAGCGCGTGTGAGGTTGCTTCACTACGCTCGCAACGACGGATCGAAACGTCATTACGAGGAGCTTTGCGACGTGGTAATCTCATGAATCAGACTACTTCACTTCACACGCATTAACAATAAGATTCCCGCCTTCGCGGGGACGGCAAATTGGTTGGCAGGACAAAATGGAACGTCATTACGAGGAGCTTTGCGACGTGGTAATCTCATGAAACAGACTACTTTACTTCATACGCATTAACAATAAGATTCTCGCCTTCGCGGGGGCGGCAAATTGGTTGGCAGGACAAAATGGAACGTCATTACGAGGAGCTTTGCGACGTGGTAATCTCATGAAACAGACTACTTTACTTCATACGCATTAACAATAAGATTCCCGCCTCCGCGGGGGCGGCAAATTGGTTGGCAGGACAAAATGGAACGTCATTACGAGGAGCTTTGCGACGTGGTAATCTCATGAAACAGATTGCTTCACTTCACTGGTAGTTAAGGCCTGCGTTAGGGATAGTAGCGGAAAGCCCACAGCGAGGCACGAGCGCGGACTTGCAGCGGATAGCCCGACCCGGAGGGTAACGCCCAAAAAAAAGTAATAGAAATTTATCTGAATAATAACACTAAACCACCAATGGCCGTTACCACTAAAATAAACCTGCGGTAACTGAGGTTAGAAATGCGTTTTACGATCTGGGCTCCTATTAAAAACCCGATGATAACCACGGGCAGCATAACCAGATTTAACATAAAACTATGAGTGTCGATGGTGTGCCAAACGAATACGTGAAAAGGTAATTTGAATATATTAATGATAAAGAACACCCAGGCGGCGGTTCCTATAAATTCGTTTTTTGGGAAACGCATGGCCAAAAAGTAAATATTGGCGATAGGCCCGGCTAAATTACCTACCATGGTAGTAAAACCTGCCGTGAATCCGGACACTCGGGCGAACCATTTATTTTTAGGTACAGCATTGGATTTTCGGATCTCGGTAAAGAACATTGCGACAACCGATCCGATGATAATTATGGCCATTAGTCGCTTGAACACGGCCTCTGAAATGCTATTCCCGATCCACACACCCAGTAACACACCACCAGCCATCCAGGGTACCAATTTCCAGATATAATCCCATTTGGCATGTCGGTTATAAAAGGTAACCGCCATAATATCGCCGGCTACCAGCATGGGTAACAAAATCCCGGTGGAGGCTTTTTCGTGAAATACGAAGGCTAAAATGACTACGATAATAGTACCGAATCCTTTAATCCCGGCTTTGGCAATTCCGAGGATGAAAAAAGCCAGACCCATAGCCACCCATTGTAAAATGCTTAAATGATAAGATTGAAGAATTTCTGTGAAAGCCAAATGCTTAATTTTGCTGGCAAAGTTACAAAAAAGCGCTATGGACAGGCTCCCAAAGTTCTATTTTATTACCTCAGTTTTTTAAATTAAACATGCTGGTCGATGAGAATCGTATTGCCATCCGGGTCGAATAGCACTACACTTGCAGGGCCTGAAGTGGTTTCATCTGCTTCGCGTTCCAGTTTAAGGTTGTTTTTCTTTAAATGTTTTTGAATTTCGCGAACATCATCGAATGGGTTAACCGGATTGGCGTTTTCATCCCAACCCGGGTTAAAAGTGATGATATTTTGCTCGAACATGCCTTGAAACAATCCGATCAAGGCATTGCCATTTTTCATGATAAGGTAATTTTTTTCGGGCTGCCCGGCATACACCGAAAAGCCTAAGGTTTCATAAAAATTCTTTGAAATCTCTAGATCCTTTACGCTTAAACTCATTGAAAATGCTCCTAACTTCATATCGTTTGTATTTTAGTTGATTACTATTTTTTGATGACCTTTTCATAAGTGGCAATCCAGTCCTGAGGTGTTATTTTTTGAAATAATTCGGCCAAAAGACCGTACGGAATCTGATCTAATTTCTTAAAACGAATACAGCTTTTCCCCATATCTAGTTTCGTTTTGGAATGCTTAGGATATTCGCTCACAAACCAATCGTGCAAGTTTTTATCGGTATAAATCCCCATGTGATACAGATTGACCGAGTTTTTTTGAGACGCCAGATTTAAAAATGGCAGCGGTTCTTTAGGGTTACAATGATAACCGGCGGGATACAAACTATGCGGAACATAATAACCGATCATTTTATACTGGATCCCTTCTTCAAAACCTTTGGGTAAATTAGATGTTATGACTTTTCGAAGTTTTTGAAGTACAACCTGGCGCTCCTCGCGGGATTTTTGGATGTAGTCTTCGACGGAAGCTAAAGTGTCTGGCATAATATCAGCGGATTGATTTCCACTAATTTAGCAAAATTTTTCTTTGATCTTATCAACGATGGTTTGGGCAAGTTTTATTTTACTTTCCACCGTCCAACCGGCTACATGCGGGGTAAGCAATACATTTTCAGCCTGAATAAGATATTGAAAAGCTTCAGGCATCTCAGAAGCAAACAAACTTTCGAAGGAGACTTTTTCGTATTCCAAAACGTCAAGTCCCGCACCGAGGATCTTTCCGGATTTTAGGGCTGAAACCAGATCGGCGGTAACCACACTTTTCCCGCGGGCGGTATTGAAAAACCAAAACGGTTTAGTACATCCGTTGATGAATTCTGAATTGATCATATTCATAGTGAGCGGTGTTTGCGGTGTGTGTAAACTTACCACATCCACCTTTTTCTGGAATTCCTCCAAACTTACCTGACGTGCAAAGCTGTTTCCCACATGAGGTTTAATGTCGTAACACAAAACCTCAACGTCAAAACCCTGTAGTTTTTTCGCAAAAGCATTGCCCATATTTCCGTAACCGATGATGCCTACTGTTTTGCCATCAAGTTCGATCCCGCGGTTATCTTCGCGCAACCATTTTCCGGAACGCACTTCATGATCGGCCTTATTGAATTTATTGAAAAGTGAAAGAATCATCCCCAGTGTATGCTCGCCAACAGCATTGCGATTGCCTTCCGGCGCTGCGATCAAAGTTACGCCTTTTTTACGGGCGTAATCCCCATCGATGTTTTCTACACCTGCACCTACTCTACCAATGAATTTTAGGTTTTTGGCAGCATCTAAAAAGGTTTTATCGATAGTGAAGCGACTGCGGATAATGATCCCGTCGTAATCGGCTATTTTGGCTTCAATGGCTTCTTTTGAACTGGTGTAATCCTCGTGGTTGGTAAATCCCAGGTCTTTGAGTTGTTCCAGCAATAATGGGTGATTGGTATCGAGATGGAGGATCTTCATGCTTGTATTTTAGACTGTAAAATTACAATCTTTTTACAGATTCCCGCCTTCGCGGGAATGACAAATTGGTTGCCAGGACAAAATGGAACGTCATTACGAGGAGCTTGCGACGTGGTAATCTTTTGAAACAGATTGCTTCGCTAATGCTAGCAATGAACTATGCAAAGAAGCGCGCGTTAGGGATAGCAGTGGAAAGCCCACAGCGAGGTACGAGCGAGGACTTGTAGCGGATAGCCCGACCCGCAGGGTAACGCCCAAAAAATAATTTAAAACCCAAGAATCATTTTTGCTATCAAAAAATAAATAAAAATACCGAATACATCGTTACTCGTAGTTATGAAAGGTCCTGTAGCCACCGCGGCATCAACGCCACGTTTATCGAGAAAAATAGGAATAAAGGTTCCAATAATAGCTGCCATAATGATCACCGTAACCAGAGCAACACAAATAGTGAGCGACTCGAAATAAGAGGTGTGGAAAATAAAGTGACTGATGCCTAGAACGATGATGGAAATAGCCAGTCCGTTGACCAAAGCAAGAATGAATTCTTTGAATAAGCGACTGAAAATCTTACCATCGATAGTGTCGTTGGCCAGACCTTGCACAACTATGGCAGAGGATTGTACTCCTACATTACCGGCCGTTGCCTGAATGAGTGGAATAAAAATAAGCAGGATGGGAAACTTTTGAAAAGCGCCACTGAAACCGTTAATAATACTCGCCGCACCAATACCGCCAAACATCCCAATGAGTAACCAGGGAAGTCGTGCTTTTGTAAGTCGCCAAATGGTATCGTCGGCCTCAACATCACCGGTAATACCGGCTGCCAGTTGATAATCTTTTTCAGCTTCCTCTTTCATTACATCCACAATATCATCAATAGTAATGCGACCTAGTAATACCTGGTCGTCATCAACTACAGGGATGGCTTCCAAATCGTATTTTTGCATGATACGCACTACATCTTCAGCCTCGTCGTGAACATTTACCGAATCCACGTTGGAATTAGAGATCTCAGCTATTTTTTGTTCGCTTTTCGCGGTAATTAGATCTTTTAAAGATAATCGACCAATAAGCCGTTCGTTCTTATCGACCACATAAATGGAATGCACGCGGGTTACATCTTTAGCCTGTCCGCGAATGCGTCGCATACAGCCGGCAACCGTCCAGGTTTCGTAAACTTTTACAAGCTCTTTAGCCATAAGTCCACCGGCCGTATCTTCATCATAGAGTAATAATTCTTTGATGATGGCCTTGTGTTCCTCATCTATGATGTTCGAAATTACCTCATGGCGGCGTTCTTCCGGAAGTTCAGCAATAATATCGGCTGCGTCATCGGTGTCAAGTTCTTCAACCTCTTCAGCAATTTCTTTCGCAGACAGATTCCTTAAAACTTTTTCCCGATTGTCTTCATCGAGCTCCATTAGGATATCGGCCGTGGTTTCAGAATCAAGTAACTTGATCACATAAATGGCCTCTTCCAGATTAAGGTCGTCCAGAATTTCTGCAATATCTGCATAGTGGAACTCTTCAAGAAATTTTTGAAGTTCTTTATCGTTCTGTTCCTCTACCAACTGCCGAACCTGCTCGAGAAGCTCATCAGTAAGTTCGAATCCTATGTTTTCGTTTTCTTCTGACAAAAGGAAAGATTTAAAAGTTTAACTATCGGTTTCGATGGATTGCGTGAGTTCGATAAACTCTGAAACGCTTAATTGTTCCGGTCGTTTGCCAAATATACTACTTGCTTTTAAATTATCAGATAAATTGAATGTTTTTAAACTGTTACGAATCGTTTTTCTCCGTTGTTGAAAAGCGGTTTTCACGGTTCTGAAGAATAAAGCTTCGTCGCAAGGCAGTTTAAAATGGGCTTTTCTGGTAAGTTTTAAAACGCCGGAATCAACTTTCGGTGGCGGATTGAATTTTCCCGGAGGTACCGTAAACAAATATTCTGCGTCATAAAATGCCTGTGTTAACACAGATAAAATGCCATAGACCTTATTCCCTTCTTTTGAACAAATGCGCTGGGCAACTTCCTTTTGAAACATCCCTGCAAATTCAGGAACCTGATCCCGTAATTCCAAGGCTTTAAAAACGATCTGAGAAGAAATATTGTATGGGAAATTCCCAATAATAGCAAAGGGTTCTCCTTTAAAAACGCTATTCAGATCGAACTTTAAGAAATCCTTTTCAATGATCCGTGGCGCCAACTTGAGATAATGCGCTTTAAGATAATCTACGGATTCCGTATCGATCTCGATAACATGGGTAGTGGTGTCTTTTTCCAACAGGTATTTGGTAAGTACGCCCATGCCGGGACCAATTTCCAGAACATGCTCATAACCTTCTAAACTCAGGCTATCGGCAATCCGTTCAGCCACCGATTCATCCGTTAAAAAATGTTGTCCTAAATGTTTTTTGGCTCTAACGCTCATGGTTTAGTCGAAATTGACACTGTACTCATCAATAAATTCCAGTTCTGTTCTAAAGGCCAACATCTTATCGGCAAATTTTTCCGCTCCGGCTTTACGGAGTCCTTCAGCATGATTTTCATAATACTCCTCCAGGGCTTTACGCGAATGCGCACGATACTGAATGGAATACGTGAATGCTCCGGAATTATCGTCTACCAAAACCCGGGTAAAGGTAGCCCGATCAAATTTTCCGGTTCCTAATACCTGTGGAATATGTTCTTTGATCCAAACCAACCACTCCTCGTGGATGGAAGGGTCAATATTTACTGTAACATTATATATGATCATAATTCTTGTTTCGTTTTTAGTGAATTAATTTACCAGATCGCCACGCATGGCTCTGTAGCGTTTTCGGGCTTCAACAAGATAAATACTATCCGCGTGATCAAAAAGGATCTGTTCGTAAAGTGTTTTAGCTTTTTCAGGTTGATTTAAAATCCCATCATAAAGCTTGGCTAAATGATATAAGGCATCATCAGCTAAAATACCATCGCGGTAATTATCGATAACCAACTGGTAATTATTCGCAGCATCAGAATACTTTTTTTGCGCTTCGAATAACTGTGCCTGTTTATAAAGCGCCTGAGCAACTATAGGTTCAGTTTTGTGTTCATTAATGATCTTATCGAGTAGCGCAACAGCTTCTTTTGGCTTGTTTTGAAAATGGCGCAGATCAGCTTTCGCATATAATTTTAAGGCCGTTTGTGTGGAGTCCTCATACTTATTGTCGGAGATCATTAATTTTAATTCCAAAGCATCATTGGCCATGAGTTGTGAGGTTGAAGCTTTTAAAATATTAAGCTGTGCTTCAGCCCATTTAAAATCGCCTTTATAATAACTGGTCTTTGCTACTTTGAAGCGCGCCTCTTGTGCGATCTCACTATTTTTTAAGCTTCGCTGAATTTGTGTGAAATAGATCAAGGCTTTATTGAAACGTTCTTCCAATACCAAAATATCGCCCAATTCCATTTTTACTTCAGCTTTTTCTTGCTCTCGAAGCGGAAGGTCTAACGCAGTTTCCAGAAGCTTTGTGGCCTGCTCCGTTTTATTAAGATGGAAAGCCAAAAAATGGGCGTAAGCTATTTGTAATCTCAGCGTTTGTTGATACCGCCCAAATTCATCCAGCAAGGCTGTATATTTTTTATTGATCGACTCATAAAGGGAAGGATCATTCTCTCTAACCTCAAGTTGCAATAAATGATATTCGGCATTCAGTTTGGTATCGACATCCTGTGCTGTTTCAGACAAATACTTGTATATACCTTTTGCACTTTCGGTATCACCGTCATCCGCTGCGATATCCGCAAGATCCTCAATAAGGAATAAGTTTTCCGGTTGCCGTTTAAAAATTGCCTTTTCCTGAATGAACGCCTTGTTGTATTCTTTTTGTTGAATGAAGAGCCAACTAAGCATTTCGTTCCATAAGATCTTAGGCGTTTGTTGCATTTTCTTCAGCAATGTTTTCCGGAATAACTGATTGTTCTCACTTTCCGGATCCTCAGAAATAAAATCGTTTAGTGCCCGTTTAACAGTGCTTTTAGACACCGGATTTTTATCGGCAAAATCCAGATAGCTATCAAACATTTTTTGCAGGTCTCCCTTCTCACCGTATAATTGCGCTAACTGTAAATTGAAATTAAAATCGGGATTAATCTCCATCGCTTTTTCAAATACAGAAATGGTTTGGTCTATTAATGCATATTTTTTGAAGGCTCGGGTAACCCCGTACACATTATTTACGCCCGTTTCTATACTTTTAATGGCTTCATCATAATAAAAATCAGCTTGATCCTGATTCCCCTGAAGTTGATAATTGTGTCCTAAATACACATAAAAGCCGGGATAAGGCACACGTTTTATGAGCTTATTAATAAAGTCTTCTGCTTTTTTGTATTCCTCGAGTTGTTGGTAAGTATCAATTAAGGCCTCTATATAATTGATGTTATTAGGGCGCTCACTGTACAGCTTTTCATATTCCAGGGCCGCTTTGGCATAATCGCCATTATCAAAATAGGTTTGAGCCAATCGATCTTCTTGCGCAAAACCGAGGCTTACCATCAAACAACATATTAAGATCAGGGATTTCATATTGTAAATATAACAATTGTGAATCGTAGCCATTGAAAAATAAGTACAAAAAAAATGCCCGAATAAAATTCGGGCACTAACCAACCAAAATACATGTTTTATCAACTTACTGTAAGTAGATAAACGTTAACTAGATTGGGGACAGCTTTTTAAAAAAGTGTATTGTTAAGCTGATAAGAAACAGATTCTAAAAACATTTACCCTTATTTAGGAATCTATTATTTACGAGCTACTACTAAAGTTTTTTCAGCAGACTTTGAGGTTCCAAAATCTGAAAAAAGTATTTTGCTTGCGAAAAAAATTAAGGCAATTAAAATGAAAATGCGTTTAAGGTTTTTCATGGTCTAGGCAGTTTGATCGGTTAAGTTGTGATAAACTTCCTAACAATCTCCATAAAAACAAAATTTTATCGAATTTTTTCGTTAAACAACCGAATAAAATTGCACTTTATCGATATTTTAAATTTCGAATTGAATTTTTCGATTTCTTTTTCCTACAAATTTAATCAATAATATCAAAACCGGTATACGACTGTAATACTTCAGGAATACGAATGCCTTCAGGGGTTTGATAGTTTTCTAAGATCCCTGCTAAAACCCGAGGCAATGCCAGCGAACTACCATTTAAAGTATGTGCCAGTTCATTTTTACCCTGGTTATTTTTAAAGCGAAGTTTTAAGCGGTTGGCCTGAAACGTTTCAAAATTTGAAACGGAAGATATTTCCAACCATTTATCCTGAGCTGTAGAGAAAACTTCAAAATCATAGGTAAGTGCCGAGGTAAATCCAAGGTCGCCACCACATAATCTCAAAATGCGATAAGGTAATTTGAGTTCTTTTAATATGGTTTTTACATGTTCCACCATGCTGTCCAGTGCCGCATAAGAGTTATCCGGATGTTCCACGCGCAGAATTTCAACTTTATCAAACTGGTGTAAACGATTTAGTCCTCTTACGTGAGCACCATAACTTCCTGCTTCACGGCGGAAGCAAGGTGTATATCCCGTTAGTGCCACAGGTAACTCACTTTCATTCAAAACGACATCTCTGAAAATATTCGTTCCGGGAACCTCAGCTGTTGGAATCAGGTATAAATTATCCTCGGTAACATGATACATCTGCCCTTCCTTATCCGGTAATTGCCCCGTACCAAAACCTGAAGCTTCATTTACCAAATGTGGTAATTGATATTCTGTGTATCCTGCTGCAGTATTCTTATCTAAAAAATAAGCGATCAAGGCACGTTGTAACCGAGCGCCTTTTCCTTTATACACAGGAAATCCGGCACCGGTAATTTTGTTTCCTAATTCAAAATCGATGATATCGTATTTCTTGGCCAGATCCCAGTGTGGCATAGCACCTTCGTGTAAAGCCGGCACATCACCTTGGCGATATACTTCTTCGTTGTCTTCGTCCGTATTTCCACTGAGCACCAAATTATTAGGCACATTCGGGATTTTATAAAGCAACTCATTCAACTTGTCTGCCGTAGCATTTAAAGCATCTCCTAAACTTTTTGAAGCCTCTTTCAATGCTGTGGTTTGCTTTTTTAGAACGTTGGCCTCCTCCGCTTTTCCGGATTTGAACAGGTTTCCAATTTCTTTAGACAGGGTATTCGATTCAGCCAACGTATTATCCAATTGGGTCTGGATTTTTCGGCGCTCCTCATCTAAAGCAATAACCTCATCGATCATCGTGCCGGCATCAATATTGCGTTTTGCGAGGCTGTTTACCACGTCATCTCTATGTTCTCTTATGTATGAAACCTGTAACATGCATTAAAATTTTAAGCCACAAATTTAAGGAAATACTCAGATAGTCGGTAACTATTTTGGAGGTAAAATCCCGGGCTTGAAAGGATTGTTACTTTTTAAGATTTTTAAGGTATTGCTGCGCTGTAATTTTGTCTTTTTGAAGTTGTGCTTTTAAGCCTTCAATCGAATCAAATTTTTGCTCATCGCGCAAGCGTGCTAAAAGATCTACCTGAATGGATTTGTTGTAGATCGCCTTATCAAAATCGAAGAAATGCACTTCAATGGATTCTTTATCGGTATCGAAAGTAGGATTCACGCCAATATTCATCATACCATAAACTTTTTTTCCATCTATATGACACTGCACTATATAAGAACCGTATTTCGGAATAAGTTTATAATCTTCTTTTATAGAAATATTAGCTGTTGGAAAGCCAAGCTCTTTGCCCATACCCTTACCTTTAACCACGGTTCCGGTGAGCATAAAGTGGTAACCCAAATAGGCGTTGGCTGTTTCCATATCGCCTGCATATAAGGCTTTACGGATCTTGGTAGAACTCACAGCAACATCATCAATGTCCTGAGCGGAAATTTCTTCAACCTCAAAACCATAGGTTTCACCAAAAATTCGAAGATCGGTAATATCAGCATTGCGATTGCGTCCAAAACGGTGATCATAACCAATAATTACTTTTTTTGCATGAAGCGTATCAACTAAAATTTCTTTTACAAAATCTTCGGCTTTCATTCTGGAAAACGCCTTAGTAAAGGTTTTTACCAGTAAAAAATCGATGCCTGTTGCTTTTAAAATGGCTGTACGTTCATCGATGGTGTTTATTAATTTAATATTGATATCCTTTTGAAGAACCATGCGCGGATGCGGAAAAAAAGTAAGCACAACCGCCTTTAATCGGTCTTTTTTAGCTTTTTTAATTAACCGTGAAATAATTTTTTGATGCCCGATATGAACTCCGTCGAAGGTTCCTATGGTAACTACTGTAGGGTTTTTAGAGGTGTAATCTTGAAGATTTTCTACTTTACTCATCCAGGTATTAGATTGTTAATATCACAAAAATCAATTAGATTTGTTAAAAAAGTCTCATGCTTTTGAGTCCATATTGCTATTTCAAAACAAATCTACATTTTGTTTTTTCAATAACCATATTTTTATGCAGCTTTTCAGTTGTGTCACAAAATGACTATTGGAAACCAAAACGTTTGGACCAAGTCCCACCAAAGCTTGAGAAACTCCATATAAATCCGCAGGAATCCACAATATATAATTTGTCCGATAGTCGCGTTAGTTCTTCCTTACAAACTAACAAAGATCCTGATAATGCTTTTATAAAACTCCCCGATGCCTCAGGAACAATCCATCCTTTTAAACTAACAGAGCGCCCGGTATTTGTACCTTCATTAGCCGCAAAATACCCTAATATCCGATCCTATGTTGGCTTCGCTACTGACGGCAGTAAGATACGCGTGCGTTTGAGTGTTTCTCCGCAGGGTATTTACAGTATGATGTCTGCACCAAATACCGCAACTGTTTTTATGGAACCTGTAGCAAAAGGATCTTCAAATTATGTGGTTTATGATAAAAACATGAAGCTCGACAATAGCTCTGTTTTTAATTGTGCCACGATGGCAACCCTGGAGAATTCGATCAACAAAACCAGTACCGCTAAACTTGCAGAAGGTGGCGCTGATAACCAAACCTTGCAAATTTTTAGAATTGCTATTTCAACAACCTCAGAATACACGGCCTATCACGACGACGGGAACAATGGTAATGGTAATGCTATTGCTGATGCTCTTGCGGCAATTAATGTCACCTTGACGCGCGTGAATGAGGTTTTTGAAACAGATCTGGCGGTAACCTTTCAACTGGTCGATGCTACGAGTTTAATATTTAATAACGCGGCTACCGACCCCTATTCCGATGCGAGTGTAGGGACAGACAGCGCTAATTTTAACACCACCGACGGCTGGAGTTTACAACTTCAAAATACCTTATCTACCAATACCGAACTGGGCGCTAATTTAAACGAACGTAATAACGCTTACGACATTGGGCATTTATTTGGAGCCTCGGGTGGCGGTGGAAACGCCGGTTGTTTGGGTTGTGTGTGCCAAAATGATACAGCAGCTACCACCGATCATAACAAAGGTAGCGCGTACTCTTCGCCTTCCAATGGGGTGCCTGAGGGTGATACTTTCGACATTAATTATGTAGCCCATGAGATCGGACATCAAATGGGAGCGAATCATACCTTTGCTTATACTTCGGAAAGCACCAATGTGCAATCAGAACCCGGAAGCGGCAGTACGATCATGGGATACGCCGGGGTTACAGGACAGAATGATTTGCAACCGGATAGTGACGACTACTTTCACTATCAAAGTATCAAACAGATCCTTGCAAATTTGAGTACCAAAAGTTGCCAAACAACTCAGGTGATCTCCAACAATCCACCTGTAAGCAATGCGGGAGGTGATTACACGATACCCGCCGGAACGCCATATGTTTTAAAAGGCTCCGCTACGGATGCAGATCCTTCGGATAACCTGACCTATTGCTGGGAAGAAACCGACAGCGGTGTTACCAATTACCAAAATTTCGGTCCGACTCTTAGCACCGGACCTATGAACCGATCGTTACCTCCGAGTAGTTCGCCGGATCGTTATATTCCAAGACTTTCAAGTGTGCTGAATGGTCAGATCACACAAACGAATCCTGGCCTGGGAAGTGATTGGGAAACCGTTGCCACCGTAGATCGCTTTTTGAATTGGGCGCTTACCGTTCGCGACCGGAGTCCGTCGACTCCAAGTGGCGGGCAGACAAGTTATGACACCATGCAGATTCATGTGATCAATAGTTCCTCTTCAACCACGGTAGGACCGTTTACAGTGACCTCGCAAACCGCAAGCAACATCAGTTGGACAAAAAATACCACCGAGACCATTACCTGGAATGTTGCCAACACCAACGATCCGGCAGGCGTGAACACCCAAAATGTGAATATTTTACTGTCTACCGATGGCGGTTACACCTATGATACCGTATTAAAGTCGAATACCCCAAACGACGGCTCCGAACAAATTACAGTGCCAAACCTGGCGGCACCTTTCTGTCGCGTTATGGTACAACCTATAAACAATATTTACTATGCCATAAATCCGGTAGATTTTGCCATAGGTTATAATGTAACAACGACCTGCAACCAACAATATGCATCGAGCAGCAATTTAAATCTGGCCATTCTTGACGGACGCACCACCACCAGTACTATCACTGTACCCAATAGCGGATCCATTAGCGACGTAAAGGTTAATGTAGATGTAACGCATACCTTTATTAGCGATCTTAAAGTGGTTGTTACTGCTCCTGATAATACCAGTGTTGTGCTATGGAATGAAAATTGTTTCAATACCAGTGACAATGATTTCAATATCATATTTGAAGATGGTGCTCCCGCCGTGTTTTGTGATACGCCAACGGCTGGAACCTATACTCCCGTAGGCACTCTGGGCGATTTTGATGGAAAGAATATGGCTGGCACCTGGCGATTATCTGTAACAGATAACTACTCGGGAGATACCGGAACCTTGAACGATTGGTACCTTGAATTTTGTACCACTACAGCAACGTTAGGCATTAATGAGGCTGTGGCATTTGACGACCTTAGCGTGTTCCCCAACCCGAATTCGGGAGATTTTACAGTGAAGTTAAATGGTGCTGATTCTAAAACGATACAAATTGAAGCTTTCGATATTAGCGGCCGCAGTATTTATAAGCAAAACTTCACTAGCCGACCAGGTTTCAACGAACAAATTCACCTGAATACGGTGGCATCAGGTTTATACCTGTTGAAGATCTCAGACGACAATCGGCGATCTGTGATCAAAAAAATTATGGTAAACTAAAGTTTATTTTCCGTTGAATTCGTTCATGGTAGTATGGACTCCGGCAAGCACGAACGAATTTATAAGTTCCACGGATTTTTTAAGACGCTCCGGAAGATTTTTATCTTCTTCTTCCGTCCATTCGCCTAAAACATAATCGATCTGACGCCCTTTACTAAAAGCATCACTAATACCGAAACGAAAGCGGTTATACTTTGTGGTATTCAATTTATCCTGAATATCCTTTAAGCCATTATGCCCACCGTCGCTACCTTTCGTTTTTAAACGAAGCGTTCCAAAGGGTAAGTTGAGATCATCGGTAATGATCAGGAGGTTTTCCAGAGGGATCTTCTCTTTGGCAAGCCAATACAACACTGCTTTTCCGCTAAGGTTCATATAAGTGCTCGGTTTGAGAAAAATCAAGGTTCTTCCTTTGATCTTGTGGTTGGCGATATCGCCGAGTTTTTGAGTTTCAAAGGTGCAGCCTTCCTGTTCAGCATAAAAATCAAGGATCTTAAACCCGATATTATGCCGCGTATTATGGTATTTTTCACCAATATTTCCTAAACCTACAATGAGAAACTTTTTCATAGTGTCTTCTTTCGAATCGTTTTTGGAACCGCGTTTAAAAAACCAAAACATAGTTGTGAGTTTTGGTAAAAATAAAAAAAGCATTCTGATAACAGAATGCTTTTTCTTTTTATGTTAAAGAATGATTTATTCTTCAGCTTTTGCTTCTGCAGGTGCTTCTGCTCCTTCTGCTGCCGGAGTTTCTGCTCCTTCTGCTCCTTCTTCACCTTCAAGCAATTCTTCATCTTCATCCACCTCATCAACGATCGCAGTTCTAGCCGTTTTGATCTGGCAAACCACAGTGTTGTCCGTGTGTAAGAATCTGTATCCATCAGTTGGTAATTCACCAACCTGAACGTTATCACCAATTTTTAATGGTGTAATATCGATTTCGATAAAATCAGGCAAGTTAGCAGGAAGTGCTTTTACACGTAATCTTCTGTTGTTACGTCTTAATACACCACCATTTTTAACACCTCTGGAGTTTCCTACCAAACGAACCGGAATGTTCATTGAGATTTCTTTATCTTCAAATAATTGATAGAAATCGATGTGAAGGATGTTATCCGTCACCGGGTGGAATTGAATATCCTGAAGTACGGCGTGTAATTTTTCGCCATTGTCTAATTCAATCACAACGGTATGCGCATTTGGCGTATAAACCAGGTGAGTGAATTCTGTTTCTAAAGCAGAGAAATGCACTGGTTTATCTCCTCCGTATAATACGCAAGGAACCTGACCAGCATTACGTAAGGCTTTTGTAGCTTTCTTGCCCACGCTTTCTCTTTGAGATCCTTTGATTGTAATTGATTTCATTTTTCTATTTATATAATTTAATTAATATACAGTTTTGGTGAGCCGTTTTGCCGCTTACATTATAAAATTAGAAGCTATCGATTGGTTGTTGTGTACTTTCTCCATCACTTCTGCAAACAAATCGGCACAACTTAACACCCGGATCTTATCACTTAGCGGTTTCACAGGAATGGAATCCGTTACGATAAGTTCTTCTAATTTTGATTTATTAATATTATCATAAGCTTTTCCCGAAAGAATGGGGTGCGTGCAAATAGCTCTAACACTTAGGGCACCGCGTTCCATCATCAGATCAGCTGCTTTCGTTAAAGTTCCTGCCGTATCAACCATGTCATCAACAAGCACCACATTTTTTCCTTCAACATTACCAATAAGTTCCATGTGTGAAATCACATTCGCCTTGGCGCGTTGTTTATAACAGATCACCACATCACTTTTTAAAGCTTTGGAATAGGCATAGGCTCTTTTAGAACCACCCATATCCGGGGATGCAATGGTTAGGTTTGGCAAATTCAACTTTCTTAAGTAAGGTAAAAAGATGGTTGAAGCAAACAAGTGATCTACAGGTTTTTCGAAAAAGCCCTGAATTTGATCGGCGTGCAGATCCATGGTTATGATGCGTGTTGCTCCGGCCGCTTCTAACATCTTGGCCACTAATTTAGCAGCGATCGGTACACGAGGTTTATCTTTTCTATCCTGTCTGGCCCAGCCGAAATAAGGTAAAACGGCAGTGATGTGACGGGCAGAGGCGCGCTTCGCAGCATCGATCATCAAAAGCATTTCCATTAAATTTTCCGGTCCGGGATTGGTAGAACCGATAATAAATATTCGGGTTCCGCGGATAGACTCTTCGTATGACGGTTGAAATTCGCCATCGCTATATTTTGAGGTAATCACTTTACCTAATTCCACGCCAAAAGATTTGGCGATTTTTTCTCCAAGCACCTGACTCTGCGTACACGCAAAAATTTTAGCTTCTGTAATTACTATCGGCATGGTTAATGTCTTGTTTTATAGCGATAAAACGGTCTGTTTTTTAACGAGGTGCAAATTTAGACATTTATTTTTACCTTGAAAGTATATTACTGAGTATTTTTGATTGAGATTTAGAAAAATTACATATTTTTGTAGCCCGAAATGCTCAAGAGCCTATCTTCGATAGGTAAAGCGGATCTGCCAACCGGAGGTTGGATTGGTAGACCTGTCTCACGACAGGCAGGCGCGCCGAGGTTTCGGAAGTTCTTTTGTGATGTTCTTATGTTCTATATTTACGCCCTTTCAAGCCTCAGTAATAACTACATTTATGTGGGAATGACCGAGGATTTAAAAGATCGTATAGAACGGCACAATAGTGGTAGAGAAAAAACAACCAAGCCCTACATGCCTTTTGAATTACTTTTTTCAGAAACGATTGATGGTTCAAGATCTGAAGCCAGAAAGCGAGAAAAGTACTGGAAGTCTGGAGTAGGAAAAGAAAAGTTACGAATCATTAGAAATAATAAAAACAATTTCTAATATTTGAAGAAATGCTCAAGTGGCGGAATTGGTAGACGCGCTGGATTCAAAATCCAGTTTCTTCGGAAGTGTGGGTTCGATTCCCACCTTGAGTACCAGGTTAAATTTTAACGTCCTGTTTTTCAATGATATTGAAGGCAGGGCGTTTTTATTTTCCCCACTTATTCCCCACAATTGGATAAAATCTTAGGTTTTTAAGATCTCTAAATATCTTTTTCTATTAGTTGCCTCTTTTAGTTGTCTCTTTTAAATTATTTCATGTTTTCATGTAGGATAAATACAACAAAAACTGTTGTTTAAAGGTGATATTATCGGGATAAAAACATATCTTGTGGACATATAACGAGTTGTAGCGCATTAAGGAAGAATGAATAATCAAATTAAAATCCTAATTCTAACTCTAGTTCTTGGTATTTCAAGTTGCTCGAGTTCGTTTATTTTAAGAACCAAAAGGAAAAGGATTAACCTGGAAACACTTCCTGAAAATTCAGTTAAGGTTGGTGTTGATAACGGAATTGTATTAATAAAGTTTAACAGAAATGATTTAGTTAACCTATTTCAAAACGATTTAGAAAATTGGTCTGACCATAGAATAAAATCATATGTTGATGAATTAAAAGCATTTAATTCAGACACTATTTTTGAAAAGGATAGGACAGTTGGAACTTTACCTATCGCTGAATACGAATCAAAATTTCATACTCTTTTGTTAAATGGCAAAGCGGATATTGAAAATAAATCAACGAAGAAATATTTAAAGCAAATTAAATACAAATTCACAAGGGATAAACTAGGTGGAAAAAATGCATATTTCTATGATAGGAACGGGACAAAAATATACGAAATTGTACTTGCTCTTGGAGAATAAGAAACGCGCCACAACAGCGGCTATAAGTAATTGCTTATTCTCGCCTATCCTGAAAATTCCTGCGGAATTTTCAGCGCGGTGTATACTTGTAAAGTTAAATGCTAAACCACGCAACTACTCATAACCCAAACGTTGTACACCATTTAAGAAATGAAATATTCAATTATAATTTTACTAGGTTTATTCATTAGTTGTAAAGCTAATCGCATAACAACAAACCTAGATTCTAAACCATCTGAAAATTTAACAGAAAAATTATGCAATCAAATTGATGATAACATTGAGAATCAATTAAAATTACAAATGAAATTGATTCAAGAAGAATCACTCAAGAATTTAGACGAAAAAATTAAAAATGGTTCTAACCCTTTAAGTGAATTAAATGTTTTGAATTATATAACCACTCGTCATTTATGGAAAAACTGTCCAAAATATAAAATTAAATACTATGCTCTTGGAAGTATATTCACAAGAGTTTTAGACATAGATAATACATTAAATAATAAAGAAGTAGATGAAATTAAATTAAAAATCGAGAATCTTGAAAAAGAAAAAATGGTTCAATTAATGATTGTTACAATAGATGACCTCTATCCATATAAGGACATAACTGAATATTCAATTGAACAAGGGAATAATTGGAAAATTGGGAAGTATCAAGAAAATGGCGGAATAATTGTCGTGTTAGATAAAAATGATAGAAATATCAGATTATCAACTGATAATAAATTAAAAAAAGAATTGACAGATAAAGAATGTGAGGAAATTATTGAATTCTTAAAACCATTATTCAAAGAGAAAGAATACTCAAAAGGACTAAAAATAATGATTGACAAAATTAACGAAAGAATATAAACGGTGTACAACAGCGTGTAAAATTCATTACTAGTTCCTTACCTTTCCGCAAAAATCCTGCGGATTTTCCTACGGTTCGGTTTTATTTGCTAAATTGGTTACCTAATCACGCCACAAACCTTATAGGAAACCTTGTGCTTCATTATCAGAAACCACTAACCAATGATAAAATTCTTTAGAAAAATTAGGCAAAATTTACTGTTAGAAGGCAAAACAGGGGAATACCTAAAATATGCTATTGGAGAAATAGTACTTGTGGTTATTGGGATTTTGATTGCTCTACAAATTAATGATTGGAATGAAAATAGAATTAATCGTAGTAAAGAACAACAAATACTGCTACAACTTAAAAATGAATATAAAGAAAACTTAACGGAAATCGATAATAAAATCCTGATGCGAAATAACATGATTAACGCATCATATCGGATACTTTCCATCAAAGAAGAACTTATTGAAAACCTCCCTGCGGACACTATAGCATTAGATTTATTAACTCTGAATAATACACCTACTTTTGACCCTGTGACAGGAACAACAAATGAAGTGTTATCATCTGGAAAATTATACATTTTAACCAACGACACTTTGAAAAGTATGCTGACCAATTGGTCTGGTCAAGTAAACAGACTAACGGAATATGAACAAGATTTGCGCAACTACAGTATTAATCATTTTTTTCCCTACATAACCAACAATCATAATGTTAAACTATTATTTAACGGATTATGGCAATCAGATAAATTCAATTTTAAACATAAAGACAAGAGTATTGTAGTTAAGGAAATAATTGATGACGATGATATTGACGATTATTTTTTGACTATATCTGAACAATGTGTAATTACTAATAATGAAGCATCAATTGTAAGAAGGAATATAGAATCTATTTTGAACTTGATTGATGACGAACTTGATAAAAAATAACGAAAGCATAATAATGTATAACCGCAATTACGGCGGATTCGCCTACGTCCGAATCCACTGGGAATTGCTAAAGACTGTGCTAAACCGAAAATTAACGCATATTAACCGGTAACTGACGGTTATACGAATCGTTGGCAATCATTTGAAATGAGACAATTAATATCCTTAATTATATTTCTTATGCTAACAAATTGTGGCAAAGCCGAAAAAAACTTTCATGCTACAATTGGAACTTGGTGTTTTTGCGATAGTGCAGGCAATTATAATGAATATAAAATAACTAGAGATTATGTTTTGAGCATGTCATCAGATGACGAAAATGTTTGGCTTCTAAAAAATAAATTTAAAGACAATTTGTTGATTTGGTCAACTTGGAAATTGGAAAACAATTCGGACCTTTTAGGAGACACTTTAACTCTCAAACCAATTTTTCAATCAGAAAACAAATTAACGCTTGTTGCAAGACAGCCCTGGAGTATTGACACAATAAAATTAAATAAAAAAGATATTTTTATCGAGAATATTGATTTTACAAATTTTGATTCTTGGAAAAAGAAAATTTTAACAGAATTTAAAAAAAGAGCTGAACTAAAAAGTTGTTCAGACATAAGAATTTAAGAAGAAAAAATAATTCCAACATTGAATTTGGATGAAATCGAAGAAGAAGTAATACCAATAACCGAAGTAAAATCAAAATAAAAACGATTTGCCAAAAAAGGCTATAATCCATTGCTCACTAAAGGCTAAACCATTCAAACCATGAAAAAACACTTCTATTTAACTTTAAGTATTATTCTTTGGATAATTATGCTAATTGGATTTTCCGACAATTGGCTTACAGACGTAGGTCAACCTAGTAATTCTCAACCAAAATTTCTGATTCATGCATTTTTTGCTTTTAGCTGGTTCACAATTCTAATTGTTCAAAATGGGCTAATAAAGAAAAATAATGTCAAAGCTCATATGAGAACCGGGATAATCGGTTTTATAATTTATTTAGGATTTTTAATAACTACACTTCCTCTTTACTTAAAAAAATTTGAGCCATTATCAATAATGGTTTTCAGTCAACTGGTTTTTGCAACAATTCTCATTGGGATTGCATTTCGAAATAGAACGAAGAATTCTGAACTCCATAAAACCAATATCATGTTTGGCTCTTTTCTTCTCATTCAACCTGCCTGGGATAGAGCCTCTGGACATTTGTTTGGAAATGTTGGTTTGGAATGGATTTTATTTTATTTAATTCTGTATGGTTTATTCATCTGGTATCATAAAAAGATTAAATGGCAGATTGGTATGGGTTTTTTGATTTGGTTCACAGGATTAACCAATGTTATCATAAACATGAAATAAAAAACGGGTTACAACAATGGCTATAAATAATTGCTAGTTATCACCGAGAATATTAACAGCAAGTGAGAACGAATAGCATTAATTTATTAAATGCAATCGAAAATATGAAATATTTAATCTGCTTTGGACTTTTATTAAATAGTATATTATGCCATGGCCAAAGGAGAGAAAAAGGAGATATTGAATTAACACCGATAATTGGATACAGCACATCTTATCAATTACACTCTTTTCTTTTTGGTTCAACATCAGTTTCTGGAATTCAATTTGGAGTTTATGGAAATTATTTTTTAAATAATAGATGGAGTTTACGCTCAGGTTTGTTATATCAAAAAATGGGAACTAACAATGTTGATTTTTCTATTTTTACGGACGAATATTCCGAAAGAACAAATTACATTTCTGTCCCGTTGACAGTGAATTATCATTTCGGAACAAAATGGAAATGGTATGTGAATTATGGGATAGGGGTTGGATTTTTAACCAATGCTGAAGCAAATTATAATGATGGTAATGGGTTTGTTGACATAAATAACCTCGCCAATTCTACTCAATTTGGAATTATCGGAGCAATTGGATACGAATTCAAAGTATCGCCAAAATTTTTATTGATCGTTGAGAATTCTAATCTAATTGGACTTACGGATACTACCGAACAAAGAAATGGAAAGAATTTTTATATGAGTTTCAATCTTGGTGCTGTTTTTAAAATATAAATAGAAAGCCGGAATTAATACCTGCTGTTAACAATACCTGTAAGTAATGGCACTGTTATCGATTTTCCTGAAGAATACTTCGGAATTTTCAGCAATTTGTATACCTGCCTTCCGGCTAGCAAGTTTTGTAAAGTTAAATACTAAAACGCGCAACTACGCTAACTGAGAATGTTGTAGTGAATTAACCAGAAATGATTTAATTAATGGCAGATATTAGAGAATATCGGTTGTATTTTGAAATAAATAATGTCTCTTATTATGCAGGAAGCATACGTGCTTTAGCTAATTCAATAGAATTGTATTACCATTTTCCTTGGGGCAGTCGTTCCCCTAGTGAGTATCAAGATGTTAGTACAAATAAAATTGATAAGTGGCATTTACCAGATCACATATCTTTTCATAATAACGGTAGAATACACACAAAGCTCAAAAATGAAAAGAAAAAAAAGCTTTATTTGGAGCCAATCGAAATTGAAATTAATCCCTTTAATTTAGAAAGAGGTCATTTTCTTCCAATTTATCTTGAAAGTTTTTTTGTTGAAGACAATGAATATGTGAAGAAAAGATTAAAACCTGAAAATCCGTCCTCTAGTAATAGTACTGTATGGAAAATTAATTCTATCAAAAATTTTAGTTTATTAATTATCTCTAAATGTGGAAGTGTGGACCCATTAAAAATGACTCAGAATAACAAAGGATTAAATAGATTTACTTTTATAGATCAACCTGTTGTCATACAAAACTTTTTCACAAAAGAAGAAAAAGATAAACTACCCATTGGAAGTAAATCTGAAAGAAGTACTGAATTAGTAATTATGTTAGTTCGAGAGACCATTCCCAAGTCAAAACCAATTTTTGACGAAAAAGAAGGAGTAGGAATAAATGTAAACACGGTTCATTTAATTCCTACTTTAGAACATTTAGAAATGTTAACTGATATTAATTAAAAACGCGATACAACAATGTATAACCGTTAGCAAAAATTTAACCTAAATATTAAATGACAGACCAGGAATCTAAAAACTTTGTTTCAGAAATATTTGATAAAATAATAAAATCTAATTCAATAAATGATCTAGTTAAAATTGAAAAAGAGAGCTTTGATAATAAATATCTGATGGATCCAAAAGCTTTCCCTAAAATTGATTTTAACATATCATCTGAAGAAATTGACAATCTGATAGCGAATAATGTAATTGACAAAAACTATAACTTAAATCCTATACCCGAGAATAGTAGCTCTTTGATAAAACTTTTATATTCAATAATCTGGAAAAATGGAGATTTAAAAAAATTAAAGCATATTGCTAAAGGAATTCACCGAGAAGACTTAAGCATTATGGAGCAAGAAAATAGCTTTGTATTTTATCAGTTTGGCAAATATTTAACAAAACAAAAAAGTCAACCAATAATTGACCAGCATGTGCTACGAGCTTTTGCTATTTATCAATATGTTGAAACTAAAGAAATATCTAAAATTAGACTACTAAGTGTAATAACAAAAAAAGAAAAAGAATTAATAAAAAATTATATAGATTGGCTAAATTCTGACTCTATAAATGATACCCTAAAAAAAGAACAGGAATATTCATACTATATTGATAGAATTTTATTTGCAACAGGAAGATTAACCAAAAAAAATAAAAAATAACTTTGGCTCACACCGTGTAAAATTCATTGCCAGGTTCTTGCCTCTTCGGAAAATCCCTGCAATAATTTTTAGAATAATGCATGTGCATCTATTAAATTTACCACACCCACCAGGGAGCAAAAGGTTGCTCTATATATAACCAAAAGTCAAACAAACAATGTGCTATAATCGCAGGCCACAAAGACCCTGTAACATAACGGGAATAGCCTAAAATTAAACCTGCCAAAAATGTATACCCAAATAATTCAACTGCGCTGTTGTTAAGATGTTGTAATGGAAAAACAAATAACATTGCTTTGTAGCCGGCGTGGGACACCGATGCCAATACTATGGCTCCTCTCTGATGCCATTGCTGCGCTGCTCCTTGCACAAATCCCCTGAAGACAACTTCCTCAATAAAACCAATCAGGACAGCCAGTATTACAAATGCACCTATTTTTGATGGTATTGCCGGTAAGCCATCCTCTATTCGTGAATAAATGGCAAGCAAAAAGGAAAAAATAACGGCAATAAAAATCCAGTTAAACAACTTCTTAAAACGCCATAAAAAGGCAGACAAAAGAGATTCAGAGATATCTTTATAAATGGAATGCACCCAGAAACCTGACATTACCAAGGCAATTAAAGCTATTATTTTTATAGGAAAATCAAAATTGATTAACAATGAAAAAAGCCATAAAGCACCGGTAAGAGCAAGCGATTTAAATGTTATCCTTTTAGCATTTTCAATCATTGAAACCTATGTTTTTTAGGCTTTAAAAAATAAAACCAGAGACCAGCCAAAGGTAGGATAAGCAGTAACCAACCGGAGCCCAAACAAGCTCCAGAGTTTGGCGTAATGATCGTGTTTGGTAAGGCTTTCTTTAATTTCAATACATTAACAGAATCCTTTAAAAAATCATTAGAAAGTGAGAGGTAATGAAGACCATCTAAATTATAAAGGGTGGAATCTAACCCCACTGTACCAGACACAATAAGATATTTTAGGTTTTTAAAGTTTTTAAAATTGTTGTAATCCAAAAGCGTATCATTATTTTTAAATTCAAGATATTCTAATTCAGGAAATGAGTCCTGGAACACCTTCGGATTTTGCTCCATTAATGGATTATCATCGGGATAAATTGAAAGCCATTTAAGTTTGTTTTTCTTAAAGACATCTGAATTCAGAACCTCTTGCTTATAGATCCCCAAATGAAGGAACTTAAGTTGGGGATGATTCTCATATAGCGCATTGATATTTATACTATCCGATTCAATGTAAAGGCTCTTTAGCTTTTTCAGGTTATTTAATGACGTCCAGTCCATATCAACGCCATTGAAATCAATAATTCTTAAACTCTCTAGATCAGTATTTTCCTTAAAAAAATTAGAGCCAATGAAAGTACTGTCTGAATTATTAATAAGAATGATTTCTTTCAAATGAGGAAGGTGCATAAAGTAACCACTATCCTTTTTTGGAACAGAAATCATGAGGGTTTCTAAAGACGGAAATTTGGCAAGAATGGAAAATGAAATAGAATCTGCTTCATTTTCCATGAATACAGCCTTGGGATTAAAATTTTTAGAGACCCACAGCAAATCCTTATTTACCTGTGCTACTGAGTCCATTTCATAGAAATAAACCAGGTCGATATCAGGATTTAGAAGCGCTATTTTTTTTAAATATGGTCTCAACGAATCCAAAATAGGCTTCTCAACTTGGATGGATCTTAAATGCGAAATTTCTTCTTCTGAAAGTTGATTAAAAAAGGATAATGGTGGACTATTATTCCCGATGGAAATCCCGGTTAAATGCCCATTGATAAACAACAATGAATCTATCTGCTGAACACTCAGAGTGTCTTCCAAATCCCTATGGACAGAGATAACAAACTTATCGGTAGAAAGAAAGTCTCCCTGACGCATCAAAAGGCTTCCATATCCAAGGCTATCCAATGGGGGAAAACTAGTGCCAAAATCTAGAAAACGTGCAACGTTTGATCCTTTAAAAGTAATTAATCGGATATCGTTTTCCTCATTGCGTTTGCATTGCCACAGCAAGAGTATCAAAATGAAAAAAATAACCGAACTGATGTGTTTCCTACTTAACATAAAGCATGCTCAGGAATTTTCCCCTTAAGTCTTATTAAAGATACGAAATAAAGCATTTGAATAATTGAATGAATAAAAAATCGTAGGCTAAAGAACCCATGTGTTTGTAGTGCATAAAAAAGAAATTGTTAACCGAACTAGCCGTATTTCAGGACGTGACAGATGGGATTTGTTAGGATCAAAAATGCCTGGACTTAGAACTGCATAGATAAAACGCAAGGAATAAATATATCACCCTTATTATTTACAAGCTGTTTTTAAAGATTCCTGTTTACCTGATTTGATTCGTCAGGTAATCGATACTGAAAACAACTGAATAACAGATAAAAATGGAGAAAAAGCTAGCTTTGAAGAATATTTAAAAAAATAGCAAGTTCAATAGGAAATTCAAGGGAGTAACCACTTCCTCTTTCTTGTAACCTCACGTGACATGCCCACGGCTACTATCCTTAAAATAAACGTTTTACATTAATAGCAATGAATACGACCAGAAGGTCCTTTTATTTGGAGTATGGCTCTAAATAAAATGTATATTTACATATTGATAACACCAGACATTTTAAAAATGAAAAGAGATAGATTTTTCTTAATAATGGGTCTGATTCTATTCTCAATCGTACTATTTGCTTTTGCACCTAGCTTCTACTTACGATCGTTAACCAACCAGGATCCATTGCCTTTTTACTTTATTATTCATGGGCTATTTAATACGCTATGGATGTTTGTACTGGTTTCTCAAAGCTGGTGGATACAAACCAATAACTTCAATATTCATAAAAAAATTGGCACTCTTTGGGGACTCCTTGCAGTTGCTATTGTATGCATGAATATCTTTATAATTTACGTTGTGGCCCAAAGACCCGAAAATCTAAATTCATATGAGATGCGGGTAATGGGCCCTGTCATTGGCAACCTTTTAGGCGTGATATCCTTTGCTGGTTATATAGGATTTGGATTTTATTTTAGACGATTGCCTCAGATTCATAAACGTTTGATGCTTTTAGGAACAATTTCAATGATGGGACCGGCATTAGACCGTTTACATCTAAAATATGAATTTCTGAAATTTTCTTCAGATTATGCATTCAATTCCTATATATACGTTTTTGTCGGTTCATTATTAATAATATCTGCCATTGTCATTTATGATCTTATTACCCTTAAAAGACCGTATTTAGTGAGTCTAATTGGACTAGTCTGGTTTCTATTATCCAATGAACTGTTTAGTTATATCGTAAATTCAGGATTGGGAAAGGAAATTATACAATTCTTTCAAGGCACTGGCTAATAATTAAATGTTCAATTCGGTATTTCTAAAAAAGACCTCTGATCCTGAGTTAACAAATGCTTTAAATGAATTTGTTTCATCAATCAGGATACTTTCATGGCGGCTTTAAAGTAGAAATTCTAAGAAATATTTAGCGTAAATATTTGATGCCGAAATAAACGAATAAAAACGATTTGCCATCATACCAAATTTGCTTTATTGCTCATTCTACCTCTATTAAACTAAAATCTTTGGGGTTTTCCTATGGTTCGGTTTTAATTGCTAAATTAATGACCTAACCAAAGCAACAAACCATACACAAAAACGTTGTGCTCCATGATCTCAGAATTTCAATTAATTAAAAATCATATCTTTAGAGAAACTAACCTCTGATGATAAAATTATTTAGAAAAATCCGCCAAAGTTTACTTATTGAAAACAAAACCGGAAAGTATTTTGAATATGCTATTGGAGAAATAATCTTGGTGGTCATTGGAATTTTGATTGCTCTGCAGATTAATACTTGGAATGAGAATCGAAAAAATCAAGAATTAGTTTCAGTTTATAAAACCGAACTGATAAACGATTTATTATTGGATGTTAGTCACTTCGAATTTCATTTATCTCATGCAAAGCAAGAAAACAAGACTATTGACAGCTTAAGAACGATACTTCATCGTTCTAGTTCAGACAAAGACACTTTAAACAGTGTTATTAGAAAAAGCTTGACTTTTTTTAAAAGAAAACCTTGGATCATGTTAGCCACTACCGAATATCCACTTGTAAGTGACAATACTTTTCAATCGCTTCAGAATTCAGGTCAAATAACTTTACTTGACAATAAACTACAAGAGGAGATAGTGAGTTTTTATGGTTACACTAGAAAATATTCATTTATGATTGAAGAAATAATCACAAGCAAAAATGACGTGTATTTTGAATATATAAACAACATTCCTGCCATGCAATCTAAAGGAATGAACATTGTTAACCAAAATCTATACAATCAAGTATGGAATAATGTTGATTGGAATAGTGTGCAAATCAAATTCATTACTTTATTAAACACCTATTACGAGTTAAATTTAAAAACGATATTTTTTAATGATATGCGTCTTTATAAAACCAACATAATGATTGCACAATTAAAATCGGATTTAAAAAAATAACCTAAGCACAACACCGGCTATAATTCAGTGGCGATAGTGCAAAAACTCAAAGTAAAACACATAACCAACTTGATTTCTCTGCTGAATAGTCCTGTGGACGATTCCACGCCGAAATCATTGCCAAACCGTTACCAGTAATTTTCAGAAATCCACAAATAAATTCAAAAATCTGTCATAATTTGAAAATTCTTGTTACTAAATAAGCAGAGAGTACTAATGGAAGATAATAAACCAATGACAGAAACATTTGAACAGCTACTTGAGAATAATAAAGAGAAAATTTATAGAATTTGTAAAATCTACGCAGTTTCCCCTTTAGAACCTCAAGACCTTTTCCAAGACGTAATTTTTGCAATTTGGAAATCTCTTTCAACGTTTAAAGGCAATTCTAATATTGACACTTGGATTTACAGAATTACGCTAAATGTCTGTCTTCGCTCAAAACAAAAATCAGAGAAAACCTATAACAAGACACTTCAATTAGAATCTATTCAATTCATTCCTGTCGAAATTCCTATTGAGAATAATCAGCAAGAAAAGTATAATGCTTTGACTTCTTGTATTTCAAAATTGAACAATGAAAATAAATCAATCATTATCCTTTATTTAGAAGAATTAAAGTATCAAGAAATTGCTGAAATAACTGGATTAACAGAAAATCATATTGCAGTAAAAATGAAAAGAATTAAAAAAATCCTATTGGATTGTATAACGAATAAAATATAATATTATGAAGAACAGTGAACAGAAAAACATTTGGCAAGACATAAAAAATACCTGGAATGAACAACCTCAATCTGAAAAAATCAATATTCAAGTATCACAGCTCATAAATGAGTTCAAAAGTAAAATAAGTCAATTCGAGAAAGATTCGGTTAACTCAGACCTAGCTACTTTGAAATTGAACTGGGATAAAACGAAAAGGAATAACGTCAGCCCATTTGAAAAAAATTCCATAAAAAAGGACATCCATATTATTTCGAAATTTATAAGGAAAGTAATTAATAGATTTAAGAGATAAAAACTACTGGCAACACCGTGTAAAATTCCTTGCTCGGTTCCTGATTCTTCCCAAACCCATCTCTACAACATTATGTAGCGCAAACAATCCTTTATATTTCTATCTTATAAAAACACCTATTTAATTGCCGGAATTGATTTCAGTACGCATACATTGGTTGGATTAGTTTGCCTGGCCTTTAACAAGAATTTTTTACTTTTAAGGATAATAAATTGATACATACTTCATGAATTTAAGAACACTAGGAAATCAGGGTTTAGAGGTTTCTGAATTAGGATTGGGCTGTATGGGATTGACGCATGGCTACGGGACACCCCCCGATGAAAAAACCGGCATCGATCTCGTAAGAAAAGCTTATGATCTGGGCATTACTTTTTTTGATACCGCCGAAGCCTATAGCAAAGGTGGTAATGAACGATTGGTAGGAAAAGCGGTTAAACCGTTTCGGGATAAGATCATTATTGCAACAAAATTTGGTTTCAAAAACGGGGATGCCAGTTTTGGTTTAGACAGTTCCCCAAAACGGATCAGGAAGGTTGTTGAAAATTCACTTCGCTATTTGCAAACGGATTATATCGATTTGTTATATCAGCATCGGGTAGACCCGAATGTTCCTATTGAAGCGGTTGCCGGCACGATCACAGACCTCATCAAGGAAGGCAAAGTAAAATACTGGGGCTTGTCTGAAGCAGGACCTGACACCATCCAAGAGGCTCACAAAGAACAACCTGTTTCAGCTTTACAAAGTGAGTATTCCTTATTCAACCGCGACCCGGAAAAAGAGATCCTTCCGTTGATGGAAACATTACAGATCGGTTTTGTTCCTTTTAGTCCTTTAGGAAGAGGTTTTTTAACCGGTGCTATGGATGCACAAACTGAATTTTCAAAAACCGATTTCAGATATAATTTGCCGCGCTTTTCAAAAGAAAATATTAAAGCTAATCTTGCTCTGGTTGATTTAATTAAGCAGATCGCCACTAAAAAACAGGTAACTCCTGCCCAAATTGCTCTCGCCTGGTTACTCGCTCAAAGGCCTTTTATAGTTCCTATTCCCGGAACAACGAAAGTGCATCGCTTGAAGGAAAATCTTGGAAGTACGACCATCAGCCTATCCAGGGACGACCTGGAACAGATCAAAACCGCCCTGAAAAACATTGCAATTGTTGGGGAGCGTTATCCGAGCCATTTGAAAAAATTCCTTAATAAATGAAAAGAATAACTGTTTTTTGTGGTTCAAGTTTTGGAACTGAAAAGGATTTTGAAACGCATGCAATAGCTCTTGGAAAGACCTTAGCTCTCGAAAATATCACATTGGTTTATGGTGGAGCAAATGTTGGGCTTATGGGAGCCGTTGCCAATGGAGCTCTTGAAAATTCAGGTAAAGTGATTGGCGTTTTACCTAACTTTTTAAAATCTAAAGAACTTGCGCATCAAGGATTAACTGAACTCATTATTGTAGACTCCATGCATCAGCGAAAAACCAAAATGAACGAACTTTGTGATGGTGTTATTGCATTACCGGGCGGTTTTGGAACCATGGAAGAACTTTTTGAGATGCTAACCTGGGGACAGTTAGGACTTCATAAAAAACCCATCGGAATTTTAAATGTTAATGGATTTTATGATGACCTCATTTCCTTTTTAGACCATACCGTTACCAAAGGCCTTTTAAAAGCAGTAAACAGAGACATGCTTTTAGTAAGTGACAACATTGATGATCTGCTTTCAAAAATGAAGACCTATCAACCAAAAATAACCGGAAAATGGATCACCAAGGAAACGAGTTAATGGCGTGTGAGTCGGGCTTTCTAAAGTGTCTCTTCAATTAAGAAAATAGATTTGATAAGCACGTTGACCCCATAACGACTTAAAAATTAGAAAAATCCCGGGTTTCTCAATTTAAAAGTTATTGACCTTCCTTATTCTTAAATAATCTACTTTTTTTTCACGCGTAATGTAGGCATCTACGAGCTCTTCCATGATCGGTAGCGTAACCGTTCCGTAGCCTAAAATAACGCTGTGAAATTCGCGGATATCAAAGGCTGGCCCCAAAGCCTTTTCTGCCTTTTTACGGAGTTCCCTGATCTTTAATTCACCCATTTTATAACTGATCGCCTGGCCCGGCCAACCAATATAACGGTCGGTTTCCGTACTGATCTCATGAAGCGAGAGCGCTGTATTTTCCTTAAGATAATTTACCACCTCATCGCGACTCCAACCCATGGCATGGATCCCGGTATCGACCACCAAACGGCAGGCACGCCACATTTCGTAAGTTAGCTGTCCGAATTTTTCATAGGGTGTTCTGTAAACACCCATATCATCAGCAAGATATTCCGCATATAATCCCCAACCTTCACCGTAAGCCGACAAATATAAATTTCGTCTGAATTTCGGAATGGAGTCCCCTAATTCGGCATTCAAGGCAATTTGTAAATGATGTCCCGGTACCGATTCATGAGCCGATAAGGCTGGAAGGTTGTACAACCCGCGACTTGGTAAATCGTAAGTGTTCACCAAATAATGCCCGGCCTGAGTACTCGTTACAGGACTTCCTGAGTAACGGCCGGCCGTGTATTTTGGCGCCAACGCCTCAGGAACCGGTATAACACCATAAGGTTGTCGTGGTAATTTTTTAAAATAGGCCGGTAACTGGTTGTCGATGCGTTTACAAATATCGCGGGCATACCTGAGTAAATCGTCACCGGTTTTTACATAGAATTGTGGGTCGGTTCGAAGAAATTGAAGAAAATCCTCAAAACTTCCCGTAAATCCGGTTTGTTTGATGATCTGCTCCATGGCTTCCCTAATGCGTTTCACTTCCTGAAGTCCGAGATTGTGAATGTCCTCGGGAGTGTATTCTGAAGTTGTCGTGTAAAAATTTATACGATTTTGATAAAAAGCTTCCCCATTTGGTTCTGCGTTTACCCCTATTTTTAGTCTGGCTTTGGGGAAATATTCATTCTCAAAAAAGCTTTTTATGGTTTCGAAACTGGGGATGACGGAATCTCTAATGACTTCTATGGCAACCATACGCAAAGAATCTTTGGTTTGATAGCTCAAATTATCGGGAAGTTTTTCAAAAGGTTTATAAAAATCGCTGGCTTCCGGGGTAGCAACGAGATGTTGGTTATAGGTGGACTCATACCCTTTAAAAATGATTTTAGGTTGCATGATCTTTTCCTCAAAACCTTTTCGCATGAGTTTTATTTCGCTTTGCGTGACGTAAGGTATAGCCTTAAGTTTTTCTAAATAACTTTTAGCTTCCTTGAGCGAATGTATAGGTTTTGGCAAATAATTCCAGTTCAGATGAAAGCCCTGATCCGCCTGAATAGGATTGAGATAAGTTTTAAAATCATAAGTTGCCACCTCGTTTTTTAAAACGAATTTTAAAAGTTTGAAACTGATTCGATCATTTTCAGAAAGAGAATCCGGTTTTATCGTGGCTAAATCATGGAGCAGACCTTTCGCAAAATTATTTTCTTGCAAAAAATAAGCTTCGTCGAATCTGCCTAAAGGAAATTGTTCTTTATCATAACCCTCGCGATCCTGGTATTTTTGAATAACAGCATCTAATTTTTTTGAATTATTCTGACTGTTTAAGGTAAGGTTTATCAGTAAGAAGAGGACAAAAACAACACCTCTATTGCTTAATGACTTCATAAATGAGCTTTTTAGAATATCACAGGCAAATTAAGCAATTTTAAAGTTTTATAACTCTTACATGATCCAGCATCGCTGTATTTACGTCCACATTCATGTTGTTATTCCAGTCTTCAAATTTTAAAATCAGGGTATTTTGCCCCTTTTTCAGATCCACTTTAAAACTGTTGGAATAACCCCAATCCGACCATTCGTCTTTTCCGCGTTGCGGAAATACGGCCACACCTTGATAGTTTTTGTTGACATACAAACTTCGGATCGCGCATTTGTTATCGGTGTTCCAGGGTCCGCTTCCATTTGAGTATCTGAAGTCCACAATATAAGTTCCCGGTTCATTAATATGGACTGGAATTTCAATGGTGCGATTGGTTTCCCGTGTCAATGCAACAAAACCTTTTCCTGAATAATTAATATAATTTTTATTGGAAAGTTGATAGTAGTTTTCAACCTCAACAATGGTTTCTTCCTGCGGTTTGAATAACCAAACCGGTTCGCTGGTAAACGATTCGTAGCCGTCGGGTCCAACCGCACTTACTTTATATTCAGAAAACGATTGGTCTTCCCCCTGGAATGTTATGGTTCTAATTTCAGAGATCATTTCTCCGTTTTTATAGACCTTGTAAAACTGCGCCCCGGGAATAGAGTCCCAACTCAAGATATTATTTTTTACAGTTACTACAGGATTCGGTAAACTGAATTTATTTTCAACGTGATGAATAGTATCCGTATCAAAAGATGTATCGATTAGTTGGATAGAAACCTTATGTTTTCCATCAAGACCTGAAGGGAGAAACGGTTTTTCTTTAGTTTCACCATCGATTTTGAAGGTTTTAATTTTATTTCCAAAACCTTCAACGGTAATATCCAAACTCGCCTTTCGATATTTAAAATTAGAAAGTTCCTTTTTGCCTTTATAGGCCTCCGGAACTACCGGTTGAAACAAAATACCATCTTTTTGAAAATGCATGCCCATAAACACCCGATGCACCATGGCCAAATTCCCGGCCATACTCCATAACATACGATTCGAATTAATTTCCGTGCCTCGGAAATCGCCATTATCAGCTTCAAAATTCTCGTAATTACTTAGGAATAATGCGGCTGGTCTGTAAATCGCTGCCAGGCCATAATTCAGTGCTTTTTCATTGCCTACTTTCGCCGAAGCGAGATTCCAATAGGACTGCACAAATGGCCAGACACCGTTATTATGATAAGGTGGAATCCCGGGAATTTGTGGATAAATACAAGTCACACCAAAAGGTGTTACCGGTGATTCTGTGCTGATCGCTTTAGCTTTTTCAGAATCTGCCACATCAAACAAAATAGCCAGGGCTTCTCCCAAAGCTTCAAAACGTTTTGATGTGTTGAAATAGGCCCGACCATACTCATATTGCGCATAAAACCCATCTTCAGGTAACCAGAGTTCTTTATTTATAGCCTCTTTTATAGCCTTGGCTCTGGCATCATATTCAGAACTGCTGTCTCCTAATGCATCAGCCATTTTACCCAAAATGGTATTGGCTTCATAATGCAACACATTGGTTCCTAAATTTTTAGATTCGGCGATATCCATATTCGACATCCATTTCGGATAGGTTTGTTCACGCCAGTCCAAAAACGACGATTCCCCTTTGTACAAACCATTTGAGGACACTAATGTTTTAGCATCATCTTCTAAAGTGTTTTTGATGATCTTATAGGTTTTTTTGAGCCAATCCGTATCCCCTGTAACTTTATAGATTTCCCAGGCAGCAACCGCCCAAACCACCCGATCTGACGACACCGGCCAGGCACCGCCCGAGCCCGTATCCTGAATAATACGATCGCGTTTAACTTTCCGCATCAAGCTGATTTTAGCCACTTCAGGCTCATGATAGGCAAAGGCCAAATATATACTATAACTGATATCGCGCGTCCAAACGCCACCCCACTCGGCACCTGTTCTGAACGTACTATCGGGTTCAATATTTTTTATGGCTTCTTCGGTTGCCAAATTGTAAAGCGCATTTACTATGGGCTGGTCTGAAGTGTAATGAGGTTTTTGAGAAATATCTTCGGAAAGTTTCCAGGTTTTTTGTTCAGCTTCCGAGGTATCAAAAGGATTCATCGTGAGCGCGATGGTGTAAATTCCATCGCCATCAGGATCTGTAAGTTCGAGATTATTTTCTTCAAGATTTGAGAAATCCCAGGTTAAAGGCTCAGAACCTCCGGCTATATAAAACCCTTTAAAATCCTGTTTGGCTATTTTGGTGCCATCAAAAGCCTGATAAAAGCCTTGTTTTTTGAATTGATCCAACACCGGCGACATGTCCACCTGAAAAGTATAATTGTAATTTGTAGGTAGGGTTTCACCTTTATCTTTTACAGCATTCCGGGTTATTTTACCAAATGTGAAAACCGGCGATTCATGCGAACCATTTTCAATGAGAACATGATGATTTTTCCCTGAAGGCATTTCAATATCCTTCTCATTGATACTGATCTTGAAACTTATAAAATTCGAATAATTGGCATACATCGGGCTGATATAATTCGAGGTCATTTCATCCGAAGAAACAATCACTGCTTTATTTTTCCCTTGAACAATACTGTCCTTGTATACCGTAAAGGCTTTGGAAGCATATAATGCGTTTGAATTTGTTTCATTTTCGTTCTTGCAGCCGGTGAAAATGAGAAAAAATAGAAATACAGTGAAAAGCTTAGTTTGTTGGAATTTCATTTTGAACTAATTTAGTTGATTTTCCTTTGAGAAAAAGGTCTATAAAAGTACTGGGAATTTAAAAAAGTAAAGAAGATTATTTTGGTTTTTTTCGTTTTCATTTCTACTCGTAGCTAAAGGTCAGTAGATTTAAAAATGGTTTTCTATGGAAATATTTATCTTTGATACGTTTTAAAACGAAACTTTCCTCAATGAAAAAATTCATTTGTCTTGCCTTGATTATAGCTGCTTTTCAAAGTTGTAATAAACACAAAACCTTAACAGAGGCGTCCAAAAAACAAGTGATCCAGGAGCTTCATAACATTGAAGTTCTTGATCAAAAATTTGCCGGTATTCCACCACAAGTTCTTATGGATACTTATGGCCCTGAAAAAGCCTGGGACATTTTTGAAGAACAACGGGATAGTGTTGGAGTTGTGAATCAGGAGCGCATTAAAAAATTATATGAAACCTACGGTTATTTGGGTGAAAAGATGGTTGGCAAAGAGGCTGCTACTCATTTTTGGTTACCCATCCAACATGCCGATAATGATGAGCCGTTTCAACAGCAAATGCTTATAGCCATGGGTAAGGAAATTGAAAAAGGCAGCAAGGACAAAGCACATTATGCGATGCTTGAAGACCGTATCAATGTGAATTTAAAACAGCCGCAACGTTTTGGTAGTCAGCTTACTTATAACAAACTCGGCCAGGCCATTCCAAAGATCGGTTTAGTAGATTCGCTGCGTGTAGATAGTTTAAGAAACGCCTTTGATCTGCCTGATTTTAAAACCTACTACAATCAAATGACCATCATGCATTTTGAAATGAACAAGAGTTTGTTTGTGGAGCGTGGGATCAATGAGCCTTTGTTGTATCAGTAATATTTTTTCTTTAAAACTGAACACAGTTCAGAAGAATTATCTTTCGGAATGATGTCGTATTTTTCTTCATTTTTTAGTATATTATCCACATAATGAAGAAATTAAAAGCAAACATAACCATGAAAAAAACGCAACTTTCAAAACTTTTTTTAGTCGTATTGGTCATTTCTCTATGCAATTGCCAAGAGGTTAAAAAAGAATCCGGACCAGAATATGCAGATCAAATCAAAACCATTATTGAAGCCAAAAACGCTAAGATTGAAAGATGGTATGCCGAAGGTCAAATCGATTCTGTAGCCGCTCATTTTGCAGAAAACTGTGTGCAAATGCCTCCACATCAACCACCTCTAATTGGAATTGATAACTTTAAGAACGCCTGGAAGCAAAATGTACAAATAGGTACCTGGAATTTCGATTTAGTTACTAATGATGTCAAGGCTAATGGTGATCTGGCTGCTGAATATGGTTCCTATATTCTGACGTTCACACCAAATGAAAATTCACCTATTCCGGCCATGACCGACGAAGGTAATTATGTGGTATTATGGCAACGTATTAACGGCGATTGGAAAATTGTTTGGGATGCCCCGTCGCCAACCACACCAATGCCAATGCCAGCTGCCATGGATACTATTCCAAATTAAATTATCTTTATAGACTGATTTTATTGATTTTGTGATTTAATTATTTTGTCATGGAACAGGTAGACCGTTACATTGAAACCCTAAAGAACTGGCAAGAAGAATCCAGACAATTGCGCCGTATTTGTCTGGAATGTGGTCTTGAAGAAACTTATAAATGGAGGCATCCGTGTTATGCCCATAAGGGTAAAAATATTGTTATCATCCATGGCTTTAAAGATCATTCCGCACTACTCTTTTTTAAAGGCTCCCTTTTGAAAGACTCAGAAAATATTTTAATCCAACAAACAGAACATGTACAATCCCAGCGCCAGTTGCGGTTTACAACCGTACAACAGATTTTAGATCTGGAAGCCTTAATAAAAGCTTATATCTTCGAAGCTGTTGAGGTAGAAAAGGCCGGACTTAAAGTAAAAAAGAAAAAAACCTCCGACTTTGAGGTTCCGGAAGAACTCACCAGAGCCTTTAAAGAAAATCCGGAATTAGAAACGGCATTTAAGGTATTAACACCAGGAAGGCAACGCGGTTATTTAATTTTCTTTGGCAACGCCAAACAAGCAAAAACCCGCGAGAGACGTATTGCAAAATATACGCCGGCCATATTGGCCGGGAAAGGTCATGAGGAACGGTGATATAGTAATGGTTGAAGGAAGAAATTCGCGTATCTTTATATCGTAATTAAGAATTCAACTTTAATTAAAAATAGTATGCTAGCCAATACTCCGGAACCACCTTATTATGCCGTAATATTTAGTTCCATACGAACTGAAAATGATGATGATGGCTACAATCGTATGGCTGTCCTTATGGAAACATTAGCCCGGCAGCAACCGGGTTTTTTAGGTTTTGAAAGTGCGCGACATGATACCGGAATCACAGTGTCTTATTGGAAGGATCTGGAATCTATCAAACTTTGGAGAGCCCATGCCGAACATCAAATTGCTCAGGAAAAAGGCAAAGCCCTTTGGTATCGTGAATACAAAGTACGTATAGCAAAAGTTGAGCGCGATTATGATTTTACAATGGCATCTTCAAAATGAAATTTATAGGTCGTTATAAATAGGTTCCTTCAACAAACCCATAACAGCTTATTGATGCATATCTTTATAAAAAAGCTAAAACTGATCATTAAATTCTATATGCCATGAAAAAAACAACGCTAGTGTTGGTATTGATGTTATTGTTCCTGAATACCATTCAGGCACAGCACAAATACGCTTATAAAATCTATACCAACAAAGGAAAATCCATTTCATATGGAAAAATGATTAAGAAATTAGATGTGGCTGATGTGGTGTTTTTTGGAGAATTTCATAATAACAGTATCAGTCATTGGCTTCAATTGGAGTTAGTAAAAGATCGTTCAAAAAAATCGAACCTTGTTTTGGGAGCCGAAATGTTTGAAGCTGATCAACAATCGGCATTAAACGATTATTTGGAGGGTAAGTTAAACCAAAAAGCTTTGGATACGGTAATCACTCTTTGGCCCAATTACCACACCGATTATAAGCCTTTAGTGGATTTTGCGATGGAAAATAAATTACCATTTATCGCTACAAATATTCCCAGAAGATTTGCAAATGAAGTTTATAAAAAAGGAGGATTTGAAGCATTAGTTCCTTTAACCCAGGAACAAAAAGAATGGATGGCTCCGTTACCCATTGCATTTGATATCAACTTACCTCAATACCAGAATATGTTAAAGATGATGGGGGATCATGGAACTGTGGATATGGTAAAAGCTCAGGCCATGAAGGATGCTACAATGGCTTATTTTATTTCAAAAAACCTAAAGAAACAAACGCAATTTATTCATTTTAACGGATCTTACCACTCCAATTATAAAGAAGGTATTGTTTGGTATTTACATCAATACAAACCTTCATTAGAAATAAAAACAATAACAACCGTAGAACAGGAAAATATCGAAAAGTTAGATAAAGAGAACTTCGATAAAGCTGATTTTATTATTTGTGTTGATGCTGACGTTACTAAAACCTATTGATTAAAAAGTTAAACACTTAAGACCTATTTTTCCTCCAACTTTTTAGCAACACTATCGTAATATTCTCGAGTGAGTTTTTCGGTCCAAATTGTTGGTTCCTCACCATAGATCGCTAAATAAGAGACTTTACTATGAGCACTGGAGGTATGCCAGTGTTCCACACCTATTTCACATGTAATAACATCACCTGTTTTCATGATTACAGGGGCTTTCCCTCTTTCCTGATAATAGCCCTCACCTTCAAGAACAATAATAACCTGAGGTGTTTTATGCATGTGCCAATCTAAAGTGGCATTAGGGCTGAAAATCGCCTGCGTGATGTTATAATTAAAATCATCATTAGCTTGAATTAACATGTTTAACCAGGCGTCACCTAAATGATGCACATTTGGCGCTTTTGTTCCTTCATCTTTAAAGGAATGCATGTTATAATCTGAATTTTGAGCAAACCCAAACAAGGAAGAAATCTAAAATAAAAGGAAAAATACTTTTTTCATAATATGAATTTATTTCCAACAAGATAAAAAAACCTCTAAATGTCAGTATACGAGGTTAAATTTTACTCCCACCAATACTCCAGGTTACATCACTGAAATATTCAATTTAAACCTTTCGCTTAGTTTCTGGTCTAAATCATAAATCAAAAAAATATGAATCGGATTTTAAAGTTCCCCTTATTACTTTTCATTTTGTCATGTAGTAAAAATGAAAGTCAACAAAAACAAAATATTACTGACTGTACCGGAGATTATTCAACTGCCGGAATATTGGTTGATATTAATGAGGAAATCTACAATGATAATGAATCTGTTAACGCTTACAGCAGATACTCCTGGTCCTCAGATGGTGTTTATAGAATTTTGAATGGAAATGGAATCCCAAATCATGACGTTGGATCATTCCCAAACCCTGATAATCCAAATACAATCAGCGAACAAAATGTCAATAAAAAATTTACGCTTTGTCCAAAGATCATTTCTGAAAATGGTTTAGAGGTTGTTGGTCCTGCTTTAGCCATTGCCTATGCATTAAATAGTGTTAAATTCGATCCTGCCACAGCAGGAAGATGCAACGATGCCGGAGAATGTAGTTTGGCGCAAGGCGAAGGTAAGTGGAATATTGAAGCCTTAGGACATGATACATTTGATTTTGGAGATGATATGAATCATGCACATGTACAACCTACAGGAGCATACCATTATCACGGAATACCGGAATTACTGGTTGATTTCCTGGGAGATAAACAAGGAATGACATTAGTAGGGTGGGCATCTGATGGATTTCCAGTGTATGCCAGATATGGCTATTCCAATCCTAACGATTCAAACAGTGGGATAAAAAACTTAACCCCAAGTTATAGATTAAAATCAGAACCTGATACGAATCGTCCAGGTATCTTAACAGCTCTCATTGGTGGTCCTGATCAGGGAACAGTAAATCCAAACACCCCTATTCCAATGGGAGCATTTACTCAGGACTATGAGTATGTTGAGGGACTTGGCGATTTGGATCAATGTAATGGTCGGTTTGGCGTAACTCCAGAGTTCCCTGAAGGTATTTATTACTACGTTGTTACCGATGATTTCCCCTTTTTTACAAGATGTCTTAAGGGTGATGTTGAGAATTAAAAACCAAAAAAGCCTCTACATTTCTGTAAAGGCTTTTTGAATTTTGCTCCCTCTAATACTTTTTCCAACTCATTTAGCGAAAAATCGATGAGGTTTGCGTTATTCCATGATTTACGTGATAAATGTGTATAAATACATTTTTGGTTACAAGGAGCTACGTAAAAAAACCGCAAATATTTATAACCCATTTCACTATTATGGTTACTTTTATGTCAAATCTTCTACTGATGCTGAAGGAGCATTTGTTTTTACAGATTCAATGCCATTTTCCATGCCACTTTTAGAGGCGTACATTTGGCTTGACCCTATAACCTGATTATTTCCTGCCTTCAAATTAAAGTACGGTTTACCGCTTTTAGATTCCAAACGCTCGTATCTTGAATCATCTGGAGCGTTCTTCTTTACAGATTCAATACCATTAGTACAACCTGTTTTTGCAGCGTATCCTTCACTTGATAAAATGTTCTGCCCATTACTAGATTTAAGTCTAAATCTAAATTCTCCAGAATTGTCTTTGTAAATTTCAAATTTTGCCATGATAATTATTTTAGTGATTGTTTCATAAATATAAACAAAATTGTAGATATAGTCTATCAAGTTGCAAACCTTAATTCAAGTAACACATGCTGGATACTTGCTAACACATAAAGTATCTCATTATTCTTTATACAACTTTTAGAGCTTGACATTTATCAAAATTGAAACTCATGCTAAGATCGCCGTATTATGAAAAGTAAACGCACAAAAAAAGCCTCCACATTTCTGTAAAGGCTTTTTGAATTTTGCTCCCTCTAATATCGTTTTGTCGAACCAATTCAGTGAAGATTTGATGAGGTTTGCTTCATTTTACGACAGGAATTGTAAACGCTAATAGTCTTATCCCCTGGTGGGAAGCATCTAATTATGGAACCTAAATGAGTTTGTAAGTGAATTTTTAGAGCTGGTTGAATTTGCTAACTATTCCTCACAATAATACCACATCTGTGATAGTATATAATGTGTGGGTTATTAAAATTTTTAAATTATGCAATATATCAGTTGTCTAATGAACTATCGATAACATAAGCAGCTGTGCTTTCGTTAGTTTTGTAATTCTTTTTCTATTTCTTTTATGAGTTCTGTGGCTTCAGCAGTAACTATTTTAACCGTATTTATTGTTCTTAGGTGTCTTACATAGTTATTTTTAAAATGATTGCGACCACGAATGGATTTGGCAAAGGATATAATTAATTCAGAATTGGTTATAGAATCCTGTCTCATTGGGAAGGATTTCTTTACTAGGCCAACTCCCCAAACTTTCATCCTGTGGTTGCTTATTTCTATTGTTTCTTCTAAATCCCTTAAATAAATTTGTCGCTCAGTTACATCTTTCATTTCCCAGGCAGCGGCTCTTTCAGTTTCATCCTTAATAATTGTGTAATACGTATTGATTTTTTCTGAGAGTGCATCAAACCCAACTAATTTAGAGCTGCCTTGATTTTGCATTTCTTTAAAGGTTCGAGTATTAACACTAAGGGGCATATACCAACCACTTATACAATCCCATAATCTATCGGCATCCTTGAAGGTGTAATCGGTAGCGTTTAAAACCCATTCCTCATCGGCAATATAATTATTTAAGTGCTTTATTCCGGTATTAAAAAGGATGGTGTCCGCTTTTAAATCACTTTTAATCTCAATTAAGTAGTTTCTAGATTTTATTTTGGCCTTCCTAGTCTCATTCCAATTATTAATCTGAAGGGCAATCAAAATACCAATCACAACCAATACAATTTCTCCTATGGCATAATTTAGATATTTAGTAGTCTTACCTTGGTTAATAAGAGTTTTTCGGATGTTTCTAAAGAATTTTATCATTGGTTACTAATTAGTATTATTTAAGGGAAAGTCGTGATTTATTATTTGTATATCTCTTTATTTCCACAATTCAACTCAAGAACAATAATAGTTGTTTTGTTCTTCAATATGTTAATCCTAAATATAAGACAATAAATTCTAGTGGATGTTGAGTCTAGAAATCCCCCACGTAAAGGAACATCCGAAATCGTATGATGTGAACTTTACAGCTTCTTAATTATACTTTTTAGCTGACCAAAATCATTGGCTGACACTTTGCAAATAATTAGTTTTAATTGTTCTTACAAAAGTAGTTTTTCGACTAATTCAAACATATTAGTTATGAAAATTTTCAAGCCCACATTCTTAATAGTAATGGTAATATGCTTTTTAAGCTGCTCCATTGAAAATGAAGAAAAAAACAAAAGAGAATATATAACTACTTGTTACAAGCTTATAGAAGAAGGAAGTGGCCAACCAATAGTTGGATTAAGTATATTAATCCATTACGGACCTAATAATGTTTTAAGCAGTCAAGGAATAACAAACAATGATGGTGTGTGGTGTTTTGAACATTGGAATGACGATGGTCCAAGTGCAATTCTTTATACATATTTATTAGAAAACCTTTATTTTAATATTCCTGAAGCCCTTCCTTTAAATGGTTCAACTAATATTATTGAATTGAATCCAAAATCTTGGATTCAATTTCATGTAGTGAACATTGAACCTTCAACCGTTAATGATAGGGTTGATGTAAGTTATTTTTTTAGGATTAATAATCTGAGAAGTTATGGTGGAAGCAGACCATTTGAAGGTAAAGACATCGATACTTTTTGGTATGTAGGTGTTGCTAAAGGAGTAAATATATCTATTGAATGGGAGGTTAAGGAGTCTGGTGTTCTTATCAGTACTCATTCAGATGAAATTATTATAGAAGATGATGAAACGTTTTATTATTTAATAGAATATTGATAGGATTATTTATAGTTAAGGAACTTATTTTGAAATAAATTAGATTTATGGTGAATTAGCTTACCTCCACCACATTCGCTAAAGCCATATCAGAAATCGTGTGATGCGGAAAACCCTATATAACGCACAAAAAAAGTCCAACATTTCTGTTGAACTTTTCTCTGTTTTGCTCCCCCTCTTGGGCTCGAACCAAGGACCCTTTGATTAACAGTCAAATGCTCTAACCAACTGAGCTAAGGAGGAGTGTTAATATCTTGTTTTTATGTCTTTTTTGACAACTCTGCTTCTTACTTTGTGCCGGATGCGCTTGAGCTCAGTTCTGAGCCCTGCCTGCCGGCAGGCAGGTAAGGAGGAGTGTTTCGCTCTTTTAAGCGAGCGCAAATATATATATATTTTTAATTACTACAAATATAATTTTTAAAAAAAACTTAGCCAAAGATCGCCTTATAAATATCGTTTCCGTTAGCGAATAAAACTAATGCGATTAAAAAAACTATTGAAGAAAAAATCTCCAATAGTTATATAAAATAAACGCTTTAATTAAATTTTTTAAGCAAGTTTAGGTTCATTTGCTCGTCTTATTACTGCCTTTAGGTCATTATTAAACAAATAACTTCCCAAAGAAATTCTAAACCACCAGAATCCTCCATTAATGCTAGTAGATTCAGTAATTTTTAATTCTTGAACTCCAAATTTTTTTAAATTCATAATAAAATGTTTTTTGTTTACAATTAGTAAACATGGTTAAACAATTAATTCATAAATAAATATCTTTCCGGAAAATATTTAATCAATATTAATTGTTTTCACTGCCAAAACATTGCAGTTCGCAAATTAATCAAGAAAAAATAGCCTTATAAATATCGTTTCCATTGGCAAATAATACCAAAGCGATCAAAATAAAGAAGCCAACCATTTGAGCATACTCCATAAACTTATCGCCGGGCTTTCTACCTGAGATCATTTCATATAACAAGAACATCACATGGCCGCCATCTAATGCCGGAATTGGCAATAGGTTCAATACCCCCAACATGATTGATAGAAAGGCGGTAATACTCCAAAAATTAGCCCAACTCCAAAAGGCTGGAAAAATGTTGAAAATGGCATAAAAACCACCCACCCCTTTATAAGCTCCTGTGCTTGGTGTAAAAATAGCTTTAAATTGTTTTAAATAGGAAGTAATTTGATCTCCCGTAAGTTTTATTCCCACAGGTATTGCTTCTAAGAAACTGTATTTTTTGGTTTCAAACTGATAATAACCCAACTTTTCAAGATTATCATCTGTAATTGATCCATAAACTACTCCAAGTTTAGCATTATCAGAAATCTTTAATGGAACATTAATAGTCTCCCCATTTCGTAATACATGAGCTTTAACCTTTTGTCCCTTAAATTTGCTCAAAGTCGGAATTACCTGGTCGATGTATTTGGTATTGATACTATCCAACCCAACAATAACATCTCCTTTTCTTAAACCACTATTTTTGTTGAATGAGGTATCAGGTACCTTGGCAATTACAAAAGGCATACGTTTACTTATAAAACCTCTTTCTTTGGAATCTATCATTTTCGCTAAAAAATCCTGAGGTAAAGTCACCGTTGAATCTCTCCCCTGGCGCTCTATCGTGATGTTTTTTCCGAACAACACTTTTTCGGGGATCTCATTGAAGCGTGTCACTTTTTCGCCATCAATTGCCACAATATTATCTCCGGTTTTTAAACCAGCATTATTTGCCACAACGCTTTCAATCTCTAAACCATCTTTAATATTTTCAACCGGAAGGTATTTATCGCCATAATAATAACTCATGCCTATATAAATGAGTACGGCCAATAAAAAATTCACTGTAACGCCACCTAACATGATGATCAACCGTTGCCAGGCCGGTTTTGAACGGAATTCCCAGGGCTGTGGTTCTTCCTTTAATTGCTCGGTATCCATACTCTCATCGATCATACCGGATATTTTTACGTAACCACCCAACGGCAGCCAGCCAATACCATAAACGGTTTCGCCGATCTTCTTTTTGAACAAGGAATATTTCACATCAAAAAACAAATAGAATTTTTCAACGCGGGTTTTAAATAATTTCGCGGGTATGAAGTGTCCCAATTCATGCAAGATGATCAGGAGCGATAAGCTCATTAAAAATTGAGATATTTTTATAACAAAATCCATAGATTATTCAGGTCATATTTTATAATCGCACAAAAGTAAGCTTTTTAAACAAACTTTAAACCAGGTCAATAATTTTGGATAGAGTTTTAACATGAATTTAGGGGTCTTTTAACGGCAACATGTTACTGAATCATTGTATTTTTGTACAAATTTAAACGCTACACTTACCATGCGATCTTTTTTCAAAGGGTATCTTAAATTTTTTATTGGCTTTGGTATACTGTCGGCCATCATTATGTATATCATTTACAATACCCTTAACACCTATAAACCCTTACCTGTTTATCAACCTTCCAATGTGAGCGCCGATCTGGTAGATACAACCATGCAGTATCAAAAAAAATACCACAAGATCGCCGATTTTTCATTGACGAATCAAAACGGTAAAACCATCACTCAGGATAACTATAAGAATAAGATCTATGTGGCTGATTTCTTTTTTACCACGTGTCAAAGTATTTGTCCGGTGATGACAGATCAAATGGTGCGTGTTCAAAATTCTATTTTGAATGATTCGCAGGTGATGTTATTATCTCATAGTGTTACTCCGGATATTGATACCGTAGCGCAACTAAAACGCTATGCCATCGAAAAAGGCGTTAATGATAAGAAATGGAATTTAGTTACCGGCGATAAAAAACAGATCTACGACCTGGCTCGAAAAAGCTACCTCGCCGTGAAAGACAATCCGTTTGCCGGGAAATACGACATGATCCACACCGAAAATTTTGTTCTTGTAGATAAAAAAAGACAGATCCGTGGGTTTTACGACGGTACCAATCCCGAGGAGGTAGATCAGCTGATTAAAGATATTAAACACCTCGAAAAAGAATACACTTTATAGTTTTACCTTAAGGATTTTTTTACCCTAAATTTTTAGCTTACTTTTGCTTCTTTAAAATCAATCTAAATAAGCGTGAAAGACACATTAGCACATTTAAAACGTGGAGAAACAGCAGTAATTGCTGATGTATCGTCTGTTCATGTTCCTCTAAAACTGCTGGAAATGGGCTGTCTCCCGGGAAATTCTGTAGAGCTTGTTCAATTGGCGCCTTTTAAAGATCCGATGTACCTAAACATTAATGGATCTTATCTCGCTATTCGAAAAGAAACTGCTTTACATATCATCATTGAAAAAGAAGTCCATGAGTAAACAAATCAATGTTGCTTTAATAGGGAATCCTAATACCGGAAAAACCTCTGTATTTAATGCCCTAACAGGTTTGAATCAAAAAGTAGGTAATTACCCGGGCATCACTGTTGAGAAAAAAGAAGGTATCTGCAAACTGCCTCGCGGCGTTAAAGCACACATTATCGATTTACCCGGAACGTATAGCCTGAATGCCTCGTCATTGGATGAGAATGTGGTTATCGAGTTATTGCTCAATAAAAATGACAAGGACTTCCCTGACGTTGCTGTAGTGATTAGTGATGTTGAAAATTTAAAACGGAACTTACTCCTGTTCACCCAAATAAAAGATCTTGAAATTCCAGCTATTTTGGTGATCAATATGGCTGATAGAATGCGCTATAAAGGTATTTCTCTGGATATTGATTATTTAGAAAAACAGCTGAAAACCAAAATCGCTTTGGTTAGTACCCGAAAACGGGAAGGCATCGAGCGGCTTAAAGATCTGATCGCTAATTACAAGGATTTATCCGTTGAGCCCTGCCTGAATGCTTCTGAGATCGATAAACCTTATTTTGATACCCTGCGTGAAACCTACCCTAATCAATTATTATACAAATTGTGGTTGGTGATTACTCAGGACGTAAATTTTGGAAAACTCACCAGAAATGAAATTGATGCTCTGGCGAATTTTAAGACCAAATCGAAAAGTGATCTTAAGCGCCTTCAGCAGAAAGAAACGATTAAACGTTATCAGTTTATCAATAATGTACTTAAAGTTGGCCAAACCATTGATGTTACTCAGGCTAAAGATCTCCGCACAAGATTGGATCGCATTTTAACACATAAAGTTTGGGGCTACCTCATCTTTGGCGTGATACTACTTACCATTTTTCAGGCTATTTACGACTGGTCGAGCGTCCCCATGGATTTCATAGACAATATTTTCGCTCTAATGAGTGAGTGGGTTAAAACCCATTTGCCTAAAGGCGTCTTTACAAATCTGATCTCCGAAGGTATTATACCGGGATTGGGTGGTATCGTTATTTTCATTCCACAGATCGCCTTTTTATTCCTCTTTATTTCGATTTTAGAAGAAAGTGGTTATATGAGTCGTGTGGTTTTTTTAATGGACCGCGTGATGCGGAAATTCGGACTTAGCGGTAAAAGCGTCGTGCCTTTGATCTCCGGAACAGCCTGCGCCATCCCGGCTATCATGGCAACCCGAAACATAGAAAGTTGGAAGGAACGACTGATCACTATTTTGGTAACACCATTCACCACCTGTTCAGCGCGATTACCGGTTTATCTCATTATCATTTCTTTAGTGATTCCTGAAGGGCGTATATTAGGATTGGGTTATCAGGCCCTCGCGCTTATGATCCTATACCTGTTAGGTTTTGGTATGGCCGTATTTTCAGCCTGGATCCTGAATAAAATTTTAAGAATCAAAAAGAAAACCTTTTTTGTAGTTGAAATGCCAAACTACAAGTTACCACTTATAAAAAACGTGGCTTTAACAGTTATTGAAAAGACCAAATCCTTTGTATTCGGTGCCGGTAAAATTATTTTAGCGATTTCAATTATTCTTTGGTTTTTGGCTTCCTTTGGTCCCGGAGATAATTTCAACAATGCCGAAGCTATTGTAAAGGCTGAAAATAAAGGCAAAGAACTTACCCAAATAGAATTACAGCAAAAAGTAGCCTCGCAAAAACTGGAACACTCGTTTATTGGGATTACCGGTCGGGCTATCGAGCCCGTTATTCAACCTTTGGGTTACGATTGGAAAATTGGTATTGCTATCATTAGTAGTTTTGCTGCGCGTGAAGTTTTTGTAGGAACTTTGGCCACTATTTACAGTGTGGGTAATGATGATGAAGACACCATTAAAAACCGAATGGCCGGAGAGGTCAACCCCATTTTAGGCGGACCCTTATTTACCTTTGCTTCGGGCGTTTCACTATTGCTTTTTTACGCCTTTGCCATGCAGTGCATGAGTACTTTGGCCATAGTAAAACGGGAAACAAATAGTTGGAAATGGCCCGTTTTACAATTGTTTATAATGACAGCCATAGCCTATGTAGCGGCCTTGGTTTCATTTCAATTGTTACATTAAAATCGTAAGATAGATACAAGAAAAACGACTAAAAATTTATGAATTCATTGATCCAATATATTCTGGTTTTTACTGCTTTGGGCTTTGCCTTGTTTTTTTTAATTCGAAAATTCTTCTTCAAAAAACCAAAGTCAGATAAAGCATGTGGTGGCGGTGATAATTGTGGTTGCCATTAATCTGGCATCTAAAAGCTATTCCAAAACATGAATCAACTAAAAAAATTAGTATTTACTGCCTTATTTTTGTCGTCCTTTGAAGTGAGTAGCCAGGAAGACCCAAAAGAACCCCTAATTACGGATCGCCCTGATGCCACGGAATCGCCAAGTACTGTTCCTGTAGGGTATTTACAAGTTGAAACCGGTTCATTTTACACGAAAAATAACACTAACTCTATAAAATCTGAACAATTCACTTACAACACCTCATTACTTCGTTTGGGTCTGTTGAACAATGTAGAATTGCGTTTAGGTTGGGATTTTGTTGAAAATAAGTTCGAAAATACTAATGCTGTTTTAAGTGGATTTAATCCGCTGTTACTTGGTACCAAGTTAGCCATTGCCAAAGAAAATAACGGATGGCCTGAAGTTGGTTTTGTGGGTCATGTTTACCTCCCCTTTTTAGCAGGAAATGACTATAAACCTGAAACTACAGGTGTAGATTTTAGGTTTTCTTTTGCTCACACACTAAATGAGAAGTCGAGTTTATCTTATAACCTGGGGATGGCCTGGGGCGATGATTCTCCTGAAGCTAGCTACATTTACACCCTTTCCTACGGAAGGTCTTTAACGAATGCACTGGGATTTTATGCCGAACTTTACGGTAATCTTCCTGAAAACAGCGCTTCAAACCATTATTGGGATCTCGGTTTTACCTATTTACTTTCAGATAACGTACAGTTGGACGCTACTGTTGGTTCCGGAATTACTGATGGTCAGGACCTACTTTTAAGTGGTGGGGTAAGTTTCAGAATTCCTACCGGTAAAAAATAAGATCTATTGTCTATTTGAACTATTTTGATAAGACAGTTGTAATGCTCTGAGGTAATCCACAACCTTAGCTTGTGTTTTATAACTTTTGTTTAATACATCCTGATCCATTTGGTCTGAAACTGTAATAGCGATATACCAGTAATCTTCTTTTGAAACATCTGAATCTTCGGCATCAACATCGGTTTCCATTTCTCCGTTAATAAATAAATTCAAAAGACTTACTGATTTATCTATGCGTTTCACTTCATAAAATGACATATAGTATGTACTGGAATCAACTTCAATCGGCACAAAACGATTCACGTTTACACCGTTTCTTTCAAACCGGCGATCCATAAAATTATAAAAGAAACCTTCAGGATAGTTATCTTCAAAAATAAAGGCATAACGTTCCGGTAAATCGCCTTTAAACTTTTTAGCAATTTTCACCTCGTAGTTCTTAATACTTGGTGGTACTCGCAACGGAATACAGGCCAGAAAACAACAGGTGAAAAGACAATATCCAAATATTTTAACTGAGAAATTCATATACTAAAAATACGAATTAAAAGCTTTTAACTTTTTGAATATCAACCTAAAAACAATTTTTAAAAAAATGTATGCGATGGAAGATCGATTTAAACTAAAATACGCCAAACCTGTGCCACAAGAAACGTAACCACAAAACCTAAAATCACCGGCATTATGGAAGCTACTGTAGTCCACTTTACACTTTTGGTTTCTTTGTAAATAGTATATATGGTTGTACTACACGGGTTGTGAAGCAAACTGAACAGCATTAAATTGATGGCTGTTAATAAAGTCCAACCTCCTGCACGAAGCAAATCTCCGGTAGCGTTCATTGAATCCAGTTCAAACATCACTCCTGCTCCATTTCCTGCGGAAATTCCTGTAACCAAAACCGTAAGCATTAGGATTGTCGGAATTACAATTTCATTAGCTGGAATAGCCACGATATAGGCAAGTAATATCACACCATTCAAACCTAAGAGATAACCAAACGGATTGAAAGAGTCAATAAGGATTGCAGCAATACTATCTCCACTTATATGGATATTAGAGATCAACCAAATAACTGCTCCGGCCGGAGCCGCAAACACGATGGCGCGCCATAGCACAATGATGGTTCTATCGATCAACGAGGTATACAAGGTTCTCCAAAATCTGGGTGGTCGATAAGGAGGTAACTCCAAATGAAAGGTAGACACTTCCCCTTTTAAAACTGTTTTGGACAAAGCCCAGGATGTTCCGAACATAAATGCCATCCCTAAAACGGCAATTCCTATAACTGCTAACAAGGATACAAAACTCGACATTCCTTTAGGTGCTATGGCCCCGATAAAAATTGTAGCAATCAGGATCTGTGTAGGCCAGCGACCATTGCACAAGGAAAAATTATTCGTAATAATAGCAATCAATCGTTCCCTTGGGCTATCAATAATTCGCGTTGCTACAACGCCGGCGGCATTACAACCAAAGCCCATACTCATGGTTAGGGCCTGCTTTCCATGAGCTCCGGAACGCTTAAATAAACTATCCAAATTGAAAGCCACTCGCGGTAAATATCCAAAATCCTCTAAAAGTGTGAATAAAGGGAAAAAGATAGCCATAGGAGGAAGCATTACTGCAATAACCCATGCTACTGCTAAATACACACCATCTATTAAAAAACCATCAAGCCACCACGGCATATTAATGCTGGCCGCGCCGCTTTTTAAAGCCGGATGAATTTTATCTAATAATAATTCCGCTAAAAGCGATGAAGGATAATTTGCCCCAATAATGGTAATCCAAAGGACTACCCCAAGAATGAGGAACATGATTGGAAATCCGAAGATTTTACTGGTTACAATTTTATCAATTTTCGCATCGAGTCGAAATCGCTTTTTAGATTGCCGATCATCTACGGTGTCTTTTACAATATCCGCGGCATCAGCATATATACTTTCCGTTAGCGTATCGTGAAAATCGTCGCCAATTTGCCATCGCAATTCGTTAGACAGTTCAATTATATGATCTATATTTTTGTCGCTCATGCTTCAGTTTTAAACAAATTCGCCTTTTTTTAAGGCATTGATAATCTGGGTATCTCCTTCCAGCAAACGAAAGGCAATCCAACGGCTGTTCGGAATATTTGGAAAGGCCTCCTTTACTTTTTCAGCCAGTTTTTTTACAGCAGACTCCACATTCGACGGTACATTTTTAATACGATGAGGTTTACATTCGATAGTCCCATTGGCGATACCACTTATGGTTTGAATGAGATCAGGGATACCTTTATTATACCTTGCACTCGTAGGTACTACCGGTATTCCAAGGTCACGAGCCAAAGTTCGTACATCAATAGATATATCATTTCGCTCTGCTTCATCCATCAAGTTCAAACATAACACAGCTTTATCGGTAATCTCTAAAATTTGTAATACGAGATTAAGATTTCGTTCCAGTCGATTGGCGTCTGCAACAATTACGGTAACATTAGGTTTTCCAAACAAAATAAAATCACGCGCTGCCTGCTCATCATCTGAGGTAGATAGCAAGGAATACGTTCCGGGCAAGTCAACCAATTTGTATTTCTGATCGTTATATTCAAAACCACCTTCAGCTCGCGTTACCGTTTTACCCGGCCAGTTACCAGTGTGTTGTCGTAAACCGGTTAAAGCATTAAAAACAGTGCTTTTTCCGGTATTTGGATTTCCGGCCAAAGCCACTACAAAATCCACATTATCGGTCTGCACTCCCATACGTTTTAAGCCATTGGCATTAAAATGTTCACAAGTTTCACAGGCACTTTTTATTTTTGGGTCCATAACTCATCTTTTTTAATTAAAATTTTTGCAGCCTGATCGTTTCGCAAGGCAATCGATGTCCCTTTGATCAAGTAGGCATTTGGTTCGCGGAGCGGATTCATAAGATCGATCTTGATAACAGCACCTTTTACGAAGCCAAGATCCAGTAATCTGCGTCGTGCTTCGCCCCGACTTTCTTTAGAAATACCAATAATCTTTGCCGTTTCATTTTCCTTAAGGCTGGATAATCTGGCAATATTATCTTCAACTGCAATCGATTTTTCCAAAGGAGCCACCGTAAGGTTCGCCGCAACAATAGGCGCAAGTTTGAAAACTTCGCCTTCAGATTCAAACGTGATCCGGGTACTATTGTTTTCGATCACTTTAATAAGAGATCCTATATGAATGTTTTCCGCCAGGATCTGTTTATAGATCACATCTGGTTCATCTTCAATATGAGTAATCCTACCTATGGTATTTACAGATAAGAGTGGTAATTCTTCTCCATGTATTTCGGCTATCCTTCCGGTTTGTGTCGGAATGGGGTCGCCATGTGGATCAAACTTTGGGTGCCCTAAATGTGCAGCCAAAATATTTGTTTCATCATGACTTAACTGATGCTCCATAGCCTCAGCGCGGTCGTGCCATTCAGACTTACTAAAACCTGTTTTATCAGCCAAATACCGTTCCCATAACCGGTGCACCCTTACAATTCGCAGTGCATATTCCCGCCCTTTATCAGAGAGTTTCATGATATCCTTTTCAAAAAAAATAAGATCATTAACCGTCATTTTCTTAGTAACCTCCACGACGCGGTGGTGATTGTAGTTGATCATTTGAACCAGGGTTTTCATATCTACTTTATTACCCGAATTCTCAAAGTGATACAATTGTTTCAGAATATCTTCAATAATGATCTTTTCATTATTCTGAAAATTCTTTTTCAAGATCCAAAACCAACCTTTCATGGGACGGAATAACACGATCAACACCAACACGATGGCAAAAAATACCAGGAGCGCTATAAGGGGATTGTAGTTTTCCATCACACTTGTTTTACATATAAATTCTGAGCAACTTCTTTTGAGATCACCATTTTTTGCGAATTGGTTTCAATAGTCAGTGAATCATCAAAAGGTTCATAATCCAATACTTTTATGGTATCGCCCAAAGCGAGATCATTCTTGTTTAAATATTTCAAAAAAGCATCTGTAGAATCTTTCACAAAAGATAAAACACCTGTTGTTCCTGTTTCAATATCAAAAATATTGACACTCTTCATCGGTGAATAATTGCCATCTTTATCCGGAATTGGGTCACCATGAGGATCATGCGTTGGGAAACCTAAAAAAGCATCCAGTTCATTTACCAACTTCAAGGATTTTACATGCTCCAATTGCTCGGCTACATCATGAACCTCATCCCAGGAAAAATGCAATTTCTCAACCAAAAAAACTTCCCAAAGGCGATGCTTACGAATTACCAAAGCAGCTGCTAAACGACCTTTTTCCGTAAGGCTAACACCTTGATATCTTACATAATTTGCAAGCTCTTTTTCCGCTAGTTTTTTAACCATATCGGTAACCGAAGATGCTTTGGAATCTACTTTTTTCGCAATGGCATTGGTGCTTACAGAAATAGTACCCTGTTTCCCTAAATGGTATATGGCTTTTAAATAATTTTCCTCTGATAAGGTTGTCATCATTCACATTTATTATACAAAAATAATTAAATTTACTTTCACATAAAAATATTTTTAGGTAAAGCTAAATTTAAAGTTTTGTTAATTTAATAATTACAGTCTTAAAAATAAATTGTACTTTGATCCTTGAAAATTAACACCTTAATAAATAACCACCAATAACTTTAATGGCACTAAAGCGTGATTAACAACGCTGCTGATTTTAACTAACGGGTATTGGTATTTGAGCCAATATAAAACACAACTATTTTGGCACAACACAACGAACTTGGTAAAAAAGGTGAGGAACTAGCAGTAGATTTTCTGTTAACTAAAGGCTACATCATTTTAGAACGCAACTATAGGTTTGATAAGGCCGAAGTTGATATCTTGGCCCAGTTAGGCGAAACGCTTGCTGTTATTGAAGTAAAAACGCGCTCTACAGCAGATTTTGGAAATCCGCAGGATTTTGTAAAACCTAAACAAATTGAAAACCTCGTGAAAGCGGTGGATGAATATATTGCCTCGAACAATTTGGATATGGAGGTGCGATTTGATATTGTCGCGATTGTACGAAACGGTAAAAATTTTGACATAGAGCATCTTGAAGATGCCTTTTATCATTTTTAATTATTCTGAAACTTGCCCCTGAGTATCTAAAAATTCTTCTAATTCATCGAGTGTTTTAGGCTTATTGATAATGTGTTTATCCTTATCTAAAATAAAATAAGTTGGCGTGGCTGTAACCCCATAGTTATTGCCAATTTCATTATCCCAATGGCCTGCGCCGTAAACATGTATAAAATCAGGAAATTTTTGTTTTACCTTTTCCCAGTTATCACGCCCGTCCTCAAGGCCAACAGCAACTACTTTTACATTAGGTTTGGTTTCTATGTATTTATAGAATTTAGGAACTTCATATAAACAGTGTGAACAGGTGCTGCTCCAAAACAGCACAACATACTCCTCAGCTCCTTTTAACTCACTAAGTTTTTTGATCACCGTTTTCCCATTTTGAGTCATTTCAATAGGAAAATCCGGGGCAATTTCTCCTATTCCGGTATTTATCAACATCAATAGATCATGGATGAGTTGCTGATCATTCAATTTTACAGCAATATCCATCAAATAAGTTTCAGCAATGTAATTTGCCACCTTGTCCTGCCCCAGGTCTTTAAATTGCTCCCAAAGATCAACCAATAAAATGCGTTTTGCTTTTATGGGAAGATCATCCTTCATAGCAGCACAGAATTTATCAATGTTCTTTTCATAATTTAAAACCTCATCCAAACCATCGGCACGCATGCCAAACACATAATTGAGCATTCGTTCCTCCAGAAAACTTGAGCTTTGCAGGATACGATCCTTAAAATCTACATGGTCGTAATAATGGGTTTTTAAATTATTTACGTAGGTGGATACATTCTGATATTTCTTAGGGATGTATGGTTTATTCGCTTTAATAAAGTGCAGTGCAATCATCCCTTCGGCTGCCTTTTCATATTGTGCCTGGGTTTCTCGTTGGGTCTTAAAGATCGACATGATCGCGGTAGTATCCTGACGTTGTTCACGGTAATAATTGCTAATACTCTGGGTTACCAACGACATGCTATTTGTATACGAGGTAAGCAGTTTATTTTCTTTTGATTTTAAAAATTCCACACCGGTTTCGGCGTTAAAAGCTAGTTCAATATCTTCTTTTCCGTTATAGATCACATCAAAATTATAATCCTCCTGAGGCACTGCATATACAATTCGGTAAATTCCTGTGGTTGCCGTAGAATCTAAAGAAAATTGAAAATGTCCGTCCTTATCTACCTTGGTGTTTGTTATGTAATTCGATAAACTTGGGGTTACCTTATAGAGCAAAACCACCTTGTAGTCCTTAGGTGGCGTAAAAGTTCCTTTAATGGTATGCTGGGCCAATAACATACCGGGTAATAAAAGAACGTAAACTATAAATTTGTTCAACATAAGTATGAGGGTTTTTATATTTTAAGTCACCATTGGTTGTAAGGCCTTAAGTGCTTGTTTTACTGATTTTATTGACTCAAAAGTAAGCAATAATCGCAAACCTTTGCGTGTTTGTTTCTCCTTCATTTTACAAATCGTCGGATTTGTTTGCACATATTGCAATACGCTCGTGAAATTATTACTTTGATAGAATCTGCTTTGCTGATCGTGAATAAAGTAACCTACTAATTTGCCATGCTTCATAACTACTTTTTCGAAGCCAATTTTAGTTGCGAGCCACTTAATTTTAACACTATCCAGAAGGTCCTCCACCTGTGTTGGTAAGGGCCCAAAACGATCTATTAGCTCTTTTTCGAACGCCACCAGTTCTTCTTCAGTTTTTAAATTATTGAGCTGCGTATACAGGTTCAAACGTTCCGTAATGTTGTTTACATAATCATCCGGGAACAATAACTCGAAATCACTATCAATAGTAACGTCTTTTACATAGACTTTATTGGCGCTGTCTTCATTATATAAGTCCTTGAACTCGTTTTCTTTAAGTTCTTCAATGGCTTCATTCAGGATCTTTTGATAGGTGTCAAAACCGATCTCATTAATAAACCCACTTTGCTCCCCTCCCAACAGATCTCCGGCACCACGAATTTCGAGATCTTTCATGGCAATATTAAAGCCACTTCCTAAAGCTGTGAATTGCTCCAGGGCTGTAATCCGTTTTCGCGCATCTTCGGTCATGGCAGAATATTCAGGAGTTATGAAGTAACAAAATGCTTTTTTATTGCTTCGCCCCACACGTCCGCGCATTTGGTGCAGATCACTCAAACCAAAATTATTGGCGTTATTAATGAAAATGGTATTCGCATTCGGAACGTCCAAACCACTTTCTACAATAGTTGTACTCACCAAAACATCAAATTCACCATTGATGAAAGCGAGCATCAGTTGCTCCAGTTTTTTACCTTCCATTTGCCCGTGACCAATACCTATTTTCGCATCCGGAACTAAGCGTTGCAGCATACCTGCCACTTCTTTAATGTTTTCAATACGATTATGAATGAAGAATATCTGGCCGCCACGCTGTATCTCATAACTAATGGCATCACGAATGGTTTCTTCATTAAATCGGATCACGTGGCTTTCAATAGGATATCGGTTTGGTGGAGGTGTCGTGATCACTGAAAGATCGCGAGCTGCCATTAAACTAAACTGCAATGTTCGCGGGATAGGCGTTGCGGTTAAGGTTAACACATCTACGTTCTCTTTTATGGTCTTTAATTTCTCTTTCACGGCCACACCAAACTTTTGTTCTTCATCTACAATAAGCAGGCCTAAGTCTTTAAATTTTACATTTTTATTAACCAATTGATGCGTCCCGATAATAATATCTACCGAACCTTTTTCTAAACCTTCCAGAGTTTCACGTTTTTCTTTAGCCGTACGGAAGCGGTTCACATAATCCACCGTTACCGGGAATTCTTTTAAGCGCTCTTTGAACGTTCTGGAATGTTGATACGCTAAAATGGTTGTGGGGACTAATACTGCCACCTGTTTGCCATTATCCACAGCTTTAAAAGCAGCGCGGATAGCAACTTCGGTCTTCCCAAAACCAACATCCCCGCACACCAAACGATCCATTGGGCGCTCGCTTTCCATATCCGCTTTAATATCCGCTGTAGCGGTACTTTGATCCGGAGTATCTTCGTAGATAAATGACGCTTCCAGCTCATGCTGCATGTAGCTGTCCGGGTTGTACTGATGGCCTCTTTTCGTCTTGCGTTTGGCGTAAAGTTTAATCAGATTAAAGGCCACGTGTTTTACGCGCGCTTTGGTCTTTTGTTTAAGCGTTTTCCATGCGTTACTTCCCAGTTTATATATTTTGGGTGGCTTGCCGTCCTTACCATTAAACTTCGTGATCTTATGCAAAGAATGGATGCTCAGATACAATATATCGCGCTCGCCATAGATGAGTTTGATGGCTTCCTGTTTTTTCCCTTCTACATCAATTTTTTTAAGTCCGCCAAAACGACCAATACCGTGATCAATGTGGGTAACATAATCACCAATATCCAGATTGGTAAGTTCTTTTAACGTAATGGCCTGCTTTTTCGCATAACCGTTTTTTATGTGGAACTTATGATAGCGCTCAAAGATCTGATGATCTGTATAACACACCAATTTGTTATTGTGATCGATAAAACCCTGATGCAAGGATAAGATCACGGTTTTGTATTCTTTGACATCCAAATGCGCATCATCAAAAATATCGTGAAAACGCTTGGCTTGTTGTTCACTAATACAAGCAATAAAATTCGCGTAACCCTTATCATGGTTGGCGTTCAGGTCTTCTATGAGTAAGTTGAATTGCTTATTGAATGCCGGTTGTGGTGTTGTATTAAATTCTATTTTTTTAGTGATCTCGCCTACGGCGGAATTATTCTTAGACGATCCAAAATTGATAAGTGTAAACGCTTCGAGTTGTGATCTTAAAAGTTCAGAATTACAGAATAACTCTGAAGGTTTCGCGTGTTTAATATCGTCTGAAAGATTCTTATAGGCTTCCTCGGCTTTAGCATAAAATTCATCGATACGAGCAAAAAGCATATCCGGGTTTTTTAAACACACGACGGTTTTTTGCGCAATGTATTTTAAGAAACTTTGTCGGCTTTCCTGAACCATTTTGTTAGCTACGTTCGGAATGATATTGATCTTTTTGATCTGATCGATCGACAACTGGGTTTCCACATCGAAAGTTCGAATACTATCCACCTCATCGCCAAAAAATTCAATACGATACGGTTGATCATGAGAGAAAGAAAACACATCTACAATACCTCCACGAACAGAGAACTCACCGGGTTCCGTGACAAAATCAACCCGTTTGAACTTATAATCGAACAAGACCTCATTTACAAAATCGATGGATAGTTTATCGTTAACCGAAATTTTCAGTGTGTTGCGCTCAAGTTCTTTTCTGGTAACCACCTGCTCGAACAGGGCGTCGGGATAGGTTACGATAATGGCCGGTTTTTTCTGTGAATTAATACGGTTTAAAACTTCTGCACGAAGCAGCACATTGGCGTTATCGGTTTCCTCTACTTCATAAGGGCGGCGGTAACTCCCGGGATAAAAGAGCACATTGTTTTCATTGCATAATTGCTCAAGGTCATTCAGGTAGAAGGCGGCTTCTTCTTTATCGTTAAACACCAAAAGAAACGGTTTTTCGGCGGCTTTAAATACGCTTGAAATCACGAAAGACAGTGCAGAACCTACTAATCCTGTAAGCGCTAATTTTGGCGTGTTTTTTTGGGATTGGGCAATAGCAATCTGCAGATTTTGCACTTGCAAAGCCTGTTGATAGGTTTGAGAGATTAGGGTTTTACTCACCTATGCTTTTTTTAGTGCTGCAAATATACGGTATGGTTCGTGTGTTATAAAAGGATTTTTAGGAGTTTTTTTGAGGATGTCGTCATTACGAGGAAGAATGACGAAGTATTTTTATGATGGGATCTCCTTTTTGAAAGATTACTTCGCGCTGCTTTCAATAACGGAGAGATTCTTCATGATGCTCTAAACAACATTCGTGTACTATGAAGCCCGCGTTAGGCCTGCCTGCCGGCAGGCAGGGATAGTAGCGGAAAGCCCACAGCGAGGCACGAGCGCGGACTTGCAGCGGATAGCCCGACCCTTGTGGTAACGCCCAAAAAAACTGTTTCATATCAGTTTGAATTTTTAAAAAATTATGTAGGTTTGTAGCATATAAAAACAAGTTTATGTCGTTTTCAGATTTATTTGACAGTGGATTTAAAGAACGCAACGAAGATCACTTCGCGGCGATTGTTCGTGTGGCTATGGATGATGGGATTATTACCCCGGATGAACAGGCCTTTTTGGACCGTTTGGCGCGGAATTTAGATATTAGCGAATCGGATTATAAAGAGATTTTAAAGGATTACAATTCGCATCCTATTAATCCGCCGGTATCTTACGATAACCGTTTGGAGCGTTTGTACGATTTGGTGCGTATGGTGCATGTAGACCAAATTAAAGGAGATCCGGAGCACCGCCTTTTAAACAAGATTGGTGTTGGTCTTGGGTTTCATGCCGTGAATGTGAAATACATTATGGATAAAGCTCTGACGCTGGTTGGTAATGGTGCCGATCTGGACACATTTATGGAAGAAATTAAGAATATGAACAGATAATAGCTCTGTACCCTAATAATTTGAAAGCACCCTTTTTTGGGTGCTTTTTTTATGAATAAAATAGAATTCATGACAAAGGTCATATTTCCCTGAAAATAGGCCGTTTACCTTTGTGACTCTATTTATAACCACTGAGTTTCTTCAAATGTAAATTGTTATGAAAACTTCCCTAATACCTTCGTTATTTTTACTTTTTTCTATATCTGTTTTTTCACAAGTTGGCCATGTTATGCAGGGCGTGGGCGCTGTAAATATGTCGATGGGTGGTGCTGCGACTGCTCAACCTTTAGATATTTCCGGAGCATTGCAATGGAACCCGGCCTCTATTTCTGCCTTTGATAAAACCTCTGTAAAACTGGATGTCGGCCTATTTTTTTCGTCTCCGGAATTAAGCTCAGGCCTACCGGCAAACATGCTTTGGCAACCCGGAGATTTTGGCCCGGACACACCCGGAGCACCCCCAGTATCAGGTGTTACTAAAGACGATCGAGGTCTTTCTGTAATGCCTGCTCTAGCGATGGTTTGGGCTAATAATGAGAGCAAACACACTTTTGGTGTATCAGCATTTGGTATTAGTGGGTTTGGAGTAACCTTCCCACAGGAAAATAATGCGCCTGTAGATGCTTTGGGTCAACCAAATCCAAATTTTAATCCCTATCTAAATTCGAATCCTGTAAACTACCCACAGGCAGCACAGGGATTTGGAAGAATTGAATCTGATTACATGCTTTTTCAAGTGAGTGGAACCTATGCTTACGCCATTTCGGACCACTTTTCAATCGGGATACAACCTAACATCAATTACTCAGGGCTAGAACTTGAGCCTAACCCTACGGCAAAACCTAATATGACCGGTTATCCAGCTACCAACCATGCCTCGGCTTTTGGTTTTGGTGCCCAGTTTGGGTTGTTCTATGATTCCGGAATGGGTTTAAAATTAGGCGCTTCTTATAAAACGGTTCAAAAATTTAGTGCTTTCGAATTTGAAAACACCTATCCGGATGGCTCGACTGCTAAAAATAAATTTCAAATGGATTATCCTGCTATCTTCTCTTTAGGTCTGGGGTATTCTTCCGGAAATATTGACCTTGCATTGGATTTCAGACGTATTGATTATGAAAATACCGATGGATTCTCAGAAACAGGTTGGACATTTGACAGCAATATGTTACCCTCTGTCGCTGGATTTGGATGGCAAAATATTTCGATACTTTCTATGGGTATTCAATACAAAGGCATTACAAAACTACCTGTTCGATTAGGGTATACCTACAGTTCGAACCCTATCCCAAAAGACCTCGCCTTTTTTAATATTCCCGCAACTGCTGTTATTAAAAATGCATACCAGTTTGGATTGAGCTATGAATTAAATTCAAATTGGAAGATCGATGCGGTTTTCCATTATGGAGATAGTAACGGCTCTACTGAAGGGAAAATTTTAAACCCTCGAAATATTTCCGCTAACAATCCATTAGGAGCTATTCCGCAATCTTTTGTTTCATACAAAATGAATACTTCCATGGCTATGTTTGGATTAAGCTATACGTTTCATAAAAAGTAAGGAGACGCTAAAAGAATATTTCCTGAGCCAGGCGAAAGGTGTTGGCATGAGCGTTGATAATAATTTTGATGTCTTTGGAATAGCCGCCTCCCATGGAACACATTACCGGAAGATTTAGATTTTTACAGGTTTGTAACACGAATCGGTCGCGTTCCTTGCATCCTTCAGGAGTTAAGCCTAGTTTGCCCAGTTTATCGGAAGCTAATACATCAACGCCACAGAGGTAATAGATAAAATCGGGCTTTTGGGTTTCGATGAGTTTTGGGAGCGTATCCTTAAGGACTTTTAAATAGTGGGTATCTTCAGTATTATCTTCCAGGGGAATATCGAGGTCGCTGGTTTCCTTTTTGAAAGGATAATTACTTTTTCCGTGTATGGAAAATGTAAATACTCGGGAGTCATTTTGAAAGATTTCTGCCGTACCATTACCTTGATGTACATCAAGATCCACAATAAGAATTTTTTCGGCCTTTCCGGCATCAAGTAGATAGCGTGCGCCGATCGCCTGATCATTAAGCAAGCAAAATGCTTCGCCCCTATCGGAATACGCGTGATGCGTGCCTCCTGCAATATTCATGGCAATACCGTATTGTAGCGCAAAATCGCTAGCTTTTATGGTTCCGTCGGCAATGATGATCTCGCGTTCCACAAGTTCGGTACTTAACGGAAAACCAATCTTTCGAGCGGCTCGTTTATCTAAACTGAGATCTTGTAACTGCCTGTAATAGGTTTCGGTGTGAGCCTTTAAAATGTGGCTTTCATCAGGAATTTGCGGCTTAAAAAAATGGTCGTAGTTACAGGTGCCTTCGTGGAGAAGTTGCTGCGGCAATAACTCATATTTAATCATTGGGAAGCGATGACCCTCCGGTAATGGGTGTTTATAAATAGGATGATACGCAATTTTTAACATAGACAAGACAGTAACCGTTCCTACGGTGAGTTCAGTTTCTTGCGAAAATACCAAAAAAAAACAGGGTGCTCCAAAAGGAGCCCCTGCTAACATTAGAATTTAAAAAATTCGTTAATTACGAATTTGACTAATTCATTGTTTAATAAAATTCATTGTGAAAACAAAAGGACTTCCATCGATGGTTGAAGTTTGTTGCCATTCCATTTTGGACGATGTGAGGGAGATCATTTTGGTACGAAATGCTGCATTAGTCTCAGAATTTCCATCAGCATCGGTAGGTGTTATCAAAAAATCGTACTTGCCGATCTCCTGTTTCGTTTCATCAATTTTAAAAACAAAATAGCGATCACCGGGTTGGCAGGTAGCATCTGTTATGGAGTACGTCCCTTTTTGTTTATTTGAGGAGAACTTCCATATACTTCCTGTAAAGCAGGTATTTGAGGCATCATTGAATAATTTAATGGAATACTCGTCCGAATCGTCGTAGGTAATACTGTTGAGAACCCAGGTTCCTTTAGGGAGGTTGCTCTGCGTTGTTGTTGAATTTTTTGTTGTACCACAAGCCAACACAATACTTGCGAACAAAAGAGGGATAAAAATTTTTTTCATATGAATTAAGATTTAGGTTTAAAAAACAACCCCCTTAACAAGTTGAATTTATCAACAAGCTAAGGGGGTGGTTTAATATGATTTTTGTGTCACTCAGGTTTATTGAACCTAGTTACTATGAAAAACTAAAATGTTTTATGTATTAAATAAACACTTGTGACACAGATGTAAAGATAATTTCCCATTAGAGAAAATTAATGAATTTTTCTTTTTTTATTATTTTAAATTAGTTTTAACTAACTTATTTTCAGTATTTTAAATGAATTTTGAATGGTTTCATGATTTATTCAAAATTCCGACAAACGGTTAATTCTTTTAAGACTATTAAAAAAATAGGGTTGCATCTCATAGATACAACCCTAAGTCATTAACTTTAATTAAAATATGTCTTACTCGCCGGCTTGCTGTTTTGCTTCCTTAATCATTTGTTCATTTGGCAAAATGGCAATGTTAACACGACGATTTTTAGCCCGCCCTTCAGCCGTGTTGTTATCATACATTGGTTGGGTTTCACCAAACCAATTGGTGGTAAAACGACCTGAACTCAAGCCTTTTCCAATAAAATAATTAGTTACAGCATAAGCTCTGTTTTTAGATAATTCCATGTTGTAGTCTGCGTCTCCGGTACTATCTGTGTGTCCAACTACCAGTATATTCGTATCTGGATATTCTTTGAATACGCCTACCAATTTATTTAAGGTTTCTTGCGACGCTGTGTTGATATTGTATTTGTTTGTAGCGAAATATACGCCACTATTTTCGTTAAAGGTTACTACGATACCATCATCAACACGTTCTACCTCAGCCCCGGGAATTTCCTCTTCGATCTTTTGGGCCTGTTTGTCCATTTTATTTCCGATCAGGACACCGGCTGTTCCGCCAACTACACCGCCAATTACGGCACCAAGTTCACCATTACCACCTTTACCTACATTGTTACCAATTATGGCGCCAATTACGGCTCCTCCTGCGGCACCAATAACGCCGCCTTTTTGTTTGTTGTTGGCATTTTGAATGGCTTTACACTGCGTCAAACTTAGAACCAGGATGAAACTTAATCCTAATAGAGTTCCTTTTTTTATATAGTTTTTCATGTTTTTTAATTTATAATTTAGATGTGTTTTAGTTTAGCTCTTAACGAAGTTCATACTAATGGTAAACGGACTACCACCAACCATAACAGTTTGTTGCCATTGCATGGTTGTTTCTGTTAAAGAGCTTAATTTTATACGGAAGCCTTGATTGGTTTCTGATTTACCCTTAGCATCAGTGGGTTTCAATAAAAAGTCGTACAAACCGGTTTGTGCATCTACTTCATCTATTGTGAAAATAAAATAGCGTTCGCCAATGCCACAACTAGAATTGTTGATGGTATAGGTTCCGGTATTATTATTCGGGATGAATTGCCAGCTACTGCCCTCAAAGCAGTCTTTGGAAGCGTCGTCCAGGAGTTTTATTTTATAGGTTCCGGCACGGTCGTAAGTTATATTACTTAGAGTCCAGGTGCCTTTTAAAGTATGTTTTGCTGTTCGGACTGTTTTGGATGCACCACAAGACAGGAGTCCCAGGGTTAGCACCATTATCATTAATTTTTTCATAGAATAGGTTTTAAGATTTTTAGGATTAATAGCTTTAATTTCCTCGACATGCCATCGTAAAACGGAACATCTGTAAATATATACGAGAACCTTTGGAGTCTTAGATTTTGAAACCCTTGAACTTACTCAGAAACCGAAGATTGGTTGTTCCTGATTTTTGTATGACTTCGCAACAATTTTAAAGGTACGCAATTGTATTGAAATAAAGCTATACTAAATTAACTAATTGGTAAACCGTTAGGAGTAGAATTATCATCAGTATTCACAAAAACCAACTGACCTTCAGCGGTTTCCGTCATCAAGATCATTCCCTGACTTTCAACACCTCGTAAAGCGCGTGGCGCCAAATTAACTAAAACGGTAACGCGTTTTCCCACAACTTCTTCCGCAGAAAAACTTTCGGCAATACCCGATACAATGGTTCGCACATCCAATCCGGTATCTACTTTTAGTTTTAACAACTTTTTGGTCTTGGGCATTTTTTCAGCCTCCAGAATGGTGCCGACACGCAGATCTAATTTACTGAAATCCTCAAAAGAAATTGTATCTTTTTGAGGTGTGGCCTGTTTGTTTGCAGCCTCATTGGCCTTTTTATTAGCCTCCAGTTTATCAAGTTGTTCCTGAATGGTTTTATCCTCTATTTTAGAAAACAAAAGGGTGGCTTTACCAATGGCATGTCCGGCCGGTAACAGCGTATTTTGTTCGGAAATGGCCTGCCAGTCCAATGCTTTTTCCAAGGCATCAAAATGCAACATCTCCTTAAGTTTCGCCGAAGTAAAAGGTAAAAATGGTTCGCTCAAAGTGCCCAAGGCAGCCGTAATTTGAAGGGCTACATACATAATCGTTTTCGTTCGGTCTTCATCTTCCTTGATGACTTTCCAGGGTTCGGCATCTGCTAAATATTTATTTCCTAAACGTGCGAGATTCATAAGTTCTTGTTGCGCTTCGCGGAAGCGGTAACGCTCAATGGAACTCGCTATCACATCAGGATAGGCTTTAATTGCCGCTAAAGTGTGTTCGTCTTCCTCGGTTAACTCAGAAGGTTCCGGAATAACACCATCATAATATTTTTGGGTTAATACAACCACGCGATTGATGAAGTTTCCAAAAATAGCAACCAGTTCACTATTGTTTCTGGCTTGAAAATCTTTCCAGGTAAAATCGTTATCCTTGGTCTCCGGAGCATTTGCTGTTAACACATAGCGCAAAACATCCTGCTGATCCGGAAATTCTTCAAGATATTCATGCAACCAAACCGCCCAATTCTTGGAGGTTGAAAGTTTGTTCCCTTCCAGGTTCAAAAATTCGTTGGCAGGCACATTATCAGGTAAAATAAAAGAGCCTTCAGCACGCAACATGGCCGGGAAAATAATACAATGGAATACAATGTTGTCTTTTCCAATAAAATGCACCAGTTTCGTGTCTTCCGATTTCCAATAGGGTTCCCAATCTTTTCCAACGCGATCGGCCCATTCTTTTGTAGATGAAATATAGCCTATAGGGGCATCAAACCAAACATAAAGCACCTTACCTTCACCACCTTCAACAGGTACAGGGATTCCCCAGTCGAGATCACGAGTTACCGCTCTCGGACGCAGACCATCATCGATCCAGGATTTACATTGTCCGTATACATTGGGCTTCCAATCTTTTTTATGACTTTTCAGGATCCATTCTTTTAAAAAAGCTTCATGCTGATCAAGAGGTAAGAACCAGTGTTTTGTTTCTTTTAATGTTGGGGTATTCCCGGTTAGTGCTGATTTCGGATTGATCAAATCTGTGGCATTCAAACTAGAGCCGCAGTTCTCACACTGGTCGCCGTAAGCTTCGTCGTTACCACATTTCGGACACGTACCGGTTACAAAACGATCTGCAAGGAACTGATGCGCTTTTTCATCGTAAAGTTGTTCTGTGGTTTCTTCAATAAATGCACCCTTTTCATATAAGGTTTTAAAGAATTCAGAAGCGGTATTATGATGAATTTTAGCCGTAGTTCTGGAATAATTATCAAATGAAATACCAAAATCTTCAAACGACTTCTTAATGATGGCATGGTATTTATCCACAATATCCTGCGGGGTCACGCCTTCATTTTTTGCTTTGATGGTAATAGGCACACCATGTTCGTCGCTACCACCAATTAAAACCACATCCTTTCCTGTAAGTCGCAGATATCTGGCATAAATATCGGCAGGTACATAAACACCGGCCAAATGCCCGATATGAATTGGACCGTTGGTATAAGGTAAAGCCGTTGTAATTGTATATCGTTTAGGATTATTCATCAGTATTCTTTAATTTCATCACATCGCGATTCAAAAGTCATTTCGCAACGCTGTTTCAGTTTTGTAATTGGCCGTAAAAGTACACAATTTACAAGCGATTTAGAAAAAAAATGTACATTTACCATATGTCTAAAACCCCACAAATAGTTCGCCTTTTTTTTGCGCTTTTTTTCATGGGAAACACACTGAGTTTTGCACAACAACATGACCTACAAAAACAACACGAATTAATGCAACCACCTTACCTAAAGCAAGGCGATACTGTAGCCATTGTAGCACCTTCAGGAATTTTGAAGAACAAGGAACACGATATTGATTTAGCTGAACGCCTTCTCAGAAGCTGGGGTTTACATCCGGTATTGGGCGAAAACTTGTTCAGTAAGGATCATCATTTTGCAGGCACAGATGCCGAACGCACCGAAGATTTTCAAAAAGCACTTGACGACCCCTCAATAAAAGCTATTTGGTGTGCTCGTGGTGGTTATGGCAGTGTGCGTATTTTAGATCATCTCGACTGGACTACTTTTAAGAAACACCCGAAATGGGTTATTGGGTATTCGGATATCACGGCGCTTCACAACCAGATTCACAATGAAGGTGTGGAAAGCATTCACGCCATCATGTGTTCCAGTTTACAGGATGATAAAGCACCAATAGAAAAGTCTATTGAATCTTTTAAAGCTGCTATTTCCGGACAGCCCCTTAGTTATAAACTTAAACCTTCGAAATACAATCGCCCCGGAACGGCTACGGGAGAACTGGTTGGTGGTAATTTAACGCTATTGCATACCATGTTGGGCTCTAAAACGAGCATTAATACCGAGGGTAAAATTCTTTTTATTGAAGAAATTGGAGAATACAAATACCATATCGATCGGATGCTTCAAAGTTTGAAACGAGCCGGTTACTTCGATCATTGTAAAGGTTTGATCGTTGGAGATATGACCAAACTTCGCAAAAACACCACCAAATGGGGATCGTCTGTTGAACAACTTATTTTGGATGCTTTACAGGATTATGATTTTCCTATTGCATTTAAAATGCCAGCGGGTCATGAAGATGACAACAGGGCAATGATTCTGGGGCGAACTATCGACCTGACAGTTGCCAAAAGTGGTTCAACGATAAATTTTCACCAATAAAAGGCTAAAAACCGCGCTCTTTTTGGATCTGTTCGTAAGCTTCCTGTACCTGACGGAATTTTTCTTCAGCGCCTTTTTTATGAGCTTCACCTAAATGAATAACCTTATCGGGATGGTATTTTTTAGCCATTTTTCTATAGGCTGTTTTGATCTCATTCACGGAAGCCGACTTGTCTATTTCCAGGATTTTATAAGCATTATCACTGTTTCGGTAGAACATGGCTTTGATACTTTCGTAGTCTAAAGAGCTAATGCCTAAATAGCCGGCCATGATACTGATTTGTTGTTCTTCATCTGCCGTTACCAGACCATCCGCTTTAGCGATACCAAATAAAAAGTGGATTAACTGCAAACGCGAGGGATGATCCATCATTTGTCGGATCTGCAAACAAACCTGGCGGGTAGAAATATTTTTTTGTTTTGCTATGTTCTTAAATAACCGAAAGGCTTGATTTGCGCGTTCTTTCCCATACATGCTCACAAATTGCTTCCGCACAAAATCCAGTTCGCGCTGGTCTTGTTTACCATCAGCCTTAATGACGATGGAAGCCAGAATCAAAAGACTCACCTCAAAATCGCCCGGGCGTGTATTGTATATCGCACTATGGTGTTGCCGTTGTTGTCCTTGATGCCCGGTAAAATTGCCGGAATCGCCATTTGACATGGCATCTATCATACTGCCAATTGCTACACCTATGATAGCGCCAATAGGACCTCCAAAAGACCATCCCAGGGCACCACCAATCCATTTTGAAAAACCCATGTAAGTATCTCATTAAATTTACGTCAAACCTACACATAAATTCTCGCTATTGAAAGCAGAATCCGGCTTATGAAAGGCCAACAAAAAAAATTGTTCAATAATTGTAAATGTTAGTTGTTTGGTTCACAGAATTGTTACACAATTGGTATCTTTGCACACATTTACAATCTAATTATTAAAAATTAAAATATATGTATCCAGCAGAATTAGTAAAACCTATGCGTGAAGACCTTACTAAAGTAGGTTTTGAAGAATTACATACGCCGGAAGATGTTGATGCCGCTTTAGCTAAAGAAGGAACTACACTAGTTGTAGTAAATTCTGTTTGTGGTTGTGCTGCAGCCAACGCTCGCCCGGGTGCCCGTTTAAGTTTACAAAACGCCAAACGCCCTGATCATATCGTTACTGTTTTTGCAGGCGTTGATAAAGAAGCCGTGGAGCGTGCCAGACAACATATGGTGCCATTTCCACCAAGCTCACCAAGTATGGCTTTATTCAAAGATGGTGAATTAGTTCATATGTTAGAACGTCATCACATTGAAGGACGTCCTGCCGAATTGATCGCAGACAATCTTGTAGACGCTTACAACACACATTGCTAAGATCAAGAAAATTGCTTTTACTTTAGGTGAAAGTAAAACTTTACAATATGAGAGAACCACGATTTATTCGTGGTTTTTTTTATGCATTTTCTAGGCATTAAGTTACCTTTGTTTCATGCGTAAAATAATTGCTTATCCCCTAACGGCTGTTTATTATCTGTGTTTCTACACAACGCTTTTGGTGTTTCATCCCATACAATGGATCAGTTTTAATGTTTTCGGTTATCAAGCCCACAAAATAAGCGTGGACTGGATGCAATTTTTCATTATGCGATGCCTTAATATTCTAGGAACACGTTTTAGTTTTAAGAATGATTTTAATATTCCCAAAGGTCATCCCCTTATTGTTGTAACGAATCACCAGAGCATGTACGATATTCCACCGTTGATCTGGTATATGCGAAAATATCATCCTAAATTCATTAGTAAAATAGAATTGGGTAAAGGCATTCCCAGCGTTTCTTACAATTTGCGTCATGGCGGTTCGGCTTTGATAGACCGCAAAAATCCGAGACAAGCTTTCCCAGCCATATCAAATTTTGGCGAATACATTGAGCGCACCAAGCGTTGCGCTGTTATTTTTCCGGAAGGTACCCGAAGTAAAACAGGTGAATCAAAACCCTTTCAAACAAAAGGTTTAACCCTTTTATTTAAAAAAATCCCGTCGGCCATTATCGTTCCCATTACCATAAATAATTCCTGGAAAACGTTCCGTTATGGAAAATTTCCCATGGGAATTGGCACGCATATGAAATTTAAGGTACAAAAACCCTTATATTTAAGTGATTATGAAGACAAAGCCGAATTAATTGACCAAATTGAAAAAGCAGTAAAAAAAGATATTCATCCTTAAAAATAAAATTATGTCTGAAAAGAATGTTCGTTTAGAAGTTATGCAGTTTTTGGAAAAAGACGTAGAATCCTTAATCAAAAAATACCTCATCCCCGTAGATACCATCTGGCAACCCAGTGATTTTTTACCCAATTCAGAATCCGATAGTTTTTTTGACGAAGTGACAGAGATCCGGGAGCTTTCCAAAGAATTACCCTATGATTTTTGGGTCGTTTTAGTAGGTGATATGATTACCGAAGAAGCGCTTCCAACCTATGAATCCTGGCTTATGGATGTTGAAGGTGTTAATCAGGTAGAAAATGGCGGTAATAGCTGGTCGAAATGGGTAAAACACTGGACGGGCGAAGAAAATCGTCATGGTGATTTACTGAACAAATACCTGTATTTATCGGGCCGCGTGAATATGCGCGAGATCGAAAAGACCACCCAGCACCTTATTGCTGACGGTTTTGATATTGGAACCGATCGCGATCCTTACAAGAATTTCGTTTACACCAGTTTTCAGGAGTTAGCAACCTACATTTCTCATAATCGTGTTGCCAAGATCGCCAAGAAAAACAGCAACAAACAATTGGGTAAAATGTGTCAGATCATTTCCGGCGACGAAATGCGCCATCATAACGCTTATTCCGAGTTTGTTGAACGTATTTTCAAAGTAGATCCAAGCCAAATGATGCTGGCGTTTTACGATATGATCAAGCAAAAAATTACCATGCCGGCCCATTTTTTACGGGAATCCGGTGGAAAAATAGGAACCGCTTTTGAAGAATTTTCAAATACGGCGCAACGTATCGGTGTGTATACCTCAAAAGATTATGTAGATATTTTAGTAAAACTGATCAAGCGTTGGGAAATAGATAAGATCACTGACTTAACTGATGAGGCCGAAAAAGCCCGTGATTATTTAATGAAACTTCCGGACCGAATGTATCGCTTATCGGAACGCATGAAAATTCCTGAAAACTCCTATGAATTTAAATGGGTGCAGCCTGCAATTGTAAAGTAAAATATCCTAATTAAACATGAAGGAAAAAGAGGTTATCGATAAAACCATAGCTTTTGTGAAACATACTTTGGCAGATGCCGAAGGCGGTCATGACTGGTTTCATATTGAACGTGTTTATAATAATAGTTTATTGATTGCCAAATCGGAACCGGTAGATGTTTTTGTAGTATCGCTCGGCGCCTTGTTACACGATATCGCCGATAGTAAGTTTCATAATGGTGATGAATCTGTAGGACCTAAAATGGCTCGTGAGTTTTTATTTAAAAATGATGTAGATTCTCAGGTGATCGAACATGTGGTAAATATCATTGAGCATATTTCCTTTAAAGGCGGAAACGTAAATCAGGCCTTTAACTCTCCGGAATTGGATGTTGTTCAGGATGCCGACCGCCTCGATGCCATTGGTGCCATTGGTATTGCGCGCTGTTTTAATTATGGCGGCTTTAAAAACCGACCTCTTTTCGACCCGAGTATTAAGCCCAACCTCAACATGACCAAGGAAGAATATAAAGCTTCAAAAGCACCTACGATCAATCATTTTTACGAAAAATTATTGCTTTTGAAGGATCGTATGAATACCGCTACCGGTAAAAAGATCGCTCAGAAGCGCCATGCTTTCATGGAATTATATCTGGATGAATTCTACGCGGAATGGGATGGGAATAAGTAAGGTTTAATTTTCTCTGGCAACTTCCAAAGCGGTGAGTTTACTTTCTAAAACAGCCAATTCTTCTCCTTTTTGAATAATTTCTTCAGCGGATAGGTCGTTATGATCATTCATAAAACGTATAATTTCCTCTCGTTTTATAGAATAATAACTGATGGCTTCTGCAATTTTTTTTGAATCGGACATGTTGTGTTTACAATTTGTTGTAGGTTAAGTAATGGTTATTAATAAGCCGAGAACATAGATTGAACATGTACTGCTCCATATTTTTTAAACTAAATTTTTTAAATCTTGCCGACCAACAATAGCCATTGTCTCAACCATATCGCCATTGATTTTAAAGAAAATACTGTCCGATCCACAGACACAGCGTCTATATCCCGTTTTAATAAAATCAACCGAATCGAATGAATATGGTCGTTGGGAGATAATATCAAAATATTCAAAAAAAGAGTGAAAATATTTATCCGCCTGCACCATACCAAATTTATTAACACCATAATGATGAATTCTAATTAAGTCCTCTTTAGCAGTGTTACTTAATTTGTATTTAGCCATTTAATTGGCGCTTAGACTGAGATAAAATCTGATCTTTACTATCTGAGGTAAACCCACTGTTTTCTGCACTATCTAACTTAGCAGCAATCCAATCAATTTGTTTTTGCTGTTTGCGTGCTTGCCTAATGAGATCATTAACAAGTTCACTTTTGCTTGAGTACTCATTATTCTCAACCTGTGCCTTTAACCATTTATCATTTGGTTCCGTTAAAGAAATGCTTTGTCGTGCCATTAGATGCGAATTTGATGTAAATTTACACCAAAAACTCTATTTTTCAAATTTTCTAATCTAAAGTATTGTTACCGCTGATACCTACTGAATAATGTGCTTGATCTCTTTACGGTATTGAGAGGCACTTTTTCCGGTCAATTCATTGAACTGCTTATTGAAATGTGAAAAATTATTAAATCCGCATTCAAAACAAATATCAGCAATACTCATCTGACTTTCATTAAGTAACTTGGTGGCATGCACCACACGATATTCATTTACTAACTGTGTAAAGGTTTTACCGGTGGTTTTCTTAAAATATCTACAGAAAGCAGGAACCGTCATGCTAACAACATCTGCAATTTCATCCAAAGGAATCTGATTTTGGAAATTCTTATTCACATATTTATAGATCATACTGATCTTATCACTATCCTGTGGATTGGTTTCCAAAGCAATGCCGTCAGCATTTAACAAAGTATAGCCATCGGTATTTGCCAAATAGTTCAAAATTTCTAAAAATTTTAAAACACGTTCCAGCCCGTCATAATCCGTTAGACTGTTAATTTTTGGACCAATAACCTTTTTGGTTTCAATATTAAAACGAATGCCTTTTTTTGCTCGATCGAACAACGCAGCAACACTCTGCATTTCAGGAATTTTAATAAAATCATTACCTAAAAAATCCTGTTTGAATTGTACGGTGGTCTCACTCCCGTTCGCTGTAAGCCTGTCAGCAAAACCATTATGCGGTAAATTCGCCCCTATTAATATTAATTGACTGTTATTGAAATAAGACAAATGGTTACCAATATGTGTTTTTCCCTGCCCTTTATCAACATAAACGAGTTCTAACTCCGGATGAAAATGCCAGTAGGCATTATTCTTGTCCAGTTGCTCAACATGCTGTCTCACCAAAATGGAACTTCCAAAACTTGGTGTCAGTTTTTCTAAAGTAGGTTTTTTGGTTATCATATTGCAATTTTAGACAAAAGTACTACTTATTATGCATACATTATATATTCTATTACCTCAAATCTATGTTATTTTAACTTAACATTCAGTTAACATTCGTTTAACAGATAATTTAGCATATAAATTCATCAAATTTGATGTTTTCTACGCCGTATGATGCCTCTATCTTTGTACCGTTGAACGTTATTAAATCCAAATCATGAAAAAATTATTAACTAACAGTATTTTGATAGCAACGATGTTTGCTACGGTACACAGTTTTGCTGCAACAGCAACAATAAATAATGACCTAAAACCTTATGACGAAGGTAAAATGGCATTAACCTTAGAAAATGTAAGTTCAGGAAATTCTCTGGCGATCAAAGATAGCAACGGCATGGTGCTTTATAAAGAATTAATTAAAACTTCCGGTACTTATAAAAAAGGATTCGATTTAACAGCATTGCCCGATGGAGCTTATGTTTTTGAATTGGATAAAGATCTTGAAATTAAAATTATTCCTTTCACTGTAACAGCGAATAAGGTTGCATTCAAAAAAGCTGAGTCAAAATCGATTTTCAAACCTTACATCAGACAAAAAGATAACAAGGTTTTAATTTCAAAATTAGCCTTAAATGGTGAGCCAGTTAAGATAGATATTTATGCTGAAACAGATGGTGTTTATCAATTATCGTACTCTGAAACTATCAAAGGTGTTAAAGCAATAGGAAAAGTTTACGCCCTTAAAAGTGGCGCAACGTATAAAATTACTCTTAAATCTATAAACAAGGAGTTTACAACATTCATTAATAATTAGTTTAATGTCTTATTTAGTTTAGTTGGTAAGAGTGGGCTGTGGTGGCCCACTTTTTTTTGCTTTAAACTAAAAAAGTTTAAACTGACCATCCTTGTAGGTTTCGTGTAACTCTTTATTTAAGGTTACCTTTTCTTTATCTCTAAAGTATTTATGCTTGGCAAGTTCCATCAAATCGTTAATTTGCTGGGCTATTTTACCGGTTCCACGCATACGTCTTCCAAATTGGTTGTCGTTCAATTGGCCTTCATGACAGGATGCTATTTGATGCAGTACTTTTTCAGCGCGATCGGGTAGGGTTTTCTCGATCCAGTCTTTAAAAAGATCCCCAATAGCTCCATTTAAACGCACTACAATATGACCTAAAGAAGATGCACCATGTTCCGCGGCAGCTTTAGCCAAGGGTAAAATTTCATGGCTATTTATTGAAGGAATTATCGGAGCCAACATCACATTTACAGGAATGCCATTGTCACTCAAAATCTTTACGGTTTCCAGACGTTTTTTGATACAGGCTGTTCTGGGTTCTAAAATGCGCCGGGTATCTTCCGATAAGGAAGTAATCGATATACTCACCGAAATTAAATGGTCTTTAGCCAGTTCTTTTAGAAGATCGAGATCCCGAAGGATCAAGGCATTTTTTGTAATGATGCCAACTGGATGTTTGTATTTTAAAAATACTTCAAGACATTTTCGTGTGATTTCGAACTTTTTTTCAGCCGGTTGATAGCAATCCGTATTTCCTGACAGCACAATAGTTTCGGCTTTCCAACTTTTCTTTTTTAAAAAGGCTTCCAATAATTTTGGTGCATCTTTTTTGATCAAAATCTGCCGTTCAAAATCTAATCCCGGGCCTAAACCCCAGTATTCATGAGAGTTTCGAGCGTAACAATAGATACAGCCATGTTCGCAACCCTGATAAGGGTTCATGGAGTACATCATCCCGACATCGGGACTCGTAACTTTATTAACAATAGTTTTTGGGAAAACCTCGGAATATGTGGTTTTATTCGAAGTACTTTCTTCACCTTCAACCCGACAATATTCTAGAAAATCATCACGAAGTTCGTGCGACAACTCAAAAAACCGATTATTCAATTGGCGTTGAGCGCCCCGACCTTTTATGGATGATTTAGAATCCATCACATTTATTCTCCTTTAAAATTCGCTTTGCGCTTTTCTAAAAATGCTGAAGTACCTTCTTCAAAATCATCCGTTCCAAAACAATGCCCGAAGGCCTCTATTTCAACTTCAAAACCATTAACGCCTTCTTCATAATTAGCATTGATAGCTTTGATAGCCTGCCCAATGGCCACTAAAGAGTTTCTACTGATTTTGCTTGCTATCTTTTCACTAAACGGCAATAACTCTTCTTGTGACGTTACATGATTTACTAGACCATAATTCAAAGCCTGATTAGCATCGATCATACCCGCTGTCATGATGAGTTCCATAGCACGCCCCTTTCCTATCAATTGCGGCAAACGCTGCGTTCCACCATAACCCGGGATAACGCCAAGCGACACTTCCGGTAGGCCCATTTTAGCATTATTACTCGCTATTCTGAAATGGCAGGCCATGGCTAACTCTAAACCACCACCAAGCGCAAAACCGTTAACGGCTGCAATAACAGGCGTTTCTAAATTTTGAACAAAATCAAATAACAACGCTTGTCCTCTAGCTGCCAGCTGACTTCCCTGTGCCTCATCAAAATCTGCAAATTCACTAATATCAGCACCTGCAACAAACGCTTTTTCGCCACTTCCGGTGATGATAATTACCTTCGTGTCTTTATCAGCATTGGCACTTTTAAACGCCTGGTGTAATTCATTAATGGTCTCCCTGTTTAAGGCATTCAGTTTTTTTGGCCGGTTAATTGTTATGGTGGTTATACCATTTTCAGTTTCTGATATAATGTTGTTAAATGTCATAATTTATTCTTTAGGAAATGTAACTTTAAATGTGGTGCCTTTATCTTTTTCAGACACAAATGAAATCGTTCCTTTATAGGTTTCAACAATGTTTTTTACCATGGCTAATCCCAGACCCATACCACTGGTTTTTGTAGTGAACTTTGGCTCAAAAACCTTACTTTTATTTTCTTCTTTAACGCCTGAGCCATTATCACAGACCGTGATGACTACGTTGTCACCATCCGTTCCTACATTGATAACGATCTTAGGATCTGGTTGGTCTGCCATAGCCTGAATACCATTCTTCACTAAGTTGGTAACCACGCGTATCAGTTGCGTTCGGTCAAACTTAGCAATTATATTCTCCTGTTCAGCAGTAAAAAAGATGAAATCCTCACTAAAAATATCCAGAGCCAGCCTTACAATTTTAACAACGTTTAGAGTTTCGTTCTGTTGTGCCGGCATTTCGGCAAAGTTAGAAAATGCTGAAGCAATGGAACTCATGGTATCAATTTGTTGAATCAGTGTTTTACTGTATTCATCTAATTTTGAATGAATATTTTTATCCTGTGGGTCGAACTTGCGTTGAAAGCTTTGAACCGTTAAACGCATTGGGGTTAAAGGATTTTTAATTTCATGAGCCACTTGTTTTGCCATTTCCCGCCAGGCCTGTTCTCGCTCGCTTCGCGCCAGTTTTACAGCACTTTCCCTGAGTTCATCAATCATGCTGTTATACGATTTTACAAGGGTTGAAATTTCTTCACTGGTATCTTTTACCTCAATTTTTTCATTGGTCCGTTCTAATCTCGTGGTATTCATTTTATCACTGATACTTTTTAGTGACTTCGTAATGTATTTCGACAATAAATACGACATCCCGATAGCCATGGCGAGCACGAACAAATAGGCGTAACTGATGCGTTCTAAAAATTCACTGAGTTCTTTCGCTAAAAAGTCATCATTTTCTAAATAAGGAATATTCAGGATGGCCAGGGTTTTCGATTTGTTATCGGTAATATAAGTGAATGAGGATTGAAAGGTCTCGCCGTTCAACTTTAATTTATCTACATACCGGTGTTGTGAGGTATTAGCAAGTTGATTGAGTATTTTAGGGTCTAAACAAGTGTCCAGATCTTCTTGCTTTATGCCTGTTTTTGAGGAAATAAGAAGGTTTCCCTCCAGGTCATACAGGTTAATTTGCAATTTGTGAATGTTGGCAATGTTGTAAACTTCTTCTTTGAAAATGAATGGAATATTCTCCGTTTTTACCTCCCAGGTGTTTTGGCGACTATTCAAAACGCTCTTGATATGGTTCTGAATATTACGCTCTTTGGTGGCCAAACGATCTTTATGATAATCTTTTGTTTCCTGCTTATACTGATAAATGGCTACGAGCGTAATCGTGATAGACGCTACCAAAACCAGGAAAATCATGGCCAGGAAAATACGGTGTCTTAAAGAGAGTTTTTTAATTTTCATCTGAAAAATTGCTGCTATAAATATAGCAATAATCGCACCAAAGCATTAAAAAAGAAGCAGACAAATCATTAAAACTAATGGGGTTCTCAAACCAAAAAATCAGGCTTCAGGATTTTTTTCGCGAATTCGTTTATACATTCTAAAGCCCAGCATAATTAAAACACTAAGCACAATAAGGCCTATCAAACCCCAGATCCAATTGATCGCGCTTTTCAAAATCACTAAAAACACAACCGCAAAAAGAATAAATGTTGCTCCTTCATTCCAAATTCGCATAAAATTTGAAGATTTCTTGAATACATCGTTTTGCAATTGCTTATAATATTGATGGGTTTTAAGATGATATAAAATAAGAAGTACAACAAAGGCTAATTTAAGTTGCATCCAGGCCTGCAACAACCAAAAAGGTTGCAAAATGATCAACCATATAGCAAAAACAGTTGCTAAAATAGCCGACGGCCAGGTAATAATATACCACAAACGCTTGGCCATAAGTTTGAGTTGTTTTCCGAGTATTTCCCGATCGGGGGAAGGCTTGGAATGCGCTTCAATTTGATATACAAAAAGCCGTGGTATATAGAAGAGTCCGGCGAACCAGGTGATCACAAAGATCAGGTGAAAAGCTTTAATGTACGGATAGTAATCCATAGTTCGTTTGTTTCCTGCTAAGTTAAAACTTCCTCATTTAAATTCTTATTAATTTCCCTGTAAAGGAACCAGGCCGTTACAATGGTCGATAGGGTATCAGATATTGGAAATGCCACCCAAACGCCAAGTTCTCCCATAAAAAGAGGTAAAATAAATATCAATGGAATAAAGAAAAACCCTTGCCGTGATAAGGTAAGTAATAAGGCTTGCCGTGCTTTACCAATAGCTTGAAAAAAAGCAGCACCAATAAGTTGTATCCCAATAATTGGGGTTGCCGCAAAAACCCAACGCATATCCGAAGGTGTTTGAGCTAATACATCCGCATCATCAGTAAAGAGTCGGGTTATCGCATCTGGAAAAAGCATCAACATGATGAAAACTAAAGTAGCCAAACCAGCCGCATATTTAATGGCTGTATAAATACTTTCTTTAACCCGGTTGTATTTGTGAGCCCCATAATTAAAGCCCGCAATAGGTAAAAATCCTTGGGTAATTCCAAAAACGGGAAACAAGGCGAACATGAGCATGCGAGCCACAATGGCATATGAAGTCACAGAGGTTTCACCGCCGTAATGGAATAAAATATTATTCATAAATAAATACGTAACACTCACTACAGCCTGGCGTGCCAGAGTTACAAATCCTAATGATGCTATCTCAGAAACGATGGGTTTATCGAGTCGGAAATGTGAGCGTGTGATCTTTATTTCAGAATTTTTTGAAAGGAAAAACCAAAGAATAAACAGGAAACACAACATATAAGATCCCGTTGTAGCCCAGGCCGCACCTTCCATCCCAAGATCCAATAGATTGATGAAAACATAATCTAAAATTAAGTTTCCTACTGATGGAATCATCATAGCATACATGGCAAATTTTGGTTTGCCTTCTGCCCGGATCACCGTATTTCCCATCATACATAAGGCGAGAAACGGAACCCCGTAAAGTACGATGATATAGTAAATTTTGGCCGGTTCAAAGATGGCGCCTTTTCCACCAAAGGTGGGAATAATGGAATCCACAAAAATGAGTCCCAAAATAGCCATGGAAACCGTTAAGAGCAACGTTAAAGTGAGCTGATTACCGAAGGTCTTTAAAGCCTTTTTCATATCATCGGCGCCTAAGGCACGAGAAATGATCGAAGAACCACCGATACCGATGGACATCCCCAAGGCCGCAATAAAGAAGGATACCGGAAGCACCACGTTGATCGCTGCAATGGCGGTAGGACCAATCCAATTACCAACAAAAATGGTGTCGACTAAAATGTTGAGCGACATTACCAGAATCCCGATAGAGGCCGGTACAGCTTGTTTTACGAGAAGTTTGCTAATAGGAAGTTTTCCTAAATCTTCAGAGGATACCTTTGCCATTATGCCGTTACCATTTCAGAGCTTACCCACTCATTGATCCAATTCGACAATAAATTTACAAAGGCTTCATCATCGTTCAAACAAGGGATGGTGACAAAATTCTTGCCGCCTACTTCATGGAAGATCTCCTCGCCTTCCATGGCAATTTCCTCAAGTGTTTCAAGGCAATCGCTTACAAAGGCCGGGGTTACGATAGCCATATTTTTTATGCCTTCTTTTCCTAAACGCTCAATGGTTCTGTCAGTATATGGTTGTAGCCACGGATCGAAACCTAATCGCGATTGAAAGGACGTGGAAAAAGTTCCGGGCTCCAAACCTAATTTTTCTCCTACCAAACGGGTGACTTCATAACATTGGTGCCGGTAACAAAACTCGTGCGCTGCACTTTGTGTTCGGCAGCAACTCCCATCGATCTGGCAATGTGATTTCGTAACATCGCTTTTGCGGATATGACGTTCCGGAACACCGTGATAAGAAAACAGCAGATGTTCATATTCCTTGCCTTCCAAATGCTCTTTTATAGCGTTTGAAAGCACTTCGATATAATCCGGTTTGTTATAAAATGCGGGTACGGATTCCATTTTTAACTGCGGAAAAAATTCCTGACGCAGCTCTTCAGCCAAAACAGTAATGGTTTCTGTTGTAGCCATCGCAAATTGAGGATACAAAGGAAAAAGTAAAACTTCTTCCACACCTTGATCCACCAGTTCTTGAAGGCCTTTTTTGATGCTCATACTTCCGTAGCGCATGGCTAAAGCCACGGGCTGCTCTACCTGCTTTTGAATTTTTTCCTGAAGCCTTTCAGAAATCACGATCAAGGGAGAACCTTCGTCCCACCAGATCTTTTGGTAAGCTTTTGCGGAAGCTTTTGGGCGTGTGTTGAGGATAATGCCTTTAACGAGTAAGGTTCTGGCCCATTTTGGTAAATCAATAACGCGTTCATCCATTAAAAACTCACCTAAATATTTTTTAACGTCTTTAGGCTTCGGTGTGTCGGGCGAGCCCAAATTCACTAACAATATTCCTTTTTTCATTTTCTTTTTCTATTTCGATTTAGCTATTTTTTTGTTTTTGTTGATGGTACAACTCAGGCCGTTTTTCATTGTAATCGAGGTCTTGAAAAATCCCACAAGACACATTAGGTCGTGCCAACGATTTACCTCTGTTGAATTGTTTGGATAATGCTTCGATCTCTGGTGTTAAGTACTTCATAGCGATCAATTTAAAGACATAACATATTTTTTCGGCGTTGTACCATATTTCTTCTTAAAGGCAGAAATAAAATGACTCGAGGTGCTGTACCCAACCTTTAAACCAACTTCATTCACATTATTTTCTCCTGACTCCAACAACTTGCGTGCAAATTCCATTTTATAGTCAAAAAGAAAACTAAACACCGAATCGCCATAGATCTGTTTAAAACCTTCTTTAAGTTTTTTGATGTTCAGCCCGATCTCTTCGGCCAATTCCTGAAGCGTTGGCGGCTCTGCCATTCTCGAAATCATGATATCCTTGGCTTTACGAATTTTGATCACATTAGCTTCATCCACTAAAAACGGACATTGTTCCACATCGGCTTCTTCACTGCGATTAAAATATAAACTTAACAACTCATAGGCTTTTGCCCGGTAGTACAATCCTTTTATGGAAGGATTCAAATTAAAATTAATTAACTGATTCAATACGATAGCCATGGATGGCGATATCAAACCATCTTTATAGTATTTCTTATCGCGATTTTCTTCACTTAAAAACGTGATATATCCCGCTTCAGTTGAAAATAGACTATGAAATTTTTTAATGGAGATTAAAATGGAGACCATCCAGGAATTAGGTTCCAGAGTAAGGTCTATTGGTAATTGACGCTGGGGATTGTAAAGTAACAAGGAATTCTCCTCGTGGATATCTAAAATGTAACGCCCTTGATTAAAGCTAAATTTACCGGTACCTTTAACACAAAAATGAAACTGTATATAATCGCTATGAATCTCTTTTACAATATTTTGCGCACTAGATTCATCATTTTTATAGGTTAAAATTAAAAACCCGGTATCAATCGGAGTTTCTTCAAAAGAACTTTGAGCGTTATTTTTTTTCGACATATCGACGCTTTGCATATTCCTTTTATTTAGATTCGTTCTAAATAATTACCGTCAAAACAACCGTAATTGCTGCAAAAATAAGGTTTTTATACATCATTTTATAAAAATCACTTTAAAAAACTTGAAACGACATTAAAAGTTCCTTCAGCGTTACTTTTTTACAAAGCATCCCTATAATTTTGCTAGACGTTTTTAGAAACAGGATGCAGAACTTTAATATGTCGCGTAGTCAATCATTTTACGCCATCGGCTTGAGCTATAAAAAAGCCGATGCGGATATGCGTGGTCGTTTTAGTTTAGATGAAGCATCCACGCTGGCTTTACTGGAGCAAGCCAAGACTAATGGCGTGGAAAGTTTGGTAGCTACTTCTACCTGTAATCGTACTGAACTTTATGGTTTTGCACAACATCCTTTCCAGCTCATTCAACTCCTTTGCGAAAATACAGAAGGCACTGTTGAAGAATTTCAAGAGGTTGCCTATATCTATAAAAACAAGGAAGCCATCACGCATATGTTCCGTGTAGGTTCCGGCTTGGATAGTCAGATCCTTGGAGATTTTGAAATTATCAGTCAGTTGAAATCCAGTGCTCGACTTTCAAAAAAACACGGTTTATTAAATCCCTTCTCCGAGCGATTGATTAATGCCGTGATCCAGGCAAGTAAGCGCATCAAGAATGAAACCGATATATCTACCGGAGCAACCTCGGTATCCTTCGCTTCCGTACAATACATTTTTGACAATGTTGAAAATGTTTCCGAAAAAAACATTTTACTTTTCGGAACCGGAAAAATTGGTAGGAACACCTGTGAAAATCTGGTAAAACATACCGAAAACAAACACATCACCTTAATAAATCGTACCAAAGATAAAGCTGAGAAAATTGCCGGAAAATTTAATTTGGTAGTTAAGGATTATTCAAATTTACAAGAAGAACTTACGCAGGCTGATATTTTAATTGTGGCCACCGGAGCACAACGCCCAACGATCGATAAACAAATCATTCAGTCGAAAAAACCACTGCTCATTTTAGATCTTTCCATCCCCAAGAACGTTGATGAAAATGTGAAAGAACTACCGCAGATTACCCTCATACACCTGGATCAGTTATCGCAGATCACCGATCAAACCCTAGAAGCCCGGAAAGCCCATATCCCTTCTGCGGAAGCCATCATTGAAGAGGTTAAAAGCGATTTTAACAGTTGGCTTGAAACCCGAAAATTTGCACCTACCATTAAAGCTTTAAAATTAAAATTAAATGAATTCGCCCTTGCGGAATTAGATACACAGCGTAAAAAACTTGTTGATTTTAATGAATCTCAGGCAGAACTCATCAGTAAAAATATCATTCAAAAAATCACAAACCACTTCGCACATCATTTAAAAGATGAGGGCGTTTCCACAGATGAGAGTCTGGAACTCATCAAAAAAGTATTTCAGCTGGAACAACACTCAACAAATGCCTAAAATCAGTACATTTGCTACTGCTTTAAGGCTTCCCATAAGGTTTTTCGAATTCCTTAGAATATTAAAACAACTCAATGAAAAATAAGCTTTTTGTTAATTTATACCGCTTCATTGATATTATAATCCTGACGTTTTTAGTATTCGATTTTGGATTTTCCGTAAACGACGACTATAAACCTTATAAACTCGTTGGTTTTTTTGCAATTACAATTACGTTAGTTGCCTTCAACGTCATCAAGCATTACCAGTTTCGGGATAAAGGTTCTAAAAAATCGGTTCGTATCAATCTGATCATTCTGTTGTGGACACTTTTTGCTGCCACGGTATTCATATTGTACAATAGTGATCATACGGTTGTAGAACAAACCCTTAAAACCAAGGTGATCTTTGAGATCGGATTGTTTTTATACTTGCTGATCCGGCTATCATTCCTCATCAAATACATCTATAAAATATACTTTAATCCGGCCATACTTTTTGTTGGGAGTTTTGGAATTTTCTCTTTGATAGGCGCTTTTTTCTTAATGCTTCCCAAAGTAACAACGCACGGTATTTCATTTATTGATGCCTTGTTTACTTCTACAAGTGCTATTTGTGTTACGGGACTTATCGTTTTGGATACCGCTAAAGATTTTACCCAACTTGGGCAAACCGTCATTATGGTACTCATCCAGATTGGTGGTTTAGGAATCTTGACCTTCACCTCCTTTTTTGCTTACTTTTTTAAAGAAAATTCATCGTTTAGTGAAGGTATGTATATTAAGGATTTCACGTCTTCAGAAAATTTATACGACGTATTTAATCTGGCCGTAAAAATTGTGTTGTTCACCCTTGGAATTGAAGCTATTGGAGCTTTGCTTATTTATACCTCAATTAGCGACGACCCTACAGTAAACAATAAATTCTTTTTCTCCATTTTCCATTCAGTTTCGGCTTTTTGCAACGCGGGTTTTTCAACCTCATCATCTAGTTTTTATGCTGCGACGCTTCGCTTTAATTACGGCCTACAATGGGTGGTTATGATCCTCATTGTTTGCGGCGGATTGGGTTATAATATTGTGTTCAACATATTTACTTATTTCAAGACCTTTTTACTTAATCTGTTCAAAGCAAAAAAAATAAAAACGGTTCGTGTTATAACTTTGAATTCAAAATTAATCCTGGTTACCACGCTCGTATTACTCCTTGCAGGTGGTTTGTTTTTCTATTTTGGTGAAGCCAATTTTACTCAAAAAGCACACACCTCAATTTTTGGCAAAATTACCACAGCAATGTTTTCTTCGGTTACGCCCAGAACTGCAGGATTTAATACGGTAGATTATACGCATATGGCAACGCCATCGTTGTTATTTGTTATTTTATTGATGTGGATCGGAGCTTCACCGGCCTCTACCGGTGGTGGTATTAAAACCAGTACTTTTGCCATTGCAACCCTGAACATTTTTGCAACAGCCCGAGGTAAAAAACGCATTGAGATCAATTCCCGTGAGATCTCCAGTAGCACCGTGAACAGAGCCTTTTCAATTATTAGTATTTCATTGATCATTATTGGTGTAGCCATCATGTTCCTGCTCTATTTTGAACCGGATAAAACCCTGATGGAACTGGCCTTCGAATGTTTTTCGGCATATAGTACCGTGGGGCTCAGTTTAAATGTAACGCCTACTTTATCTTATGGCGGAAAAATTGTCATCATTTTGGTGATGTTCTTAGGGCGTATCGGTATGTTGAACTTATTGTTTGGAATTATGGGTGAAGTAGAACAAAAATTCTACCAGTATCCACAGGAAAATATTTTAATTAACTAAAACGAAACACTATGAAAATTATCATTTTTGGTCTCGGTAATTTTGGAATGTCTTTAGCCTTAAGCCTAACGGAAACAGGGAACGAGGTTATTGGTGTTGACAACAAAATGGATAAAGTCAATTTAATAAAAGATAAGATTTCTCATAGTATTTGCCTGGATTCGACCAACGAACAAGCGTATCAGGCATTGCCTATTCAGCAAACAGATATTGCCGTGGTGGCCATTGGGGAGAATGAAGGTGCTGCCATCATCACTACCGCCATCATTAAAAAACTATCCAAAGCCCGTGTGATCAGCCGTTCGCTATCACCAATACACGACACCGTGTTACAGGCTATGGGTATCGATTTTATTGTACATCCCGAACAGGAAGCCGCGGAGAAACTCACTAATAAAATCAATCTTAAAAATATTGTAGACAACTTTAAAATTGATAGCCGTTATTCCATTTCCGAGCTTAAGGTTCCTGATGATTTTGTAGGCAAAACCATTGAAGAGATTGATATCCGAAAAAATTACAATCTAAACATCATTACCATTTTGCGTAAAAACGAAAAAACCAACCTCATCGGAGTGTCCACCACACAAATGGAGGTTATCGGGATTCCAACAGGTAACACGGAGATTGAGAAAGGAGATGTCATGGTAGTCTTCGGACTAAATGAAAAAATATCGGAAATGGGAAATATGAGTTAATCGTATGTAATCAGAATTTCAAAACCAAAAACAAAACATGTCTAAAACCATTCGAATAGGAACACGCGATAGCGAATTAGCCCTTTGGCAGGCCAATATTGTAAAAAAATTATTGGAAGAACAGGGTTATAACACCACTTTGGTTCCTGTAAAATCCACAGGCGATATCGTGCTGGATAAGCCGCTTTACGAATTGGGCATCACCGGAATTTTTACCCGAACTTTAGACATCGCTATGCTCAATGAGGATATCGATATTGCCGTGCATTCCTTAAAAGACGTCCCCACTATTTTACCTAAAGGTATTGTGCAGGCCGCTGTTTTAAAACGTGGTAATGTAAACGACACTCTGGTTTATAAAAACAATGAAGAATTTTTAAGTGCGAAGCACGCCGTTGTCGCTACCGGAAGTCTGCGCCGTCGTGCACAATGGCTCAACCGTTATCCAACGCATACTTTGGTGGATTTACGTGGAAATGTGAATTCACGCCTTCAAAAGCTTGAGGATAACGACGATTGGAACGGGGCTATTTTTGCCGCAGCCGGAATTGGCCGTATTGGGATCCGTCCGGAACAGGCTATAAATCTTGACTGGATGATTCCCGCACCTGCTCAAGGCGCTATCATGGTCACCGCCTTAGAAGAAGATGATTATGTTCTGGAAGCTTGTGCACACCTCAACCACAAAGAGACTGAAATTTGCACCACTATCGAACGCCAGTTTTTAAATAAACTCGAAGGTGGCTGTACAGCACCCATCGGTGCCCTGGCGTATATCAAAAACGAGGAAGTAAATTTTAAAGGTGTTCTATTAAGTGAAGACGGCACCAAAAAAATTGAAGTTTCCAAAGTAAAGAAACTGGGGCAACATGACGATATCGCTGAGTTCGCGGCAAATTATATTATTGAACGTGGTGGAAAACGACTCATGGATGCACTAAGACGTTCGCACAAAAAAACCACAATATATTCAACTAAAAGTTTAACAGAAGACCAACGTTTACTGTTCCATGACAAAGTGGTTTCAGAAAGCAGCGATTTTATAAAAATCAGCCTCAACCGGATTCCACCGCGCATCTTGCGAAACCCTATTAAAAACGTTATTATCACCAGTAAAAATGCGGTAGAAGCCTTAACAACAAACTTCTCACCGGCCGAATTGCAATTCGAAAATATTTACTGCGTCGGGCGCAGAACAAAAAGACTTATCGAAAAAAAAATAGGCCCGGTAAAGCATCAGGAAAAGAATGCGAAAAGTCTGGCGAAATATTTAATAGAATACTTAGAAGGCACAGAAGTTACGTATTTTTGCAGCGATTTACGTTTGGATACGCTCCCTGATCTACTAAAAGAAAATCATATTAAAGTGAATGAGGTTGAAGCCTATCAAACCAAATATGATGGCGTTCAGGTAGATCCTACGGTTGAAGGCGTTATGTTTTTCAGTCCGTCTACTGTGGAAAGTTTTGTGAAGGCCAACCGTCAGGAAATAATCGCCTTTTGCATTGGAGAAACCACAGCTCTGGAGGCAAAAAAACATTTCAGTGATGTGCGTGTCGCGAAAGTGCCAACCGTGGAAAGTGTTATCGAACTGGTAAATGCACATTACGTCTAAAAAAGAAAAAAAGAACTATGAGTATAAAGAACGATTTATTTTTAAGAGCTTTAAAAGGAGAAACCGTTGAACGACCGCCGGTTTGGATGATGCGTCAAGCCGGACGCTATTTACCGGAATTCATGGAAATCCGTGAGAAATATGATTTTTTCACGCGCTGCCGAACGCCGGAACTTGCCAGTGAGATCACCGTGCAACCCATTCGCCGGTACGGCATGGATGCCGCCATCTTGTTCAGCGATATCCTTGTGATCCCACAGGCCATGAATATCGAGGTACAAATGAAACCCAATTTCGGTCCGTTTTTACCAAACCCCGTGCGCACACAAGCCGATGTCGACCGCGTGATTGTTCCCGATGTTTCAGTAGAATTAGACTATGTTTACGAGGCTATCAAAGCCACAAAAGAACTTCTAAACAACGAGATTCCGCTCATCGGATTTGCCGGTTCACCGTGGACTATTTTGTGCTATTGCGTGCAGGGTCAGGGTAGCAAAACCTTCGATAAAGCCAAGGCCTTTTGCTTCACCAATCCGGTGGCAGCTCATGAAATGTTACAAAAGATCACGGATACCACTATTGAATATCTCAAACAAAAAATTGAAGCCGGCGTCGATGCCGTTCAGGTCTTCGATTCCTGGGGAGGCATGTTGTCACCCACCGATTATCAGGAATTTTCGTGGCAGTATATCAACCAAATTATCGAGGCGCTCAAAGATTACGCTCCGGTAATCGCTTTCGGAAAAGGCTGTTGGTTCGCCCTCGAAGATATGGCAAAAAGTAACGCCGCAGCACTCGGAATCGATTGGACTTGCGCCCCTAATGTAGCACGTCAGCTCACAGGAGGCAACATAACGTTACAGGGCAATTTCGATCCCGTGCGCCTATTGTCGCAACCATCCGACATTAAAAAAATGGTGCATCAAATGATCAACGAATTCGGCAAAGACAAGTACATCGTCAACCTCGGTCACGGCATTTTGCCCAACATCCCGGTTGAAAATGCGAAAGCTTTTATCGATGCCGTAAAAGAATATAAAGCCTAGTTTTTGGGCGTTACCACAAGGGTCGCGCTTTCGGCAGTCGCTTCCCTGCGGGCGAGCTCCAACAATGCCTCAATCCCTAACGCGGCTGATGAACAAAATAGAAATTGTATAAATGAAAGATAAATTTTATCAATACATACAAGATTTACAGGACAGCATCACGGCAACGCTAGAGACCATCGATGGCAAAGCCACATTTCAGGAAGACCTTTGGGAACGCCCAGAAGGTGGTGGCGGACGCACACGGGTTATCGAAAATGGTGCCGTTTTCGAAAAAGGCGGTGTCAATATTTCCGCCGTTCACGGCCCACTACCGAAAACCATGCAAAACTATTTCAAGGTATCCGACTGCGATTTTTTTGCCTGCGGTCTAAGTCTTGTTATTCATCCAAAAAATCCCATGGTGCCAACGGTTCATGCCAACTGGCGCTATTTTGAAATGTATGATAAACAAGGGAACACCATAGATAGTTGGTTTGGTGGAGGACTCGACCTCACGCCGTATTACCTTTTTGAAGCTGACGCGAAACATTTTCACGAAGTGTGTAAAACCGCCTGCGACAAACATCATCCCGATTTCTATCCGGAATACAAAGAACGTTGCGACACCTATTTTTACAACAGCCATCGTGGTGAGGGTCGCGGTATCGGAGGTTTATTTTTCGATTACTGCAAAGAAACCGACGCCATGAGCATGGAAGATTGGTATAATTTCGTTACTGAAGTGGGCGATAGTTTTTTAGAAGCCTACAAACCAATCGTTGAAAAACGTAAAGATCTGGATTACACAGAAGCACAACGAACCTGGCAGGAAATCCGTCGAGGTCGCTACGTGGAATTCAATCTCGTTCACGATAAAGGCACCCTGTTTGGACTGAAAACCAACGGGCGCATCGAAAGTATTTTAATGAGTTTGCCACCCAAGGTCCAATGGGTGTACGACCATCATCCCGAACCGGGAAGCTGGGAAGCGAAACTTGTTGATGTTTTAGAAACCCCGATCGACTGGGTGAATAAAGAAATTAAATAATATTAAACCGTTTCATCATGTATCCATTACAACGCAACAGACGTTTAAGAACCAGTGAAGCCATCCGCGCCCTGGTTCGTGAAACAACCCTGAGTCCAAACGATTTTTTAGTGCCACTTTTTGTGGTTGAAGGCAAAGGCGTAAAAGACGAGATCACCTCCATGCCTAATTACTACCGCTACAGTTTAGACCTTTTGGAAAAAGAGGTGAAATCCCTTTGGAATATGGGCTTAAAAGCAGTCTTACTCTTTGTAAAAGTGCCGGATAACCTGAAAGACAACGTTGGGAAAGAAGCCTTAAATCCTGAAGGATTGATGCAACGCGCCATCAAAACGGTTAAAAATGCCTGCCCGGATATGTTGGTTATGACGGATGTTGCTCTCGACCCCTATTCCGTTTACGGCCATGATGGCATTGTGAAGAACGGCATTATTTTAAATGATGAAACCGCCAAAGTTCTGGGTCAAATGAGTTTATCGCATGCGCAGGCCGGAGCCGATTTTGTAGCTCCCAGCGATATGATGGACGGTCGTATTTTAACCATTCGCGAAGCTTTAGATAATGATGGTTTTATAAATACAGGTATCATGAGTTATTCAGCCAAATACGCCTCGGCGTTTTACGGTCCATTCCGTGATGCCTTAGATTCCGCACCGGTTGATGCTACTGATATTCCAAAGGACAAAAAAACCTATCAAATGGATTTCGCTAACCGGTCCGAAGCCATTAAAGAAACTGAAATGGATATTGATGAAGGTGCCGATATTGTCATGGTAAAACCCGGTTTATGTTACCTCGATATTGTTCGCGAAATTAAAAATGCCGTAGATGTTCCGGTAGCGGTTTACCAGGTGTCCGGAGAATACGCTATGATTAAAGCTGCCTCGGAAAAAGGCTGGTTAGATCATGATGCGGTGATGATGGAACAAATCACATCCATTAAACGTGCGGGAGCTGATATTATCGCTTCATATTTTGCGAAAGATGTTGTTAAAATCTTAAATAAATAGTTCCTTTACATCAGCTATCGGCGTTCAACAAAAAAGGTGTATATTAGGATTTGAAAATTAAGAATCAACAAATCCTGATTTCATGAGCGCACTAATTTTTTGGGCTTTCCTTTCTATTTTCTTTTCTTTTTTATGCTCCATACTGGAAGCTGTTCTATTGAGTGTCACACCAACATTCATTAATGTTAAAAAAGAAGAAGGTAAACACTATGCAACCACCCTGGAATCCCTGAAAAAGGATGTGGATAAACCACTTATTGCCATACTTACCCTGAATACGATTGCGCACACCGTAGGTGCTATGATGGTGGGAATTCAGGCGGAAGAATTACCGTATAAAATAGAGATTCTTGGCTTCAATACCGTTGGTGTTGTTTCAGCGATCATGACCTTATTGATCTTGATCGCTTCAGAGATTATCCCGAAAACCATAGGAGCCAAATACTGGAAAGCATTAGCAAATTTTGCTTCAACAGCGATTTCAATACTGATTTTTCCTTTACGTTGGACAGGCATTTTATGGCTTTTACAACTCTTTACAAAACTGATTGGCGGAAGTAGTCACGGTAGTGTTTTGAGTCGTGAAAGTTTTATGGCCATGACCGATGCTGCACATAAAGAGGGCGTGTTCAAGGAAAATGAAAGTAAGATCATTAAAAACCTGCTCACCTTCAAAAAGGTGTTTGCAAAAGACATCATGACCCCGAGACCGGTTATGAAAATTGAAGATCAAAATACAACAGTTGCTGACTTTTTTGAAAAAAATATGAATCTTCGATTTTCCAGAATTCCTATTTATGCCAAACAAGAGGACGATATTACAGGTCTGGTTTTAAAGGATGAAATTTTTAAGGAAATGGCTTTGGATAACGGTGATAAAAAACTAGTGGATTTAAAACGTCCCATTATCATTGTTGTGCGCAACCTACCCATTCCGAAATTATTCGATAAACTGGTAGAGACCAGAAACCACATGGCTTTGGTTGTGGATGAATACGGTTCGGTAAGTGGATTGGTAACCATGGAAGATGTTATTGAAACCCTACTTGGCCTGGAAATTATGGATGAGAGTGATAACGTTTCCGATTTACAATATCTGGCGCGAAAAAGCTGGGAATCACGGGCTAAAAAACTAGGAATTTATGACAACTCAAATTCTTAAAAGTTCATGACGGCCTGCATCATTAAAACGCCACTAGGTTTCACTAAAATAGAAGGCGATGCAGAGGGTATTTCGGCCATAACGGTGCTTAATTCAGAGGAAAAAATTACCGATATTATTCCTGAGGAACTCGAAGATTGCGCCATACAACTTCAAGAATATTTTGAAGGAACCCGGACGCAATTCGACCTTAAACTAAATCCGTCAGGAACCGATTTTCAAAAACGTGTTTGGGATAAATTACTTGAGATTCCCTTCGGCAAAACCATTTCCTATTTAGATTTGTCTAAACAATTGGGCGACGTTAAAGCCATTCGTGCTGTGGCCAGTGCCAATGGCAAAAATCCACTTTGGATCGTAGTGCCCTGTCATCGCGTTATTGGAAGTGATGGGAGCTTAACCGGTTATGCCGGAGGCATCCATCGGAAACAATGGCTATTGGAACATGAAAGTCCCTATAAACAGCAAAGCCTGTTTTAAAATCTTCAACAGTTCTTCAACTTAAAACCATTCAAAAAACAAAGGTTTTTAAGCGATTTATTTCCTATATTTAATTTCTCTAAACTAAACTTGCCTAATGAAATATTTCAAATTTATTCTGGCCTTCATCATAGCTTTTGGCATTTTTTATGCCTTAAATAATCCTTTAGGCTCTGCCCCGGTATTGGGTGCTTTTTTTAATCCAAACCAAGGTTTTTGGCAAAACGATAAAACAACAAATGTTTCGGGAAATTTAGATCTGCCTGGTCTAAAAGAACCGGTAACCGTGTTTTACGACAAGCATTTAATTCCGCATGTTTTTGCCCAAAATGATACCGATCTCTACCGATCACAAGGATACATTACGGCGCAACACCGCTTGTGGCAAATGGAATTTCAAACCTTTGCATCGGCCGGGCGCTTAGCTGAAATTGTAGGCGAAAAAGCTGTCCCATTCGATCGCATGCAACGCCGGAAAGGTTTAGGTTACGGTGCTGAAAAAGCTTTGGAACGCATTAAAAAAGACCCTGAGATTTTGGGATATCTTGAAGCTTATCGCGATGGTGTAAACCGTTATATTCAAACCTTAAATCCTAAAGATTGTCCTATAGAATACAAATTACTGGGTTACGCTCCGGAACCGTGGACCCTTGAAAAAACCACTTTACTGTTCATGTATATGACAGACGACCTTTGTGGTTACAGCAATGATTTTACTTATACACATTTACTCAAAAAATTTGGTGAGAATAGATTCAATAAGATGTTCCCGGATTTTTATGATATCATAGATCCTGTAATTCCTGTGGAAACCGATTGGAGTTATATCGATACACCAATCACCGAAATTCCGCAGTCTCAAATACCCCAGGATTCCATTGTTGAAACCATGGAAGATCCGAATCCCTCTAACGGTAGTAATAACTGGGCGGTCTCCGGCACAAAATCCTATTCGGGTCACCCCATCCTGGCTAACGACCCACACCTGGGATTGAACTTGCCATCGATCTGGTACGTGATGCAACTGGCAACACCAGAACATAACAGTTTTGGAGCAACCTTGCCCGGTGCCATGGGCGTTGTTTCAGGTTTTAATACCCATATTGCCTGGGGAGAAACCAATGCCACGCGTGATGTTAAGGACTGGTATAAAACCACATTTAAAGATGCCTCCAGAACTGAATATAAATACGGCGACAGTTGGCGCAAGACCAAAATACGCTTGGAGAACATCAAAATAAAAGGTAAAGAAACTTACGTGGATACGGTACTTTATACCCATGAAGGTCCGGTGAGTTACGATTATAATTATAAAGGCACTCAAAAAACCGTAGGTTATGCCATGAAATGGACAGGCCATATGGGAGGTAATGAACAACGCACTATTTTAGAACTTAACGAGGCCAAAAATTACGATGATTATGTAAGTGCCCTAAAACACTGGGTGGCTCCGGCACAAAATTTTGTGTTTGCTTCCACGGAAGGTGATATTGCCTTATGGATTCAGGGGCTTTTCGCTAATAAATGGAAGGGACAAGGAAAATTTCTGATGGACGGCAGTAATCCGGATAATGAATGGCAGAGTTTTATTCCGCAGGAATTCAACGCTAAAACGAAGAATCCCGAGCGCGGTTTTGTGAGTTCTGCAAATCAGCATCCGGTAGATCAACAATATCCTTATTATGTGTTTAACGATCATTTTGAAGCCTATCGGAATCGGGTCATCAATGATTTTTTCCGGTCGAAAGACCATGTGACCATTCAGGATTTTAAAGATTTGCAGAACAATGTTTTCAATTTGAAAGCTTCGGAACTTTTGCCTTACATTTTTGAACACATGGATACTTCTACTTTAAATCCTGAAGAAACTGAGTTTTACAATCAAATAAAAGACTGGGATTTCAACAATACGATAGATTCACACGCCGCAACCATCTGGGAAGTGTGGTGGCCCAATCTATTCAACATAACCTGGGATGATGTAGATTGGGAAGATGCTTTGAAGAAAAAACCAGATTCTAAGAGTAAAGATTATTTTAAACGAACGCTTCATTATCAAACCATTTATTTATTGAAAAACGATCCGGATAGTGCGATTATGGATCTTGTAAATACCCCTGAAAAAGAAACCTCATCTGATCTGTTCTTGATCTCATTCAAAGAAACTGTAAAGCAAATAAAAGACTGGGAAGCGGAAAACGGCGATGATGCCTGGGGAAAATATAAGGGTACCTACGTAGGGCACTTACTTCAAGCCTTACCTGCATTTTCACGTTTTGATATCCCCGTTGGCGGGGACAGAAATACGGTGAATGCTGCAGACACAAATCACGGACCTTCATGGCGCATGATCGTGGAAATGACCTCTCCACCAACCGCACTTGGAATCTACCCCGGCGGTCAATCAGGGAATCCCGGAAGTCCGTATTACGATAATTTTATCGACGACTGGGCCGCTGGAAATTATTTAAATCTCGACTTTATGCAAAGCGCGACATCCGATGATGAAACCATGAGCACACAAACCTTAAATCCAACACCATGAAACGAACGCTGGTCCACTTTATATTAGTTATTGTTATTGCCATCATTTTAGGGCCATTTTTTCCATGGTGGTCTGTTATGCTTGCAGGATTTTTATCAGGATTGTTTATGCCATTGAAAAAAGCAGCAGTGTTTTTTATTCCCTTCCTCGCTATTGCTTTGCTATGGATGATTCAGGCTTTTATTATAAGCAGCGCTAATGATTTTACCTTGGCAAAGAAAATTGCGGTATTATTTCCGTTAGGTGGTAACCCCTATCTCCTAATTTTAGTGACGGGAATTGTAGGTGGATTGGCAGCCGGAGTAGCCGGAATTTTAGGCAAGCAATGCCATGCTGTTTTCATTTCAAAAACATAGATCCCAAACCTATGATTACCAAACTTAATCTCGAAAATATTTTATTTCTGGATATTGAAACCGTTCCTGAAACCGAACATTTTTCAGATCTGGATGAAACAAAACAGCTCCTTTGGGAACATAAATCGCAATACCAGCGAAAGGAAGATTTTACGGCTGAGGAATTTTATGATCGTGCGGGTATTTGGGCCGAGTTTGGAAAGATCATTTGTATTTCCGTAGGGTATTTCAATATTTTGAACGACAAAAAAACCTTTCGGGTAACTACATTTCATGGTAATGAAGATATCATTTTAAAGGATTTTAAAAATTTACTGGACACCCATTTTTTCAGAGCGAATCATTTGCTTTGTGCTCATAACGGTAAAGAATTCGATTTTCCATACATTGCACGACGGATGATCATTCACGGTGTTGAATTACCGGATAAACTTAATTTGTTTGGCAAAAAACCCTGGGAAGTACCGCATTTAGATACCCTGGAATTGTGGAAATTTGGTGATTACAAAAATTACACCTCGTTAAAATTACTCACCAATGTTTTAGGGGTACCGTCACCTAAAGATGATATTGACGGCAGTGAGGTTTATAGAGTATATTACGAGGAAAAAAACATAGACCGCATTATTAATTATTGCGAAAAAGATACCATTGCTGTAGCTCAAATATTATTGCGCTTGCGTGGTGAAGAATTATTAGACGAAGAGGACATCATTCATAAATAAATGGCGGAAAAACCCTTATTAAAAGTTGAAAATTTATCGGTAGCCTTTGGTGAAAATACAGTGGTGACCAATATTTCTTATGACTTATTTCAGAACGAAATTTTAGGAATTGTAGGTGAATCAGGGTCGGGAAAATCGGTGTCGTCATTAGCCATTTTGGGTTTGCTTCCAAAACGTATTTCTAAAATTACTTCCGGAAAAATTTTGTTTCGCGAAGACGATCTTATTTTACTTCCGGAAAAACGTTTTCAGGATATTCGCGGGAAAAAGATCGCTATAATCTTTCAGGAACCAATGAGTTCCTTAAACCCATCCATGACCTGCGGAAAGCAAGTTCAGGAAATGTTATTGGAGCACACCAATCTTTCTAAAAAAGAAGCTCAGGAAGAGACCCTTTCTTTATTTGAAAAAGTAAAACTCCCGGAAGTTAGGAATACCTATAACAAATATCCACATGAAATTTCCGGTGGCCAGAAACAACGTGTGATGATCGCGATGGCTATTGCCTGTAAGCCCGATATTTTGATCGCCGATGAACCAACAACCGCCCTGGATGTTACTGTTCAGGCAGAGATCATTAATTTATTGAAGCGCCTTCAGAAAGAAACCAAAATGAGCATCATTTTTATTACCCATGACCTCGCGCTTATTTCTGAGATCGCCCAGCGGGTACTGGTGATGTACAAAGGCGCTATTGTTGAAGCAGGTTCTGTAGAAGCAATATTTAAAACGCCGCAGCATAATTACACAAAAGCATTAATCAATTCGAGGCCTTCGCTGGATGTTCGCCTGAAAACACTTCCAACGATTCAGGACTACCTCAGCGGTACCACCTCAAAAGCAACAGTGACAAAGAAAGAACGTGAAAAGAATCATAAAGCTTTATATAGCCAACCACCATTACTGGAAGTTATTAATGTTGAAAAAACCTATTTTTCAAAATCCGGTTGGTTCTCAAAACCACATGGTTTTAAGGCGGTAGACCAGGTGAGTTTTAAATTATATGAAGGTGAAACTTTAGGTCTGGTAGGAGAATCCGGTTGTGGAAAATCGACCCTTGGCAATGCTATTTTACAACTGGATAAAGCCACAAAAGGTGCCATTCTTTATAAGGGTGAAGATATTACCAAACTTGGAAAAAAAGCTACCAGAGATCTACGAAAAGACATTCAAATAATCTTTCAGGATCCTTACTCTTCTTTAAACCCAAGAATCCCAATTGGGAAAGCGATTATGGAACCCATGCAGGTTCATAAATTGTATAACTCAGATCAGGAGCGTAAAGAAAAAACTATTGAAATTCTGGATCGTGTGGGTTTATCAGAAGCCTATTTTGATCGGTATCCGCACGAGTTTTCCGGAGGCCAGCGCCAACGGATCGGTATTGCCAGGACTATCGCTTTGCAGCCTAAATTGATCGTATGTGACGAATCTGTTTCGGCTCTGGATATTTCCGTACAAGCTCAAGTTCTTAATTTGCTGAATGAATTAAAGGAAAGCTTTGGCTTTACATACATTTTTATTTCACACGATCTTGCCGTTGTAAAATATATGAGTGACCAGTTACTGGTGATGAATAAAGGGAAAATCGAGGAAATTGGTGATGCCGATGATATATATTCGGCGCCTCAAAAAGATTACACCAAAAAATTAATTCATGCTATACCCAAAGGGTTATAGCATGAATATTTTCTTGGTTAAATAAATTAAACTTTTAAAAAACTGTATGTTGTGCTTTACAGTTTCACTGAATTTACTTTCTTCTTTAGTAGGTTGTTCAGGTAGATTTGCGGCAAAATTCATAAGTCTAAAATTTATGGTAGATTTGAAACAATCTATATGATTAATTGGTTAACTTGGGTGATGCTAATATCATACATTTTTTCAAAATATCAGATAAAAAACATATAAAATCGATAAAATGCAATATTTTTTAACATTTTACCGATTTTTCAGTCTATTTTGAATGTTTTATAGCAGCATTTGAGGAATGTCTCCCTCAACAATTAAGGTTCCTTCTGTTGCTTTTATGATGTCTTCCACGGTAACCCCCGGCGCGCGTTCCAACAATTTGAAACCTTTTTCAGTAACTTCAATCACGGCCATATTGGTTACAATCTTTTTAACGCAGTGTACTCCGGTTAACGGTAGTGTACATGATTTTAATAATTTAGACTCACCATGTTTGTTTGTGTGCATCATTGCCACAATAATATTTTCAGCACTGGCCACAAGATCCATAGCACCGCCCATACCTTTAACCATTTTACCGGGAATTTTCCAGTTGGCGATATCACCATTTTCAGCCACTTCCATCGCACCAAGAATTGTAAGATCGACGTGTTGCCCGCGGATCATTGAAAAACTCATAGCGGAATCGAAAAAGCTTGCTCCGGGTAGGGTTGTGATGGTTTGCTTTCCTGCATTTATAACATCGGCATCTTCCTCGCCTTCGTAGGGAAAAGGTCCCATACCCAGCACCCCATTTTCACTTTGAAATTCAACTTCAATATCGTCGCGTACATAGTTGGCTACCAGCGTGGGAATTCCTATTCCCAAATTAACATAAAAGCCATCTTGAACTTCTCTGGCGATGCGTTTTGCTATTCCGTTTTTATCTAACATGTTGTTTGTTTTTTTATTGAGATTCCTGCCTTCGCAGGAATGACGTTTAATTATTCTCTTGGTCTGGTGGTGCGTTGCTCTATGCGCTTTTCATATTTTTTACCTTGGAAAATACGTTGCACAAATATGCCGGGGATATGGATATGATTGGGATCCAATTCGCCGGGTGCTACCAGTTCCTCCACCTCGGCCACTGTAATAGTTGCGGCGCCACACATATTAGGGTTAAAATTTCTGGCCGTTCCTTTAAAGATCAAATTACCGGCTTCATCACCTTTCCAGGCTTTTACAAACGCAAAATCGGCTTTAAAGGCGTGTTCCAGAACGTACATTTTACCCTTAAATTCGCGGGTTTCTTTTCCTTCAGCCACTTCAGTTCCATAACCTGCAGGCGTAAAAACAGCCGGTATTCCGGCTTGCGCTGCACGACAACGTTCGGCCAATGTTCCCTGTGGAATAAGCTCTACTTCCAATTCTCCTGAAAGCATCTGACGTTCGAACTCATCATTCTCACCCACATAAGATGACACCATTTTTTTAACCTGCTTTTTTTGGAGTAACAGGCCCAGACCAAAATCGTCTACACCCGCATTATTGGAAATACAGGTAAGGCCTTTTACGCCCAATTTTACCAAATGCGCAATGGCGTTCTCAGGGATTCCGCTAAGGCCAAAACCACCCAACATGAAAGTCATATTATCTTTAACACCTTTTAAGGCTTCTTCAACGGAAGCTACTTTTTTGTTTATCATTTTGAATTAATTGCATTTTTTACTCTCTAAAATTACGAAATAAAAAAGCCATTCTAAAAAAAGAATGGCTTTCAAATATTGAATTATACCTTATTTTTTAACGGGAATATTAATTAAAATCCAGGTCGTCCGGAAGTGGTTCCTTTTCATTGGTTTTGTCTTCCGTGGGTTTTGTGCAATCCACATTTATGGTGAGATTTTCGGGTGCTTCAAATTCGCCTTTCGATACATTGAGATCCTCATCCGCATAACAGCTTTTCATGTATAACGCCCAGATCGGTAAGGCCATCGATGCCCCCTGACCGTAAGTAATGGTGCGGAAATGTACCGCACGATCTTCACCGCCTACCCAAACCCCGGTAACCAGATTGGGCACCATGCCCATAAACCACCCATCACTTTGGTTTTGTGTGGTTCCGGTTTTACCTGCGATAGGATTGTCAAATTGATAGGGGTATCCGGTAATAATTTCTTTATAAACGGGTTGATTCACCCCAAAGGTATGGCGTAAACGCGTTCCCGAGCCTCCTTCGGTTACACCTTCCAAAAGTTTAACAGTCACATAAGCTGTTTCGGCACTTAATACATCGCGGGTCTCCGGTTTGAACTGATATAAAATGGTACCGTTCTTGTCTTCGATACTGGTTACCATCACCGGTTTGGTATATACCCCTTTATTAGCAAAGGTGGCAAATGCACCAACCATTTCGTAAATACTGAGATCAGCCGTTCCTAAGGCGATTGAAGGTACCGCCGGAATATCCGATTCTACGCCCATTTTATGAGCCAGATCTACTACAGGTTGCGGACCAACTTTATCAATTAGTCGCGCGGTAATCGTGTTAACAGAGTTTGCCAAAGCATTTTTCAGGGTGCGTTTTCCGCCGTAATCATCATCCCCACCGGAATTTTTAGGACACCATTGTTCCGGGTTTCCAAACTTATTCTTTTCTATACAGAAAGGTGTATCGGGGAATTCATCACAAGGTGATAAATGTAACTGATCGATAGCTGTTGCATAGACAAAAGGTTTGAAGGTAGAGCCTACCTGACGACGCCCCTGTTTTACCATATCGTATTGGAAATTTCGGTAATTGATACCGCCCACCCAGGCCTTAACATGACCCGTTTGTGGGTCCATAGACATCATTCCGGCTCGTAAAAACGATTTGTAATATCGCATAGAATCGATAGGTTTCATAATGGTATCGATCTCAGTTGCCAGACCATCTTTCCACGCAAATATTCTGGTCTGTGTCGCTTTATAAAAAGATTCTTCAATCTCTTTATCATCCTTTTTAAGATCGTATTTCATATGACGCCAACGTTCTGATTGTCGCATTGATCGATGCATCAGATCCTTAATTTCCGATTGATCCAACTCTAAAAACGGAGCCGTTGGATTTCGATCCGGAGTGTTTTGATGATCGAATTCCTTTTGTAAACGTGGCATATGTTTTTGAACGGCCTCTTCCGCATACTTTTGCATACGGGAATCGATGGTCGTGTAGATTTTTAATCCGTCGTTATACAAACTCCAACGCGTGCCGTCCGGTTTCGGATTGTTCTTGATCCAGTCTTTCATAAAGCCATCCAGATATGCTCTAAAATAGGTAGCAATACCGTCGCGGTGTGATTGTGGTGTATATTTTAGATCCAGAGGCGTAGCTTGCAGTGAATCTTTTTGTTGCTCACTGATGTAACCATATTTATACATCTGAGCCAGAACCACATTTCGACGATTCTTAACACCTTCCGGATTTCTTCTTGGGTTATATAGCGCTGAGTTTTTAAACATGCCTACCAGCATGGCTGATTCTTTGATGTTCAAGTCGCGCGGTTCTTTATCAAAATAAATACTGGCTGCACTGCGAATGCCATCAGCATTATTTAAGAAATCGTAAATGTTGAAGTATTGGGCAATGATCTCATTCTTGGTATACTGACGTTCGAGTTTCGCGGCAATGATCCATTCTTTTACTTTTTGAAAGGCACGCTGCAGTTTACTATCCGAAACCTGAACGGTAAATAATTGCTTGGCCAACTGTTGCGAAATAGTACTGGCACCGCCGCCTGAGCCTAATTTAAAAATAGCACGAAGCGTTCCGCGGGCGTCAATTCCGGAGTGACTTCTATAACGCGCATCTTCCGTAGCAATTAGCGCATCTACCAAATGTTGTGGTAATTCATTGTATGATACCGGTGTACGGTTATCATTCAGATAGAATTTCCCAAGGGTTTTTCCGTCTGAAGAAATAATTTCTGTTGCTAAATTGGTCTTTGGGTTTTCCAGAACCGTATAATCCGGTAATTCTCCGAAAACACCCCAGGATGCCAATAAAAAGATCAGTACGATCGACAGAATTCCTACTGAAAACAGGATCCAGAACCAACGTACATAAACTGAGAAGTTTTCGGTTTTTTTGTTGCTTTTTTTTGTTTTTGCCATCGTTAAAGTCGCCTACATTTGGAGCAGCTTGCTATTTAAACAGGTTATTGTTATTCTTTCGTTGTCTTTTCAATTCTAAATCCAACATCGGTGATCCCTTCCAAAGCTTCTACACCATCAACCTTGCCATTCTCGCGCATGGCTTGTTGAATTTTTACGGTATAATCTCCGGATTCTGCAAAAACCACCCCTTCTTTATACCACAATTTATTTTCTTTAATATCTGTCATGCCTTCGCCGAGTAACTTTCCACTAGGATCGGCCATACGATATTCCAACGTATCTTTTATAATTTTTCCGTGAGGAAAATCCATTTCAACAATCAAATACAAATTGCTGTATTTATAAGCTTCTGTATTTCGAAGGTTAATGAACAGGTTATACGGTTTTATAGAATCCGGTGGCGTAATATTAAAACTCACAATGGAGTCTTTATGCCATTTGTTTGGAACCGATTTATAAACGTCGTAAACACTTTTGGAATCGCAGGAAACATAAAGCAAACCTAAAGCTAACAACCATAAAAGCACATTAATTTGACGCATTCTTACTCTTTTGAGGTTTTCTTTTATTGTTACTCGATTTATTTCTGCTTTTATTTCTGCCTTTACTCTTTTTACGTTTTTTATGACGTTTTGGACTATCAAAACGCGTTAAACTGTCTTGTCCCACAACGTTTTCAAAGTCGGTTTTAGTATTTTGGGCCAGATCTAAAGCAAATTCTTCTAAACTGGCAATAGGTTTGTTCTTTTCATTGGCCTCGATAATATCATTGGCCTGTTGCGCGGTGATCTTGTGCCAGTTCGACCATTCGCCTTCATAGGCATACCACATGAAACCGCTGAAAATATCTGTTTTCTGACAAACTGCAATACCTTTTTCTGTTTTAAGTTTGATGTCTGTTTTTGGAAAATCTTTCAAAGCATCGAGATAAGCATCCAACTCGTAGTTCAAACAGCATTTTAATTTTCCGCACTGGCCTGCCAGTTTTTGAGGATTCAAAGATAATTGTTGGTAGCGCGCTGCCGAGGTACTTACCGATCGAAAATCGGTCAACCATGTAGAACAACACAATTCACGACCACAAGAACCAATACCACCAAGTCGCGCCGCCTCCTGGCGAAATCCTACCTGTTTCATTTCAATACGGGTGCGAAATTCACGTGCGAACACTTTAATAAGTTCTCTAAAATCAACGCGTTCTTCAGCCGTGTAATAAAACGTTGCCTTACTGGCATCGCCTTGAAACTCGATATCTGATATCTTCATTTGCAGACGCAGATCAATAGCAAACTGACGCGCTTTAACCTTCATCGGTTCTTCACGCTCACGAGCTTTGGTCCAGACATCAATATCTTTTTGAGTCGCTTTTCTGTATATCTTGAGCGTATCCTCTGGTTTGGTGGAGATATTCTTGCGCTTCATTTGAACACGTACCAATTCCCCCGTAAGGGTAACCATACCGATATCGTGCCCTGCAGACGCCTGAGTTGCTACAATATCTCCAATGGATAATGTAAGGTTCTCAGTATTTTTATAATAGTGTTTTCTTCCGTTTTTGTACCGTACTTCAACCCAATCAAAAGGCTGTTCTCCATTAGGAAGCGACATGTTCGCTAACCAATCAAACACCGTTAGTTTATTACAACTATCTGTTCCACAAGTCCCGTTGTTCTTGCAGCCTCTTGGTTGGCCATTGGTTCCAGTTGAACAACTGTTACAAGCCATAAAGTTTATGTTGGTTCCAATTAGAACACTTGTTCTATTGGAAGTAAGGTTAATATTTGTTTGCTTTCATGGTAAAATTATGATTTACCACATTTTACTTCGTAAATATAAGATTATTATAAGAGACTATAAAAGTATAGCGCTTTAATTAAAATTTACTTCGTAATCAAGCCGTCCTGATGTTTCTGTAAATTCCTTTTTTGATTTAAATACATTGGCAAGAAGTAATTTACCCCATCCAATTCTTTTACTAAAATCATTGAATGTTTCTTCTCTCCAATTAAATCCGTCTTTCCAAAAACTTATTGGAGAAACATAACAAAACGTGTAATCATATATAAAACTTGCTTCATTAACTTTTTTAGACGACAAAATAGAATTGGGTGCGAGCAATGTAATTTTATTGCTTTTACATGTTCCTTCTATTTTTTTCATCACCTTTGGATAATCTTCAACTAAACTGCTAATATCAAAATTATTGTATTCCGTATTTCCTATTTTTCTAATGGGTCGAATTTGAAGAAAATCCATACTTTCTGGATTAAAGTTATCAAAAAAATCTTCTAACTCGTAAAAGTTATCTTTATTAAACGTGTAGTTTACACGAACTTTGAAATCGTATTTTTTCTTATATTTTCCTAAAAGATTTAGAGCATTTTGAAATTTCTCATAATCGCCTTTACCCATAAAACTTTCATACGTTTTTTTGGTTACTCCGTGTAACGAAATAGTAAATTCGTTTAACCCAGCTTTAACTAGATCCTCTATGGAATCCTCTGTAAGTAAATTAGCATTTGTTGTTAATGAAATATAGGGCACTTTATTGCGCTTTCCTAAAGCAATTAATTCTGGTAGCCTTTTGTATAAAGTGGGCTCAGTACCACAGCCCACCTGAAGTTTTAATGCTCTAGGAAAAACAACTTCAGCAACCCGTTCAAGTTCTTCCTGCTTAAACTGTCCCTTTAATTTCTTTACATAATCTTTATCGGTAAAATAACACATTTTACAACGTAAGTTACAAGCTAAAACAGGATCTAAATTTACCGATAAATACCGTTTATTAAATTTATGGAGAATGTACAATCCCAGAAATTTAATTCTATGGTTTTTTATCCGTTTATTTAGTTGTAAAATCTTGTAAAAGTTCATTATCGTCTTTTGTTAAAGACCTCGAAAATATTCCGTAAATCTTTTTTGTACGGTAGGTGATCTGCCCTGCCTTTTTTGAAAATGTCATTGCTATTGCCCTGACCTTTCCGTAGTGCTTTTTGCTCTTCATAAGGCAAAGCGTGGATCTCTTTACAGGTTTCTGAACAGCAATTATCCATGGCCTCTTTACAGGCATCACATTGAATGAACAACAAGTGACAGGCGTCGTTCGCACAGTTGGTATGCGTGTCGCAAGGCGCACCACACTGATGACAATGGGCAATAATATCGTCGCTTATTTTTTCTGAGCGGCGTTCATCAAAAACAAAGTTCTTACCGAGATACTTGTTTTCTAAGCCTAATGCTTTTACTTGTCGGGCATATTCAATAATACCGCCTTCCAGTTGGTATACTCTTTTAAAGCCCTTGTGTTTAAAATAAGCACTGGCCTTTTCGCAGCGGATCCCTCCGGTGCAATACATTACCAGATTCTTATCTTCTTTATGTTCTTTAAGATCTTCTTCAATAATATCAAGGGATTCTCTAAAGGTATCCACATCAGGTGTTACAGCATTTTTAAAATGACCGATCTCACTTTCATAGTGATTACGCATATCAACCAAAACCGTGTTCTCATCATCGATAAGCTCATTGAACTTTTGAGCGTCTACATGAACGCCTTTATTTCTAACATCAAAAGTATCATCGTTCAAGCCATCGGCTACAATTTTCGGACGCACTTTTATCTTCAATTTTAAGAAGGACATATTGTCTTGCTCAATGGCAATATTCAGGCGAACGCCGTTTAAAAAATCGATAGCGTCTAAATGCTTTTTGAAAGCTTCAAAATTGTCGGCAGGTAATGATAATTGGGCATTGATGCCTTCATAAGCTACATAAATGCGACCCAGAACGTCTAATTGGTTCCAAACAATGAATAGTTGATCGCGAAATTCCCGGGGGTTTTCAATTTTAGCGTATTTGTAGAAAGATAGCGTCAATCGATCCTTACCGGCTTTTTCGATCAATGCGGCTCTTTCTTTAGCGCTTAAGGTGTTGTACAGTTGCATGCTATACTTAATTTAAGGTTAAAGAATTTATTTTGAAGGGCAAAAATACAATTTTTATGCGATAATCGAGATTAAATTCCTTTAAGGCTACCCTCAAAATCAAACTTTTGCCTTTTAAAAAACCTTATTTTCCTGTCCGTAGGCATTAAACTAAAAAAGCACTTAAAAATTAAGTGCTTTGGCAGTCTGCGGAAAAATAAATGAGATCTCGACTAAATCAACTTTGAATATCCACAGAAAATTCAAGGGTTTCATAACAAAATCTTTCCCTTTTATTATGAGATGCAAATTGTTTATAAAGGTTGCGTTTTAGTATTGTATCCTGAGAAAAGAAATGGTATTTTAGCTGCACAAATCTTACAAATCCTTTTGAATAATGAGCAGTGAAAAAGAAGCAAAATTAAAAGCACTAAAACTTACTTTAGATAAATTAGATAAGACCTACGGCAAGGGAACCGTAATGAAAATGAGCGATTCCGCGGTTGTAGATGTTGAAGCAATTCCATCCGGATCACTCGGATTGGATATTGCCCTTGGTGTTGGCGGTTATCCTCGTGGCCGCGTGGTAGAAATTTACGGACCAGAATCTTCGGGTAAAACAACCTTAACCTTGCATGCTATTGCCGAAGCTCAAAAAGCCGGTGGCATTGCCGCTTTTATTGATGCAGAACATGCTTTCGATCGTTTTTATGCTGAGAAGTTAGGTGTGGATATTGACAACCTTATCATTTCGCAACCCGATAATGGGGAGCAAGCTTTGGAGATCGCTGATAACCTGATCCGGTCCGGGGCCATTGATATTGTAGTAATCGATTCTGTTGCTGCCTTAACACCGAAAAGTGAAATTGAAGGTGAGATGGGCGATTCAAAAATGGGATTACACGCCCGTTTGATGTCTCAAGCCCTTCGTAAATTAACCGCTTCGATTAGTAAGACCAATTGTACGGTAATGTTTATTAATCAATTGCGTGAAAAGATCGGGGTGATGTTCGGAAATCCGGAAACCACGACCGGTGGTAACGCCTTAAAATTTTATGCTTCTGTGCGCCTGGATATTCGTCGTTCAACACAAATAAAAGATAGTAACGGTAATATATTGGGTAATAAAACACGTGTGAAAATTGTGAAAAACAAAGTAGCACCACCCTTCAAAATGGCCGAATTCGATATCATGTACGGTACCGGTGTGAGTAAAGAAGGTGAGATCCTGGATATTGCTGTTGAAAACGATATTGTTAAAAAAAGTGGCTCCTGGTTTAGTTATGGAGATACTAAACTTGGTCAAGGTCGTGATGCTGTGAAAGAACTTATAAAGGACAATCCGGAACTGATGGAAGAACTTGAAGAAAAAGTTCGGGAAATCATGAAGGAAGCAACTTCATAAAAATTAAAAAGCCCGTTTATCGGGCTTTTTTTATATCCTACGCAACCTTTTTATATTTTTATCATCTAACAAATGAAAGCCTAACTGTTTATTTGTTATGAAAAGGTTTATTTTAATTTCGATTTTATTCGTGCTTTTGGCTTCTTGCAGTAAGGATGATTATCCCGTATGTAAAACTGATTTTATGCCGGTAGAAAATGTGGATATTCCTCAAGAGTTTGCATTAGGAGAGGTTTATCCGATTACCGTTTATTATTATCAACCTACTTCTTGTTATAAACTATTCGATCTTTATTATCGAATAGACAATAACATACGTATTGTTGCCCCAATTAATTGTGTTGAAAGTGGTAATTGTGAACAGCTAGATAATGTGTTAGCCGACGTTACTTTTAACTTTTTAGTAACCAGCAACGGGTCTTATGTTTTTAAATTCTGGCAAGGAAAAGACAGTAATGGAGATGATGTTTATTTAACCATTGAAGTACCGGTAACAGGATAAGATTTTTAATAACAAATACAGGTTAATTTGAGTTTAAAGGAACTCATAGAAAGGTGCAAATCTCAGGATACCAAGGCACAGGGTGAGTTATACTCGCGTTTTGCGAGCAAACTTTTTTCTGTCTGTTTGAAGTATTCCAGAAATTACACCGAAGCGGAAGATAATTTGCAAGACGCTTTTTTAACCATTTTTAAAAAGGTTCATCAATATCAAAACAAAGGGGCTTTTGAAGGTTGGTTAAAACGTATTGTTATTAATACCGTTTTACAGCGTTACCGAAAGGAGAAGGTCTTTGATATCGTAAATGAGAACACCACAGAAGCAGAAGAGGTGGAAATTGAAGAGACTCCGGTGTCTTTGGATTTTTTGCTTGAAATCATTCAAAAATTACCCGACCGGTATCGCCTTGTATTTAACCTTTATGTACTTGACGGTTACTCGCATAAAGAGATTGCTGACATGCTGGACATTAGTGAAGGCACCTCAAAATCGAATCTGTCTCGAGCACGACAAATTTTGAAAAAAGATATTGAAACCCATAATACTTCGGTAAAGATTAATGCATAACAATGAGTGATAAAAAGCACATAGACCGATTATTCCAGGAAAGCTTCAAAGATTTTGAGGCCCAACCGGACGATGCTGTTTGGAAACGCATTGAGGCCAAACTGGATAAAAAGAAAAAACGGCGCGTGATCCCGATCTGGTGGCAATATGCCGGCGTGGCTGCCCTTTTAGCGCTGTTATTAAGCTTAGGTTATTCCTATTTTAATACGGAAGAACTTCCGGAACAAAACAGGATCGTAAACGAGGAGCAAAATAATATGCCTCAGAAATCTACGGAATCTTCACAGGACGGCAATAATACCATTACGCCCCAAACTTCAGAAGATCTATTGCCTGAAAACAACCTGACTGAAGAGCAAAAAATAGCTTCTGAAAATAACGCAGAAAATAAACAAATGAATACTTCGGATAATCAAAAAACGAATAGAAATGAGGCTAATACAAAACGGGTGAATTCTCAAAAAGCGCCGGCCAATACTTCGGCCATTGCCACAAATGAAAAGATGAAAACTTCTTCAGAGGATTCTGATTATTCCGCGAATTCTGTTGAAGAACAAAAGATTCAGAAGGATTCAAAAACTATCTTAAAAAACAACACCAAAGCTGAATCCTCCGCTGTGGCCATTAATAAACAATCAGAAACTTCAGAAGAAGCAGACAAAAATTCCGCTTTAGCGATAAATAATACGAAAGATAAAAACATCCAAAAACAAGATGCTGCTTTGGTTATAGCAGAAAACAATCCAAAAAATAAAAAAAGTATAGAAGACGCTATTAACGATATAAACACGACTCGTGAAAAAGAAGAAGACGACGGTTTGAACAGGTGGAGTATTGCTGCTAATGCTGCACCTGTTTATTTTAATTCGCTTGGCCCGGGTTCGGCTATCGATGCCCAATTCAACGGAAATTCTAAAACGGGTGAACTCAATATGAGTTACGGTATTTCTGCAAGTTATGCGTTGAACAAAAAACTTCGTGTTCGCTCCGGAGTTAACAAGGTATCCCTAGGTTACAAAACCAATGATGTTGTGGTATTCCAATCTGCCGGTATTAATTATACCACATCGAAACTGGCCTTCGTATCGAAACCTCAACCCGCTAATTTTTCCGGTTTAGGAAGTGCTGATAACACCACCTTTACGAGTGCTACAACCATTAATTCCGTGCGACCTGAATCCGCAACTTCTAATGCTGCGATCGATCAAACCTTCGGTTATATTGAAATTCCGCTGGAACTGGAATACGCACTTCTTAGTAAACGTTTTGGCATACGTGTTATTGGCGGTTTTAGTACTTTATTTTTAAGTAATAATGCCGTATATACTGAATCGGAAGCCGGAAGAACCTATTTGGGGGAAGCCAACAACATGAACAACACGAGTTATTCGGGTAATTTTGGATTGGGCTTTAGTTATGGTGTAAGTAAAAAATTAGATCTGAACATTGAACCTTTATTAAAATATCAATTCAATTCGTTCAACAGAACTGCAGGTGAATTCCAACCGTTTTTCATTGGTGTTTACACAGGCTTGTCTATAAAGTTTTAAATCTTTGGTTAGATGCGAACCTCGGTTTTTTTCCTTCAAAATCAGGTTCGGGAAACTGCCTTCCCCCGAGGGCAGTTTTTTTATTTTTCATTTGCTATTAAATCCTCTAATATAATGTCCCTTGCCTTATTGCTTAAAGCTTTTGTATCCTGAATGGTCAATCCTTCAGGATAGAGAAAGTTGTGGATTCTGGCTCTCAAAATACCTGGACCGCCACTAAAAAAGATATAAGAAAACCGCTTTTTATTATCCAGAAAAGTAATGGGTACGATAGGTATTTGATGGTTTATGGAAAGTCGGAAAGCACCATCTTTGAAGGTATCCAGAACAATGCGTTCATCAGGAACGCCGCCTTCGGGAAATATACAGATGCTTAAACCGGAACGTAAACGCTTTTGAGCCCTCATAAAAACAGCTTGCCTACTTTTTGCTGAACTTCGATCGACCAAAATACAAGTACGTTTATAGAAAAACCCGAACAGAGGAATTTTAGCCAACTCCTTTTTACCAACGAAAACAAAAGGATTTTTTATTAAAACCAACATCAGCATGATATCGATCATCGATGTATGATTCGCGATAAATACATAGCTTTTATTTGTTTCCGGAATTTGATCTTTAACGAACTTACAGTGAAATCCCATGCCTATTAAAATAAATCGAGCCCATAGGCGCGCCAGTTTAAAAAAGTAAGGATACCAGGATTCTTTTGAAATGGAAATAAGCAGAATAGGAAACAGAACGATGATAGGAACTGCAACCAAAATGTAAAACCAAATCCGATAAAGAATCCAAAAAATATATTTGAAGATGCGCATGACGTTCAAAAGTAATATTATAAATTGATTATCTTTAATACCATTAACTATAAAATTTTATCATTATGAGTTTACTTTATGCCCTACTCATTGGAGCTATAGCCGGATGGCTAGCAGGAAAATTAATGAAAGGTGGCGGTTTTGGCCTCGTTCTAAATATCATTATTGGTATTGTAGGCGGTGTTGTAGGGAATTGGATATTTGCCAAACTTGGCGTGGCCATTGGCAATGGTCTTATTAGTGACGTGATAACAGGCGCCATTGGTGCGTGTGTGATTTTATTTATTGCAGGTCTGTTTAAAAAATAGCCCCGTTCCAAAAATTTTTAAAAAGTGGCTCAGGCCACTTTTTTTATTGGGCAACTTATCAGTAAATTTGCCCTTTAAACTAAGTCATGGCAAGAATACTAACAGGTATACAAAGTACAGGAACCCCACATTTGGGTAATATTTTAGGCGCCATTATGCCGGCCATTGAAATGGCGAATGATCCGAAGAACGATTCGTTCTTATTTATCGCCAATTTGCACACCTTAACACAGATAAAAGATGCCGACCTATTGCGAAGTAACACCTACTCTACTGCAGCTACCTGGCTGGCCTTTGGGTTGGATACTACAAAAACAGTGTTTTACCGTCAGAGTGATGTGCCTCAGGTTACGGAACTCACGTGGTATCTCAGCTGTTTTTTTCCGTATCAACGCCTCACCCTGGCGCACAGTTTTAAAGATAAAGCCGACCGTTTAGAAGATGTAAATTCCGGTTTGTTTACCTACCCGATGCTCATGGCAGCTGATATTTTGATGTATGATGCCAACATTATTCCGGTAGGAAAAGATCAGTTACAGCATATTGAAATGACTCGTGATGTGGCTTCGCGATTTCATGCAAAAATGGGCGAAACTTTTGTAATGCCTGAAGGTAAAATTCAGGAAAACACCATGCTTATTCCCGGTACTGATGGTGAGAAAATGAGTAAAAGTCGCAACAATACGATCAATATTTTTCTTCCGGAAAAAAAGCTTCGTAAGCAGATCATGAGTATTCAAACCGACAGTACGCCTTTGGAAGAACCGAAAGACTGGAAAACCTGTAACTGTTTTGCCTTGTATAATTTACTGGCCTCCGATGATCAGGTTGCTGAAATGAAAACCAATTATGAAGGTGGTAATTATGGTTATGGTCATGCTAAGGAAGCTTTGTTCGAATTGATCATCTCTAAATTTGAAAAGCAACGAGAGCGTTATGATTTTTACATGAGTAACCTTGGAGAAATTGACAATGTTCTGGCGCATGGCGCGGAAAAAGCCAAAGTTGTTGCCGATGATGTTCTGAATCGTGTACGTGAAAAGGTAGGTTATTAATTCTGAGTAGATTAAATAACTTCAAATAATTTTCCGGGCAAAGGCCGAATAACACCTTTAAGTTCCATATTTAATAGAGTGCCGGCTACTTTAAAAATGGGTAGATCGCAATTTATAGCAATAGTATCCAACTGTTGCTTATCGTTTTCCTTTAAATAAGTATAAATCGCCTTTTCCTCCGCATCCAATTCTACAAACAACTGTTTTTGTATCGCCGGTTTTTGTTTAGAACCTAAATCCCAACCCAAAATATAGGGCACATCCAGGGGTGTAGTAAGCATATTGGCTCGTTGATGCTTTATAAGGTTGTTACAGCCTTCACTCAAACCATCTGTGACCCTGCCCGGTACAGCAAAAACTTCGCGATTATAGGAATTTGCGATATCCGCCGTAACCAGACTCCCTCCTTTTTTAGCAGATTCGATTACAATCGTAGCCTCGCTTAAACCGGCGATCACCCTGTTTCGTTTTAAAAAATTCTTCTTATCAAAGGTATCTGTGCTCCAAAATTCGGTTAAAAAACCCCCATGCGTTTCCATTTGAGCCATATATTTTTTATGAACTTTAGGGTAGATCGTGTGCAAACCATGTGCTAAACAGCCTATGGTTTGAAGTTTGTGTTGCATAGCGGCCTTATGTGCTGTAATATCGGTTCCGTAAGCAAAACCTGAAACGATGATGGGATCATAAACTGCCAGTGTTTCAATAAGATCCTCACAAAAAGCCACACCACTGTTGGTAATCTTACGTGTACCTACGATACTAATGATGTGCTTTTTATCTAAATCGATATTTCCGGTTTGGAATAATAAAATGGGACCGTCAATGCAATGCTTCAGCTTTTCCGGGTAGTTTTCGTCTTCAAAATAAAAAACGTTCAACCCTTCATTTTCAATAAAACGCAATTCTTCCTCGGCTTCTTTAAAATAGTTCCTTTCTGAAATCGCCTGAACGATCAACGTGCCAATGCCGTTTATTTTTAAAAGATTTTGTTTTGATTCTTTCAGCACAGCTTCCGCAGAACCACAATGAGTGATGAGTCGCTTGGCCGTAATATCGCCAATATTAGGAATATGCTGGAGGGCCAGCGTGTAAAGTAGGTCTGTTTCTGTCATGTTTGGGGGACATGGATTAATGGTTTACAAGTAACGGAATTTTGAGGTGTTAATAAATAGTTCCTCGTAAATTTTATTAGATACCAAATTTTTCTAAATTTGTTTTCATGCAACTTGAAACCTACATAAGCGATTTACTGTACCGTTACGAATGTGTTACTATTCCTGAATTTGGAGCTTTTTTAACACAACCTGTTTCGGCTACGATTTCCGAAGAAACACAAGCCTTTTATCCACCAAAAAAAGTATTGTCGTTTAACGAACAATTACAAAATAATGATGGATTATTGGCTCATTATATCGCTGATGTCGAGAAAATTCCATTCGAAGTTGCAAGCAACAAGGTTGCAAAACGCGTTAAGATTCTTAAAAGTTATCTGACACAGGGTGAAATCCTGACTTTTAAGAATATCGGGGAAATGACCTTGAACAATGCCGGTAAGATCCAGTTTGAACCAACGTACCAGTTAAATTACTTAACCGATGCTTTTGGATTATCTGAATTTATATCGCCGGAGATCCAACGTGAAACGTATGTTGAAACGGTTCAGAAGTTAGAAGAAACAACACCTATTACCATCACAACCAAAAAACGTGATGCAACTCCATTTTTAAAATATGCTGCCATCGCGGTGATCGCTTTAACTCTAGGTGGTATTGGTGGTTCAAGATATTATATCAACCAAATTGAGCGCCATAATCAGATCGCTCAGGAGGAGGCCGACCAACAGTTGGAATCTCAGATCCAGCAAGCTACATTCGATCTCAACACCTTACCGTCTATCACCTTAAACGTGACTAAACAAACGGGGAATTATCACATTGTAGCCGGTGCATTCCGCATTGAAGCCAACTGTGATAAAAAGGTGAAGCAGCTTAAAGAAAAAGGTTACAGCGCGTATAAAATCGGGGTAAACAAATACGGTTTACACGAGGTGGTTTACGCCAGTTATGAGGACCGTTTAGAAGCCTTACGCGCCCTTAGAGAGATCAAAAAAGAAGATAATCCTGCCGCCTGGTTGAAGGTTCAGAAACTGGATTAGTCTACACAATTTATCTTAATTCTGCTCTAGTAAGTATCTCTGAATCACAATTACAACTGCTGTAAAGGTAACCACTAACTAATCCTTACTGTTTGGGAAATAGTTTAATTGGATGAATTTGAAATTATGACTTTCTAAACAACTTTTAACCTTATCTAAAAATTTAATATATTCTTCGTGCTTTTTCTTGAATAATACTTTTCCGATGATACCCCATCTCCAATTTTTTAACAAGTAAATGTGTCGATCTGAATCTGGTATTAATTTAACGGAGTAAAAAATATTCCTTTTCAATAATATATTTTTTTTTGAAATTGGATTTATTTCTTTATCCGATAAATTGTGCTCCTTAATAACTTCAAAAAGACTTTTCATTCTTTTACTTTTATTTTCCCAATATAGAGAATATTAATTAAAAGATTAGACTCATATAAAGGTATAGAAGACTACATTCCTTTCATTATACAAGCACCTCCTACTACCATTCCGTAGGCAATTGCTAAAGTACCAAAAGATAAGGCTCCAAGAATAAGCATAGTTGCCCCTGCGCTTACCATTTCTGAATGAGTGCACGGCGTTCCTCCTTGAATTCCTTCCATTTGTTTAAATTCCATTTTTTTCATGAGATTTGGGTTTAAGTTTACTTTTTAAATAAACCCAGGTAAAAAAGTAAAATTGAATTTTCCAAAACAAACACATGGTTATCATAGTTTTATGCCTAAACAAAAAATAAATCATCGACAAACAGTACAACCAACTTAAGTCTAAAGGCTATAATGCCTATAAAATAGGCGTTAACAAATACGATTTACACGAGGTGGTTTACGCCAGTTACGAGGACCGTTTAGAAGCCTAACGCGCCCTTAGAGAGATCAAAAAAGAAGATAATCCTGCCGCCTGGTTGAAGGTTCAGAAACTGGATTAGTTTCTGACTGATTATTATCCTGGTAAAAACAACAAATCTCAGTCAAACCAAGGTCAGAAGACGATTTTCTAACATTTTTTAAACCTTACACCTCCTCAAACCTAGTCGTTTTATAGAAATATATCAAACTGATCAGATATGTAATTAAGCCAAAAGAAAAGGCAACGCCTAAGGTAGGTAAAAGTGCCTTTTTTAAAACGAAAATTGCATAATACCCAGGTAAAGTTACGGACAAAAAACCTATCACCCAGGCTTTGGATGACAGGTATTTTGGTTTTATTAAGGTGTTACATTGCGGACATGACCACTTTGAAAAATTCGACATCAAAAAAATTTTTTTGAGAGGTTGTTTCTTTTTGCAAATCGGACAACTGAAATGATGCTTCATAAAAAATTTTGAATCAAATAATTATCATTTTGTTTTAATCCTTGAATCCCCTGCAAAGAAAGCGCATAGATAAAACGATGAGATAAACCACCACAATTTGAATAAGAAAAGATAAACTGTAGGGTTCATTAAGGTAATCATAATCTTCCTTTGAAAAAAAATAGATTCCTATTAAGTAGTTTATTAAATTGTAAATCATGACACCCACGGCGACCCAAATAAAATTAATAACATGTTTTTTCATTTTTAAAATCAAGTATCTATATGAAGGTGGTTTTTTTAATAATATTCTTTTTTGAATTGGCTTTTAATGCAATATTTGACCTCCAAGAATCACATTTTTGTTTCTTAGGCTACTCTCCGAGCTAAATGATCGCACAACAAAGGATAGCTTGATGTTTTCTGCCAAAATAAGCCCTACGGAAAGTTGACCAAAAGAAAATTTTGAGTTTTCTATGCCCAGATTTTCCTGATACGTGTCGGTTCCAAAAATTCTATTAGTATTAAAATTCATAAAAAATCGTAAGGCATTGTTACTTAATGAGGCATCGGCGTAAACGTCTAATCCAAAAGAAATACTCCCTGCGAAGTCGTCTGTCGTAGTGCCAAACTCAGGAAAATCTGCTGCGCCTTTTGCAACAAATCTTGAAATTAAATTATATTGAAAATTTCTTGAATGAATATATGCTAGGGGATATTCTAATGTTAGAACCGTATTACCGCCATAACTAGCCAATCGTTGAAACGCCTCTTCCTCTTTTGCAATGTCGTTATCCTCCGAAGAACTACTCGAAATCATAGAGCCGAGACTCACCCTAAAGATTCCCAAATTGCCACTTACTAATTCCGAGTATAGGGAACCCGCATTGTTTCCAAAGGTAAAACCAGTATTATTTAAAACCTGAAAGCGATTTTTTGAATCTTCATAAATAATATTGAATAGGGCTCGTGACCGTTTTGAACCAAAATTTAAAAAGTTAAATCTTTTATATTGTAAATAATCTTTTACGTAAATGGCATATAAAGAATCCTGCTTAAAATTAAATTTCTTTAATTCTGATTGAATCGTTTTCATGCGTTTCATTTTAGCAACTACCACAGAATCGGGATATCTGTTTGCCGGAATTGAGTCAATAGAATTGTTGTATAAATCGTTGGTAATTGAGGTCAATTCCGCTTCTAAAATGCTAATATCTGTTTGATTATAATTGAACTGAATGATTTCAGGTGTTTTAAAAACGTTCTTTTCGTGACCCTTTACTATAATTTTAGCTTTGGGCATGACATTTTCGTCAATTTCAGGTGAAACGTTCTTTATTTTAATACCATTTGTTTGGCTCTTTGCCACGAATGTTATTAATAATAAGGCAATGGTCAAGTAATTTTTCATATTGTAGGTTTTTAGGTTAATTCAGAGCTCACAGATACGCATCCATAAAATAAATTTTTACAGGAAGTATGATGACCTAAAATTGAAAAAACAAACCGAAATATCTTACATTAAGATGCTGATTTTTAAACAACTGGTGTAAAAAAATAGAAATAAGGTCGACAAACGGTAAAATTGAAAGTCATTATAACGACTGTTCCTGCCACAGATTAAAATAATGGTGCTTTTTTGAATAAAGATCTTCGTGTGTTCCTTGTTCCAAAACCTTACCATTTTTCAAAACAACTATGCCATCAGCTTGAATTACGGTACTTAATCTATGTGCAATAATTATTATTGTTTTTTGCTGTTTTCGAAGGTGAGTAATTGCTTTTTTAATATAATTCTCTGATTGGCTATCTAAAGAAGAAGTTGCCTCATCTAAAACTAAAATTTCAGGATTTTTATAAAGTGCTCTTGCTATAGCAATACGTTGTTTTTGACCCCCGGATAGTGTGGCTCCATTTTCCCCAAGGTAGGTGCCAAAACCATGGGGTAAAGACTCTATAAAATTTAAAATGCCTATAGACTTGCAAACACTTATTACATTTTCCATATTAGGAGAAAACTCTCCAACAGCAATATTTTCGACAACATTTCCTGCAAACAAATCGATTTTTTGGGGAACAACACTAACTAAATTTCTTAAGCTATCATTATCGATATATTTCAAATCCAGACCACCAATAGTAATTTTACCAGATTGAATCGGGTATATGTTTTGAAGTAAAGACATTAATGTTGATTTCCCAGAGCCACTCTCACCTACAATCGCCGTAATTTTACCTTTTGGAATCGTGAGGTTAAAATCCTTAAAAACCTCAACTCTAGATCCATAACGAAACCTTACGTCTGTAAACTGAATATCGCCTATTTTTTCTTTAATAAGTTTTATGCGTTGCTTAGAATCTTCTTGGTCAAGATCCATTATTTCAAATAAACGATCTGCAGCGATCAAGGCATTTTGTATTTGTTTATTGGAACTTATTAAACTGGCCGCTGGTCCCGTAAAATACCCTATGATAGCATAAAATGATAAAAGTTCTCCTGCGGTTATATCATTATCAATAACAAAATAGGAGCCAATCCACAACAAAATAATGGTGAACAATTGCGAGATAAATCCAGAACTCGTTCCCGAAAAAACAGTATTCAATGCCGACTTATAGCCAATTAGTAATAAACTTATAAAGCTGGTTTCTGTTTTAATATTTGCAAAACGCTCCAATCCAAACCGTTTAATTGTACTCACTGCATTCAGAGATTCCACTAACTGACTTTCAAGATCAGCACTTCGTTCCATGATCCTTCGTTCTGCTTTTTTGTTTAATTTATTTGAAATAAAATAAATAATCGTGTAGAGCGGGATAACCAGGACCATAATCAGGGCTAGCTTCCAATAGTAAAAAAACATAATTCCGAAGGAAAACAAAATGATCAGAAAATTAACCGTTAGGTTTAATGCAACACCATTTATAAAGGTTCGGATTTTTACAGCATCATTGATTCTGGAAATAATCTCTCCTACACGCATTGTATCAAAAAATTGTTGAGGTAATTTTAGTAAATGTTTGTAGTAGCCTAAAATAAGCCTGGCATCAATTTGTTGTCCCGTTTTTATCAAAAAAATATCCTTAAAAACACCGATAATTAATTGTAATACAAGGAGACCCAGCATAATAATACCGAGTAAATTAAGAAGTCCTTTGTTGCCACCGATCAAAACAAAATCGGTTAGTTTTTGAATATAAATTGATGTTGAAAATCCCAATAAGGTATACACAATAGCGCCAACAAAGGCTTGTATTAAAATATATTTATGAGGTTGAAGTAAAAACCAAAACCGTTTAAAAACGGAAACTTTTTGATTCCCTGAAACAAAAGTATCTTTTGGCATTAGTAGGACCAAAACGCCACTCCACTCATCTAAAAAACTCGCCAAAGGTTTTTTTTCAAGTTTTCCGGAGCCCGGATCCATAAGTGTTATTTCCTTTTTATGAACGCCGTAAATAACGACATAATGATGCCATTTTTTTTTAATGACCACATGTGCAATGGTGGGTTTGGGTATTTTGAAAAGACTGTCTGAATCGCCTCGAACACCTTTAGCCTCAAAGCCTATTTTTTCAGCGGCCTCAATAAGGCCTAAAACATTGGTGCCTTTTTTATCTGTACTTGCGTACTGACGAATTCTTGCTATAGGCACTTGTAACTTGTAATGTGCAGCCACAGAGGCCAAGCATGCAGCACCACAATCTGTAATATCGTGTTGTTTGATAGTGATTTTTGCCATATTATATTTTATATGACAATTATAGAAGTTACCACTGCAATAAAATTGCAGTGAATAATATTTATTAGAATATAATGGGAGTAATGGCGTCTAACCATTTTTATAACCATATTCTAACTTAAAAAAGCAAAAAAATTAATTTCAATTAATCAGCCATTGCTTTTCCTAAAGATTCACCGTACTCAAAAAATAGGATAGAAATAACTAGAGTTGTAATTAATAAAATTACCCAATACCAATAATAGTATTTACCTCTTTTAATCATGATTTTCTGTTTCAAATATGTTTTTGGATACTAGAAATTGCACGAAGAATTAACTTAAAATATATTATTTACCCTTTCCTAATTTTCTCCTCAAGAAATCTATTATGAGATAAATGATGTAAACTATTAAAACATTTAGTGTGAAACTAAAAAGGTCAAACTTATAAGATTCAAAGTTACTGGAAACCAATAGGGAAATGAAATTCATCATAATAACCACTAGTAATACTTTAAAAAAAATCAATAGTATATTTTTTCATTTATTTGACTGAAATTAAATCTTCTTGAGCAATCAACCTCTTAGTTGTCTTTTTGATTTATATTTTTCGAAGTAAACCCATATGGTAACGAGTAAAATGAGTTGGAAAATAAGTGCCAGAATAGAACCTTCGAATCCAAATTCCCCACCATTAATGATATTGTTATCAGATACTTCCAGTTCAACTAACGAATAAAACTCCTGACCACTCACCTTAAATCCAAAAAGTGTTTGAAAAAAATTCCAGCTAAAGTGTAGCGCTATTGGAAACCATAAATTTTTGGTATATATATAACTAATTCCCAATAGCATTCCGGCAACAAATAACTCTAGAAAAGTAAACCATGACATATTTGGATTAAAGCTATGAGCTAAAGCAAAAAGAATAGAAGAAATAAGTAGAGCGCCATATTTATTAAAAGAATATAGAGAATTTCGTAAAACATACCCCCTAAACATAATTTCTTCAGTAAAGGCAACTATTAAAAATAATAAAAAAGCCGACCATAATTTGTTCTTGTTTACATTAAAATTTTCGATCGTAACCTCCTCAAGAATTATTAAGATCAATAATCCAAGGCCTAATAAAACAAAGCCTAAAATAGTCCCAAAAATAATCTCTTTAAACCTATTCTTAACATGAAGGCCTAGGTTTATAAATGGTTCTTTATCCACAAAACTCATAAATATCCAAATAACCAAAAAAGTCCCTGCCAAGGAACATAAATTAATGATAACTTGTTGATTTGAAGTTAGGTTTTCATTGATTTGATCAAGATTTACTCCAATGAACAGGAATCCTAGAAACTGAAAAATCCCAACCATTATAAAATAGGGAAAAATAAAAAGCAATTTACGTTGCCAGCCTTCATTATTTGGGCTTTTTATTGAAAATTATATACAATATTATATATGAAATTGCGGGAACCAGATGAATAGAACAATACAAAAATTTGCTCATTACAATCCCCAATAAACTATATACTTTTCCGGAATCGCTATTAAAAAAAGGACTTATTCCACCTATAAGGAGTATTATGCTGAAAAATAAATTTATTTTTTTTGCCATTTTTAAAATTTGTAATAAATGGTTAATGTAAAATTGCATTAACCATTTAATTTATTTAGATAATTAAACTTTTAGAAGTATTTTAAGAATTTAAAAACTCCCCCTACAGTTGTAACCATTCCTATTATTTTCAATGTTGTTCCAACCGCCTTACCTATTTCGTAGGCGGTTCCGTCATGTCCGCCATTTATTACTATTTGTTCTTGAATTGTTAGTGTTTTCATAATTTTTGAATTTAATGTTTATTTGAAGCCGTCCCAAATACCTCTAAAAAAGTCTCCAATTTCGTGTACTACTTCACCAGCAGCATTATAAACGTCTTCTGCAAATTGCTTTCCAGCATAAAATGCAGTTATATCAGTTCCTCCTGAAATATCTCTTAATTCATATTCTGTTAAATTTTTCATCTTTTTGACTTATTTTAATTAGAAATTAATTTTTATCCAACGCAACCTTGCTTTGGGTAAGGAGAAGTTGAATTCTCGCCAGAAAAATATGAAATAACTCCAGCCGTGAATGAAATTGCTGAATCTATTGCATTGTCAATAAAAGGGACATCAAAACCGAAAAGTCCTCCATTAATCTTATTCAATTCTTTGGCATTCAAATCCCGAACACCAAAACTTTCTAAATTTTTCATAAATAAAATTTTAATTGTTAAACATTTATTTTTCTAAAGTCTGTTCAGGTTACGTCTAACCCTAATTACCGCGTCCGGTTAACAACTTTTGTTTAGCTAAAATAAAATTGCTCACTGCCAAAGCCTTGCAGTAGCGTATCTTTTTTAATAAAATAACTACCCCCAAACACCTCAATAACTTCATTGTTACTTAAAGCCGTAACAGAAATACTTACCCTGAGTTCAAAATCATCGGTGTAATAATAGGTGTGTAGGGAACGGTTGTATTCAATAGAAGCATGAAGGTCTTTTAATTGTTCTATCAACCTGTACAAAGAGCGTTCACTAATATTCATCTGGTTTGCCAAGCATTTTGGCGAACCTGTGTTTTCTTGTAATATTCTTTGATGCAGTTGTTGTAAACGCTCCAGCGTTTTTATGTTTTTCATGTTCCTCTTTTCAAAAAATTATTTTGAATGAATCCGTTTTTGATATTTCCTATTCCGATGACACCATCTCCATAGTATTAGGATTAACCCAATCATCAACTTTATCATATAGCAAGTCAAAAAGTGATCGTTCCGTTAATTTAAACTGCGCATTTAAAGTCATTCCTTTTTTTAAACGACCCCTATAGCCGTTTTTAAGTTTAAGCTCCTTTTTATTCAGGCTACACCGCACTTTAAAAACCATGGCATTATCCATATATTCCACATCTTTTCCAATATCAATGATGGTTCCATTTGCCAATCCCCATTGATTATAATTAAATGCGTCTATCTGGAAATTAGCGGTATCATTCAATCGCAACAATCCAATATCCATAGTATTTACGTAGCATTCTACTAGGAGCTCTGTATTCGGAGAGATTTCAGCAAAACCCGCTCCGGCATTAATAAAGCTGCCGGCATCCATGCCTTTTACATTTAATAGTGTGCCACTCGCCGGGGCCGTTATAACCAACTTATTTTTTGAATCTTGTAGTTGCTCATGTGTGCTTTTTAATTCTAATAAATTTTTATTGAATTCATTTAAACTGGCTTCCCATTGATTACCTTGTTGTTGTTTTAATTGTTTAATGTCATTTAAAGCTAAATCATAATTAAATTTTGAGTTCTCAAAATCAACCCTTGCTATAACGCCTTTATCGTATAACTTTTTGTCTCGATCAAAATCTATTTTTAATTTTTTTCTTCGAGTTATTAATTCTGTTTTCTTCTCCTGAAAAACTAAAAACTCTTTACGATATTTCGATGACGTTATTTGTTTTAAATTGCAATACTTGTTTTTGATCAAATAAGTCAGATCCTCAATAAATGGTTCCAATTCTGAAATTTGCTTAGATGTTAGTTTCAACTTTTCAGAAATAATGTTGCTATCTAGAATTAAAAGGGTATCGTTCTTTTGAACCGAAGCGTTATTTCTTAAATACGATTTTAAAATAAGCCCTGAAGTTGAAGTACTTATAACGACTCTTTCCTTATCAGCTTTAATGATGCCTCTGGAATTGGTATAAATAGGAACTTCTATAAACGGAAGTAAAAACATCACTAAAATAAGTGCCATTAATAAAATGGAATAGATTATGATACTTCGTTTACTGTGCTTGTACCAATGCACCTCAGCAGTAAAATCAACAATTTCTTTTGGAAAAATCTGTTTCATACTTCCTGATTAAATCAAATATTAGAATCGTCATCCAAATAAATCTTCAGAATCAAAATTCATTAAAACATTAAATCAATTAGGTGGTTTTGGTACTTTGAATACTTAAAAGTGAGAAACATATCCGTAATATCTTTGAGTGAATCTTATTATTTTGATATTTCTTACAAAACAAAATATAAACCATCGATAAACGGTTATTCCACGAAGCAATTAGGAAAAAATGCATTTAGCAAATCCCTTAAAATCACGTACCTTTGCAGCCTAATTACAAAGGCTATGAAAGCAAAAACACCTGAAGAATCCAGAACCATCATGACCGATATGGTTCTACCCAGCGAAACCAATCCCTTAAACAATCTATTCGGAGGCGAACTTCTCGCACGTATGGATCGCGCTGCCAGTATTGCTGCGCGTCGGCATTCGCGTCGTATCGTGGTTACCGCATCGGTAAATCACGTCGCTTTTAATCGGGCCGTGCCACTGGGAAGTGTAGTAACCGTAGAGGCTAAGGTATCGCGCGCTTTCAAAACATCCATGGAAATTTTTATTGATGTTTGGATCGAAGACCGCGAGTCTGGCGACCGAACTAAAGCGAATGAGGCCATTTACACCTTCGTAGCCGTTGATGAAACCGGTTTGCCAACCCGGGTTCCCGAAGTCCTTCCGCAAACCGAAATCGAAAAAGAGCGTCACGCAGCGGCTTTACGTCGTAAACAACTCAGTTTGGTGCTTGCAGGCAAACTAAGACCTGAAGACGCCACGGAGCTTAAAGCACTTTTCTTTCATTAAAAAATAATTTGGGCAATCCTCCCACTTTGAGTGGGATTTGGGCTTTCCGCTCCTGTCTTTTTCCGCCGAAGGTAAAAAAAGGATAACCGTTGCATTCCCTGCCGGCAGGCAGGCCTATTGCGGCATCATTAAAAGCCGGAAAGTATCGCAATTACATATGATTGATCCAACTCGCAGGATTCTGAGTTTTGGAATCTTTGTAGACAATAAAGCTCAATAAAGTTTCACCGGTAGCCGGATTGGTAGCCACGTCACCAATAACCTGCTTAGTGCTCACTTTTTCACCTTCCTTTACCCGAATATTGATCACATTTCGATACGCTGTCATGTAATTACCATGGCGGATCACGACCACGGGATAAGCATTTTTGATCATGATAATTCTGCTCACCACACCATCGTAAACGGCACGAACCTCAGCGCCTTTTTCCGTAGCAATAAGCACCCCGTTACGCTCTACAATGAGCGATTTATTGATCAATGAAGGTTGCCGTCCGTAACCTAAACGCACAAACCCTTTTTCAACAGGCCAGGGCAATTTTCCCTTGTTAGATTCAAAATTAGAAGCCAGTAGCTTTTCTTCCGGTGTTAAGGCAAAGGTAGTGCTGGATTCAGATTTCCCGGCCTTGGCATTCGATTTTGCAATTTCCGCCTTGATAATATCATTTATTTGCTTTTCTATCCGATCGGCCTCACGCTGTTTTGCTCTAATCTCACCCGAAATTTGACTCATTCGTTTATTCAGGGCATTCATCAATTTTTGATGTTCCGCCCGATCAGCTTCCAGTTCTCTTTGGGTTTTTCGATTTTCAGCAATTAACGCATTCTTGGCTTCTTTTTGTTTCAGTAAATCCTGATTGATCTCCTGTAGTTCCTGAGTTTTCGCCTTGATCATTTCACCCTGTTTCTTCTGATGAGCCGCGTATTGCTTAATGTATTGCAGACGTTTGTAGGCCTGTTTAAAATCTTCCGAAGACAATAAGAACATTAACCTGCTCTGCTGATTTTTACTTTTATACGACTTCACGATCATCGCCGCATAATCCGCTTTTAGCTGTTTTAGTTCAGCACGCAGATCAGTTACTTTTTTCTGGTTATTATTTATTTCTCGGGTAAGATAATTAGCTTGTTGGTTCGTAACCTTGATCAGATTGTTCAACACATTGATCTTATAATTAAAATCCTCGATCTTGGATAACTCCGATTGCTTTTGCGAGCGATTCTCTGACTGCAAGGCATTGAACATTTTGATGTCTCGAAGTATTTCCTGACGCCGATTTTCCAGGGCTTTTTGCTTATTATTTTGCGAAAAACCCATAAAACAAAACAGCAACAAGCCTAAAATAATAAGTCTTCTATGTGTTTGTTTTAGTAACATTTCTACAATTCAATCTTTTTATAACCCGACGGAATTTTAAAAGGAAAACGCAGACTTTCATTTAGTGAGGTATTCTTAAAATCCAGTTCAATGATGGCCTCCTGGGTGCCGTCTACAGCCAGGATACGAATATCCTCCGGGAGGATCTGACGTTGTACTTCCTGATATTTTTGATAATCAATTTGCAATAAACGGCGTGTTTCCGATTGCGCTATTTGTTGAGAGCTCACTTTAAACATCGCCGGATCTATCAAAAAGAATAGTTCAAAAAGCTCACTTTGATTCTTAGGTTGTAAAACATAGTTGTTATCCGAAACTTCAGAGGTATAGTTTTGTCCTTTGGCGGGATACAGCAATTCACCTAAAATAAGGTTTTGCGCTTTCGTATAATCTAATTGGATTCCCAGAATTTCACTCAAATAAGAAAATCCACCTTCAAAATAAGTTTTATCCAACTTGTTGTAGAAGCTCACGCCTTCAGGTGTGATCATCGCTTTTACCACAGAAAAAGAGGAGCTGATCCAAATCTTTTTATCCTTCTCCATTCGCAAATTGATGTTGTAAGATTGAGATCGGCCATCAGCGTCGTAGGTCAATTTCACTTTTGAATCCAGCGTTCGGAATTTAGCCGTTTGTCTGGTGTTCTCTCTTAGGAGTTGCTTAGTGGAAAGCTTATAATTCGCTTCGCCTGAAGTCAGGGTTTTAGTCGTGCCACAACTAAAAAGTGTGCTCAGAAATAAAACAATAATAAGTTTTGTATACTTCGTCATTAATTTGATTCGGGTATTTGCGCGGCTTTATCACTAAACGCTTTAGCTTTAGCCGTATTGTTCAACAAGGTGTAGGCCTTACTCATTTCAGAATAGAAATCACGTTTCATTTTTGGATTATCTACCACAAAATCTATACCCATATCCAAGGCTTCCAGAGCCTGTTTGGGTTTATTCAAGGCATTGGAGGCCACACCGTTAATTAAATAGAATATGGGCTGCGCCGGAAATTTTTCCATGGCCTCACTACTCTTTTCAGCTGCATTCTCATATTTCTTAAAGTCCAGATACAAAAGCAAAGTGTTTTTCAAAACTCTTAAATTATCAGGATCGAGTGCCATGGCGGCTTCAAAATTTTTGAGTGCTTTGGTCTTATCGTTGGTTTTAAGATAATACTGCCCAAGCTCTAATAAGGTACTCACATTGTTAGTGTTTCCAACCACTGCGGTCGCTTCAACCAGATCTTTTTCGTATTCCGGATGCGTTTTTACAAAATTAACAAAATCGGTTAGGACCTTTAATTTGGCTTCCGGTTCTATTTGCGGACTTTTAACTACGATCTTCATCGATTCAATAGCTTTTTCCGGCTGATTGTATTTCAAGTAAAACTTATATAAAGCTAAATGTACCAACTGAGATTGTGGATGAACATTAAGGAGCTCCTTAGCAGTCTCAAAGGCTTTTTCCTCTTGATTATTGGCGCTATAGCGATAAATCAATTTTAAATAATTCGCTTCATCATCCGGATTGTTCTCGAGGCGTTCCTGAAGATTCTCTATTTGTTCATCCTTTCTTCCGGTGGCCTTGTAGATGGCATTTCGCATCATATCCCGGCTTTCAGTAATGCCGAATTGTGCATCGAGTTCGTCCAGAATATCAAGCGCCTTATCAAATTTTTCCACCTTTACGTAAAGTCCGGCTAAATCTTCTTTATAATCGGGGTAATATTCCACAATGTCCTTGAGGGTCTTTATGGCCTTATCATAATCTTTTTGTTCCAGATAATAGCCGTAAAGTGCATCATTATACCATTTGTTCTCCGGCTCCAGGCGAACGGCTTTTTTAAGCGCATCTTCGGCGGCGCCGAAATTCATAAGCTGAATGTAATTCAAGCCCAACTCATAATAAACGACAGCCGATCGGCGATCGATATCCTCGCACTTCAATAAAGCCTCAATAGCTTTATCATAATTTTCAATAGCGCGTTGTTTCAAGGCTTCAAAAAATGATTCCTGAAAAGCATCCTGAACATTGCCCAGATCGTCCGTAGGTTTCTTATTGAAATCTACCTGAGCAAAAGTTACCTGCAAACCCATAAAAAGGGCTGTAAGTAAAATAAATATGATGCTTTTTTTATTCATGAATTGTTACATACTAATCCGCATAACACCTGTCAAATTCTATTCCAAAACCGTATAATCACCCAAACTTACTTTGGTGAACTCGCCATTGTAAGACACGTGATTCCCGATCATGGCATCCTCTAGATTGGCGTTTTTGATCTGAGTCCGCGTTTGAATCAGACTATTTTTTATGGTTGAATTCTCAATTACAGTACCTTCCCCAATCGAAACAAACGGTCCGATCGTACAATCTTTCAATACCACATTTTCTCCAATAAAACAGGGTTCAATAACAGAAGAATTTTCAATGGTAGCTGAATCAGCTATCAATTGTTCTTCGCCATCGGCTTCTAAAAAGCCAAGCATGCGCTGGTTGGTTTCTACGGTAATGGCTTTGTTTCCGCAATCCATCCATTCATCAACGGTTCCTGTTTTAAATATTTTTCCTTCGGCCATCATGCGCTTAATCCCGTCATTGATCTGGTATTCTCCGCCATTGGTTATATTCTCATCTAGAATTTCCTGTAATTTCGTCTTTAAAACCGCTACATCCTTAAAATAATAAATGCCTATAACGGCCTGATCACTAACAAATTGTTTCGGTTTTTCAACCAGCTCCACAATTTCATTTCTCTCATTCAGTTTTACAACACCGTAGGCCTCCGGGTTATCCACTTTTTTGGTCCAGATTACACTATCGGCTTCCGGATCCAATTCAAAATCGGCACGGATCAAAGTATCCGCATATGCAATTACAGCAGGACCGGTAAGTGAAGGTTTGGCGCACATAATGGCATGCCCGGTTCCCAGGGGTTGATCCTGACGATAGATACTCGCCTTTGCACCTAAACTTTTAGCCAAAGCTTCCAAACTAGCTACAACATTGTCGCCAAACCAGGCGGGATCTCCTAACACAAAGGCGATCTCATCTACAGGTTGATCTAAAACTTTGGCAATATCTTTTACCAGACGATGCACAATAGGCTGCCCTGCCACCGGAATTAAAGGTTTTGGAACAGTTAAACTATGCGGCCGTAATCGCGATCCGCGACCCGCCATGGGAACTATTATTTTCATATAAATGCCTGCGAAAGCAGGTATCTTTTAAAGGTTATTATCTTAATCTATTATAATTCATATTCCAGTTCATGGAAAAATCCATCCAACCAGGATTCATGCTTTCAATTAATTCAATTTTCCAGTTTCTTTTCCATTTTTTGAATTGCGTTTCTCTCTTTTCCGCCTCGCTTCCCTTATCAAATTCTTCAAAATAAACAAGTTTATTACAATTGTATTTTGCAGTAAATGATTTAGGATAAATCTTTAATTTATGTTCTTTAACACGTTCTTCAATATTATTTGTTACTCCAATATACAAAACCCCGTTAGGTTTATTTGTCATTATATAAACATACCAATGATTCATAAATTTTTATCAGGAGATTCCTGCCTGCGCAGGAATTGGTCTACTTCACCCCGGTACTACCAAAACCACCTTCGCCACGTTTTGTTTCGGTAAGCGTTTCTACCAATTCCCACTCAGCGCGCTCATGCCTGGCAATAACCAATTGTGCAATACGCTCTCCATTTTGGATCACAAAATCGTGATGTGATAAATTCACTAAAATCACCCCGATCTCACCACGGTAATCGGCATCGATCGTTCCGGGAGCATTTAATACAGTGATGCCTTTCTTGGCAGCCAATCCGCTTCTGGGGCGCACCTGGGCTTCGTAGCCTATTGGTAATTCAATAAACAACCCAGTGCCCACCACACTGCGTTCCAGAGGTTTTAAAACCCTTGGTTCGGATAGCGATGCACGTAAGTCCAGTCCTGCCGAAGCTTCCGTTTCATAATGTGGTAAACCGTGATTGGATTTATTGATGATTTTTATTTTCATGTGTTTATTTTTATTGTTTTTCTGTGGCCACATCACAATTTCAAAACCTGTTTTATCTTGTCTCGCTCTAATTTGTAAACGATTCCCAAAAATACAATTAACAGCGCTATTCCAATAACATAATTGCCCCTAAATTCATAAAAGGACAACCAGGAAAACAGCGTAGAACCTCCCAGATACAACCCTATTTTTTTGAGGTTATAAGGAATAGGATAATATTTTCTGCCAAAGAAAAAGGACAAAAACATCATGATGGAATAAGCGGCTAAGGTTGCCACAGCCGATGCCTTATAACTGAATTCTTTGATAAAAAATAAGTTAATGCTTAAGGTGATCAAAGCTCCTGTTACAGAAATCCAGGCACCAAATTTTGTGCGGTCGGTAATTTTATACCACACAGATAAGTTGTGGTAAATACCCAAACAGAAATTAGCTAAGAGCACTATGGGAACAACCCACATGGCTTGCCAATAGTCTTCACTGCGTACAATGAAAAGTTTTAAAACATCCGCAAAAACCACAACGGATAAAAATATGATAGCTCCTAAGGCTACAAAAAATTCAAGGATTCTGGCATAGTTTTTCTGTGGATTTTCCGCTTTAGAGTGACTAAAAAAGAAAGGTTCTATTCCCAGGCGATAGGCTGTAGCAAAAAGCGTCATAAAAACAGCAATCTTATAACAGGCTGAATACATCCCAATTTGTGTGTCGGCACTATCGGATGGTAATATTTCGGCTAGTAAGATGCGGTCGAACGTTTCATTAATTGAAAAGGCAACGCCGGCAATAAGCACCGGATAGGCGTATTTCAGCATTTTCTTCCAAAGGACTTTATCAAAAACATAGTGAAGCTGCAAATAGAACGGTGCCATTAAAAGGAGGGTCACTGCACTTGCAATTAAGTTGGCAATAAAGATATAACTGATCTCAAAATGCGGTTTATAAATGGCGTCAAAAAACGTGTAATCCTGGGCCAGATCTTTTAAAGCTAACAGGAAAAACAAATTCAATCCCAGGTTAATGGCTACATTCAATATTTTAACAATAGCATAGCGCATGGGTCGGGCCTTGGCTCGTAACCAGGCAAATGGTATGATTACCAAAGCATCTAATAGCAGAATCCAAATGACCAGCTTAATGTATTTTACATCAATACTGATAAGCTCAGCAATATAATTCTGAAAAGTTAAAGCCAGAACAAAAAATAAAACAGAGGATAGCACCAAAGAGATCGCAGAGGTTGCCGTAACTTTAGATTTGTCATCTTCTTTATTGAAAAAACGGAAAAAAGCAGTTTCCATGCCATAGGCCAGGACCACATTCAGCAATACGAAATAGGAAAAAATAACAGATACCTTACCGTACTCTGCTACCGAAGATAAAACACCTTTGGTAGTATAAAGAGGCACCAGTAAGAAGCTAAGCATGCGGGGCAGCACGGTGGCTAACCCATAGATTGCAGTTTGTTTGAATAATGACTTTAATCCACTCAAGAAAAAGACAGTTTATAATGCTAAAAATACGCTTTTTAAGTCACGACATACCAAATATACGTTATTGCAGGAGGAAATGGATAACGTGGTTCTAAAAAACTAAAAAACCCCACAGATTGTGGGGTTATATTTTTTCGGATTCCTACCCAAGGCAGGCAAGCTTCAGTCGCTACCGCTCCTTCTGAATAACAATTAATTATTCAAGGCCTCAGCACCACCAACGATCTCAAGGATCTCGTTAGTAATAGCGGCCTGACGTGCTTTGTTGTATGTTAATTTCAACTGATCCCGTAGTTCTTTAGCGTTATCTGTAGCTTTATGCATAGCTGTCATACGAGCGCCATGTTCCGCTGCAAATGAATCTCTAAGAGCCTTATATAATTGGGTTTTAAGAGACTTCGGAATCAATTGTTCAACAATTTCTACTTTAGAAGGTTCAAAAATATAATCGGCCTGGGCCTTTACATCCCCTTCAATCGGAGCGATAGGTAAAAATTGTTCTGCTTTAACAACTTGAGTCGCAGCATTTTTAAATTGATTGTAAACGATTTCGATCTTATCGAATTCACCATCAACAAATTTGTCCATTAAAAACGCTGCGATCTTGGCCACATTATCAAAAGTCAGATCATCAAAAACGGGACTTTCATTAGCGATCACTTTTCCTGACTTCTTAAAAGCATCGTTAGCCTTTTTACCAATGGCCACATAGGATACTTTTTGATCAGCGTATGTTTCAGTACTTAATCGGTTAACCTCTTTTATAATGTTCGAGTTGAACGCTCCTGCCAAACCTCTGTTTGAAGTTATAGCAACAATAAGAACGCGTTTCACCTCACGTTGTACAGCATATTTACTTCCGGTATCATCATCCAAAGTAGCGCTCAGATTTTGCAATAACTCCGTCAATTTATCGGCATAAGGCCGCATGGCGGTAATGGCATCCTGGGCTTTCTTTAACTTTGCAGCCGACACCATTTTCATGGCACTGGTAATCTGCATCGTTGAAGACACCGATGATATTCTGTTACGTATTTCTTTAAGATTCGCCATAATCTCTTTTTGTCATTCCGTACTTGTTACGGAATCTTTTTTAATTGAACTTCAAATAATGAGATTCCTGCTTTCGCAGGAATGACAATTAATATTTACTTGATAGATCTTTCGCTACAGCCGTTAAGGTATCTGTTACCTCATCGGTTAGTTTACCTGCCTTTAAAGTACTAAGAACGTCTGCATGTTTTGCTCTCAAGAACTCTAAATAATCACGTTCAAATTCTTTAACCTTTTCAACAGGTACATTACGCAATAAATTCTTAGATCCGGCATAGATGATCGCAATTTGATCTTCTACTTTGTAAGGATCGTTTTGCGCCTGCTTTAAGATCTCTACGTTACGTTTCCCTTTTTCAATAACATTTAATGTAGAAGCATCAAGGTCAGAACCAAACTTCGCGAAAGCTTCCAATTCACGGAACTGAGCCTGGTCTAATTTCAAAGTACCGGCTACTTTCTTCATCGATTTGATCTGCGCGTTACCACCCACACGTGATACCGAAATACCTACGTTAATCGCCGGACGCACACCAGAGTTGAATAAATCACCATCCAGGAAGATCTGACCATCGGTAATCGAAATTACGTTTGTTGGGATATAAGCTGATACGTCACCCGCTTGTGTTTCAATGATCGGTAATGCTGTTAATGAACCACCACCTTTAACCATAGGTTTCAAAGAATCAGGAAGGTCGTTCATGTTCTTGGCAATATTATCATCATTAATGACTTTTGCAGAACGCTCTAATAAACGGGAGTGTAAGTAGAATACGTCTCCAGGATACGCTTCACGTCCCGGTGGACGACGTAATAACAACGACACCTCACGGTATGCTACCGCTTGCTTAGAAAGATCATCATAGATGATTAAAGCTGGACGACCAGTATCTCTAAAATACTCACCGATCGCAGCACCAGCCATAGGTGCGTATACCTGCATTGGTGCAGGATCAGAAGCATTGGCCGCAACAATCGTTGTATAGGCTAAAGCACCTTTATCTTCTAAGGTTTTTGCAATATTCGCTACCGTAGACGCTTTTTGTCCTATGGCAACATAGATACAATACACAGGATTACCGGCATCATAAAATTCTTTTTGATTTAAGATGGTATCCACACAAACGGTAGTTTTACCGGTCTGACGGTCGCCAATAACCAACTCACGTTGACCACGACCAACTGGGATCATCGCATCAATAGACTTAATACCTGTTTGTAATGGCTCGGTTACAGGCTCACGATAAATTACTCCCGGTGCTTTACGCTCTAATGGCATTTGATATGTTTCACCAGAAATAGCACCTTTACCGTCGATAGGGTTACCCAAAGTATCCACAACACGACCAACAATGCCTTCACCAACATTAATAGAAGCAATTTTAGAGGTACGTTTTACCGTAGAGCCTTCTTTTACTCCATAGGATCCACCTAGTAATACGATACCAACGTTATCTTCTTCAAGGTTAAGTACGATACCTTCTAATCCGCCATCGAATTCTACTAACTCGCCATATTGCGCATTAGATAATCCGTAAGCACGTACAATACCATCACCTACCGTTAATACTGTTCCAACTTCATCTAATGAAGCGCTCGCTTCAAAACCTGATAATTGTTTCTTTAAGATTGCTGATATTTCAGCTGGTTTTACTTCTGCCATCTTTATTTAGTATTTACACCCTTGGCTTGGCCCCGGGCAAGTCTTAATTTAATGTAAATTCTCTTTTTAAATTGTTTAGTTGATTTATGATACTGGCGTTGTACTGTACATCGCCAATGCGTAAAATAAATCCACCGATAATAGATTCGTCTATTTTATTTTTTAAATCCACGTCTTTCCCGGTCATGGCTTTGGCTTTAGCTAAAAGCTGTTTTTCCAGTTCAGGGGTTAGTGCCACAGCCGTGGTTACTGTACCATGGGCAATTCCTTTAGATTGATCGTATAGCTCCGAATATTTTGAAGCAACCTGATGTAAAAGTGCAATCCGGTTATTTTCAATTAGGACATCTATTAAACTAATGGTTAGCTTATTGGTGTTTTTGAAAACCTCATCAAGGATTGCCTTTTTTGCAGTGGCATTGATCACAGGGCTTTGAATAACACTGCTGAACTCGCGATTTCCTGCAATGGTATTTGCAATGAGTTTCATATCCTCATTTACCGCCTGAGCTTCTTTGTCATTAGAAACCGAAGCCAAAACGGCTTTTGCATATCGTATTGCTGCTCTTGCTCCTGCCATGCGTTATTAGTTTATTTTTGCGTCGTCCAACATAGTTGCCACTAACGCGTTTTGTTTTTCTTTACTAGCCAATTCATGACGCACTACCTTTTCTGCGATTTCAATTGAAAGGTCTGCTACTTGCTTTTTCAATTCAGCCATAGCAGCTTTCTTTTCGGTTTCGATCGCATCGTGTGCTTGTTGAATCATTTTATTCGCTTGTGCTTCAGCTTCACCTTTGGCATCCTCAATCATTTTATTCTTCATCTGACGCGCCTCTTTCAGCATTGATTCGCGTTCCGCACGTGCTTCTTTCAAAAGCTTTTGATTATCCGCCTGAAGGTTTTCCATATCGCGTTTTGCTTTTTCAGCAGATTCCAACGCGTTCTTGATACCTTCTTCCCTGTCGTTAACAGAATCTAAAATGGGTTTCCAGGCAAACTTCTTCAATAATAATATCAAAGCAATGAACAAAACTGCTTGCCAAACGAATAATCCTAATGAAAAGTCTTCGAATAATTTTTCCATAATTACTTAAATAAAATCGTCTTCTGTTTAATTAAAAAGAACAGCTATAACCAACCGTTATAGCTGTTTCTTAGTTGTTTCTAGCTCACAGCAAATAACGCTGCGAAACCAATACCTTCAATAAGCGCTGCTGCAATAAGCATAGCGGTTTGAATTTTCCCTGTAGCTTCAGGCTGGCGTGCAATTGCTTCCATGGCAGAACCACCGATTCGACCGATTCCGATTCCGGCTCCAATTACTACTAAACCTGCACCTACCATAACTGGTATTTCCATAAATATATGTATTAAATTAATTAAACATTCAACTTATTAATGTGCTTCGTCGTGGTGTTCTTCCACAGCCATACCGAAATATAGCGCCGATAGCACGGTAAAAATATACGCCTGTAAAGCCGCTACCAATAATTCAAGGATAGCTAATACAAAGGCTAATAAAAAGGATAATGAACTTCCGATCCAGTTTTCAAAAAGGAAGATCAATCCGATAATACTCATTAGAACAATGTGACCTGCTGTGATGTTCGCGTACAAACGGATCATCAAGGCAAAAGGTTTAATGATGGTTCCAAGCAATTCAATGGGCGCTAAAATGATTTTCATTGGCCATGGTACACCAGGCATCCAGAAAATGTGTTTCCAATAGTTCTTATTACCTGAAAATGTTGTGATCACATAAGTGATAAGCGCTAAACACATGGTTACCGCAATGTTATTTGTAAGGTTCATTCCGATGGGTGTTAAACCAAACAGGTTAACGATCCAAATGAAAAAGAACACGGTTAGCAAATAACTCATATATCTTTTGTAATGTTTCTCTCCAATATTGGGTATGGCTATTTCATCGCGAACATAAAGCACGATAGGCTCAAGAAAACGCCCCATTCCTTTTGGAATACCGTCGTTGTTTTTGTGAGCGCGCGCCATGCGGTAAAACATAATGAAAACGATCGCGAAGATCATAAAGATCATGACCACGTTTTTTGTAATGGAAAGATCTAGTGGCTTTTCATTCGTTGGATGCCCTTCAGCATCTTCATTGATGTGCCCTTCAGGACCATCTACTTTGTAAATCTTAGAATGAAAAAGCTTGTAATAATTACCATCTACTTCGGCAACTTCTTCGCCATAGTGGAATTTTCCTGAGGAAAATACTTTTAAGCCATTGTCCCATAGAATCACAGGTAAGTGAAATCCAACATGAACCTCATGACCGTCTTTGGTATAGGAGAAGAAATTAAAATCGTACGAATCTTTTAAGTGATGTTCGATATAAGCCTTTACCTCTGGCTTGGTATCTTTCCCATCAGAATACGACATCTCGTGTTCACCTTCTTTTCCGTAGGACAAAAAGGTTACTAAAAGCAGTAAAAATGTTATTGGTTTTAAGGCTATTTTTTTTCGCATATCACTTTAAATCATAGTGGCTTAAAAATCGCTGCAAAGGTAGCTTTTTATCTCAAAAACAAAAACAATTTTTTCTTTTATTTAAAATATAAGTTAAGTCTATAAAATTTAGAGCGTTAGTCTAAATTATTTAACCATTTTCCTAAGCTTAAAGTTTCGAAAATTAAGCCCACTGCATACGGAATAAAAAAGGTGGCAAATTCTGCTCTTGAAATAGTGCCATCTGCTTTATAGATCGGGTAGAAAAAAATGAAGAACACCAAGAACTTGAATAAACTGCCAAAAAGAAATAAAAAACCTAATTGCTCTTTGTATTTCTTTCGAAAATAATAAAGAAACCCAAAAATGACTACAACTAAACTTAAGTTAATAATATAAGACCACAGGATGTAATGCGCCCACAAGGGTAAGCCCAAAGCTTTTAGAATACCTAAATGAATCCCAAAAGTAAGACTGAATAACAAAACGACTTTGATAGAAAAATTTACAAAGGTATTTTGTGTCATTAATTATTGAATCGGTTTAATTGCTTTACTAAAGCGTATAAAGATATTGCAACGCCCAGAAGCGTCATAATAACCAGGTAGAGTTTTCCTCCGTCGTTATAGGTAGCATCCAGCCATTTCCCCAATTGAACGAACAAATAAATGGTTACGCCCATTTGAAGCCCCACGCCCGTGAGGATCGCAAAGTTTTTAAGCGGTTTTTTCGGATTTGGATTCTTTTTCTCGTTTTTGCCCACCGTTGTTGATTTCTTTAACTGCGCCTTTCATCACACAGGTTACATTAAACGTTGCACCAGGCTCTACGGCTAATTTAGATGAAGTTACTTCGCCTTCAATATGTGCTGAGCTTTTCAGAGTTAAGGTTCCTGAAAGCGCTAATTTACCTGAAAATTTTCCCTCGAAATAAGCATCGGTACCTTCCAGAGATCCTTTGATCATACCTGATTTTCCTACGACTATTTTACCAGAGGTTTTTACATTACCTTCAATGGCTCCATCTATTCTAAAATCACCTTTACCCGTAAGGTCGCCAACAATTTTTGTGCCTTCAGAAATTATATTTTGTCCAGATGTATTTTCCATTTTTTTCTTGTCTTTTTTGTTATCAGAGAACATTATTGCTATTAATTAATTGATAATTGGGTTCGATATTGATCCAGGTTTTTATGGATCTGCACCACCTGATAATTGGCTGCAGAAATATAAAAGTACGATCTTTTTATTTTTTTCTCGTTGTATTCGGCAAGTAATTGGTCGAATGTTTCAGCCACCTGCTTGTTGTTAAAGCCATGGATAACCAAAAATGTGGTGTTGGGTGAGTAGACATCAATGGAAGTATTCAAGTCATAATATTTTTGAATATTTTCCAATATCTCATCCAAGGTTTTTTTGAATTCCGGAAGCGCTTCTCTATCGATGCTATCAAATTGAAATACAACGTAGTAATTACCTTCCTCTGTATCGGGTTTGAACGCGGTAGACGCTAACTTCGGCAATACATCCGTAAGCATGAATTGTGCATTTTTACCTTCTTCAGTATTGGCATAATTTAAGGCTACCTGGCCTAATGCCGCTTTATAGGCTTCAAAACCTTTTAAACGCCCTATAGCATTTGCCTTTAATAATTCGAATTTCGGAACAATAGGGTCGCCATTGAACTTATTGATGTCCTTTTCACATTCAGAGATTACTTCAGTATACTCCTGATTTTGATTTTTTTCATACAAGGCTTCATAAATTCGTTCGGGGCTGTTCTCTTCTCTACCGGTTACCAGATCGGGATGCAATAATATGTTTGCATAGCGGGAATCAGGATAGTTTTTAATAATATCGTAGCGCGCCACCTCAGCTTCACCGGTTTCTCCTAAAGCTTCATAAATTTTATACAAGTTGTATTTTGAAGGAAGTATCAACTTCGGATCCGGATCACTGTTCAAAAGATCAAGGAATTTATCTTTGGCTAATTCCAGTTCGTTGAACTTTTCCCGATAAATCAACCCTAACTGATAGTAAGCATAATTACGATCTGTTTTTAGACTGTCTATGTCTTTTGGGTTTGAAGGCACGGTGGCCATATAAAACTGCGGATCGAACTTTTCTTCATCCGTAGCTTGGGCTACTATATTTTGTGTGGGTTGCGTTTGTGAAACCTGATTATTTAGTGTTCTTTTGGACCAACGCCAATTATCTTCTAACGGCCGATTACCCCAGATTTTAACGAATTCATTCTTACCATACGCTACTAACGTAGGGTTGTAAAAATAGAATCCCGCCGATTGCTGTGCCGTCCGTCCACCGGAAATGTTAGTTTGTTGATTTGCCACAGCTCCTATAATTCCGGAATTCATGCTTTTAGACTTTTCATCAGCCTCGGCAGCCTCTGCCTTGGCTTTCAAATGGGCTACGAAAGCTTCAAAATAAGCCAAACGATCAGCATCCGGCATATTTACTAAGTTCAGAATACTGTCGTTAGTTTTAGCAATGCCTTCATATAAAATAACGTCCTCTAAATTATCTCGCTTTCGTTTGATTACTCTGGATATTTTAGATTCATCCTTAAAAACAGTCATCGTACTGTCATAGTACGCACCGGCAACCTCATACACGGAATTATCAAAATTCATATCACCAAGCGCCTCGTAATTTTTGGACTTTAGTAGCAAATCCGAAGATAAGGTTTGTAGTGATTTATTGAAGTATACCACAGCTAAGGAATCCTGTCCATTTCTTAAGCGGTATTTGGCAATACTATGGTAAATTTTATCAAGAAACGGACGGTTCTCGCGGTTTTCTTCCAATTCATCCAGCAGGTCTTCCAAAGCCATTTTATCGCCATTTTCAAGATCGAAATTCTTGATCTTTTCCAGGTAGGCACTGATCATATAAATTCGCGGCGTTCTTCGATTTAGTTCGATCACCTTATCGAAAGCCATATTGGCACTATCCTTATATCCTAACTGGTTGTATAATTGGCCTTGAATAAACCGATAGCGACCACGTTCGTCATTACTTTTTGTGGCCTTGGCTGCCATCCCAAGTTGCGTAACCGCCGTATCGATAACCTTTGTGTTGATATACGCCTGGGCCAACATTGATGTGGCATCAGCCAGATCCTGGCCTTCCAAAGGCTCCGCGCGTAGAAGGCGTTTTAAATTCTCTATAGCAAGCTCGTTATTATCTAAACGAATGTTGGCTTTTTCACGCCAGATCCGTGCCTGACTGATCTTATCACTGGCAGGATATTTATATAGGATATAATTGAACGCCTCCAGTGCCGGCACAAACCGCTGATCAAAATACCGGGCTTTACCTAAAAGCAAATAGGCTTCATCCATCTGTGGGTTTTTTTCTTTCCCTTCGATGTTCATACTATGCTTTTGAATGGCTTTTGCCGCTTTTTCTTCGGCTCGGGTAAAATTGTCGTTTCTGGCTTCTCCGGGCAGCAGAATATCCTCGTCAATCTGCATGCGCTCTACCGGAAGAAGCTCCCAATAATTATCTTTATAACGGGTATTCAACTCAGAGCGTCCCTGTTCCAACGCATTATATCCGTTAAAAAGTGTGTTATATTCTGCGGTTACAGCATGGAAATTCCGGCTCAAAAACTTGTCCTTTTTTCGAGAACAGCTTATCAGCAAAAGCACAGCACAAATAGTAAGAATAATTCGGTTTCCAGATGCTTTCAATACTGCCGGTCTTTAGTTGGTTAAATAACTACAAAGCGTTGTTATTATTATACTAAAGGGTAAAAATAAACATCTTTTTCATTTCAACCATAAAAATAAACGGCAGATCGAAATGTATTTAATTTGAAAAATGCATCTCCAGTTCTTTCAAGGTGGCCTCGCTGGTCACGAGATCTTTAACTACTTTACCTTGATCTAATACCACGATACGTTCGCAAACATCGGTGACATGCATCAGATCATGACTTGAGATCAGGATGGTAACCCCTTTAGTTTCTGCAAGGTCTTTAATAATTCCTTTTAGTCGTATTTGAGTTGTTGGATCCAGGTTAGCAAAAGGTTCATCCAGCACGATCACTTCCGGATTCCCGATCAACGCGGCAACAATCCCGGCCTTTTTCTGATTTCCTTTACTCAGATCGCGCAAATATTTTTTCTGACCGGTAATTTCACCATGGAAAAAATCTTCATATTGTGCTACCAGAGTATCTACATCAGCTTTATTCTGGCCTCGTAATTCTCCAATAAAATAGAAGTATTCCTCCGGTGTAAGATACCCGATCAAAAAGGTTTCATCAATAAACGCAGAGGTAAAAGGTTTCCAGTCTTCACTTTCATCCACCCGGATATTATTATTATCAATATACCCTGTTGTTGGCTTAATAAGGTCGAGCACTAAACTGAAATAGGTTGTTTTCCCTGCGCCATTATTTCCAACCAGACCAAAACTTTGGCCTTTGGGAATATCTAATGAAGGAATATTTAGCACTTCATTGGTGCCGTATTTTTTTGAAATGTTATTTGTTGTTATCATAACACCTGTTTTAATTGTCTTGGTTAAACGCTGAGATCATTTTGTACTTAGATTGGATATATTTATTGGTAATAGCTTTCATTAAGGGTTTATGAAATAGGATCCCCACGATTCCGAAAAGCAAAAGCACACCACAAGCTAATTCGAAACCGATCAAAAAGTAGAAGCCTGCAAAAAGACCCATTGGGATAATGAGTAAAGGAATACCAATTAAAAACTGAACTAATCCGGTTCCCTGGTAATTAAAGGCAGCTTTCTGACTCAGATCTATTTTTTTTCTGTTGAACGAACCCCCGAATAAAATGACATGTGAGTTTACACCAATATTGTAAACTGCTGCCGCGAAATGAGCCATTAAGATCTTCCATCCAAAATAAACATAAGGAATGCCCAAAACGAAAAGCAATACGACGCTGATGGTCATTAAGAGAAATTTCGATTTCAAATAATCCTCATATTTGATATTCTGACTCATAAGCAGTTTGTAATAACCGCTATCCCAGGCAGGAATAAATTGTCCGAAGTTGATCAGAAAAATACCCGTTGAAAACATCCCAACAAACATAAAGAACCAGGGCATATCATGGTAAGTAGGGTTTGGATAAAAGAACAATCCGTATAACAACCCCATGACTAAAATCCATATTGAAGATTTACTGCGTTTATTACGCCATATCAAACGTAGGTCTAGTTGTAAAAAAGGCGCGATACTTCCAAAGGTTCTGGTCCATTCCAGGTTGGAGGCATTCACTTCTTTCACTTTGGTTTTTAAACCGCTATCGAGATACAGTTTGGCATTCAATAATTTAAAATTGTAATAATACAGCAATACCAAAAGCCCTAAAAGCACAAGAAAATAAACCGGTGATTCTAAAATAGCGTTCATACCACTAGCTACCAGGGTATCTAAATGAATGATCTCAAAATAATTCAAAGCAAAAAGGCCGGCTAAACCTAGCACAATGGGTAAAAAAGACGCTGCAAAATCTGCAAACACACTTTCAATAATAAAATTGAGAAAGTTATTTATAAGACTGATCAGAAAAATGGCGAAGATCCATAACACAATGGTTCCGCCATTATAACCGGTTAAATACAGGCGAATCCCAAACGGGATCAGGGCGAATAACGGTAAAAAATTAAAGAACGACAATGCCGATTTACCTAAAACGTAGTTCACAATAGTTTTACGTTTTAAGTTTAATACCAATAAGGGTTTTACATGCATTGCAGGGAGCTTCTGGAAGAAAAACCGTATCAGCAATTCCACCATGATCCAGAAAAATATTCCGGTATTTATCGCACTTATGGGATCCTGATTCGGAGCTATTTTATTGATAATATCCAAGAGGAAAAACCCCATAAATAAAAACACGGCCATAAAATACAAGGCAATAAACCCCATAAAAAATTTTATTACCAGGCTTTTACCCAAGCTCGCAGATCTAAAAAAAGACCGCCATTCTAAAAACAGAAATCGCTTAATCACAATAAGGAAATTGTAAAATTAGTTCGTTGTAAACCACTAAAAATTATTGATATTTCTGCGCAATAGCCGAAACTTCCATACCCCAATTTTGTCCCAGACCCATAGCCTTTTGAGTTAAACTGGTTTGTTTTGAGGCTAATTTTTTACCCAGATCGGTTTTATAAAAAGCCACCAATTGCTCGATCTCACCTTGTGTAAATTCGGCCATATAAATATCCGCCATTTTACTGTAAAGATCATCCAAAGTGCCTTCTGCTTCCGCGGTATAATCAACCTTTTTATCTTCCGGCACCATTTGGCCAATTTGAGCTATCGCATTTTGAAACGCCTTGGTTGCGCCTGTTAATTTTATGAATTCAATAGTTTCCTGTTTGTACGAATCGTCAGATTGCGCGTTCAAATTCAACGTTAAACCCAGGAACATTAAACCTGCCAATAAAAATGTTTTCATGTAAAGTGTTTTTGATTTTTTAAAAAAGATTAATAGCTAAAGTCAACTCATTGGTATAGAGCTCACCAAATTTGTTACAAGATAGTTGGAATATTTTTGTTGTATAAGAACTAGCAGAATTTTTAAACAGGCGGTCCATGAGCGTACTCAGAACTATCGACAAAAGTACTATGCTCTAATAAATAGTTGCTTTTTGGGCGTTCCCGCTCCTGCGTCGCGGTCGGGCTTTCCGTTATATCTTTTTTTCATGCTTCAAAAAAGGATGCCACTACAATCCCTTACGCGGCTTCGCAATTCCAACCATCTTTTGGTCATTTGGCGTGAAGCAAAGCAATCTGTAGTTAGGAAACCGCTTGATGAGATTCCTACCAAAGGCAGGCAAGCCCACGTGGCTCCGCTCCTTGTAATGACGTCTATTTTTGTCATTGCGAACAACGTGAAGCAATCTGTATAAAAGAAGTTCTATTCATAAGATTGCCACGTCGTACCGCTCCTCGCAATGACGAATCAGTTTCTCATTCAAAGCGTCAGCGAAGAATCTATGAATTCTAATTCTTGAGATTCTTCCCATCTAATTCAGCTAGGCCTTCGCTATACTCCTCGTAATGACAAGTGAAATCACTCCGCCTGTCGAAATTTCGGATGGATCAAAGCGCGCATATTTTGAATATAGCGTTCCAATTCAGCCAATTTCTTAACCGTTTCACGGGTTCCTTTTTCGGTAAGCTTGTAGTATTTTCGTGTGCGTCTTCCAATCATGGCATAAGATACCTCAACAAAACCGGCCGCTTCAAGTTTATGCAAACAAGGATATAAGGCACCCTCCGTGATTTGCAGTTCACCGTGCGTAATTTCGATAACCCGCTTCACAATCTGGTAGCCATACATGGAATCGTGTTCATTTAACAGTTTCATAACGATTGTTGATAGACTACCAGTATAAATATTGGTTGTTTTCATCGATTTCAAATATACATAAATATTTTATGCATTACTTATTTATGTATAATTTTAAGCTAAAAACACCCATAAAACCGATGTGCTTCACTATTTTTGCAGGAAAAAAGTAATGTCATCATTTCATAAACTTTCAGTAGCGAACATCACCAGAGAAACGGCAGATTCCGTTAGTATTCGTTTTAACATTCCGGAGCACTTAAAAGACACCTTTCAATTTAAAGCCGGACAATACATCACTTTAAAAACCAATATTGACGGCAAGGAGATTCGCCGGGATTATTCGCTGTGTGTCGCGCCCAATTCCAAGGAACTCAAAGTTGCGGTAAAAGAAGTTGAAGACGGAACTTTTTCCGCCTACGCCAATCGCACCCTGAAAGTTGGCGATACCCTGGAAGTAGCTTCACCAAAAGGACGATTTATTTTTACGCCAAACGATTCTAAAATCAAAAATATCGTTTTGTTTGCTGCCGGCAGCGGTATTACCCCTGTAATGAGTATTCTAAAATGTGCCCTTGAGGAAGAAAAGGAAAGCAAAGTTGTTTTAATGTATGGTAACAAATCGGTTGAAGACACCATGTTTATGGAAGAACTTCTCCAACTTCAACACCAATACAAAGACCGCTTTTCTATTCAATTTATATTTAGTCGTGTAAAAGAGAAAGATGCCCTTTTTGGTCACATCGAGAAAAGTACCGTTAACCTGGTCTTGAAAAACAAATACAAACACATTGATGTTGATGCCTTTTACATTTGTGGTCCGGAACCTATGATCCATACTGTAAAAGCTGTTTTGGATGAAAATGGTATTGCTGAAGACCGCGTTCATTTTGAGTTGTTTAAAGCTTCTAAACAGGATGAAGTTGAAGATACCAGCGCGCCTACAGATAAAACTACGATCACGATAACCTTAGACGAGGAAACCACAACCTTCGAAATGTCGCCAAGTCAAAGTATCTTAGAAGCTGCTTTGGACGAAGATCTTGACGCTCCGTATTCGTGTCAGGGAGGTATTTGCAGTACTTGTTTAGCACGTTTAAAAGAAGGTGAAGCAAAAATGCGTCAGAATAATATTCTTACAGATCAGGAAGTTGAAGACGGTTTGATTTTAACCTGTCAGGCACACCCAACAAGTTCTAAAGTAGTTATTGATTACGACGACGTTTAGTCTGCTAAAGCACTTTCTATTTTCTGAATGATCGCCTTCGGCGGAATACTACCAGCGGCACGCTCGTAGCCTTCAGGATATTTATTGCCATAAACCGAGGTTGGTATTTTTGGGTATTTTTCCCGGTCGGCCAACAAGGCATAATCTTCCGGTTGATCAAATGGTGCGAAACCGGCAAAAGGGTGCGTTACACCCCAAACGGTTATAACCTTTACGCCATACATGGCTGCTAAATGCCCATTACCGGAATCCATGGAAAGCATCACGTCCAGGTTTGAGATCACGTCCAGTTGTTCCTCTAAAGAAAGATTTTCAGCGAGATTTACAGTATTTTCAAAGGTTTCCGTCCAACTTTGTAAGCGTTTTGCTTCATCGTTGCCACCTCCAAAAAGTAAAATCTTATAGGTTTTTGAAAGCTCCGCTATCACCATTTTCATTTGGTCCGGCGGATACATTTTTCCCTCGTGTGCCGCAAATGGTGCAATACCAATCCAGGGACCTTCTTTTTCACCGGTTCGAGATAAAATCTTTTGGGATAACGCTTCCGACTTCGGAAAAACAGCTTGTTTCAAATCCACACGAAAACTCAGGGCATTAAAAACATCCGCGTAGCGTTGATGCGTGCTTTTTAATTTTTTAAAGTTTAGCCCTTTGGTTAGCGCTTTTTTTTCATTTCTACCTTTATCGATGGTCACCACGCGTTTACATCGTAAAAAAGGTTTTAAGATTTGAGTACGCAACACATTGTGAAGATCGGCAATAGCATAAAATTTATGCGTCCTGTTAAGTTGTCGAGCGAGACGATACAACCCGAAAACACCTTTATGTTTTGAATTTACCTCAGCCTCAATAACATCCAGCCGATCTATATCCCGAAATAAAGGTTTAAAGAACGGCCGCGTTAAAACCGTTAAATGAACTTCAGGGTTTTGATCCAAAAGGGCGCGGAGTACAGGTACCGTCATAGCAACATCACCCAGAGCTGATAATCGTATCACTAAGATATGTTTGGGTGATGCTTTCATGAATTATGAGTTGACCATCCAAAAGAATTTCAGACGGCGTTAAAACAAAACGCAGGGATTATTTTTGAGAACGCAAAACGGGATTCAATTCGTCGTCGTTGTACATTTTCATTTGTTTGTACACCTTCATGTATTTGTCGCCGTTCTCGATGTCGTTTAAAAGCGTATCAATGGCTGTAGAGAGATCAACACGTTGTTCTAATAAAACATCCAGTTTCTTTTGGCAAGCTGCTCTATGGGCTTCTGAAGCATCTTCTCGCGTAGCTTCTTCATGCATATGATATATTTTCAATGCTAAAATAGACAAGCGGTCGATGCCCCAGGCCGGACTTTCAGTATTAATGGTTGCATCCGGTTTTGGTGTAACATCTTTATATTTTTCAAGAAAATAACTGTCAATATATTCCACCATATCAGTACGATCCTGATTTGAAGCATCGATCTGGCGCTTTAATTTTAAGGCCGCCACAGGATCGATATTCGGATCGCGAATAATATCTTCATAATGCCATTGCACGGTATCGATCCAACATTTTCTATAGAGCAAATGTTCAATTAAATCGCTCTTATCATAAGGATTTTCAAAAGGCTGATCTACAGAATTAATGATGTGGTATTTTTCAATAACGTCTTGAAATATTTTGTTTGCTTTATCTGTAAACATGGGTTTAAAATTTTAGGGTGTAAATATAGGTCATATTTAATTAACTTTACTACTGTAAAACCCAGAGTATGCACATTCATAATTTATCCGAAGAAAATTCCATTCTTAACACCTTTATTGCAGAAATCCGGAGTAAAACAATTCAAACAGACCGGATGCGCTTCCGCAGAAATATTGAACGTATTGGTGAAATTCTATCTTATGAAATGAGCAAAACAGAACCCTATGAAACAACCGCTGTAGAAACGCCTTTAGGAACTTCAAAAACGGCCTTATTGCATGACAACATGGTACTGTGTTCCGTATTGCGCGCCGGAATTCCATTGCATTATGGCATATTGAATTATTTTGATAAAGCCGAAAATGCATTTATTTCAGCTTACCGACATCATGAAGGAGATTCTGAAGAATTCGAAATTATTGTGGAGTATCTGGCTTGCCCGGACCTTACAAATAAAACGTTGATCCTTGCTGATCCTATGCTAGCCACCGGACAATCCATGGTGTCTACTTTTGCGGCGCTGAAACCTTATGGAACGCCTAAAGCCATTCACCTTATGAGTGTGATCGGTGCCAAAGAGGGGATCGACTTTGTTGCTAAAGCCTTCCCTGAAAACACGCATTTATGGATCGCTACTGTAGACGAAACCTTGAACAGCAAAGGTTATATTGTTCCCGGATTAGGAGATGCGGGAGATCTTTCCTTCGGTGAAAAACTACAGAAATAAAAGGACGATGGGCATCAAAATCAAAAGGCCTACAAAAGCTTCGCGAAACCATTTGTCTTTGATGGTTTCTAAATAGGCTGCAATAATAATCGCCAGAGGTGCCATAACAAATAAGAACTCACTGCCGTTCTTAAATGGCGAAAAAAACAAGATTACAATCGCCACTAATAAGGTGATCAAAATGATGTAGAACGAAGGTCTCACATCGCGCTTTTTGTCTTTGATGGCATTCAAATAAAAAATAATGGACCAAACGGTGTAAGAAAGTAACAAGGTAATGCCCACAAAGAACCTCGGTGTGTTATAACTACTGAAATCCTCACTAATTTCAGGGAGATTCTGAAAATAATACAGGTATTCGTTATGCAAAACAATAGAAACACAAACGGTAATAATGAATACCGAAGCAACACCTGTAAATGGAATGATCCAGTTTCGAAGTTTATTATCGCGATAGAATAACAAGGCTGCAAATACGACCACAAAAAATAAAATAGCCCAAAAGTAAAACAGGGCTGCAATGGCAAACCAGAATCCGGCATCGAAAAGTTTTGATTTTTCATTTCGTTGAGAACGCAGACTGATCAATCGGCGTAAGCCAAAAAGAATAAATAAGTTCGATAACAACACATCAACATTCGTTGTAGTTTGCGGAATAAGTAATAAGAACAAACTGAACAGAAAGATCTGATAGTTATTACTTTTGGATAATTGGTTTTTAGTTACAATAAAGTTCAACACCAGAATGGAGAAGTACGACAAGGCCAGCCTAAGCATAAAATTTCCAAAAAGAGCCGCTGAGAAGGGTTGCTTAACCACCAGAATATAAGCCAACAGCACAGCGAAAAGCGTTATTGCAAAAACAATAATGTAATTTATTGGTTTAGATTTACTAAAAACACTTGTAATCATTAGTGGATTTTGTATTTTTGTTGCGTAAATATACTAACTAAAAGCGGTTAGAAAATAAACAAGACTTATGAAAGATTTCTTTTATGGCATACAGGACTTATTTGTGAACCACCTTTTTGCACCCTTCGATTATTTAAGAAAATTACAATTAGACACGTGGTTTGGAGCAAATACCATTTCCTGGATATTCCTTGCTATTTTCGCGGTACTTTTTGCCTATTGGATGAAACAATTGAGTTTATTCGATCCGGAACACTAAAATTATGGGTTAGGTTTTGATGATCTTACAGGTCAAAACCGATATCACTTCTATAATACATCTTATCAAAATGTAGCTTTTCTATACTTTGGTAAGATTTTTTTATGGCCTCTTTATAACTGTCCCCAAAGGATGTAATGGCTAAAACTCGCCCTCCTGAGGTTACTATTTTACCATCCTTTAGTTGCGCACCTGCATGAAAAGGAATAGATTCCGTAATGTTTTCCAAACCTTTAATCTCATGACCTTTGCCATAAGCCTCTGGATAGCCTCCTGAAACCAGAACGATAGTTGTGGCCGCTCTGGAGTCGATATCCAGGGTAACAGTGTCTAAAGTGCCCTTAGCCATGGCCTGAAGGATCTCGACCAGATCGTTTTTAAGTCGTGGGAAAACCACTTCAGTTTCAGGGTCGCCCATACGTACATTGTACTCAATAACTTTCGGATCGTCTCCTACTTTGATCAAACCAATGAAAACAAAACCAACATAGGGTAAGTTATCTTTCTTCAAACCGGCGATCGTAGGTTTTACGATGCGCTCTTCAATTTTATTTAAAAATTCCCTGGTAGCGAATGGAACCGGTGAAACAGCACCCATACCACCTGTGTTCAGTCCGGTATCACCCTCTCCTATACGTTTATAATCTTTTGCGGTTGGAAGTATTTTGTAATGTTCTCCGTCGGTTAACACAAAACAACTCAATTCAATGCCATCCAGGAATTCCTCAATAACCACTTTGGAACTCGCTTGCCCAAATTTCGAATCGATAAGCATACTTTTTAATTCTGCTTTGGCAGCCTCCAGATCATGCAAGATGACCACCCCTTTTCCCGCGGCTAAGCCATCAGCTTTTAACACATACGGAGCCTTGAGGCTCTCTAAAAAAGCATAGCCTTCTTCAAGATTATCTTTTGTGAAACTCTGATACGCGGCCGTTGGGATGTTGTGTCGCGACATGAACTCTTTGGCAAACTCTTTACTACCCTCAAGCTCTGCTGCGGCCTTTTGCGGTCCGATAACAGCGATATGTCTTGTTTTTGGGTCATTTAGAATAAAATCATGAAAGCCGTTTACAAGCGGATCTTCAGGTCCCACCACGATCATATCAACCCCTTCCTTAAGCGCAAATTGTTTAAGAGCTTCAAAATCGGTTACAGATATGGCAACATTTTCGGCAATATCTGCTGTGCCGGAGTTACCCGGAGCTACAAAAAGTTTATCGCAATGGTTACTTTGAGCGATCTTCCAGGCAAAGGTATGTTCACGTCCGCCGGATCCAAGAATTAAGATATTCATGTTAGCTTGTTTTGATAATGGCAAAAATAAAATTAATCAAAACAATTCAGGTTATATTAATGGAAGTTTTTTAGAAACTTTAAGGTAGCGTTTAATACGCCTTTTCCTCACCTTTCAAAGCATTGATAAAGGTTTGAAACATTATTTTTAGATCGAGAAGAATAGACCAGTTCTCAATATAAAAAATATCGTATTTCACGCGGTTGATGATGTCTTTATCTTCTTCGATTTCGCCACGGTATCCCTTGATTTGGGCTAAGCCAGTGATTCCGGGCTTTACATGATGGCGATACATAAAGGAATACTTATCTATTTTTTTTGAATACTCCTCAGTATACGACGGCATATGCGGCCGAGGACCAACAACAGACATATCACCCCTTAATACGTTGAAAAATTGAGGTAATTCATCAATGCTTGTGCGCCTTAGAAAAGTCCCTATTCGCGTTGTTCTATCATCATCTCTTTTTACATAAGTACCTTCAATTTCCTTAGTTATTTTTAAAGATCTAAATTTATAACAATAGAATTCTTTATAATGAATTCCCGTTCTTTTATGCCTATAGAATAATGGCCCTTTAGATTCTAGTTTTATAATTATAAATAAAATCACGGATAACCAGGAGAGGATGAATACAATTACTAAAATTGAAAAAATAATATCAAAAACCCGCTTCGCTATTTTATTAAATTCCTGATTCAAAACACCTTCCTGAATAGTTAATATAGGAACGTATTTGTAATAATCGGTTTTAAGTTTTTTATTAAATAGTTTTAATGTATTGGGAACAAATTTGATATTACACTGTTTTATATTAGCGTATTGAATAAACTTATTGACATTCTTTTCAGATAGATCGTCTATGCCGCAGTATATTTCATCAACTTCATTGTTAGATTCTAAAAAAGAGAAACAATCCTCAATTGTTCCCAATGAATCGTTTGATTTAGAATCCGTAAAAAAGCCTATTAAATGGTACCCTAATTCTTTGTCAGTAAGAAAGATCTCCTTTATTTCCTGAATACTCTCTCCATTACCAACGACGACTACCTTCCTTTGATTCCCCTTTAAATAACCACGGAACGATTTCAATATATAAAAAACTGAAATTTTAATGGCGCCAATCGTGAAAAATAAAAGATATAAGAATTTAAAAGTAACTCCTATCGGGGCTTGTATTTCTCTGAAAAAACCTAAAAAAGCGAAAACAACAATACTGAATATGAATAACTGATTTAATAGCTTGACTAATAAATTAATAAATAAGATATGTCTATAATCGCTATAAAAATTGGTAATAGCTGTAGAAATAATCCACATTGTGGTGGAATACAAAATAAAAATCTCAAAATCATTAACTAGTATTCCGAAGAAATGGAAATCAAAAGATTCCTTACTAAATCCAAGAAAATGAAAAGCAAACATATTGATAATAAAAAGATCAAATAGCGTGAGGAACGGTCTTAAAATCCAAGAAAATCTCCCACGATAAAACGCCATAATCTTTTAATTAATATACTTTTTAAAATCTTTATGCTCTCTTTTGTTAAGATCTTCCTTGGATAAGCTTTTAAAGTATTCAAAGGTTTTCCGCATGCCCTCTTGACGATCGACTTTTGGTTCCCAGCCTAAAATTTTCTTAGCTAAACTAATATCAGGTTGACGCTGTAAAGGGTCGTTTTGGGGTAAGGGCTTATAAATCACTTTTTGCTTAGTTCCGGTAAGCGCAATAATCTCTTCGGCGAAATCTTTTATCGAGATCTCGTTTGGGTTACCAATATTTACGGGATAAACATAATCGCTCATCAGTAATTTATAAATGCCATCCACCTGATCGTCTACATAACAAAACGATCGGGTTTGAGAGCCATCACCAAAAATAGTAAGATCTTCACCCCGAAGTGCCTGACCCATAAAGGCCGGAATGACGCGTCCATCATTCAAACGCATTCTAGGGCCATAGGTATTAAATATACGTACGATACGGGTATCGAGTCCATGAAAGCGATGGTAAGCCATGGTAATGGATTCCTGGAAGCGCTTGGCTTCATCGTAAACCCCGCGGGGGCCAATGGTATTTACATTACCATAATAATCTTCGGTTTGCGGATGTACAAGTGGGTCTCCATATACTTCGGAAGTCGATGCAATCAAAATTCGAGCATTTTTTGCCTTGGCTAAACCCAACAAATTATGCGTTCCTAAGGAACCCACCTTTAAAGTTTGTATCGGAATTTTAAGATAATCTATCGGGCTTGCCGGGGAGGCAAAGTGTAAAATATAATCCAGTGGGCCGTCAATGGAAATAAACTCAGTGATATCATGTTCAATGAATTCAAAATTAGGATGCGATTCCAGATGCTCCAGGTTCTTTTTATCACCGGTAATGAAGTTATCCATACCAATGACATAAAACCCTTCTTTAATGAATTTATCACAAAGATGTGACCCTAAAAATCCTGCCGCTCCGGTAATTAAAACGCGTTCTAATGTTTTGCCCATGTATATGACGCTAATGATTCGGACAAATTTAATGGAATATGTTTAAAATAAAAGTTTCGGTTTGAATTTATTGTCATCGCAGGCGTAAAACGATCATAAGATTCCCGCCTGCGCGGGAATGACAGCAACTGTGTTGTTATTGCGAGGAGCTTGCGACGTGGGCCTGCCTGCCTTTGGCAGAAATCTCATTAAAAGGAATACAAAACAAACAGATTACTTCGCTATGCTCGTAATGACGTTCCATTTGGTCATTCTACTTTGTCATTGCGAGGAGCTTGCGCCGTGGCAATCTCATGAATGAAAGTCCTTTTAGAAAGATTGCTTCACGTTGTTCGCAATGACGAATTACTAACCCTTCCCAATAGTATAACACTCAAAACCAATAGACCTCAAGTGGGCTACATCCAAAATACCACGACCATCAAAAACAAAGGCCGGTTTATGCATATTGTCGTAAATTTTTTGCCAATCGTAAGTTTTGAATTCATCCCATTCCGTTAAAACGGCAATAGCATGCGAGTCCTTACTGGCTTCATAAGGATCTTGTGAAACGGTAAGTAGCTCTCGGTTTTTGGCCTCTGTGCGCGTATTTAGATAATCCAGATCCGCATACATGCGTTCTTCGATAACTTTAGGATCGTAAACCGAAACTTTAGCCTGCTCGTTAAGTAAATTGTCAGCGACCATAATAGCTGCCGACTCACGGGTATCATTGGTGTCCTTCTTAAATGCCCATCCCAAAAAAGTAATCTTTTTTCCTGAAACCGTGTTAAAAAGCGTGCTTACAATTTTATCTGAAAAGCGTTGTTTTTGATGGTTGTTCATGATGATCACCTGTTCCCAGTAATCTGCAACTTTCGTTAGACCATATGTTTTTGCGATATAAACCAAATTGAGAATATCTTTTTGAAAACAGGATCCGCCAAACCCAACAGAAGCCTTTAAGAATTTAGATCCTATACGACTATCCATGCCGATGGCTTTGGACACCTCATTCACATCGGCTCCGGATTTCTCGCAAAGTTCAGACATGGCGTTGATAGAGGATACACGCTGCGCCAGAAAGGCATTAGCGGTTAGTTTCGACAATTCAGACGACCACACATTAGTAGTTAAAATACGTTCATTCGGCACCCAGTTCGCATAAACATCTACAAGCGCCTGAATGGCTTTTTGACCGGCTTCGGTGGTGTCGCCACCAATAAGCACACGATCAGGATTCAGGAGGTCTTGAACTGCCGTCCCTTCCGCCAGGAATTCCGGGTTTGAAAGGATCTGGAAGTTTACACCATTACCAGTATTCTCTAAAATATTTTTAATAGCTGATGCCGTTCTTACCGGAAGCGTCGATTTCTCCACAACAATTTTATCCGTTTTGGAGACTTGGGCGATCTGACGGGCACAAAGCTCAATGTATTTCAGATCGGCTGCCATACCTTTACCTTTTCCATAGGTTTTGGTAGGGGTGTTTACTGAGATAAAGATCATATCCGCTTCGTCGATAGCCTTATCAATATCTGTAGAGAAGAAGAGATTTCTTCCTCGTGCTTCTTTTACCACTTCATCGAGACCGGGTTCAAAAACGGGTAGTTTATTTAAGTCTTCATCATTCCAGGCGGCAATACGCGCTGCGTTAATGTCTACAATAGTCACTTTAATGTTCGGGCATTTTTGAGCGACTACCGCCATAGTGGGACCGCCTACGTAACCTGCGCCGATGCAGCAGATGTTTTTTATTTTCATTTAAAAACTTTAATTTTTATCCTTATGAAACAATTTCTTTCCTTTCTCTTTAACCTCATCTACCTTCCTTTTAATTTTAAGTTTCCTTTTTAGGTTAGTAAAACTGTAATCTATGCGGAAAAACAAGTATCCCAGGATAACTACTGTGGTTACAAGAGTGGCAACCAACCAAAGATTATATGAAGCACTTCCTAGCAAAATAATCAAATAAACAAAAACCAGATTGAAAGCTCCAATAATATAACTTGCTTTTCGGTGTGATATATTAAAATAATCGATAAGAATATGGTGGGTATGATTTCGGTCTGGCGAAAAGGGACTTCTTTTGTCAGCTAATCTTATGGTGAAAACCCTGGCCGTATCAAAGAGCGGAACAATGAGAATACTAATGGCTATTAAGGGTACATTTTCAATAAGAAAAGGAAGACTATCGTACTTTTCAGGAGATAATGCTAAAAACTTAAGAGTTAGGATACTAATAATAAAACCTACAATCAGTGAACCCGTATCCCCCATGAATATTTTTTCATCGGTTGCAATAGATAAGTTGTATCTCAAAAAAGCGATCAAACAGCCGTTCATCGTTAAACTCAGAAACAAATAAAAATACTCGTGAGTCATATAAAAAATGGCTGAGTATATTATTAAAATAACAATACCTACCATCGCCGCTAAACCATCAATACCATCGATTAAATTGTATGCATTTATGATAGTTAACATAATAAAACCAGATATTAAATAATTAACGTAGGTGGGGATAGCTTCAATTTCCATAAATCCATTCAGAGAGTGTATGGTAAAACTCGGGTTTGAGATTATAAATGATATCGCCAAAAACTGAGCAATTAACTTGGTATAAGGAGACAACACTAATAAATCATCTTTTAGGCCAATAATAAAGAGGATTGTTAGGCCCGGAACCAAGTAAATAGATTCATTAAATTCACCCCAGGATCTTGAAAAAAACAAAGCTAAAATTAAGGCATAAAAGAATGATGCGCCTCCTAAAGTTGGTGTTTTTTTCTTGTGGGAACTCCTTGAAACCGGATCATCCATTAAATTTTTATACTCTACTAATCGGATAATTTTTGGTATCGTAAAGTAAGTTAAAACATAGGCACCTGCAAAAAACAATATGGGAATATAATAAGCCAATTAAATTATTTTTAAATTATTCAAAATTATCAAATTTAATCAAGTAACCCCTGATTTATTTAAACTAATAAAACTTAATTATTAGTCTTTTTGTAAAAAAGTAAGCATCTCTACAGCTAATTCCTCTCTGTCAAAATTCTTTAAAAAGTCGTCAAAATTATCCTTATAACTGTTTGGTTTATTGTTCATGAGTGTCAACTTCTGTAAAAATTCGTTTTCATTTTCAGGTTCAAAAAATTCCCCGACTTTATATTTTTCAACCATAACTTTAGACTCCCCTTCCACGCCTAATAAAATTGGTTTATGCATTGCGATATTCTCGAAAATTTTAGAAGGAATAACCGATTTAAATGCCGTTGATTTCTTTAAATTCACTAAACCAACATCCATTACCGAAATATATTCTTTAACCATTTCCTTGTTTACTGGATCTAACATTGTTACGTTAGTAAGGCTTAATTCTTCCTTCAACTTTAATAACTCAACTTTTTTTGCTCCTGATCCAATAAATAAAAAATGAATATTTTTATCTTTAATCTTTTTTGCGGCCTTAAGAATAAAATCAAGGGCATGTGCCAATCCATGAGTTCCTACATAACCCACGATGAATTTATTTTTTAATTCTAACTGTTCCAGTAAATTTTGATTTTTATCTTGAGGTTTAAAAAGCTTTAAGTTTGCGCCATTTTTTACAACGCAAATCTTAGCTGAATCAATATGATGTGATTCGATTAATTTTTTCTTAAAATCGTCGGTGACAACAACTATTTTTGAAGCCGTTTGATACATCTTTCTTTCCAAGTATTGAAAATATCTAATCACCAAACCCTCTTTCATTGCTCCAACAGCAATAATAGATTCTGGCCATAGGTCTCTTACTTCCATTACCCAAGGTTTTCTTTTAAAGAATGAGAGCCATCTGCCCGAAATTGAAGTAAAAAATTGTGGGGAAGTTGCAATAATAATATCCGTTTTAATAAAGAGTCCTGCTATAAATGAACTTATCATAAAACTTAAATAGTCTATTATCCTTTTAATAAAACCCTTATTTTCAGAAATATAAGTCCATATTCTTATAACCCTTATTCCATCAATAATTTCCGTTTGATAAAGCTTATTTTTATAACCTTTAAAAACAATTCCATCTGGAAAATTTGGCACTCCTGTGATTACGGTAACCTTAACCCCATGCTTCACCCACGCTCTGCAATGTTCATAGGTCCTTGTTGCGGGAGCATTTACTTCGGGATAAAAATTATCTGAAAGAAATAATATATTCATATATAAATTTGAGTTTCAAGACGCTTATCAAAGGAAATTTTGAGAAAATTAGCCTTTTTTGTTTGATTAAAACCGATGCAATATTCATAATCCAAAACCTCTAAACTTTTAATATCTCCATTAAAATCCAATTTAATCTTATCATTAATTAATAAAGAATTATTCAAACTACTTTTTTCTATATAACATTCTGGATGAAAATGAAAAAAAGCATTCGTTTCGAATTTTGACACTTTTGAAAGTAAGTCGGTGATTGAAATTTTATCTCCTTTGAAACTATAATTTCTTGTGTGAAGAATATTTAATTTTTTATAGCCATCATGAGTTGCCTCAATCTGTTTTTCATTTTCTATTAAATTAACGATTTTTGCTCGCCGTGCTACTCTAAATCCTCCCCATATTTCAGATTGCTCAATAGAGTTAATTTGAACTGTATTATGAGATTTTGTTGAACGTTGCAGTTGTCGTAATTCGTTTTTCTCATACGTCGATGTACCAGTATCAACGATTATAGGTTTTTTATCAACATATAATTCAAAATTAAATGTGTCAGAGTGTATGTGCGCAGGTAAATATGAAGCACCCACTTCACCTACATCTAAAAACAATTCGTAATTACCTTTTTCAATTTTTCGATATCCTGACTCAAGAAGTTTCCCTTCTTCCCATGATATACCTAAAAATGTAGCATATTTAAATAGTGCTTCTGAAGAGGGTGCTATGCCAAATGCACTATCATTAACCATAGGAATATTTCCATTTTTAAATGTTACACTTTGTAACCAGGAGAGCATCTTTTTGGCTTTATTTTTTAAAAATAAAAGTAATTTTCCACCCTCCCATAGATTATTATTTTGCATTAAATGAATACAGTCAAGAACACGATGAAGCATCGTTTGATGATACATTGGTGATAACTCAATGTGAGCTCCGTCTGCTAATACTTGTTCTTCAAGTTCTTTATTTAAAATCTTTTTTGAGGCTAAATAAAATTGATTGTCTTGAAAATAATAAGCTCCAAATAAAAGGGCAAAACCGTTTTCTAAATAATGGTTTCCTAAAAACTGCAACTCTAAATTATCTAGTAATCTTTGAAAGTGATTATACAGCTTTTGATCTATTTCTTGATTTATGATGTTATGTTTTGATAAAAACTTTATCCAATTAATTCCTCTAAGTGAAATAGTATATGATTCTTTCCCTTCTTTTAAAGTCGCATCATTAGTGATAAAATCATTAATTAATCGTATGCCTTGCTCAGGATTTGATCCTTCTTGATTTAAAAAATCAAAATAATTTAAGTTAAACGTCCAAAGCTTGCCGTATTCCAAATAATTCCAATCAATTTTTTTATTAAAACAGTGTTTAATGTTTAAAAATTTAAAGCAGTCGTCCCCGAAATAACTTTTTTCATTGAACAAAAAATCATTCCAAATTATTGGCTTTAATTCTCTCTTTAGTCCTTTCTTATATTCTTTTTTTGAAACTTTTCCTCGAATTAAATAATAAATTCGGAAATAAATCTGCTCACATTTTAGATATTTTATGGTATAAAAATATAGTTTAAATTTTCTCATAAATAATCTTACTACTAGGATAAAATCATAGTAATTCACTTTATAACTTTGACTCCTTTATATTTTTTTAATTCTGAACTAATCGAATTAATTTTTTCTAACTGAGCACCCCACATATATATTCTTTTCAGACTTTTATCACTTCCATTTACTAACCGATTACCTGGATAAATAACAATGCTTCCTACTGAATCCAATTTAATTCTAACATCTACTCTTTTCCAATGGGAATCTTCAATCTTAATAGACCTATTTCTCCATTCCTCCTTATTCCCTCGGCTTTTGACCGATATTATAAATTTTCCAATATCGCCCTTCAGCGCCTTCAGGTAAATCGAAAAAGCATAGTACCCTTCTGGTAAATTATCCACTACCTGACTTATTCGTGAGTTACTGATATCTTCAGAAAAATCGACTAAGTCAGCTGTAGGATTACCATTTGGATCAAGAGTTGCATTATTTCTAACTTTAACGTGAAATTTACTCCAAGACTCATCCATAAAATCTTCAGTATAGATCAAATAATTACTTTCCGTATTTTCTAAATTAAATATTTTTCTATTATTATCGGATCTTAATTCATTAATTAAATAACCTCTCTTCTTACACGAAAAGACAAGAAAAACAAAAATCACAAAAACTGTTTTAATTAAACTTTTCAATACTTTTCATTTTTACTTTAATAAAATCTTCAATAACTTTTTTAGAAATCGACAACATTCTATTGTTGTATTTTCTTATTCCTCGACAATAAAAAAATACTTCTTTAGAATTTTCACTTTCATCGTTTACAAAAAGTACCTCAGGATATCTAAAAAATTTATAGGAGAGGGAGGATAAAAAATCTTGCTTTAAAACACCGATAGAAAACCAATTTTCACAATCTACTGATGAATATATTTCTAAATATTTTTTGTTATTTATTACACTTGGTTCCACTACTGTTGAAACTAAATATAAATTTTTGGATGAATATGTATGAAAGGCGCTTCCGGGAAGTTCTTTAAGATTGTTAAATTTTTTTTTGATAAAATCATATTCTTGTATATAATTTTTTTCTGTTGGAGTATCCATTGGAACTATTAGTTTTTCTTTCAAAGGAATTATAGAAACTGCTCTTGCCTTTTGGGTTCCACCAACTACACATTTTAAAGTTCTAAATTCGTCTGTTGTGAACCAAAGGCCACATTCATCATTCAGATCACCTGTTAAAACCCAGATTCCTTTCCTAAATTGGTCTCCATATATCCCATGTATATGTCTAATAGATTTTTTTGGAAAAATATATTTAACTCGCCATTTTTCACCGTTTTTACTTCCAAAAATATAAACTTGTTCCCTTTTTTTATTATCAAAATATTCACCCCAATAAATATTACCATTAGTATGTTTATAAATATTTAAAGGTCTACTTCCCCGTTTAATTTTGTGCACTTCTTTAAACATAGTTGTGCCGTGACGGCAAAATAAAATTGCTCCTCTAGCGACCACAACCAAATCCTTATTATTTGTGACTACCATAGACTCGACATTCAGTCTCAGAACTCTTCTAACTAAAGCAACTTGATAAAGAATTTTGAAAATAAAATTCTTAATTGGTATTGAATACTCCTTTTGTTTTTCTTTAAATCTATATTCAATAATTTTATTTTTTTTAAAAGTGAATAGGCAGTTATTGTCCTTAAGAATAGGATTTTCACTTTTAAAAACCGAATTTATTGGCAATTTAAAACCAAAATTCATCTTGTCAATAATTTTACTTTAAGATAGTAACTCTTATTAAAAAAATGTGAAAGGACTTTCAGGGATTTAAATAATAACTTACAAATTATAGGTGTTTTTAAAAATGATGGTGTATATCCAAATTTTTTCATTGAAAATTCAGACATGCATTCAATTAAAACAACTTGTTTATGTGTTAATTCATATCGCCATTTCTTTGAATTGTTTTTTAATAAAGGACCTAAAGTTTCTTTTTTCCATTGCATTTCCTCCTTAGAAATCAATTCTTTTGAAAATTTATTAAAATTAAGCATATTAACTTCATATTTGACTTCAAGGAATTGACAAAGTCTTTCCAAAACATTTTTAGGTGTACTAAGGAGGTCTTCATACTTTATTTGGAAAAATTTATCATTTGAAACTTCCTTTAAATACTTTTGACTATTTAATATTTGGGCTTCACCAATTAAAGCGTGTAACCAGTAAGGTCTTTTAGCCGACCAATTAGCTTTGGTTTTTGAAAGAACAACGTCCCTGGGGTCTCTTACTATTTGAATCACTTTTGCTCCCTTATTTTCATCTATGATTTTGTTTATAAAATCAAGATTCCTAGGATCTTTATCAACAATGTGTTTTTTTGATTCTTTTTGAATAAATATCTCAAGTATTTCCCAATAGACAGATTTTATTGAAAGATCTTGATTTTTTAAACTCTTTAAACCTTTAAGTGGTACATTCAATCTTTGAAATGCTTTATCAGTTTCCAATATTTTTATAAACGACTCAACCCCCTTTTTTTCTAATTGATTTTTCTTTTTTCCAGATGCAATGTACTTCCTAAAAAATTGGGTTTCAGGCAAAGAGACTATCTCACTGTGTGAATTAAGCATTGATTGGAGTAAGCTTGTACCCGAACGACCAACACCAACAATAAAAATTATATTTCCTTTCATATTTTATTCTTAACAAGATACGGAACTTTTCCCCGATTTGTACAATATAGATTATCAATATCAACGATTTTAACATCGACATCAATTCCTGGTAGCTTTTCCTTAAATTCTTTTGACACTATCTTTAGAGAAGTTTCTCGAAGGTTGTCAAATGGCACAAGTTTAATCAACAATTTTCCTTTTTCATTTTGATACAGTTGAATATATTTAAACTCAAATTGAGCTTCTGAATGGATGTTAATCGAAGTTGTAAAAATTCTATCTCCATTATAATCTAATATATAATCCTTACCCCACCTACCTTTTAAATGCGAAAATTCTATAATCAACCCATTAAATATTTTAGTGACCTTTGCAAAATCTCCCGTTCTGTACCTTATTAAAGGCATTGCTTTATTGATAAATCCAGTACAAACAATTTCTCCCATTTCTCCTACCTTAGCACTAGAATTATCTTCTTTTAATATTTCTACAAGTCCATAATTTAGAGATACTTTATAAAACCCTTTTTTATCCGGTAATTCATATGCAAAGCAAGCTCTCTCTGAAAATGCATAAGTGGAACGCGCTGTCGTTTGAAAAACTTTTTCAATAAAGTCTCTCTTTTTACTTTGAATTGATTCACTTGCAAAGTAAATACCCTTTAAGTTAGTATCTAATTTTAGGTTATTCTGAGATAGCAATTGTGCCAAGGTATACCACGCACTGGGATAACCATGGCCAAAATTTGGTTTATATTTATTGATTTTTTGAACAATTAACTTTATGTTTCTTTCATTCAAAAGAAAAACATTAACATTAATTTCATTGTTCATGGGATTATAACTTACTAGTTTATTTTTAAGATTTACACCTCTCAATGTCAATTTTAAATCTCCTTTTCGGTACCCAAGAAGAGACCACGCGTAAAAAGCATGTGTTCTATCTGTAAAATAACTTTTATTACTTAAGTATAATTTTAAAGGATTTCTTCCGGAACCCCCTGTGGTAGTATAATAACCATGAATTGAGGGATCTATTATTTCTTCAAAGTTATTTCTAACGACCTCACTATCAATTATAGGTAAAGACCAAAGTGAATTTAAATTAGGGTTAGCTATGAAGGTTCCGTAGGACATATCCTTGTAAAATTCAATTTCTTTTATTAAAAACGCTAAGTCCTTTAATTTTTTTTTAATATCCTCCAAAGTAAACCCTTGATCTAAGCAAACTTTTAAAGCCCTTACTTTTTTCCAATGACGATCGGAAAAAACTGGGGTAACCTGAAAAAACTTGAAAAAAGGAGTCACTAATTTTTTTGGAAACCATTGGTATATTTTTTTTAATGTTCCTAACATTTCAATACAAAGATTTAATTTCAGACAAAATTCTTTTCATAACTATATCCTGATCAAATTTGGAGAACGTATTTAATGCATTCTTTCTAAGCATAAGAAAATTTTTTTCATTTACCTTTAAAATAGTATCCCTTAAATTAATTGGGTCTTTCTCTTTCACAAAAAAACCAGACACTCCATCCTCAATCATTTCTTTGATCCCTCTGGAAGGTGTGGCAATAATTGGAATACCTAAGGATAGTGCCTCTATAATTATTCCAGGATAACCCTCTCCTTTATGATAGGTTGGCAATAGTAATGTGGAGTATGTGATTAAAACCCGTTGAACCTCGTTGTGATTAAGTTTGCCCTTATAAGCAGAAATGAAAACCTCTGAAAATTTTTCAGGAGGAGTATAACTATCAATAATTGGCCCGTATATGTGAATTTGATATTCTTCTGGCAACAAAGTAATTGCTTCAAGTATCTCATTTATTCCCTTTTCTTCTTTTATATGACTTATAAATACAAATCTTTTCTTAAATGGTCCAGTAGGCAAATTATTAGAGTAGTAAGACTGTCTAGTATTAGGAAATTGTCTGCAATTTTCTGAGTACTGTCTAAAAAATTGCACTAAATACTGAGTTTCAAAATAATTAATATTTGCTTTTCTTAATGCAGAAAGAATTAATTTTTTGCTCAAAAAATTACAATCCTTTAAATAATACTCATCAAAATTACCAGCAAACTTTCTTAACACAATATTTTTATTATAAAATTTAGAAATCATTGTTACAAAAAAGGTGTAGTACTTATATTCCCTGGCTGTACCATTAAAAAACACTAGATTATGTTTACGAGTTCTAATAATAATCTTCAGAAAAATATATACTACCGACAATTTCGAAAACCTATAATTCCTATTGTTTAAATCTAAAATTTCAAAAGCGACCTTCGCCTTTGAAAAAGATTTAATTAACTGCTCAAAAAGAACTATAACACCTCCTGCGTTGTGAGGCTCTTTCAATGTTCTACATTTGCCAATTACTAGAATAGACATATATAATTAAATGTTTTTTAATCTATTTAAAACAGCTTTATCTTTTTCCAAATAAAAACTTCCATCTTTGAGATACCCCCATTTATTATTTTTATACTGATAAACCTGATTTATTAAACCTTTTTTGGATTTGACCATGGGACTTCCCAATACAACAACACTTTCATCAGGAACATCAAAAAAAACTACAGCATTCGCTCCTATTCTAACATTATTCCCTACTTTAATATTTCCTATAATCTTGGCGCCAGCACCAATTACAACGTTATCTCCAATATTTGGACTTCCTAGAGTCTTTGAATCAACTAACATATTGGAACCAATTGTTACTTGTTGATAAATACTGCAATTCCTTCCTATTACAGCTTTTCCACTAATAAAAATACCATAAGTTCCATGCATTAAATTCAATGGTCCCTTTATTTTGTTATTGAAGGGTAAAAATGAATTAGTCTCATGTTGAAAACCTTTTAAAATAAACAAATAGAATTTTTTCATTAATGAAGAATTTGATTTTTCAAAATTCAACCTCAACTTATAATAACCTCCAATTTTTTTTACTATTATTGTAAATATCATAAATCAATAGAATATTAATTTGTACTTACCTTGATTCTTTGTACCTAAATTCTCCATTAACAATAAAATAAGAATAAAATATTCCAAAAAACAACACTCCCCAAATACGTTGTAAGTAAACTTCCGTCATACAGGAAATAAAAAAAAGTAATAAGAATAGTATTCCAAGTACATTCTTTCTTTTAACGCTTATATATAGCCCATAAACAAACATATTGATCCAAAAAAAGAAACCTACCAAACCATTTCTTACCAAAACCAGGAAATGTTCATTATGAACATTATAATTTAAGAAATATGGTCTTGTCAAAAAATTCTGCTTATAACATTCATTTAACAGTGGTTGAACATTCCCAGAACCAACACCAAACCAAGGAGAGCCAAAATTTTTAAAGACACTCCAAGAGCAATTCCAAATTTCAGTTCTTAATAAAAAACTAAAATATAAATTATTAAACAACCTTTCTTTGAATAAATTTATTTGACTTTGACTAAAGGTGAGATATAAGGTAATTATTACAGATGACAACCCAATAAATATCATCAATACTAATTTGAGCGATTTTATTTTTAAAATAAAATATATCAACAGACAAACAAAAAAAGCAACAATTGGTGTGCGAGCATTAATTATTAAAATGGCTCCAAACAAAATCATCAATATTAAAAAACATAGTATTTTGACCTTTAGTTCAATATGATTAATAAATTTTTCTAAAACAATAAAAAAAGCCATTGCACAAAATAGGGAAAAGTATGCTGGATGGATTCCTCCTATATACTTTGTAAGATCTCCATAATTGAAAATAAATTGGTTATTTGGATTTCTTATTATTGCCAAAATGAATATTAAAAATAGCCCGAATAAAACTGAATAAACAAGACTTAAAAGAATATTGTTTTCAACTTCTTCATTTTTCAGTTCAGTCAAAGTAAATATTAAAACAGGTAATAACAACAGTAGTATTGTTTTACCAATCCTTGCCTCATAAACAACAAAAAAAGACATATCAATATAAATTAACCCCAATAAAAAAACCAAACAATTAGATACTAAAAAAAGATATGCTTTATTTCTTAAAAGCAGAATTAGGTGATTTTTATCACTGAAAAGGAATAATCCTAAAGTCGATATAATTAAAGCCACGTTACTATAGATGGTTTCAAAAGGAATAGAAAAGACCAAACAGCAATTAAATAATAAAAGGATTGATTGTCTTAATTTATTATTATTTCTAAGTAATATCATTTATCAATTTTTGGTAGTAATTTTCAAATTATCAAAAACTTAATTTTTTCCCTTATTTCAAATACATATTTAGTTTTATTGTAAAATTTCTCAAAAAGATTCTTATACTCCAAATACAAATCTTCGTAAAATAAATTTCTCTTATCAAATTGCAGTATCTCTTTGGCTATTTCAATGCAATCAGATGAATCATCTACTCTGATAGTATATTTCATGTTCCCAAAAACCTCCTTGAAGTCTCCAATATTTTCAGAATAAATTGGAATCACTCCACAAGCTAAATAGGAATTCATTTTTGTAGGACAAGCTACTTTATTAACAGTGATATTATCACGAAGTAAGAACCCGTATTTATATTTAATAAGTTCATTTGGCATATCTTCCATTTTTACTTGCTTGCATAAAACCTCATCTAAAAGTTTGTTTTTTTTCAATAATACTTTAGATCTCTCTAATTGCCTTGTAAGAATAGTAAGCTCAAAATCAGGATCAATACTTTTTAATTCCATATAAACTTTTAAAACCGATTCAACTTTTTGCCATTTAGTCATAGAACCAGCATATACCAAACTTTTTTTATTATCCTTCAAATGAATATTTTCATTTAATTTCATATTAAAACAAGGCATAATATAAAAATTGTTTTTTCTATAGTTATATTTTTTCTTGTAATGAAGATACATTTCTTGGGAAACAAAAAAATTATAGATTGACATTTTTATCACAATAAACTCACAAAAAGATAATACTAAATATTTTAGTTTACTGCCGTTCTTCATAAAAGACTCCTCGGGAACAACCCCTTGAAACCAATTAAGACATTTTGCCGAAGGTTTATTTAACTTTACACGAAGAAAATCAATCCATCTTATAGTCAAAACAATATTGTTGTTTTTAACCTTTGAAATACTATTAACAACCTGTAATTTTTGACCAAAATTCAATGCTTCATTTAATATTTCAACATACATCAAAGTGGCTACATTCAACTCATCTTTACTACTACAATAAATTATTACGTTATTCATTAAATTAAACTAGTTATTTTATTATTAAATTTTTTACCTTTTTTATGGAGTACCAAAAGAACAATTATAAATACCATAAAAGGAGCTAACTCAACCATCATTGAAACCAATACCAAGCCATATAAAGATGATTTAATAAGATTTGATTTTTCAGTCTTGTGAAATTTGAATAACACGTAAAAAAGAGGCAGTAAAAAAAATAGACCAGAACTCACCAAATATTCAAAGAAAATTGATTTTGGTGTAGCATAAAGCTCATTATTTAAAGTCTTGGATATCTCAATGCCTGTCATAAAACTTTGAATGTTTTCGGAAGATGTCATTTTAGTAATGTACTCTGGATGAAAGGTACCAAATCCACTTCCAAAAGGATTTTCAATAAACATTTGGATAGCGGTTAAAATGGAGCTAAATCTTAAAGTGAAAGTACTCCAGATTTTATTTTTTTCAGTTAAACCCTTAATGCCTTGATTAAATAACACATCGAGAAAACTTGAAATATCTTGCAATTCCTTAATTTTCAATATCATAGGAGTTAAAAGTAAAGTTATAATTATTAAAAATAAAACAGTACGCTTTAACTTCTTATTATTTGACTTAAAAACAAAATAGAATAAATAAAATGGGATTACTAATATTTGAGCTTTAGATCTTATAAAAATTCCAATAATTAAATACAATAAAATTATTGGTCTGGCTCTCTTGTTAAAGTCATAGTATATGAGCAATAATGGGGCTAAAAACACGTAGTACATTCCAGCAGCACTGGGTTCAGAGGAGAGCATAGTAATTCTGTCAAAGGGGTTTGATATAACCTGAAATAGGCCCAAAATTGCAAGAAGAAAAGCTATATAATATACAAATTTTAAAACCTGAGTATAATCTAGTCTACTTAAATAGATAAAAACAGCAAAAGCAAAAAAGATCCTGATACAAAAAAAACGAATTCGATATAATATTCCTAAATCATAAATAGAATCATATTTGCCAAATAAAACAACCCATAAACCTATTAGTGCACCTGGAATTAAGCATAAAAAAAGAAAAAGAAAAATATCTTTCGAAAACCTTGAGTTTAAAGAAATAATTATTGCATAAAAAGCAATAATTAAAGAAAAATAAGTAAACCCTAAAGTATAAATTGCTACACTAAAAGCAATCAATATCATATTTAAATTCAATAGGACAGGACTTTTACTCATCGAAATACATGAATTACGATTTTAGTAAAGTACTTTATAGTAAACTCTAAATATCGTTTAACAAAAAACAAATAAGGCAACAACAGTCCCTTTGAATGTTTTTTTAAAAACTTATAACTAATTATAAAGTTTTTAAAAGATCTTATATTTGTTAAATACCACCAGTAATTCCTAAAATTAAATTTTTCCTTTCTTCCTGTGTTTTCATGATAATTCCATGCAATTAAGTCGGGAAAAGCATACAGTTTATATCCTTTATCCTTTGCTCTAAGAAAAAAATCCACATCACCGTCGTACTGTGGAAAATTTTTAGAATCACAATAACCTACCTCTTTGAAAACCCTAATTGGAATTGTTACTCCCATTCCTCCACACCAATCTATTTTCTTCTTTTCATTATAAATTCCAGAATCTTTTTCTCCGCTTCCAATATTAGTTTTTTCATCCCGATTCGGATTATATAATCCTCCATAAGAAAATAGAATTTGAGGGTCATTTTTTCGAAGTAATTTTGAAGCAAGAATGATATCTTGATTTTCATCAATAATCCTTTTATGCAAAAATTCCAAATAATCTTTTTTAGTTGAGAGGTCTTTATTCCAAAACAAAACATGCGAAACGTTTGGAATTTTCAAACAATACTCAATTCCTTTATTTATCGCCCCACTCCAAAACAAAGACCCATCACCTTTTAGAATTTTTATATCAGGATAATTAGAACTAACCCATTCAAATGTACCGTCCGTAGACCCATCATCAATAAGAACAATTTTGATCTGAAAACAATCAGTCATATTCAAATAGTATTGTGATATAGTTGAATTTAAATTAATTAAACACTTCTTAGTGTAGTAAAGTTCGTTATAAACTGGGATAAGAATTATTAACGATTTATTCATAATTTACTTGTTAGCTGGAACTTCCTAATTTGATTAACTTAATCTCTTTATAAACTTGGAAAGGGCCAATAAAACAGAAAAAAGACAAACAAATTACAGTTGCCAATATTACGCCATTAATTCCTAGGTTTAGGTAATTAACAAAAAATATTGATAGTGGTATATTTAATACAGCTCCAATTATGGAAGTCATCATTTGAATTTTTGTTTTACCAATTCCGTTCGTAAAATAAGCTAAAATTGAGTGTGCTATATTGAATAAAACCAGTACCCCCATATAAATGTAATTGGAAATGGATAACCCAAGATTGTCATTATTCAACCAAAAATTAATTATTTTTTTTCCAAACACAATCATAACAATTACTCCTAAAACGTAAACTCCAAACAATTTGATTAAGTTTTTCATTGTCTTTTCAAGCCAATTAAAGTCTCTTTTACTATAAGCATCTGTATACATTGACCATAGAGGGGCATTAATAATTGTATGAAAAATAACAACTGTTTTAAAATATCTAGAAATTATATCATACCTTGTTACATCTTCTGCTCCAGCTAATTGTATTAAAATAAACCTGTCCGTAGTCAAGATAATCATCATTGTAAGTTGTAGTAAAAAAAACCGTAGTCCTAAGTGAATTATTGATTTCACCTTTTTTTTATCATAGTCCTTAAAGCTAGGTGATAAATTTTTGTTTTTGTTGTAAAACCAAATTGATAAAATTAAATTACTTAAAAGAATCGATAATCCATATCCAAAAGCTAATATGCGTAAATCTGGTTTTGTATAAATTAATAAGAGGGACACCGTTAATAAAGATAAAATCTGGGTTACAAATTGATTTAATGTCACTAGGGAGGCTCTTTGAATAGCATTAAAAACATTATTAATCAATGATAATATGAAATTAAACAGAGTAAAAAACAAAATTATCAGTATTAATGATTGAAAGTAATCATTAGAATGATAATGAGAATTAAAAACAATTTGCCAATTTATAAGTCTTGAAAAAATTAAAACAAATAGATAAACAAAACTTGAAAAGAAAAATAAAGAAATATAGCCAGTTGAAATAAATTTTTTGGCTTCGTTTGTCTTTTTGGAACTTAGACTCTCCGCAATTTTATTTTTGACGCCATTGGCAATACCTAAATCAAAAAAAACTACCCAATTCAAAAAAGATAAAATCACTGACCAAAGACCATAATCTCTGATATCCAGATATTTTAACAAATATCTAACAAGTAAAAATGAAATTAATATTGACAATAATTTGAATCCAAAAGAAAATTTTAATTGTTTAATAAAATTTGATGTTCTCCAGTTCATTTATAAAACCTTTCATTTAAAAATTAAGTAAATGTTTGAGCTTTTATCTTTTCCGAATTAAATGGGTTTAAGCCCATATGACTTCTATTAATATTAAAAGCATTTTCGATAAATAGATAAATTAATACTAAGGCTAGGTTATTTTTTTTAAATAATTAATTGTTATTCATCATTGTTTTAATGATTATTATGATTTATTAACCAAGCATAAATTAATCCAATTCCTGTTTGTAAATCTATTCTATGTTTCCAGCCTAAATTAGTTAGTTTAGATACATCCGTGAGTTTTCTCATAGTTCCGTCCGGTTTATCAGGGTTAAATACCAAACTCCCATTAAACCCCAAAATACCTTTGATCATTACTGCTAATTCTTTTATAGAAATATCTTCTCCTGTTCCTATATTAATATGTGTATTACGAATTTCTTTTTGGCCCTGAGTATAAGTATCCTTAAAGTCCCTACTTTCCATGATAAACACACAAGCGTCTGCCATATCTTCACTCCATAAGAATTCTCGTTTCGGTTTTCCTGAGCCCCAGATCTCCACACTATTCTCCGAAACACCAAATTTTGATAAATAGTCTCGGGCTTCTTGAATAGAATTCATCCCTAAATCTTTAATGACCTCATCGAATTTTGACTCAGCCAGCAATTTAGCTAAATGGATTTTTCGAATTAAGGCCGGCAATACGTGGGATTTTTCAAGATCAAAATTATCATTTGGACCGTACAAATTAGTAGGCATCACCGATAAAAAGTTCGTGCCATACTGCAAATTATAACTCTCACACATTTTAATTCCGGCAATTTTAGCAATAGCATATGGCTCATTGGTGTATTCTAGAACATCCGTTAGTAAATACTCCTCCTTCATGGGTTGAGGAGCGTTCTTTGGATAGATACAAGTACTACCTAAAAACAAGAGCTTTTTTACACCATTCAAATAACTCTGATGAATCACGTTATTCTGAATCATCATATTCTCATAGATAAAATCAGCACGATACACATTATTGGCAACGATACCACCCACTTTTGCTGCGGCTAAAAATACGTATTCAGGTTTTTCATTCTTAAAAAAGGCGCCTACAGCTTGCTGATCCGTTAGATCAAGTTCTTTGTGTGTTCGGGTAATAATGTTTTGATAGCCGTTTCCCTGAAGGTTCTTTAAGATGGCACTGCCCACCAATCCTCGGTGTCCAGCTACGTAGATTTTGGAGTCTTTTTGCATCATTTTTTTGAGTTTGCTTCCGACATGCTTATTTCGCTGTGATGTCGAAATTATTCAAAATAATTTTTAATTCGATAACCACCGTCTTTAAGGTATTGTTGTTGTTCCATCAACTTGATATCACTGGTCATCATATCTTCAACTAAAGCTGGTAGATCATATTTTGGAACCCAACCTAGTTTTTCTTTAGCTTTGGAGGCATCTCCAATCAGTAAATCTACTTCAGTAGGTCTAAAATATTTCGGGTCTACAGCAATGACTTCTTTGCCAATCTCCAATTGATATTTAGGATTAGAACAAGATTTGATAATTCCTTTTTCGTCAACCCCGGTTCCCTTGAATTCTAATTCAATGCCAACATGTACGAAACACATTTTTACAAAATCTCTTACCGTAGTTGTTTTTCCTGTAGCAATGACCCAGTCCTCAGGTTCATCAGCCTGTAAGATCATCCACATCATTCGGATATAATCTTTGGCATGGCCCCAATCACGTTGCGCATCTAAATTGCCAAGGAATATTTTATCTTGAAGTCCTAAAGCAATTTTTGAAGTTGCCCTTGTTATTTTGCGGGTCACAAAGGTTTCTCCACGTATTGGTGATTCGTGATTGAATAAAATTCCATTACAAGCATAGATATCATAAGCTTCCCTGTAGTTAACTGTGATCCAATAAGCATACATTTTAGCAACGGCATAAGGGCTGCGTGGGTAAAACGGTGTTGTTTCGGTTTGAGGCACCTCCTGAACTTTACCATATAATTCAGAGGTGGAGGCCTGGTAGATCCTCGTTTTTTTCTCCATTCCTAAAAGACGAATGGCTTCTAACAATCTCAAGGTTCCAATACCGTCGGCATTAGCTGTATATTCAGGCATTTCAAAAGACACATGTACATGACTCATAGCAGCCAGGTTATAAATTTCATCAGGCTGTACCTCTTGAATAATCCGGGTCAAATTGGTGCTGTCGGTTAGGTCACCATAATGCAGAAAGAAATTTTGATTTTCTTCATGCGGGTCCTGGTATAAATGATCAATTCGATCAGTATTAAACAAAGAAGAACGTCTTTTTATACCATGAACCTCATATCCTTTTTTCAAAAGAAACTCACTTAAATAAGCACCGTCTTGTCCGGTAACTCCAGTAATCAATGCTGTTTTTTTCATAAAACTATACCTTATTAATAATACTCTTTTTTCCCATAAGGGTTTGGTTATAAAATTAAACCACCATTCCCGCAGCCACAGTCTCATTCGTAGCGTCATCAACCAAAATAATACTCCCTGTACTTCTATTTTCTCGATAAGAATCGATCATCAAAGGTTTCGTAGTTCTTATTTTTACCTTAGCAATTTCATTCATTTTTAGTTCTTCATTCACCTGCATTCTATTTAAGGAGTTTATATCTATTTTATAGATGATCTCCTTAACCATGGCCTTCTGTTCATTGGTTGTATGGAGAATACTATACTTAGTTCTAGGGCGTGATGGCGCAGTATTCAACCAACATAGCATGACTTCGATATCCTGAGAGGCCTCTGGAATATTTTTCGTTCGAACGATCATATCACCCCGACTGATATCAATATCATCTTCCAGGGTAATGGAAACAGACATCGGTGCATAGGCTTCTTCTAAACTTTGATCGAAAAAGTCAATGCTTTTAATCTTTGAGGTAAATCCAGATGGCATCACCGTAATTTCATCGCCTTTTCTAAAAACACCGCTTGAAATACGCCCTGCATAGCCTCTGTAATCGATGAACTCATCCCGTTGAGGTCTTAAGACCGTTTGTACCGGAAAACGCGCATCTACTTTGTTAATATCACTACTAATGTGCATCGTCTCCAAGGTGTGTAATAATGGGGCTCCTTGATACCAGTCCATATTTTTGGAACGGTTTACCACATTGTCCCCTAATAAGGCGCTCATGGGTATAAAACGCACGTCTCTTACTAATAATTTAGAGGAAAACTCTTCAAATTGATTAAGAACCTTATTGTAAGCTCCTTCATCAAAATCAACCAGATCCATTTTATTTACACATACTATGATATGTGGTATTTGAAGTAGTGAGGCTATGAAAGCGTGTCTTCTGGTCTGTTCAATCACACCGTGGCGGGCATCCACCAAAATAAGTGCGGCATTAGCTGTTGAGGCTCCGGTTACCATATTTCGGGTATATTGAATATGACCAGGTGTATCGGCAATAATAAATTTACGCTTTGGTGTTGTGAAATAACGATACGCTACATCGATAGTAATGCCCTGTTCGCGCTCATCTCTCAAACCATCGGTGAATAAGGCCAGGTCTACACCTTCATGACCTTTCTTTTTACTCGTTGTTTCGATGGCCTCCAATTGATCTTCAAATATAGATTTAGAGTCGTATAAGAGACGGCCTATTAAGGTGCTTTTTCCGTCATCGACGCTTCCAGCTGTAGTAAATCGAAGTAATTGATTATTATCTATCATATTAATTTTTATTCAAATCTTAATTTTAGTAAACTGTCATGCTGAGCTTGTCGAAGCATTTACTAGTTTTTACCAAATTCCGTATAATTTCTTGAAAACTGAACTAACTTATCCCAATCTTCTGAAATTAAAGCCTGCTTTTTTCTTCTACTCCAGCCCTTGAGCTGTTTTTCTTTTTCTATAGCTAATTCAACATTCGTGAATTCTACAAACCATTTTAATTCTACCGGTCTTCTTTTATATGTATAAGAATTTAAAGCTACTCCGTTGTTATGTTCATTAATTCTTCTTGTTAAATTTGAAGTGATTCCAACGTAAAACGAATGGTCTGAACATTCTAAAATATATACGTAGTAGGTATTCATATGTAATTTCAAAATTCGAGAATCCGCCTTCGACAGGCTCAGGCTGACATAATTTTTCAAATTTAATTCATTAAAAATACCCTTGCCGTTTGCGGTCCTCCATGGCCGATTCAGAACGTTTGTCATCACTGCGGTTTCCACGTTCGGTTTGCCGCATGCCGGCTACTTCCTGAACAATTTTTTCAAGTGTATCCGCATCAGATTCAATCCCTCCTGTAATTGTAATATCGCCAAGGGTTCTAAACCGAACTTTTTTGGTAACAATTTCTTCACTATCGTCCAAAACTAAAAACTCGGAATTGGGTATCCAGGAATCCTGGCGCCAAACCACTTCACGTTCATGAGCAAAGTATAGGGATGGTATTTCTATGTTTTCTCTAAGAATGTAGTTCCATACATCCATTTCGGTCCAGTTACTGATCGGGAATACTCTGAAATGCTCACCTTCAAAATACTTTCCATTGAACAAATTCCATAATTCAGGACGTTGATTTTTGGGGTCCCACTGACCGAAATCATCACGATGCGAAAAGAAACGTTCTTTAGCCCGAGCTTTTTCTTCATCACGCCGGCCACCACCAATCGCACAATCTACCTTATTACTTTCGATAGCATCTAAAAGTGTTGTGATCTGAAGGGCGTTTCGTGTCGCATTTTTACCACGTTCTTCAGCAACCCGCCCTTCATCGATCGATTCCTGAACAGAACCAACGATCAATTCTACACCTAAATCTTTTATAATATTGTCCCTGAATTCAATGGTTTCCCGAAAATTATGGCCGGTATCAACATGCATCAAGGAGAAAGGGATTTTAGATGGATAAAATGCCTTTTTTGCTAAATGGGTAACCACAATAGAATCTTTTCCTCCTGAAAAAAGAACAACTGGATTTTGAAACTGTGCCCAAACCTCCCGAAGGACATAAATAGCTTCTGATTCTAATTCATCTAAATAATTTAAATAGTACTTGCTCATTTATTTTAATTCTAATTTGGCCTTAATGGCATCATAAATTAGTTCTACTGCTTCTTCAATTGTGTTTAGGTGAGACACCTCGACATCTGGGTTTTCCGGTGGTTCGTATGGGGCAGAGATTCCTGTCATGTTCTTAATCTCTCCGGCTCTGGCCTTTTTGTACAAACCTTTTACATCGCGACGCTCACATTCTTCTAAACTGGTGTTCACGAAAACCTCGACAAAGTTATCAGAATTGACGGTTTTTCTAATGAATTTTCTGTCTTTTTTATAAGGAGCCACGAAAGCTGCCAATACAACGAGTCCTGCATCGATAAACAGCTTTGCAATTTCTCCAATTCGGCGGTTATTTTCTGAACGGTCCTCTGGTGAAAATCCTAAGTTTTTATTGATGCCTCGTCTTACATTATCCCCATCTAAAACATAGGTGTGTACTTTCTCTTCATGAAGCTTCTCCTCCAATGCATTTGCAAGTGTGGATTTCCCGGATCCTGAAAGCCCTGTAAAAAAAACTAAAAATGAATTGTGGTTATTTAGTTGTTGACGTTCTACTCTTGTGACCCTATAGTCGTGCTTTGTGATATGTTTTTCCATCGTTTTAATCGTCTTCTTTTTTCCAGACCGAAATCAATTTTATACCAAATCCTTTCATGGGTGTAATATAAGACCATTTTAGTAATTACCTCTGCCATACCAATACTAAATCCGGTTAAAGGGTTGCCGGAAATAATCCAACCTAAAAGCATGGTATCCATGGTTCCTATAATTCGCCATGTTATGGTTTTTATGAGGTGTCTTTTCTTACTTTCCGTGATATTCATTTTGAACCAAATACGCTCATGACCATAGTATAAGGCCATTTTCGTGATAAGCTCAAAAGCACCTATTTGCATACCAACAAAAGAATCTCCGGAGATCAACCAGGATAGTAAAATAGTATCGGCCGTACCAATTATTCTCCATGTAATGGCTTTCGCAATATGGCGTTTATAGGAGTTTTTAGGCATTATTTAGTAACTAAAAAGTAATTGTTCAACAGGTTTTCTCGATTGTAAACCATAGGTTTTTGAGTGTTCTGATCGATTACTTTTAAACCAACTGCTTCACATATAGCTTGCCCTGCAGCAGTATCCCACTCCATGGTTGGAGCAAAGCGCGGATATACGTCTGCCTTGCCCTCTGCTACCAAACAGAATTTTAAGGAGCTGCCTTGAGAAACAATATCAACGTCGTTTCCTTTTTGTTTTAATTCCTCCACAAAATCAAGTGTATCCTGATTCATATGAGAACGGCTTCCCACGACATTTATTTTTTGTGAATTTGTTGGAGCAGGTTCAATTCGGTCTGTGTCACAAAACAAATCTTTTTCAATATCCTTTTCTGCTGTAATAGCTGTTTTAAATGCTGCTGTTTTATGTTCGTTTGTGTAATACAATTCATTTTTTGCCGGTACAAAAATGACACCTAACCGTGTCTCTCCATTTTCAACTAAAGCAATATTAACCGTAAACTCTCCATTCTTTTTGATAAATTCTTTCGTTCCATCAATAGGGTCTACAATCCAACATGATTTCCAACTTTTCCGCTCCGAATAATCAATCAGCTTGTTTTCTTCACTAATTATTGGAATGTTGGTTTTTTTAAGATAGCTAAGAATAATTTTATTTGAGGCTAGATCGGCTTCAGTTAAGGGAGATTTGTCGTCTTTACATTCAATGGTAAAATCTTTTTCGTAAATTTTTAAAATTTCTTTACCAGCTTCTAATACTGCTTTTATTGCTGTTTTTACGTACATGAAACCTCGTTATAATTGCAGACCACAAAAATCTAAAATAACTTTATTTTTTGAAATTTGCAGGTTTTTAAACTCATCGTGTGCTATTAGAAAAGCTATAATATCAGCTTTATCCATGGCTTCCTTATAATCTGTGATTTTAAAAACATGGTGATCCCGAATATTTGGTTCAACCACAAAGTATTCTTCATTGTTAGCATTTTGTAATACTTTTTGAGCAATATATTTTGCAGGTGATTCCCTTAAATCATCAATATTTGGTTTAAAGGCTAAGCCCATCAATGCTATTTTTGGCTTACGCCCATGTTCTAATTCGAACTGTAATTTGGTACTTTGAATTTTTTCAGCACACCAAAAGGATTTATAATTATTAATTTCTCGGGCAGTCCCGATGATTTTTGACTCCATGGGATAATCTGAAACAATAAAATAAGGATCTACTGCAATGCAATGCCCGCCAACACCGCATCCGGGTTGTAAAATATTTACCCGAGGGTGTTTATTGGCAAGATTAATGAGTTCCCAAACATTTATATCTGCTTTATCACAGATTAATGACAATTCATTAGCAAAAGCAATTTGTACATCTCTGGAAGAGTTCTCAACCAACTTACACATTTCAGCGGTTCGCGCATTGGTTTTATGCAAATTGCCTTTTATGAATTGTTTGTAAAAGGAAGCCGCCTTTTCCGTGGATTTTTCATTAATCCCACCAATAACCCGATCGTTATGAACCAACTCATACATGACGTTTCCAGGCAAAACACGTTCAGGACAATAGGCAATATTCAATTTACCTGAAAGCTCCGGACGTTCGTCATAAATTAATTTCTCCATTTTTTCAGTTGTTCCTATAGGAGAGGTAGATTCTATAATATAAAGATCCCCTTCCTTTAAGAGAGGAATTATTGCTTTAGTTGCTGCCTCAACAAATGAGATATCAGGCTCATTCTTTGCCTTAAAAGGCGTTGGTACAACGATCAAGTAAGTATTTGCCTCGACCGGCTTTAATCCCGCTTTTAAATAACCCTCCTTTACAGCTTTCGCTACAGCGGTATCCAATTCCGGTTCAACAATGTGAATCTTTCCGCTATTAATAGTATTAACAATATCCGGGTTAATATCTACACCATAAACATACGCCTTGTTTTGGGCAATCAGGGTAGCAGTAGGTAAGCCAATATATCCCAAACCAATCATAACCACATCAGGTTTATTCATATTTTCCATTTTTGAATGAGCTAATGATAGCTCTTAAAGTTGTTTAATATATTCTACAATACGATCGCTGGCTTTACCATCTCCATAAGGATTATGCAATTTACTCATGGATTCGTATGATGAAACATCACTTAATAGTTTATTTGTTTCATTAATAATTTTATAAACATCCGTGCCAACGAGCAAAACAGTTCCAGCCTCTACAGCTTCCGGGCGCTCTGTAGTATCACGCATTACTAAAACCGGCTTACCTAAACTAGGCGCTTCCTCCTGAACACCGCCACTATCTGTAATAATTAAGTACGCCTTTTCCATAAGCCAAACAAAGGCCGGATAAGATAAAGGTTTTATTAATTTGACATTTTCTAAATCAGCTAATAATTTATAAACGGGCTTTTGAACGTTTGGATTTAAGTGTACCGGGTAAATAATTTGGCATTCGGGATGTTGCAAAGCAATGCTTTTTAGGGCTTCACAGATATTTATAAATCCCTGACCGTGATTTTCTCTCCTGTGTCCTGTAACCAATATTATTTTTTGGTTGGGGTCTAGAATTTTCATTAATTCACTTATTTCGGCATCACTATAATTGTTACCAATTTTGTTTACACTAAAAAGTAAGGCATCAATAACTGTATTCCCTGTAACCAGGATATTTTTTTCGTTATTATTTTCTTTTATTAGGTTTTCTTTTGATCTCATGGTAGGTGCAAAATGATGGTTAGTTACCACACCGGTAACGGACCTATTCATTTCTTCCGGAAAAGGTGATCGCATATTAAAAGTACGCAACCCCGCTTCAACATGACAAATTTTAGCTCCACAATAAAAGGCTGCTATACTTGCTGCCATAGTCGTTGTAGTGTCTCCATGAACATAAACGAAGTCCGGTTTAAAATCTTCTAAAACAGGCTTTAATTCCGTAATGATATCTGCCGTTAAACTATAAAGATTTTGATTAGGTTTCATCAAATCCAAATCGTAATCAGGAGTAATATCAAAAAACTCCAAAACCTGGTCTAACATTTCACGATGTTGTGCCGTTATACAAACCCTTGTTTCAAAAACCCCATCTTGTTTTAAAAAGGCCTTAACTAAAGGTGCCATTTTGATGGCTTCAGGTCTTGTTCCAAAAACAATTAAATTCTTTTTTTTCACTTACATATTTTTAATTTCGTCTTTTCAAAAAAACTAACGTTGAGGTGGCTTTGCAAAAGTAACATAATTGATAACTTCAACAAGGTTTGTATTAATTTTATTACTTAATAGCTTTGGTTATATTAGATTGCCAAAATGGCACTTCAATTTTTAAACTTTTCTTAATTTTTGAGGTGTCTAAAACACTGTAATTAGGTCTTTTAGCGGCTGTTGGATAGGCCTCTGTTTTTATGGGCGTAACCTCAATCTTTTTTTTAGCTTCCTCAAAAATAGCTTTTGCAAATTCGAACCAACTTGTTTTACCTTTATTACTATAGTGGTAAATGCCGTAATCCTCCGATTGTATATGAATGATTTTAAGAATTACCTCAGCTAAATCACCAGCATAAGTGGGTGACCCTATTTGGTCGGAAACGACACTGATTTCATTCCGAGTTTCCGCCAAACGCAACATGATTTTTACAAAGTTATTACCATATTCCGAATACAACCAGGAGGTTCTAATAATAAAATACTTCTTTAAGAGCTTTTGAATAGCGGTTTCCCCTTCTAATTTGGTTTTTCCATAAACACTTAAGGGGTTTGTAGCATCAGTTTCCTTGTAAGGTCTGGTATTGTTTCCATCGAATACAAAATCAGTTGAAATATGGATCAATACGACCTCAGAAGCTTTACAGGCAACGGCTAAATTTTTTGCTCCGGTCATATTGATTTTAAAAGCCAATTCTTTTTCTGTTTCAGCTTTATCTACAGCGGTATAGGCCGCGCAATTAATACAATAATCAAAATTATTCATTTTGAAAAACGCTTTAACCTGATCTAAATCTGTAATGTCTAAATCCTCATAATCCGTTAAAACAAATCGTAGATCACGATATTTGCTTTGAAGGGCTTTGATGCATAGACCTAGTTGGCCATTGGCGCCTGTGACCAAAATGTTTTTTGTTTTATTTGAGTTGTGTTGAGGCATATGGTTATTGTAACTTGTTTTTCTTATTCGTTTTTATAGATTCCTGCCTTCGCAGGAATGACAGAGAGGAGTCTTCTTGTTGAAAGTGATTCTTCCTACTATCGGCTGGCAAGTCACCGCTTCGCTTCGTCTGAATGACCTTGGTTTTCAATTTAAAAGATTATCAGGTCACTTCCTTTCTCGCAATTACGAATGTTTAGGTTCTTAAATATTTACTTTTTTCTGAATCACAGCTGATTCGTTTAAATATATTCCTGCCTTCGCAGGAATGACAAAAAGGAGTCCTCGCAATGACAATTTATATGCCTTCTGAATGACAAAATTCTTTGAAGGTTGGTAATTGTTTATCCTTTTCAGAAATGATTAAATCTTCTTCAGGTAATTTCCAATTAATATTTAAATCTTGATCATTATGAATAATTCCGCTTTCAGAAGCCTTATTATAATAATTATCACATTTATAAGAAAAAATAGCTGTATTGCTTAATACCACAAAACCATGGGCAAATCCACGTGGGATAAATAATTGATTTTTATTTTTCTCTGAAAGTTCAATGCTAAAACACTGCCCGAAAGTTGCGGATTCTTTTCTAAGATCAACAGCAATATCAAGCACATTCCCTTTTACAACCCGAATTAACTTAGCCTGAGCATATTTTCCAGTCTGAAAATGCAGTCCTCGCAATACGGCTTTGGTTGAATACGATTCATTATCCTGTACAAAGTCAATTTCTAATCCCGTGGCTTCCTTGAAATTTTTTCGGTTAAACGTTTCAAAAAAATAGCCGCGTTTGTCTTCAAAAACGGTGGGTTCAATCACAAAGCATCCCTGTAATTTTGTTTCTTTTACAGTCATTCTTTTTTCTTTAGTATCCCTAACAATGTTCTTCCGTAGCCACTTTTTATTAAAGGCTCAGCCAGCGCTTTTAATTGTCTTTCGTCAATAAAACCCATCTCATAAGCCGCTGCTTCAATAGCCCCAATTTTTAAGCCCTGACGTTCTTCGATCACCTCCACAAATTGGGAAGCTTGCATCAACGACTGAAACGTACCGGTATCTAACCAGGCTGTTCCACGGTCTAGAACACTTACATTTAATTTTCCTTGATTTAAGTAAGCCTTGTTTACATCGGTAATTTCCAACTCTCCTCTTGTACTAGGTTTAATGTTTTCAGCAATTTGAACAACAGTATTATCATAAAAGTATATTCCCGGAACTGCATAATTAGATTTAGGAATTTTGGGTTTTTCTTCAATAGAAATTGCTTGGCCCATGTCATCAAACTCAACCACACCGTAGCGTTGAGGGTCATTTACCCGATAAGCATAAATAATGCCTCCATCAGGATCGTTATTAGCTTGCAATAGTTTCGACAACCCTGTTCCGTAAAAAATATTATCTCCCAAAATCAAGGCTACTTTATCCGCTCCAATAAATTCTTTTCCGATAATAAAAGCTTCCGCGAGACCATTTGGAGCCTCCTGTACTGCATACTCAAACCGACATCCATATTTTTTTCCGTCACCCAATAAAGACTTAAATAAAGGTAGGTCCTTTGGTGTTGAAATAATCAAAATCTCACGAATTCCAGCATACATCAAAGTGGACAAAGGATAATAAATCATCGGCTTATCATAAATAGGCATAAGCTGTTTACTCACCGTTAAAGTTAGTGGATGTAGTCTTGTGCCTGAACCTCCTGCTAATATGATGCCTTTCATTGTTATGTTGTTATACGGTTATACGGTTATATGGTTATATGGTTATATGGTTATAAAACTAAAAGCTTTTAATGAGCTTAGACAACATCTTTCGAATAAAATAAATTTGTTTATTTAACGGTTCTGAATCCGAAATATAATGAAGCCTTTTCGATATTTCTAATTGCGTCTCTAATTCTGATAAAGACCCCATGGCTATGTACAAAAATCTAATTAATTCCTTTTGCCCATTTCGTCCTGCTCCTTCTGCTATATTACTAGGTATGGAGACTGCTGACCTTCTAATTTGTGAGGTCAATCCATATAACTCATCTTTCGGGTAGTCTTTAGTTAATTCATAAACTTTAGTAACCAAATCCATAGCCTCCTGCCAAACTCTCAAATCTTGATGTGATTTTAATTTTTCCATAATCGTGGTTAAAAAGTTAAACGGTTATATTGTTATAGCGTTTTTATTCAATTCTAATTTTATCGCCTTGTAACTGCGTAACCTTATAACTGCGTAACCTTGTAACCTTGTAACCTTGTAACTCTTTAACCTCGTAACTTCATTCATACTGCTTCTGATAATACTTCTGATACTCCCCACTGGTCACATGCTCCAACCACTTTGTGTTACCTAAATACCAGTCAATCGTTTTGGATAAACCTTCTTCAAAGGTCACCGAAGGTTTCCAACCTAGTTCTTTATTAATTTTTGAAGCATCTATTGCATAGCGCAAATCATGTCCGGGACGATCCTTAACATAGGTAATAAGTTTTTCAGAACTTCCTTTTGAAAGCCCTAATTTTTCATCCATTTGTAGGCAAAGCAAGGCTACCAAATCGATATTCTTCCATTCGTTGAAACCTCCTATATTGTATGTTTCCTTTAATTTTCCCTTATGAAAAATGAGGTCAATGGCTTTGGCATGATCAATAACATAAAGCCAATCACGAGTATAGTTTCCGTCTCCATAAACCGGTAGCAGTTTTTCATGGATGATGTTGTTAATGAATAATGGAATTAATTTTTCAGGAAATTGATTGGGGCCATAATTATTAGAGCAATTGGAAATGACATAAGGCAAACCATAGGTCTCCCCATAAGCACGTACAAAATGATCAGAACTGGCTTTGGAAGCTGAATACGGCGAATTGGGATCGTATGCTGTGGTTTCTGTAAATAAGCCGGTGTCTCCAAGTGTGCCATAAACCTCATCGGTACTTACATGGTAGAATAATTTATTTTTAAAATTGCCCTTCCAGGTTTCCTTCGCCGCATTTAATAAATTTAGTGTTCCTAAAATATTGGTTTTGGCGAAAGCCAAAGGATCCGTTATGGAACGGTCTACATGCGACTCGGCCGCCAAATGAATAACAGCATCAAACTGGTGCGTTTTAAATAAGGTATTGATAAAGTCCTGATCGGTAATATCGCCTTTGACAAAGTTATAATTTTGGGTCCCCTCAATATCCTTTAAATTCTCGAGGTTTCCCGCATAGGTCAAGGCATCCAGATTAAAAATTGAATATTGAGGGTATTTAGTAACAAACAACCGCACCAGATGAGATCCGATAAAGCCTGCGCCGCCTGTTATCAAAATTTTCATGCATTCTAATTTAAATTGTTTTGCTTTGTTTATCTAAATATTTACCTAAACCTAAAAACATAAACACTAAAAATGTTAGAGAAAATAAGGCTATTGGCAAGGTGAATTTCATTTTATCAGACCAACTTCTTATATCATAACCTGTATTTGGAAAACCTGCTAATACATTCACTACATTTTGACCCTCTACCTTTTGTTGATAAACTTCAAGTTTTTGATTTTCCAAATTCAGGCGTTTGTCAACAATTTTAGACTCATCGACTACTAAATTACCCGATTCAGCATCTCCCATATATAAGGTGGTTCCAGAGCCTGGAATGGGTTCCTTATTCGATTCATTTATCCTTATTTTTAAGTAAGCTTCTACCAGGGAATCTGTTTTCTGAACCTGTTCCGATAATGTCTTTTCTTTTCGATCTAGATTGAGTTGATTTACCTCTAAAAGATCTTCCAAATAAGTGTTATTGACAAGTTCTTGAGTAAATGCCTTTTCAATTTTTTTATACAGATGTTTATCTGTTGATGCGACACCTATCCTGTGTGTTTTAAAATTATAAGCATTTAAAGATTCTTTATATCTATCGTAGGTCATATCTGCCCGGGATAAAGAATCTAAGCTTTTATAAAAATCAGAATACATTTCTACAATCTTATTTTCATCCATATCCGGTTCTATGTAGAAGCCTTTGAGTTTTGCTGCTTCGGTAGACGAGATATTTAAAATCCTTCCAAGCTCAACCGTATCCTGATCTACTTTTGCAAGTTGTTGAAATTGCTTGATATTCTCATAAACCTGTCTTGCAGAATTAAAGTTGGTCTCAATAAACATATTGGCGCCGTAAAGCTTATCCGAAGACTTATCAATAATAAAACCTAAAATAGTACCAATAAAAATAGCTCCTGCGTACCACCAAAGACGCTTATAAAAGTGTATGAGTAATAATAAGACAAACTTATAAAGTCCAATAAAAATACTGGCTATAAATTTAAAAAAACGGTCAAAGGCATTACCGATCAATTTAAATAACTGGCCTAAGTCTACTTCTTCTGAAGCTTCCGGTTTTGAGGTTTCTTTGCTCATTGTATGAATTAAGTTAAGATTTGTTCTAAAATAGTTCGTGTTATTAAATACGTGGGTTTTACGCCCGAAGTACCCAATCCTCCTGAAGCCAGAGTGGCTCCTGTTTCCAGCGGATTATCACTGGCATAATAGGCATAACGCACTTTTACATCCGGACTAATACTACTGCGAACTTTGGCCGCCGCTTGTATCGCCTTTTGGTAATGGGCGCCTTCCATCTCTAATCCGATCACCTGCCAGGTGGAGTTGTAAAAGAACTTCAATATGTCCTTGTTTTGTAAAGATGTTCCCAATACCGTAATCATCGTGCCTTCATAAACAGCAACACCTTGTCCTTCTAGATCGGCTTTGTTCAATTCATTATGAAACGGATAATTATCCGCTGTTCCCTCAAATATATGCGCAGAAGGAATCATAATATCACCTTTGCCACCTTCTAAAATTCCTGCTTTACCCATGATGGAAACAGAATCTACATTGAGATGGTATTTTTTCTTCTTTAATTGATATGGCTTTAAAAGCTCATCAATGGTCTCATAAGCCTGTTCTCCAAAAGCATAATCCATCACCAGGATTACTGGTTTATTTTTCTTTACTGCTTCTGCATTCAACTTTATATCCAAACCGGCAAGATCTATTTTCGAGGTGTCAAATATCTGAACATCTATATTGGTTCCAGAGGTGTCCTGAATATAAATCATCCCCTGTTGTGCTGCCTCTTCATGAACTTTATTTCGTAAAGCTTGATTTCCCTTTTTACTCAAGGATTCATAAACCTTAAACACATCTTTTTTATCCACCTCAGCTTTCAAGGCCTTTGGGGTAAAAAGCGTATTCATAACACTGTGCATGTTGGCACTAATAATGTGCAAAGGCCGATCGATCAAATTATTTTTAAACAACACATCTTTGATGTTATCTGCCCAGATCTCACCGTGAATGTGGTGACCAATCCTTTCTCTTAACACGGGACTGAATGTTACGGTCCTTTTGTTATCATTTACCTGTTCGTCAATGGCTAATTTACCTAACCAATAGATCAAATGCAAGAGTCTTTCCGGTTGCGATGGTGTTGCAAAATCTTTATAAACCGCTGTAATCTCCTGAAATGTGTGTCCCAGAATATTAGCCATATGCGTAATGGCAACTTCACGATCTTCCTGGGTTAATTTTTTCTTATTTACGGCATTTTCCAACTTCACCCAATCACGGGTTGTAGCGCCATCTTCATTTATAACGACCTTATTGCTTATTTTATGCGATTCAATAAATAAAAAAGTAAGGTGCGTTAAGATATCATAAATCTCCGATCGCCCGCGCGTGATCTCAATATTCATTTGCTCATCGTCTATACGATAGCAATTTCTACGACGTTTTTCAGGAATTATCGGTTTGAAATGTGATGAGGAATATCCCTCGTCACTGGTTAGGTTAATAAAACGGCATTCTTCAATGCCTTGTGGAAGACGATCTACTACATAATGTAAACCTGCAAGTTCTGCTTTTTCATCGCCTACCGACCCATAAATCTCGGGGCGCAGTAATAACAAGGACTGGCGCAAGGTCTCACCTGAAACACCCATAGGCTTATAAAACCCGCGATTAAACAGGTGACGCATGGTTATGTACATACGCTCAATGGCATTCGAGCTCTCCTGTGCCCGCGTTCTCCCTTGTAATTTCTTTTTGCCCATGCTTTAATTTGATCTTGGCAAAGATACTATTATTTCGATCTTTTGTAAGTAAATGTATCAACAATTTTTCGGTCGTTGGACAGGCGTGGCAGCTTGTTCTGACCACCTAATTTACCAACAGATTTCATATAGTTTTTAAATCCGTTTTTTTCAACCTCTTGTATCTTAAGTGGTTGTAATACTTTCCCTTGAATCAGGTCGTAATAATAGCTGTTCTGTTTTTGAAGCGCTTTGTCGATTTTTTGCGCTAAAGAGGAAAGGTCTTCCGGTTTTTTATCAAACTCGATAAACCACTCGTGATATGGTAATTCATTTTCTGTATGTATCTGAGGTGCTACCGTAAATTCGGAAACACTGGCATCTGAGTCTGCTAAAGCCTCCTGAAGCGCCTCCTCGACTTCTTTCCCAATAACGTGCTCGCCAAAGGCCGAAATGAAATGCTTGATACGCCCGGAAACGATAACACGATAAGGTTTTAGAGATGTGAATTGAACTGTATCACCGATATTATACGCCCAAAGTCCTGCCGTTGTTGAAATGATCATGACGTAATTCACACCCAAAGCTACATCTTTCAATGTAAGGCGTTTGGGGTTTTCGTTAAAGAATTCATCGGCTTTTATAAACTCATAAAATATCCCGGAATTAAGTTGGAGCAACATGCCATTGTCATCTTGCTTATCCTGAAATGCAAAAAAGCCTTCACTTGCCGGATATAGCTCTATGCTATCTACCTTCCGGCCAATCAATTTCTCGAATTTGGCACGATACGGTTCATAATTCACCCCACCGTAAATAAAGAGATCAAAATTCTTGAATAAATCTCCAACAGGTTTTCCGGTTTTTTCAATGAGCTTTTCAAAATACATCTGCACCCAGGATGGTATTCCGGAAATCACCGTCATATCCTTATCTTTTGTTTCCTCAACAATAGCATCTACCTTGGTTTCCCAATCCTCAATGCAATTCGTTTCCAGAGAAGGCATACGATTCTTTTGCAAATATTTGGGCACATAATGCGCTACGATACCTGAGAGCCTCCCCAATTTTATCCCATTTTGTTCTTTTAAAACAGGGCTTCCTTGCAAAAAGATCATTTTCCCATTTACAAATGCACTCTTTCCAGAGTGGTAGATATACATTAAAATCGCATTTCTGGCAGCTTCAATATGAGTGGGCATGCTCGCCTTTGTAATCGGAATATATTTTGCTCCCGAAGTGGTTCCTGATGTTTTAGCAAAATAGGTGGGTTTACCTGGCCATAATACATTTTCCTCGCCTTCAACCACACGTTCCACATAGGGTTTCAATGCTTCGTAATCCCTAACGGGAACGTGCTTAGCGAAATCTTCATGAGTTTTGATATTCCCAAAATGATGATCTTTTCCAAAGGCAGTGTCTCTAGCCTCTTGGATCAGATTTTGAAAAACCTGTTCTTGAGTGCCTACAGGGTTATCAGACCACTTTTTGATCTGCCTATGCACGCGTTTAGCGAGAAGTTTTGCGAGATACGCCTTAAAAATCATTCGTTGAAATCGATAAAATTTGTTGGGTTGATGGGATAGCCGTCATTCCAAAGTTCAAAATGAAGATGTGGTCCAGTGGAGAGCTCTCCGGAATCGCCAGCTGAAGCAATAACTTCTCCCGATTTTACCAGATCACCCTGTGCTTTAGACAAGGAACTATTGTGTTTATACACCGATATTAGACCATAACTATGCTCTAAAATAATAACATATCCGGTGCTGGCCGTCCAACCGGCAAAAACAACAACGCCATCGGCTACAGCCTTAACCGGTGTGTCTTTTGCAACGGCTATATCAACGGCATAATGTTTGGTTTTTACATCGTAATCCGATGTAATTTGCCCATTTACAGGAGGAAATAACACAAAATTTGTCGCTGAAGTTGCAGATTCAAACAGGTTGTATTTATCCTCTTTATCCACCTTTTCACGCAAGAGCGAATCTTCCGCCGAAGGCGCAAAATCAACCTTACTTGCTTCCACTTGAGTCGCTTGAATAATGGAATCTTTATTGAAATCCTCAGGGCTCACATCACCTTTTAAAACTTTTCTGATCGATTCAAAATAGCGTTCGTTCATCAGGATAACCTGAGTTAAGGAATCGGTCTTGTAGCTAAGATCCGTGGCCTTTTGCTTTAATGCGGTAGACGAGTACCCCGGGATATACTCTTTTAATGGGGTATAAGCGATTATGGTGAATACAGTAACTGATAAAATTATAGTTATAAGGCAACCTATAACAAATACGTTTAAGCGTGTTAATTTTAAAGACAAGCGCTCCTCGAAGGTGTTCTCGTTGAGGATTACCAGCTTGTATTTATCCAGGAGTTTCCGCTTTATTTTTTTCTTCTTGCTCATATGCTCCGTTTAAAACAAAAGTAAATAAAATAACGCCATAACCTATTTTTTTAAAACGATTAAAGTTTAAGTCAATAACGCTTTTGTTTCAGTTTAATTATTACCTTTGTAGCCTAAATTAAAGATTATGAGTTTATACATGATTCCATTAGCTATAGGGCCTTGGCAAATAGCTTTAATTGTTGTGGTAGTATTGTTATTATTTGGAGGGAAAAAAATTCCTGAACTCATGCGTGGGTTAGGTAGTGGCATCAAAGAATTTAAAGATGCTACCAAAGAAGACGATACCAAAGACACTAAAAAAGAATAACACAATAGACCATAAAAAAAAGAGCAATTTTCTAAAAATTGCTCTTTTTTTATGCTATTATTCTGCTTCCTACTTTATTTTCAGGGTCTTTAAGATCGCTTCAACCTCAAGCATGTAGTTACGCTTATCTACCGATGGCGAGAATACAAATCCTTCAGCAACTACCCAGCGATTATTCTTTTTATCTTCAATGGTGTAATTTAAAAAGGGCCCAGCCATAAAAGCATTTTTAAGATCCCAGAGGCCTTTGGTTTCATAGGCAAACTTACCATCTATTTCGGTTTTATCATGAAAGGGCGTGTACGCATTTTCAGTGCCCATGTATGATCCTTCTAAACGTCCCGGTACTTCGACTTTACCCACAGAATCTCTTATTTTTATAATCTGGTTGATGGTACTGTCATTCTTCTTCACAGCATCGTAAGGAATGTCGTAAAACATTAAATGCATCGAACCGGATGACGATGCGATGTCTTTTGAATACCAGAAAAAGTCGCCATCCTCCTTAATAAGTTTGTAAATGGAAGGAAAATCAACTGTAATATCCAAAGAATCCTGTAATGTTATTGTGCTGTGTAAAGACAGGTTCATTTGACGCTGGCGCTCTGCAATTTCTTCATTTCTGAATAATCTGATGATTTCATCTTTATTCATTTGAAGCGCTTCAATAATGGTTTCCTTAGATTTTCCAGAGACCGTAATTACTTTTTGTGGTTGCGCATACACGTTATCTTTTACGGTAACAGCAGCATCTTTTCCTAATTCGATAATCAAAATAGTTCTGTTCTTGGTAACGAATCCTGAAAATACAGAGGGTGGAATGTGTGCAATGGTGAACATCGGTTCATCCTGAGGTAATCCATAAATGGGTGTAGCCAGAACATTCCGAACAGCATCACCCACAGAACCATTCCAAAGATCGTTTGAAATAACTACCGAAACGTGATTGATGTTCCCTGTTGAATCCAGCAATGTTGTTTTTTGTGAGGTCTTTTTCCCATTGCAAGACACTATGAACACACAGATTAAAGCTACACTTAGTATATTTTTTATAATCATGATAACGTTTGTTTTTAGGGTTTAGCTCTTGGAAATTTTCAGCGTCATCCCCGGTTTTAAATTAGTGCCACTAATACCGTTCCAATCTTTAATATTTTGGACAGAAACTCCAGGAAATTTTTGAGAAATGCTCCAAAGTGAGTCGCCACTCTTCACAACATAGGTCGTTACATCACCCGTTAACGGCTTGCTTGGTGTAGCTTTAGTAGTTTTTTTCGGGGGTGGTGCCACATAAGGTTTACGCGGGTAAATAATAAGTCTTTGGCCTATATTTAAATTATTACTTCTTAAACCGTTCCAGCGTTTAATGTCGCTAACGCGAACACCATAACGCCTTGAGATCAATCCTAAATAATCACCGGAAACCACGCGATAACGGATTCGGTCGTTGGCATTGAAGAATTGTGGTAATGGTTTTTCACGCTTATCAAATTCCGCTTTAGCGTAAGCATAAATACTATCCTCGTTATTTACAAATTTGCCAATTACCTCATTTGGTAAACGCAAACTGTAATTTTCACCTTTAATTACCGGAATAATATCTAATTTATAAGAGGGATTTAAAAATTCTAACTGTTCTATTGGCGCTCCTGTAACTTCTGAAACCTGGTCGAGGGTGATCATTTGTTTTACCCGAACGGTGTCGGTTTCAAAATAGGTTTGCTCTGGTTTGTAACGCGTAAAACCGAGTTCTTTGGCGTATTCAAAAATATACATTGTAGCCAGAAAGGCCGGCAAGTATCCAGCGGTTTCACGTGGTAAATAATATCTTAAATTCCAGTAATTTTGATAACCACCAGAACGCCGAATAGCCTTGGTAACATTCCCCGGCCCGGAATTATAGGCGGCTAAAGCGAGATCCCAGTCACCAAAAATTTCATAAAGTTTAGACAAATATTTTGATGCGGCAACGGTGGATTTTATAGGATCGCTGCGCTCATCGACATAGCTACTTACATCAAGACCATATAATTTTCCGGTTGAAAACATAAACTGCCATAAACCGGTAGCTCCTACGCGTGATTTTGCACGAGGCTTTAAAGCGGATTCTACAATGGCCAAATATTTAATTTCCAGAGGAATATTCTGGTTGTCCAATTCTTGTTCAAACAACGGAAAATAGAAAGCACTCAACATCATAAGATGTTGCAAGTGTTCTCTACGGTTTTTTAAATATGACTTGATAACACTCTCTAAAGAAGGGTTATATTCTACATTAAAAGGTGTTCTTGCATTAAGCTCTTTAAGTTGCGCCTTCAATGTTTCGGTTGATAATTCAGGATAATCAACCTCCTTGAAATCTATGTCAGCTAATGGCGGATGTAGACTGTCAAAACTATTTTCCGTGTACAATTCCTGATACCATGCTTCATCAATTTTTGCTAAGGTAGGATCGTCTTTTAGCGGTTTTTTAGGCATACTATCCACGGCGATCATTGGCTTAACAATCGTTAATGTCCCATCGATCTTCGTGGTTTTCCGGATCTTATTTTCAGGAGAACCTCCGCCATTTGTTTGCGAAAACCCAATAGATCCAATCAAAAAAAATAGAATAAAATATCTCATAGCCATAAAACTTCTCTGCTTTCACTTGTGAACGCTGTATTGGCTAAATTCGTATTTTTTGGGCGCAATTAAAAACTAAATTCTAATTATTCTAAAATAGCTGCAATTCCCGGCAGTGTTTTTCCTTCTAAACTTTCTAACATGGCACCACCTCCGGTACTCACATAGCTTACTTTGTCTTCAAACCCAAATTGCTTTACGGCAGCTACAGAGTCGCCACCACCAACAAGAGAAAAGGCACCATTTTTTGTGGCCTCAGCAATTGAATTTCCTAATTCTATAGTCCCTTTAGCGAAAGACTCCATTTCAAAAACACCTAAAGGACCATTCCAAAGGATGGTTTTTGATTGCATTACAACATCATGGAATTGTGCGATGGATTTTGGTCCGGCATCCACACCTTCCCAGCCATCTGGAATAGCATTTATAGGCACAATTTGAGTGTTGGCATCATTACTGAAAGCATCAGCGGCAACGGTATCAACCGGTAAATGAACTTCAACATTCTTGGCTTTGGCTTGCTTTAAAATATCCATGGCAAGATCCATTTTGTCATCCTCGCAAATAGAGTTACCTATTTTTCCGCCTTGCGCTTTTATAAAGGTAAAGGCCATACCACCACCAATGATCAAATGATCAACTTTGTCTAAAATATTTTCAATAATGGTTATTTTTGAAGACACTTTCGCACCACCTAAAATGGCTAATACCGGTTTTTCTCCGGTTTTCATAACCTTATCAATACTTTCAATTTCTTGTTCCAGCAATTTTCCGAAGCATTTTTTACCTTCAAAAAATTTCGCAACAATGGTTGTAGAAGCATGAGCTCGGTGGGCAGTTCCAAAAGCGTCATTAACATAAATGTCGCCTAATTTCGAGAGTTTTTTAGCAAATGCTTCATCTCCGGCGGTTTCTTCTTTATAAAAACGCAGGTTTTCAAGTAATATAATTTGCCCGGGTTCCAGTGCTGCAACGGCTTTTTCAGCTTTTTCGCCAATGCAATCATCAACAAAGATCACTTCAACACCTAAAATTTCTTCCACTTTTGGTACGATATGGCGTAACGAAAATTCATCCTGAAATCCCTTTGGTCGACCCAAATGCGACATCAGCACACAGCTTCCCCCGTCTTCCAGAATCTTAATGATCGTTGGTTTTGCCGATACAATTCTGGTATCATCAGTTACTTCGAATTTATCATTCAATGGCACATTAAAATCCACGCGGATCAGCGCCTTTTTATTTTCAAAATTAAAATCGTCTAAAGTCTTCATCTATATATAATGTTTTTATTTTTAAGCGTTTGATTCACAAATGTAACTAAATAAACAAGTAATTGAAATGGGATTTTTCACGAAAACGTTTGAAGCTGTAAAGATTTTTTAAAAATGCCAAATTCATTTTCCTCGAACGGCTGTTTTCATTAGAAAAGCTTTAAAAATTTATGTAGGTTTGTTTTATGCTATTTTCAGAAATTTTAGGTCAGGAACACATCAAAAAACACCTTACGCAATCTGCGGATAATGGGCGTTTGCCTCATGCGCAATTGTTTGTGGGACCCGAAGGCTGTGGTACCTTGCCTATGGCGATCGCTTATGCGCAATATATTCTGTGTAACAATAGCCATGGTGAAAATAATTCCGGAAACGCCGCGTGTAATTTAAAGTTTGAACATTTATCGCATCCCGATCTGCATTTTGCTTTTCCGGTAACCAGTAGCGATAAGGTGAAAAAGCATCCTGTTTCTGCTCACTATTTGGAAGAATGGCGCCAACTATTAAAAGAACAGCCTTACGGTAATCTTTTTGACTGGTACCGGATGTTGGGTGTAGACAATAAGCAAGGTTTGATTAGTGTTGATGAAGCTCAGGATATTGTAAAATCGTTGTCTTTAAAAGCTTACGAGGGTGGTTTTAAGGTTATGATCATTTGGATGGCGGAAAAAATGAATGCTGCCTGCGCCAATAAACTCCTGAAGCTTATTGAAGAACCACCAAATAAAACCATTTTTATTTTAATTGCTGAAGACGAAGAACAGATCATTAATACCATTCGCTCCCGATGTCAGGTTTTACATTTTCCGCCCCTGGCGGAAGATATCATCAAGAATGCCTTGATGAAAAATAAACATTTGAATGAAGTTGAAGCCACTAAAATTGCACATCAATCCAACGGAAATTATAACAAGGCCTGCGATCTTATAAATAAAAGTTCTGAAGACTTACAGTTTGAGACCTGGTTCATTTTTTGGATCCGCAGCGCTTTTAAAGCAAAAGGTAACAAAGCGGCCATTCATGATCTCATTTCCTGGAGTGAAGATATCGCAAAATCCGGACGCGAAACGCAAAAACAGTTCTTGCATTTTTGTTTGGATTTTTTCCGCCAGGCCATGTTACTCAATTATAAGGCACACGATCTGGTGTATTACGAACCGGAAACAGACTCCTTCGAATTAGAAAAATTCGCCCCTTTCGTTCATGGTGGTAATATCATGGAAATTAGCAATGAGTTGCAGGATGCCATGTATCATATTGAGCGCAACGGAAATGCTAAGATCATCCTTACCGATCTGTCTATCAAACTAACGCGTTTACTTCATAAAAAAGAAACTTCAGTCCAATAAAAAACCCCGTTTAAAACGAGGTTTTTTTATTTTATTTAATTGATTTTCAATTATTTACATTTATTTTGAGCCATAATCAGCATTCAACGAATCTAAGATGGTTTGAGTAAGATCGTATTGTTCGTCACCGTAGAGAACTGTAGAAGTGGCATCTGTAGTTCCAAGCACAAAGGTGTAACCATGACGCTTTCCATAAGCTTTTTCGTAACGACGTACTTTTTGGATGATGGTATCAAGTTCCGTTTGAAAAGATTGTTGAAAGTTTTGAGCTTCCATTTGCTTCTGTTGGTCTTGCATTTGTTTTTTCTGTCCCAGCTCCTGGTATTTTTTCTGAGCATTTACCTGAGACATTTTACGAGCATTCGTTTGGAAATCCTGAACCTCGGTTTTAAAAGAAGCATCAATACTATCAAATTTCTTTTGGAAGGCTTCTTTCTTTTTTTCGAATTTATTTTCGAGATCTAATTTTTCCTTGTACTTATTTATGATAACACCATTATCTACAAAACCGATCTTGTTTTGTTTCTGGCATGACGTAAAAGCTAATAAGCTCAGGGCAATAACAAATAAATTTTTCATGGTTTGTTTTATTTTAACACAAGCAAATGTAATAAAGTAAACCTTAAGAAAACGCTAAATATATATTGGTGTTTTGTTAAATAGTTTATAATTATGGGTTTTGGTTCGCGTTATAATTTTTAACTATTTGAAATGAATTAAAATAAAGCGATTTAAGCGCACTTCATTTTTTAGTAAGCATATCCGCTATATTCAAATGAAATAAATTAATAAGAGTCGCTTGGCGACCTTTTTAGTGTTTTTTAAGGATATAAATTAAAGAAGAGGCTTCTTTTGTAAAAAAAGCTTTGAAGTTTGAAAGGAAGCCTATCCAAATTGCTTTGACCGGATTCATTTTTCCGGTCTTATATTTTTCAGAAAGCAGGCTCACATAAAATGCATCGAACCACATGGGTTTAATTTTTAAGAGTTTGAATTGAAATTCGTCTGCAATTCTTTTAATTGATGTTCTATCAAAATGCCATAAATGTCTCGGCACATCATAAGCCGCCCAAAACGTTTGATAATGTTCTGCATCAAAACTTTTGTAATTTGGAATGGCGATAATTAAAATGCCGTTGGGTTTTAAAAGTTCATGAAATTGTTGCAACTGATTTTCCAGATCCGGAAGATGTTCTAAAACATGCCACAAAGTGATCACATCAAATTTATTCTTTTCAAACTTGAATAATTGTTCAGAATTAAAAACAGCTTGTCCTGTTTTTTGATTCGCTATGGCCCTGGCCTTTTCGTTAGGTTCAATTCCAAAAACCGTCCATTGATCATTTTGTGCTTTCTTTAAAAAATCTCCAGTACCACACCCAACATCTAGAAGTTGTTTTCCCGACGTGGCGTATTTCGAAATCAAATTTAATTTTTGTTTTACTGAAAACTCACGAACCGCATGGTAGGCTTTTTCAAAAAGATTCCGTTTTGCATCGGTGTGAGAAATGTAATCTTCGCTCTCGTAATACTCCGGAAGTTTCTTTAAACCTGGAGCCGGAACAGTCTCCAAAAAACCATAGCGTTCATTCTTTTTTAGTCGGAATAATTCTCCGGAAACGGAATGATCTTTAATATGCAAGTCTGTTGGTTTGTACGTCATGGAATATTAAAAGAAACTGAAAAAGGCTTAATTATTTTATAAAACTATTACATGTTCCACGTGGAACGAATTAAAATTCAGAATGAATTATCGACCCATATACACCAATAATACCGAAATATCATTTGGTGAAACTCCACTAATTCTTGATGCCTGAGACACGGTGGTGGGTTGAATTTTTTTCAACTTTTCTCGGGCTTCATAACTCATGGATTTAATTTTAGAATAATCAAAATCCTCAGGAATTTTTACATATTCTAAACGCGTAAGTTTATCGGCATTGTTTTTTTCTTTGGCGATATACCCGGAATATTTTACCTGGATCTCGGTTTGTTCAATAACCTCATTATCCAAATTATTGGATTGGATATATGCTTCTACAGCTTCAACTTTTCTGATGTCGTCCATAGAAATATTTGGGCGCGCAAATATCTTAAAAAGTTTACCGGATTGATTCACGGGCGAAGAATCATTTGACTCTAAAATCGGGTTTATCTCCTCCGGAGTTACACTGGTATCTTTAAAAAAGCTTACAAATTTTTTAGCTGAATCGTGCTTTTCTTCCATCCGTCTTAAACGCTTTTCGGAAGCTAAACCTAACTCATAACCCTTAGGTGTTAAGCGTAAATCTGCATTGTCCTGACGAAGCAACGTACGATATTCTGCCCTTGAGGTGAACATTCTATATGGTTCTTCGGTGCCCTTTGTGATAAGATCATCAATTAAAACACCAATATAAGCCTCGTCTCTTTTTAAGATAAAAGGATCTCTTTCCTGAACTTTCAAGCTTGCATTTATTCCAGCCATTAATCCTTGGGAACCGGCTTCTTCATATCCCGTTGTACCATTAATTTGTCCGGCAAAATATAAGCCTGAAACCAATTTCGTTTCTAAAGTATGGCGCAATTGTGTAGGTGGAAAATAATCATATTCTATAGCATAACCTGGCCTAAAGAACTTTACGTTTTCAAAACCAGCTACAGATTTTAAAGCGCGATATTGAACATCCTCAGGTAGCGATGTAGAAAAACCATTAACATACACCTCAACGGTATTCCAGCCTTCAGGTTCTACAAATATTTGATGACGATCTTTATCAGCAAACCGATTGATTTTATCTTCTATGGAAGGACAATATCTTGGTCCAACACTTTTAATTCTGCCATTAAACATAGGTGATCTATCAAAACCTTCCTTGAGCAATTCATGAACTTCCGGACTCGTATAAGTCATGTGACAAGACCTCTGATTTTTCAAAGGTTTTGTAACATCTAAAAATGAAAATTTCTCAGGGTTTTCGTCACCGGGTTGTTCAACCATTTTAGAAAAATCCAGACTTCTTCCATCCACTCTTGGAGGTGTTCCGGTTTTCATTCTACCGGAATCAAAACCAAAATTAACAAGCTGTTCGGTAATCCCTTTAGCGGCTCTTTCTCCTGCTCTACCACCACCAAAATTTTTATCACCAATATGGATTAAACCATTTAAAAAAGTACCATTGGTAAGGACAACCGTTTTAGCTTTTATTTCGATACCAAGGGATGTTTTAACGCCAACCACTTTGTCTCCTTTAACTAAAATACCAGACACCATTTCCTGGTAAAAATCCAGATTCGGAGTTTGTTCCAAAAGCAACCTCCAGTCTTCAGCAAAACGCATCCGATCTGATTGCACTCTTGGACTCCACATGGCCGGACCTTTTGATTTATTAAGCATCTTAAATTGAATGGCCGACGTATCTGCAACGATACCACTATAACCACCAAGCGCATCAATCTCCCGAACAATTTGGCCCTTAGCAATACCGCCCATGGCCGGGTTGCATGACATCTGCGCAATATTCTGTAAATTCATGGTTACAAGCAACGTCTTACTGCCCATATTGGCGGCAGCCGCAGCGGCCTCACTACCGGCATGACCGGCACCAACAACTATAACATCATAAACATCATTAAACATAAACTTGTAATTTTCTTTAATGTTCCACGTGGAACACCTGTTAATTTTAAGGGTGCAAATATAAGACGTTTAACTTAAACTAACCTAACATTTTGAGATAGTGATTTTCTTTCTGGCGCATGGTCCTGGCGTCCTCATCTGTCTTATCCTTGTAACCACAATAGTGTAATATCCCGTGAACCATAACGCGATGTAATTCCTCCTCAAAAGGTACATTAAAATCCTTGGCATTATCATGAACGCGTTCTACGGAAATATAGATGTCCCCATGTATGGTTTTTCCTAAACTATAATCGAAACTAATAATATCCGTAAGGGTATCATGATTCAAAAATTCAACATTGATTTTATGCAAATAGTCATCGTCACAAAAAATATAATTTACGTCTCCCAATGTAAAAGACTCTTCATTAACCACCATAGAAATCCAATCGGTCAACATACCGGAATCCTGTAATTCAAAATCCGTTTCAAAATTATATTGAATCATTCTTTTCCTTGAAATATTCCTGAACTTTTTTCTTGTAGTTCTGCTGCAAAGGTAAAGCTTGTTTGTTTAAAATTTCTAAGGAATTAAAATACCTTTTCAAATCAGGAATTTGATTGTTAGAATGGTTTTGGAAGTCTTTCCGATTTGTATTGGATTCACGTTTATTGTCTTCACCCTGGAGAAACGTAGCGTCATCCATTTTTAATAACTGATGTTTTAAGTCAAGCATTTTCTGGAGTGTTTCATTAGTAAATCCATCATTCAATAAATCGGATTCCACCTCTTCCATTTTATTCAATACATTCGTTTCACCCGGGCTTAAACCATCCTTGGCTAATTTATCCTGAAGCTGTTGCCTAAGTTCCTGTTGCCTTTGATAGATCTCATATAACATACCGTTCATTTCTTCCTGTCCGTTTTCATTGGAACCATTCCCGGATTTTTGTTCACCTTTATTACCTTCTTTAGATTTTTCACCATCCTTATCATCGCCTTCCTGTTCCTTACCCTTCATGCTATTTTCCATCCCCTCCTGCATCATTTTATTTAATTGCTCCTGACTCATGATAATATCAGGTAATTGCATTTCTCCTTCACCTGATTCGCCTGAAGACATATTCAAATTCTCCTCCATATTATCCAAAACCTCACTTAAAAAATCAGCGAGATTGTTAGCAGAAGTAACCACAAATTGCTGTCGCGAGGTCCCTTGATAAACATCACCTTCAGAAAATTGATCCAAGGCCTTATCTATATTATAGTAAACATCAGAAATATTTTTATTTACCGTTTCGGATAGCTTTGGTTGTCTTAAAGAAAGTGCAAACAAACTATCATCAACATGTTCGAAATAATTTCGAAGATCATTCTGTTTTAAAAGATTTGAAGCAAACTTATTATTCTCCGCAGGGCTATTCTTAAATACATTCATCAAAGCTTCCTGATCAAAGGAGAACAACACAACATTATCCAAAATTTGACGCAACATATCCGTATCCTCCTGTAACTGTTCCTGGCCAATGGACATAGAACTTGTTTTCATTTTCTTTTGTAATTCCTTCATCCTATCAGAGGCGTTCTTCTGACTTTGCTTAGCCCTCTGCATGCTCGGATTAGACTCAGGTTTTACACCCAAGGAATCTGACTGCCTTTCGGATTCCTCAAGAGATCCCAAAGCGTCCTTTTGTTCCTTTTGAATAGCATTCTCATCCAACCTATCTCTGGGAATATCGATGGGTTTTCGCAAGCCCTGACTATCCTTTTCCAGCTGATCCAGGCTTTCTTTTAAGTCCTGAAACTGCTTATTCAACTCCTCTTGTTTATGACTGCTATTGTCGGAATTTTCTTTAGAAAGTGACTCCTGTTCTTCGGCCAGTTTTCCTAAAATATCTTTTAATTGCTCCAACTTGTTTTGAACATAGTAACGCTTGGTGAGTTCCAATAACTGTTGAAGACTTCGTTTTTTATTCTTGTTCCGCTTAGCAAGTTCATCCAATCTATCTGTTAGCTCCTCCTGAGAAATTTTATCTTTAATTTTTTCTAATTCCTCAAGTAACTTTTCGTCCTTTTTTAATTGCTCTTCATTATCCTTAAGCCGCTTTTCCAGATCATCTTTAAAACCTTGATCAGAATTTTCAGGTTGTTGTAACTCGTCAAGGTTTTGCTGCAAATCCTGATTAAATTGATTCATCAATTCATCCTGTTGTTTTTGGCGTTCCAAAAACTGCTTTAATTTTTTCTGGTCGTTAAAATTTAAAGAGCGTTTTTCCTTTTGGGTCTTAGCCAACTCCTCAAGACTCTTTTCTTGCTTCTCGAAACCCTCCATAGATCTCCCTATATTTTTGATTGTGTTTTGCTGTTGATCAAGTTGCTTTTGATTTAACTCTTCCTTTGTTGCTTTTCGAAATACAAAGGTTTTGCTCCTGGCCGATTTGGGTCCGTTTACCTGATCATTGTCCTTAACCTGAAAATAAACCTCATAAGAGACTCCCGGAATAATATCTAAAGTGTCATCCGGAAACGCATTGTAAAACTCGGCTATAGTACTTTTGTTAAAAGTTATAGGAACAACCTTTTTGTTATCCACATTGTTCGACGGATAATACACCAAGTCCAGCTGAGATAAACCATAATCATCACTTAGCTGACCGTAAAAGAACATCATATTTGTTCCTAAAGTATCAACTTCCGATCTCACAGCTATTTCCGGATAAGCATCCTTAGCAACCTCAATTCCGTAGCCCAGACTTTCATAATCTTGTAGCCTAGAATTGCTTGCGGCAATAACATAGTCGAAAGAGGATTTAGCTTGATATTTATAACTAAAATTATCTGGATCCACAGCATTAAAATTCACGGTATCCCGCGAATAAAACGTCACATTTTGAGTGGCTTTGGTTTTAAGGTCCCAGGTAATTATGGTGCCTTCCGGCACCGTGGCATTACCGGATCCTTTTAATATGACATCCTCTTTTTTGGTATACTCCGGGTAATCTAATGTCATACCAAAACTTAATAATGCCGGGGCTTCCAAGACCTCCAACCTGTAAGGCTTGGATGTAACATCATTTCCCAGTAACACAAATTCAATAGGTTTGTTAGGTTTAACAAAGGTATATTCAAAAGAACCTTGCAGGATTTGTTTTAAGAAGTACTGCTGACCATTATAAGAGATTTGAACATTTTCAGGAATAACACTCCCGGCCGTATTTACCTTTAGAACAAAATCTTTATTTTGGATGGTTTGTAAATCATCATTCAACACAAAAAATTGAAAAGGGGCCGGAGGCTCATAAGCTGTTTTATAATGAACCACACGACGGTAGGAATCACTGAACCAATGTAAGTTACCGGAAACCCAAACCAGACCAATTATAATAAAAGGAATGGCAAGATATTTTAAATATTTAACATTGCTTTTAAGGTTAATGGCTTTCCTAAATGGAACAGGTTCTAAGGCGATGGATTTTTGATCGATACTGGCCAGAACCAATTCTGATTGTTCGGCGCTTTCATGAAGTTGAAGTACATTGAGTAATTTATCATTTACCTCTGGAAATTGATTTCCAATAATTACAGCAGCATCGCTGTAATTGATACCTTTTTGAAGCTTGGCCAACTTCGCCAAAGGCATAAAAATTAAATACCCCAGTAAACCAACAGAAACTAAAATACAAGTCCAGAAAAGTATCCCACGCCCTATTGTTCCTAACCAAAACACATTTTCAACAAAAAGGGTAACCAACACGTAAAGCAACCAAATAGCAACAAACAAAATAAGCCCTTTCAATAAAACGTTCACATAGTAACGTTTTATGATTGCCTCTAATTTTTGTTCTATGGTTTTAAAGTGGCTTTTCATAATTCAATTTGGGTAAAGTACTAAAAATGACGTTTTCAGCTTAATAAACCGAAAAAATGTTGCGTTTTCTATAACTTATAAATCTACAATTTTATTTCCTTCTGCTCGCTAAATTAGGTGTTAATTGTATCTTTACAGCAAATTTATGAAAGATGAGTGATACTGTTCGCGTACGATTTGCACCTAGCCCTACAGGACCCTTACATATAGGCGGCGTTCGCACCGCGCTGTTTAATTATTTGTTTGCTAAAAAGAATAATGGGACTTTCGTTTTACGCATCGAAGATACCGACCAAAATCGCTATGTTGAAGGTGCTGAAAAGTATATTGTCGATGCCTTGAACTGGTGTGGTATTCCTTATGATGAAGGTCCGGGGAAAAACGAAAAATTTGGACCCTATCGTCAAAGTGAACGCAAACATCTTTACAAAGAATATGCTGATAAGCTCGTTGCCTCTGGAAACGCTTACTATGCTTTCGATACCGCTGAAGCTCTTGATGCCCACCGAAAAGGCCATGAAGCCCAGGGAAAAACATTTATTTACAACTGGCATAACCGCTTAAAACTCGATAACTCTTTGGCGCTTAGCGCGGAAGACACTCAGGCAAAATTAGATGCCAGAGAAGATTATGTGATCCGTTTTAAGAGCCCGCAAGATGAAACGCTTCACTTCAAAGATCAGGTTCGCGGGGAAATGACCATTGACACGAATATTCTTGATGACAAAGTATTATTTAAAAGCGATGGCATGCCCACTTATCATTTGGCTAATATCGTTGATGACCACCTCATGGAAATCACTCATGTGATTCGAGGTGAGGAATGGTTGCCTTCTCTTGCCCTTCACAACCAATTATACAAGGCTTTTGGTTGGGAAGCGCCTGAATTTGCCCATTTACCTCTCATTTTAAAACCTACCGGAAAAGGGAAACTTAGTAAGCGCGACGGCGACAAACTTGGGTTTCCTGTATTTCCTCTGGAATGGAAAGATCCTAAAACCGGTGATGTGGCTATGGGGTACCGTGAATCCGGATATTTCCCCGAAGCCGTTACCAATTTCCTTGCCTTTCTAGGATGGAATCCTGGAACGGAACAGGAATTATTTAGTTTAGAAGAACTTGTGGAAGCCTTTGATATGGACCGCGTTCATAAATCCGGTGCACGTTTCGATCCGGATAAAACCAAATGGTACAATCACCATTACATGCAAACTAAATCTAATAACGAATTAGCTGCTGCTTTTAAACCTGTTGTTGATGCCCAATTAAATTCTGATGCTACTGACATCAATTACATCGCTATGGTTATAGGTCTTATAAAGGAACGTGCCAATTTTGTTTCCGACTTTTGGGACTTAGGCCATTACTTTTTTAAAGCACCGGACTCCTATGATGAGAAAGCGTTGAAAAAAGCCATAAAAGACGATACCTCAGATATTCTGAAGCAAGTAAAATCACTCGTTGTTCATATCGACAGCTTCTCGGTAAATGCGCTACAAAGTGATATTAAAGGCTGGATAACCGAAAACAATATTGGTTTTGGAAAAGTGATGATGCCACTGCGTTTAGCCTTGGTTGGTGCACTTCAGGGACCTGATGTGTTCGATATCATTTTCATGATCGGTAAAAATGAAACCGCAAAGAGGATCGACACCTTTCTCAGTCAGATATAAGTCGCTATTACCTCTAAGAACATTCAGAGGTTTTTGTAACAAAATAGGTGGTTAGTACTACTAATACATTAGATTATCCTTTTTTTCATTGTATCTTTAAGGATAACATAATGCTTCTTATTTAACCTTTAATATTTTATTATGAGCTTCTATTTGATTCCCATTTTATTTCTGGGATTAATTATTTTAATCTCTTCGTTCTTTATTGTGAAACAACAAACCGCTGCGATCATAGAGCGTTTTGGCCGTTTTACCAGTATACGCCATTCCGGTCTTCAATTAAAAATTCCAATAATTGACCGTGTTGCAGGCCGTTTAAGCTTAAAAATTCAACAGCTTGATGTTATCATTGAAACCAAAACTTTGGATGATGTATTCGTACGATTAAAAGTTTCTGTACAATACCGTGTTTTAAGTGAAAAGGTATATGATGCCTTCTATAAACTCGATTATCCGCATGAACAAATTACCAGTTATGTGTTTGACGTAGTGCGTGCCGAAGTACCTAAAATGAAACTGGACGATGTATTCGTTAAAAAAGATGATATCGCTCTGGCGGTTAAAGCCGAATTAAATGACGCCATGCTGGAATATGGTTTCGACATCATTAAAACTCTGGTAACGGATATCGATCCTGATGCCCAGGTTAAAGCTGCCATGAACCGTATTAACGCTGCAGACAGAGAAAAAACAGCAGCTCAGTACGAAGGTGATGCCGCACGTATCTTAATTGTTGAAAAAGCTAAAGCGGAAGCTGAAAGCAAACGTTTACAAGGTCAGGGTATTGCCGACCAACGTCGTGAAATTGCTCGCGGACTTGAAGAATCAGTAGATGTTCTTAACCGTGTTGGTATTAATTCTCAGGAAGCTTCTGCCTTAATTGTAGTAACACAACATTATGACACCTTACAAGCCATAGGTAGTGAAACCAACAGCAATTTAATATTACTACCAAATTCTCCACAAGCAGGAAGCAACATGCTGAATGATATGGTCGCCAGTTTTACAGCTAGTAATCAAATTGGAGAGGCTATGAAGAAAGCTCGTGAAGATGAGCCTGGTAAAAAATAAGTTTCAATAAATACCTTAATAAAATAAAACCCTTGAGCAGTTCTCAAGGGTTTTTTAATGGGTAACATTATTATCCTTTTTCGCGATACTTGGCAATCATGTTTTGTAAACTATCACGATAATTTTGAAGTTCTTTAATGCTCACTTTAGGGTTCGCATTATCCTTAGGTAAGGTGCTTCTGGATTCATCTAAATATTTTTCCAGTTCAGGATACTCCTCCTCTATAGTTCGGGTTAAATTTGAAATTTCGTTTAATATGTTGAGTTCTTTTTGTTCCATAATACTTTTGTTTTGTTCTAAAAATTAAGAAAAAATCAACAAAAAGTCTCTTAAAGAAGTATTAAATTATTTAAACGGATGCCGCTCTTCCCAATCTTGTTTGGGGTTTACAATTCTAAAAATCAGTTTAAAGAGATCATTCAAAAAAATATTAGTGTGTTTCATATAAACCACCATATCTACAGCTTTTGCGCCAACCGAACTTTTGATTGCCATAGCGGTTCGCGCATAAACGATCGTTTTAAATTTATTTTGAATACCAAAGTCCAACATGTCATACAGCATATTCAAATATAGTTGATTGGGATATTGGTGGATTTCATCATAACCTAAAAAATAGGTTTCTAAATTATCGTGATTCAGAAGTAAACTGAAAAAACCAACAAGCTTCCCTTGATCGTAATATCCAAATACTTTAAAGTTATCCTTTAGATGACGTTTTAAACTATAAAAATGATTTTCCTGAAGTAAAAATGTATTGAACTCCGCATTATCTGATACATTTAGATACAACTGATAAAGTTCCTTACTATGCTTTTTAATAGTTTCTAAGCTCAATTCAACAGGTTTAAGCGCGCCTCTTTTCTTTCTGGCGCGTTTGTATCTATCACGATATTTCTTCGCTAAATCCGCTTTATAATCATCTATATTATGCCAATCATCAGAAACGTTTAAGAGCATGTTGGGCTGTAATTTCAAGCGATGAAAGTTTTCGGTTTTTATACATGCTGTGCTTTGTTCAATGATATCATTTTCAAAATAATCCTTTAGTACTATCGCCTGAACAGATCTGTTGTAATCCTTCCTCACCCGAGGCTTAAGTGCGATCAGAGCTTTATTTATTTCAGATAAAAAATCCGAAGAACTTATACGTCTTTCATCAAAATACACTCCATGTTGTCCTGTGTGCATAATATTCCCAACAACCAGAACACAGCCTTTGATAAATGAAGCAACGGAGCGTCTGATAAATTCCTTGAAATTTCCCTGATGTTGTTGACGAAACATGTCGTTTAAAAATAATTTCACCAACTGAACAACTGCAACACCCACAAGTGTATCATCATTATACACCGCAATAAAATACAGATGAATATTTTTGGGAGAGGCCTCCTCGAGGGCTGTTAAATATTCCTTTTCAAGAAACAGATCGTTTGTTGCAAGAATATCCCAGTCTTTAGGAAGGGCTTCGGTTGTGTTAAAAATTTTGTGTTGTATCACTAAAAATGGAAAAGATCGAAACTACAATTTTCAGTCTTTATAATCATTTAAAATCTAAAAAATATTAGTGCCATCCGGAAATGATCGCCCCCATAATACATAGGGTAACCATCCAATATCCGCAGTTTACTAAGACATATTTATAAGATTTCCGCTCAAAAAGAGCTGTAATACTTAAAATGGGAGTGGCTATAAACAGTCCTGATAATGTGCCGTGTAAAGCACCGTGTTTAAACGTTCTGAAACTATCGCCATAATCATCCATGAACGCATGAAATGATGGCATGGCAGTGGTGACATCGCCATTAACCAAACTCATAGCACTGGTTTGGTGCACTACTAAAAGTGGAAGTGCAAGAGCAAGCATAAAAGCAAACAATAAAGCGAGTAAAAAAATAACAGCCATGTTACCATTTTTTAAACGCTCTTCAGTTAAACCGGATTCGCGCATCCAAATCGTACCAAATACTTTCGGGTTATACCAGATAAATCCAACAATTAAAGATGCTACGGCTGCCACAAAAATGGCAAAAGGGTTGATAAATTCCATGGGAGTAAGATTTTGATTACGCCGAAAGATAGTCAAAAAATCAATATGTAATTACCCTAATAAAAAATTAAACAGCCTGAGCTTCAGTAACTAAAATGGTATTTTCGTCCTCCAGGGCCTTTTCAATAAAGTCGTTGATGGCTTCATTTTTCTTTAAACCGTTTTTTATCATTACCCCCAATACCAAGGTCACCGCAATACGGGTACCCACCTTTTTTACAGCGGTGTTAAACAAGGGTTCGATCTCGTCGTAACTAACCTCTTCTGCCAGCTTTTGAATTTCAGCCTTTACCTTTGCTTGTTTAACCTCCGGATAATTCGTGTATTTTTTACCAAGCTGTTTGATTACATCAATAGCTTTGCGTTTAGCTTGTTGTTGATTTTGATTTTTGGTCGCTTGTTGATTTTGAGGTTTCTGCTTGGCCCAGGAATCTCGTAATCCAACCGTTTTGTTGAAAACAATATGATCAACTGTTGAATCCTGATCCACGCAAAAATAGCCTAACCGTTGAAATTGGTAGCGGTCGCCCTCTACAGCTTCTTTTAGGCTTGGTTCCACATAGGCTTTAATGATATTGAGTGAATTCGGATTTAGGAATTCCATAAAATCTTTATCCTCATGAGTATCCGGTGATTCATCCATAAATAACCGGTCGTATTCACGAACTTCAGCTGTTAATGCATGTTGAATAGAAACCCAATGAAGTGTACCTTTTACCTTCTTGTTAGTGTCTTCAGAGTATGTACAATGAATTTCCTGAATGGTACCATCATCCGATTTAACTACAGACTCTCCTTTTATGATATACGCGTTTTTTAAACGAACCTCTCCGCCAAGAGTCAAGCGAAAAAATTTCTTTCCTGCCGATTCTTTGAAGTCGGCTCTTTCAATATAAATCTCTCTGGAAAAAGGCACTTTGCGATACCCGGCACTTTCATCTTCCTGATTATTTTCGGCATCCAACCACTCTATCTTGTCTTCAGGATAATTGGTAATAACTACTTTTACAGGATCTAAAACAGCCATCACACGAGGCGCTGTTTTATTCAGGTCTTCACGAATACAAAATTCCAAGAGTGATACGTCAATAATATTGTCGCGTTTTGCTACACCAACGGTTTCTACAAATTTGCGAAGCGCTGCGGGCGTGTAACCACGACGTCGCAACCCTGAAATGGTAGGCATTCTGGGATCATCCCACCCATTTACTATTTTATCATTAACCAATTGAAGAAGCTTACGCTTACTCATAATGGTGTAACTTAGGTTCAAACGGGCAAATTCGCGTTGCTTTGGTCTTAATTTATCAGGATCCACTAACTGATCCAGGAACCAGTCATATAATTCGCGATGCGGTTTAAATTCCAAAGAACATAAAGAGTGCGATACTTGTTCGATGTAATCGCTTTGACCATGAGTCCAGTCGTACATCGGGTACACACACCAATCGTTTCCGGTACGATGATGGCTCTTTTTTAGGATACGATACATGATGGGATCACGCATCAACATATTGGTATGTTGCATATCGATCTTGGCACGTAAGATATGTTCTCCTTCTGCAAATTCGCCATTTTTCATGCGTGTGAACAGATCAAGATTTTCTTCTACAGAACGATTTCTGTACGGTCCGTCAACTCCGGGCTGGGTTGGGGTTCCTTTTTGTTCGGCCATGGCTTCACTGGATTGTGAATCCACATAAGCTTTTCCTTGTTTTATCAACTCAATGGCCCAATCATACAATTGTTGAAAATAATCTGAAGAGAATAATACCTGATCCCACTTATAACCTAACCAGGCAACATCACGCTTGATCGCATCAACATATTCCTGCTCTTCTTTGGCGGGATTCGTATCATCAAAACGAAGATTTACCGGAGCGTTATAATGTTCTCCCAAGCCAAAACTAATACCAATAGCCTTGGTGTGGCCAATATGCAAATAGCCGTTAGGTTCCGGTGGAAAACGAAAGCGCAGATCTTCTTTAGGAAGTCCATGAGCTAAATCCTCTTCTATAATTTGCTCAATAAAATTGAGTGATTTTCTTTCTTCAGACATTCTTGAAATTTATTTCATCGCAATAGGCCTCAAAATTAAGTAAATTCAGGTTATTTTTGCTGAATAAGTTACATAAGCTCAACAATTTTTTGTTTTATGATATTATGGGAATAATAAAAGTAGAAAACATTCGGATTTACGCTTATCACGGGTGTTTAAAAGAGGAGAAAAAAATAGGTAGTGATTATCGCGTGGACCTACAGGTTGAAGCCGATCTAAAAACGTCGTCAGAAACTGATAAATTGAGCGATACTGTAGACTATGTATTTCTAAATAAGATCATTAAGGAAGAAATGTTAAAGCCTTCACATTTGTTAGAAACTGTAGGAAAACGTATATTAGACCGCATTTTTAATGAAGACGAGCGCATTGAAAAAGCGACGGTATGGGTGAGTAAATTAAATCCGCCAATCGGTGGTGATGTTGCGCGTGTTACGATAAAAATGACTGATAAGCGAAAAAATCGTTTAAAGTAACAAAAAGTCCCAATTTTTTTTACTTTTGCACTCAATATGGCGTCGTGGCCGAGTGGCTAGGCAGAGGTCTGCAAAACCTTCTACAGCGGTTCGAATCCGCTCGACGCCTCCAAAAAAGCTTTCGAAATATCGGAAGCTTTTATTTTTTTATGGGACTAATCTGTTCTAATTTGTTTTCGATGATTTTCTTCTCCTTTGGAAAGAACCCCTGAACAAAAAGCAATACTCCAAAACCAAGTATTACTAAAGCAACCAGTTTTTTAGCTTTGAATATGAGTCGCGGTGTTAATCGGTTCTTCAATTGTTTCGCAATTAAAATTTTAAAGATATCAACAACGAGATAGGTTGCAAGAATACTGGTTAAGAACACCACTACGCCATTTTGAGAGGTTGCCAGACTATTACCTAAAACAATAAAAGCTACCCAGCCTAAAAGCACGCCAATGTTGATGAAATTCAATAAAAAACCCTTTAAAAAAAGTTTACCATAACCTTTTTTAATTTCCACTCTGTGGTATTCCCTAACAATATGTCGAAAGGATTTTGAGGTTTTTAGAAAAGAGATCACGCCATAAGCGATCAAAAGAACCCCTCCAAATATTAACAGGTTTGGATCGTCTTTAATTTTATCAAGGAGTTTGTTGGTGCTAAAAAAGGCAATGAAGATGAAAATGGAATCTGCTGTAATAACGCCTAGATCAAAAATAAAAGCGCTTTTAAACCCTTTTGTGGCACTGGTTTCCAGTAGCACAAAAAATACCGGTCCAATAGTAAAGGCCAGGATTATACCAAATGGAATAGCTTTTATAACATCATCAAACATAAACGTTCAGGGTTTTAACAAAAGTAACTAAATCTTAAAACAATTGTAAATACCTGATTATAATGTTATGCTCACTTCAAGTTCAGTATCAGAACTACCGCCAACGAAAATTTTAAATTCTCCCGGTTCCACTAAATAATTACCATCGTTATCAAAAAAACCAAGTTCCTTATCGGTAAGTGTAATGGTGATGTTTTTTGTTTCTCCGGGCTCTAAAGTAACCTGTTTAAAACCTTTTAGTTCTTTAACCGGTCTGACAACACTTGCCACCAGATCACGAATATAAACCTGAGCAGTTTCTTTACCCGCAATAGCACCGGTATTCTTCAGGTCAAAAGATACTTTAAAACTGTTATCTCCTGATTTAGAGACCTCAAGGTTTGAATATTCAAAAGTGGTATAGCTCAACCCAAATCCAAATGGATAAAGTGGTGTGTTTTCAACATCGATGTAATGGGACCAAAAGACATCACCGGGATTTTTTGGTGTGGGACGCCCTGTTTGATTATGGTTATAAAACATCGGAACCTGCCCCACAGTACGTGGAAAAGTTACCGGTAATTTACCGCTTGGATTATAATCGCCATACAATACTTGAGCAATGGCATTTCCGCTTTGTGTTCCCAGTTGCCAGGCTTCCACTATAGCCGGAACATGTTCCGCTGCCCATGGAATTGTTAAAGGGCGGCCATTGTTTAATACCAGAACCATATTTTTATTTACAGCAAATACAGCCTCTAACAATTCTTGTTGTACACCTGGTAATCCTAATTTGGTACGGCTTCTGGCCTCACCGCTTTCAAAAGCATGTTCGCCCAAAACCATGACCACAACGTCGGCTTGTTTCGCGGTTTTTATAGCATCATCAAAACCGCTTTTATCTGTTGTATTGATCTTAATTTCTTTCGTGAACGAAGGCTCTTCCGCTGTAACATCAGCGCCTTTAGCAAAGGTGATCGTGTTATCCGGATAGGCTTTCATCCCTTCTAAAAAAGACACCGCCGTACCATTGTCAGCAGCCAAACGCCAGCTTCCTAAAGGACTTGTTTTATCTTGTGCTAATTTCCCAATAACGGCAATGTTCTGGCCTTGTTTTTTGAGCGGTAAAAGTTGATTTTCATTTTTAAGAAGCACGATGGATTTTTTCGCCATGTCCAGAACCGCATTCTGAATATCCTGACTTCCTACAACTGATTTTTCACGTTCCTCATCACAATATTTATAAGGATCATCAAATAAACCAAGTTCATATTTTACTTTTAAAATCCGTGAAACAGCTTCATCTATAACAGCTTCAGAAACTTTACCTTCTTTTACTAAAGCGGCTAATTCTATAACGTAAGCATCAGATTCCATATCCATATCACAGCCGGCATTGGCAGCAATTTCTGCTGCTTGTTTCATATCTTTTGCAAAGCCATGCTTACGCATTTCTTCAATGGAGGCCCAATCAGAAACCACAAAGCCTTTAAAATCCCAGGTTCCTTTTAAAATATTGCGCTGTAAAAACGTGTTTCCTGTAGATGGTATTCCATTAAGCAAATTAAACGCATTCATAAATGTTTTTACATCGGCATCTACAGCTGCTTTAAAAGGTGGAAAAACAACGTTATACAATGTAGAAGTTCCTACATCAACGGTATTATACTCCTTACCGCCTTCAACAAAACCATAACCGGCAAAATGTTTAGCACAGGCAGCTAAAGTGTTGGGTTTTGAAAGATCATCCCCTTGAAAACCATGAACACGAGCCTGAGCTATCAAAGATCCTAAATACGGATCTTCGCCGGCGCCTTCCATAACGCGACCCCAGCGTGCATCTCTTGAAATATCAACCATAGGTGCAAAAGTCCAGTTGATTCCTGCGGCAGAGGCTTCCAAAGCAGCAACCTCTGCAGCGTGTTTTATGGCGTCTAAATCCCAACTTGCCGACTCGGCTAATGGAATCGGACTTAAGGTTTTATAACCATGAATTAAATCAAAACCTATAATTAAAGGGATCCCTAAACGAGATTCTTCAACAGCAATTTTTTGAACCGCTCTTACATTTTCAACACCCCGAACATTTAACATAGAACCTACATAACCTTTTCGTAAATCTTCATATTTTTTTGCCGCATCACCGGTAGATGGTGTTGGACCGGTAACATCCCAAAAACCATTATACTGATTCATCTGGCCTATTTTTTCTTCTAAAGTCATTTTTGAAAGTAAGGTCTTTACTTTAGCGTCTATAGAATCTTCTGTGGATTTGGTTTCTTGCTTACAAGAAGTCAATGTGGTCATACTAATTAAAATAAGGGTGTAAAATTTATAGCGTACTCGGTTCATGATATCTTATTAGTTAGTGAAAAGCAAAGATATAAATTTAAGACTGTAGTTATACCAACAAAAAATCCCTACCAAAACTGATAGGGATCTAAGTTGTTTTTTAGTGTAATTTTAAGAATCCACGCGTTTGATTCGTCCACCTAAAGCTTTGGATTCATTAACTGTTTCAGGATGTCCGTAAATATAAACATCGCCACCGGCACGGATATTAATATCTAATAATTTAGAAGCTCTTACATGGCCTTCACCACCGGCTTTAATAGATATTTCGGTAGTCTCACTATCTACCTTACTACCCATAAAAACACCGCCTGTAGACAAAGAAACATCTTGTTTTTTAGCTTGACCTGTTGCGGTGATAATACCACCTGTAACAGATTTAATATTCGCATATTTCACTTGGATAGGAACTTCAATAGTACCACCTTCCTGGGCTTTCAGATCGATCTCAAATTGCTCTATAGTATCATCGGATTTCACAACAGCACCTTCATTCACATCAATGGTATCAACACTGGTGTAATATAGTTTCACGTGCGTTTTATCGCCATCAAAGATCTCACCTAAATTCATTTTGATTTTTAAAACACCATTTGTGTTTTTTAGAACAACATCTTCTGTGTTATCCCCGGAAATAATGACTTTGTTCTGGTCTGATTTTATAAGTTCTACATGAATTAAATCATAAACCTTAAGTTCGGTAAATTCGCCAATATTGCGCTCTATGGTATTTTGTGCAAATACTGATGTGGTGATCAGCAGCACAATAAATTTTACTAAAGTTTTCATCTGTTTAATTTTTTGAAGGGTTACACTTGGTTTGCTTTTTGATTTATACAAAATTATCAAGAATTATTCCGTTGTAACTATCCTTTGATAAAAATTTAGTTTGTTTGATCTTCTGGCTTACCTTCCAAAGTAAAATCCAAATGCTTTTTAACCAGATCGGTATTCTTAACCTTCACTACAACCTCATCACCTAATTGGAATATTTTTTTAGTTTTTCTGCCAACCATTGCAAAAAGATCCTGATCGAAAGCATAATGATCATCTGTCATATCACGAACACTCACCATCCCTTCACATTTATTGGAAATAATTTCAACATAAATTCCCCAATCGGTCACACCGGAAATCACACCAACAAAAGTTTCATCTTGATGGTTCTGCATGAATTTGATCTGCATATACTTAATAGAGTCACGCTCCGCTTTTGTTGCTAAATATTCCATGTTACTGGAATGTTGGCATTTTTCTTCATAAGCATCTTCGCTAGCCGATTTACCTCCGTCCAAATAACGTTGTAATAAACGGTGTGCCATCACATCCGGATAACGGCGAATAGGCGAGGTAAAATGACTGTAATAATCGAATGCTAAACCATAATGACCTATGTTATGGGTGGTATATTCTGCCTTGCTCATACTTCGGATAGCCAGGGTATCGACAAGGTTTTGCTCTTTTTTTCCAACCACATCTTTCAATAAAAAGTTTAATGATTTTGTAGTAGATTTTCGATCTTTAAAATTAAGTTTATATCCAAAACGTGATACAATACCTTGTAAATTAGCAAGTTTACTTTCATCCGGTTCATCGTGAACACGATAAATAAATGTCTTTTTCTGATCTTGTTTTCCAACAAATTCTGCTACTTTCCGATTGGCGAGAAGCATAAATTCCTCGATCAATTTATTAGCATCCTTACTGGTTTTAAAATAAACACCTAACGGATTATTATCATCATCCAATTCAAACTTTACTTCTACTTTATCAAATGAAATAGCACCATCTTTCATCCGCTTTCGACGCATGATCTTAGCTAATTCATCCAGTTTTAAAACGGCATCAGCAATAGATTGTGTGGTTTGGTATCGGTTTCCGGTTAGGGATACTTCTTCAGAGATATCATTCGATTTACTTTCAATAATAGCCTGGGCTTCTTCGTAAGCAAAACGAGCATCACTATAAGTAACGGTTCTTCCGAACCATTGGTCTTTTACTTCAGCTTTATCATTGATTTTAAATACAGCAGAAAACGTGTATTTTTCTTCATTAGGACGCAATGAACACGCATTATTTGAAAGCACTTCCGGAAGCATCGGAACCACCCGATCTACAAGATAAACTGAGGTAGCACGCTCATAAGCTTCATCATCTAAAATAGTTCCTTCCTGAACATAATGCGACACATCAGCAATATGAATTCCAATTTCATACAAACCATTTCCTAAATCTTTAAAAGACAAGGCATCATCAAAATCTTTTGCATCTTTAGGATCAATAGTAAACGTAAGATCCTGACGCATATCACGACGTTTTGCTATTTCTTCTTTCGTTATCGACGTATCTAATTTATTAGCATAATCTTCAACTTCATAAGGAAATTCGTAAGGTAATCCATATTCCGCTAAAATAGCGTGAATCTCCGTATTGTGTTCTCCTGGTTTTCCTAAAACCTGAATCACCTTTCCATTGGGAGAACTCGCATTTTCCGGCCAATCTTCCAGGCGCACTAAAACTTTATCGCCATCTTCCGCTTTAAGCGTTTTATTTATAGGCACGAAAATATCGGTGTACATTTTTCCGCTATCCGGAATTACAAAAGCGAAATTACTGTTCTTCTGGATTTGAATAACCCCAACATATTCACTTTTAGCGCGTTTGATTACCTTAGTAATTTCACCTTCAAGTTTCCCTTGTTTTCGCCGTTTATAGAGATAGAATTCTACCTCATCATCATGTAATGCTTTATTTATATTATTTGAAGCAATAAATATATCGTCGTCAAAATCATCGCAGATCACATACCCACTTCCTCTGGCAGCCATATCTAATCTTCCGGTATAATATTCCGCAGTTACCACGGCTTTATATTTACCACGATCTACTTCTTCAATTTCTTTTTTGCCTTGAAGGTCTCTTACATGTTTTATAATTTGGTTTCGGCTATTAGCATCATCAACTTCTAGCATTGCCGCTATTTGTTTGTAGTTGAACGTTTTATTGCGTTCTTTTTTTAAAATACTTAATATTTTATTTGATAGGTTTGGAATTCCTTTTTTTCCGGATTTCCTTTTTTTCTTTTTACTCATTTAATGGTTGTAATCATTATAATTTCCTAAGATACAGGAAATTGTGTTATTAATAGCATCTATAAAAGGTGAAGACCGTGCTATTTTTTTACAAAGCTACGCTTTTTAAAGTTAATCTCATGTTTCCCCAGAATTAAATATTTTTCTACGCTTTTTAAGTTGTCAACAGTATATATAATATTAATCATTTCTTTTTGAAATTTTAAAAAAAATATGATGATGATTATAGGGTGTTAATAGCGGTATAACTTTTTGTATATAAATTTTGAAACCTTCTTTTTTTAAATTTATTGATAAGTAATTAACATATATAATAACCCTTAAATACTTAAAAATGAATTGTTTTATATTTTATATCAACAGTTGTTTATAACTGGATTTAACCGTTAATTATTAATAAATTTTTTAAAATTTTGGTCTGATAACTACATTTAAAATGCTGAAAACTTAGCTACAAAAAAAGGGTTATTTTTTTGGTAATATTGAAAAACATCTGGTTGGAAAAATTTGATGTATTTTCCAAATTTTTATTTCAGAAAAGAATCACCAGTTATTAACAAGTAATGAATACATTAATTCACATCACTTATAATTATTACCTTTGTATTTGTATTTAAAAAAATTCATATGATGACCATCTCAATAGGTAACGATCATGCCGGAACAGATTACAAAAACGCTATTGTAAAACACCTGGAAATTCAAGGTTACACGGTAATTAATCATGGTACCGATAGTCATGATAGTGTAGATTATGCCGATTTTGTACATCCTGTTGCTGACGATGTTGAAAACGGAAAATCAACCTATGGTATTTTGATTTGTGGAAGCGCTAACGGTGTTGCTATTACAGCGAACAAACACCAGGGCATTCGTGCCGGTTTATGCTGGAATAAAGAAATTGTTGAGCTTATACGAGGTCATAACAATGCCAATATTTTATGTATTCCTGCACGTTTTACAGCAATTATTCAAGCCGTTGAAATGGTAGATGTTTTCTTGAAAACCGAATTTGAAGGCGGTCGTCATTTACGACGCATCAATAAAATTCCATTATCCTGCTAAATGGGACACAACCATTCTCACGACCATAGTCATTCTCATATACATTCTGATTTAAAAGGAAGAAACCTTTTAATATCTATAGTTCTAAACATTTTAATTACTGTTTCACAGGTTATTGGCGGACTCATTTCAGGAAGTTTATCCTTATTAAGTGATGCGCTGCATAATTTTAGTGATGTAATTTCGCTTGTTGTTAGCTATATTGCAAATCGCCTGGCTAAAAAAGAAGCTTCTATCCATCGTACTTTTGGTTACAAGCGCGCTGAAATTCTAGCAGCTTTTGTAAATGCCTCAGCCTTAATCGTTGTCGCTATCCTATTAATTAATGCTGCGATCCACCGTTTTTCAGATCCGAAACACATTCAATCCGGATTAGTGATATGGTTGTCTGTTTTCGGAATTATTATGAATGGTTTAAGTGTTTTATTACTTAAAAAAGACGCAAAATCTAATTTGAATATGAAAAGCGCCTATCTGCATTTGCTTACAGATATGATGGCAAGTGTTGCGGTACTCATTGGTGGTATTTTTATGGAATTGTATCAGGTGTTTTGGGTAGATAGTGTGTTGACGTTGGTTATTGCGCTCTACCTGATCTATATGGGTTATGACCTTTTGAAAGATTCTACAAAAATGCTCATGTTGTTCACCCCGGATAATATTCCAATTCATAAGATTGTTGAGGAAGTGAATCAATTTGAATCGATTCAAAACGTGCATCACGTTCACGTTTGGCAATTGAATGAAAGAGAAATTCATTTTGAAGCGCATATCGATTTTAATGAAGATATTGCGATCTCTAAATTTGATGAGGTCCTTCACGAAATAGAGGCCTTACTGTTAGAAAAGTACGATATCAATCACGTGAATATTCAGCCCGAATTCAGTAAGGATGATAATAAAGATATGATCGTTCAGGATTAAACCATGATGACAACCGTAGTTAAAACTTTTGAAGAACTCACGAAACAGGAATTGTACGATCTGTTGCAATTACGAAGCGCTGTTTTTGTGGTAGAACAGGATTGTGTATATCAGGACCTTGATGGAAAAGACACGAAAGCCTTACATGTTTTAGGTTTTAAAAATGATAAGATCGTTGCGTATACAAGAATTTTTGGTCCGGGAGTTTATTTTGAACAAGCTAGTATCGGCCGGGTTATTGTTGCTAAAAATGAACGTCGGCATGATTACGGAAATCAAATTATGAAGGCTTCCATTGAAGCGATCAAAGAACGATTTAATGAAACAACGATAAAAATCTCTGCTCAGTGTTACCTCAATAAATTTTATACCAATTTAGGGTTCAAGGCTTTTGGCGATACTTATTTGGAGGACGGTATTCCTCATGTTTCCATGATCAAAGCATAAATTTTCTAACGTTTTAATGTAAAATGTCCTTTTAAGGTTTCTCCGGATTTTAAATTAATAACATACCAGTAATCACTGGTTGGTAATATATTACCATTATAAGTACCGTTCCAACCCTGATCATTGGGGAATAAATACTTCAAAAGTTTTCCGTATCTATCATAAATTAGAACATTAAATACCTGATTTGCATTATCGGTTATCATCCAAAGATCATGGCTTCCATCGTTGTTTGGGGTGAAAAAAGCAGGGATGTATAATTCATCATCAATAATTAAAATATTGAACTGTGATTCATTACTACCACAAGCAGATTCATTATAAATATAGAGCGTCTGCGATTCGGTAATAACATCACCACCATTAAGTTGTGAACCGGATCCTCCCGGTCCTGTAAAATAATTTCCGTTAGTTAAATTTGGTAAGGTGTACGATTTATTACTTACAACATCTCCAAAACTGTCAATAGGAATGTTATTTCTGCAACTTTCAACAGCTACAACAAATCTTGTGTAGTTGGATGGTGTCCATGTATTATGCGGGTCTAAAGTATCATCAATAATAACACAAACCAAGAATACATTAAAACCAAAATTCACGGTCATATTCGTGTTGTTACCGTTTTTTAAATTTAAAGTACATAGCAAGTTATTACTGCAGTCTACCTTTGTTAGTGCCGTATTTTTTGAAAGATCCAGGTTTTTTATCAAATTAAAAACACAAGATAGATCATTGAGTTTAATATTTTTACTTGTGTCTAAAACCGTTAATTTATTATCGTCGCACCACAAGGTTGTTAATTTAGTAGCGTTTGAAACATCAAGATTCGTCAGGTTATTTCGCCGGCACACCAGCCTGCTTAGGTTAATGTTGGTTGTTAGATCTATTGTTGCAATATTGTTATAACCAAAATCTAAAACACTTAAGTTTACAAGGGACCCAATATTTAAATCCGAAAGGTTGTTATCACTGCATATCAAGGAAATTAAACCCGGATTTTGAGTAACATCCAGATTATTTAAAAGATTATTATTACACCAAAGAATTTTTAAATCCGGGAGTATGGAAACATCCAAATTGTTAAGCAGGTTATTAGAACAGTATAATTCCGTAAGTACGGTGTTGTTGCTCAAATTTAGATTTGAAACAGTATTATCTGAACAATTAAGAATAGTAAGCGCTGAAAAAGCTTCAATACCGGTTAGGTCCGAAATATTTCTGCCTGAAACATCCAGATCGGTAATGCCGATAATATTAGCTGTAGGCACCAAACCATCAATGGGTGCGGTATCATAATTCAAATCAATTAAAACCTGTTCAAAATTAGGATCGGGAATGGACGTGTTTTGAGCCCAACCAACATGGTATGTTAGTCCCGCCAGAAACAGATATAGATACAGTTTTATGGGCAATTTTTTTGGTATTGGTGGTTAGTTATATACCGAACTCTATTTTTCTTCTTCTTTACCAGCGTAAGTAATTACAATTTCAACCCTACGATCGAATTTAGGATCGCCGCCTAGCGGAAATTTCCGTCGCATTCCAAGATGTCGCATGCGTCGTGTACTGATCCCTTTTTTAGCAAAGTAATCATAAACATATTTTGCCCGAGCTTCAGATAAATTGCGTAACATGGTTTTTCGGTCTACAGCATCACGACTATAACGGGTACAACAAACATGACCTTCAATGGTGAAATAAATATCTTTTCGCTTTAGAAGGGTTTCTGCAATATCATCCAGAATAGGTTTCGATTGCGGAATTAATTCACTGTAACCGGTTTTAAATAAAATATTCTGGAACACAAATTTATCGCCGGCTTTTAAGGGTCCTTTCAGCTTCTCCTGAGGTGGAATCTCTTTCTCTACCACAGCTGTAGTATCCTTGGCAACTTCTATTGGTTTTTGAGGTTTGGTTTGAACTATAATTTCAACCTTACGGTTTAAGCTTCTGGTTTTGGCGACACTTTTTTCATTTACGATCTTTAATAACACCTCTCCTTTGCCATCAACGTTGGATATTAAATGTTCACTAATTTCCTGATTAGCAAAAAAGGCTTTAATGGCATTTGCGCGCTCCTTCGATAATTTCATGTTGTAATTTGCAGCACCAACATCATCACAAAAACCATAGATCTCTATGGATGCAATATCCAAATTATTCAAATTAGCAAGGAAGTCGTTAAGGCGGGTTTCTTCTGTTGGAGCTACCTCGTATTTATCGGTTTCAAAATACACATCATGTATTAGTTTTTCCTGTGAAAAAAGGATGCAACTATGAAATATAAGCAGTATGTAAACTATAAGTTTGTTCATCATTTAGGGAAAAAGGAAGCCAATAAATATACCAAATTTTGAGAATTATAGCTTTTTAAAGTCCAATATTTGGTGAATTACCCGCTTAAGGGGATGAACAACAGCTTGTTATCGTAGGTAATTATAATAAATGGAGATATCACTAACAATATCCGTAGCTTTTTTAATAGTAGGATCATGTAATTTGTAATAATCGTATAAACCTTTACGATAGCCATAACGCTTTACTATTTCTTTGGTAAGCGCCTCAACCAAAAAGGGTTTATCATCATCGATATTCGAAATTTTAACGGCTTGAAGTTTATTAACTAAGGCGTCGTAATCCTTTTGAATAGATTCATCTAAATTTTCTTGTTTAGCGGTTTGATAGACTTGATCTAATTCTTTTTCGGTATCTGTCTCAAATGAGAAATCAGAGGCCTTCAAAAACTCTTTAAAATCTTTAAAATCGGAGTCGGTAAACGTAAATTTATTGAGATCCTCTACCTTGTGATTGTAGTAATATTTGGTAGCGTAATCGAATACAAAATCATTATTAATGAGCGCCGTTGTTATCGGTGATTTTTTGTTTGGTCCGGTTATAACCTCCGGTAAAATACCACCACCATCATATACTTTTCGACCATTTTTGGTTTTAAACTCATTGTAGTTTTCTTGTTTTACCCGAACCGCTTCGCCTTTCTCATTTCTATGCCAATAATCAAGCGCCTGAATACAGCGACCTGAAGGGGTGTAATAGCGGGAAATGGTGATTTTTAATTGTGTTCCGTAAGGCAATAATTTTGGGCGTTGCACAAGACCTTTACCAAAACTTCTGGAGCCTACGATAACGGCACGATCGAGATCCTGTAAGGCGCCCGAAACAATTTCACTGGCAGACGCGCTATTACCATTAATCAAAATAGCTAATGGAATTTCCGTATCGATAGGTTCATTTTGAGTGTAATAGGTGCGGTTATATTTTTCCACTTTCGATTTTGTGGTAACCACTAAAGTCCCTTTTGGAACAAACAAATTAACGATATTGATGGCCTCATTAAGTAGTCCGCCAGGATTGCCCCGTAAGTCTAAAATAATACGTTTCGCACCCTGGGCTTTAAGATCACGCAAAGCATAATTAGTTTGTGCGTAGGCCTTATCAGTAAACTGGCTTAAAACAATATAACCTGTTTTTGAATCGATCATTGAAAAATGAGGCACGGCGTTAATTTCTACCTCGGCCCGCTTTATTGTTGCTGTATGTTCTTTACCCTGGCGCATATAGGTTACATTAACCTCGGTACCCGTAGATCCTTTTAAAAGGTTTCCGGCATCATCCTTATAATCGGCCACGGTAACGGAGCCCACTTTAATAATTTCGTCACCTGCTTTCAACCCGGCCTGATCGGCAGGATAGCCTTGATAAGGCTCAACGATAAGCAATTTGTCTTTCATGGTTTTAACCTTTGCCCCAATACCCGTATAATCCCCTGTGTTGTTAATACGAGCTTCCTCTACATCCTGTTCGTTCATAAAATTCGTGTATGGATCTAAATCGGTGAGCATATTTTTAATAGCCGTGTCCATAAGCGCCCCCGGGTTGGTATCATCAACGTAATTCATGTTGATCTCCTTATATAGGGTAGTAAAGATCTCAAGCTGCTTTGCAATCTCAAAAAAATCGTTTTGAAATGCGGTGGTTGTTAAGAATACAACGCCGGCTAAAGCAGGTATAATAATATACTTTTTGAAAAGTAATTTCTTCATCTATTTAAAAAATTTCGCCAATCCCTGACCATTAATTTCTTAGTCATATCGACTGGTATTGTCCAATTCTGTTAAATGCCCGTTACAGGCTTTCATAGCGTCTTAATTATTAGATATTTTTTTTGAAAACACTCGAAATAATTGTGCCATTTTTTCTTCCAGATCCGCGTAGGCTGGAATTTCTTTTCCAATATACAAAATCATAAACGCATGGGGCGAAGAAATGTTGCTAAGATAATCGGCTTTATTAAGGCGATAAACCTCACGTAGTAAACGCTTTATTCGGTTTCGATCAACAGCGCGTTTAAAGGAGCGTTTACTCACGGAAACTCCGGTTTTCATCTGGGCGCCATCCTTGAATTCAAACGATTTATAAACCAACCTTAGAGGAAATGCAGAAACGGATTGACCCTCTTCAAAAAGCTGCTCAATGAGTTTTTTTCCTTTAAGTTTTTCAGCTGGATTCACAGTAAAAATTCAAGAGTTATGATTAAAGTTCAAAGGTAATAAAATTAAGTAGCGGGTTACCCCTGAATTTTGATCTCACCGAACTATCCAAAGTAAATTAGGAAGCGATGTTAACGCAAGCTCCCGAGCAATATGATAAATGTCATATGAATACTCACTGATCAACAGTATATTGAATCCGTAAAACCCTAACGGAATGGGACAAACACAAGTTACCAGACTAAAAACCAAAAAAGACCGCGCTAATTATATTCATCATCTTTTAAATGATCTTAAGGCTTTAGATCAAATGATAGAAAATGATATGATAGAATCCGGCTCTTTGCGCATTGGTGCCGAACAAGAACTTGTAATTGTTAACGAACAATTTTTGCCTGATAGCAGCTCAGAATCTTTGTTAACAGCTATAAACGACCCGCATTTTACAACTGAAATAGGAAATTTTAACCTGGAGATAAATTTGGATCCGATAGCACTTGAAAAAGATAGTTTCTCCAAAATGCACGATCAATTAAATAGATTTTTAGAAAAAGCTAAAAAAGTTGCAGCTTCCAAAAACCTGCATTTGGTCTTAACCGGTATTTTACCATCACTTTCTGTGGATAAGGTTACCACTGAAAACCTTACCAATGCGCCCCGATACAATTTGTTGAATAAGGCTCTGAAGCAGTACAGGCCACAGGGTTTTGATGTACACATTAAAGGTGTTGATGAAGTAAACCTGAAATATGATTCCGTAATGTTGGAAGGATGCAACACAAGTTTTCAAATGCATTTACAACTGAATCCGAAAACTTTTGTAGACGATTACAACTGGGCGCAAGCAATTGCCGGCCCTGTCTTAAGTATTTGTGTGAACTCGCCTATTTTGTTTGGCAAAGAATTATGGAAGGAAACCCGTATTGCACTTTTTACCCAAAGTGTAGATACTCGAATAAATTCATTTTTATTAAATGAAAAACAATCGCGTGTAAGTTTTGGAAATGATTGGCAAACAGGTTCGGTCAGTGATATTTTTAAAGATAACATTTCCCGGTTTCGAAGTTTTTTGAGCACTAATTTTATTACGGACAGTACTGAAATGCTAGCCCACGGAGAGATTCCTAAACTAAAGGCTTTAAGCATACAAAATAGTACGGTTTATCCCTGGAATAGGGTTTGCTATGGCGTTTTGAATGGCCGCCCTAATCTACGGATTGAAAATCGATATATTCCTTCAGGCCCAACCCCAACGGATGAAATTGCCAATTTGGCCTTCTGGGTAGGCCTGATGTTAGGACGCCCGAAAACCTACAAACAGATCCATGAAAAATGGGACTTTAAAGATGTTAAAACCAACTTTTTTAACGCGGCACGCTATGGCATGGCCACCCAGTTCTATTGGGACGGAAAATACGTTCCCAGCGATCAACTTATCCTTCACGAATTATTACCAATGGCTTATAAAGGCCTTAAAAAAGCAGGTATTGCCGTATCGGATATTGATTACTACCTGAATATTATTAAACATCGCGCAGAGGACCACACTGGGGCAGAATGGCTTATTCGGAATTACCGCCGGTTATTAAAATCGCATAAGCGTTACGATGCCATGCAAATTCTTACGGCTAAAATGTATGAGAAACAGGAAAAAGGCTATCCCGTTTCTGTTTGGAGCGCTGTAAATCATCCCGATGAATCGCCCTTTAAGGATACCCGGGTTGTAAAGCATATTATGAGTTATGATATTTTTTCCGTGAGTAAAAAAGATAGCGTGAAACTGGTTTTAAATATCATGCTTTGGAAGAATATCCACCACATGCCTGTTATAGATAAAGACCGCAATTTGGTAGGTTTGTTAACCTGGTCTGATATTAAAACCTATACAAAACAACCTTTCAACCAAAACGATAGTGTTGGCGATTTAATGAAAACCAAACTTATCACGACTGAGGAACAAGTTCCTATTAAAGAAGCTGAAGCACTTATGAAAAAACACCGCATAGGCTGTTTACCTGTAATGAAAAAGAACAAGTTGGTTGGACTTATAACCTTAAACGATTTGAAATAGATGACCGAAGTATTCAGCAAGGCCATATTGCAAAAAATTGAGGTGAATCGCTTTATAGGAAAGGTTAACGGCACCCGACCAGGGCCTTCTGTTATTTTCTTTGGAGGAATTCACGGTAATGAAAACTCGGGGGTTGTAGCGCTGAAAAAGCTTTTTGAAACGCTACGACCTGAAGCTTTTTGTGGCTCGGTTTATGGTATATCAGGAAATTTAAAAGCACTGGAAATACACCGAAGGTTCATAGAAAAGGACCTGAACCGTTTATGGACTTTAGAAAATATCAAAAAAATAAGATCCAAAAAGAATCCAAATAGCGAAGAGAGTGAACTACTAAAGATTTTAAATATTATTGAATTCATTATTTCCTATAATCAACCACCGTTTTATTTTATCGACCTGCACAGCACTTCAAGCAAAACCCTGCCATTTATTACCATTAACGATGCCCTGATCAACCGGAAATTTTCCAAACAATTTCCGGTTCCTATAATTTTAGGTATAGAAGAATATTTAACAGGGCCTTTATTGAGTTATATCAATCAATTAGGGTATGTGTCATTGGGTTTTGAATCTGGTCAACACGATGATATCAGCGCCATAAACAACAGTGTCGCCTTTATTAATTTAGCTTTGAAATATTCCGGGGTTTTAAGCACACAAAGCCCTAAAATGGACAACTATTTTAACGAGCTTAAATTTCAATCTGCGAATTTGAATGATATTTTTGAGATTATTTATTTATATCGCATTCATGATGGCGAAACCTTTAAGATGGATGATGGTTTCAAGAGTTTTCAAAGTATTCACAGAGGAAAACCGCTCGCCAGAAGTAATTCTAAAATAATAAAAGCGCCTTATACCGGGCGAGTCTTTATGCCACTTTATCAAACACAGGGAGCTGAAGGGTTTTTTATTATCAGGGTTATTCCGCCAATCTTTTTAAAATTGTCCAGCTGGTTTAGGCATTTAAAACTAGACCAGTTATTAGTGATCTTACCAGGAGTGTCCTGGGCGAACAAAAAACAAGGTGTACTTCAAGTGAATTTATCAATCGCACGATTTTTTGCAAAATCTCTTTTTCATTTGCTAGGGTATCGTCATCGACAGGTTACAAGAAAGCGTTTGCTCTTATACAATCGCGAACGCGTTGCCAAGACAGCTATGTATAAAAAAGAACAGTGGTACTGGTAACAAAAGTTACCAACACCACGGTTGTTGTTTGCGTTTAGCTAACTTAGTTTTCTTTCGTAGATTCTGCTACGGAATCAGGCATTGTAACAGAACCTGTGTTATTGTTTCTGTCAATATCTGCCATTCTTCTCTCAGGGTCGATAGTAACTTGTCGTACCGCTTTTTTAGTTTTGAATGCGTAGAAAGGATAAGCCCAGGCCCAGTCTGCAATCTTTGTTGCTGTTGTTGGTTTTTCTCCTCGCATCATAGCTAAAGGAATGTAAAACCGTTCCACAGTATTATCATCATAAGTTACGGTTACATCCAGAGGCATCGGCATAAGTCCTTTGCGCTCTAAAATAACAGTATTATCTTTTATTAATTTCACGGCGTAATCAATAGTATTGGTTGTTTCACCAAAATCGATAAGGTACCAATCCAATTCTAATCCGGAAACTCTTTCCGCAGTTCTAATAATATCTAGTGGTTTTGGGTGTTTAAAAGCAAAATCGTCAAAATACCGCTTAATGGTTTTTTTCAAATTGTCTTCACCAATAACATAACCTAATTGCGCCAGGAATACCTCGCCTTTATTGTATGCTGAATTACTGTATGCATTGTTAAACAGATAACGATCAGCATGAGTTGTAAGCGGTTGTTCGGTGCCCGATTTTGCGTATCTGATATACGAATTATACGCTGGTTCCGCCGGATTATCAGCATTTTTGTTCATAACCTTGTCGTATGCCAAATCACTGATATAGCTAGTAAAACCTTCATCCATCCAGGGGTGTGTAGATTCGTTGGAAGCTAATAGGAACTGGAACCAGGTGTGTGCCAGCTCATGAGCCGTAACGCCCACCAAACTACCAAAGCTACGGTCTCCGGTGATCAGGGTACACATAGCGTATTCCATACCGCCATCACCACCTTGAATTACGGAGTATTGTTTGTAAGGATATGTTCCAACATGGGTGCTGTAATAATCCATTAGTTCTGCGGTTTTAGGCTGTAATTTCTTCCAGCTTTCCAAACGATCCTGTGGCAAGGTACTTTTGTAGTAAAAATTTAAAAGCGGTCCGTTAGGCATTTGCAAGGTATCATGTATAAAATCCGGATCAGCAACCCAGGTAAAATCATGAACTCTTGGTGCAACATAGTGCAATTGCTTTTTGTTGTTTGGAAGCTCTTTTTCCTCCTGTAAATAACCTGTTCCACCCACAACGTAATTCTTGGCAATAGAAAGTGTTACATCAAAATCGCCCCAAACCCCAAAGAACTCTCTGGCGATGTAAGGATCGGCATGCCATCCTTCGAAATCGTATTCAGCTAATTTAGGATACCATTGGGTCATGGAAAGCGCCACACCTTCTTTATTATTTCTCCCTGAACGACGTATTTGCTTAGGCACCTGACCATCAAAATTCAAGGTAAAGGTTGTTTTGGCGCCCGGTAAAATAGGTTTTGCCAGTTTTACTTCTAATATTGTACCAACAGTTTCAGACTGCAAGGCCATACCGTCTTGCTTTAAATTGGTTACATTCAGATATCCGATCTCATCCGGTTTTAATTTGCTTATACGGTCCATAACTCGGGAATCCGGATCGGCTATAGTGCGCGAATGAATATCCATTTCGCTTCCAGGCTGGAACGCGTTAAAAAACAGATGGTAGTAAACGTTAGTTAAGGTGTCCGGCGAATTGTTTGTATATACCAAAGTTTGCTCTCCGGTATATTTATAAGTGTTAACATTCATGTCAACATCCATGTTGTAATCAACATGTTGTTGCCAATAACCGGGCAGTGGATTATTAATTTTACTTTGTGTATTTGCTATAGTTTTAGAACCCGAGCAAGCCGTAAGGAATGCTGCGGCACTAATTAGGGAGAATAAATATTTCATAGTTTTTATTTAAAACCTGGTTTAGCGTTATTTTTATTTGACTTTTGAAGCTAAAATTAAAGCATTATATGCATTTACAATTTTTCCTGATCGTGAAAGATCTGAAAACGGTTTAATATTGCTTGTATCCCCGCCAACGATCACTTTTGTGTTTATAGGAAGGCCGGAATCCATAATAACTTGCTTCACTTGAGCCGCACTTAATTTTGGGAAATACGACCGAATTAAAGCCGCAACACCTGCGGTTGAAGGAGAGGCCATAGAAGTACCGCTCAAAAACTCATAGTCACTAAAAGGAATCGTAGAATAGATGTTTCCGCCAGGGGCGAAGATATCAACATTCACTTTACCATAGTTGGAAAAACTTGAGACCATTTTCGATCCGTAGGTGGAGCCGATAGACCCAACAGTTAAGAAGGTTTTTGAAACCTCCGGACCAACGCCAATGGCATCGTTTGGATAAACCGATTTCTCGTCTAAATTTTCAGCCTCATTGCCTGCGGCATTTACAATAAGCACATCGTGTTTTCCGGCATATGCAATTGCATCTCGAACCCAGTCACTATGGGGAGAATAGTATTTTCCAAAGCTTGAATTAATGATAGACGCGCCATTATCCACGGCATATCGTATCGCTAATGCCACATCTTTATCGTATTCGTCACCGTTAGGAACAGTTCTAACAGCCATGATCTTTACGTTATTAGCCACACCGTTAACACCCAATCCGTTGTTGCGACTAGCTGCAATAATACCTGCTACGTGAGTACCGTGTTTTTCGTCTTTTTCGCTTGGTCGAACATTGTTATTTCCGTAGTATTTTTTCGAAAAATCATCGGGATCGTCACCATTTTTACGACCTTTAAAATCCTTGTTGAGGTTGTAGTCCAAACGATCATTGATCTGAACAAGTTCGCTATTTAGTTCATCTAAAAAAGCTTGAGGAGAATCCATATCGAAACTGTAAACATATTTAATAACATTCACGGCTCTGGCAAGATCCTCATTGTTAGCCTGAATAGTATCTACAGCTTCCTTAGTATATTCTTTGGTATCTAAATAATTGGCAATAATATCATCAGCCTTTTTTACCTGAGTCTCTATTTGATTATAATTCGATCTTAGGTTGGCATATTTTTGATATTCTTCATTGTATTCTTTTTCTGCTTTTTGGTAATCCGGATTCGAGGTATCGCCTTTAGCTAAAATGCGTACGTACTCTAATTGCTCATCATAGGTATCACCTAAGAAATTCCAACCGTTCACATCGTCTACGTAACCGTTCTTGTCGTCATCAACACCATTATTTGGAATTTCATCTTTATTCACCCAAATATGACCTTGAAGATCTTCGTGATCGATATCGATACCGGAATCTACTACAGCGACAATAACATCGCTGCCTTTTCTGTTTTTAATGATATCGGCATAAGCTTTTTCAACGCTCATGCCGGGAATCGTGTCCTGAATAAGATCAAGATGACTCCAGACTTTTTCCTGTGCATCGGTTAACGGCTGAACTTTTAATGGAATATTATCAACCTGTTCGATCGGGGTTGAAATAATTGGCGCTGTACTACCACAACTGTAAATAAGTGTGATTAATAGCCCAATTAAGGCAAATGATTTTATTCTATTCATGTTTTATTTAATTAAAAAAATCTTCTGTTTTAAATGTTTCGTTAAGGCGCACACCTTTTTCGGTGTGCTTCACCGTAATAATTTCGTTGTGTGCATCGTGTTCTAAGAAGAGATACCAGTTTTGGTCTACGGCCATATTCAGAAAGGCTTCTTTTTCATCCAGCGTCAGTAGAGGACGCGTGTCATAACCCATAACAAAAGGCAATGGTAAATGTCCAACGGTAGGTAGCAGATCTGCCATAAACGCCAATGTTTTGCCTTTATAGTTGATCAATGGGATCATTTGTTTATCTGTATGTCCGTTGGCAAAGAAGATATCGAAGTCTAAAGCTGAATTTTTTAAAATAACACCTTCAGGAATTCCGGTATGTTTCAACTGTCCGCTTTCTTCAATGGGTAAAATATTTTCTTTAAGGAACGATGCTTTTTCACGTCGATTTGGTTGTGTGGCCCATAACCAATGATCTTCGTTACTCCAAAATTGCGCGTTTTTGAATACCGGTTCGTATCCTGTTCTTTCTTTATTCCATTGAATAGCGCCACCGCAATGATCAAAATGCAAATGTGTTAGGAATACATCGGTAATATCATCAGGATGAAATCCGTATTTTTTTAGAGATGATTCCAGGGTGAAATCGCCCCAGGGATAATAATATCCAAAGAATTTATCAGATTGTTTATTTCCCATTCCGGTATCGATCAAAATGAGGCGGTCGCCATCTTCAATCAACAAACAACGCGCTGCTATATCGATCATATTATTGGCATCTGCAGGATTGGTGCGTTGCCATAAGGATTTAGGTACAACACCAAACATGGCGCCACCGTCTAGCTTAAAATTTCCGGCTTGTATTGGGTATAGGTTCATAGGGATGCAAAACTAAGAAATCTGCAGCACTTCGTTTGAAATGTTAAGAATATATTAAGAAAATAGCCGCTAATTTTAAAAACGCCAGGGTGTTTTTAGTTACAAAGCTGTTTTAGAGCGTATTTTATGCAACATGCTTTTTTGAAATAACAATCCTCAAACGCTTACCGTAATCTAGTAGGGTCTTCAATTCTTTCATACCGGCTACACGTTCCCGACCAAAAAGCAACAAGGCTTGCCCGTTAGATTCCACATGATAATAAGGATTGCTTTCAAAAAAATGTATGAGTTCATCATTGAAAAAGGCAACTACTTCAGCCTTGTTTGTTCCGTATAAATGAAAGCGATCTGAAAAATCGCCATGTTCAGCAACATCTATGTCTTGATGATACCCTGAAAAAGCTGCAATTTTTTCTAAAAACCCTTCTCTGTCCAAAGTGAACTTAGGCAAGGGTTGTTCAAGATCAATATACAACATGGTAATTCGCGCGACTTCCTTAGCGATGAATTCGCCTTCGGAAAATTCAATATCGAAGAGTTTTAATCCTAGATTTTCGTCGGAGATCACATTGTATATGTACTTGATGTCTTTGGTTTGAAAAAACTGAAAATCCATTAAAAACTCGAAGGTCTTGATCTTTTTTGCACGATATTTTAAATTGAATTTTCTGGCATACGCCTGAATACTTACTTGTCGTTTTGTTAAGCTGTTCTTCATTATTTCAGGAACAGGTAAAAGGCGCCGAAGCGCAAATGGATGAAACGAATTGGTGTCGTGAAAATCAAGCCCAACCACATCAAAATGTCCGCCACGTTTTGCGAACAATTCCTGGTAATTGTTCATGTTTTCCATTACGGTATGATCAACGAATTCACAAAGCGAAAAATCAACAACCACATCTTGGTGTTCAGGAACAGCATCCAGTTGATTTTTCAACCGGAAATAATTTAAAAAAGTGCAAAAGTGCTTAATGCTTACGTAGTAATTGCTGTCGCTATCAGGTTCTTTATACATCAATACGTTCGGTTTCAATAAATTTCTAAGAAACAAACCCACACTTCGATTCACAAAAAAATGAATAATGAGTGTTGTAAGGACACCTGCTAAAATACCGGTGATCAAACCTACCTGAAGGGTGGTTATTAGAGTTACAAAAAAGATAATGAGCTGCTCTTTTCCTATCGAAAATATGTTCCTAATGACTTTTGGAGAAGCCAACTTATATCCTGTATAAACTAAAATAGACATTAAAGCCGGTAGCGATATATGTTTAAGTTGGGTACTGAAAAGCACAATGAATAACACCAAAAATACCGCATGAAAAAAATTGGAAGACCTGTTTGTGGCACCGTTGTTCACATTTACAGAGCTTCTGGCAATTACCGTTACAACGTTTAAGCCACCTAATAACCCGCTTCCTATGGAGGCCAGGCCAATTGCTTTAAGGTCTTTATTAACGTTAGAGCGTCGTTTTTCAGGATCTAATTTATCAACCGCTTTTATGCTCAGCAAAGATTCAATACTCGCAATAAGGGTAAGTGCCAGCACAGAACCCCAAAAAGATAATTGCCCTAGAGCATCAAATTTAGGTACGGGAATATCCTCAATTATATCGTGAATGGAGGGAATACCGGTAAGCATATACTCCGGGGCGATAGGATTAGGTTCATGTAGTACCAGTTCAAAATAATAACTGAACCCAATAGACAGCATAACGATCCACATAGGCGCAGGGATAAGTTGTAAATATTTATTGCGGATTCTGGAGTACAATACCATGATTGCAAAGCTGATCAATCCAACTAAAGCGGCATAAACCAAACCTTCTGTTTCATGGTTTATGGCTTTATTGATCGTTGAGGGAATAGCATATAAATACTCTAAAGCAGTATCGCGTTGAATTTTATTTCCGAACATGATATGAAACTGCTTTCCGAGGATAATAAGACCGATGGCCGCCAACATTCCCTGAATGGCTGAGGATGGAAAAAAATCTGATAAAGCCCCCATTCTTAGAAATCCTAAACACATAATTAAAACTCCGGAACACACCACAGCTATATAGGTGTTATGAAGCCCTAATGTTGAAACCGCTACCAATAAAACACCTACTAAACCATTTCCTAAGCCTACAATAGTAACGTTACTACCACCCAAAATAGAAACTACCAGACCACCCATAACGGCCGCAATAATACCTGAAATTGGAGGGGCCTCGCTAGCCATGGCTAAGCCCAGACCCAGGGGAAGTGCAATAAGGCTTACCACAAATCCTGAAAAGATATTTTGTGGCAGGGTACTGAAAAACTGGTTGATTTGTTTTTTTCTCGGACTCATTGCAGAATTAGAACGTCGGTGGGTAATTCGGTTAAAATATACTCAATATCATGAGGGAACAGGCGATCCCAAAAAGTCATTTTTGTTGGGCCGTTCATAACAAGCAAGTCGGCTCTGGACACCTGGGCATAATGCCCGATAGAGTAGCCTCGTTTCCCAAAAATAGGTTGCAATTTTATGCTCATATCTTTAGTGTATTCCGATGGAATATGGCTGATAATCTCCTTTATTCGAGAATCTTCACGCAGGCGTACACGCTCCTTCATAATTCTTGAACGCCTCAACGATCTATCGTCTTCAATCGTAACGCCAACCTGCTCTTTATTAATTTCCTCCACGATGGTAATTTTGTTAGCTTGAAGTTTTTTAGCCACATAGAATGCTGCTGTAATGGCCTGTTCGGTTTTTGGGTCTTTTAAACCGTTAACCACAATGTGCTCACTAGGCACACGTTGTACCGATGGTTTTATAAGAAGGAGCACGGAGCATTTGGCTTGACGCGTTATTTTTCGGGCGATAGATCCCACATAATATTTAAAAAACCCTTCCCGTTGTACAGCACCTAAGATCAAAAGATCTATTTTTTTCGAATTTGCTGAGCTCAAAATAACATTAACAGGGTCTCCGGCTTTAAATACCACTTCATAATCAATGCCGCCGGGTTCGAAAAAACTTAAAATATCCCTAAGCTCATTTAATTTTTTTTCGTCATGATCACCTACATGGATCAAATATAATTTCGAATTAAAAAACAGAGATAAGCGTGCAGCTTCATAAAGGTTGGCTTTCATATTGGGTGAAAAAGCCACGCCAATGCCTATACTTTTAAAAGGTTTAATAGCTGCCATAATGGTTTAAAATAAAATGTTAAGATAGTACTTTTTAAAAAGAAATGATTTCGTATTATCGAAGCTTGTATAAAGCCTGTTTCTTAAAATTTGAAAACGCAGGGTTTAAATGCGTGGAAGTGGGCAGTTTTATTTAAATTAGTAACTTTAATCGTACACTATGTTAGAATTAGCAGGCATTATCATTTTAGGAATTTTGGCGCAATGGGTAGCCTGGAAATTTAAAATACCCGCTATTCTACCATTAATATTGATCGGTTTATTGGTAGGCCCGATATCTGCGGCTTACATTTCTGAAGATGGAACAAAATGGATCGAGCCCGTTTGGAACGGAAAAAACGGTCTTTTTCCCGGCGATGGCTTATTTTATTTTGTATCCTTGGCTATTAGTATCATTCTTTTCGAAGGTGGTCTAACACTGAAACGTTCGGAAATTAGAAACGTAGGTTCAGTGATTACCAAATTAATTACACTAGGATCTGCCGTAACGTTTATAGGCGCCGGTATTATTTCTCATGTTATTTTCGGGTTGAACTGGCGACTCTCGTTCCTGTTTGCCGGTTTAGTGATTGTAACCGGCCCAACGGTAATTACCCCAATTTTAAGAAACATTCCTTTGAAAAAAGACCTCTCAGCGGTTTTAAAATGGGAAGGTATTCTGATAGATCCAATAGGAGCTTTGGTAGCCGTATTGGTTTTTGAATTTATAAGTGTTGAAGGCGATAGCGGTTTTACAAAAACAGCCTTGATCGAGTTTGGAAAGATCATTTTATTTGGGACAACCTTCGGATTTACATTTGCTCACGCCTTGGCATTTTCAATAAACAAAAAATTTATACCACATTATTTGCTTAATGTCGTGTCGTTATCCGTGGTATTACTGGTTTTTGTGGCCTCAGAAATGTTTGCACATGAATCCGGGTTATTGTCGGTTGTGGTTATGGGAATGGTTTTAGGTAACGGGAAATTAAAGAATATCAAAGAGCTCCTCTACTTCAAGGAATCTCTGAGTGTGCTGCTCATATCGATCCTATTTATCTTACTTGCTGCGAATATCAACATGAAAGACCTGATGTTGCTCTACACCTGGAAAACCTTAATTCTTTTTGTTTGTATCGTATTTGTTTTAAGACCACTGGCTGTTTTTTTAAGTACCTGGGGTTCTAAATTAAAACTGAACGAAAAACTTTTTATAAGCTGGGTAGGACCTCGCGGAATTGTTGCCGCAGGTATTGCCTCACTTTTTGGAAGTAAATTAATGCGCCAGGGTGTTGAAGGCGCCGAGTATATTACTCCCTTAGTATTTATGATCGTTCTTGGAACCGTGTTGCTTAATGCTACCACAGCGCGATTATTTGCAAAAATAGTAGGTGTTTTTCTAACGAAATCTGAAGGCATACTCATTGTGGGTGCCCCGAAATTTTCCCGACTTATCGGACATTATTTAGAAAGTAATGGCCGACATGTGGTGCTGATTGACAGTAATGAAAAAAACATTGAAAAGGCCCGAGATCTGGGACTTGAAGCCTTAACTACCAATATTTATTCGGACACTTTGATGGATAATATTGAATTGAACGACATGGGATATTTGATGGCACTTACCGGAAACACCGATATCAATAAATACGCCATTAACAAATTCGGAAAACATTTTGGAGAAAATGGCTCTTTCCGACTGGTAACAACACAGGAAATGTTGGAGAATTCAAATAATCCTAAAGAAGGTTTGTTTTCACAAAATGATGATTTCAATAGTTTAACAGAGGTAACCAGAAAACATCCTTCAATTCAGGAGATCGATCTGGAAGATAAAGCCCATTATACTAAACTTATTGAAGCCACAAACAAGGATAAAGATATCATTCCTTTGTTCATTAAGGATAAGGATGGTGAATTGCATATCATTTCCTCCCATAATTTTGAAACTATTGAAGGTATAAGCGAAGGCTTTAAGTTGGTTTATTTAGGAAAGCCACTGGATGTTGAAAAAAATTCACCAGACAAGGAAAATTAAAATAAAAAAGCCCGGATTAGTTTAAATCCGGGCTTTTTTAATTCTTATTCAGGTGCATTACATGATGTGTAAGTCATTAAAATCCTTGTGAACTTCGAGCGTATTATCGCCGTTAAGTTTTAGATCTTTAAAAGAATATTCCACCTTATCAATTTTTACCGTTTTGATTTTAAATGGTAAACCATGAATTCTAAGTTTTAGGGTTTCGTAAGGTGTGGTATATTTTCCGGATTTATGTTGCTGAATAATGAGCTCGTTTTCTCTTCCGGTTAAGGTAAAGTTTCTTAAGCTATAACGCCCTTTGATGTAATCATAACCATCATTTGCATCTTCATAAACCTGAGACGTTTCTTTTCCTTCTTTATAATAAACGTCAAGAATTAATTCTTCGATCTCTTTCTCGCCAACATATTGCTGTATTGGATATTTTGGGATCATAGCCCCGGCTTTAATAAAAACAGGCATGCTATCAAGATCGGCATCTACCCATAATTCCTGACCGCCGTTTACAAGTTCATCCGTCCAGAAATTATACCATTCGCCTTTCGGGAAATACATACGACGCCCTTTAGCATTTGGCTCGTTTATTGGGCAAGCTAATATTTTTTCACCAAAAATAAATTCGTCATTTCTGTAATGTGTGTGGGTATCGTGTTGGTCGTATAACACTAACGACTTCAAGATTGGAATACCTTCTTCAGCATAACGCCAAAAAGCGGTATACAAATAGGGTAGAAGCTGGTAGCGTAATTCGATGAATTTACGAACTACATCGGTTATATTATCACCAAATGCCCAGGGCTCCTGATCGCCATGGTCTCCGGAGGAGTGCGTTCTGCAAAATGGATGAAATACGCCTAGCTGAATCCAACGAGCGTATAATTCGCCGTTTGGTTGTTCCGCAAAACCACCGATATCGGATCCGATAAAGGAGAAACCGGACATACACATACGTTGTGCCTGAAGGTTAGCGATACTAAGGTGTTCCCAGGTTGCAACGTTATCACCCGTCCAGCTGGAGGTATAGCGTTGTGTTCCGGAATAAGCCGCACGCGTAATCACGAAAGGTCGTTTCGGATACGAGAACTTTTTTAATCCCTGATAGGTAGCTCGAGCCATTTGCATGCCGTAAATATTGTGTGCTTTACGGTGACTGCAATGATGGCCTTCATAATCGTGGCGCACATCGTAAGGGAAAGTTTTGCCTGGCACTTCCATTACGGCAGGCTCATTCATATCATTCCAAACGCCTTTTACGCCAATTTCTTCTACCAATTCTCTAAACAGATTAGACCACCAATCGCGCACTTCAGGATTGGTAAAATCCGGGAAGTAACATTCACCCGGCCATACTTTACCTTTCATATATGGACCATCGGCACGTTTGCAGAAATAATCATTTTCTAAACCTTCTTTAAAGACGCTATAATCGTGGTCAATTTTTATACCCGGATCAATGATCACGATGGTTTTAAAACCATCTTCCTTTAATTCCTGAACCATACGTTTCGGATCGGGGAAATATTCTTTGTTCCAGGTGAAGCAACGAAACCCATCCATATAATCGATATCTAAATAAATAGCATCGCATGGAATTTTAAGGTCTCTAAATTTCTTTGTGATTTCTTTTACTTTCGATTCCGGATAATAACTCCATTTACACTGATGGTATCCCAAAGTCCATAAAGCCGGTAGCTCATGTGGCTTTCCGGTAAGATCGGTATAATTTGCAACCACCTCAGACATCTCAGGACCGTAAATGAAATAGTAATTCATTTCTCCTCCTTGGGCCCAAAAACTTGTAATATTTCTTCGCTCCTGACAGAAATCAAAAAAGCTTCTGAAGGTGTTATCAAAGAAAATACCGTAAGCCTTTTTGTTATGTAAACCCGTGTAAAACGGAATAGCCTTGTAAATAGGATCAGTATTTTTTCCGTAGGCATAGGAATCGGTTACCCAGTTCTCAAAACGTTTTCCTTTCAGGTTGTTATCAACAGGTTTATCGCCTAAACCATAATAACTTTCACCTTCCTGAGCGTTTTTAGACATTTTTACGATGTCTCCACCAAACTCATAACTTTCTTCCCAATGAAAACCTAGTTCATCCTGACAAATAATAGAATTGTCTTTTGCATCAAAAATAGCACTGCGAAGATCTGCTTTAAAAACATGGCAGATCAGTTTTGAGGTTGTGATAACGTATTTATCCTCTTCTTCGGAAACTTCTAAGTGGTTATAGCCTCTGCTGGCATATTTCGTTATGGCATAAGAAAAATCGTTTTCAAAAATGCCTGTGGTTGTATATCTGAATCGTAGCACGCTATCGCGTACAACGGTAATATGTAGAATAACGCCGTTTTCTGTAGTAAATGAGAGCGTGTCTAGATCTTTCTCGTAGGATGCAATTTGAGACGGGAACATATTCCCCTTGTATTCTAACTCCGTATTTATAATCATATTTCTAGCAATTAAATAATTTACGAAAGTAGTAAAACAATTAAATTTTAAACGTAGTTATTTTACAAAAAAAGCGCGATTTTGTTACATAAAAACCAAACTATTAGCGTATTAATTACATTTATTGCAAGGAGCCTATCTGTTGTACTTAAAAATTGTAACCGAAAGCGGCGGAATTGTAATTTCTGCTGAAAAAGGCTTTCCATTCCACTCTTTTTCTGTTGCTGGGATAATTTTTTTGTTAGATACACCACTACCACCGTACTTTTTAAGGTCGCTATTGAAGATTTCTTTAAGATTTCCATCTTCCGGAAGTCCGATACTGTAGTTTTCGTGCATGGAAGGTGTAAAATTACAAACCACCACCAAATCATTTTTAGGATCCTTACCTTTTCTGATATAAGACATCACAGAATTTTCGGAATCACCAAAGTTGATCCACTCAAAACCTTCATTGGTAAAGGCTTTTTCGAATAAGGCGGGATGTGAGGTGTAGAATTTATTAAGGTCTTTGAAGAAGGTTTGCAGGGTTTTATGTGGTTTATATTCCAGAAGGTTCCAGTCTAAACTGCCTTGAAAGTTCCATTCGTTGTATTGCCCGAATTCACCTCCCATAAACAACAATTTTGTTCCGGGATGTGTAAACATGTAAGCGTATAATGCCCGGGCATTAGCGAAACGTTGCCAGTCGTCGCCGGGCATACGGCCTATAATTGAGTTTTTGCCATAAACTACCTCGTCATGAGATAAGGGTAACATAAAGTTTTCAGAAAAGGCGTAGGCCAAACTGAAGGTTATATCGTTTTGATGATATTTTCGATACACCGGATCTTTCTTGAAATATTCCAAAGTATCGTGCATCCAACCCATCATCCATTTCATACCGAAGCCCAAACCGCCTGAAAACACAGGTTTTGAAACACCCGGAAATGCCGTGGATTCTTCGGCTATGGTTTGTACGTCAGGATATTCGCCATAAACGGCTTCATTCATTTCTTTTAAAAAGGCAATCGCCTCAAGATTTTCTCTTCCGCCGTATTGGTTGGGTTCCCATTGTCCGTCTTCGCGGGAATAATCAAGGAAAAGCATGGAGGCTACGGCATCCACACGCAGTCCGTCGGCATGATATTGATCCAGCCAGAACAAGGCATTACTGATTAGAAAGGATTTCACTTCATTTCTACCATAATTGAAGATCAAACTTTTCCAGTCCTGGTGATAGCCTTTTCTTGGATCGGGATGTTCGTAAAGGTTCGAACCGTCGAAAAATCCTAAGCCATGAGCATCTTCGGGAAAATGAGACGGTACCCAGTCTAAAATGATACCAATGTCGTTTTGATGGAGTTTATCTACCAATTCTTTGAATTCCTCAGGATAGCCAAAGCGCGATGTTGGCGCGAAATAACCTGTAATTTGATAACCCCACGACGGATCGTATGGAAATTCCATGATCGGCATTAATTCCACATGTGTGAAATTCATTTCTTTTAGGTAATTCACCAGATCATCTGCTAATTCATGATAGGATAAAAACCGGTTTTCCTCAACCTGGCGTTTCCATGATCCTAAATGAACCTCGTAAACAGCATAAGGCGCATCCAGAGCATTGTGCTTTTTACGTTTTTTCATCCAGGCACTGTCTTCCCATTTGTAGGTATCATCCCAAACAATTGAGGCAGTTTTTGGAGGATGTTCACAACGCCGTGCATAAGGATCGGCCTTCTCTGTCTTTATATCATTATTATGACTCTGAATTTTGTATTTGTAGATGTTTCCTTTGCCAACACCCGGAATAAAACCTTCCCAGATCCCGCTGGAATCCCAACGCACCATCAGCGGGTGCTCGCCTTCAATCCAGTAATTAAAATCGCCAACCACAGAAACCGACTTCGCACTCGGTGCCCAAACGGCAAAATAAGTCCCTTTTTCACCATCAACGGTTGTGATGTGCGATCCGAATTTTTCATAAAGCCGGTAATGTTTTCCTGATTTGAAAAGGTTGATATCGAAATCTGTAAATAAACTGTGAGGTTTAACTTGTGACATACTAATGATTTAAAATGTTAGAGATCCCTTTCAAAGGAATAATAGCCCATTTTGGACGAGAATTAAGTTCGTAACCCAATTCATAAACTGCTTTTTCAAGCAAACAATATTTTAATAAAAACAAACGCTCCTGATTATAACCAATATTCAAATTGGCATTCTGTGTTTCGGTAACATAAGTACCCAGGAACAGGCCCGTAATATAGCTATATAATACTTCACTGGCATCAAATAATTCATCTATTGGATACGGATAAGATTCCTGATTGTTGAAAACCGTAGCATAGATCGCATAATGAAAGGATCGGAACAAGCCTGCAACATCCTTTAATGGTGGCTGTTTTACTTTCCTGTCTCGGATCGTACTTTCAGGTTCACCTTCAAAATCTAAAATATAAAAGTCGCGGTCTTTTACCAGAATTTGGCCTAAATGGTAATCCCCGTGAATCCTAATACGTTCACCCTTTAGTTTGGTCCAGTCGAAATCGACAAAATGCTCCCGTATCTGATTCTTTTTGTTCATGAATTCCTTGGCCAGATCTAAAGCCATACCATCCAGTTTGTGTAAATTATTCTCAACCAGATTGAGTCGGTTTTGGAATTGATAAAGCATTTTATTCTTCAACCAAACCGTATAATCGCCGTTGTAATGCGTGGGTGTGAAAGCAGTTTCTTCAAACTCCGAACCCAGAGCGATGTGCATCTCCGCAGTACGCTTGGCCAGGGTTTGTACCTGCATGAACAACTGTAATCCCGCCCAATCAATGATCTGTGGTGGAATGTCTGAAATATTGAGTTGCTGATATAAACCGGTACGCGGTAAATGGGAAATGTTGAGGTTCTTATATTCCAGGTTACAAAATACCTTGTGCAATTCTTTCAACATATAATCCCAGGCATCGCCTTCATTCGGGATCATTTCCTGCATGAGAGCAATGGTGATGGTCACTTGTTTGGAATCTACCAAATTGATACTTCCTAAATAAGCCGGTGTATTTTTGTACTCCTTTTTCTCAGATAAGAACCTACTCATTTCATAATCGGGGTTCTTATCGGCAAAAATGCGTCTGAAAAACTTTAAAACGTAACTATCGTTATAAATAATGGATGTATTACTTTGTTCAAGCCCCATGAATCGGGAGCTCTCGTATGCTTTAGCTTTTAAAGCGATGCTTTTATGATAACGAACCTTTGTGGTATCTTTTGGCAAGGCGGTTAAAATACGCTCGAAGACCAATTGCCGGAAGGCTTCCAGGTTTATAGCATCAATAATAAAACCGTCTTGTTTTTTAAGTCGCAGATGTAAAATGCGGTCTTTTTGCGCAAAATTCTCGTCGGTTACAAAAGCAATGGGTAAAAAATAATGTTGGTAAAAAGCCTCAACAAAATTCACTTCCAGAATCAATCCAAAATACATTTCACCATTTTGCTGAATTTTGAAATACTCAGCTAGCTCGATGTACTTTAATTTACTAGCCTTGCCACCGTACCAGCGCTGTTTGGTGATATAATCACCAAGAACATCCGACAGGAAACTCTTCACAAAGCTCTTGTTTTCGAGCAAGGCTTCCCAATCATCATTAAAATGAAGGTCGGTTTTAAAGGATATGTTCTCGTCGGGTTTACTCATTTTATTTATTTATTTTGAAAATATGGAACGGCAACGTAGGGTGGAGTTCTACAAAATTCCATTCACCGGTCCAGCTGTAGCGACTGTTGGTTACCAGATCATGAACTTCGAAAGCCTGATCGTGTTTGATACCCATGTGATGCAGCGGCAATTTAATGCTTCCTTGCTGCATGCCGTAATCGTCTAAACTCACCACAATTAATAGTTGATCGTTTTTAGCATCGTTCCATTTATAATAGGCCATGAGATTATTATTCTCTACATGACAAAAGGTGATATTATTGGTTTGTTGAAGTGCTTCATGTTCTTTTCGAATACGATTCACTTTGCTTATTACGGTAGTTAATTTATTTTCTTTTGACCAATCGTAGTGTGTAAATTGAAATTTCTCCGAATTCATATATTCCTCGCGGCCCAATAAGGCTTCAGAGATCATATATTCGAAAACCGGACCATAAATTCCAATGGAAGAACTCAGTGTCGCCGCCAAAACGTAGCGTTGAATATGTTTAGCTTCGTTAGCACCTTGCAAATGAAACGGATTAATATCCGGGGTATTTGGCCAGAAATTAGGTTGCATATATTCGCGTAACTCTGTTTTGGTCAATTCTTCCATATACTCAGTGAGTTCGTGCTTATTATTCCGCCAGGTAAAATAAGTATAGGATTGTGTATACCCTTGTTTAGCTAACTGTTGCATTACTTTTGGCGCTGTAAAGGCTTCCGCTAGAAAGATAACATCAGGATGTTTAGCCTTGACCTGATTGATGATCCAGTTCCAAAAATAGAAGGGTTTCGTATGCGGATTATCCACACGGAACACGCGAATACCACAATCGATCCAGTACATCAAAATGTCCAGACACTCCTTCCATAAGTTCTCATAAACGGTACTCTCCCAATAAATCGGTAAAATATCCTGATATTTTTTAGGCGGATTTTCTGCGTATTGCACGGTTCCGTCAGGGCGCCATTTGAACCATTCCGGATGATCCTTCACCCAGGGATGATCAGGAGCAGCTTGTAAAGCATAATCCATAGCGATCTCTATACCGTGTTCTTTAGCCTTTTCTATTAGTTGTTTAAAATCTTCAAGAGATCCCAATTGCGGATGGATGGCTTTGTGGCCACCGTGTTGAGAGCCAATGCCCCATGGAGAACCTACATCGCCTTCTTTGGCTTCGGTAGTGTTGTTTTTCCCTTTTCGATTTACTTCGCCAATGGGATGAATGGGAGGGAAGTAGAGGGTGTCAAAACCCATGTTTTGAACCCTTGGCAACAAGCGTTCACAATCTTTAAACGTGCCGTGCACACCTTCCTGCTCTCCAGCGGAACGCGGAAAGAACTCATACCAGGTACTGAAACGGGCTTTCTTTCGATCAACATACACCTGAAAATCATTTGAGGTATTTACCAGGTCTTTTTCAGGGAATTCAAAAAACAGATGATGCAAACGGTCGCTCATAGCTTCCTTCACGGCCTCATCATAATGTTGTTCATCCTGAAAAATGTTGATTAAATGATCGAGGTAGAAACCGTCGTTTTCATTACAGTGGTTTTTTATTTCTTTAAGAAAGGCAACGCCTTCCAATAACTCCGATTTTACGAACTGACCATCCTCGATCTTACGCTCAATCCCATGTTGCCAATTTAAAGCGTGATCTACCCAGCCTTCTACTTTATATGTATAAAGCCCTTGTTTTTCAACTGTAAAGGAGGCTATCCATTCATCGTTAACATCAAGAGCCATTCGTGTTTCACGCCACTTTTTTTCTTTTTCGTGTTTATATAATACCGAAGCGCCCAATACATCATGACCGTCGGCTAAAATAAAAGCGCATACGTTAACAATTTCATCAACAACCCGTTTAATATAAAATAAACCGTTATTAACACTAGGCGACACGTAGTCTATAACGACCCTTTTTTGATTTAGCATAGTTCGTTTAGTTGGTTAAAAAGATAATTTGTTTGAGGTGTTTTTTAAGTGTTTTATCCTATTACAAAACCTTTTGGAATGACCGCATCTTTTTTAATGACCACGATGCCGTCTTTCACAAAATAGGTGTCTGTTTCGGTGTTTTCAATATGTGGTCCTCCATTGATACGCACACCATCACCAATGCGCACGTTCTTATCAATGATAGCATTTTTAATGAAGCAACGTTCCCCGATACCAATAAGGATATCAATATGGTTACTGTTGATTTCCTCCAAAGATTCATAATAATCACTACCCATAACATAGGTGTTAATAACCGTACTTTCAGCGCCTATTCTTGAGCGAATACCAATAACCGATTTTTCGATTTTAGCTGCGCTGATGATACACCCTTCGGCAATCACGGCATGGTCTAAAACGGTTCCGGCAATTTTTGTTGTAGGCAGTATACGAGCTCTGGTATAAATGCGTTTACGCTTATCATATAGGTCAAAACGAGGAATATTATCTGTAAGCTCCAGGTTAGCTTCAAAGAACGAATCGATATTTCCGATATCCGTCCAATAGCCTTCATACTGGTAACTTAAGGTTTTATGTTTTGAAATATTTTGAGGAATAATTTCCTTGCCAAAATCGTTGGTTTCCTTGTTTGCCATGAGCTCTATCAATAAATCGCGGTTGAAGATATAGATCCCCATAGATGCTAAATAGTGTCGCTCCTGTTTTTTCATGTCGTCGCTCACTTCTGAAGTCCAATCAGGAAGCAGGCTGGCATCCGGTTTTTCAATAAAGGAGGTTACCACATTGTTTTCATCCGATTTCATGATACCGAATTCCGTAGCTTCCTTGGCATTCACCGGAATGGTAGCAATGGAAATTTCAGCTCCGGCCTTCTCATGAGCAGCTATCATTTCATCATAATCCATTTGATATAATTGATCACCGGAAAGGATCAACGCATATTTAAAATCGTGACGTAAAAAATGATGCATGCTTTGGCGCACAGCATCAGCTGTTCCCTGAAACCAGGTTTTGTTTTCCGGTGTTTGCTCTGCCGCTAATACATCGACAAATGCTGAACTAAAAAAACTAAAATGATAGGTATTCTTGATGTGTCTGTTCAAAGAAGCCGAGTTGAATTGCGTCAATACATACATCCGTTTAATATCTGAATTAATGCAGTTTGAAATAGGAATATCTACCAAACGGTATTTTCCGGCAATAGGAACGGCAGGTTTTGAACGGTCTTTGGTTAGTGGATATAATCTGGACCCTTGTCCGCCGCCAAGAATAATGGCTAATACGTTATCATTTATCATTTTTGTTAGGTTTAGTTATTTTACTTTGTTTTATAATAGGGATTTATAGAGATCTGCGGTTTGTTTTGCGATGGCTACCCAATCAAAATAATCCTCCACACGCTTTCGACTGTTTTCAGCCATGGTATCCCGAAGGTCTTTATCACGAATGAGGCGATTGATACCGGCAGCCAGATCTTGTGAAAAGGTGTCCGGATCTACCGGTTCAAAAGGTGCTTCTTTTTGTTGTTCCAAAGGCACCAGGATTCCGGTTTCGTTGGGCACAACCACTTCTTTTATTCCGCCAACGGCACTCGCTACCACGGGAGTTTTACAAGCCATAGCTTCAATATTGATGATACCGAATGGCTCATAAATAGACGGACAGCAAAATACATCCGCATGAGAATATAGCTGGATCACTTGTTCTTTTTCCAGCATCTTGTCGATCCAGATCACATTATTTCTTGTTTTCTTGACTTCGTTAACGCTGTCTTCCATTTCTTTAGCGATCTCCTTGGTATCCGGTGCACCGGCACACAAAACAATTTGAGTATCGGGATCGATATATTTTATAGCATTCACCAGGTGAATGATGCCTTTTTGACGCGTGATACGGCCCACGAACAATACATAAGGTTTGTTCTTATCGATGCCATAAGCATCCAGTGTATCGGTTTTATCGGTGATATTATATTGTTGAAGATTGATGCCGTTATAAATGACACTGACCTTAGTGGGATCAACATTAAAATGTTTAAGGACATCGACTTTGGTTTCTTCGGAAACAGCAATCACGGCGTCGGCCATTTCAATCGCTGTTTTTTCAACCCATGACGAAGCGTCGTAACCGCGACCTAATTGTTCCCGTTTCCAGGGGCGCAAAGGTTCTAAGGAATGGGTGGTGATCACCAGTGGTGTGCCGTAGCATAATTTCGTTAGTATGCCGGCAAATTGAGCGTACCAGGTATGGCAATGCACCACATCGGCATCTACCGGATCGGCATTCATTTGAATGCAAGTACTCAGGGTTTGAAACACTGATTTGAGTTTATCGTCGGCATGACTCAAAGCCGGGTTGTCAAAAGGAAAGCCTTTAACGGAGAGGTTGCCATGTTTAACATCCTGATCGCCAAAACTCCGAACTTCAACGTCCATTAATTTTGATAATTCATCGGCTAGATACTCAACGTGAACACCTGCACCTCCATAAACATAGGGCGGAAATTCTCTTGTGTAAAACAGTGTTTTCATATATAAAAGATAGTAGTAACAATTGGATTAAAAGCGCAGCAAAAAAGAAAAGTAGCACACAAAGCGGGCGGATTTGTGCTGCAAATTGTTAATAACCCTAAGGCAGAGCAGCAAAACGAATCCGTTATACCAATGTTTTTAAAACGGCGTATTCATCAGTGTTTTGTTGCGTTTTTAATTGTTTTAGTACTTCGTTGTCATAAACATACAAAATATTTATTAACAATTAAGGGCGTCGTTCATTTTTCAGGAAAATGATGCGTTTTGCCACAAAAGCCTGTTATTTTCTAATGAAAGTTGAGAAATGAGGGATATGGTTTAAAACCTTTTAATCATTTAGCTTCAAAACAGCCATGAACGCTTGCTGAGGTATTTCAACATTACCTACCTGGCGCATGCGTTTTTTACCTTTTTTCTGTTTTTCAAGCAGTTTACGCTTACGCGAAATATCGCCACCGTAACATTTGGCGGTAACATCCTTACGGAGTGCTTTAACGGTTTCCCTGGAAATAATTTTCGCTCCGATAGCCGCCTGAATTGGAATGTCGAATTGTTGACGCGGGATGAGTTCTTTCAGTTTCTCACACATCTTACGGCCAATACTTTGCGCATTATCCGCGTGAATTAATGCAGACAAGGCATCCACAGGCTGGGCATTTAAGAGAATATCCAAACGCACCAGTTTAGATGGTTTCATACCTATGGGGTGGTAGTCGAAAGAGGCATAACCTTTCGAAACGGTTTTTAAGCGGTCGTAAAAATCGAATACGATCTCTGCCAAAGGCATTTCAAAAGTTAGTTCCACACGTTCAGTTGTAAGATACGTTTGGTTCGTAATGATGCCGCGTTTTTCAATACATAACGACATCACATTACCAACAAAATCGGCTTTTGTAATGATGGTTGCCTTGATGTAAGGTTCCTCCACACGATTTAGTGTAGAAGGATCCGGCAGATCGGACGGGTTATTAACGATGATAGCTTGATCCGGCGTTTTATTGGTATACGCGTGGTATGATACGTTAGGCACCGTTGTGATCACGGTCATATCGAATTCACGTTCCAAACGTTCCTGAATGATTTCCATGTGTAGCATCCCTAAGAATCCGCAACGGAAACCAAAACCTAAAGCGGCAGAACTTTCCGGTTGAAAAACCAGCGAGGCATCATTTAACTGTAGTTTTTCCATAGAAGCCCGAAGATCTTCATAATCTTCCGTGTCTACAGGATAAATTCCTGCGAATACCATGGGTTTCACATCTTCAAAACCGGCCACCATATTGGTTGTTGGGTTCTCAAAATCGGTAATGGTATCACCAACTTTTACTTCCTTTGCCGTTTTGATCCCTGTGATCAAATAACCTACGTCACCTGTTTTTACCGATTGTTTAGCAAGTTGGCGCAGTTTTAAAGTGCCAACCTCATCAGCGTAATAATCCTTACCTGTGGCAATGAATTTAATATGCTGTCCTTTTTTTATTTCACCATTGATAACTCTAAAAAAAGTTTCAACACCTCGAAACGTGTTATAAACGGAATCAAAGATTAAGGCTTGTAGAGGCGCATTCGGATCACCTTTGGGTGCAGGAACACGTTCAATAATAGCTTTTAGAATATTTTCCACGCCAAAACCGGTTTTCCCCGAAGCGTGGATCACTTCCTCAGGATCGCAACCCAAAAGGTCAACAATATCATCAGTAACTTCTTCAGGATTCGCGCTTGGCAGATCTACTTTATTCAACACAGGAATAATTTCCAGATCGTTTTCTAAAGCGAGGTATAGGTTTGAAATGGTTTGCGCCTGGATACTTTGCGCCGCATCCACGATCAAAAGAGCGCCTTCACACGCGGCAATCGAGCGGGATACTTCATAAGAAAAATCCACATGACCCGGGGTATCAATGAGGTTAAGCACATAGTGTTCACCTTCATAAACATAATCCATTTGGATAGCGTGCGATTTAATGGTGATCCCACGTTCGCGCTCCAGATCCATATTGTCCAAAAGCTGATCCTGCTTCTCGCGGTCGGTCACCGAACCGGTAAAATCCAACAAGCGATCTGCCAGGGTACTTTTCCCGTGGTCGATATGCGCAATGATACAAAAGTTTCTAATGTGCTTCATAAAGAAATACCTGCCTCAATTTAGGTTGCAAATATAGCTGTTTTTATCTGGAATAATTTATAGATTTTATCTTAGCTTTCATGAATATTTTTGAATAAAAATGCTGTAATCCTATCTAAGTCAAAATTGTAGTACTTTTAAGAAGAATCCAAAGCCATAGCCATGCTAAAAACCAAAGACGATATTCGCACCAAAATTCACCTGCTTATCTCTGTTTTTGTGGTCATTCCCGTAGCACTTGTTTATGGTTTTTATCCGGAAGTGTTGTTTCAGGTTCCGGTAACGGAAATCAACCAGCTGAACAGCCTGAAAGCTCTAATGGGCGTCTATCTGGGGTTTTCATATTTATGGTTGTCGGGTGTTTTTAGTCCCCGGTTTTTAAAAGCGGCTTTAATGAGCAATGTGGTGTTTATGTTGGGTTTGGGCAGTGGTCGCTTAATAAGCCTTATTCTTGATGGTTTTCCGTCGCCTTTATTCACGGTTGGTACGGCCGGAGAGCTTATTTTGGGATTTTACGGACTTTCGGTGCTTTACAACGAAAAAAAGTAAAGGGAGATTAAAATTGCAGTACTTTTAATTTGCTATTAATCTTTAATCAACCACCCTTATGAGAACATTAATACTCTCACTTTTAGTCTTGTTCGGAATACAACGTAGTTTTAGTCAGGTAACAGATGCCACCACTTTATACGATCTCGACCAGGATTCTGTTCCTGAATCTTCAGGAGTCATTTACTACAATAACAAAATTATTACCCATAACGATTCAGGAGGCGAAAACAAATTATATGAAATGGACCCCTCCTCATCCACAATAACCAGAAGAGTGATCATTTCCAATGCAACTAATGTCGACTGGGAGGATATTACGCAGGACGACAATTATATCTACATTGGCGACATAGGAAATAACGAAGGCATCCGCACCGACTTGAAGATCTATAAAATAAGCAAAACAGATTATGATGCTTCGGATACCGTAACCGCTGTAACCATCAACTTTGATTATGCGGCTCAAACAGTTTATACCTCAAACCCCGAAGCAACCCAGTGGGATGCGGAAACCTTAATTTCCATGGATGCGAACAATTTGCTTATCATCAGCAAAAACTGGGATACCCACGTGGCACAAGCCTATCTGGTACCCAAAAATCCCGGAACAGGAACCTATCATTTAAGTCCGGAACCAAGCACCTTACCTGATGCTTTGGGAAATTACGACCTGATCACAGGCGGTACGTATAATCCGCTAACCAACAAGGTGTATTTGATTGGTTATACTTCGAACACCAACACTTTTAATGTATTACAACCCTTTATTTATGAATGTAGTGGTTTTACAGGTACCGATGTCTTTTCAGGAACGAATACACGGTTTGATATTTCAGGGTCTTCCTTAGGTAATTTTAGTTACGAACAAACGGAAGGGATTGCTTATGTTGATGCTAACACTTACTATGTAACTTCAGAGTATTTTAATCGAAGTTATATGGGTTTTACGCTTCAAGATACAGGTAAACTGATTGAAGTCACCACTTCAGACACTGCCTTATCCGTAGATGATTTCAATTCTGACACCATCCAATTATATCCCAATCCAACAACTGATGTCGTTCAAATCAATAGTCAAAACCTGGTTCAGACCGAAGTTTTTAATCTGCAGGGACAACGCGTTTTAAATACAAATAACCGTAACATTGATTTGAGTACTTTCAATCCTGGGATGTACCTCTTTAAAATCACCCTAAACGATCATCAAGTGGCCTTAAAAAAAGTGATTAAATATTAGCCGGAAAACGAAGCATCTGTTTTTAATTTAAAAAACCTTAATTTTGCGGCAAATTACACCCGCTTGGTTAAAATTGATAACATAGAACTACCTGATTTCCCGCTGCTTCTGGCACCTATGGAAGACGTGAGTGATCCGCCGTTTCGCGCGCTCTGTAAAGAGCAAGGCGCCGATGTGGTGTATACCGAGTTTGTATCCAGTGAAGGCCTGATCCGCAACGCTGCGAAAAGCGTTATGAAGTTGGATATCTATGAAAAGGAGCGTCCGGTGGGCATTCAAATCTTTGGAGCCAATCTTGATAGTATGTTGCAAACCGTAGATATCGTAGAGAAATCCAACCCGGATATTATCGATATCAATTTTGGCTGTCCCGTTAAAAAAGTGGTGAGCAAAGGTGCCGGCGCCGGTATTTTAAAGGACGTTTGCCTGATGGAAAAACTCACCTCCGAAATGGTAAAGCGCACCAACCTGCCCATTACCGTAAAAACACGTTTGGGCTGGGACCATAATTCTATAAAAATCGTGGAAGTAGCCGAACGTTTGCAGGATGTTGGCTGTAAGGCTATTTCAATTCATGGGCGTTCCCGAGCGCAGATGTACAAAGGTGAAGCCGACTGGAAACCTATTGCTGCCGTAAAGAACAACCCACGTATGCATATTCCTGTATTCGGAAACGGCGATGTTGACAGTCCGGAAAAAGCTGCCGAAATGCGTGATAGCTACGGACTTGACGGTGCCATGATCGGGCGCGCCAGTATCGGGAATCCGTGGTTTTTCAAGCAGGTGAAACACTATTTTGAAACCGGTGAACATTTAGCGCCTATTCCTATGCACGAACGTGTGGAAGCTGCACGTCGCCACCTCCAAATGGCCATTGAGTGGAAAGGGGAAACCCTGGGTGTTTTCGAAACCCGCCGCCATTATACAAATTATTTTAAAGGGATTCCGCACTTCAAGGAATACCGCACCAAAATGGTAACCAGCGATCGCGCCGAAGACGTTTTTGCGGCCTTCGATGAGGTATTGGAGAAGTTTGGGGATTATCAGTTTTCTGAATAAGTTCTCGTAATGACGAAACGGTACGTCATTACGAGCATAGCGAAGTAATCTTTTTGTTTGGAGTTCTATTCATGAGATTGCCGCGTCGCTCACTCCTCGCAATGACGAAACGGAACGTCATTACGAGCATAGCGAAGTAATCTGTTAATTGAGAGTTCTATTCATGTGGTTGCTGCGCCGTTGTGCTCCTTGCAATTCCGGTATAATTAGACGCTTTGTTTTGTTTAGAAAGCTTCCAATTCCATTTCAATCCAAAAAGTGGGCGTAAAAATGAAATCCGTCTGATTATAAATTCATAAAGGACCATGCAAACCGAAAAGGTAATCAGAGTTATAGCTATAAATTTCCATACCGGATGAAGCGCTAAAGGTAAAATAATGACGGCCGCTCCAAACAGCACAAACATATGAATGATATATACCGGATAAGCGGCCTGACTTAAATACTGTAATCTGGCACTTGGTTTATTGAGGTATTGAAATCCGATTCCAAATACTGCTAAAATCCATCCGTTAAACTCCACGGCTTTTAAATAATACATAAGATCTGTTTCTCCGTTTGTCAATCGTAGCGCGAATAATACGGATGCTATAATGAGATATAACCATTTCCATTTAGAAACTGTTTGCCAAAATGATCTTCCGCTGTAAACGAATAAAAAACCGAACAGAAAAGCTAAAAGCCCAAGAAAAAATCCATGCCATGTCTGTGCATATAATTCAAATAATTGAGGTTTCACCAAAACCAATTCAGCCATATAAAAAAGCGCAACTGTTAAAGGTGCCAGGGCAAAAGACATGAATTTGGATAAGATCTTTTTGAACCTTCCGTTTTCGTGCTTTTTCAAATAAAAAAATAAGGGGGAAAGGATAATGACATAAGCAAAAATGTTTCCCAAGAACCAAAGATGTGCACTACCCGGATAATGGGTTAAAGGTAAATTGTAAAACTTTTGAAACAGCCAGACATGAATGGGGGTGATGGCTAAAAACCCAAACACGAACGGTATAAAAATTCGTTTGGTACGTTCTAATAGTAATTGCTTCCAGTTTCTTTTTCTCATGGCGAAATACAAACCCATTCCGGATACATAAAATAGTAAAGGAATGCGCCACACATTGAGCATCGTCATAGGCGTCCAAAGCCAGGAAATAGAGTCATCATTTTTTATGAATCCGATGAACAAGGCCCAGGGTTGAAATAGGATAGCGATATGGTATATGAGTAATAAACCTATGGCGATAACCCGGATCCAATCGATGTCGTAACGTCTTTGAGTTTTCATTGTGCTGCGCATTAAAAATTATTGTAGCATCATGGCTATCACTGGTCTTGCTTTTTGTAAAGCATCAAGGTCTAACTCAAAACCCATCGGACTCAATTGCTGGTTTAGCATATCATAAACAGGCTTTACTTCGTTGAAGTCCATGATTATAGATTCTCTTGGTGTGGCGCCGTATTTGTTACGAATTCCTTTATCGGCATTGGCGTCAATTAAAAGCTGAACAATTTCAATGCGGCCTAAAAAAGCGGCAACATGTAAGGCTGTGGCACCATCGTTATTTTTAATCGATAAATCAGCATGAGCATCGATAAGCGCTTTTGCAATTTCGGGTTTATTAAAAGTGGCAGCGCTTATTAAAGGTGTTGAGCCTCCAAGAGGTTCCTTTTCATTGAGATTTGTTCCAGCTTTTATATGTTGTTTTACAGCGTCGATATTTCCGGTGATTACAGCAGTTTGGATATCGACATTTGGTTTTTCAATGGTGCTTTCCAGTTTACTGAAGGGTTCGTTTTTTTCTTCCTCAGAGGTTCTGCAAGAACTCACAAGCAATACAGTTAAAAGCATTACAATAGGGGTTAATTTGATTGCGATAATGTTGATCGTTTTCATGATTTAAAAAATTTAATTTATACTGTTTTGATTTTGTATTACAAAGTTCCGGTGATCCACGACGCAGGACTAAACAGTTAAGCGGCAATATGTAAAAGCTTTGAATCAGACATAAAAATTATGACGCAGCAATATCACTTATGACGCAATTGGCTAATTTTTTTACTGAAAAGCAGTGGTTTAACGGAGGCTCTTTTGAATTAAATTTTCTACTTTAGTTTTCTTAAAAGAAATCATGTCACAGAGCGCATTTCCGGGAAAATTTCTAGACGAAGCCAAGGTTTTGATATCGGAGCATATGTCGAATGAACTATTCGGCGTTTCTGAGTTGGCCGCCCTGATGCACATGAGTCGCTCGAGTTTACTGAGGAAGATCAAAAAGGAAACCGGTGTTTCCGCCAGCCAATTCATTCGAAATTTACGCCTTGAAAAAGCTAAAGAACTTTTAAAGGAAACCGAACTTGGCGTTTCTGAAATATCCTATGAAGTTGGCTTTGGGAACAACTCCTATTTTATAAAATGTTTTAAAGCACGTTATGGCTTTCCTCCGGGAGAAGCAAGAAAACAATTCCTTGAACAGGAAATCATGGAGACACCGGAAATTACCGCTATTCAGGCCAAAAACTTTTTAAAGCGTTATAAATTACCTTTTGCTGCAATGGCGGTAATTGCAGCCGTTGTTGCGGTGATCCTGTTGCTAAAAAAGCCTGCTCAGAATTCAATTCAAGCACAACCTGATTTCAAAAATGCGATAGCTGTTTTACCGTTTAAAAATATGAGTAATGACTCCACGAACCTGTATTTTGTTAATGGTTTAATGGAATCGGCCTTGGGAAATCTTCAAAAAATAAAGGATCTGCGTGTAATCAGCAGAACTTCAGTAGAGAAGTATAGACACACCAATAAGACCATTGCAGAAATAGCTAAAGAACTTCATGTGAATTATGTGGTTGAAGGTAGCGGACAACGCGATGGCAACCAGGTACTATTACACATTCAGCTTATAGATGCCTCCAATGATACACCGATCTGGGCTGAGCAGTACAACCATAAGATCGTAGATATTTTCTCCTTACAAAATGCTGTTGCGAAAAAAATTGCCGATGCCATTGAAGCCAAAGTTACACCTGCCGAGTTGGAGCAGATCGAGAAAAAACCAACAGATAACCTGAAGGCCTATGATTTTTACTTGCAGGCCCTGATTCCTTTTCAAGAAGAAACCAAAGCCGGTTTGGAAAAGGCGATTCCATTATTTAAAAAAGCAATTGAGAACGATCCTAAATTCGCTTTGGCCTATTCCAAATTAGCCATAGCATATTATTTTCTGGATATTTATCAAAATGAAAAGCGCTATACCGAGATCATAAATAATTATGCAGATAAAGCCCTGTTGTACGATCCTAAATCGGCAGAAAGTCTCATATCAAAAGCCTTGTATTATATGCAGATTCAGGATTATCGTTTAGCTATTCCTCATTTAGAAAAAGCTTTAGAGTACAACCCTAATTCGTCGGCGGTTATTCAGATCTTGTCAGACCTATATGCCAGGGTGATTCCGGATACTCGTGAGTATTTAAAATACGCATTGAAGGGGCTGCAGCTTGATATTGAGGCTAATGATTCGGTAGAAAAAAGTTTCATTTATCTTCATTTAAGTAATGCCTTTATACAAAATGGATTTACCACTCAAGCTTCTGAATACATTGACAAATCTCTGGAGTATAATCCTGAAAATTATTATGCCCCTTATTTAAAGGTTTTTATTCAATATGCCCAAAACCAAAATTTAGACCAGACCAGAAAGGCTTTAATTACTGAATGGAAAAAGGACACAACCCGATTGGATATTATGCAGGAAATCGGGAAGTTCTATTATTTTCAGGAAGATTATGATAGCGCCTATTATTATTACCACAAATTCATAAGCGTTAAAACAGCACAAAACCTTAATATTTATCCGCAAGAAAATTTAAAGATCGGAATCGTTTATGACGCCTTGGGATTTCATGAGGAGGCCAAAGATTTTTATCAGGCTTATGCCAGCTACTGTAAGAACGATATTTCTATTTATAAACCGGCAAGTTTAGCCATGTGGTATCTTCATGAAAATAAATCGAAGTTAGCCCTGGAATCCTTGAGGTCGTTTTCGAATAACCAAAATTATCAGTATTGGATATTGTTGTTTTTGGAGAAGGATCCCTTGATGAAAAAAATAAAAGGAGATCCCGGCTATAACGCCGTAATGCAAAGGATTAAGGAGCGATTTTGGGACAACCATGATGCTTTAGAAAAAACGCTGAAGGAAAAAGGGTTGATATAAAAATAGAAACAAAGTTCTTTCTACCTCCGGCAGGCCTTCGTAGCGCTCCGTTTGAATGACCGTAGAGCATCGTTTTTTGTGATGTCATTCAGAGTGAAATGGAAAATGAAACGAAGCATCTTCATCCGTAAATTTCAGCAATCAAAAATTCCAAGCACAAGAGGCTGTTATTTATAAAAATGATCCTCATCCACTTTGATCGTGGTCAGCTCCACCGTATGACCGTCCGGATCTTTGGTGTATATTGAATCGAAATAAATATGATCTTGAATACTAAAATCTAAATTCAACTCCTGATAGTGCTTTTTGGCTTTTTCAAAATTGTCTTGGGTCACATTAAAAGCAAAGTGATCGATTTTAATATTTTTTGACGATGGTTTGAGTTCCGGGTCTTTCAGATTTGCGGGGAACAAGGCCAGCCCTGATTTTCCAGACAGCATAAAAACAGGAAAGTCTCCCCATTCCGGAAGTTGATAACGTTTTAGCCCCAGAACAGTTTCATACCAGGTTGCGGAAGTTTCCAAATCTGCTACCCGAATGGCTACGTGGTCTAAAAAGCGAATGTCAATATTGTTTTTTGATTCCGACATTGTAATTTAATTGCTATCACCAAGATAGTGATTTTTGAGATTTATCAGTCACTTCGTTCCTTCTGTATGAAAGAGTTACTACGTTTGTTGTGGTGTCATTCAGAGCGAAATGCAATGAAGCGAAGCATCTCCGTACTTTTATTAGATTAGATTCTTCCTCCGCTGCGCTTCGTTTGAATGACAGTAAAGTCTTGTTTATTACAGCAGCCCACAAGAGGGATTGCAGCGGCAGCTTTTGTAAAATTTCAATCTATGATTTTACAAAACTATAGCAGAAAGCCCGGTGACCGCCCGAGCGGGCACTTGCCCAAATAATTATTGATTTGTGGCCACTAAAGCCTTTGAAATTCGTACCGATGCGATCTTGGAAGCGATAACGCCCAGCGCTATGATAGTGCTCAAGACGATAAAAATATTTTCGATTTTGATGTTTACCGGATAAGGCAGACTGGGTGTGATCATGACCATACTGAAGCGTTGTTGCAGCAGGATAAGGATAAGCGCCAGCAGGAGCCCGAGGGTCCCTCCGATAATACTCATGAGACTGCCTTGTAAAAAGAAAATACGCCGGATATTCTTTACTGTGGCGCCTAAATTAAAGAGGGTGTTGAGACTTTTCTTTTTGTCGAGCATCATCATGATGAGTGAGCCGATGATATTGAAAAATGCAATGATTAATACCAGTGTGAAAATGAGGTATACCACCAGGTTTTCAGTGTTGAGCATTTTGTAAAGGGCATCATTGAGCTGCGCCCGATTTTTAATGATCACCTGATTGCCAAGGATGGTTTTAAGTTGTTGTTTCACGGTGTCTTCATCGGCTGTTGAAGCGAGTTGGAATTCGATACCGCTGATCTGGTTGGGTTTGTAATTGAGTAATTTTTGCGTGAGTGGCAGGGAGGCAAACACATAAGAATCGTCGTAATTATCGTTAATGGCAAAGATGCCTACATTTTGCGTACGCACCGTGCTGAAGGCGTTTCGTGTGGATGTGATTTGTCCGGTGCCGGGTTTGGGTACGTAAACATCGACAGGTTTGGTATAATCGAGTACGCCCATAGATAGATTGTTGGAAATACCCCAGCCCACCACGATCTGGTCTGTTTTCGGTTCGAGCCAGTTGCCGTATTCGATCACCGAATCGATGGCCACAACATTTGAGAAATTTTCGTCGACGCCCTTTATTTTAGCGAGATAATTTTTTTTGTCGTAGTTAAGGACCACGCGCTCTTCAATGATCTTACTGTATTGAGCCACATCTTTAAGGGTGTCGAGCGCCTGGAGTTGTTCGTTGCTTATAAAAAAGGATTTTCCGGTAGCGGTTTCTGCTTTGAGATCGGGATCGACCACGCTGGTAAATTTCAGTGTAAAATCTTTAAGTCCGGCGAAACCCGAGAGTACGATAAACAGGGAGGCGGCGCCCAGAATGATTCCCGTGATGGCAATGTAGGTCATCACATTAATAGCGTTGTTACTACTTTTGGAGCGTAGGTAACGTTTGGCGATGTAATAGGATACATTCATGGCCTAAAGATAACAAAAGCCTGCCTATTGCAAGCGGCTGGAAATGGGATTTTACCGACTTAAGATTTTTTGCGTTTGTCGAGGAGGTTGGGATCTTTAAGCGGATCCTCTTTTCCTTTCAGAGACTGCTCGATACGATCGATATACTCCAGGGAGTCGTCTATAAAGAATTCGAGCTGTGGCATACGGCGTAGTTGATGTTTGGTGCGTTGTGCCAGTTCGTGGCGAATTTGCGACCCGTTATCACGGATGCCTTTTATGAGCTCTTTGGCTTTATCGTTTGGGAAGATGCTCAGGTAGGCCTTGGCAACAGACAGATCAACGGTAACATGTACTTTGGTTACCGAAATGAGTACGCCACGCATCCCACCCTGAGTGGCGGCATTTTGAAGCACCTCTGCGAGATCCTGTTGCAGGACACCGGCTATTTTTTTTTGTCTTTGACTTTCTTCCAAGGGTATTAATTGTTTTAAAGGTGTAAAAAAGCACCGCTGCAAAAGTACGGATATTTAAAGATTATCTTAGTTTTGAGCTACAAATTTTATATCTTTCTTGAAACAGAGGCCTATGAAAAAAATAGAACATATCGGGATCGCGGTGAAAAATATGGACGACTCTAACAGCTTGTTTAGCAAACTGTTCGGTGCCCCGGAATATAAAACCGAAACCGTAGAAAGCGAAGGTGTAAAAACCGCGTTTTTTAAGTGCGGACCCAACAAAATAGAATTGTTGGAAGCCACCAACCCAGACAGCCCGATTGCGAAATTTATAGCAAAGAAAGGCGAAGGCATTCATCATATTGCCTTTGATGTAGACGATATTGAAGCCGAAATAAAACGCTTAAAAGCAGAAGGTTTTGTGGTGTTGAACGATACCCCCAAACCCGGCGCCGATAATAAGCTGGTAGCCTTTTTACATCCGAAGAGCACCAATGGTGTTTTGATCGAATTATGCCAGGAGCGACCAGCCTAAAGCCTTGGCGCAATAAGGCATGAAAAGGTTTGCAGTATTTTAAAAATAGTAGTAATATTGCAGTCCGATTTCGGGTCCTATACCTGCCTGCTTGGCAGCATGGCAGGCAGGACTCAGTTGGTTAACCGCCTACCTGCCGGTAAGGCAGGCAGGGAGTATCTGACTAAACAAGGAAACATGTTTGTTTACGTTCTAATAAGTGAAAAAGATGGACGGTTTTATGTTGGAATGAGCTCTAATGTTGAAAAGAGGTTAAAAGAACATAATGCCGGAAGGACAAAAAGCACCAAAGGGTATCGTCCCTGGAAATTATTTTTGTTCGAGACTTATGAAACGAGACAGGAAGCCAGAAAGCGTGAGAAGTATCTGAAAACAGGGTACGGGAAGCAATGGCTTAAAGAAAAATATAATCGGTCCTATAACTCAGTTGGTTAGAGTATCTGACTCATAATCAGAAAGTCCCTGGTTCGAGCCCAGGTGGGACCACCTAAAACCCTGAAGAATAGTTTTCTTTGGGGTTTTTTATTTCCAAAACATAACGGGTTCAAAAAATCTAAATTATATTTGTTCAAACATTACTTTTTTGTGAGTGTTCTTAAATCCATAAGAGAAAAAGAAGGGTATACCCAGACTGATTTAGCGACTAAAACAGGTCTGTCCTTACGCACAATTCAGCGTTTAGAAAACACCAATAAAATCCCTAAAGGGTATACTTTAAACGCTCTGGCAGAAGAGTTCCATATGGAGCCTTCGGCCTTACAGGCGCAATATCTCCACACAAAACGTTCTCGGGATTCTGAAATCTCAACGATCAAGATGATCAATTTATCAGCCTTTTCCTTTCTTGGTATTCCATTCGGAAATTTAATTCTGCCCATTATTATTTGGAGGAATAATCGGGATTCACAATTCGTTGATGAGGTAGGTCGACGCATTGTTAATTTTCAAATTTTGTTCACATTAATTTTATCCTTGTTACTCATTTTAATGCCCTTTACCGTTTCAAAACTATTTCCCGGTATCCCACTCGTATTGATTACAGCACTTATGGCCTATCTTTTTAATATCGTTGTGATCATTCGTACGGCTGTAAAGATCCAACACCAGGACTTTGATTTTTTAAACGTTTCTTTTCGTCTTATTTAGACCTACAACTGAAATTGTCGTAAAAATGGCGGCATGAAAACCCGCTGTATTACTGAGATTCCTTATTTCTTTGCCTCCGGAAATTAGTTATTCAAAATTTTATTTATCATGAAAAAAATTATCGGTTACAGCGTATTAGGGCTCATAGGCCTTGCATTAATTCTTGGAATCTTCGGGATCAGACATTTTAACAACAAGTATTTTAAAGAACGCCCGGCGTATTTAGAGCTCACTCATGGATCTCAAGCGATGCATTTTAAATGGACCAACCAGAAAGTAGAAGGACACATCGAATACCAGACGGGTCTTTTAATACCTGTCCAGATTCAAGACCTTGAACACAACCTGTATATGCAATTTGATACAGGGGCTCCTGATTCCTTCTTCTATGAAAAGGATCTTAAGTCATTGCGGAATTTGGGCTATGCTATTGAGGAAGTTCAAAAAGATGGGTTCCGGTTTGTGAAATCCTTAAAATTAAAATTGGGAGGGCAACCTGTTACCTTATCCATGGTAAAGATCTATCCGAACTATGGGAATACGTTTTCAGCTGAATTTAACTCAAAAATCAATATTAATATTGGCGCTATTGGTAGTGATATCCTGGTAGATCGGATCACCTCCATTGATTTTAAGAATCAGACCATCCAGTTTTTTGAACAACGTCCGGAGTGGATGCAGGGTCTCAAGGGTTTCAAAGCATTTGATTTTCCGGGACGCCGTGTGATGCTTCCCGCGATCGTAGATGGTAAGAAGTATGAGTTCTTGTATGATTCCGGATGTTCAGCCTTTGGATTAATTACCACCAAACAACGCTTTGAAAAATATTCAGACGCCTCTACTCCCGTAGAAAGTTTTGGAGCCAAAAGCTGGGAGGATAAAATCTATATTAACAGTAAATCAAGTGATTATCCACTTAGTATTGGAGGAGCTAAATTAACAATGAAGCGCGTTTCATGTGTAGATATGTATGCTTTCCTGCAACCTTTGGTAACCCCATTTACACGCATTGGGGGTTGGATGGGTAATCAGGCTATAAATGAGAGTCGCCTCATTCTTGATACAAAATCCAAAGAATTTTTGATCACCAATTAGGTGATTCATGTGATTGTAACCGATCCAGATGCCTGAAACGTTCATGGCTTGCTATGACTATCAGGTGTCTGGTTACCGGTTAAGGATAGGCCTTCGTTTCATTTAAAAACAGGAACTTTTAAGCCGATACCTGTTTGAAGATCGGGCGCATTATTTACAACGAAATCTTCTTTAATATATAACGATAACTGCAGTTTTGGGGTACCGTAAGTATAAATAAACGACCAGTTCGAAAGCGCCTTGTAAAGGGTTTCTACCCCGTGTTGCCAACCGCCGTTTATTTCGCGCCACTTGCCTAAAAGTTTATAATAATCGGCTTCTACTTTTTTATTGTAGCGGGATTGAATTTGATAATTAACTCCGAAAGCATTGTAGTTTTTACGTTTCGTAAATCTTACAAGTTCAAGATTACCTTCCAGGGTCGCTAAATATGGATTATTTCCCAGATCCATAACCTCTTTAAAATTGATGACATTTTTACGCAAAACATTTGCGCCTACTGCCACATTAAATTCCAAGTTGTTCTTTAAGGGTATTTGTTTAACGGCATTTGCCGAAACACCGAGATCCACAGCCGTATTATATTTAGAGGTATTTAAACCCAGATGCGTGCCGAAATTTAAAAACACATGGGCGTTTTTGTTCATCTTGAGCTTTGGATAATAGAAATGATTCAGTTCAATACCTCCGATAAAAAAATCATTGTTGTTAAGTTGTAGGGTGTTACCATTTCGATCCAAATATTCAAAATGCACCTGATCAAATCCGTAATATTTTCTACCATAAGGGTCTTCGCCTCCCGCAATATGGCTATGAAAAAATTCAATGATTTCATCACCGGTAAAGATTGAAAAAGGATACGTTCCTTTCGTTATGACATAGGATCTTAATTGAATGTCGAGCTCATGGGTCTTGGAAAGGGGGATGCTTATGCCAACCCGAAACGCCTTAATTACGGCATCAACCACAATGTTCATATAATCGGCAGGTGTGGTTTCCTGATCTATAAAATTGAACGGGCGATCATGCCAAATGATGTGACTTAATTGCTCTCTGACTGTAGGATCTTTGGGGAAATACGCTTCAACATAGGGATGAAAGGTATTCCCGCTAATATGATTGAAGGTGAAGGTTGTTTTTTGGGGCGATTGAAGTTTAAAGTTGGTATTTATTCTAGAACTAAAAATACCGAAATGATGGGTGGTTAACAGACTTGGGTTATCAATACCATTTTTAAACACGATACTATCATTCTCCTGAGATAGGCACACCATGCTTAGCAGGCTACCTAGAATACAAAGTATTTTTGTACGCATAGTTATAAGAATATATAATGTTCAAATCAAAAAAACCTGGTTTTTAATATTGTTGAATGTTTGTCGAAAATTTTAAATTTTTGGTGCTCTGGTAATAAAATAAGCCCGAATCATGTTTTGATTCGGACTTTCAATTTGAAAAATATTTTAGATTATTACTTGATCGCAATCACGGCGCTTGTAGGTCCGGTGAGTGGCATGACTGATATTTTGGTAAAACCACATTCGTTGGCCCATGTGCTAAAATCGGCAGCAGAAAAGTCGAAGCCTTGGTCGGTTTCGATATTCATATTGAGCGACATCATCAAGCCGAAGGCATTACTACTGCGATCGTCGTCGATGATGTTTTCGATCACTACCAAAGCACCACCTTTAGGCAAGGCTTTACACGCTTTCGTTAAGAGCATTTTTTTGTCTTCCACACCCCAGTCGTGCAGCACATTCCCCATGGTAATGATGTCTGCCTTGGGGAGTTCATCTTCAAAAAAGTCACCTGCCACGGCAGTTACCCGGTCGCTTAGCCCCATGTTTTTAATGTTTTCCATGGCGATAGGTTTTACAGCCGGCAAGTCGAAGGAAATACAATTCATGTGCGGATTGTTCAGCGCTACCTGGCATGCCATATGGCCGCCGGCACCACCTACATCACACAAGGTTTTGTAATTGGAAAAGTCGAAGTTCTTTGCAAAGGTCATAAAGTTGCCCATTTGGATACCGCCCATGGCTGATACAAATTCGCGGAGTCGTTCTTCACTGGAATAGATGGCTTCAAACAGCGGTTTATCGCCATGCTTGGCTTCGTTCTGTGGTTTTCCGGTTTTTAGGCCGGTTTCGAGATCGTTCCAAAACGGATAAAGGCGGTTGTTAGACATTTCCAGAAGTCCACCCATATAGCTGGGTTTGTTCTTATCGAGAAATACATCAACATCCTCGGCATTGGAATACATGGCCGAAGCTTTAATTCCGGTGCGCTTCAGGAATCCCAAAGCTACCAGGGTATCCAGAAAATCATAAAGACCGCGCTCATGCAGCCCGAGTTTTTCCCTGATCTGTTTTCCGGACATGGCGCCCTTGGCTAAATGGGTAAATAACCCCATGTTTACGGCAGTAAGTAAGGTTTTTGAGGCCCAGAATCCCATCCCAACTTGCATGATATGCGATGGGTCGATTTGTTTTGCTTCCATTTTTATAATGTTTTGATTACTAGTCTGGTTTGTAATTATAAACTATGGAAAGCCACACAGGTGTAGGCGTATGCTATGCGATCCACATACCATAACCGGGTTTGAAAAGTTCTAAAAAGGAAAGATTGAAGACTCTAATTTACAAAAAAATTGGGTTGGGATGGGTAATGGGGTTGGGATTGGGGGAATTTTAACAAGAGATATTAAAACTGTGGTAAATTAAGTTATTAGATTTCTTAAATCTTGAATACTCATTGCATTCAAATTTCTGTGAAGCATTCTGTGACAGTTGGAACAAACTAAGGCTAAGTCCTCGAGCTTTGTCTGTGTTTCTTTTTGAATTTCAAATAAAGGTTTTCGATGATGACATTCAATAAAACCTTTTCCTAACTCACCATATTTGTGATAAAAATCAAAATCACAAACCTCACATGTTAACTTCCCAAATTTTTTAAAAAATAGATCCTTTTTCATTTTGTTAATTTTGAAATTTCGCTCGTAATGTTTGTGAAGTTTGTAAATGACATTACCCTCTTTAACCTCTACATCATCCATTTCATCTTCAATTCGATACAATTGAAGACTTAAGTCTTTATCAGAAGATGTCTCCTTAATATGATTTGCTATTCGAATGAGATCACTCTTGTTATCGACAAATTCATTAAAAACTTTTTCATCTAATTGGCTAAAGGACTGCATTCCTTTTCCATTATAGTTAGGATCAATTGCTAAAAAATTACTCAATTTTAAACCCACTCCATTTGGATTTCTAAATTTGACTTGGTCTGGACGTTCTTTGTGAATAGGTAGCTTATTAAGAATATAGGATAATTCTATTATTTCAGGATTACTGGCATGAATTTGACCGGGTTCTGTTCTAAAATATAACTCTAGAGCCAAAATAATCTCGTCCCTATGCCATTTAGGGTTTCTCATAATTTGGTGGTTGGTTCTATTGTAAAATTAATAATTTTGAATTATTATTCTGACAAAATTTAAATAAAAATTGGAAATCCAATTCAAATAAAATAAGAACCCTAATTAATCTCTACCCCTTTTCTCAGGCCCCACCAAACTCCCCAAAACCACCCCCAAACAACTCACAACAGTCCCATAAATCGTGGGGGCCATTTGGGTATCATAAAAAAAGCAAAACAACCAAACGCCACCACCCAGGATCACCCCGGCCCAGGCGCCGGTTGTGGATGTTTTTTTCCAGAAGAGCCCGAAGGTAAAGGGCGCGAAGAGGCATACCAGAATCAGGCTGAGCGAGGCTTCTACAAGGCGTACAATGTCGGCATTAGAATAGGCAAAATAGCAGGATACTAAAGCCACAAGGATCACGCTTAAGCGCGTGTATAACAGTAAACGTTTGTCGGAGAGCTTTGGCGCATAGGGTTTGATGAGGTTTTCGCCAATCACGGTGGCCGGAGCCAGCATGGCACCACTGGAGGTACTTAAAATGGCGGAGATCATGGCGCCATAAAACAGGATCTGTACCGGCACGGAAGTCATGATGTTTACCAAAGCAGGAACAATGGCCTGATGATCCTGAGCGTTGAGCAATTCCGGGTGTACATATACACCACCTAAAGCGATGATCAGGGGTATCGTGGGAATGATTACGAGCAACAGACCACCTAGAAATAACCCGGAGCGCGCCGCCTTTTCATCTTTGGCTGAGAATACCCGTTGGTAGATTTCCTGAACAGGAATGGTGCCAGCCGTGAAAGCGAGTAACAAGGCCAGGTAATCGGACCATTCCGCCAGGCCGCCCTTTGGAAAAATCCTAAAAAATGCTTTAGGTTGGTCGGCAAATATCGGGCTGATGCCACCGGTTTGATGGAGTACTTCGTACAATAAAATAATCATTCCGAGCACGATCATGATACTCTGCACCATATCGGTATAGGCCACGGCCCACATCCCCCCGATATAGGTATAGAACACCACGATGGCAGCGCCCAGTAAAATCCCATAATTTACAGGAATCCCCATAACCGCGTGAAATAAATAGGCCAGGGCTACAAACTGGGCTGCAATCCAATGTGGATAGGACAATACCATGATCACGGAAGAGGTAAGTTCTAGTTTTTTACTGAAACGCTTCCTGAAAAAATCATTGATGGTTACCAGATTCATGCGGTACAATTTTCGGGCGTAGAACTGCCCCACAACAAACAAGCATATAATATTGGTGAACACCAGTGTGAAGTAGGAAGTAAAACCATTCTTAATAAAAAAACCGGGATTCCCCATGATCTGGCTGCTTCCAAACCAGGTGGCAAACAGTGTAACCCCCACAAAGGCGGTGGACAGGCTTTTTCCGGCCAGGGTGAAATCGTCGGAAGTCTTAATTTTTTTGGAGGCCCAGAACCCGATGCCGAGCGTGGCTAGTAAATAGAATGCAATGAAAAAGCTAATCATATCAGAGGTTTTACGCTATTAGATATAATCAACAACATCAGCACGACGGCGTTGTTTTGGCTTAGGGAAGGTTTTTGAAAAGCCTAAGATACAATAAATTAGGTTCCGTTTTCAACCGTTTTAAAAAAGGCGATGAGGTATTTAAGTGTTAGCTCTTGCTGTTTTCCCCGGGAGATCGCCGCGTCGTTATCGGTTAGTAATTTACCGATATAACCAAACTGCGAATGATTTGCGCCTGGAAGTTCGATGAGTTGGGTATTTTTAGGAAGTTTGTCTTTATTTTCTATAACCTCCGGAACGCTGGCTAAACCGTCTAATGCGCCATAGAGTTTTAAGGTAGGCAAAGTACGGTTTGAAAGATCGATATCTCTGGGGTGCGAGGTGCCGATCAAAAATAAACCTTTGAGAACCCCGGGATTTTCGTAAACAAATTGTGCTGCCATTTTTCCGCCCTGGGAATGTCCACCTAAAATATAATGCCCTTCCGGCAGGTTGAACAAGGTTTTTATTTTGTTATAATCCCAGACCGGCATGCGCCAATTCATCTTAATGAGGTGACAGGTAAAACCTTGTTTGGCGATGTTACGGCACAGGGGTGCGTAGGCTTCCGGGTCTACGAGTCCGCCTTGAAAAAAGATAATCTCGTTTTTAAACGTTGAAGTCGTTGGCTTGAAAATAATCTGGTCTGCCGTTTCGGTAACCGTAATTTTATGGTTACTAGTAAAGGTGTTTTTAGGTAAGTCGCGCGCTTGATAAGTGCGATATTGCCAAATAAAAAATACGGCAACCAGACTAAACCAGATGATCCTGAAAAGTTTTCGAGGTTTTATAGCCATAGGCTTAAACGAGTAGTGCCGTTCCGATACCGATAAGAACGATTGAAGCTACAAGAAGGACATAAATGGTTTTGGTTTTGCCGCGTTTTGAAAGTAAAATGCCAAGCATGATATATGGTTTTAAGTTTGTTGATGGTATTAAAGGTAGGGAAAATTTGAGGAATAGTACGCTTGACTTTTTCTTTAAGATCGTATCAAGTATTACAAATATTTAAATTTGGCTACTTGCCAGTCATACATTTTTTTAAACTCAGAGAGTATCTTTGGCTTGACGGTTATTTCTAATGTATCAATTTTTGATTCTTCTTCTGAAATATTTCCAGTCTCTGTAACGATAATATTTTTAATAAAATCAAATGCGTTACTCTCAAAATCACCTGTTGCTGCGGTGACTCCACTATTTTTTGCACTGACCAAAATCATCCTATTATTTTTAAACTTGAAGGTATAAGAGAGATGCGAACGGGTATATTGATAGTCGATATTTAACAAGTGCTTTTCGATGGATAGTTCCGGTTCTATATAAGGAGCCATACCACCCTCATCCCCGCGTGCTATAAAAAGATTGTTTTGAATTATGACCTTTTGGGAATTGCTTTGATTCAGTAATATTAAAATAATTCGAGCTTTATTTTTATGAACATAACAAGGTTCGCATCTTTTTTCATAAAGGCTATCCCTTGATTCAAGAATTAAAGCTACATCCAGTTTTCCATCATTGTTCAGGTCGCCATCCGCCTTATCTAAAATGTTCCAATCAGGATTTTCAGAAATGGAAATCAGATTTTGACCAATAAAATTCGGATAAGACGTTGGCTTGTTTTGGGAAAAGGAAAAAACAATCAGGAAATTAAAAACCAGTATGAGCGTTTGTTTTTTATTTAAATTTTTAAAAACAATGTTTTTCGGCAAATAGCATTCATCTTTTAATTTTTTCAAAATAAATTCTTAATTAAGGCATTCTCATTTAACTATTAACCATTATTAATATGAGTAAATACCAATTGATAAAATCTTTTTAGTAGTTTCATGGTAATCTATACCTAAAAACAAGTCATTATTCAAAATTTGAATGACTATCGAACCCTCATTTTTTTTGTGATAACTGTCAGGAAAAAGATTTCTAATATCGTCAATCTTGTCACCAACTTTAATTTGGAACCTTGAAAATGAAAACTGCTTATCATTTAGTTTATAAGAAACAATTTTATTATCCATGACATAAAATTCTGCTCCAGAGTATTCATATATTAAGGAACTCTTTTCATCCATTTCTGAATAATCATTTAATACTCTTTGGGGTTGTCCAAAATTTGAAGATAATTTGGATACGTCTTGAAATAATATCTGAACGTCATTAACAGTAAGATCGCTAGAATTAATAGAATTCTGTGCTTTACAGGCACATATTAGCGTTGAAAATATCAAAGAAGTTAGAATTATTTTTTTCATAATTATTTTTTAAATACAACATCACTCGGCAAATAAAATTCCCCTTTCGGTTTCTTCAAAACTTCAATTTTAATACGTTTTGAATCCGGCAGATATTCTAATTTAAGCGTTCCGTAGGTATTTGAAAAACTACATTCAAAAGTTCCCGTAAATATATTTTCATTTGTTTTTGTTAAAAATATACCGTTAGAACCCTGATCGATTCCACAATCTATTTTCATACCGTTGAAAAACACACTACAATAATTTCCTTTGTAATTGTTTGGACGCGTTTCCTTTAAGGTAATTGTAGATTGATGTTTGGCTTTGTAGGTCCAATTCCAAGAGCCCGATATGTTTTGCCCTGAAACAAGAGACGAGGTTAGAAAAAAACATAGTAATCGTGTGACTGTAACCATTATTGATTTCTTGGAAGGTAAATTGAGATTTCTTCTTCCAGCTTTCCATCCTTGTATTTATTGAATTTTTGTGGCTCATTCTTAGAATTAACAATCATCTCATAACCATTAAAATGAGGTTTAATGTGGTAGTAGTTGAAATCAGAATCATTATTTACAAAGGTAGTATCACGAGTACCAATTATTCTGGTAAATACCTCAAATTGATTTTTTGGTTGTGGCATGAAAAAAATTCTGAAATGATATTTAATAGTTGGATCGTTCTCTATATTTAAACCAAATCCTTTTGGAATAATCAAGGGCACTTCAGCTATATCACCTTCATCTCCTTTAGATATAAAAACATGATCCCATTCTGTAGATTCTGAAAATTGTAGAATGAATAGCTCATGCTTGGTGTTTTCATACCAGTTTTTACAATTCTGAATTAATTCGTTTTCGGTTCTTGTTCTATTCTTGTTCATTATTGGTTTATGAATTTCCTCACCACAACTCGTTAAAGACAGTGCTAGGACGACGGTAGGAATAATGTTTTTTAAAATAATACGTGTCATGTTGTTCAGATTAGGAATTAATTACTATTTAATCGCCTACGCCAACTAAAAAGCAAGCGCAGCGTCTTGTTTAAAAATCTAAATCTGGTGGTTTAAAAATTTGGTGGAAGTATGGGCGAAACTTATTCGCCCGAATAAACTTAAGAAATAATTTCTTACATTTATAAGTAAGGTCTTAAAAAATAGAAATTGTGGTGTTGTTTGTCGAGTATTTTTAGTTTTTGAGAATTCAGGTTTACTTATCCAAAACCGGTTGAACCTTAGGTGCGGGTATTACTTCTTTTATTTCAGATAATTTTCTGGAATATTTTCTGCCATTCAAAAACTTTCCGATAAAGGTAGTCCGCACAAAATAATGGTAGGTAGCAAAACACAGTACAGAAGTTAGGAAAACGACGATCAGGAACTTTACAAAGCTAGGCACAGGCCAGTGGCCTATAAGCCCGGGAATAAAGGCCGTAAGCGGTAAATGCAATAAATACACCCAATACGCCGAATCGGAAACATAGCGCATCAACGGAGAATGTTTGCCTAAATAGCGCATAAAAACACCCATAAAACCAAAAATAAAGAGCCATACGGTTAGCGATTTCAACAGGGCGATACCCTGCCAGGACAAGCCATCAGAATAGAAAAAATAAACCGTAAACAGTCCGCCAGCGATAGCCAGGAAAAGGCGGTCGTATTGTAAGAACACCGGTAAGAGGTGTTTTGATCGGAATAAGACCCAACCAATCATATAAAATGAGAAATAAAATAAGAAGGTTCCGAAATCTGGGATAAAACTGGTTGAAGTGTTTACCCAACTCGATTGCATGATCAATAAAATCCCGAAGGTAGATAAGGGAAAAATGAGAACTCTCAAAATGGGATGCAATAAGATTCGATCAAAAATGGTGCTTATCTTATGCGTAAGCTTTTTTTGGTTTTTGAAAAGGCTACCCAAAGCAAATGATGCCGCAGAAAATAAAATCAGGTAATACAAAAACCACAAATGCATGGTGGTTTTAGGAATAAAACTTTTAAGCTGCGTAAAACTATCCCAGATTGTATTGACGAACATGTGGCCAATAACCGAATTAAAAGATTCCGAATAATTAAACACGGCATTCGAATAGGAAAACGCCACGGTAACCAGGGGCCAAAGCAGTACTATAAAAACTAAAAAAGGATAAAGGATACGCTTCGCGCGGTTGATGATCATTTTTTTAGGCGACCGATCGTAGAACAACAGCGCTGCAAAAAAACCTGCGATCAGCATGAAAATGGGCATTCTAAAATTATGAATGGTAGATAATAACCAGTCTAAAAACAAATTCTCTGCACTTGGATCTCGCAGTGGCCATCCGGAGGATGGTTTCCCGCCAATATAGGTGATGGTGGCATGCAAAACGATCCCGAGCATCATCATAATGGCACGTAAGGCATCTAAAGCATGAAGGCGTTCGGTTTTGTGTTCTTTTACTTTCATGAGGGTGGTTGGTTAGTTGAAAGAATTATAAAACTTTGAAAGCCAATATAATAAATTGTTTTGAGATTAGGGTTAACAAATGTTGTAATCCAAAACTCCAAGGCGTGTGAAATTAAAAAAGAATCCGGCAAACCGAATTCCTTGTTACACTGAGAACTAATTCGAAACTAAAACTTATCGAAGTTTAAAAAGAATCCCTCAATTGATCAGATAGCACCGATTTTGATAATTAGCAATTTATGACTAGTAAAACCTTATTTTTGAGATAGCGATTTGGCATTGTTCTGAATGTTTAAAGAAGCTAAATGCTTGAGAGCCTTTATTATAGCCATGCTTTTACTATCAGACCTATCATAATCTACACTTAATGGAGATTCAACAAATTTTACCTTGTTAATGTCGTCATTTGAAAAAATGTTGCTCTCCTTTAAAAATTCATCGTTGGTTTCTAAATATCGCAACCAGGGGGCATTCATACTAATATCAAGCCAATGATAGTATGGTGCAATGGTAAACACCTTATTGCCAAACATTTCCAGATCAATTTTTTTGATGAGATTCAGGGGTATTGTTGTCTTATACCAAATTTTTGTTACTTCATTTTTATCATTTATAAAGTGAGTATACGTAAACGCATTTAAATTATTACCGGTAATTTCCAGAGAGTCTAAGCTATACGAGTCGTGAAAATCCTCATGCAGTCCATCTATTAATGAGGAATTATTTTTAGTTAGAGGTTCTGTTTTTTTGTTAAAATAATGTATGTTCTCCTTTAGGAAAGCTATAGTTTCGTCCATAGTCATATTACTTTCCGGTTCGGGTTTATTTTTTAAAAATGCCTCAGCATCAGATTTTTTTTCAGCGGCTACCTCATCTTGATTCCTTTTGGGATAAACTTCTGTAATTTCATATTTATTGATTTTGTCAAAACCGGATTCTAAGGTAGATCGATTTACAAGATCACTTTTTTTATTCTTCTTATCTAAAATTTCTACAGGCATATTTTCAGTGATTGTTGCCGAAATATTGTCTTTGGGCTTGACTTTCTTTATGGACTGGTAAAGAAAATCAAATGCGGTAAGTCCACCTTCAAAACTTGCATTCTGACTTGTCAGATTTAATTCCTGACCGTTGAACATGACGTAAAAAGGTTTCTCTTGAACAGCCGTTATTGAATTGCGGGTTGTTAAATCCTTGGTATGGTAATGGTCGCTATAAATCATTCTATAATAGTTCTTTAACTGTTCACCATAGCTTTGGGATATTTCATTTTTGTCGACCTTGTCATTTACGTTTTGATTAAATTGGTTAAACAGGTCGTTAGCACTGCCTCCATTTTGAGAATAGTTACGATATTCGACAGCAATTACAGGCACCGATTCTACAATTTTATACCGCGTAAATTTGATGTTTTTGGTTTTAAAGAGGTACCGATCTCCTATTTTTTCATCGGTATATTTTATTTTGTTCCCAAAATACCATTCAAAATCATAATATTTACTAATCCATGAATTATAGCTTTTCAACTTATTATAAGTAAAATTTAAACTTCCGTTTTCGTTTCCGGTTTTTGAGATGTTCTTCAACCATAATGCCGGATACATTTCCACAATATTCTCTTTCGTTAGTAAATTATCTGAAAATCCATGCGCTGACTGTATACCGGTTGCGTTTTCTTGATAGCCAAGGTATTTACCAATCATCATGATTGGCCGGTAAATTTTGTCTTGGGAAGAATTGGTGTATTGATTAAAGGAGTGGAAATCGTATTTGATATAAGTTGGAAGCTCGCTATTTTGACCTTGTTTAGAAAGCACCAAAATATGATCCAAATTACCGTTAGCAGGATAGTAAAGCTTCGGCAATTGATATTTATTTACATCTACCATTTCACCATCGAGAAGCTCGGCGTGGGTGTCCGAAACATAACCCATATTGGGAAGGTATAGTTGGTTATCAACTACTGCTTCCGGAAATAACGGTGAGTACTTATACATTTCTTTCACCCAATTATTATACGTGTTTATTTGACTATTGACATTAGTTTTAGAATAAGACTTAAAATAATTAAGGTTACTAAACATGATGTACCGTGATCCGTTTATAATGAGGACGTTTCCATTCTCCATGTAGCACACTTTGGTTCCCGAGGCAATCGAATTGTCCTTAATCATGCTAGTTAAGGATCTCTGCTCAAGGAGATTTCTGGAACTAAACTGGCCGGCATCATACTGATTATTAAAAGTACCATCTTTAGTTGTAAATTGAACCTGAGAATCTAGCTGTTGCGCTTCTGTTAAATAGTTTTGCAAGGTATCGGCGTTATCGGCAAAGGCAATAATGTAATTTTTCTGATCTCCAATGAGTTGTTCTTTTATGGCTTTGGTTACTACCGCTTCTTTTTTATTATCCGGGACGTCGGTCAAATTTCTAATGTCAATAGGAAATATTCTGGAATTATATATCCGATATTTTAATTGGTTGTAATCCGCTTGATCCATTTGCATAGCCATCATATTTTGTTGACCGGTAACTGATTTTGTCAACACCAAGCCGTAAAATATTCCATGGCTTGATTTGAGAGCATTATTAAAGGTTAATGATTCGGACTTGGCTATTTGTGAAATCGTATTCCAATGTTCCCCAAAATAACCAATTCGATTATGATAGTTTTTTTCGGCCGAACGATAAGCTTGTAATTTTTGTGTCTGTTCTTCAAGCATTTTTTTCTGATTATCTGCCATTATTTTGTTGGCAGCTCCAATGACCGCATTGGTGGTGTTTTCTACAGACTTTTTTAATTGGGCTTCACGTTGTTTTTGCATAAAAGCTTGTCGCTGCTCGCGGGTATAGCTAAAGTGTATGGTATCTGACGAATTTTCGGAAGTAGTATTCTCCTCACGGTCATCATAAGTATCTCCGTTATCGCCTTCTTCATCAGTTTCAGAGTCTTGATTATCATTTTCCTTAGAATTAGAAACCTCATCATCACTTTTTTGAGATCCTGAACTACCTGAAGCTGTTTCACTTGTGTCGGTAGCCGCTTTCGCTTCTTCTGCTTTTTTGGCTGCTGCTTCTTTTTCCTCTTGTGCTTTCTTTTCTGCTGCTGCTTTTTCTTCTTTTGCCTTTTTCTCTGCTTCAGCTTTTTTCTGATCTGAAATTCCGGTATCTAACTTATTCGTAATCTCATAAATAATATTTGAAGATAGACTGAGCACCTGTATACGAAACCCGTCTATTTCGGACTTTTCCCACACGTCACTTTCCGAGAATTTATCTGAGCTTGCCATTTTTAATTTAGAAATGACTTTTTCCATATCATAAGAATCCGAGAATCCATACACAGGACCTTGATAAGTTGTACTAGCTCCGGCTTGACGGTTCACCGAAAGAAAAGATCCATAATTTTCAGGGATTAAAATGTTGGCAGATATTGTAATTGGGTTTGTTTTGTCCTTAACCGTGTAAGGAAATGAAATATATTTTTTAAAATTACTATCGCCCCGATACAACATACCTTTATAGCGAATGCTTTCAACAACCAGATTATTATAGGTGAGTTTAAGATAGGGGTTTCCAAAAAAAACAAACTGCCATATAATATCTACTGAACCGTATACTTCTGTTGTTCCCTGGCTAACACTAAATTGAACCTTTTGACTTTCTGCCTGTTGGCCATAGGAATTTAATTCACTAAAAAAGAAAAAACCAATCATACAAAGTATTGAGATTACTTTAGATGGTTTATGACTTGAGTAAAAATTTTGGAATGACTTTAAATTGGAGCTAAAAATTAAATCCATGTAAGTGAGATTTTTTTGTTAGGGTAATAAACCGTGATCAAATATCTTATACAATACTGTTTAAATCAAATTTTTGTCATGAAACAGCCAAATTACAACACGAAATAAATAAGCTTTTTCTGACTTTTAGAGTGAAGTATTTAGGGTGATGATTTTGGAGGTTTTAAACCTTGTCCACACCAAGGACAAAATGTTATTACAATTATCGAACTTCCACCATCATGTATAGGAATACCAAGGGTTCCGTCGTCCCAGCGCCGCATCACCACATCGGCGTTGTACAGATCCATACTGCCATCCTTTTTAAGACCTTCAAAAACGTGCTGTGCCATGGTAACGCAACAATATTCGGAATAATTGAAACCTGCCTTTGTTAATTCCTGTTGAAGCATCCATTCATAAAAAGTTTTATTATCATAGAACGCCTCCACGTAGCGTTCGTAATCTGCTGTTCCCGTGGAATAATTTAGGGTGTCGGGAGCGGAAAAACGCGCGTATAGTTTTTTAAATTCATCAAAATCCATGAGGCTTAATTTTTATCCATAACTCCGTGCGAGCTAAAATCACTCAGGTGTTTTTTATTTAAATTTAAATAGTAGCGAACACTAACTACATGCGTATTCACCGGAAGAATTCCTTTTTTAAAAACCCCGACATTATAGCCGTAAGAGATATTCAGATTCCACAGGCCAAACCCCAGTTCCGGCCTTATTTTAAGTGCATAACCTGAGTTAACATCGGTATAACACAAAGCCGATAGGCTCATGTTCATTAAGTAAGTGTATAAGCGTTTCTGTATTTTTGGTGCCACAACAAGTTTGTCGAAATAAGAGAACTCCAGGCCATAACTCGTTGAGGCAGCTAAGGTAGGGACACCCCGATCTTTTTTAATAACACTCGAGTAATAACCCAATTCGCCATAAGCATATTTAAAAACATGGCCACCCAGAATTAGGCCACGACTGCGCCATTCTGAACCGGTTATTCCGTTATTCAAAGAGTCTTTTGGCGCGCTTACCGTTTGGGCCGATGAAACAGAGATCCCAAAGGTTAAGACAAGTAAAAAAAGGATCCCTCTTATAAATACTAATTTTGACTTAAAATTTGTTTTCAAGGTTACTTTTGTCGATATACTCAACGTGGTTATTGTTATAAAACGGTATTAAATGTTTCAGGGCTTTAAAAACGCGTTCCGCGTGGTCTTTTGTATCGAAATAGATTGCTGAATATCCTGGCGTAAAATTTTTTTTAGACACATTGGGCTCATTAATAAATTTACCAGAATCACGATTAGCTATTCCTCCAACGGACTGAAAAACCCCCTCTCCTTTGAACGTTATGCAATAAAGAATTTTTCTATTTGTATAATCATTAGAAACTTGTTCCAGGGCCGTAGTTTCTATATTGGCTAAATAAATATTAGCATCTACTTTATATATATTGTTATCTGGCCAATTATAGTGATATGTAATGTTTAACAAGGGTTGATTATTCATAACCTTTAGGTCACCAACTTTTGAATAACCATTTTTTTGAGGAATTTTATTTATAGCTTCCTTAAAATAGGTTTTACCGAATGTGTTAATCCATTCAATAGTTTCTTCCTTTGTCGGGCTATTTTGCCCTTGCGCAAATTGCACAAAAACAAAAAACGAAATTAGCAATATTATGATTTTCTTCATTGGACAATAAAAGATTTAAAATTTATTTTCGAGGCTAATGTTGTCAATATAATCTACCTCTTTATCATTATAAAACGGTATTAAATGTTTTAAGGCTTTAAAAACGCGTTCCGCGTGGTCTTTTGTGTCTAAAATTAAATGCACAATACTATTCAAGCCATAAGTGTCATTATCAGGTGGTAAAATTTCCCCACTTGGGGAATGATTTTTACAAACACCCTTGCCTTCAAATTCAATAGAATACACATCTCCAGATTTGACATTTTTCATGGTGCTAATTTTCGCTAAAGAAATCTCAGTTGAAAATTCCATATAATTAAATATCATACTGATTAAAAGTGTGCCCGTATTTTCGTTTGCTTTGATATAAAATTGGCGTTCTTGCCATCTGCCCACTTCCCCCCTTTATGATTTCCTTTATTTAAGAAATCAGAGGCATAGTTATTAATCCACCTGATGGTTTCATCTTTTGTGGGGCCATTATTACTTTGAGCATTTAAAACCTGGGTTGATACAGCAAAGATGAGTACCAAAAGCATTGTTTTTTTCATGGGGTAGCTTGTTTAAAATGAGTTTTTATTTACTTTTGGGGCGGGTTTTGCGCCGTAAAGTTCTGCAAGGTGTATAAAGGCCTTTTTTACGCTCTGTAGTTCATCTTCGCTAAAATTGTTTTTATTGAAATAAAAAGTGGAACCATCAAATGTTTTACCGTCATTGCGTTTCATAACAGCTTTACTGAATGTGTAATCAAATTCACCTTGACTTTCACCTTCACTTTCCCAAAAAAGCATAGAGCACTTATCTGTATACACATATTTTAGATCTTCAAAATTTACAACTTGTTCTGATACTAATTCTCCATTATATGGAAATACCAGTCTATAGACAAAACGGTCATTATAAATAGAGAATGTGCCCGAGTAAATTTGATATGACATACGTCGCATTTTGGGAAGTGCGTAGGTCTTCAACCAATAAATAGTTTCTTCCTTGTTTGGGCCTTGAACATCGCTTTGTGCCTGAGTATTTTCTAAAAGCACAAATGGCATAATTAATAATAAAAGTGTTTTTTTCATGGGTTTTAAAACTTGTGATTAATTAGGATTATAATTGTAATAAAAGCTAAAAATATAGCTTTCGCTTACGGTGTAACCTTGCCTTTGTAAGTCGGAGATCATGGTATCGCGTTCTTCATCAACCTTGCCATAGTTTTTCTCCCAAACGGCCGGCCCGTAATTGTCCGAAAAGCACCAGGTTTCCCTGATGTTGAATTTGGCCTCGCATTTTTTGGCCCATTTCATTTCCAGATCGGGTATCGCGTTTTCTTCATCCCGCCAGTCACCGAAATTTGAAGATACGATCGGGCTTACGTAGGCCTGATTGATGTTGACACAATCTGACGTTGCCGTGCCATTGGATATGTATACTGCAAAGGCGTATTTTTTTTCTTTATTTTGAGCAAAACTTTGCAGCCCCATCGAAAGGATAGTTAATAAAATGATGAATTTTGAAGTTCTCATAAGTAAAGATTTTATGGTTTAAAATTTGTTTTCCAGGCTAATATTATCAATATATTCTACCTCTTTATCATTATAAAACGGTATTAAATGTTTAAGGGCTTTAAAAACACGTTCCGCATGGTCTTTGGTGTCTAAAATTAAATGCACAAAACCATTCGTGCCATAAGTGTCACTTTTAGGTAGTGAAATTTTCCCCACTTGGGGAATGAGTTTTACAAACACCCTTGCCTTCAAATTCAATAGAATACACATCTCCAGATTTGATATTTTTCATGGTTCTAATATTCGCTAAAGAAATCTCAGTTGAAGTTTCCATATAATTAAATATCATACTGATTAAAAGTGTCCCCGTATTTTCGTTTGCTTTGATATAAGATTGACGTTCTTTACCATCTGCCCACGTGCCGCCTTTATGATTCCCTTTATTTAAGAAATCAGAGGCATAGTTATTAATCCAGCCAATCGTCTCGTCTTTGGTTGGGCCATTACTACTTTGAGCATTTAAAACCTGTGTTGATATAATAAAGCTGATTAGTAGTAGCTTCGTTTTTTTCATTTGTAAAATATTAATTGGAGTTGCTAGTAGCAATAAACAAATATGTTGAATGATCGATCACAATTCAATTTTTTGTCATGAAACAGCCAAATTGCGACATGAAACAGGGTGTTTTGATCGGCCATGAGGCGGAAAAGTGTTAATTGGCGTGTAATCTTTCTTTTAATGCTGCTTTATAATTGGGAGATAATTTTACCCAAATTCCATTTTGCATCATGAGTTGGGTGGAGTTGATGATCTTAATTTTATGAATGTTTACTGCATAAGATTTTTGGGTGCGAATAAAGGCATTTTCCGGTAGAAGTTTTAAAAGTTTACTTAATGAAATGCGCTCCACTAAGGGTGCTTCAGTCTCTTCTAAATAAATTTCAACGTAATGCGCATCCGATTTCAAGTAAACCACCTCTTCCAAAACGATAAGCTTCCCACTTGGTAATTCCAAACGATGCGTTTCAGGAGTGTTTTCCTGAGATTTCCTTTGAAGTTTTTCGTAGGCCACATTAAATGCGTCGAGTTGCTCCTGAAGCTGTGCCACTTCATGCTTGCTGATTTTGTTCTTTTTGTAAAGGAAAAAAACGATAACTCCTAACCCGATCAAAATAACAATGGCCATAAACAAATTGGATTGGTAAAAAGCCTTTTCAGTAGTTAAACGATTGATGCGTTTGTTCTTATGCTCGGCAATACTTTTTTCTTTGGTCGTCCAGGAAGCATCGGTAGCCGCGCCTTTAGGCGGACGCATTTTCGTCTGTTCTGCTAAATTGTAATAGGACTCTGCCTGATCTTCATTGCCTTTTTCGTCATAAATGCGTCCTAGTAAATTGTAAGTTGATGCCAGATTAGGTCTGAAATTAATGGCTTTTGTGAGTTCCAAACTTTTGCTAGCCTTAGTTAGTGCTGCGTTATAATTTTTTTTGATCAAATCAACCTCGGCGAGCATATTATAAGTTTGTGCCGAAAACATCTTATTGTTAATCGCGTTAAATCCTTTCAATGCTGCTTGCAGGTAATACTGCGCACTGTCTAGTTTGTTTTCCCGTAAAAAGATGTTTCCAATATTTCTTTGGGTTTGATAATATTGAAATTTTTGGCGCGCTTCATTTTTAAGAAAACTCAAGTTTCCCCGGAAATAATAAAGTGCAGAGTCGTAATATTTAGTTTGAAAATGAACTTGAGCTAGCGTATTGGTTATGGCGTGGTAAGCGCCGTCATTATTTGAGTCCTTAGCAAGTTTAATAGCTTCACGACAATAATTATAGGCGTCCTGATACTGCATCTGGCCCAAAGCAATTCTAGATAAAAATTGATTGGCAGCCAATACCCCTTTTGTATTATTTTCTAGCTTGGAAGCCTCCAGTAATTTTAGGGCATTTGCCTTGAAATCAACCGGATTCCTTCTGCTGTTCAGGCAGACTGAAATGAGACTGTCAATTTTTGAATTATTTTGAATAGGTGTCTGTGCACTTAGAAAAAACGAAAAAATAAGTGCGCCGGTTGTTAAAACTCGGATTTTCATGGGAGAATTCTAAAATTAAAAAACTTTAGAACAAATGTAATAAATTCTAATATATGATAATAACCAAGTTTTGAGGGGCTTGAAACGGCCAGTAAACAGCGATAGTGCTTTTAAACTTTTTTCAAGGCACATTATGAAGCCAAACTATCGATCACATTTTTAAGTTTCTGCTGGATCTCGTGGGCAACATTAGCTAAGGCATCGTTTTCAACCGAGATCATAGACGCTACAGGATCTACAGCTGCTACCTCAATATGACCTTCGTCATTTTCATGAACCACCACGTTACAAGGCAGGAACAACCCGATCTTTTCTTCTTTTTGCAAAGCCTCATAAGCATAAGGCGGATTGCAGGCACCAAGAATGCGGTATTTTTTGAAATCGACGTCCAATTTTTTCTTTAAGGTCTGGGCAATATCAATTTCTGTAAGCACACCAAAGCCTTCTTTTTTTAGAGCCTGAGTCACTTCCTCTATGGCATCATTAAAAGGTTTATCGCGTAATGTTGTTTTAAAATAATAACTCATGAATCTTCTAATTTTTGTGTTTTAAATCTTTTTAAATCGAATGTATAAGATACAGCTTTTTAGGAAGAACTTGTGTGACTAATGTAACTTTCAAACCTGTTTTTTAGCTTTAGAAACGTGTTTTATGCTTAGAAAATGTACGCTATAATCTCGTTCTTTTTTAAGGTGTTCTTTCGGTAGATGTTACGCAATCAATTTTCCAACGGCCATGGTGTTTTTTATAAATCGTGGTCCAGGCGAAATGTGTTTCAGAAGGCGTCGAGGTACCGTCCTCTTTTTTGAAGTGCAACTTTACCAATTTATCTACGATGGTATAGGCTAGCGTTCCATCTTCAGAAAACCTAATGATAGGATCAGAAACATCATCCCATTGATCAAAAGTTACAGAAGAAAAATAACGATGATAGCGTTGCAACATATTTTTTTTAGAGGGCTGGGTTATTTCCCCTTTATTTACGGAAATAAAGCTTTTGGAAAATTGATTCACAAAAGCCAGGGAATCTTTATTAAAATGAGAATCGCGCTGAGCGTGGTGTAATTTAAGTATGGCAACCGTTTCCTTTTGAATATCGAATGTTGTCTTATTTTCGCAGGAAAAAAGCAGCAACAATCCCAGTGCTAGATAAATGATTCTCATACCGTTTATATTTAAATTTATTTTAAGACTTTCTCATAGGCCTTTCTGGGGCTGCCTCTAAAATACACTTCTCCGCAGTAGGTATAACCAAGTTTTTCAAACAAGGCGAGCATGGGTTGGTTATCAAAATTGGTATCGGCTTTCACGCTGTAAATCTCGTGTTGTAAAGCGAAAGCCTCAATGTAAAGAAACAGGGCTTTAGCAAGGCCTTGTCCTAAATAGTCATCGTGAATGGCCACGCGATGAAACACTACAAAATCACCATTCGAGAGCCATTGTCCTTCGAGGTTGTCGTATTCCGGTTCGTCGTTAATTAACACGGCGGCATAGCCAATAATTTTATCGTTGTGTGTTAGAACATAGCCCGCATCCCGGTCGATATCGCGGTTCAAAACCTCGGGATTCGGATAACCATCTTGCCACTGATTGCTGCCATCGGCCTTGCGACGGGCAATAGCTTGTTGAATGATGGTCCAGATCTCAGGAATTTCAGAGCGTTTCGCTTTTCTAAAGTGATGGTTCATAGCTTCTTTTTTAACGTCCTCGAAAATATAAATTCATTACGTTTTATCCAGGTGGTATCATTTAATAATTGCACTTCTTTTTTTAATTTAAATTCAGATGGCCCGATAGTATAGCTATATCGAATTAGGACCTCTGAGTTATCATTGCCGTCCCTCCCTTTACTTCTGGTTACAATTAGCGCTGTTTTATTTGGAAGCTCTTGTCTGCGAACAATGGCAGAAGCATTAATAAATTTTCTGTTTTTGGAAATGAATAAGGTATCCATCCCATTGGCATTTGGCTCGTCTGGATAACTTATCGAAAGAAGAAGATTATTTGTTCCGGCGATGGGTTCTACTTCAAGATTGACAGGCATGGAATAGGGTTTCCCCGAATTGTAATCGAGATAAGTTAATTTACCTTGCCAGAATCCCGGAATATTTTTAAGATCTTTTATGGATATTATTTGTGCATTACTCAGAAGACTGAGAAATATGAAAATAAAACATAGTTTGGATTTCATAATATTTCAGATTATGAGAAAAACGACTTTGTATTTTTCTATGGTAATAAACATACATCTTTTATGTTTTAAAAGCCTGATTATTAGGAGACAAAAAATATAAATTTTTAGTTGTCTTTTTTAATCAGCGTTCTGATCTCTGAAATTTTAGCAAGCGCTTTTGAGGCATTTCTAACAGAACCTCTTCTATTATCACGATACAATTTAAAGAAGGAAATTGTAGATGCCTTTTCAAAGAATGTTTTAGGATCTGTCGGTTTACAGTAAACAGTCCATTTAAAATCCTTAAACTCCTGCTTTATTATGGGCACCCAGTCTAAATTAAATTGTTGTTCAACATCATTAAAAGCTTGGTACACGTTAAATAAGCTTTGGTCATAATAGGATATTAAAGCCATTTGAAGCTTTTTATCGGAAATATTTTCCAGGCCCTTGGATTTCAACATTTCATAGGCGCTGGATTGCGATCTGAAACGCTCAAAGGTGATAATTTTTCCCATCCAAAAGCTCAGGCTGTCGTTGTAATTTTTTAAAGCGACTTGTTCTAAAAGACGATCGGTACAATGTATGCCGAGCTCTGACTTAGCCAGTTCGTTAGATAGCGCTATTGAGTCCTGCTCCAGATTTTTATCAATGAGTGTGAGGATTTCATGTTCAAACTTTTCACCTTTCCGATCTTCATTCCAATTATTAACCTGAAGGGCGATCAGGATCCCGATCACGACCAGTACAATCTCGCCAATGGCATATTTCAGGTAGTTTAAGGTTTTACCTTCCTGAATAAAGGATTTTCGAATATTGTGAAATAGTTTAATCATCTTCGAGAACTTTATCAATATGATTCACGACCTTCCTAACGGTTAATCTGGTTTGGAGATATCGCGATAATTTATAACTCCGATCGGCTTCAACCTCTTTCAGTAACATTAAAAATTGAGGGTCTTTTTTTAACTGCTCAAAGTTTAGTGGCACGAAGCCTATGGTATAATTAGCGTCATCAAAGCTGGAGGTGACTATTTTTGATTTTTCACTTTGGTTGAGGCTATCTAACAAACTACCGATAAAGGGATTTTTACCTGGAAATTGTAGCGCATTTTGTTTATAAGTCCTCCCGCCTAAACTATCGGTAATTGCAGGAATAATGTAGTGCAGATCAAGATCTGTATTCGGGGTGAAGTGGGTTACATAATAGGGATCCAGATAGTTTGAAATATCAGTGGTAAAGGCCGTGTTTTTACTGATTCGGGGAAAGAAGTCTTCATAAAGTGCTTTTATATTTTCACGAAGGGTATCATTTTGAATGATATCCAGCCCCAATTCTTTAATTTTTCCATAAACGGCGGTATTAGGATAAATGTACTCATCGTATTTTAAAAAGTAAAAATCAAAACAAAGCGCATCCTCATAAGGCTTATCATGGGTAATGACGTTTAAAATTTTTTCCTGACTGGTCTTTCCGATCCTCAGGAGGTAAATATCTGTGAACAGATCATAATAAGTATCTAAAAGTTCCTTTTTTAATTGCTTCAACAATACTTTTTCTTGTTTCAACCGCAGGGTGTTCTGATGCCAGCTATTGATTTGAACAGCGAGCAAAATCCCAATAACCACAAGGATAATTTCGCCTAAGGCATATTTTAAATAGTTGATGGTTTTGTTTTTAGAGAATAGATCTTGTCGGAGTTTTTTAAAAAACCTGGTCATGCTTTGGTTGGTTTGAATAAGTCATAAAATCTGGGCAAAAAATGCCGGTCGTCCGATTTTCTAAGTGTCCGAAAGTTAGTGAATTATTTGACGATACTTACGCGAGTCCATTAAAATTTACCAGGGAAAGCATACAAAAAAATAGCATCAAACCGTTGATTTGATGCTATTCCTATGAAAAACAAATTAATTTTTAATGAACTTACTCAAGGCTCATTTAACTTAAATCAATATTTTATGGTAAACTTTCGCTTACCGCATTAATACGTTTATTATGGCGACTTAAAGCGGCTTCATCCAAAGGATAAATAAACAGTAGGGCGCTTATAATTACTATATTCTTTAAGATATACTGCCCTACCAGGGTGAGCACAAAAGGCCCACCCGAAAAGGACACATCGGGGAAAAATAGAGGCACAAAGGTGAATAACAAATGTAATAGCGCCGCTGTAATGGCAACGCGAATTTTTATGTTGAAAACGAGCATGGCACCAATAGTAACTTCAATGGTGGCTAATAACAAAATGCTTATCTGATCCGGTAAAAAACCAAGGGTCAGAAAATGTATGGTTTGTTTAGCCAGGGCATCAGCGGGGCTGAGTTCCGGGAAAAATTTTAACACACCAAACCACAAATAGATAATGCCGATGCTTATAGCGATCAAACGATATTTGTTAATTCTAATTAAAATGCGACTCATAGTTCTAACTCTAACGCTGCTAAAGTACAGGGTTTAGGCTTTGCTACTGGCTATCGAAAAGTAAAAAAGATTAATAAAAGATTAATTTGATTAATAAAAAGTTAATTTGAGGTAAGCAACACTTTTTTTAGTAATATAGCATCAGTTTTGAGCAAGCGTACCATATATATCGCCATTTTTGTAATCAGCATCATAACCTTGTTTGTGGTGCAGTATCAGTATTTAAAAATTGGCTTGAATGTAGCCAAAGTAAAATTCAATCGGGATATTGGGGAGTCGAGTCAGCAGATCAAACAAGAACTTGGCATTCAAACACAACTTACCTTTCTTATCGGTCGTGCTTTGGTAAAAGACGATAAATATTTCAACATGAGTCTGGATAGTATGGAGACAGCTTCAAAAAACTTTCTGGACGATTTTTTAAAATACCGCTTGTCTATTAATGGCATTAAAACCGATTTCTCCTATCGCTTGTTTACGCGCGACAGTACCTTTTATCTGAAATCTGCTCATACCTTCGCACCCGATACCAAGCTTGAAACGTATCCTATAGAATTGCAAGGCTATTTGCCCAAGCTGGTAAACCGCCAGGTGATCCTCGAACTTCAATTTAAGGATCTTAATAGCTATTTTTTATCGCAACTTAATGGTTTGACCATCCCGAGTATTTTGTGTTTACTCGTAATCATCGTGATCTTTGTTTGGGTATTACGTTCGGTATACTGGCAGCATAAAGTGATTACCACCACCAATGCATTTATCAATAATTTAACCCACGAATTGAAAACGCCCGTATTCTCAATCGGTCTGGCAACAAAAATTTTAGAGCCCGAAGTACCTTCAACAAAAAAGCAATTCATAAATATTATAAAACAACAAACCGAACGCCTCAATAAACATATCGATAAGGTTTTGGAATTAGGGAAACTGGAATTTCAAAAAAAGGTTTTTAAAATTGAACCGCTTGATTTTTACCCCAATTTGAAAAAACTTTGCGAGGATTTTGAAGCCTTATCAAGTTTACAGAATATTCAGTTTAGCTATAGCTTGGAAGGCGATACCTATCCCATAAAAGCGGAAGCAACGCACCTGGAAAATGCCATCAGTAATATTTTGGATAATGCTCAAAAATACTCGGATGATCCGATGATTACTTTAAAAGCTAAAACGACAGCAAAAGTTCTGGAGATAACCGTTTCAGACAATGGCATTGGGATGAGTAAAAAGGAAAAATCGCTTATCTTTAAAAAGTATTACCGTGTGGGTAACGACGAACTGCATAAGGTAAAAGGTTATGGCCTTGGACTGAGTTATGTAAAGGATATCATCAAAAAACATAAAGGCAAAATAAAAATTGACAGCACGCCCGGAAGTGGCACAAGTATCACCATTATTATACCCTTAAATCATGGCTAGTGAAAAAGACAAAATAATGCTTCTTGAAGATGATGAAACCCTGGGATATTTGCTTCAGGAATATCTCAACATGAACGATTTTGAAGTCTATTGGGCTAAGACCGGCGATGAGGGCTGGAAAATGCTGGAGCAGAACAGTTACGATCTGGCAATCCTGGATGTGATGTTGCCGGATATTGACGGCTTTAGTTTCGCCAAAAAGATCAATGCCGTAAACCCGAATTTACCCTTTTTGTTCCTCACGGCACGTTCTTTAAAAATCGACATTCTAAAAGGGTTCTCCCTGGGTGCGGTTGATTATTTAAAAAAACCTATTGATGAAGAAGTCCTTGTGGTACGCATTAAAGCGCTGTTATCGCGATTGAAAAGTAAGGTTGAACAAAACGATGACGACGATACTTTTACCTTAGGAAATTATACCTTCGATGTGGTGAACCAACAATTGCATTACAAAGATGAGGTAACCACCTTGACCAAGCGCGAGAGCGAACTGCTTCACTATTTGGTTACCAACAAGAATCGCATTTGCACGCATAAAGAGATCCTAAATCATTTATGGGGTAAGAACGATTATTTTAATCGGAAAAGTTTAAATGTGTTCATTACCCATTTGCGAAAATACCTAAGTAAGGACTGGACCATCAAGATTGAAAATGTCCACAATCGCGGCTTTATTTTTAAGACGGAGTAAGACGGTTTATCGGATTTTTAAAAATTAATTTTTTCGGGAAAAGGCCCTTTCTATCTAAGAAAACGCATTTTTGTAGGAAATAACTACTATAATACCTATATTTCGATATTAAAAAAACTCATTATGCAAAAAACCGTATCTCTAAGCCTATTTTTCTTATTATGTATCTCATTAGGAGCACAGACTCCTATTGGGGTTAAACACACAAAAGTAAGTGTAGATACCTCATTTAGTGTTGACAAGGTATACAATAAAATAACAGGAGAAAAAGTGTCGCCTGAGATGTTCCAAAAGCTTCTAGCAATAAATCCCAAACTTATTTTAGAACCGGTAATTGACAAAAAAGGTGAAATCATAAAATATCTTTATGATCCTCAGAATTTGAAAATCCGGGTTTATAAGCCAGGAAAAACTTCATTGGTTGAAGGGTTTTCATTTCCTGATTACAACCTTAAAACGGTTGACGGTAAAACGATGGATTTTAATGACCTTAAAGGTAAAATGGTCATATTAAGGTTTGAAATGGAGGCAGATTCATTTCGATTCAAAAAACATGAAATTGCCGGAATGGACCAAAAAATCAATGAGACCAATAGAAATACCGAAATTGAAGCCATAATCATTTTCAATGCCAACAAGGATGAGATTAATCGTGGGTTTGATTTGGAAAATTCAAACTTTAAATTAATTCCGAATGGGGGAAATATTTTAAGACAATTAAATGTTAACCGTTTTCCCTACACCGTAGTTCTGAACAAAGAAGGTGTTGTAATGGCTGTTTTCAAATACTCTGATGAAATGAATATTTTGGAATTATTAAATAAGGCTTAGGATGAAAATGGTTGAACTGCATCCCATTTTTACCCTGAACCCTGAGTTACTTTTTAGTATATTGGATAATTAATTAACACGAAGGATACTTCAAAACACTAAACTTACCCTTATGAGAATTCTGGTTCTTACCCTAAGTCTATTATTACCTGTTCAAATTTTTTCACAAAACCCAAAAGAATTATCGGTTACTTCTAAAGTTGATGAGGTTACTGTTTTTTTGGAAAATGCCCAAATAACACGAAATAAACAAATTCAGTTAGATGCGGGTGTCACTCAGGTCATATTTAAGGACCTGTCTCCTTTTATTATTCCGAGTAGTGTTCAGACAAAGGTAAAAGGAAACATTACGGTGCTTTCGGTTAATTACAAGGCCGATTTTGTAGATAAACTCGAAAAGCCTCAACGAATCATAGATCTCGAAGCAACCATTGAAAATACCCAGGGAAGTATTGATGAAATCACTATGGAAAATCAGGTGATAAATCAGGAAATAGAATTTATTAACGCTAATAAACGAATTGGAGGTAATGATGGGGTGAGCGTAACTTCATTGAGAGAAGCCGCTGATTTTTATAGAAAACGCATATTAGATTTAAACAAAAGTCTGCTTCAAAATAACAAAACGCTTAAGGCTCTTAGTGAAAAAATTTCGGAATTAAATAATGAAATGAATGCTGAAACAGGTGTTAAAGAATACTCCAAAGGAAATGTGGTTATTAAAATAGACAGCAAAATGGCTACAAAAATAGATGTGGCTTTGAGCTATGTGGTAAAGAATGCCGGTTGGTTACCATTCTATGACATCAAGGCTAAGGACATTAATAGTCCGATAGCCTTAAATTATAAGGCTAATATCCATCAAGATACCAAGGTAGATTGGAAAGGGGTTAAATTACGGTTATCGACCTCTAACCCAAATATTTCGGGTGTAACACCGGAGTTAAAAACGTATTACTTGAATTATGGTACACCTCCACCGGCTTATGGTAGTAATGTGAACCAGCTTTCTGGGGTAGTCATGGATGAAGATGGACAGCCACTGCCGGGAGCCACAATTCTCGTTAAAGGAACGACTATAGGAACTAGTACTGATTTTGATGGTAAATACAATTTAACCGTGCCAAATGGTCAGGGTGTTTTGGTATTTAGTTATGTTGGGTTTAATACCGTTGAAAAAACTATCGCAGCACCGATTATAAATGTTAGAATGAAAGAAAGCTCAGAAGCCTTAGATGAAGTGGTTGTTGTGGGATATGGATCAACAAACAGCAGTAATAAAATTGATAGAGCTCTAAGAGGAAAAGTGAGCGGCGTTGCCATTCGCGGACAGGGTAGTTCACCTCAAGAACCTGAAAATATTTCCCTTCCGGTAGAACAAGTAGCAAGACAAACAACGGTAGAATTTGAAATTGACCGTCCGTTTACAGTACCTTCAGATAATAAAACTTATGCCGTTGATGTTGCTCAATATGAAGTGCCCGCAGATTATAAATATGTAAGCGTGCCAAAAGTTGAGGCATCAGCCTTTCTTACAGCAAGTATTAACGATTGGGAAAAATATAATTTACTGGAGGGCGAGGCCAACCTCTTTTTTGAAAACACCTTTGTAGGGAAAAGTGTTTTGGATGTGCGCTATGCTACGGATACTTTGCAACTTTCGTTAGGGCGAGATAAAAATATCAGCATCAAGCGTGAGCAACAAACTAATTTCAGTTCTAAAAAATTTATAGGCACTAAAAAAGAAGAGATCAGGGCTTGGCAGATCACGGTAAAAAATAATAAACAACAAACTATTCCAATTGAAATTCACGATCAAATTCCGGTGTCTACACGCGATGAGATTACTGTGGAAGTCGTAGATAAATCACGCGGGGTGGTTAATCCAGAAACCGGTGAGGTTATTTGGAATCTGGAATTAAAACCGGCCGATACAAAAGAACTCGACCTGAAATATGCGGTAAAATATCCTAAGTATAAAAGGCTTTTGGTAGAATAATTTTGCAATAAAACTTCGGGATTTTTGATTATATTGAGAAACGGATATAGACTTCTTTTTGAGGTATTTATATCTGTAAATTAACATCAATTAATGCCGATGACATCAACCAAAATTAAAACGCTGAATAAAGCCCTTCTTTTTTTATTTTTCACTTTAACCCTACTTAATTGCGAATCTAAAATTTCCAATAGTGAACCGGAGGGAAACACACTTACAGTTTTTCTGGTACGCCATGGCGAGAAAGTCGACAGCTCAAAAGATCCGGAACTTTCAGAGGCAGGTAAAACCAGAGCTCTAAAACTGGCTGAAGTTCTGCGAAGCACTAAAATAGATCATGTTTACAGCTCCGATTTTATCCGAACGCGTGAAACAGCGGCACCTACAGCAAAGTTGTTCGACTTAAAAACCCAATTATACAACCCGCGCGAACTGCAAAGTTTCAAAGATAAATTAATGGCAGAGGGTGGGCGCAGTTTGGTTGTTGGTCATAGCAATTCAACACCTGCCCTGGTGGAGTTATTAGGGGGCGATCCCGGGACGCCTATTAATGAGGCGAGTGAATACGACCGCTTATACATAGTTACTAAAATGCCAAATGGAAAAGTAAATACCGTTTTGATCCGTTACGGAATGCCGTATGCTAATAATTAAAAGGTTTTTTCTTTTTGAAAAGACTCGTATTAACCTACCCTAAAGCATTAACCATCAAAAACCAAAAACATGAAAAACAAAATACTGCTTGTTATTTTTGGATTGGGTCTGAGTCTTTTTTCTTTTAAAAGCGTTGCCCAGGAAACCGATTTCGATTTATCAAAGATCGATCGTTACAGGGAAGCTAAAGAGAAAGCCCTTCCTGTACAAGATTTTGATAGTGTATTTACTCCAAAGGAGCGCCAAAATCTTTCAAAAATGTTTCTAAAATATCATAAAAAATCAACCAATGTGTTCGTTGTGGTTACTGTGGGGAGTATTGCACCGTTTGGAGATGCACAACAAATGGCAACAGCATTGGGGAGTTATTGGGGTGTTGGTCATCAAGGCAAAAACAACGGACTTGTGATGCTGCTTTGTAAACCATGTAAAAGTTTTGGCATAGCAACCGGAGATGGAACGCGAAAAGTAATAACTGATAGTATGAGCTTACAAACTATGGAGCAGGTGATCTTTCCTCAATTCAAAAAAGATAAATTTTATGATGGGATCAAGAATGGCGCAGAATCTTTAATGAAAATTTGGGGTGATGGCGATTAATTGTTAGCCTCTAAGTTCCAGCAAACGACTCACATATTTCCCCAATACATCAAACTCCAGATTCACTGTAGTCCCTTTTTTAAAGGTATTGAAGTTGGTATGCTCGTAGGTATAAGGAATAATAGCCACACTAAAGCGGTCTTTTTTAGAATTCACTACCGTTAGACTCGTACCATTAACAGTTATAGAACCTTTTTCGATAGTAACATTATTTAAACTGCTATCATAGCTAAAAGTAAACAACCAGCTGCCATCAGTTTCTTCAACCGATTCACAAACGGCCGTTTGATCTACATGACCTTGCACGATATGCCCGTCCAAACGATCGCCCAGTTTCATGGCGCGTTCTAAATTAACCACATCACCAATCTTCAAACTGTTAAGATTTGTTTTGTTCAAGGTTTCTTTAATGGCGGTAACCGTATATTCTTGATTATTTATGCTTACAACGGTAAGGCAAACACCATTGTGCGCGACACTCTGATCGATTTTTAACTCGGGCGTTATCGCACTTTTTATGGTGATATGAAGATTGTCCTGCTCGGTTTTTAAATTAGTAACCTCGCCCAAATCTTCAATAATTCCTGTAAACATAATTTTCTCTGTTTATTTGGTTAAATTTGCACATCAAAATTACAAACAAAAGTTGTCATTTTAATGAGTAAAGCTGAAAATATAATCGTTGGGATCTCCATTGGAGACTTGAATGGCATTGGTGGTGAGATTATTTTAAATACCTTTGAAGATGAACGGGTTTTCGATTTTTGCACTCCGGTGGTTTTCGCCTCTATTAAGGTGATGAACTTTTTAACATCCCATTTCAATTCGGAAATAACCCTCAATAGTTGCAATCACCTCAACCAAATTAAAGAAGGGCAACTTAATGTTTACAATGTTTGGAAGGAACCCTTTGAGATTAATTTTGGTAAAGAAGATCTGAAAAGCGGGGAATATGCCATAAAATCTTTGGAAGCCGCAACAGCAGCTTTGAAAAATGAAGGTATTGATGTGTTGCTAACTGCGCCCATCAGTAAAAAAACGATTCAATCCGACACCTTTAAATTTCCCGGACATACCGATTATTTAGCCCAGCAACTAGGCGGCAATAGTTTGATGTTCATGATCACTGATACCTTGCGGGTTGGTTTATTAACCGATCATGTGGCTGTTAAAGATGTTTCAAAAGCGATAACCCCAAAGCTTATACAAGATAAGATCGATACCGTTTATGAATCCCTTAAACGGGATTTTGGAATTGAAAGACCGAAAATTGCAGTTTTGGGGATCAATCCACATACAGGTGATAGTGGGGTTATTGGCACGGAAGATGACGATACTTTGAGACCAACGCTTCAAAAAATAAAAGAATCCGGAAAACTGGTTTTTGGGCCGTATGCAGCAGATAGTTTTTTCGGATCGAACAATTACAAAAACTTTGATGCCATTATCGCCTCATATCACGACCAGGGCTTAATTCCCTTTAAAACCCTCTCGTTTGGACGCGGTGTAAACTACACAGCAGGGCTAACGCGCGTGAGAACATCGCCCGATCATGGAACAGCCTTTGAAATAGCCGGTAAAGGCGAAGCCGATAATAACTCCTTCAAAGAGGCCTTATTTGCTGGTATTCATATTTTTAAACAGCGAAAAGAGTATGAAGAACTCACAGCAAATCCGCTGAAAAAACGGAGTAAAAAGGGATAAACAAAAAATTGTTTAATCCTAAGGTAGCGTAAATAAAAATTTATATATTTGCAGGCTCAAAATAGATGCGAGAATGAAGCCACTGAAAATGTACACCATTCCGTTTGTGGGATTAAAACAAGGGAAGCATCACTTTGAATATGAGATAGACAACACGTTCTTTGAGTATTTTGAATTTGATGATTTTAATGCAGCCCAACTAAAAGCGGACGTAACGCTTGATAAAAAAAGTGCTCATTTAGAGTTTCACTTTGACGTTTCGGGTACTGTAAATGTGAATTGCGATATCACGAACGAGCCCTACGAGCAACCCATTTCAAATACGTTTGATCTGGTAGTGAAGTTTGGTGATGATTATAATGATGATTATATTGATATTTTGATGGTACCACACGGTACTTTTGAAGTGAACGTACAGCAATACATCTATGAGACCGCTGTTTTAGGGGTTCCTGTAAAACGCATACATCCCGGAGTTGAAGACGGCACATTAGATTCTGAAATATTAAAAAAACTTGAAGAATTAAGTCCAAAAGAAGAGGACGATAAAAATAAGGATTCGGAGGATATTGATCCCCGATGGAATAAATTAAAGAACTTATTAACGGATAAATAATAATAGAACATGGCACATCCTAAAAGAAAAACTTCTAAAACCAGAAGAGATAAAAGAAGAACACATTATAAAGCAACTGCGCCACAGATTGCAACATGTCCTACTACGGGAGAAGCACATTTGTACCACAGAGCGCACTGGCACGAAGGAAAATTATACTACAGAGGTCAGGTTTTGATCGACAACTCTGAAGAGATTGAAAACGTAGCCTAAACGCTACGAACATAAAATAAAGCGCTCACTTTAGTTGGGCGTTTTTTTATGAACTAATTTTTAATCGCTACAAAAACACTAAATTTGTATAATTTTAGGCGAAAAATTAGTAGTTTTCACCAAAATTTGAGCAAAACTGTTCAAATTTTAATGATTTTTAGTCTATTTAACTATAAATTATGAGTAAAATCTCAGCAGCCATTACAGCTGTAGGTGCCTATGTACCGGAATACGTATTGACCAATCAGATCCTTGAGACGATGGTTGAAACGAATGATGAATGGATAACCACCCGAACCGGCATCAAAGAACGCCGGATACTCAAAGAAGAAGGTAAAGGAAGTTCTTTCCTTGCCATAAAAGCAGCCCAGGATCTTATTGATAAAAAAGGTATCGACCCAAAAACCATTGAATTGGTTATTGTGGCCACGGCTACGCCGGATATGAAAGCTGCTTCAACGGCAGCCTATACAGCATACCATATTGGAGCAACCAATGCATTTTCATTTGATTTGGACGCGGCCTGCTCCAGTTTTTTATTCGGAATGTCAGTCGCTGCGAAATATATTGAATCAGGGCGTTACAGGAATGTATTGCTTATTGGTGCGGATAAAATGTCGTCCATGATCAATTATAAAGATCGCGCAACCTGTATCATTTTTGGAGATGGTGCCGGAGCTGTGTTTTTTGAACCGAATGAAGAAGGATTGGGCTTACAGGATGAATATTTAAGAAGTGACGGTTCAGGACGCGAGTTCCTGCAAGCTACTTACGGTGGTTCGTCTCATCCCATTACGGCTGAAGCCATGGAAGCCGGAAAGCAATTTGCATTTCAGGAAGGGCGTACCGTATTTAAAAATGCGGTTTTCAATATGGCCGATGCCACCGTAAAAGTTTTAGAGCGTAATCATTTAACTAAAGATTCCATCGATTGGTTGGTGGCGCATCAAGCCAATAAACGCATCATTGATGCCACCGCACAACGCATTGATCTGGAAGAGGAAAAAGTAATGATGAATATTCACAAGTATGGAAATACGACTTCAGCAACTTTACCGTTATTATTAAACGATTACGAATCGCAGATAAAAAAAGGAGACAATTTAATCTTTGCCGCTTTTGGTGGCGGATTCAACTGGGGAGCCATTTATTTAAAATGGGCTTATAATTCTAATAACTAACCAAGAAAAACTAACGCGAATTATTATGGATATAAAGGAAATTCAAAATTTAATAAAATTTGTAGCCAAATCGGGCGCAAGTGAGGTTAAATTGGAGATGGATGATATTAAGATCACCATAAAAACCGGCTCAGATTCAGAAACAACCATTGTGCATCAAATGCCGAGTGCCGCTCAGGTACCGCAAATGCCACAAATGGCAGCGCCACAAGCCGCTCCAGCTCAAGAACAGGCTGCTCCGGCTCAGGAAGCACCTAAAGCAGAAAAAGAAGATTCTAAATACATCACCATAAAATCACCGATCATCGGAACCTTCTACAGAAAACCGTCACCGGACAAACCGTTGTTTGTTGAGGTAGGCCAAACTGTTGCTGAAGGTGATGTGCTTTGTATTATCGAAGCCATGAAATTATTTAACGAAATCGAATCTGAGGTATCAGGTAAGGTTGTTAAAGTCCTTGTTGAAGATTCTTCTCCGGTAGAATTTGATCAACCGTTATTTTTAATCGACCCGTCATAACATTTAAAAATTCCAAAACACAAATCTCAGAATCCTAATATGGAATTTGGAGCTTGGAATTTGAATTTTTAAAACACCAGTTATGTTTAAAAAAATATTAATAGCCAATAGAGGTGAGATCGCACTACGTGTGATCAGAACCTGTAAAGAAATGGGCATTAAAACGGTGGCGGTTTATTCTACTGTAGATGCTGAAAGTTTGCACGTTAAATTTGCAGATGAAGCAGTTTGTATCGGCCCCGGACCGAGTAGTGAGTCCTATTTAAAAATGTCACACCTCATCGCGGCCGCCGAGATCACTAATGCCGATGCCATTCATCCCGGTTACGGATTTTTATCAGAAAACGCTAAGTTCTCAAAGATCTGTGGTGAACACGGAATAAAATTTATCGGGGCTTCTCCGGAAATGATCGAGCGCATGGGTGATAAGGCCAATGCGAAAGCCACTATGAAAGCCGCAGGCGTACCCTGCGTGCCAGGAAGTGATGGCGTTATCGAGACCTTCGAACAATGTAAAAAGATCGCTAAAGAAACCGGATATCCGGTTATGCTTAAAGCTTCTGCCGGTGGTGGAGGAAAAGGAATGCGTGCGGTTTGGAAGGAAGAAAACCTAAAAGCGGCCTGGGAATCGGCACGTCAAGAAAGTAAAGCGGCCTTCGGTAACGACGACATGTATATGGAAAAGCTCATCGAAGAGCCACGCCATATTGAAATTCAAATTGTAGGCGACTCCCGTGGAAAAGCCTGTCATTTGTCTGAGCGTGACTGCTCCATCCAACGTCGTCATCAAAAGCTAACCGAAGAAACACCGTCGCCATTCATGACGGATAAATTGCGTAAAAAAATGGGTGAAGCCGCTGTTAAAGCCGCTGAATACATTAAATATGAAGGCGCCGGAACGATAGAATTCCTCGTAGATAAACACCGCAATTTCTACTTCATGGAAATGAATACCCGGATCCAGGTAGAACACCCGATCACCGAGCAGGTTATCGATTTTGATCTGATCCGCGAACAGATTCTGGTAGCAGCCGGTGTGCCAATTTCAGGTAAGAATTACATCCCGAAATTACACTCCATCGAATGCCGTATCAACGCGGAAGATCCATATAACGATTTCAGACCGTCACCGGGTAGAATCACCACGCTCCATGCGCCGGGTGGTCATGGGGTACGTTTGGATACACATGTTTACGCCGGGTATATCATCCCGCCAAACTACGATTCCATGATCGCGAAGCTCATCACCACGGCACAAACCCGTGAGGAAGCCATAAATAAAATGAAACGCGCGCTCGACGAGTTCGTTATCGAAGGTATCAAAACCACGATCCCGTTCCACCGTCAGCTCATGGACAATCCCGACTATCTTGCCGGGAACTACACAACGAAGTTCATGGAAGACTTCAAGATGAAAAAAGAAGTAGTCGAAGACGACGAATAAATAAACAAACTCCGGAAATTATTTCGGAGTTTTTTTTGGGCGTTACCCCTCCTGCGTCGGGGTCGGGCTATCCGTTGCAAGTCCTCGCGCATGGCGCTGCGGGCTTTCCACTACTATCCCTAACGCGGGCTTCTTTGCTAAATACAGTGTCGTATTAAGGTAGTGATTGTCATTCCTGCGAAGGCAGGAATCCACCCTCTATATTATCTGATTCCGTCATGGCGAGCAAAGCGAAGCAATCTTTCAATTTGGAGTCCTCCTCAAGAGATTACCACGTCACTGCGCTCCTCGTATTGACGTTTCGATCTGTCATTCCTGCGTAGGCAAGAATCTCACTATTCTTTCCTAAATCCTTAATGGATACCTGCTTTTTCAGGAATGACTTAACTGCGATAATTTGCCCTTCAACAATCAAAAGAAAACAGTATTTTAGTAACATGAATTTATCCTATTGGGAAATACAAACCTGGCTTAAAAACATCGATTTTACCGTGATCGGTAGCGGTATCGTTGGCTTAAATTGTGCCTTACAACTCAAACAAAAACACCCAAAATCCCGGGTTTTGGTTTTAGAAAAAGGCATGTTACCTCAGGGTGCCAGCACAAAAAATGCAGGCTTTGCCTGTTTTGGTAGTTTAAGTGAGATCATTGAAGATCTCAAGTCGCATTCCGAGGAAGAAGTCCTGAAACTCATTCAAAAGCGTTTGGATGGATTACATATTCTAAGGCAAAATCTTGGCGATGATACCATCGGCTATAAACAACACGGCGGCTACGAATTATTCACCAAAGCAGATGCTGAACTTTACGAGATTTGTTTGGATCAGCGAGATACAATTAACCGCCTTTTAGAACCGATTTTAAAGGACACCGTATTTCAAGTAAAGCCGAATAATTTTAATTTTCAAAACATTCAGGAAAACCTGATCTATAATCCGTTTGAAGGACAAATTCATACGGGTAATATGATGGAAGCCTTATTGCACAAAGCGCAAAGTGCCGGCATCAAAATCTTGAACAATTGTGTGGTTGAGAATTTCTCTGAAGACGGCTCTGGAGTTCATATCAAAACCGATCAATTTCAATTTAGAACAGGAAAACTCTGTATAGCTACTAATGGTTTTGCATCTCAATTTATAAAGGAAGAGGTGAAGCCGGCTCGTGCTCAGGTGCTTATTACTAAACCTATAAAAAAGCTTCATATCAAAGGAACATTTCATCTGGACAAAGGCTTTTACTATTTCCGAAATATTAATGACCGTATACTTTTTGGTGGCGGCCGAAACCTCGATTTTAAGGGTGAAGAAACCACAAGAATGGAACAAACCGAGCTTATTCAAAATGAACTCGAGCGCCTTTTAAAAACAACTATTTTACCACATACTGATTTTGAGATCGATCATCGCTGGAGCGGCATAATGGGTGTGGGTTCAAAAAAAGAAGCCATAGTAAAACCACTATCAGATCATGTATTCTGTGGTGTGCGTTTAGGCGGTATGGGCGTAGCTATTGGTAGTTTGGTTGGAAAGGAACTTGCAGATTTAGCAACACTTTAAAAACTTTAAGATGACGATCCGCGAAGCCTTATTTCAACAATGTGACGCCTATATTCTTGAGCGGTTACAAACCATTCAAAATCATATAAACGACATTCATGATGCGCTATCCTCCGAAACTAAAAATACGTCAGGCGACAAACACGAAACCGGACGCGCCATGCTCCAATTGGAACGCGAAAGTGCCGGTCAACAGTTGGCTGAAGTCGAACTCAAGCGCGATAGATTATCAAAGCTTAAGTCAAATAAAGTTTCAAATAAAGTGGGTTTGGGATCGGTGGTTTACACCTCAAAAGTGAATTATTTTATCGCGATCAGCGCTGGTGCTATTACAATTAACGAGGAGACTTTTTATGCCGTATCACCGGAATCGCCAATTGCTCAGGCGCTGCTTTCAAAAGAAGTAAATGACGAGGTTCAATTTAGAGATCAAGTTTTTGTAATCACCAATATTTTATAAAGGAATATAGCGCTCGACTCCGGTTAGCGCTCGCCTCCGGTTTGCGCTCGACTCTGTCGAGTGTACCACATTTTACATTTCATCGAATATTTTACTGTCAGTCAAATACTTAAGGCGTGGTTTTTCAATACTTTGTTCTTAGTGTATTGCAATTAATATTTACATTTCATGAACACCGGTAATAAGCGAATACCAGGTCTTAGTAATTATGAGCAGAAAGTACAAATTTCATAATAAATCCGGTATTTATTTTGTGAGCTTCGCAACGGTATATTGGCTGGATGTTTTTATAAGACAAATTTACTTTGATGTTTTAGTAGAAAGTGTAAACTATTGTAGAACCAATAAAAATATGGAGTTGTTTTGTTATTGTTTTATGCCCAGTCACGTTCATTTTATTTTTAGATCAAAAAGCAATCAACCTATGGAATTACTAAGAGATTTTAAAAAATTTACAACTAAGAAAATGATTCAAACCATTGCTGAGAATCCTAAAGAAAGTAGGAGGGAATGGTTGTTATGGATGTTTGAGCGGGCTGGAAAAGAAAAAACCAATGGAAACAGGTATCAGTTTTGGCAACATCATAACCATCCTTTAGAACTTTGGAGTGAAAAAATCATGCGTCAAAAAATAAATTATATCCATAAAAACCCTGTAGTTTCCGGATTTGTTATTGATCCTACAGATTGGAAGTATTCCAGCGCTAAAAATTTTCAAGGCAATAAAACTGTTTTAGAAATTGATGATATAGGGTTTTTTTCATAGCAATCGACGCGTTTTTTGAAAGCACTCGACGGAGTCGAGCGCTGACATATTTTAGAAATTTTGGTCAGCGACTTTGAACTTTCATATCAATATAAACTTGAAGGTCAGCGCTCGACTCCGGTTTGCGCTCGACTCCGGTTTGCGCTCGACTCCGGTTTGCGCTCGACTCCGTCGAGTGCTATCTACTCCTTTTCAATATAAATCGCAGTACCTTTTTCAAAAGCCGACTTGTGTTCAAAAAATACTTTTGAATCGTTAAGTAGGCCTTCAATTAAATAATACGATCCCTTATAATAACTTTTTTGAACGATGACTTTCAATTTGGATTTCGGAACCACCTTCAATTGATGTGCATAGACCAGTTCGCCATCAATCATATTAAATTCATTAAAAAATGAAGCGACAAGTTTGTTCTTTGGGTCTTTATATAAGGCTTCCGGACTACCCTGCGCCATGATCTGTGCGTCATGAATCACGATCATATCATCGGAAAATGAGATCACATCCTCTTTATCATGGGTGGCAACAATACAGGTAATGTTCTTTTCTTTTAAATAGGCAAACAAACTTCTGCGGAGACTCTGCTTTTTAAAATTATCAATATGGCTAAAAGGCTCATCAAGCAGTAAGATCTCCGGCTTTTTTGCAATGGCACGGGCTATGGCTACGCGCTGTTTTTGTCCGCCGCTTAGTAGTTTCACTTTGGTGTTGGCGACTTCTTCCAATTCAACAACTTTCAATAATTCCTGTGTACGTTCCTTTTTTTTCTCAGGGTAAAAGTTCGACAGGAATTCTCCAACATTTTCAGCCGCAGTGGTAAACGGCATCAGGTCGAATTCCTGAGCCACATATTTCATATATTCGGGTCCAATAATCAAATTGTGCTTAGGTCCCAGGATTTCCTGATCCTTCCAGAATAGCTGGCCTTCGTCCAGATCATAGGTTCCATAGAGGAGTTTTAATAAGGTACTTTTACCGGAACCACTCTCACCAATGATCGCAAAATGATCGCCCTGAGCCACCTCAAAACTTAAGTTTTGAAGCACCGGTGATTTATCATAAGAGAATGTCAAATTTTTTACCTGTAGCATATTATCATTTAATCATGGGGAATATAAAAAAAATCTGCCCAATAACTTGAGCAGATTTTAGTGTTCGAATTGATAACACCTTATTATGCTTCGGTATCACCAGGAAGGGTACTGTAACCCATGTTATATAGCGTGAAACTAAAAACGTCTGCATATAACGCTATAATTTTGCTTACCGGTGTTCCGGCTCCGTGACCCGCATCGGTTTCTATTCGAATCAATACCGGGTTGTCTCCGGCTTGTTTACTTTGTAATTCAGCAGCAAATTTAAAACTGTGTGCCGGCACTACACGATCGTCGTGGTCTCCGGTAGTTACAAGTGTTGCCGGATATGATTCAGCAGCTTTAACATTGTGAACCGGCGAATAGCCTTTTAAATACTCGAACATAGCTTTGCTATCTTCTGCTGTACCATAATCATAAGCCCAACCCGCACCTGCAGTAAATTTGTTATAGCGCAACATGTCCATAACACCAACAGCCGGTAAAGCTACATGTGCCAGATCCGGACGTTGCGTCATTACAGCACCCACCAGCAAACCACCATTAGAACCACCGCGAATAGCCAAATGTTGGGTATCGGTATATTTATTGGTTTTTAAATATTCACCTGCGGCAATAAAATCGTCAAATACATTTTGCTTTTTCATTTTGGTTCCGGCATCGTGCCAGGCACTGCCGTACTCTCCACCACCTCTAAGATTTGGAACGGCATAAACCCCGCCCATTTCCATCCAAATGGCATTAGCCGTACTAAATGATGGCGTTAAACTGATATTAAATCCACCATAACCATAAAGGATTGTTGGGTTCTTTCCATTAAGTTCAAGTCCTTTTTTGTAAGTAATGATCATAGGGATCTTGGTGCCATCTTTAGAAGTATAAAACACCTGCTTACTTTCATATTGACTTGAATCAAAATCGATATTTGGTTTGTTGTAAAGTTTAGTTTCTCCCGTTTCTACATCGAAACTATAAATACTACCGGGTGTGTAATAATTGGTAAACGTGAAATAATCAATTTTCTCTTCCTTTTTACCACCAAATCCTCCTGCAGTTCCTATACCGGGTAGTTCTACATCGCGAATAAAATTTCCATCGTAATCGTATTGTTTTACCTTGGAGATAGCGTCAATCATATAACTAGCCATGATAAAGCCGCCACTGGTGCGCGGTGTCAACACATTTTCGGTTTCCGGAATAAGATCTACCCAATTTTCTGGTGTCGGGTTGGCTACGTCAACGGTTACAACACGTTTGTTTGGCGCATCTAAATTGGTTACCAGATATAATTTACTGCCAACATTATCAAGAACAGTCGTGTTACTATTTGTGTTATCAAGAATCGTTACAAATTTACTATCGGGAACCGTTAGATCTTTCACATAAAGTTCGTTTCCTGTGGTGGAATTTCGAGGTGTAAGGATTAAATAATGATCGTCCTCAGTTACAATACCGTTAATATAACGGTGTTTTTGTTCCGGAGTACCACCATAAATGAGTTGATCTTCATTTTGTGATGTTCCTAGTTTGTGATAATATACTTTATGCTGATCAGTTTTAGCGGAAAGCTCACTGCCTTCAGGCTTATCGTAACTGGAATAATAAAAGCCTTCGTTCTTATACCAGGATATCCCACTGAACTTGATATCGTTTAAGGTGTCTTCCACGATATTTCTAGTTTCAACATCCATAACCAGGACTTTACGCCAATCGCTACCGCCTTCAGAAATTGAATAGGCTAATATTTTACCATTTTTCGAAAAACTCAAATTCCCTAAGGAAACTGTTCCGTCTTCAGAAAATGTATTAGGATCTAAGAATACTTCAGGCTCGCTGTCACCTTTTTTTCTGTATAAAACACTCTGATTTTGCAAGCCAGAATTTTTATAAAAATAGGTGTAATCACCTTCATTAAATGGCGCGCCTAATTTTTCATAATTCCAGATCTCTGATAAGCGTTTTTCAAGTTCGCCTCTAAAAGGAATTTGATTCAGATATCCAAAAGTTACTTTATTCTCTTCTTTAACCCAGGCTTCGGTCTCAGGACTACGATCGTCTTCCAGCCATCGGTACGGGTCTTTTACTTGTTCGCCAAAATAGGTATCTACGGTATCAACAGTCTTCGTTTCCGGGTAGTTCAATGTATTAGTTTTGTTTTTTGAAGGGTTTGAATTACATGAAGAAATAACTGCTACCGCGAGCAGCATCATTAGATTTTTCATAGCTAGTAGTCTTTTTTGTAAAAATAAACAAAAAAGCCCTTATTTTTAATACAAGAGCCTTTTGAATGCGATATTTTTAAAAAAGGACTATACCAGATTGTTTTCAATTAAATATTCAGCAATTTGAATAGCATTGGTTGCGGCACCTTTGCGTAAATTATCTGCAACGATCCACATGTTCAATGTATTGGGTTGTGTTTCATCCCGGCGAATACGTCCAACAAAAACCTCGTCTTTATCATGAGCATAAATTGGCATCGGATAGGTATTTGTATCCGGATTATCCTGAACCACGACGCCCGGTGTTTCATGTAACATTTTTCGAACAGCACCGAGATCGAAATCCTGTTCAAATTCTACATTTACCGATTCTGAATGTCCGCCGGCTGTTGGAATGCGAACCGCTGTAGCAGTAACAGAAAAGGATTTGTCGTTAAATATTTTTTGAGGCTCTCGAGCCAGTTTCATTTCTTCTTTTGTATAACCGTTTTCTTCAAAAACATCGCAATGCGGCAAAGCATTTCTTCCGATAGGATACGGGTAGGCCATTTCACCTTCAACCCCGGCAATTTCATTTTCAAGTTGCTGAACGGCCTTTACTCCGGTTCCGGAAACGGATTGATAGGTTGATACCACAACGCGTTTCATTTTATACGCTTTGTGCAAAGGTGCTAAGGCCATCACCATTTGAATGGTTGAGCAGTTTGGGTTAGCAATGATCTTATCGTCTTTTGTAAGTTCATTGGCATTAATTTCAGGAACCACTAATTTTTTGGTGGGATCCATACGCCAGGCTGAAGAATTGTCGATTACGGTAGTGCCAACTTCCGCAAATTTAGGCGCCCATTCTAAAGAGGTTCCACCTCCGGCAGAAAAAATAGCGATATCCGGGTTTGCGGCAACAGCTTCGGCCAGACTAATCACGGTATATGACTTATTTTTATAATTCAGCGTTTTCCCTACAGAGCGTTCTGAGGCAACGACCAACAATTCTGTTACGGGAAAATTGCGCTCTTCTAATACTTTTAGCATCACTTCGCCAACCATACCTGTGGCGCCAACAACAGCTACTTTCATATGTAAATTTTTAGTGTTTTCTTAATTCGGTTTCTTGCCGCAAAACTAGGTATTAATTCTATTTTAATCTTAAAAAAAAGACCCCAATTCCTGAGAATGAGGTCTTTTTAACAACAAATAACACAATGTTATTTATTTAACAGTAAGTTATTTTTTAAGCAAGTCTCTAATTTCAGCCAACAATTCTTCTTGTGTTGGACCGGCAGGAGGTGCAGGAGCAGGCTCTTCTTTCTTTTTCAATTTGTTCACACCTTTTACCACCATGAACATTACGAAAGCCACGATAACAAAATCGATCACATAAGTTAAAAACTCACCGATAAGAATGGCTACCTGACCTTCCATTACACCTTCGGCATTGGCAACTCCCTCTTTAATGACCCATTTGATGTCTTTGAAATCGGCTTTAAATATCAAACCGATAAGTGGCGAAACAATTCCACCTGTAAATGAGGTTACCACTTGTTTGAAAGCAGCACCCATAACGAAACCAACAGCAATGTCGACAAGGTTGCCCTTCATTGCAAATTCTTTAAATTCTTTAAGCATAATTTTGGATTAATAGTTAGTGAGGTTCTAAAATAGTAAAAAAGTTTATAAGTTTTACCTTACCGAATAAAAACGCGTTTGACACGTTGTGAAATAGCGGTAAGAATTTCATAGGAAATCGTTTGAGCGGTTTTCGCCAGGTCTTCAGCGGTGTTTGTGGCATCAAATACAATAACTTCATCACCTTCTTTACAGTCGATATCTGTAACATTCACCATGATCATATCCATACAAACATTACCTACAATTGGAGCGCGCTTGCCATGAATCATAACATAACCTTTGCCTTTGCCATATTGGCGCCCAATACCATCGGCATGCCCAATGGGTAATGTAGCTGTACGCTGTTCAGAGTCGCTTACAAAAGCACGGTTATACCCAACAGAATCACCCTTTTTTATGGTGTGAATTTGTGAAATAATGGTTTTTAAGGTAGCAATAGGTTTAAAATGCTGATTTTCCTTAACTGAATTTCCAAAGCCATACAATCCAATGCCACTGCGTACCATATCAAAATGGGCTTCAGGATAGTTTAAAACCCCGGAGGTGTTGCTCATATGAAGCATGGGCTGATACCCCAGCGCATCACTCAATTTTTTTGCAAGCGCTTTAAAAGATTTTATTTGATTTAAAGTGAATTCGCGCTCTTTCAGATCTTCACTGGCAGCCAAATGTGAAAAGATCGACTTTACTTTAATGCTTCTAGATTTATTGATTTTTGAAGCAATCGTTGGAATATCTGTTTCTATAAAACCTAAACGATTGAGGCCGGTATTGAACTTAATGTGAACGGGATAATGCGTTTGATTTTCGTCGGCAGCCGCTGCTAAGAATGCATCCAGTATTTTATTGTTATAAAGATTAGGTTCTAAACAACGATCAATAATAGTTTTCAGATTTATGGCTTGTGGATGAAGCACTAAAATAGGTTTACTTATGCCGGCATCACGAAGCAAAACACCTTCACTGGTATATGCCACCGCAAAATAGTCAACACCGGCTTTTTGTAATTCCAGTGCAATTTCAGTAGAATCACTGCCATATGCAAAGGCCTTTACAACGGCTAAAAATTTTACACCGTTCTCTAATTGCGATCTTAAGTATTGGTAGTTTTCCCGAAGCGCCTTCAAATCTATTTCTAGCACTGTTTCTTGCGCTTTAGGCATTGGAATCTTTGGTATTAGGGGTTGCTTCCTTTTTTGAACTAATTTCTTCAGCGTCGTTCACCTTGATCTGACGCACTTTATCGCGCAACATGGCTTTGAAGAAAGCTGCCCTGCTTAAAGGTTCGTATTCATCAACTTCGCCAAGTAAGACCAAATTGTCACTTTTCGCTTTGCGATAAGAATATTGTGCTAAGTTTCCGGTTCGGGTACAAACGGCATGTACTTTAGTTACGTACTCCGCTGTAGCCATAAGGTTAGGCATGGGCCCGAAAGGATTTCCTTTAAAGTCCATATCGAGTCCGGCAACGATAACCCGAACGCCCTTATTGGCCAAATCATTACAAACACGAACAATTTCGTCGTCGAAGAACTGGGCTTCATCAATACCCACAACATCACAACCATCAGCTAAAATCGGAATGTTTGCCGCAGCGGGAACAGGTGTAGAACGAATTTCGTTGGCATCATGAGACACGACCATTTCCTCATCATATCGCACATCCAAAGTAGGTTTGAAGATCTCCACTTTTTGTCTGGCAAACTGGGCACGCTTCAAACGCCGGATCAATTCTTCGGTCTTACCGGAAAACATAGAGCCGCAAATAACCTCGATCCATCCAAATTGTTCTTTATGATTTACGGTATTTTCGAGAAACATTTTGTAATTTTAACACTAAGTTGTAGCAATTAATCGTTTGTATAAAGGAAGCGTAAATTTAATAAAAAACAAAAGCCTTTATCGCATTAATTTCAAAATAAAATATCATGAAGAAGAAGCTCGAATCGGATTTAATCAATATAGCTCATAGAATTTTGAAACTAGAGGGAAAAGAGGATGTTATAAAAATGCATGCTGAGGTTCAGGCGCTTTATGAAATTCTTTCGGTGCTGAAATTTGGACATGAAAATTTTGAAGGTGATCTGGAAAAAATTGGAGGAGAATCTTCGTTTTTCTCCATGTTAGGAACAGCTTTCAACAATAAAGTAAGTGATAATATTGAAGTTGAAGATCGAATCTATGTCAATCTGGATGAAGTTACTGAAGATGATCTTACGGAATCCAATATGGTAAAAATCAAGAATATGCTGAAGCATATGCCGAATGACGACGATGAAGGTCGCAGCCCTGTATTTCAAGAACCTATAAAAGGAAAAGAAAAGAAAGTGCATCATCTGGACGATCTTACATCCGGTTTTGAAAAAATGCCGGAATTTGAACCTGCAGATATGAAGAAGTCTAGAGAAAATGAAAAAAAGTCCCTGAACGACAGGGTAAACAAGGGGCGTTTTAATATTGGACTTAATGATAAAATTGCGTTCACAAAACATTTGTTTGGAGGCAACCAGGCCGATTACGATCGCGTGATCTCTCAATTGAATACTTCGGCGAATTGGGATGAAGCCATGACATTTATTGAAGATATGGTAAAACCTGACTACAATAATTGGTACGGTCAGGAAGAACTGGAAACCCGTTTTAAAGAAATTATAGAAAGTAAGTTTGAATAAATGAGCAAACTTTACCTGGTTCCCACACCCATTGGAAATTTAAAAGATATCACTTTAAGAGCGATCGAGGTTTTAAACGATGTCGATCTGATTCTGGCTGAGGATACCAGAACTTCAGGGAAGTTGTTGAAACACTTCGAGATCGGTACCCCGATGCAATCGCATCATATGCATAACGAGCATAAAACGGTTGAAGGTATTATTCAAAAATTAAAAAGCGGAACAACTATCGCTTTGATCAGCGATGCGGGAACACCGGCTATTTCCGACCCCGGATTTTTACTTTCCAGAGCTTGCATTGAAAATGATATAGAAATTGAATGTTTACCGGGAGCTACCGCTTTTGTACCGGCTTTAGTAAATTCCGGTTTACCAAACGATAAATTTGTATTTGAAGGCTTTTTACCGGTGAAAAAGGGCAGACAAACCCGACTTACTTTTTTGGCCGAAGAAACCCGCACCATGATCTTTTACGAAAGTCCGCATAAACTCCTAAAAACCTTAGGACATTTTTGTGAATATTTTGGAGACGATCGACTGGTTTCGGTGTCGCGCGAGTTAACCAAACTTTTCGAAGAAACGGTTCGCGGTACGGCGAAATCCGTTTTAGAACACTATACCAAAACGCCACCCAAAGGCGAAATTGTTATTGTAGTAGGCGGTAAGAAATAAAAAACACACATTACATATTACGATGAATTACAGAACTTTAGGAAAGACGGGATTAAACGTATCAGAAATTAGCTTAGGCACCTGGCAGGTAGGTGGGACATGGGGAAGTCCGTTTGACGAAAAGAAGGCCGAAAATATCATCAATACTGCAATAGACAATGGCGTTAATTTTATTGACACGGCTGATGTGTACAGCGACGGATTAAGTGAAAAAACTGTCGGGAAAGTGGTGCGTTCACGCTCTGAAGAGGTTTATATTGCTACAAAATGCGGGCGTCAGTTAAATCCGCATACCAATGAAGCTTATACTACGAAAGCACTTCGAAAATTTGTTGAAGACAGTTTATCTAATCTGGGCGTGGAGCGTATCGACCTGATCCAATTACATTGTCCGCCAACAGAAGTTTACTATCGGCCGGAAATTTTTGAACTTTTCGATACCCTGACTAAAGAAGGAAAGATCAGAAATTATGGTGTGAGTGTAGAGTTGGTTGAAGAAGCCTTAAAAGCCATAGAATATCCGGGGGTAAGTACGGTACAAATCATTTTCAATATGTTTCGTCAGCGCCCTGCGGAATTGTTCTTTAAGGAAGCTCAAAAGAAACATGTGGGGATTATTGCTCGTGTACCTTTGGCGAGTGGTTTGCTCACAGGGAAATTCACAAAATCTACAACGTTCGACAAGGACGATCATCGAAATTTTAATCGCGACGGGGCGGCCTTTGATAAAGGTGAAACCTTCTCAGGAATTGATTACAACCTGGGTCTGGAGGCTGTAGACGCTTTAAAAGATTTGTTTGGCCCGAATAAGAATTTAGTTCATAAGGCGCTTCAATGGATTTTAACCTTTAAAGAAGTAAGCTGTGTGATTCCCGGAGCCTCAAGCACGGAACAAGTTATTTCGAATTTAAAAACCCTGGAAGCAAAACCATTATCAGCAGAAGAGGTTTTGCATGTCAATGCCATTTACCACAAGTATATCAAAAAAAGCGTTCATCAGTTATGGTAAATTAAATTTCCGGTGTATCCAACCCGGCGAAAGTTTGCAGAGATTGCATAAATTTTTGAGCTTCCATCGGATTGGCTTTCAAATTGATACGCTTAATTTCATTTTCATTCTCATCCAATTCAATCAAATAAGCATCTTCACCATCCTCTAACATACGCACAAAAGCTTTTAAACTGCCATCTTCATTGTAGAATTTCATGGCTTCAAAATTATCGTAAGTTGAAGAAATCGATTCCATATAAACCTTTCCTGCTCTCACATGTTGCGTAATTTTGCGACTATTTCTTATGAACATTTGTGATTGAATTTCCCCAATGGCATCATAGGTTACCGACTCCACAACGTTTTCATTTTTTATTTTAGCTTCCGTTCTTAAAGCGCCATTTTCGTCATAGGTTAATGTCGTGCCATATAATTTTCCATTGACATAAGATTCCTCAGTTTTCACTGCCCCGTTGAGGTGATAGACTTTATTTTTTCCGTGTAATCGGCCATTTTTATAAATGCTATGTGAAAAAATTTCACCATTAGAATGAAAAACTAAATAGTCACCATTCAGAATCCCTTTTTTAACCTCGAATTCTTCCCATTTTTGGAATTTATCGCCTACAACATAATAGCCATCCATCAATTCATTCGAATCTGAATCACGATAAACTACAATGTCGTTGAAGCTATCCGTGTAATAGGAGCCACGGGGGATCAACATAAAATCTTCATCTGAGGTTTCCTCTGAATTTTTGCAATGGATAAGGCTTAAAGTACATAAAAGTACAAGTAGTAGATTTGGAACTTTTTTTGACATAATATTTGAAGTTTATTTGTGTTTTCCGGTATTCCAGCCGTGTTTCCCCAGATATTTTTCGCCACTTTCCACGGCGCCTTCTTCAATAGAGGTTCCCATGGAATCATTCCATCGGTTCAAATAACCAAAAAGGGAAATAACACCAAGCATTTCTACAATTTCACCTTCATCCCAAAATTCATAAAGGCGATTTTTAAGGGATTCATTTACGGCGTTTGGAACCTGTGAGGCTGCTAAACTAAAATCTAAAGCAGCACGTTCTGCTTCACTGAATGCCGGATGTGTACGATACTCCCAGATATTATCTAGTTTTTCCTGTTCGGCGCCGTAACGTTCCGCAGCACGAATGGCGTGCGCCTGACAATAACGACAACCAGCAGCGTTGCTGGAAACCCAGGCGATCATACGTTTTAAGGCAGAAGTTACGCGACCTTCATTGGCCATAACGGCTTTATTCAAATTAATAAATGCTTTACTTATAGCCGGGCGTCGTTGCATGGTTAAAACCGAATTGGGGCAAAAGCCCAGAGTTTCATTAAAGAAGGTAGCCAGTGCTTTGGTTTCAGGATCGTGTTCCGCAGATAATGGTGTTACTAAGGGCATAAATTGCTTATTAAATAGTATTTTTGATACTACAAGAAACAAAAAAAAATTTAACTCATCATGACGAATCATATCACCACGACCTGGTTAGGCAACATGAAGTTTGAAAGTACAAATCCATCTGGACATAATGTTATCATTGATGCCGCTCCGGAAATGGGTGGAGAAAGTTCAGGCTATCGCCCGAAAGCTTTAATGCTGTCGGCTTTGGCAGGTTGCTCCGGTTTGGATGTGGCTTCACTTATGAAAAAGATGAAACTTTTGGTTGATGATTTCAAGATCGATATTGAAGCCAACCTTACGGAAGAACACCCGAAACATTACGATGCAGTAACCATGAGCTTTCACTTTTATGGTAGGGAGTTAAATGAAAAAAAACTACAGAAGGCCGTTGATCTTTCTGTTGAAAAATACTGCGGCGTTATGGAAATGTTTCGACATTTTGCTAAGATGACCATTGAAACCCACTTCCACCATAATGAAACTTTAAAATGATCTATGTTTAAGAATTATGCGCTGGACCCTCAAACCTAAACCAGATCCTGAACTTATAAACGAATTACAAAAAGCGTTGGATATTGATGCCACGCTCGCCACACTATTGGCACAACGCGGCATTACGAATTACGAAGAAGCAAAGCGTTTTTTCAGGCCACAACTTGAAGATCTCCACGATCCGTTTTTAATGCGCGATATGGACAAAGCGGTAACACGCATAGAAAAGGCGCTATCCGAAAATGAAAATATCTTGGTGTATGGTGATTATGATGTTGATGGTACCACAGCGGTTTCCTTGTTGTCACAGTATTTAAAAACGCGAACCACTCAAGTATATACCTATATTCCGGATCGTTATACCGAAGGTTATGGCGTGTCTTATCAAGGCATCGATTTTGCTTCGGAGAATGATTTTACCCTAATCGTAGCTTTGGATTGTGGTGTAAAAGCCATTGAAAAAGTAGCTTATGCGAAAGATTTGGGTGTCGATTTTATTATTTGCGATCATCACCGTCCCGGAGAAACCTTACCGGATGCGGTGGCTGTTCTGGATCCGAAACGATCAGATTGTGAGTATCCTTATAAAGAATTGTGTGGTTGCGGTATTGGGTTTAAATTGATTCAGGCTATGGCAACCAGGCAAGGAGAAAGGGTGGAAGACCTTATTCCATATTTGGATTTAGTAGCCACTGCCATTGGGGCCGATATTGTGCCCATTGATGGCGAGAATCGAACCTTGGCTTATTTTGGTTTGCAGGTGATCAATTCTCAACCGCGACCGGGTATTCAGGCTATTTTGAACCAGGTTGAAAAGGAAATTCTCACCATTACGGATGTTGTTTTTATTGTGGCTCCCAGAATTAATGCCGCAGGCCGGATGAAACATGGTGAAGATGCGGTGCAATTATTAACCGAAACAGATGTAGCTAAAGCCAATAGCTATGCGGAAGCCATTAATAATCATAATCTGGATCGACGTGATGCCGATAAACAAATCACTCAGGAAGCTTTAGCTCAAATTGAACAATTAAACGAACAGGAACGTCTCACAACAGTAGTGTATCAGGAGGATTGGCACAAGGGTGTTATTGGAATTGTGGCATCTCGCCTTACAGAAACCTATTACCGTCCAACACTGGTATTTACAAAAAGTGGTGATAAGCTGGCTGCTTCGGCGCGTTCGGTGAAGGGTTTTGATATTTACAACGCTCTGGAAGCGTGTAGTGATTTTATTGAGCAATTCGGCGGACATAAATATGCAGCCGGACTCACGTTACATCCGGATAACTATGAAGCCTTCAAACAGGCCTTTGAAGATGAGGTGAGCAAAACCATCGATCGAAAATTACTAATTCCTGAAATTAAGATTGATGCCCAGATCGACTTTCAAGACATTAGCCCAAAATTTTATCGTATTTTAAAACAGTTTGCGCCTTTCGGTCCGGCTAATATGACGCCTGTTTTTATGACTGAGAACGTTTATGATACCGGTTATGGGAAATGTGTCGGCTCTGATGAAAGTCATTTGCGGGCTACCTTAACACAGTCTGGAACCAACAAACAAATTGTGGGTATCGGATTTGGATTGGGTAATAAATTAAATGTTATTTCAAATAAAAAACCTTTTAAATTGGTATATACTGTAGATGAAAACACCTGGCAAGGTCAAACGAGTTTACAGCTTAAAATTAGAGATATAAAAGCATAATTATGGCGAAAACAGATCCGTATGCGGCCCTGAGATTTAAAGAATTCCGAATTTTTTTATTGGTAAGATTTGTATTGGTTTTTGGTTGGACCATGCAATTTATTGTGATCGAATGGGAGGTATATAGTTTAACCAAAGACCCCTTATCATTAGGGTTTATTGGTTTGATGGAAATTATACCCGCGCTTTCCATGGCCTTATTTGCCGGGCATATTGTAGATCAGCGAGAAAAACGGAATTTACTAGCCACCTGTATCGCCCTCTTTTCCTTAATAAGTTTAGGATTGTTTTTACTTACCTGGGAACCGGTGGTAGGGGATTGGAGCACTAAACAAATTCTATATAGTATTTATGCCCTCATTTTTTTCGGAGGGTTTTTACGTTCGTTTTTTGGCCCGACGATATTTTCCTTATTGGCTCTCATTGTACCTAAAAAGAATTATCCCAACGCTGCAACCTGGAGCAGTTCCACCTGGCAGATGTCGGCTGTTTTAGGTCCGGCTTTTGGCGGATTTGCCATTGGTTGGCTGGGTGTGCATTGGGCGCTTTGTATTGTTTTCGGGATGGTATTTTTATCCTTTTTGATCTTATTGCAGATTAAACGTAAACCTATTTTAAATCCGAAAATTGGCGAGCCTGTCCTGGAAAGTTTAAAAGAAGGCGTGCGTTTTGTATTCAAGACTAAGGCTATTTTAGGTGCCATTACTTTAGATATGTTTGCGGTATTATTTGGAGGAGCCATTGCTTTATTACCCATTTTTGCTCAGGATATTTTAAAAGTTGGTAGTGAAGGCTTTGGTGTGTTACGGGCAGCTCCGGCCGTAGGAGCATTTATTACCATGCTTATTACGGCATACATCCCGATTAGCCGAAAGGCCGGTATGAAATTATTGGCTGCCGTGTTCGGATTTGGGGTGTGCATCATTGTTTTCGGCTTATCTTCTATTTTCTGGGTATCGCTGGTAGCCTTGTTTTTCAGCGGCATGACCGATGGCGTTTCCATGGTGATCCGGCAGACGATCTTACAGATCAAAACTCCGGACAATATGCGGGGTCGGGTATCTTCTGTAAATTCAATGTTTGTCGGGTCTTCTAACGAGTTAGGCGCTTTTGAAAGTGGCTTAACGGCAAAACTTATGGGAACGGTTACGGCGGTAGTATTTGGTGGAACCATGACCTTGATCACCGTTGTGACTACCGGATTGGTATCGCCGACCTTTAGAAGGCTTGACCTTACCAAAGATCTCGAAGCCCATGAAAAGGGTGAGGAATAAGTTCGTCATTACGAGGAGGAACGACGAAGTAATCTCATGACAAGAATTTCAGTTTGAAAGTTTGCTTCACTCTATTTGCCATGAGGATCAAATAAAATTGATTGATTTTAATAGAATAATAAAAGGCGATAAATGAAATTAATTATCCTTTTTGCAATACTCTTTTTGAGTTTACAAGTAAATTCCCAAATTGAAAATGATTGTGTGTTCAACAACGATTTTGAAGGATTAACCATGGAATGGCTTCAGGAATTAAATCAAACTCATTTTATTTGGAATGAGATAGAACAAGTAGCTGAAAAAACCGTAGGGGAGGATTCTATTAAGGTTTCAAAAGGAGGTTGTGTTCATTTTGGGACTGAAGTTGAATTCGTTTTTGGAAATAATAACAACGCTTTGGATAACACTGATTATTGGTTGAAAAAGGCGATAGAAATCGCAAAAGCATTTGACTTAAAATGGTATGAGGAGGCTTTAAAAAGCAATAACTTTAAACGTTTTAGACCTGAAAAAAATCAACTTGTTTTTGATATTAATGATGACGATATTTCAGATAATTTATTTTACGAAGGAGTCATTATTTCTAAAGAAAATAACATGAATAAAATGAGTCTTTCAAAGTATATGAATTAAATATTGAGCTGTTTTTGTTTTGTCCGAAATGAGATCTACCAAACTTTCGCAGATTGTGTCACTTCTTTCGCAGAAACCTTAACAGATGGCCGAACCTCCCAGTCTCGCATGCTACTGGCAGGGAAAGGCTCAAAGAAGGATTTATGTAAACAAGAGGGATTTTATTGTTTTGTTTAAAAATCCTTCATAATTCTCTATCTTGGGATATTGTTCAAGATGACATTAAAAACCATTTAATTTATGAAAAAAAATACCTTTCTGATCCTGTTCTTTTTTGTTGGGTCTGTTTTAGTAGCTCAGAATTTTCCGAATAGTTTAACTGACGGGAAATATTATACCGTGAACGGGGCCAAACTATGGACGATTACTGTAGGGACCGGAGACCCTTTAATTTTGATTGCCGGAGGGCCGGGAGGTACGCATGTAGGGTTGCGTAGTTTTGACTCCTTGAGTACCAATAGAAACATCAAATTGATCTATTATGATGGTTTTGGTCGCGGTAAATCGGATATCGCCAAAGATGTTTCGGAATATTCTTTAGATCGTGATATTGAAGATTTGGAAGGTTTGCGCAAGGCTATGCATTTGGATAAAATTAGTGTTTTAGGACATTCCTATGGCAGTTTGGTGGCACAAGGTTATGCGCTGAAATATGGCGAACATTTGAGCCACCTTATCATTGCGAATGGGTTTCATAGCTATGTGATGTGGCAGGAAAATGATGATAATTCTAATCATGAAATTAAGGAAAATTATCCAGAGGTTTGGAAGGACCTGATGGCTTTTCGCGAACAGGGTGGTATTAGCAGTGATAGTATTCATCAGAGTATTTACAGTCGGGTACCCTATGGCTTTTTATATGCGTACAATCCTGAAAAATTTAAGAGTAGGAGTTCCTCCGATTATCCGAATCGTTTTAATAGTAAACTGTACTACCAAATGGTTGGGAAGGATGGCGATTTTTATGTGACCAGTGATATTGGGAATTTTGATTTCAGAAAGCAGCTCATCAATTTAAAAATGCCGGTTTTGATCCTGGCAGGTCGTTTTGACCGCGTGGCTGTTCCAAGCATGATGGTGAAATACAAGGAATATTGCCCTCAGGCCAAATTTGTGATGTTCGAACATAGCGGCCATAATCCGCAGGTGGAAGAACCAGAGAAAGAATTTCCAATTATTACGGATTTTTTGAAGTCATAGCAGCTTGATTATCCTGATTATCTGCTTTCAAATGGTTTTTGAGATACGTTTCAGCCTTTTTAATAATTATTTGCTACCTTAAATGGATGAAAATTGAATTAAAACGATAGCAAGAATCTTATGAAAGCACTTCAAATTACCGGCTACGGAGACATACAAAAAAATCTCAGGTTTAATGCCATTGAAAAACCAAAGGTTAAATCCGATGAGGTACTTATTGAAGTTTATGCTGCGGCGATTAACCCCGTGGATTATAAAATTGTGGAAGGTGCCTTAAAGCAAATTCGGAAGCTAAAATTTCCTTCAGGTACTGGTTTTGATGTGGCAGGAATTGTTGTTGAAACCGGAGATGCCGTAACAGGATTAAATATTGGAGATAAAGTATATTCTCGTGTACCAACTGATGCTCCGGGAACCTTTGCGGAATATGTTTCTGTAGTTGCTGATGCTGTGAGTATAAAACCTGCTAACCTCAGTTTTGAAGAAGCCGCCGGATTACCTTTGGTGGGTCTTACATCCATGCAAGCTTTCGAAACGGGAGCGTTTAAAAAAGGAGATAAAGTATTAATTCATGCCGGATCTGGCGGGATTGGTTCTTTTGCCATTCAGTATGCGAAAAGTCAGGGCGCTTTTGTGTATACCACAACTAGTACTAAAAATGTAAACTGGGTAAAGGAGCTCGGTGCCGACAAAGTTATAAACTATAAAAAGCAGGATTATCTTGGGATAGTTCGGGATGCTGATCTCGTTTTTGATACGCTTGGTGGGCATTATACCGAAGACGCTTTTAAAGTGATTAAAGAAGGAGGCCATGTGGTGAGTATTGCCGGTATTTTGGATAAGGTCACCGCCAAGAATTTTGGATTAAATGGGATTATTAGATTTATTTTAGCATTGAAACGGTTGCCAGTAACCATAGCCATGAAGCGTAAATCGGCACATTATAAATTTATTTTTGTCCATCCCGATGGTAAACAACTTGATGCGTTGAGAGATCTGGTGGAAGCAGGAAAAATTAAACCGGTTATTGATAAAATTTATGATTTTTCTGAGGCCATTGACGCTTATCATTATCAAAAAAGTGGTCATGCCAAAGGCAAAGTCATCCTTAAAATGAAATAAAACTTTGGATTAAAAATGAACGATCCCGCCATAACAACACTGTTTGAAACTGAACGCTTAATTTTAAGACCTACATCGGTTGAAGATGCCGCTTTAATTTTGGAACTGTTAAACACCCCAAAATGGTTAAAGTTTATTGGCGACCGGCATGTTAGAACCCTCGAGGATGCCAAAAACTATATTCTGGAGCGCATATTACCACAGCAAAACAGATTGGGTTTTGGGTCTTTTACCATCATCAGAAAAGAGGATCATAATAAGTTAGGAACCTGCGGATTATTTGATCGCGAGGGCCTGGAAGGTATTGATCTTGGATACGGTTTACTGCCTCAGAATGAAGGAAAGGGTTATGGTTTTGAAGCAGCCAACCAATTAAAGCAATTGGCTTTTAAGACTTTTAAACTTAAAGAAATTCACGCCATTACCGTAAATGAAAACGTGGCATCTAAAGGTTTGTTATTAAAATTAGGCTTTACACCGCAAGGCACAACAAAACTTCCTGATGACGATACTGTGTTACTTCTTTATTCTTTAAGGAAGACTCCTTAGATTTTTCATTCTAATTTAAGTTGCTTCTGATGTTTGTTGAGATTCCCGCCTTCGCGGGAATGACAATCAAGGAGCTATAGTGCCACATTGATGGTCTTGGTTATTGCCTTATCCCGAAATGTATTTAAAGATTGCTTCACGCTGTTCGCAATGACGGTTTTATTCGTTATTACGAGGAGGAACGACGAAGTAATCTCATGAAGAGAATTTCAGTTTGAAAGGTTGCTTCGCTATACTCGCAATGGTGTATTGATTAATCATAATAACAATTTCATGGACAACGATCTAAACCTAAAAAAACACGCTTGCTTTTTCCTTGTTACAGGAAGCAGCAAACGTGTTTGAACAAAATGAGAATTTGAATGACTAAATTTTTACTATTTTGTGGGATTCTTTGGTTTTACCATCATTAATTTTCACGATATACAGACCGCTGCTTTTATCAGCCATGGTACTTACACTAGCTTTTCCGTCGGTTACAGGTTCAACACTTTTGGAAAGGAGTCTGCCCTGAATATTATAAATTTTAACTTCTACGGACGATGCCGTTTTGATACCATTTATCCAAACGATACTGCCAGAACGCACAGGGTTAGGGTAAATTTTCCATCTCTTTATAATAGCTTCCGGATCAGCGGTACTCAATGAGGAACAATTTAAGTAGGCATTTAGATCATCTTCTATCAGCCCGTCTATTTTTCCATTGGTAAAGCTTTCATTGTTAACATAATCAAAGAAAGTGGCATCAACAACCGTATCATTTGCACCCAGAAAATCTTGTAAAAGCGTACCAAAGATTTGACGATAATCAAATTGAAAAGTATTTAATTGAAAATTATTTTCACTGTTAGCTTCTGAAAGATCAGGATTAGTTCCTGACACACCTCCAGCGAGCGGTTTTCCAAAAACGAACATCGGGCCTACTTTACCGTGGTCTGTTCCTAAATTATTATTTTCTTTAGCCTTTCTACCAAATTCAGAAAAGGTCTGACCAACAACATTATCCGCAAGTTGTTGTGATTCCAGATCATTCAGGAAGGTCTCTATCGCCTGTGAAAGTTCTGTAAGCAATGTGCTGTGGGCTCCAGTGGTGTCACCTGATCCCTGTGCCTGATTATGGTGGGTATCATAACCTCTCGCATGAACCATAAACACCTTAGATTTCAATCCGCCACTGATAAGTCGTGCTACAGTTTTAAATTGATTTGCTATACTGTTATCCTGATAATTGGATGTTGCGTTTTGTCCGGCATTAAAAGCATCCGTAATGGCTTTAGCGTACTTGTTAGATAACCCATCAGCCCCAATAATATAGCGTATTTGGTCACCGTTATCAGTGTTAGGTATATTGGTTGGTGCATCGCCTCCAAAACCGCTGATTACAGAATAGAATCCTTCCAAATCCTGCTTATTAATATTCATTGAGATTCCTTTATTTGAATTGGGTATAAATGCCAGAGAGTTTACGTTAGAACCCAACTCCACAGCCAATGGATACGATTCCTCTAACAAATCGGGATGCTGATTTTCCAAAAAGCGACCTACCCAACCTGAACTGTCGTTATTCGCATTGGACTCTCCGTCGTTACCTGATAGGTACAAATCGGTACCACGAAAATGGCTCCCATTAACACCGGGATAACCGCAGGATTGAAAGATTCGAAGCTTCTCCTGATCATAAAGCGTTTTAAATGATGTAAGTGCCGGATGAAGTCCCATCTGTTGGTTCTCGTCCAGAGTGCTGTCCAGGGTTATATATTTGTGCGTTCCCGAATCAGGTATTCCAAGTGTAGGCCTCAGGTTTCTATACGTGTCATATTGATCAAGGGGAATAACGGTATTTACTCCATCGTTTCCTCCTTGTAAAAAAACAAGCACTAATTTTCGGTTGGAGAGATCACAGTCTAAATATGGTAATGAGGAGCCTAAGGCTGCCTGCAGTTGAAAAGGGGTAAGAGCAGCAGCGGATGCTGCGGCTGATAATCTTATAAAATGTCTTCGTTTCATAGCATTTGGGGCGTTAAGTTTACATTGTTTGAAATTCGGGGGCATTAACCATGGCCGTGACAAGGGCATTTAGTCGGTTTCGAACCACAGAATCCTCAGAAGGATCTACTTTGTAGGCCGTCCATGCACTGGTCCAATAGTAATCTTGAAATCCTTCATCAACTAAGTAGGATTTGAAGTAGTTTACGCGATCGGTATCTATGGATTCCGGGTATAAAAGATCAGAAAGTTCCACAATTAAACTATTAGGATCTGATGGATTTGCACAGTTGTCTTCCACATAAGAAACGGGATCTAAACGAGGAATAAAGGACGCTGACCTCCCATCGCCAATATTATCATCACCGGTAAGAAATGCTGAAACAAGCTTATATCGTGCAATGATTGTAGATGAATCAAACCAAAGTCGGTCGTAATCCGGTTGTTGATAATAGGCCGGGTAACCTGCCACACTATCCGGATCAAACAAGTCAAAACCAATGGATTGGAATACCGATCTATATAAAAATTTAAAGGCGAATCCATAAGTCCAATTTAAACATTCTTGCAATTCCTCTTCTGTATAATTATCTCCTGCAGGTTCTGGAGGGACAGCATTTGGTACGTCACATTTAAAAACGGACATAATTTCTAATATTAACTGCAATGGGCTTTTTATCATGCAACCAATAATTTCGTCGGTGGCATCATCATTGTCTGCGTCATAAAAATGCGCACTCGAGAGTAGTTTTTTTAGAGCAGGAACAACTTCAAAGTCATTGTCAATGAATTCGTCAGCCAAGGGTTCAATGATATCCCGTTCCACGTCATCATTCCAATGACTTTTTACAAAAAACCGGTAAAGTTTTCGAGCATAGGCCCGGGCAGTTTCCCGTTGTGAAAAGATCATGTCAACAAAATCGTCTAATTCTCGCTTCATTTCAGCCTCGAGCTCTTGATAGGACTTACCTTGTCTATCGGCACCCAAAATGGTTTGATTGTTGAAGGCAGCGCTAAATGTTTTGTTTCCGAAGTCATGCTTATTAGTGAGGCGCTTTCCACATCGGATACCTGTGTCGGGATCGAAAGTAGTTCGACCTCCATCTATACCATAACCCGTTAATAGTCTGGCAGCTTCTTGAACATCAGATTCGGTGTAGTTGGTATAATTTTCGGGACCTATTTGTGGACCTTTCATAATGGTAAATAACTCCATGAATTCTCTGGCGTAATTTTCGTTTGGTGAGCCAGCATCATTTTGGTCGTTACTTAAATAGTCTAACATAGCTGGATCAAGCGTCATTTTTGTAGCGAAGATTTTTATATTTCCTAGAGCATAATAATCCAATAATCTTAGATGATCATAGTAGCGAATCGGTCGACTTCCTCCTACTCTTTTTTCCATTGAAAAACTCGTGTGTAAAAAAAAGGACATTTTGTATTTCAAGCTTGGAAAACGTGTGGCATTATACAGCCACCAACCTGTAATGTAGCCGCGGTCGTTGTCTCCTTTTTCTGTTCGAACTGGGTCATCCAGGAAATAACCTTCTGCATTATGGCCAGCTTTTGGATTGAAAGGTGCTCTAAGCGTTTGGTCTGTGTAAGATAGTAATAGGTCTACAGCCTCTGAGGCTGTTTTGCCCACAAGGGCATTAATTTCATCGATGTTGTAAACCCATGTTGCGCGTCGTAATAAATGTTTAGCCTTACGAAAATCAAGGGTCGTTGAGAGGGGTAGAATTGAGGGCATAGTGAGGGCTTTTTTTGTACAATGATATAAAATTAATCAAATAACTACCTCATTTTCAATTATAAAACTACCACAGTTATGCGGTTTATCGAAGATTTTGGATTTTTTTGAAATTAATTCTTACAGCGATGTAATTTTTTTTTGCGTAATTTTTTGAAACCTATAAATCATTGCGAGGATTCCTGATTTTGAAGGATTTAGCATTCCGGTTTAATATGGGCAGATGGCTTCGCTCTTATAATATGAACGGTTGAGATTCCCGCCTTCGTGGGAATTACATTTATGGTGGGATAGTGTCAAATTAATAGTGTTCGTTATTCCTGCGAAGGCAGGAATCTATTTAAACAATGCTTTTCTCAGTATGACGATTGAAATTCTTCGCTTTAATTTGAATGATAAGGAGGTCTCTATTAACAGACTGCTTCGGTTTGCTCCCATGAACGGTTGAGATTCCCTTTTTAGCGGGAATGACAATCATGGTATGATGAGGTTAAATTTATGGTCTTGGTCATTCCTGCGAAGGCAGGAATCTATAAATGTAATGCTTTACTCCTGAGGTGGAATGGATTCATCTTCTTTAAATTCTTTTAATTCTAAGGTTTCGCCATCAAAAACAGCGAAGGTGAAGTAATGGATCCAATCGCCAAGATTGATGTATTTTGCCGAGTCATTTAGATCCATATTTAAGGGTAAATGGCGATGGCCAAAAACAAAATAATCCCGATGTTTTTTGGCGAGTTGTTCCTTGGAATATTGAAACAGCCATTCTTGATCTTCTCCCAGAAACTCTTTGTCGTCTTCGCCGGAAATGAGTTTGTTCTTTATTGAAAGATACTGTGCTACCCGCATACCAATATCAGGATGCATCCAACGAAACAACCATTTAAAAACAGGGTTAGTTAACACTTTCTTCATGCGTTTATAGCCTTTGTCGCCAGGGCCTAAACCGTCACCGTGACCTATGTAAAAGCGTTTGTTATTGAATTCGAATTCTTTGGGTTCGTGGTACACAGGAATATCCAGTTCGTCTTCAAAATAACCGTTCATCCAAAGATCGTGGTTGCCCATAAAAAAATAGATAGGAATACCGGAGTCGCGAATTTCAGCGAGTTTCCCGAGGGTGCGTGTAAAGCCTTTAGGGATCACGGTTTTGTATTCGAACCAAAAGTCGAAAAGATCGCCAAGCAGGAAAATTGCGGCTGCATCTTTTTTTACGTGATCGAGCCAGGCAACGAACTTTTTTTCACGTGGTCGTGATTCTTTGATACTAGGTGCCCCGAGATGATTATCGGATGCGAAGTATATTTTTTTTCCTTTTGGAATTTGCATGTTGTAAATATAAATAATTCCGTTGAGCTCCTTAGGATTTTTTGCGTTAGAACTGCCTGCCGGCAGGTAGGGATTGAGGCTTTGTTGGAGCGCCTTGCAAAGCGCGACTGCCGAAAGCCCGACCACGCCCTCGGCGTGGGAACGCACTAATTATTATCGTAGGCAAACCACTCGGCAAAAGAACTATCGGTTTCCTGAAGTTTTAGCGAGTGTAAGGCGATGTTTTTGGGAAGGCGTTTTTTAATTTTTTGAGCAAAATCGATAACCATCATTTCGCTGGTTGGTTGATAATCGACAAGCAAAACATTATGGCCTTGCTCTTTGAGGATTTTAGCCAGCTCCACATGCGGCGTGTTTTTATTGAACACCGTAGCGTGATCGAAAACTTCTACAATCTCTTCTTTTACAATTTTTTTGAGGTCTCCAAAATCGATAACCATTCCGTATTTTACGTGGTTACTATCGGAAATGGGTTTGCCGATAACCGTTACATCGAGCTTGTAACTATGGCCGTGAACGTTTTTGCATTTACCGTCGTAGCCGTATAGGGCATGACCGGTTTCAAAAGAAAATTGTTTGGTAATTCGGATGTGATTGCTCATTAGTAACGGCGCATTCGGTTATAAAAATAGATGATGATCAAAATTAACGCGAAGAGGAAAAACAGGCCCCGACCGCTTATAAATGACATAAAGTTCATAGGGTTGTGCTAATTTATACAACAAAATTACATTTTTTGCGCTAGCGGTAAAAATTGTGACCTAAATTTTATTACCAGTGGTATGCCGCGGGCAACAATCCATAGGGTTAAGGCTATGAATATAGCGTAAAGTTTAAGTTCCAGGGAATCTAACCAGAATAATAATGGAATGAATACTAAAAAGGTAGCGCCAAGGAGAATGTTGCGTAAAAATTTCATTTGGCCTAATCCTTTAAACATCCCGTCGAAGATAAAAGCGATAGCGCATAAGGGTTGCATGAGAAGGATTACCCAAAACACCTGATAGAAATGTTGAAGGACCTCGGGATCGTTTGTAAATAGTCGGCCGATTGGATGGTAAAAAATACCTCCCACAATACCCAGTATAGCACCACCAATTATACCATACCGCAGTAGTTTATTACTTAGGGTTATAAGCAAATCGTAGGCTTTGGCACCCAGTAATTTTCCTGACAGGATGTTGCCGGCACTGGCATAACCATCGATAAAAAAGGCGCAGAAAAACCAGAGGTTGATGGCAATGGTATAGGCCGCAATATGAGCAGCGCCATAAGCCGTTGCAAACCGTGTTGCAAAATATAAGGTTGCATTTAATGCCAGGGTGCGCACAAACAAGTTAAGGATCATGATAATAAAAGTCTTGATCTCTTTGTTAAAAGGAAACTTTGGCATGAGCGGTATGCTGGTTTTTTTTAATAAATAGTATCCGGATAGTAGCGCCATGAGGCCTTGTGCAGCAACACTGGCATAGGCGGCGCCGGCAATATAAAGCGGCGAAATATAACCTTCGACACCGTACACTAAAATATAGTCGAGAACAATATTGGTAACAGCCCCAACAATTGCGATGATCATGGGGTAATAGGTGTTTTGAAGTCCACGAAAGGTTCCAAAAACAGCAATACTAAAAAGCGTAAAAGGAAACCCAAAGACACGAATACGATAATATTCTACACTGTAATCCAGAATAATATCAGAGGCATTGTACAGTTTGAAAATGGGTTGGGCAAAAGGAAATGTTGAGATAATAATAACAATACTTATAGCGGTAATAATAAATATGGCTTGCGCCGGAAGATTTTTTATAGCATGCACTTTATTGGCTCCCAGATATTGTGAAACAATGGAGGAGATGGCACTTCGCGTTTGCCCTAACACCCAGATAAGCATCGATAAAAAGGTTCCTACAATACCCACGGCGGCTAATGACTCGGTAGGATGGAGATCAACATTACCTATTATAGCGGTATCTGTAATGGAAAGAATGGGCTCTGCAATGCCGGCAATCAGGGCCGGAATGGCCAATTTATTAATGTGTTTTAATTGAATGGATTCTATCAAGAGAATGGAATTCTTTACGGACTTTAAACTTTGTGTAATTGGGTTTAACTAATTTTGTGTAAATTTAGTTCTAATACTTTCAAAAATGAAAAATATTTTAGTTCCTATAGGTACCTCTAAAAATGCCTCTCGCCACTTACAATATGCTATTGATTTTGCTGAAGCTTTTGGCGCGAAACTCTTTGTGATACAAGTTTATAATGTGTACACAAGAGCCGGAACGATGATAAAAGTTGACAAAATTATTGAGCGCGAAAGCCTGAAAACCTTAAAGCGATTGGTGGCACGAATAAATACTAAAGGTGTTGATATTACTATTAAGGTTTTGAAAGGTGATTTGATCGACACCCTTGAAATGGCTTGCAAAGCCGCGGATATTGATCTGCTCATGGTAGAGCCACGAACTACCTCTGTAAAGGATGAGGTGTTCTTGGGAAAAACATCGGGAAAAATTATTAAGCATACGCAAATTCCGGCGTTGATTGTTCCCGAAAAAACGGTTTTTAAACCTTTTGAAAATATTTTATTCGCGGTAAAATCTGCACTATTAAGAAAGCCTGAAGCTCTAAACCCTTTAAGAGAAATTAAGATGACCTTTAATGCTAAAGTGAATTTACTATTGGTTAAGACGACCTTTTATAAACCTTCTGACTTTAATTTGGGTGAGGAAATGAAGGGCATCACAGATACAGTACAAAAAACAGAGAACCCAACAACATATCAAGGGGTTTTACAACATCAGGAAAGTATTAAACCAGACCTCTTATGCGTAGTTCGCAGAAAACGAGGCTTTTTCACTAAACAGTGGGAAAAAAATGTGATCCTGAAAAAAGAATTTTCCAGTAAGATCCCGGTATTAGTATTAAGTGGGCTTAAATAAACGTTCTACTAATGCTACCTGATTACCGTTTTTTTACGCTTAAAATATTTAAAAGCCTGAAAAACAAACCAAAAAACAATAAGCGTATTGATACTTGCGAGTACAATTAGGGCAATGAGGGAATAATTATGATTTACCATGACTGAAAGATTTATAAGTAGATTAGTTAATTACTTTTTCATAATTATGAATAAAAGTCTTTTGGGACTACCTTTATCCAATTCATAATATTACAATATAAATTTTATAAACTCCTGGTTTTCAGTTAAAAAATAGAAAAACTTTAAGTCACAGCAGCTAAAAACAATAGGTTATGATAGATTTAGGGAAAACTTATCAGATTAAGTCCGGCTCTACTGCGTCTCTCTCAACGCAAAGCTCCGGGCATGATTATTTAAAGCCGCTGTCGACCTAAGAAGTTACTGCAAACCACCAAAACGCAGTAACTTTAAACTATAGTTTTCAAGGTTAGAAAGTAGTCCTTATTAATTAAATAATAATTTAGCTTTAAGCAATTTCGGTAAGGACTTATCACATTTAAAACCATAGTTAAACAAATTATTAACCGATACAATATTACTTGTTAAATATTTGAATATTGTATCTTACACGCATATTAAACGTATACTGTACGATTATGAGAAACCCCAAATCTCTGAAACCCGCAACATGCCTGGCTTGTGGTAAAATTTTAGAAGGTCGCAGTGATAAGAAATTTTGTGACCAGTACTGCAAGAGTTCCTACCATTATCAAAGATCGAAAGCGGAAGAGCCTCGATTTTATAATAGAGTGGACAACCAACTCAAGCTTAATCGTAAAATTTTAAAACAATATAATAAAGCCGGGAAAGCTACCATTCGATCTGAAATAATCTTTAAAGAGGGTTTCGACCCTAATTTTTTCACCCATTATTGGAAAAACGCCCAAGGCGATGTGTACTTGTTTGTTTATGAATTTGGATTTTTAAAACGACAAGAGCATGGTAAAGCTAAATATGTGCTTATAAAATGGCAGTCCTATATGGAAAGTAAATAAGACAGAGATTTTCATTTAAATGACAGCGTTTATTTTTTCAAAAAATCCAAAGCCTTATCCATTTGCGAAGCATCAAAATAACGCTCTTCAAACCCCTTTCGCAGGCGTTCAAAAAAGAATCCGTCAATGGGAACTAACGCTTTTAAAATCTTAGAGTGGGCTACAATAGCCAGATTGCCCATCTGTTTATAATGGCGTAAGGTCCAGATAATGTCTTCCATAAAGGCTTTCGTACTGCTATGACTCAATTTTAATTCGTCTAGTTTAATTAGAACATTCACATAATCAAAGCCTTCAGCCAGCTTTTCATTAAAAAACTTTTGACATATTTTTTCGTCGGTTTCGGTAAAACCGTCAATAATTTCAACGGCGAGGATATTGCCTTCGTAAGTGTCGATTTGCTCAATCATGATATCAAGATTTTAATTTTAGAAATGTGTTCTAACCCTTTTCCTCAATCAAGCCATTTTTAAATAAATTTAATACTCTTAAAGAGCAATTAAAAATTTTAAACGGATGGATTTAATCTAAATTATCAGGACTATTAATAGTTCTTCCGAAGAAAAAAATACACCGGAAAACTTATCAATAAGACTACGGCGATACCTTTTGATATCAAATTCATTGAAAACTTTCCACTACTCCAGATCATGGTCCCGGTTTGTGTTTCAGAAAAGCTACAACTTTGATAAAAAAATAATATCATGAGTATCAAGATGAATAGTGCAAACCTGCGATTTAATTGCTTTTTGCTCAGAATGCTTACGTTTAAGATTTTAAGTTTTTTGGCATCCTGAACTTAATAATAAGAGAAGATAAAATGGTTAAAAAACCAATTAGAAGAAAGGCATATTTCAACCCAAAAATATCAGCCGTGATCCCGGAAATTATAGCTCCAAAAGCATAACCCAGATCACGCCAAAGTCGGAAGGCACCAATACTTTCCGCACGTTGTTTCGGACTTGTAGCTTGTGCGATGGTTGCTAAAAATGTAGGATATACCAGCGCGGTTCCCAACCCTAAGCCTACTGAAATACTTGCTAACCAAAAATAGCTGGTGGCAAATGGCATAAAAATTATGGCAATACCTTGCAAGAACATGCCCCAAAACAACATTTTCTTTTTAGAAAGATGATCGGACATTTTTCCGGTAAAAAGCTGGCCAATGCCCCAAACCGTTGGATACAATGCCGTAATAATTCCAATATTCTGGTTATTAAAATGAAGTGTAAGCAACAATATTGGTAGTAAACCCCAGATCATGCCGTCGTTGAGGTTATTTATAAGTCCGGCCTGCGTTACCGAGCTCAGCGTTTTATTCTTAAAAGTGGTTTCCATAAAAACATGACTCAACACTTCAGTTTCATTTGTTTTACTTTCTACATGAACATGGTGCCGTGTGTCTTTTATCCACAATATAGTGACCAATAAACCCATAACCGAAATAAAAATTCCAACATAAAACGGATATGGTGTTACCCCATAGGTCTGGGCCACATAACCTGTTAAAAATGCCACAATACCAACAGCCAGATAACCTGAAAATTCGTTTAATCCCATAGCTAAACCACGATCTTTTTCGCCTACCAGGTCTATTTTCATGACTACGGTGCTACTCCAGGTAAGCCCCTGACTTAAACCTAGCAGCATATTGGCGGCAATAACCCAATTCCAGCTTGGTGCATAGATCAGAATAAAAGGAATAGGAATGGCTAAACACCAGCCAAAAAGCAGTAAGGATTTTCGGCCAAAGCGATTGGCCAACTTGCCTGTATAATAATTAGCGACGGCCTTGGTGACACCAAAAGCCACTATAAATGATAAAATGGCCGACTTTGAAGCTAAACCAAATTCCTGTTCGGCAAATTGGGGAATAATACTGCGCTCCAAACCTACCATACCGCCCACAAAGGCATTTACCAAAACCAATAGACTGAATTGTTTCCAGTTTTGTTTTAGTCCGAGTTGAATGCGTTTCGCCATGAGTTTTGGTTTTGGTAATTCGCAAATTACAACTATTTCAAAAATTTTTTATTTGAAGATTTTTTTGGTTTCTGGCATTAGTTCTTAACACATTTTGTAATACCGGTTCTTGAAGTTATCTTAAGTAAAGTTTGATTTCCTTCCGTTTCAAATTTGAAAATGAGCTGATTTAAAAAAAATGTTTTGTCTTTGTACCAATAAAGTGTTAGGTTGGTAAAGTCTTCATTACCAACGAACTTGATATAAGGTTTTCCGTTTTCAACTTTTATTTTAATGTCATTTGAGTCAAATAATTTTGGCCCCTCGTGAATTGTATACGTACCCTCTAATTTTTTCAAAAACAGCGAATCCTTTAAATGATAAGTCATGAACTCAGGAACAGGACTTGATTTACCTAGCAAGCTGTCTATTTCATGATATACGTCGATAGCTTTAACTTTATATATATTGGTGTCTTTCGTTAAATTCTTGAGATCATTCATAAAAAGTCCAACGCCATTTCTGTAATTCATATCTGTTTTATAGAACGATTCGATGTCCGGGGTAATTTTCCCAAACTGCCAATCTAAAAACCAGGATTTGTTTTTGGCAATATAATCCAGAGCGTTATAAACAGTGTTTCGGATGCGCTCATTGTAAACCGGAATATCCTGAGCGGTATTTATGTATAAATCATTTAAATCTTTGAATACCTCGCCATATTTTTTGGGAATATTGTTACTGTTTCGTGTTAAATTAAGATAGCCGTTTTTATGAATAATAAAATTTGAGTAATAATAGATAAAACCATATTGGTTAATATCTAATTTATCAGCCATATACAATTTCCGCAGGGAGTCTTTACTCATAAAACTTTCAAAAACTTCATTGGCATTTATAACATCCTCGGTTAGATCTTTTTGAATATCTTCAAGAATGGTGTTTATTTTGCTTTCATTTTGTTTTTTCTCATTCCAGTTGTTGATCTGTAAAGCAATTAAAATCCCGATAACGACCAAAATAATTTCACCAATGGCGTATTTCAAATAGCTGGTTGTCTTATTTTCTGCCAGCAATTTTTGACGGATGTTTCGAAAGAGTTTTATCATTTTTGATTGAAACTTTGTAAGGTTTTTATGAGTTCTTCTGTTTTTTCAGAAAGCAACTTGTCAGACTGAATTCGGTATTTGTTATAGGTTATTTTTGAATTTATCAAATTATCAAAAACTGTAATAAATTCGACCTCGTTCAAATGATCCCAGGTTTCCGACTTAAATTTTTCATTAATTGAAAAATACCTGTTCTTTTCAGGTCTGGTGGCCAGATCGTTCATTTTCTGAAAAGCACTCTGAAATTCTTTTAGAAAAAGCACGGTGATGCCCTGAAAATAGTCCTGTTGTGACAAAAGTGAAAGCATCAATTCCTGAACATGTCTGGGATACAACTGAATATCGCCGGATTCTTGAAGCGCTTTTAGGGTGTTATTGCTATACATATTTTTACCGTCTATGGCCGGATTGAACTCAAACCTGGCGATGTGCTTCATGGTATCGATCGTAGCGCTGTTTGAACTCAATCGGAGCTCATAAGCATCAAATTGCTCAAAATCTTCAGTAATAGCCTGGTGTCTTGCTTTGAAATCTGTAGTGTCTTGTTTCAATTCGCGCAATAGAGACCGGGTAAACTCGTTTCTTTTGATCAGTGCTTTTCGTCCTTCATTCCAATTATTTACCTGAAGAGCAATCAAAATGCCAATAACGACCAAAATAATTTCACCAATGGCGTATTTTAAATATTTCACCGTACCGCTTTCTGAAAGCGTATTTTTTCTCATTTTTCTGAAAAAATTGACCATTATAAACTGTTTTTTAATTGTTGTGAGAGCTCATGGTTTACTTTAATTAGATTATTGTTCAAACGTTTAAATGCAGCAAATAAATTGAGTTGCATCGAGCACTGTCCTCTATAGATGCTATGAATTTTTGGAAGATCCGCTTCCTGCCACAGTGCGTCCTCCAGTTTATCCTGAACGATTATTTTAGAAGCTCTTCCTCTAGCCGTACCGGCCAAAGGAACAGTTGCCAGGTACTGGGTAAACATATTTTTATAAAAAGTTAATTGCGATTCATGAAACCCTTCAACAAAAGAGGCGTTTTGATAATAATTTTGAATAGCCTCCGCAAGGCTCTGATCAAAAAACTCAATATTTCCCGTTGAGGTTAAACTAGCAAAAGTATTCTTGTTTATAGGTTCATTCGTCACAAAGGAGGGATCGTGTTCATACCTGATAATATGGTTTAGAGTGTCTAAAGTAGCCAATGGACTTGATAAACGTTTTTTGACTTTCGCCAGAGCGTTTAAACGGCCTGTCAGATTTTGATTCTCGACTATCAATTGAATACTGTCTTTTTCCAAATCGGAAATTAAGGATTTGGTGTAATTAACGCGACTCTTGGCATGCTTTTGGGCCTCGTTCCAGTTGTTGATCTGCAAGGCTATTAAGATTCCAATGACAACAAGCACAATTTCACCTAAAGCATATTTTAAATAGCTCGTGGTTTTATTTTCACTAAGCAGTTTTTGGCGGATGTTTCGAAATAACTTTATCATATTTATTTTTATTTCTTGAGTTCCTGATCAATTCCTTTAATTACGTTTTGTATTTGAAATTTCACCTCATTTAATTTAGTAATTCCATGGTTTCTCGTATCCACAATTTTATGAAGCATGTTTATAAAAGCATCATTCCGTTTTAATCCTTCATAATCATTAGGTTTTCCTGAGGTTGGTTTTGTCGGGTCGTAATCCAATGAAACACGAATATGCTCATTAAAAATAGGATATCGAACACTTTGGGCCAAGACCCACTCCGAATGGTCGTAATCTTTTATCAGGTTGGCAAATTCGTAATCGTACAGATGTACAATATCTTTTCTTAAACGGTCATTTTCAATTAAATCCAGACCTTTGTTTTTAAGGGACTCGTAGGCTGAATAAGAAAAATAAGGACTCGCCCAATTGGTAATTTGTCCGAAAACGGTATCTAAAGAGGTGTCATAAGGCAAATCTTTTTCCAGGTATGTTATAATTTTTAAATTATTCTTAATTGTTCTGCTATTAAAAGCGATGTTATCATTGACTTCTAAAATGGAGGCTTGTAAATCAGATTTAATATCCCGGAGTATCAAAGCTTCTTGAAGTTTAAATTTCCTCTCCTCATTCCAGTTATTAACTTGTAAAGCGATCAAAATTCCAATAACGACCAACAAAATTTCTCCCACGGCATATTTTAAATAACCTATGGTCTTATTTTCTTTAAGCAGCTTTCGACGTATATTTCTAAAAATTTTTATCATTGGGAAAATGGGTAAAACAATCTATTTGATTTCGGATTCTATTAATTGAATGATTTTATCCTGTTTCGCTTTTAAGGGGGAATAACTGTTTTTCTCTAAATTGTCTAGCGTGGCCATATATAAATAGAGGTAGTTTTCAAATTGAGGGTTTTCAAGAAATAAAAAATTGTTTGGTGGAAACTTACTGGGCGACATGCCGCTTAAATCAAAATTTAGTGTATTCAGGTGATTTCTAAAATTTCCTTCTTCAAAAAAAAATTGAGCAGCATTATTTCCTTGCAAAATAACGAAGTTCTCTTGTGAATGCACATTATCCAGAACCGACTCAAATGATGACAGCTCTGACCTGAGATTCCGATTTGAGATTACGCCCAGTTTTCCGGAGTTTATTACTTCAAGCAGAGTGCCCAGACTTGGTGTTACCTTAGGCATGCCTGCGAAGGCATCAGCAATAAGATGGTTGAGTTCTTTTCCGTTATAATCGGGAAGTTGCGGACCGGTGTATTTCCCGATTTCCACGGTTGCCTTCAAATTAGAATTACTCGTTTTGATAGCCTGATCGAGACCTTTCTGATTGCCTTGAAATTCTTTAAGTAAGGCCTTTAATACCTTTTGTTCTGTTGCTTTTTCCTTTTGGTGTTCATTCCAGTTATTCACCTGTAGGGCAATCAAAATTCCTATGACCACCAGGATAATTTCACCAGTGGCGTATTTTAAATAGCTCATGGTTTTATTTTCCCTAAGCAGTTTTTGGCGGATGTTTCTGAAGAATTTAATCATAAGTTTTCGGCGCTATTATTGTTTTCCTGAGTTTCAGATTTTTCTCGTCGGATCTTTATAACCAATCGAATTACAATGCGAAGGATTAAAGCAAAGGCAACGAGATATATAATTTCTTTTGTTTCCATGATTTAATGTTTTAATTATATGGGTCTTAATTGTTTTCTAAAACCAAGAAACCATATTTTACAGGAGCATACCGGGTTTTACAATCGCTACCCTCTTGAATATATTCATTTTCATTAATGCTGGGCATATAAAATGTATTCGGTTTGAGCGTAAAATTTAGAGGGGAAGCTCCATTTTGTTTAATTTTTTTAAAGGTTTTGAGCTCATCCGTTGCGTTAAATACCAAAACCGAATTACGAAAACCTAAAGATTCAGGTTGCATTACCAAAGATGTATCACAAGGGTACGATTTGAAGGGTTTTAAATGATTGGCTATTAAAAGGTCTTTAATATTCGCGCTGGTTTTATTTTCTTCAAGTGATTTTAATTTCCAAAGCATAATCAATGATAAATTACGAATGTAGGAGCCGTAATACACATTTTCATTGAGTTGAAAATTAAGGTAGTGAATGGCCTTATTTCGGAATTCCGGATTTGTCTTTATGTACTGTTCCCTTTTCAAATTCGAAAGACTGTCTGTATTATAAAACCAGGATAAATCATCAGCAAATTCCTTAAAGCGTTGTAAGCTAAGGTCTGTTGCTTTCGATTCCCAGACCCGTCGTTCCAAAATGGTTTTTTTCAATTCTTTTACCACCGGAAGGAAGTCTTTCTCTTCGGAGGTCAGGTCTTTTTCCAGAGAAATCCAGTGATCTAAATTCTCCGTATTTAATTCCCTTACAAACGTATCAAACAGGTCAAAATCGCCATAAAAAGATCCGAAATTTTCATTGTCGGGGCGTTCAAAATGACCGTTGGTTTTCAATGCTCTTAAAATATCTCCAAGAATATAGCCTGAATTTACAAAACCATTGGTTTCACCAATGTTATCCTCTAACTCTTGTTTTAAAGAACCTATAGTCTCTTTTACTTCAAGTCTTAATTTGCGATGCTCATTCCAGTTATTTACTTGTAGAGCCATTAAAATTCCAATGACTACCAATATAATTTCACCAATGGCATATTTTAGATAACCGATGGTTTTCCCATCTTTAAGCATCTTCTGGCGGATATTTCGAAAAAAGTTAATCATGGTCGTTCTTCTTATTTTTTTTCATTTGAATGAACCTGGAAACAAGCCTAACGCCTAATCTGGCAAATAGAATAACGGCAATTACAATAACGATGTCGAATCCACTCATATGTAGCTTATAATTTTTGAAATTGATGTATAGCTATTAATCATTCAGGAGTTTTGTATTATGGATGTACTCGAGCATGTCGATCGTATTTTCTAGCAACTGTTTTTTTGTGGAGATTAAAAATTGGTCCATGATGATTTTATTAGTCAGTTTAGAAAGCATAACCTCTAAAAGGTCTTTCTCATTTAAATTTGACCAGTATTTTTCGAGTAAAGGGCCTGAAATGATGGATGATTTTAAATTATCTGTTGATTCACTTTGAAGAAGAAAATATTTGTTGAATTGGGAATTGAGATAAATAGAAACGTTTTCATCCATGATCTTCAATAATTTTAGTTGTTGTGAATTTAATTTTAGAATTCTGTTCTTAAGATCGTTTTCAAAGTAATTGATGTCGCCTGTATTTAATAAGGAAACTATCGTATTTCTGTTTATTTCATTACTGGGATCAAAGAATGGCACAAATTCGTAACGCGCTATGTGTTTTAAGGTATCTATTGTTGCGGTTGGTTTAGATAAGCGTTTTCTGATTTTGTTCAGATAACTAAGGTCTAATGTAATGGTTTTAATTTCTTCGTTAATTTGTATGCTGTCTAATTGAAGATCCTCGGAAAGGGATTTTAGGGCTACTATCATGGCGTGATGTTCTTTTCGTTCTTCATTCCAATTATTCACTTGTAAGGCAATTAAAATCCCAATGACCACCAGAATTATTTCACCCATAGTATATTTTAAATAGCCAACAGTTTTGTTTTCCTTTAGAAGTTTTTGGCGAAGTTTTCTGAAAAGTTTCATAAATCTTTGAAGTTTTGGGATAACCGAATGATATCATCAAGGCTCTTAGTTACTATTGGAAAACTACCGGATTTTCCAACAACATCGTTCAAATTATCATATCGAAGCCTGATAAGATACTCAAATTCTAGCGATGATAATGCCTCAAGGTGATTTCTCTTATCTTTAAAATTAAAGTTGTAATCAAGATTTTTTGAAAAAAAAGGATCAAATTCATTGTAAATCGTTTGACGTGCCTGAATTTCATTTTCTTGAAAATCGGCTACCATATCAGGCCAGGAAATTAAGAGATCCCGTAATTCTTTATTTCGGATAATATCAAAAGATGAGGTACTAATTATGGAATTAACAGAACCTTGTGAAGGATTAAAGGTCCAGGTATAAAACACTTTGTTCAAATAAGAACTTATGGAATCTAAATTATCTTTTTCGATGTCTATAGGGAAAAGCTTTATCAATTTTTCACAGGCATGGAATGATTTTTTGTGATAAGAAATAACAGAATCTAATTGTTTTCTATTTTGTAAAAATTCTTCATGAATAGCGGCTAGAACGGATTTTTCTTTAAGTGTATCCTTGCGTTTTTCATTCCAATTATTAATTTGGAGCGCTATTAAAATACCAATAACCACAAGTATAATCTCTCCGATAGCATATTTTAAATAGCCTATTGTTTTGTTTTCCTTTAGAAGTTTCTGGCGGATATTTCGAAATATTTTAATCATGGTTAGAGATGGCTTTTATTTCTTCGTTAATGGAGTCGATCAATGCTGTAGTAGTACGGTCGATTTGATCGTAAAACTGAACATGTGCATAGGAAATAAATATGCGTAAGTTTACCATATTCAATATTTTTAATTGATTTTCAGGTAATTTTAATTGGGCTGATATATAAGGCTTAAAATGGCTGTAATCCATTTTTTTCTGAGAAAGGGAATCCATGTTGATTACTAATTTTACAGAATTGCTTAAGTATTGATCGCCAAAAATTGTCAAGGGAAATATATTTTTATCAAAAGTGCCATCTACGAGGTTCGTATTGTTTTTTTCCGTTATCGACGTGAATCGCTCTAACTGTTGATAATAGGCAACCAGATTTTTTTTAAGAGCATCGTTGTGAATGAGATTTAGATTTCCGGAGGAACTCAATTCGGTAAAGGTGGTGTTTGACGACCGAAAAGTGATTCGGGTCATCATGGAATTAAGCCAGATAAAAAGACTATCCAGCTTTTCAAAACCTTGTGTTTCTGAATAGAGGTTTTTTATTTTTTCACCATTGGCGAAGTATTGCCTTTCAATTATTTTATACGTTTTGAGATCTTGTTTTTGTTTGATTAGGTCATTTTTTAGATTTTTTAAATAAGCAACTTCACTTTGGTTGTTCTTTCGGGCGGTATTCCAATTATTCACTTGTAGCGCGATCAAAATACCAATAACCACCAAAACAATTTCGCCAATGGCGTATTTTAAATAGCCAACAGTTTTGTTTTCCTGTAATAGTTTTTGTCGTAAGTTTTTAAAGATTTTTATCATGTAATTTATTAATAACCTATTTATGTTTTAACTCCTCTCGGATCTCTTTTTGTATATTTATTGAAAGCGCTTTTAGATTTTCCAGGCCACCCAACCGATCTTTATGGATATCGATCATGTCGTATAGTTTTGGGTTTAAACTTTTATCATTTCTGAAGGCTTTCAAATCATATCGGGCCGTAAACAGATCTTCTCCGGCTCCCGAGAAATTGGAAAATTGGTTGGAATGCCGATTTGGATTCAGAGGAATAATCTCATAGTAATTTGAAAGCGCTTCAATTAAGGTATTACTTAATGCATAGGTTTGTTCCGAATATTGTTGTAAAAAGTCGATCTGACCATAGTATTGTTTTAAATTCCTCCTAAGATCCTCAGAATGAATTTGATTGATGAGATCAGAGGACATCAATTCCGTATACGCATTACGTGAAGATTTAATGGCTGGCGTAAAACAAGCGAACCGGAATGCTCTGGCGAGAATGGTATCATTATCTTTAGATAATTGTTCTGTAATATGTTCGTCGAACAAGCGCTCTGCCGAAGCCAGAAAAATACTTTTCTCTGAATTATAAACATTTGCAAAGTAGGTAGAATCTTCCTTTAGTTCGTCGCTTAAATTCTGAAGTACTTTGTGGGCTCGTATATTTTCGTTACGGTTCTCATTCCAATTGTTTACCTGCAAGGCGATCAAAATGCCTATAACCACAAGTATTATTTCGCCCAAAGCATATTTTAGATAACTTATTGTTTTGCCTTCCTTCAGCAGTTTCTGGCGGATGTTTTTAAATAGTTTGATCATCGGAGGTCATATTTTTATGAGCATAAGGTTCGGATGCCTGAATGATCCTATCGATGATAGTTTCCAGCGATTTTTGTCGGGCAATAAATCCCTGATAATTGTAAAGCAGGTCGTCAATCAAACTTTCAAACTCAACGGCCTTGAAAATGGCAAATTTATCAATGCTTAGTTTTGAAGGCGATTGCCATTTCAAGCGGCCATACATATCTATATTTTTTAGTGGGTAAGTCTTGTAAATATATGCCAACAACAAATTGGAAACGCGTTCCCGGTTTTCCAACGATCTCTCAACAAATTCCTTATTTTGGGTCCATTCAAAGATCAAATTTTTAATGGTATCATTCTTTATGTATTTCATTTTTCCCGATTGAATAATTTCCAACACGGTATTTTCGGAAAAACTAACACTGCCCATTTCAAAGAGCTGGTAAAGAATACTGTCTATGTTTTTGGTTTTTAAATACGATTCGTCTGAGCCTATTAAATCCATAATGATTTTACCCGAGGCCATGCTTCCTTCATTCAAAAGCAGGTCTGATTGAAGCAATGTTTTGTTAACTTTAAATTCAGTATTTAGGTTTCTGTAAATATTGTGTTCTTCAATAGTGGCCTGGCGATCCTCGTTCCAGTTATTTATTTGAAGCGCCATTAAAATACCAATCACTACAAGAATGATTTCTCCAAAAGCGTATTTGAGGTAATTTATTGTTTTACCTTCATTAAGAAGTTTGTGGCGGATGTTTTTAAAAAGGTTGAGCACAGTTTTCAAAAATTAAAAGAAATAAACCATAACATAATGAGCCGCTAAAATCAATAGGACCACTAAACTTATGGCCAGGAAATAAATAGCCCGTTTAACATTTTTGAATTTCCAGGCGGCTATTTTAGAACTGATATAGATCTGTTCTCCTAATTGTTCAAAAAGTGTATATTCATCCAGGCTGATCTCGAAAAACGTTTTAGAAAATTGTTTGATGTCGCCAAAACGCGTAATCACATCCCCAAAGAAAAACACGTTTGGCGTATATTTTCCTTCAATTTTCGGCATAAAACAACGCACGCAATAATAAATGGAAATGCAGGTACAGAGCACCCATAATCCTATTAAAGAATACATTAAGGTATTGCCGGAAGGTTTATGTGTTAAGGCCTCAACACCCTGATATATAAAGTTGAGCAGAATGCCATAAAACGAAAGGATCAGTCCGGCTTTTAGTTCAGAGGACTTTATAAGATCGGATACATAATTGATGCTTCCCCAATAATGGTCCACCAGGTCTTCGGTATGTGGAGACCGTTTAATGTGCTCTTTCAGTTTTCCGGATTTTTTTGGTTTATCTTTTTTTTCCATTGAAAAGGGTTTTAGAATGCTTATTCAATAACCTGATAAATAGTCATTGGTTGTGCTTTGTTTTTTAAGGTAATGCTTCCGATTTTTTCGCAAACAAATGATTCCTTCACTTGTTGATAACAGTCCTCACTGATTACGATCTGGTTTTCTGCTGCCGCATCCTGTAATCTGGCTGCGGTATTAACGGTGTCGCCAATTACAGTATAATCCAGGCGCTTTAAACTTTCCGAACCTATGTTCCCGGAAATCATTTCGCCACTATTAACACCTATGGATACTTTAGGCTGAAACTTGAGCGTTGTATTTACCTGTGGCAGGTTATTAATTTTGTTACGTACCGCCAAAGCAGCATCCAATGCACGATCCAAGTGATATTCACCTGTAAAAACAGCCATGATGGCATCGCCTATAAATTTATCCACATAACCGTCCTGGGCCATGATTTCTTTCACCATTTCATCAAAATAGGTGTTTATTAAGCTCACAACGGTATTGGCTTCGGTAGTTTCACTAATGGCTGTAAAACCGCAAATATCAATAAAAAGCACTGTGCCCTCTACAGTTTCGTTATCCAATAAAGTAGCTTCATATTCTCTACTATTCATAAAGTTGAGAACATTTTCATCCACATACATTTTAAGGATATTGTTCTCTTTTATGGCCTGAATAGTTTGTTTGATATACTTGGCGTGCTTCAGGGTTTTTTCCATAGTTAGGGTCAGGTCCTGAAAATTGATAGGCTTCGTAATAAAATCAAAAGCACCCCGATTCATTGCAGTACGGATATTATCCATGTCGCCGTAGGCGGAAACAATAACCGATTTAATAAGCGGCTGCTGTTCACTTAATTTACTAAGGAGTGTTAGTCCGTCCATTTCCGGCATATTGATATCGCTTAATACAATATCAATCTCAGGTACTTCGCCAAGTTTGGTTAAAGCCTGTTTTCCGTTTTCTGCAAAATGGAATTCGTACTCTTTATTACGGATTTCCTTTCGAAACTTCTGTTTGATGAGGGTTTGTAAATCCGGCTCATCGTCAACAACGAGTATTTTTGACATCACATTAAGGTTTTTAATTTTTCTTTTAAGACTTTAAAATCAAGTGGTTTCGTTAGAAACTCATCGGCACCAAGTTGGATAGCACGTTGGTAATTTTCATCGTCACCGTAGGCTGTAATCATCATCACCACCAAAGGAGGATTTGTAAAGTCATTTTTTATTTTATCCAAAAGATCAAGTCCGCTCATGCCCGGCATATTGATATCGGATAAGATCAATACCGCTTCCTGATCCATGGTTTGGAGGGTATTCAAAGCTTCTTCTCCGGATAGCGCGAACATAAAATTTAGTTCATCATGTTTAATTTCTTTTCTGAAGCGCTGTTGAAAAAGTAATTGCATGTCTTTTTCATCATCTACTACTAATATTTTCATAGTGGTTATATTTTTAAAATTAATTTTTTTTCTTTTTCGTTTTTACCGGTAATTCGATAGTAAATACTGTGCCTTTACCTTCTTCACTATCAACAGATAAATTACCCCCGTGGGTCTTAATGATATCATAACTAAGACTAAGCCCTAAGCCGGTACCTTCACCTGTGGGTTTGGTTGTAAAAAATGGCTGAAATATTTTATTAACGAGGTTTTTTGGAATGCCGTTGCCGTTGTCCGTAACGGTTACCTCTACAGAATCCTCTGTTTTTTTAGTACTTACCACAACGGTAGGTTCGTAGGGTACTTCCGGTTGTTCTTTCTTCAATTGATTTTTCTTTTCACTTACGGCATAAAAGGCATTTGTAATTAAATTAAGAACGACCCTACCAATATCTTGTCCAACGATCTCGATTTTACCGATACTTTCATCAAAATCAGTAGTCATGGTTGCATTAAATGATTTGTCTTTGGCACGCAAACCGTGATAAGCTAACCTGAAATATTCATCGGCTAAAAGATTAATGTCTACAGGGGCTTTTTCACCCGAACTGTTTCGGCTATGCTGTAGCATACCTTTAACAATACTGTCAGCACGTTTCCCGTGATGAGCTATTTTATCAAGGTTTTGTATGAGGTCATCGGCGATCTCCTTTACTTCATCATTATTTCCTTGATCCAGTTCCAACTTCATTTCATCCAGTAACTCTTTACTTACCTCTGAAAAATTATTAACGAAGTTTAAAGGGTTTTGAATTTCATGGGCAATACCTGCAGTTAATTCTCCAAGTGACGCCATTTTTTCCGATTGGATCAATTGCTTTTGAGTGGCCTTCAACTCGTGATAGGCTTTTTCAATTTCTTTAGCCTGAGCCAATTCTTTTTCCTTTGCTTTTTCGCGTTCCCTGAGGATTACCCGACGGCGCATAATCCTATCAAAACTATAGATCAATAAAATCAAGAGAAGAACATAGCTTCCATAGGCCCACCAGGTTTGCCACCACGGAGGTGAGATAATGATACGTAACGATTTTCCTTCTTCATTCCAAACACCATAAGCATTAGATGCTCTAACAATAAACTCGTATTCTCCGGGTTTTAGGTTGGTATAGGAAGCATAGTTTCGGTTGTCATAAACCCAATCGTCCTCATAGCCTTTTAATTTGTGAGCGTATTGATTTTTTTGCGGATTGGCATAATGTAATGCGGCAAACTCGAAACTTAGATTATTTTTATTGTGTTTGAGGTTGATCTCTTTAAGGTCTTCCAGATCAGTGGTTAAAAGCGAAATATTATCTGGAGCATAAATGGATTTATTTGAGATTAAAACATCTGAGAAAACTAAATTTGGTGGGGTGTTATTTTCTTTAATTTTATTCACGGCATTAAGGCCATGTTCCCCTCCGAACCAAAATTTTCCGTCGGGAGTACGAGCACATACATTTTGAACAAAGGAATTACCGCCTAAACCATCTCCTGAATTATAATTAATAAAGGTAACCTTGCTCAGAGACTCGTTTATTATCATTCGTGATAACCCACTTTCGGAAGAAATCCACATTTCACCATTCTCACCAGGAAGAATGTCTGCGATAAGATTGGTTGGCAATCCATCCTTCTGGGAATAACTGGTGAATTGGTTTTTATCGGGATCAAATCGGGTTATTCCTGCAGCTGTTGCGATCCATAAAACTCCATTTTTATCTTCAATTAGAGACCTGATATTATTACTTCCTAATGAGTTTTTATTTTCCGGATCGTGTACGTAACTGGAAACATTATTTGATTCAAGATCAATTTTATTTAAGCCACTTGAAGATGTTCCAACCCAAACATAGTTTTCTTTAACTACAAGCCCTGTGATACTATTTCCGCTTAGGGACTTTTTTTCATCCGCCCGAGGAAGATCTTGCTCGAAAATTTGCAATAATTTCTGGTCGGGAATGCCTATCACACGAATTCCATAAAGGCTTGTTACATCAGGCTCCACAGCATTCCAGGTTCCATAACTATGACTGTCATCAGATTTATAATGCAAGGTGTATTCTCCGGGTTTTAATTTGATGGTATTAATAAGGATCCTGTTTTTGGAATCGCCACCGGCATAATACGAATTATCTAACTTGAATGAATTCCAAATAGTATCATGAGCTTTATTTTCCAGCCATCCAAAATCTACCATACCATTACCCGTGTTTCCTTCTCCAACACTTTCAATTAGAAATAAGGTTTCCTTAAGCACTTCAAATGGTTGGGATAAATTTTGATTATCGGTAACCTCTTTAATTTCTGCAATGGAATTACCTGATATTGCCAGAGAATCCGTTTTTTTAACAAGTTTCGAATCATAAGTTCGTGTTAACGTACTTTTAAATTTTTTAAATACTTCCGTTTTGGGATTAAAATAATTTAATCCACTGTTGGTTCCTATCCAGAAATTCCCGGAACTGTCCCTTTGGATTAATCGAACTCTGTTGTCAGAAATTCCTGATTCAGATCCCGGGGTGTAAACAAAGCGTTTAACTTCCTTAAGGTTCTTATCCAATTCAATAAGCCCGTCTCCCCAGGTACCTAACAGTAAGGTGCCGTCATTTTTTTCACCAATACTTCTTACAGATCCTCCATACATATCATTTTCGGCTTTAAATGAAACATGCCGAAAGGTTTTTTCTTTCACATTAAAAATATCCATACCGTTTCCGCGTAAGCCAACATATAAGATATCAGGGTTAATTTTTGAAGCTTTTAGACCAAAAACGGCGTTGGAACTTAGGCTGGGCATATTGGCATTAAAGGCATATAATTCAAAAGGGTTTTTTAATGGATCGTATTTTAAAAGGCCCTTGCTCGTAGTTCCAAACCAAAAAATACCACTTCTATCTATTGTAAACCGGGTTAAACTAAAATCTCTTCCTCCACCAGGTATTTTTTGACCACCGGCAATAATAACCTCATGATAAGTATCAGAAATACCATCAAATTTCAATAACCCTCTGAAATTATTAGCTATCCAAACATTTCCCTTTGGATCCAACAAAATTTTATTCCAGTGGTTATTGATTTCAAACGGTCCGTAATCATAGCTTTCAATAGTTTTAAGTTCAGTTGTAGCTGGGTTGTATTTATAAATTCCCTTTCTGGAAGTGAACCAAACAATATTATTAGTATCAACAAATAGGTCAGTTATCGTATTGGAAGCAGTATCAAAGGGGCTACCCTGGGGGTTTTTTATCGGAATTTGTTTAAAAATAGTATCCTTTGGAGATTTGTATAGCATTCCGGTTAAACTTGAGGCGGTCCAAAGACCTCCTTTACCGTCTTCAGTTAAAGCCAGTAAATAGCCATCTATATCTTTTGGTGTTTCTGAATCAATAGGTTTATAAGCTACCAGTTTCCAGGTATCATTCTCTGTATCGAAGGATAACAAACCCAAATCAGATAAAGCCCATAATTGGTTTCGGGAATCTATAAAAACATTAAAGCAACGGGCAATATCACTACTTACCGAAAACAGTTTGACAAAATCATAATTTGTAAATTTCCGGGTTTTTCGATCATAGCGTGACATACCAATTTCTGTACTTACCCAAATATTATGCTCTGCATCCTCGAGAATAGCCCAAATAGAGTTATTTTGTATACTTGAAGGATCACCATTATCATTTTTAAAGGTTTCAAAATGATACCCGTCATATTTTTGTAAACCATCAAATGTTCCTATCCACAGAAATCCATAACTATCTTGAAAAGTAACAGTTACCTGAGGTGATGAAAGGCCATCAACAACCGATATATAGTTGGGTGTAATTTCCTGTTGTGCCATTAAAACAGATGAGAGTAATATTAATGGAATACAGGTTTTTAATATTTTTTTGAGATACCGTTTCATATTATTGGATTTACATATTCAATTATTTTATTGGTAGGCTTATTCTAAATTCAGTGCCTTGATTTTCAAGTGATTCAACGTTTAAATCTCCGCCGTGTGCTTTCACAATGTCATAGCTTAGGCTCAAGCCTAACCCTGTACCACTTCCAGTAGGTTTCGTGGTAAAAAATGGCTGAAAGATCTTTTCAATCAGATTTTTTGGAATACCACTGCCATTATCTTTAACATGTATTTCTACAACCTGGTCTAATTTTTTTGTGCTAACCCAAACAGAAGGTTGGTATTCGGTTTCCGAAACGTCTTCCTTTAATTTTTTATACTTTTCTGTTACGGCGTAAAATGCGTTAGTGATCAGATTAAGGATCACACGGCCAATATCCTGACCTATCACATTGATATTACCTATGTTTTTATCGAAATCGGTGTTCATAAGTGCATTGAACGTTTTGTCCTTAGCTCGAAGACCGTGATATGCCAATCTTAAATATTCGTCGGCCAAAACATTAATATCAGTGGGTTCTTTAACTCCTGAACTGGTGCGGCTATGCTGTAACATACCTTTTACGATGCCATCCGCCCGTTTTCCATGATGCGTTATTTTTTCAAGGTTTTGAATTACATCCAGGGCAATGTCCTTAACATCCTCCAGGTTACCGGCCTCGAGTTCTTCTTTCATTTCTTCAAGTAATTCTTTGCTTACTTCACTGAAATTATTCACAAAATTGAGTGGATTCTGGATCTCATGTGCAATCCCGGCAGTAAGCTCACCCAGGCTGGCCATTTTTTCGGATTGAATAAGTTGTGTTTGTGTGGCTTTTAATTCGTTTAAAGTAACTTCAATTTTATTTTTTGCAGCTTCAAGGTTTCTAAAATCTTCATATCGTGAATAGGCAATTGAAAATGATTCAGCCAATATTTTTACTAATTCCAGCTTTTCATTGGTTAACGGAGAGGCATCTCCAACATAAAGCATCCCCTGTTTAAAAGGCACAAAATGTAGGTTGAGTGACTCTGGTGCTGATGAAGCACCCTGGTAGGTTTCGGCACTTTTTACCTGACCCATATCCATCATCGAATGGGTCCAGCTCATAAATTCTTCCTTACTCCAGTGGGTTTTGTATATCTGCTTATTTCTCCAACTGTTTACTACGTTTTCAGTAATTTTATTTGCACTCAGGGTAAGGTTTAAAACCCCCAGAGCTTTGCCCTGAGGTGTTGTTAAATAAACCTGAAGCAGGTTGTCTTCTTCATTAATTATAAAAACACCACATCTGAAAAAAGGGACCTCAAGGGTTTGTAATTCCCGCCAGATAACCGGAGTAATTCGGTTTAAATCTTCAGAGGTTCTCATACTGGCAATTTCACCTCTAACCCTGTCGAGAGAAGATTGTTTAACGGCTTCCCTGGCCCGAAGTTCAGCTGTTTTTAAATCCTGATAACGGCGATAGGTAAGGGTGAAAACATTGGTGAATCGGAGGTATAGGCTTTGAGCTTCGGCTAAAACAGGTTCCTGCGTATATGAGAATAGTCCGCCTTCCTTGAACATAAATATGTTGCAATAATGCCTTCCTTTAGGAACAGCATTTTTAGGTAGTTCGTATTCCGGACTTTCAGATAAAGCTTTGTAATAGGTAAAAGCATCCTGACCATCAAGTGTGTATTGAAAAAGGTCTTCGCCGGTTTTCCAGGCTTTATAAACGCGTTCTAAAAACGGATGGATGGTCATATCGATCATTCCGGAAATATTAACGGCCTGATCAACACCTTCAGTTGAAGTTGTCCATGTGTTCATGGTCTTATTTTCAGAAATAATAATAATGCCACAGCGAAGTGGTTTAACACCCAGGGTTTCCAATTCATGGAATAGCGTAGAAATGGCACCGCCAATAGCTTCACTGGAATGCATAGACATAGCTTTGGCCCTCACGCGTTCAAGAGAAGCTTCAACCTGTGCTTCTCTGGCTTGGGCTTCTGCTTTTTGAAGATCGAGAAAACGTCTGTAAGTGAGGTTGAAAACAGCAGCAAATCGTTCCAGAAGGTCGAGGGACTTCGCAGGAATCATTTCCGGAGAGGATATCAAGAGTAGGCCTTGAGAAAAATAAGCCATGGTTTGAACCCTTCGGTCCTTTATGAGGTTTTCATCAAATGGCATTTTAAGTTCCTCTTTTACAAACGTGATCCATGTTTTTAATTCGTCTCCTTGAAGATCTACGACCAAAGACTTATTGTTTTGTTTCCAACCGGCATATATTTTTGCAATGGTAGGTTGCTCGATAGATGTAGTAAAACTGCGATCAATTTGGTTGCCACCTTGTTCAGTAGCCCAAAACTCAATTTGACCCGAATCTTCTTTTACCACACCGATATTTATCCTTTCCGGACGGTCCCCCAGAACTTTTAATTGTTCAAAAAGTACCGCTGCCACTTCAGATAGTTCTGCACTTTTGTGCATGGCCATGGTTCTGGCCCGAACGCGCTCCAGGGCTAACTGGATTTCGGCTTCTCTAGCCTGAGTTTCTGCTTTTTCAAGATCTTTGAAACGCTTATAGGCTAAATCGAAGGCGGCACCCATTTTTGTGAGGATGGATTCCATTTCATGAGAGGGTGGCTCGAACATATCTATAGCTAATTTCCCACTTTGCAAAGTTTTTACGGTATGGTAGAGGCGCTGTAGATTAATGGATTCCATGTATTCCTCCACTTCGGTTGCAACGTTGTTTTTATTATTTTCCCTGAGCCATTCCATTAAGCGGTCAAAGTCTTTTCCCTCCTGAATTTCCACAAAGTAATTAGCAGGATTTTCCCAAACCCGTTTCACATAAAGATTTGGGTCTCTTTTTTTTAGTTTAAAGGTAATATCGAAGGGAATTTGATAGTCCTGATTATCTTTTTCAAGGGTAGAAAGATCCCACATGCGCACCATTTCGTTTTTTTCTTTTAAGAAAATTGTAGCCGCCACCACATTAGGAATATCCAGACCCATGATTTCATCCTTGAGCTTCCCTACCACATTTATTATCTCTTCAGGTTTATTCATCGCCAGAGCTTTGGCACGAACGCGCTCTACAGCCAGGTCTATACGAGATTTCCGCGCTTGAATTTCAGCATTTTGAAGATCCAGATATCTTCTGTAGGTCTGGCCAAAAACGCCGGCAACGCGTTTCAGAATCTGTGTTTTTTCCTCTGAAATCGGACTCTCAGTAAAAGCAAATAATCCGCCATCCGGGAAAAAGGAAAGTCTGTTGAATTGAATTTCCGGTAAGCTATCCATATCAATTTGAACCGGATAGTTCGGGTAGTTGTTAATAGCTGTATAATATTTTATGAGATCCTGACCTCTCAATTCATAGTTGAAAAAAGATTCCTTGTTTTTCCAGGCTTTAAATATGCCTTGTAGCATGGGGTGAATACGGGTGTCCAGTTGCCCGATAACCAAATCAATTGTTCCATCGGACTTTGCCTTTATGGTCCATAAATCAGAAAGCCCGTCCTCATAAAAGATGATAATACCTAACCTAAAAGATTCAAATTGTAAGCTTACCAGTTCTTGATACATGGTTGCTACGGTATTACCAACATCATGGCTATTATGCATGGCCATTGTTTTTGCGCGTATACGTTCTAAAGACACCTCTATCTGTGCCTTCCGTGCTTGAGCTTCTGCCTTTTGAAGGTCGAGAAAACGGGTGTAAGTTTGTTGGAAGACCTTACCAAAACGTTTGAAAATATCGTGTGCTTCGGGCATAGGTTCAAACGTGATAAACATGAGGCTGACGGTAGAACCAAAAACAAAATGATCATATTGATGCTTCGGGAATTCAAAACCATCTTCAAGCATAATCTCAAATTGCTTAGGCGCAAATTTGCTCAACTCTGCATACATGTTTTTAATGGTTTCTCCTCCAACATATTGAACGAAGAATTCGTCACCTCTTTGTTTCGCTTCTCGTACTTCTTTAAATACCGAAAATTGAGTTGTATCGACTATATAAGGCTCTATAAAACCTCCCTTGGGACTTGTTATCCAATCCTGATAAGCATTATCGTTATTTAGCCAAACATTAAACCCCGTTGTCCAAACCTTTATACCCAATTCTCCAATTTGTTCGAACAATAAGGAAGCGACATTTGAAAGTTCATCACTATTGTGCATTGCCATAGTTCTTGCTCGTACACGTTCCAATGCGAGCTCTATTTCAGCCTCTCGTGCCTGAGCCTCTGCCTTTTGAAGATCGAGAAAACGCGTATAGGTCTGTTCGAATACGATTCCGAAACGCTTCAGGATATCATTTTCGATATCGGAAAATTTCTTCCCGTGATGGTTAATAATAAAAATGCTCGTATAATTTGAAACAAAACAGGAACGACAATAACCGCCTTCCTTAGACAAGAGTTCCTTTTTCCGATCAGCTGAAGCTTCGTTGTATGGTGGATGTTTTAAAAGGTGTTTGAAGAATTCAATCTTTTCCTCATTGGAAAATGTTTCAGTAAAAAGCCCCGAACCTTTTTTAATACCATTAACGAGCTCTGTATAAATAGGACGATCAATAAAGGGCACATGAACCCGTTCGGCGTAATCTGCGGTTCCGCCGGCACCCCAACAGTTTAGCTCGTCTTCAATTTCTTCATTAATGGTGATAAATGCGCCTCCGGTAATGGCAATATTCAAGCCTCTTAATTGTTGATGCACCGTATTGATGACCTCTTGTAATTCAGAGGTATGATGCATGGCCATGGTACGACTTCGCACACGCTCTAATGCTGCTTCAATTTCGAGTTCCCGATTTTTTTCCTCGAGTAGTTTTTGTAGTTTTATTAAATCCTTATGGCCCTGCATTAGTTTTTGTTTGTTGGAATTTTAATCAAGAATTTGGCGCCTTCACCTTCATCAGTTTCCACGATTAATTCACCATCATGAACTTTTATGATATCATAACTTAAACTCAGACCCAATCCCGTACCTTGCCCCGTAGGCTTTGTAGTGAAAAAGGGTTGAAAGATCTTGTTCAATACATTTTTTGGGATGCCAACACCATTGTCCTTAACGGAGATTTCAATATGATTTTCAAACTGCCTGGTTTCCACCATAACTATAGGGTTATAGTTTTCCGGGTTTAATTTGTTCTTTTCTGTAACCGCATAAAAAGCATTAGTTGTCAAATTGAGAATCACCCGACCGATATCCTGAGGTACAATATTTAGAGGTATTAAGTTAGCGTCAAATGAGGTTTCTATACCCGAGTTGAACGATTTGTCTTTAGCCCGAAAACCGTGATAGGCCAAACGCACATATTCATCTACCAATATGTTTAGGTCAGTCAATTCTTTTTCACCCTTATTATTTCTGCTGTGTTGTAACATACCTTTTACAATACCATCAGCACGTTTACCATGATGTGTTATTTTTTCCAGATTCTGGATAACATCATTGGCAATGTCTTTAACATCCTCCAGGTTTCCGGCCTCAAGTTCCTCTTTCATTTCCTCTAATAATTCCTTACTCACTTCACTAAAATTGTTTACAAAATTCAATGGGTTTTTAATTTCATGTGCAATTCCAGCTGTGAGTTCACCAAGTGATGCCATTTTCTCCGATTGGATGAGTTGATTTTGAGTGTCTTTTAGGTCCTGGAGCGATTTTTTTAAAGCATTATTCGAGGCTTCAATTGCTTTTCTCTTTTGTTCCAATTCCTCGATGGTTTCCTCAAGTAAAATACCTGTAGTGCGCTTAACTTTTTCAGTGCGTTGCAACTTAAATTCTGAAATGCTAAGCTCAGAATCCACCTTTTTTACCGCGTCTATCAGACGTGTTTTATCATCAGCAGATATGGTATTGTTATGCTGAATAAAGTCATGAATTATTTGTAATTGTTCGTTCAATTTTTCTCTTTTAAGGCAACACAACATGTGGTTAGGTTGTGCATTTCCAAATTACCTCCTGTAGCTCTACCCAATTCACCATTACTAAACATTCCGGCCATTGGAACATTCCAAACCTCTTTAACGCCCTCTAATTCTTTGGTCATTAATGGACCTAAAGAAAGAATTCTTCCTGCGCAAGAGAACACGATCAAAGCATCGGCTTCGGGCATTTCAGAAACTTTAAGTTTTTTTACACCTTCCACCACCTTATCGATCACATCAAAATCAGGAGGCAATGAGAAACGCACTTTAGAGCCTTGCGGAACTGTGCCACTGGTATAAAATGAATGGTCGGACCAATCAACAACCAACCCTGGACGCATTATAGGATCGCCTTTTTCCCGTTGCAACTGTAATGGAAAGTTAGAGGCTATTTCTACCAGAAGGTTATTATTTTCAGGGGTCACATTTTCTAAACCGCCATATTTAGCGGTGATATCCAGTACAGGAACATTATCAACCGTATATACATGATTACCATCACTTTTGGTCACTATTTTTTCTGTACCTACAGCTTTCCAGCCACAGGTAGCAATACCCTTCACGTCAATTTTTGATTCGTCCAGAGCGACACAAACGAGGGCGTTATCTGAGTCCTTCCTATTAGTAAAAACAAAAGTTTCAGAAAAATTAAAATCATCTCCGGCTGCACCACCAAAAACATTTACTCCCGGACCAATCACAGACTCGATGCCTCGCAACACTTCTTCCCCATCTGCTGAGGCTCCGCTTATTCCCAATAAAAAAGAAGGTTTGGGATATTGTTCATTGGCTTTTTTAGCTACACGAGTTGCGATCTCTTTGTACTTGTTACCGGAAAAAGGTTCAAAATAAATTTGGAAATAATTCCTGTTCATATCCATCAAAAGGATGGCGGCAGAGCCTTTCTGAGGTGTTTCATCGATAAACTCGCCATTAGTAGTACAACCAAAAACCGTAATGTTTTTGGCATCCATCAAAGCTGTGATGGCTTGTCGGTCTTGACTTTTGGAAATAAATGCGAATGCCAGAGTAGGCTGAAATCCATCGCTTAAGGCTTCATTTAAATGGGTTTCAATCTCTAGTGTACTAAAACCTTTAATTGCTTTAGAAATCATATTGGTGGTTGGTTAATAGCTGGATGGTCTTGGCACAATGAAGTTCAAAGACGCAACTAAAGTTAAGGAATTATCCTAAATATTTTATGGTTATCTTTTCAATAACAGATTTTTAGAAGGTTTTTCTGAAAATCTAATCATTTTTAATATCGGTATTTATTTGTTTTAAAATGTCGTCTAGTAAACGTTCGGTTCTGTTCAGTTGGATCAAATAATTATCTAATCCAATAGCTATATTTTCTACCATATTTTCAAATTTTTGATCTTCCAAAAGTTTTCTGTTATCTACAATAAATCCGGATGTTGGAAAAGTGATACTACGGTTTTCATAGCTTACCTGGTCGGCATTTAACCAATTACCATGTTCCAGCATATATTCATTTAAATAATTCTGATTTAATTTGGTTTCGTCAAAACGCCCTTTAATGATTTCAATGATTGGTTTCCAAGAGGAGAGTTTTTTTCGTAAGTCCTCATCCATTATAACACTAAGTTTCCCTGAGTTAATAATTTCATCTAGCGTACCATTCACGGGAGAATAGGCCGGGGCATTGAAAATTCCGTTTAAAATACTATCAAAGGTTCGGGCAGTTTCTGGTTTTTCTTTAAATCCGGTATGGTTTAACATCGCCAAACAATAGCGAATACTTTCCTTAGACTCGCTTACGGTAGACTGTAATATATCTTTATTGTTGTCAAAATCAGCTTTTAGATTTTTTAAAATTTGTTGCTCCTCAATAAGACTTAATCGGTTTTGATTCCAGGTATTGATCTGCAGTGCCAATAAAATTCCAATCACCACCAGAACGATTTCTCCAATGGCGTATTTAAAATAAGCTACGGTCTTGTTCTCTTTGATCAATTTATTCCTAATATTTCTAAAGAGTTTAATCATCCATTTCGGTTTTAAGTTCTGATCGTATCATGTCAAGCATTCGTTTGTTTGCTTCTCTCAACACATTTAGTTCACTCAAGGCATCAGCCATGGTGATATAGCGTTCCGTTAGGTAATCTTCAAACAGAGGATCATTAAGTAATCCGATGTAATCAGAATCAAACTGGCTTGGAGGTAATTCAGATTTCCAAACCCTCCTGTAATCCAGATTTCTAATGTATTTTTCTAAAAGAGGTTTGGAGTTAATAACTACGGCAACACAGCGGTCTTCATTTTCCCGCGCGTCAGATACAACATCTTCCCAACCAAAAAGCAACTTGACCAGGAGGTCGTTCTTAATGAGGTGAATATCTCCGGACGAAATGCCCGATCGCAAAGCCCCGTTCAAAGGATCGAAAGTCCACTTCCATGACAGGTTTTGAAACATCCCGGGCATAGCCAAGGTATCAATATCAGTGGAGCCTGTAATTTTTAAAAAATCCTGAGTACTTTTTAATACTTTATTATCATATGAAAGCACCGTATCTAATTGTATTAAGTTAACTCTGAATTCTACCTCCAGCGCGTTCATAAGTTTCTCTTTTTTCACTTGGTCTTTTAGGTTTTCATTCCAGTTATTGATATTTAACGCAATCAAAATGCCTATTACCACCAGTACAATTTCACCAATGGCGTATTTAAAATAGCCTGTAGTCTTATTTTCTTTCAACAACTTTTGGCGAATATTTCGAAAAAACTTGATCATGATTTTTTATGCCATTAAAAATTAGAGTTTTAAATACGTATCAATTTGCTTTATGCAAGTTTCTATGACCTCGATGGTTCTCTCATAACCAATTCTAAAATTAGCTCTACCATTTATGGCCTCAACAATTAAGGTTTCAAACTCAGGATCATGCATTAAATCTTCATAGTTATTGGGTATACCAATAATATTTTTTCGATGAGTAATACTATCGGTTATTATTTTGGAAACGAAATGTTTTTGATAGTATGGAAACAGAAGTCTTGCCGCATTACGTCTGGTTTCAATTTTTAATTGAAGGCGTTTATAGCCACTTTCATAGATGTAAGTAATCAGATCTCTTAGTGTGTCTGATTTTATGATCTCAATATTTCCGGATTTTAAGGATTGGTATGCCGAGGTTTTGGGAAAAGAATAATCAAAAGCTATCAGGTTGTAAAAGTCATCATACATCGAATCCACCAGCTTTGGGTTAGTTTGAATATAAGAGTATACATTTCTAGTGGCCTGTTCACATATTTCAGTAGTTTCTAAATCATTTTTTAATTCATTCAATGAATATTTAAGTTCTTCTTTAATACTAAGAAGCATGTTACGCTCTACTTTATGTTCTTTTCTATTTTCATTCCAGTTATTGATACTTAGTGCAATTAAAATTCCAATAACCACCAACACAATTTCACCAATGGCGTATTTCAGATAACTTGAAACCTTGCCTTCCCTGAGTAATTTTTGACGTATTGATCTAAATATTTTAATCATTTTATGGTGTGGTATTTTATATGCACTATCATTCTTTTAAAAATTGAATATTCTTTATTTTTAGGGTCATTCCTTTTGGATCCTGAACCACGAAACCGGCCAATTGATATAAGTGTTTCAAGTTTGCTTTCGGAAAGTCTTTTTGTAAATCGAATGTATAGGTTTGCCAGTCTTTAGATAAGGTTAAGGGAACTCTGGACTCAGTACCATCATCGGGGTCGTATTTGTCCTTCAATGCTAATTCAAGTTTTTCACCTCCGGTTTTTCCCTTCAATTCGACCTGTATTTTTTTGTAAGCAGTAAAATCTTTGGAGGGGCGATTATTAAATCCAAGTGAATCTACTACAAACATCGCCGCAGCCCAATTGAGATTTGGATTAATATGAAATTCGAGATAGTTCTCATGACCTTCAAACTTTAATTTGTCGAAACCTTTATTAGAATCTGTAAGGATATGAACGGATTTTGGAATAATACCATTTATAACTACCTCTTCCTGACCAATATCTGAAAAATCAGTTTTGTAAAGTGCTACAGAGCGCATCACCTGGTCTGAAGCCTGCAATTTATGTTGATTGATGAGGTCCAGGATACTTTTACCAATAAAGTGAAGTTTTAATTTGGAAGGTAAAAAATTATTGTAACCGTGACTAACAACAGCCGCATCATAAGTTGGCGCATTAAGCATTTTTTGATAGTTGTCTTTGATCTCCGTAAAAGCTGTAGAATCCCTACCCAAATTAAATAATGCTTCATAAGAGAAACCCCAATTTGTCTTGTTGTTTTCCATTAACAAGTTGTCCAGGAAGGTTCTTCCCTTATTTTCCCATTTACTTACTTGAGCCGCGGATTCATAATAGGTTAATAGTAAGGTTTCTATATCTGTGCCTTGAAGTTTTCCCAGATATCCTGTTGTTTTTAAAGTTTCAAAACCCGAGGTATTAGGTTCGAAGGATTCCAGGTTGAACAGGATATTCAAATAATCTTCAGTAGCCTTGTAGTCCGTAAAAGTGAAATCTTTCTTTGATCGAAGGCGCCAGAAATGTTGTGTATTGTTAGCTAGTTGTTCATTTATGAAATTTAGATCTGAAGCCTGCTTCAAATCATTTTCAATATTAATGCTAATGTTGTTCAAATAGCCCCAAAGCGTTTCTTGTTCAATACGATTTTGATTCCAGTTATTTATTTGAAGCGCGATCAAGATCCCGAAAACAACCAGTATGATTTCCCCGATGGCGTATTTTAGATAATTAGAAATTTTATCCTGCTCAAGTAATTGTTTTCGAATGTTGTGAAAGAGTTTGATCATTTTTTTTACTTCAATTCTGTTTCAATCATTTTTAAAAGCCCGGTATTAAAATCTGTAAGACCATTCATTCTTACACCTAACGCATAGGCAAATGCCAGCTCATCGTTGGTTAGCTTTAAATAGGAGTCTGTTTTTAAAGCACTCATAATTTTTTTAATTTCTTTAGGGTAAGGTTTAAAGGATTTTTTACGATCGTAGGGGTACAATGAATTCATAAAAGTGGAATAATCGGTGCGCAAATTATTTAAATAAACCTCTGTATTTTCTGAATACTGATAATAGGTAAGTATGGCTTGCCGAATTTTTTCGTTTTGAATAAGTCTTAAATTACCCGTACTGGTTATATCCTTATAGGTCGATTGGTTTTCAAAAAATGATGTTCTACTACCAACACCACCATAGCCAAGGGTGTCTATAAACTTAAGCGTATCTTTTATTTCTGGAGATTCAAAAATATACTTTCGAGCAAGTAAAAGTGCCTTAATTTTTTTAGGCACAGAATTTTTAAAATATTCAAATGAATTGTAATCTCGTTTGAAATCGGCAGCAAAATTTTCAAGATATTGACGTTCCAATTGCCTGTCATGTCTTTGCTCATTCCAATTGTTAATGCTTAAAGCAATTAAAATTCCAATAACAACCAGTACTATTTCACCGACGGCATATTTTAGATAATTTAAAACTTTTCCTTCTTTTATGAGTTGTTTTCGAATGTTGTTAAAGAGTTTGATCATGGGCACTAGCTTGAGGCTTTTATACTTTTTGAATGTTTACCCGCGTTTCCTGAATAGCCGGACCACCACCCATATCGGCAAGTTTAGCACTGGTTAAGGCATTTGCTGAAGATCCTCCTTCAGTTAAAGAGGCCCAAAAGCCCTGTGGCATACAAACGACGCCCGGAGTTACTTTTTTGCTTATTTGTGCCGGGATAAGAACACGTCCTTTCTGATTAAAAACCTTGAGTTGATCACCGTTTGAAATTTGAAGCGTTTTGGCGTCCTCAGGATGTATATCAAGGTGATATGCTGCCGTTTTTAAATTACGTACTACATTGGCATGGCTGCTATTTAGGAAGTTTTTTGACTTTTTAATACTTAATAATTTAAAAGGGTAATTTTTAAGGTCGTCTTCCGAAATTGCCAACGGAATGTAATCAGGTAATGGTTGTTTTAATGACAGGTCATAAAAAAGACATTTTCCACTTTTAGTACCAAAATTACCCTCGGCATGTGGCATCCATTTTTCAGGAAGTTTTAATCTTTGTCCGCCATTTTTTCGCAGTGATTCAAAAGTGATTCCTGCCATATATGGGTGCTGGCTGGTAACGGTTTTTTTCACCATGTCCAGATCAGTATCATCAAAATAGGAATCTGTAAAGCCCATTGCTTTGGCAAGCAAGCGATACAATTCGGAATTAGGTTTGGCTTCACCAATCGGGGCAATAGCCGGTTCGTTGATATTGATATATGCAGTTCCCCAGGAATCCAGAACGTCCCAGTTTTCCAATACCGTTGTGGCCGGAAATACATAATCGGCATAACGCGCCGTATCCGTTAAAAAATGTTCGGAAACAACGGTGAGCAGATCATCACGCTCCAACCCTTTTTTGATCAGGTTTTGATCCATCGTTGTGGTCATTGGGTTTGAACTGTGTACGAACAACGCGTGTATACCCGGTTCGAGTTCCGTATCGGTCAACACTTTACCCAATTCAACCATATTGATCGACCGGGTGTTCTGTTGCTGTAATTCTTTTGGGAGATCGACGGCTTTCCAATTGAGTGCCGAACCAAATAACTCATAGGTCATATGCATCAGGCCGCCACCAAAATAACGCCAGGAACCGGTAAGTGAGGGCAGCATGGCAATCGATCTAAAAGCACCTCCTCCATTAGATTGGTGTTCCATCCCGATCAAAACCCGAATTAAGGACGGTGCTTGAGCAGACAATGCGTAATCTTTAGCGAAGGTGATAATGGATTCCTCTTCCAAACCGGTTATGGTAGCTACGGTTTTAGGGTCGTAATCAGCAACATGCGCTTTTAATTCGTTAAAACCTGAAGTATAGTTGTCTATGTAATCCTGATCCTGAAGATTTTCTTTTAAAATAACATGCATCAAGCCAAGCGCCAGAGCAACATCAGTTCCGGGCTTGGGCTGAATATGCCAATCGGCATCCTCAGCCGTTTTCGACTGAAAAGGATCAACTACAATGACTTTAGCACCTGCATTACGCGCTTTTTCAATAAAAGGCCACAAGTGCTGATTGGAATGTTTCGTGTTTGTTCCCCAAAGGACAATGTATCGGCTGTGTACAATATCTTCAGGTAAAACTCCCGTAGTTTGTCCGTTTGTTGCCGAAACGCCTGTTGCTGCTATACTGCCGCACATGGTACCATCGCGCTGGCTCGCTCCGATTCTGGCAAAAAAGCGACCGGAAATAGCATGGCTTTGAACCAAACCCATATTGCCCGCATAACTATACGGGAGAACAGCTTCACCCCCTTTTTCAGCAATAATGGTATGGAGTTTTTCAGCCACTTCCCGAATACCTTGTTCCCAGCTTATTTTTTCAAATTGTCCGCTGCCTTTGGGTCCGTTGCGTTTTAAGGGATAAAGAATTCTGTCCGGATGAAAGGTTACATCTTCGGGAAAGGTTTCCATTTTATCACATAATTTTCCTGCTGTAAACGCGTCATTATTGGCTTGAAAATTGGTGATCTTTCCATTTACAGTAGTAACAGACCAGCTACACCGATCAGGACAGTCGTGATAACAAGCGCCCCAAACAGTTTTTGAATTATCCTTTGAGGAACAGGCAGATAGTACAGGCATGGAGGCCAGGCTAATTCCGGCAGCACCCAGGGCGCTTAACTCCATAAACGCTCTACGATCGAGCGTTTTATTTTTTTTAGAATCCATTGTTGGCGTTATTAAGGCCACTAAGGATTTGGGAATGGTTAGTGGTTGGTTTCGGTATCTAATTTAATAAATAGTTGGGAATAAGGGGTGTATTACGGATGTTTTTGAAAAAGAATTACTATTTCAAATCATCTGAAAAATGCCCGCCGTGTTTCCCTTTGGAAAATTTTTGTTTATTGAAGGTTTTCGATTGGCCTTTTGGAATGGTCAAACTTTGCCAATTCTCATTTTTTATCATGCGACCAATATAAACGATCTGCCCTATGTGATAAGCATAATGTGCCAGTTGCCGATTTATAGCATCTGTGATGGTATGTTCCTGATTCCTAATGTAAACTTTAGTGTTAAAGTTATCTTCATTAATACTGTTCAGAGCCTTAAAAAGGCAAGCCCAGCCGTAATTCCATTTTTCTAAAAGTTCAGCTTTAGACCTTATAACGTTTTCAAATTCCAGATCGCGTTCTCGCCAAACTTTTTCGCCGTCTGAAATTAAAAAATCCGTCCAACGAGATAACATGTTTCCCCAAAGGTGATTTACAATAACAGCAATGGAATTGGAGGCCTCATTGTATTGCCAAAAAAGGTCGGCCTCATCGAGTTGATCAAAGGTTTTTTCGCCTACAGATTTGTAGTATTCAAACTGTTTTTTTGCGCTGTTTAAGTACTCTGAAGCCACTGAAATTGTTTTAACTTAAAGATACTAATAAAAAAACAAGAGTCCATTAATAGCTAACCTTAAAACTAAAAACGGACTCTTTACAGTGGAATTACATTAAATTCCAATTTATAATTTCGAACTTACATTTTCACCATATTGGTTGGTCCAAATGCCATTATTAAATTCAATAAGTCCCAACGCATCATGATAAAACCGATTACCATAATCACCGGAGGTTTCTATCCCCATGATATAGTCAGGAACACAAATCGACATGCCATTTTCCCTGATCTGGGTATAACCTTCATCACAGGGATCGGTATCACACGCCTGGAAAACAAAATAAAAAACAAGAATTTGGGCAAAAAAAAGGAACTTTGGAAGTAAACTAATGAGCTGTTGGTTTGTTATTAGTTTCATTGAAAAAATTGAATATTGTAATTAATGCTTCCAATATAAACCAAAAAATTCTTACAAAAAAATAAATTAGATGAAGTGCAATAATCAAAAATGAAATTAATATTTAATCCCTACGCGAGCACACAAATGAAGCAAATGGTTAAGGTCGCTTTCACTTTCCGGAGCTTTCAATTTACGTTCTTTGCCGTTCTTTAAAACCAGTACGCAGCGTTTTCTACCAAAAAAAGAGCGTATTTTAAGTTTTTTGATCTGTTTAAGCTTAATTTTTTCCGCGGCCGATTTCCGCATCAGGAAAAAACCAAGGCAGCAAACAGCAACAATTCCCAGGCTCGCCCAAAGTGTTTGAAAATAGCTCACCGGCTCATCAGGTCTGTTATACATTCTAATCAAGGCATTCAGAACGGTTAAAACCATTAAACCTTTGTAAATAAGATACTGGGTTCGTAGATCGTCATAAATCTCAATAGCGCGATCGGATTCGTTGTAGGCAATAGACATGGCGTTAGTTATTATTTTGGGTAACCAAAAGTGCAGATTTGGGGGCTGCCTGGTCTGTGTTAGTTTGGGGTTTTAGTTCGTTATTTAAGTATAAATTACTTTATATCAGAACAATATAATAAATTAATTTTTAAAGTTCCTTAGTCTAAATCTACAAATTACCAGGGCTATACCGTTCGTCGGAAAAATTCTATTTTCTTGGGCGTTACCACTCCTGCGTCGCGGTCGGGCTATCCGCTGCAAGTCCTCGCTCGTTCCTCGCTGTGGGCTTTTCGCTACTATCCCTGCCTGCCGGCAGGCAGGCCTAACGCGGGCCTCTTTGCCGGGGTCTTTTTTTATCGCAGGAGTCGTCATTAAGAGCACAAGCGGCGTAATCTTTCGAACAGGAGTTCTGATGTTGAGATTACCACGTCGCTGCGCTCCTCCTAATGACGTTTCTATTTGGTCATTGCCACCAACTTGTCATTCCTGCGAAGGCGGGAATCTCATTGTTATTGTGTGTGAAGTCAAGCAATCTGTTTCATGAGATTACCACGTCGCTACGCTCCTCGTAATGCCGTTACGTTCGTCAATTCCAACAGCGTGAATTAATCTGAAGTTAGGAATTTCTTTGTTGAGATTACTTCGTCGTTCCTCCTCGTAATGACGTTCCAATCCGTCATTGCGAACAGCGTGAAGCAATCTACATCATAGAATTTAATCTTTATAAATCACCCCATCCTTCATGACAAAGGAAACATCTTTCATCACTGAAATATCCTTCAACGGGTTACCTTTAACCGCAATAATATCGGCCAAAAATCCGGTCTTTAACACCCCAAGATCGTCCAGATCGAACATGTGTGCATTCCCGGAAGTGGCAGAAACAAGAACATCCAAAGGTTTCATGCCAAAATCTACCATCAATTCCATTTCGCGGTAGTTTTCACCATGTGGAAACACCCCAACATCACCACCAAATACAATTTTAACACCGGCGTCCAATGCACTTTTAAAAGAAGCGCGTTTCTGCTTGATGCGTTCCGGCTCAGGATCTACATCTTTGCGCCAACCTGAATATCTGCTAATAGCATCGCCGGCAGCAATAGTAGGGCATAAGCCAACACCTTTAGATTTCATGAGTTTAAAAACTTCCGGTGTGCCACCGTCGCCATGTTCAATGGTTCTTACACCCGCATTAATGGCGCGCAACATACCCTCCGGAGTTCCGGCGTGCGCCGTAACATATTTTCCGGCACTTTTGGCTGTGGCCACCATAGCGTCTAATTCTTCCTGTAAAAAGGTAGCGTGCGAGGGTTCGCCCGAAGCCCAACGGTAATCGGCATATACTTTAACCTCGTCAATACCATGTCCCATTTGGCGGCGTACCGTTTCAATACATTGGGGCACGCCACTAGCGGTTTCGGCACCAAGCGGCACGGTAACACCCTCATGAAATCCTTTAGGCCCATAAGCTCCTGTAGCCACAATAGCCGGTCCTGCAACTAATAATCTTGGTCCTGGAATGATACCCTCATCAATAGATTTTTTTACAGACAGATCCGTATAACCGGCACCTTCCGATCCCAGATCACGCATCGTGGTTACACCCGCCATCAACGATTTTTTAGCATGATTCGTAGCTCGGATAGCGCGTTCAGCAGGCGACTCTTTCAATACCTGAACGTTCCATGAGGTTTCATTATAAGGATGCAATAAAATATGTGAATGCCCTTCAATAATACCGGGCATTAAGGTTGTTCCTGCAAGATCTATGGTTTTGGTAAATTTTAGATTAGCAGCTCCCGATGAAGGACCGGCATAGGTAATTTTGTTTCCGGTAATTACAACCACCCAATGGTCGTGCATGGTTTTGCCATCAAAAACGCGTTCGGGTTGCAGTAGTGTTTGAGAAAAGCCTAGTTGAATAAAAAAGATAAAAAGGAGTACAGCGTATTTCATTTGGATCAGTTTTGAATCATACTAATCTACAGTTTATTTTTAAATTAATCGGATTCAATAAAATTTTCATCCTGCTAACAAATCACCGGGTTTACCCGAATTCAAACCTGAAACCTAATTCTTATTGGTAATATTCTAAAGTGATGTACTTCTGTTCATCAACAGACGTATATTTTATCACATTGCCGTAGGGATCATATTCAAAAGTATAATTGTAGGTTTGCCCATTTTCTGTTCGGTCTATTAAGTTACTATTTGAGATGAACATGTTAGGGATATTATAAATACGATAATTCCAGTACAACAAACTCTGTGTTTTCAGTCCGCTATCATCCCATTTAGAGAAGGTATGTTCCCTAGAGGAGCTAATCGCGTTGTTAGAACCATACCAAATCTCAGTCCATTTAGTTAGGTTACCCGTTACGTCGTGGTTGTAAATTTTTTCACTTGATTTTGTACCATCTAAATTATAAAAGATGATAGACTTAATGAGGTTATTTAAAAACGTGTATTCAAAGGTTTGATTTTGGAATACGGTACCATCATCTTTATAGATCTTATAAGAGCCGGTAGCCTGAGTATCACTAAAATTATCATAATTGATATCAGTATTTATCACACCGGTGTTTGGAACATAAGTGCGCTGGAGTGTTCTTGTGAGCATATCTCCGTTATAAAAGAAATACGTTGAATCTAAGTCGATTTGATTACTGGTTTGCGTTAGAAGCTCAATTTGTTTTTTGTCGTTGTAAAAGAATTTCTGCCAAAACCCATCACTATTGGTAACTTGTTTTAAAAGGCGTGCTTTAAAAATAGGCTGATTTCCTCCCTGAATATCGTTTTTAGAGGAACAAGACGTAAGTAATAATAGGCTAATAAAAACAAAAAGGAAATGAGTGTATTTCATGATATAATTTGGGTGTGTGGAATATTGATGATTTATTTAAAACGAAAATAGTAAAAAATGACTTACAAAAAAAGTTTCGATTTTTTATTGGAATCGAATGCTAGAAATGTCACAAACTTGTTAAATTTTCATTTTTAAATTCTAAATGGTAAGGCTTTCCCGGTTTAATGATTTTCTATTTTTGATTTAGGAGGCTAGCGCTGGCCGTGAGTCAATTATCGGAATTTCACTCTAAGATAGGAAAAAGTAGAAAATTCTACTATTATGCCTGTTTTCAAAAAGTAAACCGGAAGAAGAAATTAATAAAATGAATTTTGGACAAGCTTTTTATTCAATCGGTTTAAAGCCTGATCCGGTCCAAATGTCTTGAGTAACCTCACAATAGGCACAGACTTCGATAAGGTTTTTTGAGGTATCAATGGCTCCAAAATTTTTAATGATCATGTTACTTTCCTTTTTGAATTCTGAACCTAAAGATGTGATAAGTCCATCGAATATTTTTCCAGTTTTTCTATCGACTAAAACACCGGTTTGACACGACGTTCCGCAGCCCCAGATAACCATCGTGTAATGTCCTGCGAAATTTATACCATTAGCACAGGCTTCTTTTATTCTGCTTATAAATTGCTTTGCTTCAGGGTTTGTTGAAAAGTCAGGATCTGCTAATGGACCATGGTATATTTCAGCAGGAAAGTCCTCGAAAGTGGTTTGTGGGCTGTATTTTCTGTATATTTCAACCTGATCGGTATCCTTTCCAATAATGACATCATGACCATAACTGTTCAGGAAATTGTAGTCAGGATAGGTAGCTTCTTCACTTTCATCAATAATTTTTATTTCGGCAGATTTGTTTCCAATAATCAAATAGTGATTCGTATTTATTAAGGTATCCTGCGCATTATCAACATTTGGAATTTCTGTATTTTGAGCTTCTTGAGAAACCATTTCTGCGTTTATTTTACTCTTGTCATTTTTAGATTGCTGACAAGTCAGAAGTAATAAACAGCTTAAAATTGTAATAAGGCGATTCATTATAGTTTAAGTTAAATGGTAACAGGTTAACAGCTAATTTAGCAAATAAAAGGGAACCTAAAGAAAATGATTACCTGTTTAATTATGGGTTATTTGGTTTATTAATGCCTAGGAAGTCTTAAAGAAATCAGCATTACATTCAATTTTGCATCATACGATTGTAATCTGCCCTAGTTCCATAGTAGTTGTAACCTTCTAAAGAATCTATTTTCCAGTTATTATGCTCCTTTTTAGCAGCTATTTTGTAAAACATTGGAGCGTAATCTCCACCTATCTTCATGGATAAACTAAAATGGGCAAGGTTATTTTCAATATTTAAATGGTTAATTACCAAGGTTTTCCAAAACTTATCAGGATAATCCTGGCAATTGCACCAATCATCAGCTTCAGAATCCCAAACCGTAATACCATCATTTATATTTCTCCATTTAATTCCAGCATTTTTTATCGATTTATCCAAGATCAAAGCAATAGATTTATGATGCTTTATAAAGTCGGTGGTAAAGAACTTTGAACTTTTGAACATGGCCATATTTTGATCATACTTGTTCCAATCTATTCCGGTGAAAATACTATCCGATTCTTTATCAAATTTATAGGGGAATTCCGTTAGATGTTTTTCATAATGCCAGGTATATGCTGCTCTTATTAAAGACGTTAATGCCAAGCTATCGTTATCTACAGGTCTGGAAGTTTTTTTATTTTTAACATATACTTCATCGTTTATTTTGTTTATATTTTTACAACCTATTATCAGTGTCAAGACGAGCATTAATAGGATAGAAGCTGGTTTTAATTTCATTTCGTCAGGCTTTTTTAATTTAGATTTTGAATAGAGGAAGTTATTCGGTCTTTAAATTCAACTTTATTGTCAATATGTAAGGCCAGGTTCTTATACTTACGTTTAATTCCATAAAGCCCGGTAAGGGTATTTTCTTCCTTGAGGCGAATGATAACATTATGACTTTCCAACGAACCTAAAATAGATAGTTTTCGCGTTTTTTTATCCAACTCTATGTCCTTTGATGTAAGTTCTACGCTATCAATTTGAGCTATATCAATAGTTGTTTCGTTCATAATACCGTATCGAAGGAACACCTTATCATTTTCTATAGCTATAGGTCTTTTGTATATCGACCTCAAAAACCCGAATAATTGAAATCCCGAATAAACGCTCAAAAAAGACAAGATCCATGCGGCGATGTCACTCCATTTTAAAAGCAATTTGTGAAGTACAAAAGTTTCAATGGCGACAATACCTATAATGGCGACTAAGAGCCCTATGGTACCGCTTTCTTTATGGTAAGAGTATTCATTGTCCTTAAGGGGTCTTTTTTTCCAATAAATAAATCCGTAGTAAAAAACAGCTATTTCGGTAACCACAGGAATAACCGCCCCTTTCGGAAGGATTTCGTAACAGGTATTTTTTAAGGTGGTGTAGAAGTCAATGGAGGGATTTTGACTGGCCTTGTAACCCTTGATGGCCTGACTTACCTTATAGATCACGAAGGATACTATTGAAAGTTCTACAACAGGAAAAACCCTGGTTTTAAAAAGATTAAGATAGTGTTGATTTTGGCTAGGTAAAATCACGGATCCAACTACCATGCCTAAAATCAGAAAAGGAACAATCGTGGTCTTGGGAATATTTGTTTTTCTAATTAACAGGAAATAAACGAAAGGAACAGTAAGTAACAGATCAAACGTTATTCCTATTGAAAGTTGGTTTGGATTAGAGTAAAATAAAGATGACTTTGCCAGGAGGATCATCATTCCGATAATGAGTAACGGAATTCCAAAAATGATCAGGTTTCTCTTGAGACTGAGCGTTTTGGTCATTGTTTGTTTTGTTGCAAAATTAAGAATATTAATTAGCAATATTACCTGAAACGAATGTTTTTCTTACAGAAATGAACTAAGTAATAAAGGATATGTGGTATTTTGTTTTGATCTAATAGCATATCTCCATAATACGTATAACTGTGCTTAGACCGGGTTTTAATTTTTCCAGATAAGCCTTAAATCTATCTACAAGCCAAGCTTATCCATTTTATCTTTTTCATATCGACTATCTTCAGCGGGATATCGTAAGGAATTATTATAATTACCACTTTGTTTGGCTAGAGAATAAATTAAACTTTCACCTGCAAATTCAGTACGGGGGATGTCCTTAAAAATGTCATCTTTATAAGCTTTATCAGCATCGGTAACATCCCAACCTTCTTCCTTAAATCGCTCAATGAGATTGCCCAGGAATAATGCGGATGTTAAGTTGTGGTGCAACAAAATAACATGATGAATATGGTTTTTATTGATTTCAAAAGATAGCTTTTCATAATAATTAGCACGTTCTAAAATATGCTGTAAGTAAAAGTCCCGGAACTTTTCAATAGCCGTGTTTTCAAATCCTAATTTTCGAATTTTGTTTATTAAACGTTGGTTTATATACCAATCTGAGGTGTCGATGGTTACATATCCGTTATGATAGCCATATGCGGCCAGTATGTTTCTAAGGCTATCAACTTTTGTTTTGTTTTGGCCTTCTTTTAAATATGGAAAACGAAATAGTTTTATACTGTTTTTAAATTTTGAAATGATTGTGTCTGTTGCTTTGAGTTCTTGTTCAAAAACATTGGCATTGTTCTTTTCAGCATTAAAGTTGGGATGCGTAAACGTGTGGTTTGCAATTTTATGACCATTTTTCGTCCAGCTTTCTAGTAAGAATTGACCATTTTCGTCTAATTTGTTTTGGCCGGTAACAAAAAATATAGCTTTTAAATCTTCTTCTTCAAGATGCGTCAAGATCATTTGATTCCACTCCTTGAATGGAAATCCTGCAATGTCCTGTGTTGAACCATCATCAAAAGTAAAACTTACTGTTGGTTTACCGGTTTCAGATTTATTAATGCTTAGTGGCTCTTTTTCAGCATAATTGTTTTTTCCGTCCTTGCAACCTAAAACACTTAGAATTAATACGAAAATTATACCTGGGAGTATCTTCATGTTTGCTTAAATTAAAGGCTTTACAAATTTTATGTGTGAGTCTGTAAATCCAATGGATTTATAAAAATGAAGCGTTTCTGTTCTTACTTTATTTGAAGTGACTTCCAATTGGAATACTTTTTTCTTTTTTAATAAGGCAATTAAATAGTCAATCAAAATGCTTCCGAATTTTTTTCTCCTGAATTTCTTAAGAATAAATAATTCTTGAATTTCGGCAATCATACCATTATGGTGCAGGAGGTTTTGTAAATGACAACTTAAAAATGCGGCAGGTTCATTTTGATAAGACCCAATCAGGTAAATAATTTTTTGGCTCTTGAGATTCTCTTCAAAGATCACACGCATTTTTTCTTTATCAAAAGACACCTCTTCCAATTCACAAATAAAGTGGTAAACAGTTTCAAAATCTGATAACGTAGCCGGCTTGATATTTAAAGTCATTTATGATAAATATATCGGAGTCCATTGGTAAACCCAACACCAAAAATAGTTCGATGTGTTTCGTTTTGTTTGACTTCGGATTTTATATCCAGGTTGGTAACATTTTTGTTTTTTAGAAGGTGGATAAAATCGATCTGAAGGTCGTCTATTCTGGGTTCCAGTTTTCCGGAAGCCATATATAATATCTTCTTTGAGGTATACTCCAAGTTTTTATTTTTCACTTGATTAATCATCATATTGTCTTTGAACCAAAGCGAAGGACTCAACAATAAATATCTATGAAATAATTGGGGCTTACTTAACAGCACATATGTGCCAAAAAGTCCCCCATAAGAATGCCCGTAAATTGCCCGATCGTTTTCTTTTACACGCAACTTTTTTTCAATAAATGGAAATAATTCATTCTCCATGAACTTACAGAACAGGGGAGCACCACCGGTAGGATCAATAGTTTTATTATGACTAATTTTTAGATCTGGATCATTGACGGGGGTTAAATCTCTGCTTCTAAGTTGGTAAAAGCTGTCGTAATCCGTATTGTATGCTATACCAACCACCAGGATTTTAGGAATTAGTTTATCCTTAATGAGCCTCTGAACAATATAACTCACACCACCAAAATTAGTTTCGGCGTCAATGACATATAAGACAGGATAATGTTGCTCCTTCTCCTTAAAATAACCTTTAGGATATGAGATTTTTAATTGATACGTTTGCCCGTTAAAACTTGAAGTTATTTCTTCTGTAGCTGTATTAGCGAGTGTAACATAAGTGGATTTATCAGGTCTGTTTTTAAGTGCGTTTATCTGAACTTTTAAACTGTCATTTTCAGTTTTTAACTTATCTAATTCGGGGTTTTTGTCTTTACAGGCAATGATGAATAAGATCGTAAAGAGGTATATGATTTTTTTCATTTTACATTGGAGCCAATAATTAGTATCTGGTTTGAGGAGGATTTAAGGACCAAATTAAGGAATTAAAACCGAATCGTAGGAAAATCCGTAGGATTTTCCGGAGAGGCAAGAACCAAGCAATGAATTTTAGACGTTGTTGGCAAACGTATTTTATTTTAATAGACTATTTCAGTTATGATTAATCGCTTAATAAAATAGTCGTTTAAATCGACTTTAGATTCTAACATTCGTTTAGCAATAAATTTTGGGTCAATCGTTCCAGCTGCTTCACGTATATCAAGATAGTCAACAAGAAAATCCGATTTTTTTGATATTGAATTTAATGCTCTTGAATAACTACCAAAATAATTTATATCAATCCAATTTTTTCGAGATTCGATTATTGAATCCTCATTTATTGGTTCTTTATTTAGAAAAGATGATTCTGAAGTACTATAGTCAAAAGTTCCATCTGGCATTAAATATTTCTGCTTGATTTTTAACATGGGAACATTGCTGTTGCTTAAAGTCAATTTTTCTGGGTTACGTTCAATCCAAATTGAATCTGGAACGCTATAGATTTCTAATCTCAGATTGCTTTTTTCGAAATATTCTCTGGTGTTTTTCGATATTTTTTTCCAGTATTCCGTTTGTTCTTTTGATAATTCTGTTAAGAATTGTTTATAGGCTTTTTTAGTATTTAAATTTGGATATTGCCTTTTTAGGAAGTCAGATTCAAAGTCATTTACGAGATAAGTCAGAGTTTCGCTGTTTTCTTTTCCCAATATCTTTTCAAATTCTGCTATATCTTTTTCGTTTGAACAACTAAAAGTCAGAAGTAATATTATGATTAAAATGATGAATTTCATTGTTCGGTCATATGTTTACCCAACGTTTTGTGTAAGATTTGTTGCGATTTTAAGTAACCAATTTAGCAAAAAAACTAACCTTAGGAAAATCCGCAGGATTTTCCAATAGGCAAGAACCTAGCAATGAATTTATCCCTTTGTTATTAGCGCTTCACCGTGAAACGGACAGTAATTCCACGAGCCATTCAGCAATTCATTATCTACCGGACAGGTTTTTAAGGGTAGCAAAGATCCTATTGGAAATTTCCAAATGAAATTCTTTTTACAATAAGCTAATTGGATCTGTCCTTTGGTAAGCGGATCTGCAAGCCTTTCGTTTGAATCCTTTCTATCTGAAAAAACATAAAAATTCATATTCTCCCCTAGTTGCCCCATCATATTTTTTAAAATCGGTTTAAAGGCAGATAATAAATTTTGAATGTTCGGATTTAAATTATTGGTCTCAATCGGCCTGTAAACAACATTATCTGTATCTATAATCTTAATGGTTTTTGCGATACTATCTGAAGGTGTATATGTAAGGCCTCCAAAAGGGCCTACTTCACCATCAACAACGGCAAAAATTACATAAGGATCCAGTATTTCTAAAAGTTCTTCTATTTGATCTTCCTGCATCGTCTTTTCACGCTTAAAAGTAACCTCCCAGAATTCTTTAGGAATCCACCAGGTCAAATTAATTTCACCTGCTTCTGAGTTGGTCTTCTGTATCTCATTAATAAATTTTTCGAAGTTAACCTCCTGAGAAATTGCCATACTGCAAGTAAGCAAGCCAAGGGTAAATAGTAGTGTGATTTGTTTTTTCATTTATATTCGAATTTTGGTTAATGTCAAATACCTTTTCAATTTCTTAATTCCGCTATCTGCTGTTTTGCAAATTCTCTGGCTTCTTCGTCGCCAAATTCAACGACCTTTTCATAATATGCGATGGCTTTTTCCTTGTTACCTTTTTGTCTATATCCAAGGGCAATATTTCCAAGAACGATGTAATCTTGAGGGCTAATTTTTTCAGCACGTAAAAGCACTTCTATACCATTGTCGTAATCACCTGTAAGTAAATAGGTTATAGATAAATTAGATAAACTCTCAATGTGATCAGGATAGTATTGTAAAACTTTATTGGCGATTTGCCTCATGTTTTTAAGGAGTTCGTCATTTCCGGAATTGTATAATTGCAACTGATAGTTCTGAATATCCAGAAGAAACTCTTGCTCTCCACCATCATAACTTAAGTTGTTAGTCCAGGTCCATTCGTTGTTATTTTTTGCGGAATAATCGATTGTTTTTAAAATTTCGGAGGTGAAATTTTCCCAATCCATAGTTTGCCCGTATACATAGATTTTACCAAATCTCATATCGAGTCGGTTTGGGTAAAGGGCAATGCCTTCATCGATTTTTTTCAATCCTTTCAATAATTCTGATTGCTTGTAATGAATTTGACCTTCTAAATAACCGGCGTTTTGATTGATGCTGTCTTTTATTTCAATACTTTCTCCTTTTGGTTGCTCTTTGGTAAATACGATCCCTTCAACTCGGGATTTCATGAAATGATAATTGAAGTAACTCGTGAAAAGCTCGGCGTCCTTTGGGTTTATTGACTCCCATTTTTTTAAGGTTTTTAATTGATTTAAAGTATCATTTGCCTCAAAATAGTTTTGAAATTCCTTCTGATAGTCTTGACTAAATGCTATTTGTGAAATTAAGATCACAAGCAAAGTTTTAAATGTTTTTGTCATTCTTTTTTTAAAAATGATGCCAAAGGTTTGGCTACGATTTTGTAAGGCCGGCTATTATAAATTATAGACCTGTTCGCAAACCGTTATTTTATTAATTGGTTGTGCCTATGATTATTAAATTCCTATTAACGTTTGTTGAATTTATTGCTACAACAGAGTTTGTATTCGTTGAAATAGTTGACTTTAAAATGCCTAAATATAAATTCAAACGGTTCGAACTTACCAGATTTAGATAAATGCCATTTTTGTAGATGGTATTGCCAAATACGGTTACAAGTCCAAAAGTTTCTCCATTTGAGGTGTCAGAAACCGTCTGTGTATTCAAATCAATTATGCCTGGTTTTGCGCCACCTAAAGAGCCCGAAACAGGTTGCATTATTGCTAATTCAGAATTGTTTATAGCAGCTAATCTACTACCATTGATGGAACTTAAATGGGTTACTGATTTATTGTCAAGATCCACTATTAAGAAACCTTCTCCCCAGGTCGAGATATATAATTTTGAATTAATTCTTTTCATTGAACTAACTTTATCCTCGTTGAAAGAAATTCCTAATTCAGTTACTGAATTATCTTGAAGGTTAATGCTGATAAGGTGCTTTGTTGAATTATTCATCAAAACATTTTCAGATAAAATTCCAATGAGATTATTATTGTCCCATGATAGAGCAAAAATTCCTCTTTCTTCTCCATTTATTGTTGAAGGTAGAACTAAAGGTATTTTTTGAGTGGTTCCATTTTGCCTATCAAATACCAAAAGATTATTAGTAGGTAAAGGATTATAAATGTATTCAATGGCATATATTTTATCTGCTGAAGCCGTTATTGAGCTTGTTCCTAAAAAGGTGGCATCACTTTCTTTTTCGATGGCGGCGGTTAAAGTAATAGCTCCGGTATTATTGCCTATTTCGAAAACATTACCACGATCAGAAACCGCAATTAATTTAAAGTCATCAGTAATAATTTTGGGTTGCTCTTTAGGCAGTTCTTCACTGGAACTGCCACAGGATAGAATTATCAAAAATAGCAGGCTTAAAAGGGCTGGGGATTTCGTCCTTTTCATAATTGTTTAATGGTTGTAATCTTAACTTGAGGGTCAATATACTCAAAAAAATCTTACAAAAAAATAAAAATGAAAAAGGGTGATGTGAAGCCTATTTCACCAAAACACCCTTAACCGCCATTAAAGGAATAGGCTGTAACGCTTTTTTATTAATAGTGTTCTTACGGAATAGATAGGTTTTATCGAACATTTGATTTCCAATAAAAAAGGAGACCTTGAACTGGTTGTTAAGTGCAAACAATTCCTCGGTCATCAGTTCGATCTTTGCATAACTTTTTTTAGGAAGTTTATCTAGTTTTTTACGGAAGGTAGCGGTTTTTTTAGTTTCAGAATAGCCGTTGCTCACAATAAGCACGAGCTCCAGATCTTCCTCCCGATCGTTAATGATATAAGCATTCCAATCGTCAGTATTGTAAACGTCGTTATGCTCGTTCACCACAGCGATATAAACCTGGTCCACTTTCGGGATATGAATGTCTTTTTTCATAATTATAAAACCAAAAACCTATTGTACACCACCACCTAAAGCTTCATATAAAGTCACGGCGCTCAACAATTGTTGTAGTTTGCTGTCAATTACATTAAGCTCGGCATTCAGAGCACTTTGTCTGGCCGTTAATACATCCAGATAGTTGGCAAAACCATTTTCCAGCAAGGCTTCGGAATTCTTTTCCGCCTGGCGCAAGGCAACCACTTCATTGTTGCGGTAATCGTATTTTTCTGTTTCAGCTTTATAGGTATATAAGGCATTCGATACCTCGTTACCCGCTGTTAAAAGCGTTTTTTTGAAATTTAGTAAGGCTTGTTCCTGTTGTGCTTTGGCTACTTCATACTGGGTTTTTACCCGACGCTGGTTAAAAATGGGTTGGGTTAAACCACCTACAATATTGGCGAAAAGTGAATTAGCATCAAACAGTTTATCCAGTTCCAGACTTTGTAATCCACCGGTAGCGTTAATGGTAAGCGATGGATAGAAATTCGCACGCGCTACATTGGTTAGCTCAAAGTTTTGAACCAAATTGAACTCGGCGGCCTTAACATCCGGGCGATTGGCCAATAACTGTGCAGGAACACCTGCGGTAATATTGGTATCGATATGTTGTGCGCTCAAGGAATCCCGTGCTATGGTTTGCGCCGGTTTTCCTAATAAAATACTCAATGCATTTTCCGTCTTAAAGATGGCTGTTTCCAGATCTACCTGTAACGCCTTTGCATTATTATATTGGGCGATATTACGATCTACCGCTACTTGAGTCACCTGCCCGGCTTTTTTCAAGGCTTTGATGGTCTCTACACTATTTCCCCGGGTTTTTACCGAGGTTCTGGTCACTTTTAACTGGGCATCTAAAGCCAATAACCGGTAATAGGTACTGGCAATAGTGGAGATCAACCGTGTTTTTACCGCTTGATGTGCGGCTACCGTTTTTAAATAATTAGCTCCGGTAGCTCGTTTATTACTGCGGATCTTTCCCCAGATATCAGCTTCCCAAGATAGGTTTGCCGAAGTTTCAAATTGCTCGATAGCCCCGTCGAAGAACGAACCAAACTGACTGTTTTTTGATAATTCCTGATGGGTCATTGTGGCTTTAGCACTCAAACTTGGTAAATAACCTGCTTTCCCTTGTTTCATATAAGCCTCCGCAGCGATCATTTGCTGCATGGCGATACGAATATCCAGATTATTTTCTAGCCCTTCGGCGATATATTGCTTTAAATATGAGTCTGTAAACAAGGTTTCCCAGGGTACACTGGCCATGGAAATACTGTCATTAGGCAACATATCCGTACGATACAGATTTTCGGTGCTATTAAACTCCGGGCGCTCATAATTTTTTGCCACGAAACAACTGTGTAGTGTTAGGGCTAACACCAACATCAGACCTATTCTGCTTATCACTTTATATTTTGAAATACCTCTCATGGTTCTTAGTCTTCAATAGTTTTAATTGGGGCTTTGGTTGATACTTTTTCATGTACCCATTGGAATGCCACGAACAACATCGGGATCACGAAAATACCTGATAAGGTTCCAACGAGTAATCCACCTACGGCACCTGTACCAATGGAGCGGTTTCCTAATGATCCCACACCTTTGGCTAATACCAACGGCATTAATCCGATGATAAAAGCGAAGGAGGTCATCAATATAGGACGTAATCTTGCTTTGGCACCATCGATACTGGCTTGTAATATACTTTCATGCTGTTTCATTCTGCGCTGACGTGCAATTTCAACGATCAGAATTGCATTCTTCGCAAGTAATCCAATCAACATGATCAGTGCAATCTGGAAGTAAATATTGTTTTCTAGTCCCATTAGTTTCGCACTCAAATATGCTCCAAACACACCCAAGGGTAATGACAGAATCACCGCTAATGGCAGGATATAACTTTCATATTGCGCACAGAGCAGGAAGTACACAAACAAAATACTCAATATTAAAATAAATGTTGTTTGATTACCTGCTTTAACCTCTTCAAGGCTTAAGCCGGAATAGGCCACGGTATAGTTGTTTGGCAGTTTGGACGCTTCTTCATCGATCACCCGAATAGCATCTCCGGTACTAAAGCCGGGATTAGTGGCTCCGGTGATTTTTGTTGAATTGAATAAATTGAATCGGGTTACCGATTGCGGTCCGTAAACGCGTTTTAAATTCACAAATTGCGTAATGGGCGCCATGGCTCCGGATCCGGTGCGCACATACATGCTGTTCAAAGATTCCGGGTCGGTACGATCTTCCGGTAACGATTGAATATATACACGGAATTGTTTTCCGAAGCGTTCAAAATCTGAAGCATACACGCCACCTATATAGCCTTGCAAGGTTGAAAAAATACTATTAATAGGAACGCCTTTCTCTTTAGCCAGGGGCACATTGACTTCCATTTCATATTGCGGATAGTTCGTGTTGAACGAAGACTGCGCATATTGTATTTCCGGATGCTTCATCAAAGCACCAATGAACTGTTTATTGGCAGCATCAAGATCTTTGAAACTTCCTCCGAAACGGTCCAATAAGTTCACCTCAAATCCGGCCGAGTTACCAAAACCGCGGATACTCGGTGGTGCGAAGAAAATAATATTCGCATTCGGAATGGTAGCTGCTACACCAAATAAGCGTTTTGTAATGGCATCAGTAGATAGAGAATCCGCTTCACGCTCACTCCAATCTTTTAATTTAACAAAACCCATAGCATAGTTACTTCCGGAACCACTAATTAAACTTCGCCCGCGAATGAACGACATATCTTCAACACCCGGAACCGGAACGATCTTTTTATACAGATCATGCGTCACCTCACTGGTTCGGTCTAAGGAAGCTCCCGGCGGTAATTCGATATTCGTAAAAATGATACCACGATCTTCATTAGGAACAAATCCTTTAGGAATGGAATTCGACGTCCAGAAAATCCCAACTAAAGCCAAAATCAAAAATCCGATAGGGATCCATTTCTTGCGATTCAAGAACTGTAAGGAATGTCCGTATTTGTTCACCGTAGCATTAAAGCCACGGTTGAAAGCCACGGAAAAGCGTTTGAAAAAGCCTTTATTGGCCAGTGAATCTTCGTCATGAGGTTTTAAGAACAGAGCACAAAGCGCCGGACTTAATGTTAAGGCATTTACCGCAGAAATTAATATCGCAATAATAAGCGTTACCCCAAACTGGTTGTAGAATACGCCGGTTGGACCTTCAATAAAGGTTACAGGAACAAATACCGCAGCCATCACCAGAGTTATCGAGATGATCGCTCCAGATATTTCATGCATGGCTTGTATGGTAGCCTTCTCTGCATCCTTCTCACCTTGATCGATCTTTGCATGCACAGCTTCTACCACTACAATAGCATCATCCACTACAATACCAATGGCCAGAACTAATGCGAATAAGGTTAAGAGGTTGATGGAATACCCAAACAAATTCAGGAAGAAGAAAGTACCAATGATCGAGACCGGTACGGCTATCGCCGGAATAAGGGTCGATCGGAAATCCTGTAGAAATATGAATACCACAAGGAACACCAGCAGGAAGGCTTCCATAAGGGTAGATACCACTTTTTCAATAGAGGCTGATAAGAACAAACTGGTATCATAAGGAATGAAAATATGCAGGCCTTTCGGGAGATCTTTTTCTATTCTTGACAAAGCCGATTTAACGTTCTCTATGATCTCCTGAGCGTTCGATCCTTTGGTTTGAAAAATACCCATGAATACGGCAGGATGTCCTAAACTTACAGCATTTGAATCATACGATTGGGCGTCTAGTTCAATATCTGCAATATCATTCAAGCGCAGGAACTGACCGTTATCAAGGGCCTTGATGATGATATCTGAATATTGTTTTTCCGTTTGAAAACGACCTTTGTAACGGATCACATATGAAAACGCTTCGCCATTATTTTCTCCCAATGATCCGGCAGAAGCTTCCAGGTTCTGCTCGCGCAACGCCGCTGTTACGTCTGAAGGAATCAAATTATAGGTTGCTAATTTTTCAGGTTTTAACCAGATACGCATTGCGTAATCCTGTTGCGAGAACACACCCACATTACCAATACCATTGATCCGCTGTAATTCAGGAACCACATTTATTTTCAAATAATTTTGAATAAAGGTGGCGTCGTAAGTATCCGTGGTTGAATATAAAGACAAAAACATCAAGGCACTGGTTTCCTCTTTTTGCGTCAGGATCCCACCTTGTTTCACCTCTTGAGGTAAAAATGGATTAGCACGAGCAACACGATTCTGAACGTTTACAGCTGCAATATCGGGGTCTACGTTCTGATCAAAATATACGGTAATATTGGCGCTCCCGTCGTTAGAGGCCGATGAGGTAATATAGGTCATGCCCTGTACCCCGTTGATCTGTTCTTCAATAGGAACCACCACACTTTTTAGTACAGTTTCGGCATTGGCACCCGGATAACTGGCACGCACCTGAATGGTTGGTGGCGCAATGTCAGGGTATTGCTCAATGGGTAGGGTCGAGATACTTATAAACCCCAGCATCAATATAATTATGGAAATGACTGTAGAAAGTACAGGTCTTTCAATAAATTTCTTTAACATAGGATATAAGTTTCTAGTTTCTGAATAAGGTTTTGATCGGCTTTACGATGCTATCATAAGCCGTTTGCTGAGGCGTAATGGGCATTTCACTGCGTAATTTACCAACACCATTGGCTACAATGGTATCCGAATTTTTAAGGCCGGATGCAACCACGTAAAGATTGTCGATGTCGGCTTTCACCTTAATTACCGCGGCGCTAACCGTGTTGTCCGGTTTTAATTTGTAAACCAGGATTTTGTTTTGCTCTTCAAAGGTTGCCGCTTGTGGGATCACCACCGCATCTTTATAGGTGGTAGGAATTCTAATAGTACCACTGTTTCCGTTGGTAAGCAACTGATTAGGATTGTCAAAAACAGCTCTGAAGTTTACCGTTCCGGTTTCATTATTCAATTGTGCTGAAGCTGTTTGAATAGTGCCTTCCTCTGAATAGGTTTCACCATTAGCAAGGATCAATTGTACTTTCGGGAAGTTCTTGATCTTTTCATCCAGGGTTTTTCCGGGCGTTTTCTGTAAGAAGTCCAGATAACTTATCTCGTTCATGCTAAAAAAAGCATAAACCTGACTGATATCGCTAACCATGGTTAAAGGGGTGGGATCGTTCGGTCCGATCAAAGCGCCTTGTCTAAAATTTATTGTCCCCACATAACCATCAACCGGACTCTTTACAGTAGCGTAATCGATATTCGCTATGATACTGTTGTAATTAGCTTTCGCCTGAGCGAGATTGGCTTTAGCGGTTTCCAATTGTACTGCACTTATAATGTTTTGATCTACTAAAGGCTTTATTTTATCAACTTCTACCTGAGCTACATTAACTCGTGCTTTGGCGGCGTCGGCATCCTGACTCAATGCCTGGGTCTCTAATTTAAAAAGGGTCTGACCTTTGCGGACAGGCTGTCCTTCGTCTACCAGCACGTTCTTTACATAACCGGAAACTTTGGCACGAACGGCACTACTCACGATCCCTTCAATATGTGTAGGATACGATTCAAAACCTGTAATCGTTTTGGGTTGTAATACCGCTACCGGAAAAGAGGCCGGGGGGCGGTTAGCCTGCCCACCAGAATTGGCATTGTCTTTACAATTAAAGAACAACAAGCTTATTAAGCCGGCCGCCAAAAGGGGAATTAAGTACTTCTTTTTCATAGGGAGTTAATTAGTTTTATGTCTTAGGGTTATTTTATGTCGCAACTCAGAAACAGAGTCCATCGCTTCATCCAAAAACTGGATGTAATCGTCGTGTAAATCCGTATCAAATTTTATAGATTCATCTGAGATATTTTCGTTTTCATGCTCTTTATAGGCCTTAATTTCTTGATGTAAGGCTTTTTGGTCAGACCAGGAAGCTATCATTTTATCAATACCCTGGATCACCATGTCCTTATTGATGATAAAATATTTCTTTCGGTCGCCCGGTTTTGTAAAGTAGGTGATCTTTTCTAAGTTCTGCAGGTGATTCAGGTGGGTGGAAATACTACTTTTACTTGCTGCTAATTGCTCAACAAGATCCTCGAAGGTCGTCCCGGCTTTTCCTGTAAGGATAATAAACGCCAGGATCCGCGAGGCCAATGGGGCCAGGGACTCCGTGTTCTCCATAAGAACGCCGAGCTTTTCAACCAGATTCTGTTTTTGTTTACAAATTTGTTTTTCCATAGCATCTTTGAGTTTGCAAAGATACATATTGGTTCGTTTTGTACCGAACTAAACGAAGTTAAGAAAATGTTAAAATAAAAAACCGAAGTTATTAGCTTCGGTTATAATTTATTTAAAAGTAATAGTTTAGTTACAGCGCACTCTTGAATTGCTCCAAAAAGCGTACGTCATTCTCACTTAACAAGCGGATATCACCAATTTGATGCAATAACATCGCGATGCGGTCTATGCCCATACCAAATGCAAAACCGGAATAGGTTTTTGAGTCGATGCCACAGTTCTCCAAAACGTTCGGATCAACCATACCACAACCCATTATTTCCAGCCAACCGGTACCTTTGGTAATACGGTAATCAATGTCGGTTTCCAATCCCCAGTAAACATCAACTTCAGCACTTGGTTCTGTAAATGGAAAGTACGACGGACGTAAACGGATCTTACTCTTACCAAACATCTCTGTGGTAAAGTGTTGTAAGGTTTGTTTCAGATCGGCAAAACTCACATCCTTATCAATATACAAGCCTTCTACCTGGTGGAAAAAACAGTGCGAACGCGCCGAGATCGCTTCATTTCTATAAACGCGGCCCGGAGAGATCGTGCGAATAGGAGGTTTATTATTTTCCATGTAACGCACTTGAACAGAGCTCGTATGCGTACGCAATAAAATATCCGGATTCGTTTGAATAAAAAAGGTATCCTGCATATCGCGCGCCGGATGATATTCCGGAAGGTTCAACGCGGTAAAATTATGCCAGTCATCCTCAATTTCCGGACCTTCACTCACATTAAAACCAATGCGTGAAAAAATATCAATGATCTGGTTTTTCACGATCGATATCGGATGTCTTGCCCCAATTTCAATAGCAGCACCCGGACGCGAAAGATCACCATAATATCCTTTGGTATCTTCCTTTTTATCCAAGGCCTCTTTTAGGTCGTTAACGCGGTCTTCCGCTGCCTTTTTCAAAGTATTCAGCGCCTGTCCGTATTCTTTTTTCTGGTCGTTCGCCACGCTTTTAAAGTCGGCAAAGAACTGGTTCAGCAAGCCTTTTTTACCTAAATATTTTATGCGGAATGCCTCAACCTCCTCTTTGGTCTGCGCTTTAAACGCTTTCGCTTCGGCAATATGTTCCTTTATCTTATCTATCATAAGTTCCAAAAATGATGGCAAATTTAATCAAATTATCCGCAAAACGAAGTGTTCGGCAGCAACTTATCCCAAAATCTAATCCATTGATTTTCTGTTTTTGGGCGTTCCGGTCCCGCCTTCCGGGGCGGTACCGTCGGGCTTTCCACTATATCTTTTTTCTCCTGACGTCAAAAAAAAGGATGCCGTTTCAATCCCTGCCTGCCGGCAGGCAGGCCTAACGCGACTCCAATCGGCGATCCCGATTCACGAAATAAATTCAGCTTCTAAAAAGTAGTTTACTATGGCCTCTTTCATCAATAAGCTCTGTTCACCGGCCTTCAATGGCGGGAGTTGTTCCAAAGCCTTATAATGAGGCCATCCTTCATCATCAACAAAATCCAGTTCGTAATAGCCGTACGGCATCAAAAGTTTGCAAATGGCAATATGCATGAGGTCAAGTTTCTGATCCTTCTTAAATTTCCGGTGAAACTGACCCAATTCCTGAACCCCGATCAGGTAAATTATAGCATCCAGATCCAAAGGATCTCCATCAGCAAATTTTTCCGATAATTTATGCACCACCTGCTCCCAGCGCGCCTTTAATTGTTCGTCTCTAGACATAATAATTTTAAAGTTGCAAAGTTAATAAACCTACTTGTGACTATTATATTATATTTGTTTAAATGCTTTGCTTATGAGTGCAATCGACATTGTGTTACTGATCCTGATCGGCTTCGGAATTTGGCGTGGTTTTAAAAACGGACTATTTGTAGAGATAGCCTCCATTGTGGCTCTGGTAGCCGGTGTTTTTGGGGCTATTTATTTTAGTCATTATGCCGGCGATTTTCTTAAAGAACAAACCAGCTGGGAGGAAAAGACCATACAGGTAGCTGCCTTCATCATTACCTTTGTTATCATTGTTGCGGCCATTTCACTGGCCGGAAAAGCACTTACCAAACTGGCCGATTTTGCTGCGCTGGGGATTATCAATAAAATTTTTGGAGCCGTTTTTGGTGCCCTCAAGATCGCTTTGATCTTGAGTATTATTCTGGTGATTTTTGATCGCCTCAACAAGGAAATACCATTTATGGAAAAATCCGATCTCGAAGGTTCCGTACTTTACATACCCGTTAAAAGTTTGGTGCCTGCAATCTTACCAAACATTCTTACTATTAATGGCGAATTGGTAAATATGGAAACTGAAAAGGCCAAAGAAGAAGCAAATGACACCCCTTAAAAAAAGCCTGCAATAAGCCTTTTTTCTTTTTTAATCCAGATGGTAAATTTCCATGATGTCTTTAAGATAATTCTCAAAATCTATTTTCAGATCAATAAGTTTTCCGGTATGCACATCAAAAACCCAACCATGAACTTGTAAACCACGTGCCCGGTAAGCCTTTTGTACTGCTGCCGTTTTAATAAGATTTACACATTGTTCCTTTACATTTAATTCAACCAGGCGGTCGTATTTCTTATTCTCATCCTTTATTTCGTTGAGCTCTACTTTATGTAATCGATAGACATCCCGAATATTACGCAACCAACCATTCAAAACACCAAGATCAGCGGATTGCATAGCCGCTTTAATACCGCCGCAGGCATAATGGCCGCAAACCACCACATGTTTTACTTTTAAATGGGTTACGGCGTATTCCACTACCGACATGGCATTCAGGTCGATTCCCGAAACCATGTTGGCTATATTCCGATGCACAAAAACATCGCCGGGCCCCAAACCCATAAGATCTTCAGCCGTAACACGGCTATCGCTGCAACCAATATAAAGGAACTCCGGACTTTGCCCTTTTCCTAATTCCTTAAAATAATCGGGGTCTAAGGAGAGTTTTTCCTTGATCCATTTTTCGTTGTTTTTAAATACATGATCTAATGTCATAAGCGGCGATTTAAGAAGTTAATTCATTTTGTTTTACCCATTTCAAACAGTTGTTAAGATCGTTAAAAAGGTGATCAACAGGGACTAAATCCGGAATGATATCAATACGCTCCATCATGTATCTGGGCTGCTTTAACAAACCTACGAAAAGTATTTGAATGTTTTTATGGCTAAGTTCCAGAAGCATATCTTCCAGAGCATAAAGCCCCGACTGATCCATATATTGCATGCGTCCCAGCCTGAAAATAACCACCAGAGCCGTTTCGGGAATTTGTGCTGCCAATTGTTGAAAATCACTTGTTGATCCAAAAAATAAAGGGCCTTTAATATGTTTTATAAATACTTTGTCCTGAAGGCTCGCAGGAAACTCACCTGGTAAATTATTTTCAACGTTAAGAGGTTTTACTTTACTGCGCTTACCCGTGAGATCACCAATTTTTTTCATGAATAGCAATGAGGCAATGATCAAACCAATACCTACAGCATAAACCAGATTCCAGAATGTTGAAAGACCAAGTACAATGAGCATAATAAGTACTTCAGAACTGAATTTTATTGGTCCGAGTGAAATATCTTTTGGTAAACTTCCAATGGCTTTTAAGCCTTTATAATCCATCACGCCAATACCAACTGTAATCAGGATTCCGGCCAATACAGCAGCCGGTATCCTGGAGGCTATTGGCCCCAGACCTAAAAGGATAATTAATAGCATCACTCCGGCGATCATCCCGGATAATTTGGTTTTACCGCCCGATGAAATATTCACTACCGTTCTGATGGTTGCTCCGGCCCCGGGAATGCCACCAAATACAGCGGCGATACTGTTACCAATGCCCTGACCAACTAATTCCTTATTAGGTTTGTGTTTGGTTTTGGTCATGTTGTCTGCTACTACGCTGGTAAGCAGAGAATCGATTGCTCCTAAAAGCGCCAGGGTTAAAGCGGTGAAAATATAAGGTGTAATACTACTCAGATTAAAACTGCTAAAAATTTCGAGATTAGGCATTGGCAAACCACTTGGTATGGCTTCTATGGGGCGATAATTCAAACCAAAACCAACAGCAATGCCAGACATCACTAGCAAGGCTACAAGTGTGCTTGGTACAGCCTTTGTGATCCGCTTAAAACCATAAATAATAAATATAGTTCCCAAAGCCAATAGTAATTCTAGCCAATTAATATTTTGTAGTGCCTTGGGCAAGATTTTTAAAGCGCCTAAAGCACCTGAGGCTTCTTTACCAGCCAACGTTTGAGATTCTTTATAAATATCGGCTGCAGTGCTTTGTTGTGCACGCCGTATAGTTTCTTTAAAGTTTTCTAGCACTAAAATGCCTTCACCGGCTTCCTCCTTTAAAATGTTTTCCAGAATAACCTCTTCAGCCTGAGGTTTGAAAGTTTCAACATAGGCTTTGTCTTCTTTAGGATAATAACCCAATGATGGAGAGATTTGGGTAAGCAGGATAATGACCCCAATGGCTGTCATAAAACCTGAAACTACCGGATACGGGATATACCGAATGTATTTTCCTAAGCCTATTACACCAAATCCGATTTGCATAAAACCTGCCAATAAAAATACAGTAAGAATAACAGGTAAGGCCTTATCGATATCACCGTCGTTGGCAGCGATTATAGTTGCAATAACAACCATACTAACTGCCGTCATTGGGGCGGTTGGACCTGATATCTGGGTGTTAGTTCCTCCAAAAAGTGCTGCAAAAAAACTTATGAATATAGCACCGTAAAGCCCTGCGGTTGGACCCAGGCCCGAGGAAACACCAAAAGCCAGAGCCAGAGGTAAAGCTACAATACCTGCGGTAATACCACCAAAGGCATCACCTTTGAGATTAGAAAAAAAGTGTTTCATTTTGAGTTTTAGTTTGTTGATTATTTTTTGGTTGCTAAATGTTATTTAACAATGAATACGATGCGAATTCAGGGTGTTTTTAATTCTTAGAACGCCGAATATTCAGGCTTAACTCCTAAGTGGTTTTCAGGCGTGGGGGTGGAAAGATTAAACTCAAATAGGGTTTGGAGTAACTCGTATAAAGATGGAATAATGATTTTTGTTTTGCAAGATGATAATTTTCGGTTGATCTGTTTGACAAATCTTGAAACGACAAATCGATTTCATTAATATTTTCAGGGCCGTTTTCGGTTTCCGCTGAGGTATCATCCATTAAAACGACATGAACTTTTCGATCAAACAACAGCGTCATAGTGGGTGTTAGCAAAAGCACCAAAAAGGTTAAAGATAATATGATCGTAAGTGTTTTTTTGTACATCCTAAGGCATGATAATACCCTAAATATAGTGCTATTTTAGTAAAATAAAATGTAATCTCCTGATTAATAGTACACCTTGTGGTTGTAGGAGAGATAAATAAAAATTAAGTCTTTTTGGAACTTATTCAGGGATTTGCTGACTTAAACAATGCAAGGTTCCAAAGCCCCAGATAATATCAATAGCACTGATACCGATCACCTCGCGTTTGGGGAAACATTCCGCTATGATATTCAATGCGACCCTATCGTTGGGATCATTAAAAACAGGTACCAATACACTATTATTCAAGATCAAAAAGTTAGCGTAACTGGCGGGTAAATTAATGGTTTCAAAAAGGATATCCTTAGGCATTGGTAAAGTCACAATATTCGGCTTTTTTCCATTTTCCAAAGAGGCATTATGCAAACGATCTAAATTATCTTGAAGCGGAGCATAATTCGGGTGACTTTTATCCTTTTCAACCACCGTAACAATCGTATCCTCATTCACAAATCTACAGAGATCATCGATGTGGCCATGGGTATCATCGCCACGGATGCCATCGCCGAGCCAAATGGTATTTGTAACGCCTAAAAATTCTTTGAAAATAGTTTCGTAATCGGCTTTAGTAAATCCGGGATTACGCACCTGAATGGAAGGATGCAACAAGCATTCTTCAGAGGTCAACAAGGTGCCTTTTCCGTTCACATCAATAGCTCCGCCTTCTAGGACTACTGGTTTGCCTTTATACATTACCTGAGTTAAAGGAACATTGAGAGTTTCAGCCACTTTTTCAGGAACGTGCTTATCTAGACGGTAGTTTTTGTATTTCGCCCAACCGTTAAAATTAAAATTCAAGGCTTCGCGTTTTGAACCGTTCTTTACGATAATTGGACCCGAATCGCGCATCCAGCTGCGGTTGGTTTTTTGTGAAATAAAAGTGATTTTTTTAAGGTCAACATGGGCGCGCTCCAACATGCTGATCACTTTAGATTGATGTGAATTGTCAACTACAATCAAAAATAATGATTCGTAAGTTGTAACCTTCTTAATGAATTCTACAAATGCCCATTGTATAGCCTGAAATTTTCCAGGCCAGTCTTTTCCATTGTGAGGAAAACACAAGAGGATACCTTGCTGTGGTTCCCATTCTGCCGGAAATCGTCTCATTCGTCCAGGGCTCTTTTTGTAAGGTCACCAAACGCATCGATACGACGGTCTCTGAAGAATGGCCAATTCTGACGGACGTTTTCCTGAAGGTCAAGATCCACTTCAGCCATTAAAATCTCTTCCCTATCGTGTGAAGCCTGAGCAAGGATTTCACCTTGAGGGCCTACAATAAATGAAGCACCCCAAAATTCAATACCGTCGGTATTCGGAACATATTGTTCCAAACCAATGCGGTTCGCTGCTGCTACATAAATACCATTGGCCACGGCATGCCCTTTCATAACATTCATCCAGGCGCCATATTGGTTGGTGCCATATTGTTCTTTTTCTCCGGGATGCCAACCTATTGCGGTAGGATAGAATAGGACTTCCGCTCCTTTTAAAGCAGTAAGCCGGGCTGCTTCCGGATACCATTGATCCCAGCAAATTAGGGTGCCGATATTTCCTTTTTTGGTTTTTATGGATTTGAAACCGAGATCACCTGGCGTGAAATAGAATTTTTCATAAAAATGAGGATCATCCGGAATATGCATCTTGCGATATAATCCGGCTTCCGATCCGTCAGTGTCTATAATGTAAGCACTGTTATGGTAAATACCTGCCATGCGTTTTTCAAAGAACGGCACAATAATAACCACGCCTAATGCCTTGGCTAAAGCACTAAAGGCTTTAAAGGAGGTACTATATAAAGGTTCCGCCAATTCAAAATTGGAGACATCTTCACTTTGGCAGAAATAATGACTGCTATATAGTTCGGGCAGGCAGATTACTTCAGCGCCTTCTTTGGCTGCTTTTTTGACCCACGTTGTACATTTTTCAAGGTTATTTTTTGGCGTGTCGTTCAGATTTAATTGAACTACAGCAATTTTGTATTTTCCCATATTAGGCAATAAAATTAGGGTGTAAAATTAGTAAATATTAAAACTTTACACTTGATTTTTTATTTCAATATCTTAAAAATAGAAAGAATTTGACCAGCAAAAAAATGACGCTCGTAATTAAGAACAAAAAAGGATCGAAAGAAGAAGTCTTTTAACGCTTCAACATTCTAATATCCTGATTTGAGATCCAACCGGTTTTTCCATCAGACAACTTGATCTCAGACCAGTTTCCAATCGTATCAGTTACCTGTAGTTTGGTGCCTTCGTGAAGTCGGAAAGATTCTTCACTGCGCACATTGGGTTCACTTTTAACCTTACTTTCTTTCGCAAAAACAATCGCAGGATGATTGTTTTTTTCTAGTGTATGGCGGTAAAAGGCAGAAGATAAAGAGATCACTGCAACGCCTATGGCTACCAAACTTAATATAAACGTGGTACGTTTTCTAAGCGTTTCATATGAAAAGTGATAAATCAAAAATAAGATCACAAAACAAATTACAGCCACCACACTGATGTAAGCCCACGTATCAGTGGTATAGAGATTTGTGGTATTATGAACCACTTTAGATAATCCTACTTCCGGAATGCTATCAATGGCATCAATGGTCATATTTCGGGCGAAAGCCAAATTATTTTTTATGTCTTTGTCATCCGGATCGAGTTGCAAGGCCTTTTCATAGTAATATATACTCGGCGCGATATTATTGAGCTTGTAATTGGCATTGGCCAGGTTAAAATACAACTCCGAGGAATGCATATTATGATCTAAAATAGTGCGGTACTTATCTATAGCTTCAGCATATTTTCCTTTATTGTAAAGGTCGTTTGCTTCGTTAAAAAGTGCCGTATTATTATCTTGCGCCATCATGTGCACGCTAAATAAAATGCTTATGTAGAATAAAAACTTTTTCATTTCTAACGAGCTTGTTTATCGATTAAAGAAATGGTTTTCGAGGCTTTCTCATAATCTTCCTGCATGGTTACAACCGTCATCGGGGTATAACGTGCCAGATCACAACTTTCAATAATGCTCAGAAAATCTTTGATGACATCGGGTTCTACCTGACGTTCTCGGAGTAATTCACTGATCTTATCCTTACTTAATTCACTGGTTTCAATATGAATTCGAGCTTTTAAATAATTGTGTACAGCTTTTTCCAAAGCAATGTAAAAGGCTTCTTTTTTACCCAGAGATTTTTTAGCAGCGCTCAAATATTTTTTCGCCAGTTTATCGGCCTTTCTGATCTTATTACCACGAACATCGGCATCACGAATAGCTTTGTTTCGACGTATTAAAATAGCGATCGGAATGGCAATAAAAGGTAAAAGCAATAAGATCCAGAACAAACGTGTATTGAAAAATGGTTCAGCATCGTTGCTAACAAAATTAGTTTTCGTCTTAATGAATGCAAACTGATCTTTGTTCAGCATTACAGGTTGTTTCGCACCACTGTTCAAAGCATTTTGGGCTTGTGCATCGGCATTATTCAACGGTCCTTCTTTAACATCAACAACCATTTCGTCTGAAGAAAGTCTTTTATAAGTTTGAGATTTCAGATCAAAATATGAAAATGAAATACTAGGTATGGGATATTTGCCTTTGTACTGTGGAACTACCGTATAGGTATCTGAAACATTGCCGCTCATACCACCCAGATTGGTGCTGATATTTTCTTTGTGCTCGGGTTCGTAAACCTCCAGAGAGCTTGGTAATGATACTTTTGGTAATTTAAATAACTTCAGGTTTCCATTACCTTTTACTTCTACTTTAATTTGCAATGATTCACCGGCATTCAAAGTGTTCTTTGTACTGCTAACATCAAAACTGTAATCCCCTACAGCACCTGTAAAATCGGCCGGTTTTCCTTTTTCTGGTAATGGTTTTACATCAATAGTTTTGTTTCCGGCAGCAATAGTTCGGTTTACCCGTGTGAGCAAATAATTGCCAAAAATATCCCGGCGATTGGTGGGAACTCGCAAAGCCATATCTAAAACTAAAGGCTCAATATTCAGTTTGCCTGTTTTTTGTGGGTATAACACGGTTTTTCGAAGGATCAATGAGCGATAGGTTTCGCCATTATAGGTCTCCGTTTGTACTCTTTGATTTTGAGTGTCTATATTCTGGCTCCAAAAATCATTATAACGTGGTGAATCCTTTTCGTTCCAGGTATCTACCTGAACACGAGGGGATACATATAATTTGTAAACTACTGTAATGGCCTCGTTGAGATAAGGGTTGGTTTTGGAAACCTCGGCAACTAAATGAATATTTTCAGAAGCCACATAATTTGGATCGTTGGGATCCGAGGGTTTGTCAACAGCTGCTGTTACTGTAATTTTTTGAGGAATGGTTTTATACACCTGGCCGTCAATAGTAATAGAGGCCTGACCAATGGTGAATGTACCACGCTTGGTTGGTGTTAAAAAATAAGTATAGGTTTTTTTAAAGGTACGTACGCCATTGATCCATGAATTACTTACGGATTGCTGAGGACCAATAACATTAAAGTCTGAAAAGTCGGGTGGATTGAAATTGTCACCATCCTTATTCATTTCAAATTCTATGCGCAAACGCTCGTTGATACCTAGCGTTGTTTTACTCACATTGGCTTTAAACTCCACCTGACCGGAAACGATTCCGGTTGTAAACACCAAAAGGGTGATAAGTATGTGTTTAAGTTGCGTCATTTCTTTGGTTAAAACAAAACTGGAAAATAAATTTCTACCAGTCTTTATCTGTTTTTACTTTAATACCTTTTTGTTTCTCAGCATTTATTTTTTTCTGAACTTTTTGCTCCTGATTGTTCATGGCTTCCAGGAGGTTCTTAATTTGCTGAGGTGATAATTGACCTTGTCTGGGTTTAGGAGGTTGCTGATTTTTTTGATCTTGTTGGTCACCTTTTCCCTGGTCTTTTTTATCGTCCTTAGGCTTACCCTGATCGTCCTTTTTGTCTTTTCCCTGGTCTTTATTATCCTTATTTTTTTGATCTTTATCTTGATCTTTCTTGTCTTTGTTCTGGTCGTTTTTATTCTGCTGGTCCTTGTCTTTATTTTGATCTTTTTTGTCTTTGTCCTGATCCTTTTTATCCTTGTTCTTATCGTTTTTATTTTGCTGCTCCTGTTTCTTCGCACAGTCTTGAGCTAAAACCAGATTGTAACGTGTTTCATCATCGGAAGGATCATTTCGTAAAGCATCTTTATAAGCGGAAACGGCTTCTTTACATTTTTTATTTTTCATTAAAATGTTCCCGATATTGTGGTAGGCCATATGCTTTTGCGCCTTGGTTTGTGCATGTTTCAGGACTTCCTGTTGTCTTAACAGGGCTTCATCATATAATCCATTTTTGTAATATGAATTTCCCAGATTGTATAAACCTGCTATATTATCGGATTGTTCCGAAATGGCTTTACGATATTCCATTTCAGCTTTAGTGAATTTATCATTACTCAAAAGTGTGTTACCTTCATAAACCATTTGCTGGGCTTTTTTCTGAGCCTTGATGTCGGCTTTGGTAACTTCTGCTTTTGGGGCCTCTTGAGCTAGGGCATGCAATCCAAAACTTAGTAATATGAAAAATAAACTGTAACGCATCATAGTGGAACGGGTTACTCGAATATAGAAAACATCAAATGAAATTATCGTTAAAAATTTTATAAAATATCCCATAATAGCAAGGCTTTAAGTCGAATAGGCTCCTTAATTCTCATTAAACAAATTTAATTTTTTCAGCCAGGCTGTTTTGCGTTCTAAAAACAAAATATCTAACAGCAAAAAGAATATAGCAAAACCAATAAACCATTGGAACTGATCTTTGAAATCGGCAAATTGCTTCGATTCAAATTCTGTTTTATCCATTTTATTCAAAACATCTTTTATTTGATCCACCACATTTGTGGTACTTTTCCCGTTGATGTAAACGCCTTGTCCTTGTTGCGCAATGCCTTCCAAGGTTTCTTCATTTAAATGCGTAATTACTGTTTCACCGTTGCTGTCTTTTTTATAATTCAAAACAACGCCATTACTTTTTATTGGAATCGGACCTCCTTTTTTTGTTCCCACACCAATGGTGAAAATGCGAATACCATCCTCCTGATGTGCCTGTTTTGCCATATCAACAGCTTCCTGGCTGTGATCTTCTCCATCAGAAATAATGATAAGTACCTTGTTGGTCTGACTCTCATCATCAAAGTAGGTTGATGCCAGTTTAATAGCTTCATTGATCGCCGTTCCTTGTGAGGACAACATATCAGTATTCATGTTGTTCAGGAACATTTTTGCCGAAGCATAATCCGTGGTTATCGGTAACTGAGGAAATGCTTTTCCGGCGTAGGCAATAATTCCAACGCGGTCGCTTGCCAAATTGTTGATGATCTGAGTTACTAATTGTTTTGATTTCTCTAAACGATTTGGAGCTACGTCTTCAGCCAGCATACTTTTAGAAACGTCTACAGCAAATACAATATCCACGCCTTCCCGTTTCACGGTTTCAAGTTTGGTTCCTATTTTAGGATTTACCAGAGCGATACTCAAACAAGCAAAGGCCAGACAAAGTAAAATGATCTTTGCAACCGATTTAAAAAAGGATTTATTCGGGCTTAAACGATTCAATAAGGCTTTATCCGCAAAATTTTTCTGAGCTCTTATTTTCCACAATTGAAGCACAAAGAAAATCAGCAGGATCACCGGAATAATCCCTAACGTCCAAAACCATATTTTTTCATCTAACTGCATGACTTAATTTCTTTTTCCTGACTTTTTAAACGAAACTTCTAAAAATGGTGTTTCGCAATAAAAACTCTAATAGTAATAACAAACCGGCAACAATAACCAGCGGTCGGAATAATTCATCGTAGTTTGAATATTTAAATTCTTCTACTTTGGTTTTCTCCAGCTTATTTATTTCGTTATATATTTCTTCTAATTTTTGATTATTGGTAGCTCTAAAATAACGTCCGCCTGTTGTGTTGGCGATATCTTTCAGCAGTGCTTCATCAATTTCAACTTTAACACGGCCATATTGAAACTGTCCCGTGCGGCTATCAATGGCAACCGGCGAAAGAGCCATACCGTTGGTACCAATTCCAATCGTATAAACTTTAATACCGTATTCCTGAGCGAGTTCACTAGCAATTTTAGGATCGATAAAACCGGAGTTATTAACGCCATCGGTTAATAGAATGATTACTTTACTTTTAGCTTTGCTGTCCTTTAATCGGTTTACAGCAGTGGCTAAACCCATACCAATGGCGGTACCACCTTCAATAATGGTGTTGTATTTAATATCGTCTAAGGATCGAAGCACAATAGCCTTATCGCTGGTAATTGGGGTTTTGGTGTAAGCTTCTCCGGCGTATTCCACCAAACCGATACGGTCATTAGGACGCCCCTTGATGAATTCTGACGCCACTTTTTTCAAAGCTTCTAATCGATTTGGCAATAAATCCTTTGCCAGCATACTGGCAGAAACGTCGATGGCCATAACAATATCAATACCACGCGTTGTTTTGGTTTTTGTCGATACATCAACAGTTTGAGGTCTGGTTAAAGCAACAATAAGTAATCCAAGTGCTAACAATCTTAAAATAAACAGACCATGCTTTAATTTTGGTAATGATGAACGGGTAACTTTAAAGCCTTTTAAACTGGAAACCTTAAGCTCAGCAGTTTGCTTTTTCTTTTTTAAAACGTACCACAGCATAGCCAGTGGTAAGACCAAAAGCAACCAGAAAAACTCGGGATTATGAAATTCTAAATTTCCAAACATCAGTCTTTTGCTTTAACAAGTTCAACAGAGCTCATAACGCGCTGAGCAATTTCATCCAAATAGGAATCATCTTTTTTCCAGGTGATCAAAATTTGTTGGATCACCCGGTTCTCGCTGGTAAAGGTGAGAAGGGCATATTTACCTGCCATATGGCTATCACTTTTACCCATGGGAATTTCCAGTGAACCATAAGTTTTTAAACCCTCAGCACCATTAGGCGTAGCAAATTTTTCTCTTTTTGTAATTATATTTTGAGCACCTCTGCTTTCCAGGCTTTTTAGCGTGCCATCTATTACTTGATTAAGATTTAAACTGTCTTGTGGCTGCGTAAGCACTGCGTTTGAGAGCATGATACTTATACGGCCGGGATTTTCATAACCAAAAGTATTTACCTTCATTTTGCCTTGATAGGCTTTTGGTATTTGGGCTTGCTCTCGACCCAAAACCTTTGGTGTACTGATCGTAATTGGTGGCGCACCGTACTGGCTGGTTACCCATTGCTCTTCTAAAAGTTCCTTGCTTTCATGACCTATAATGGTATCCTTCACATAAACAAAACCGTATTTTAAAGAAAAACCTACGTAGGTGGCAATAAGTACAAACAGGGTAGCAGCAACTGTAAGGATGATTTTTTTGCGTCTCTTTTTACGCTCTAATGCTTTGCGATACTGTTCATCCAACAATTTTTCTTCTTCTGTTGGTTCAGGTAAGGCTTCTTTAACATGATCGATCTCTGCATCAATGGTATTCCGATCCAGTTTTGCCAATTCTATATCCGGAGCCGATTTTGCAAACTTTACAAGGTCGGCGCGTCGTAAGATCCTTTCCAGATTTTCAATGTCTTCATTACTGATTCCAAACTGATTGCCATCTCTGAGAAGATTCAACCGATCTATAAGTTCGCCGGTAGTACTTTCCAAAGCACGGTCGTAAACTTTTTCGTCTAAATATTTTCTAATAATGAAGGTAAGTTCGGAGTAATAATCTTTCAAGTTCTGCTGTTCCAAATACGGACTTTCGTCCAGTTTTTTCAATGCTAATTTGGCACGATCATACGGAGGTAAAAGTGCAATTTCATCCTCTGTAAGCGGTTTTTTCCGCCAGATGAACCAATACATTAAAAAGGCAGCAAGCGCTAAAATTGCTAAAATGATCAAGGCGTATTTCCACCATTGGCTTGGTGCTTTTTCCACCTGGATAATGGGTTTTATATCGTACAAACCTTGTTTGGTAGTGTCTACTGCGATAGTATTTACAACGACCTGAAGAGAATCTGTGTAAAAGGTCTGATCCCCAATGAGCACTTTTTGTCTTGGGATGGTATAATGTCCGGAATCAAATTGAGTTAAACCGTATTTTTTTATAAGTCGGTATTCGTCGTTACTTTTTAAGGTGTCTACCGGATAGGAATTGATCATTTCCAACGGAGCAAATTCTTTGCCTGCCGGAAACACCACCAATCTGGTACTATCGGTTTTCACCGAAATATTGTAGCTGATCTGCTGACCGATTTTTACCGTTGTAGAATCTACAGCAGCGGCTACTTGAGCTTGAGCTTTTCCAAAAAAGCTGAAGTATATTAAAAGAGACAACACGATTTTCCAGGGCAAATCCTTACCAAAAAGCCTTGGCTTCAAATTACTATTAAATCCTTTCAAATACTCCATTTTTATATACTTAAGCCCGTTTTTTAAAATAGCCTAATAATTTTTTTACATAGCTTTCGTCTACACGGCAATCTATGGTTCCTGCTCCCGATTTGGCAAAACTCTCTTTGTAATAGGCCACTTTGTCCCGATAAAATTTTTCATAATTTCTACGAACGCTTTTAGAGCTGGTATTGATCAATAGCGATTCGCCGGTTTCTTCATCTTGCATTTGTACCATCCCAATGTTGGGGATGCTTTCTTCACGTTTATCGTATACCCGAATTCCGGTAACGTCGTGTTTTTTGGCCACGATCTTCATGGTATGATCATAATCTTCAGAAATGAAATCCGAAAGAATAAATACGATCGCTTTTTTCTTCATGACGTTTTGCATGAATTTTAGAGCTTCTACAATATCGGTCTGTTTGCTTTCAGGTTCAAATTCCAGGAGTTCACGAATAATTCGAAGCACGTGAGAGCGCCCTTTTTTAGGCGGAATGTACAATTCGATCTTATCAGAAAATAAAATCAAACCAATTTTATCATTGTTCTGTGTTGCTGAAAAAGCCAGGGTTGCGGCAATTTCAGTAATCACATCATTTTTAAATTGTTGCTCTGTACCAAAAAGTTCAGAACCCGAAACATCTACCATGAGCATCATGGTGAGTTCGCGTTCTTCTTCAAATACTTTAACAAAGGGCTCGTTATAGCGTGCGGTAACGTTCCAGTCGATATTCCGAACATCATCACCAAATACATAACTTCGAACTTCACTAAAGGTCATACCACGTCCTTTGAAGGTGGAGTGATACTCACCTCCAAAGATATGATCAGACAATCGCCGTGTCTTGATCTCTATTTTACGTACTTTCTTAAGTAATTCTTTAGTATCCATTTTAGTCCTTTGTCATACCGCTTTACGCGCCTTCTTTCAAATTAACAGAATGCAATGAGGGTTCCCGATGAGGGAATGACAATTTTATGGTACTTCAATTTCGTTTACGATCTTGTTGATGAGGTCTACTGAAGTTACATTTTCGGCTTCCGCCTCATAGGTAATTCCTATTCTATGTCTTAGAACATCATGAACAACAGCGCGAACATCTTCCGGGATCACATAACCACGACGTTTAATAAAGGCGTAACATTTAGCGGCAGTCGCTAAGTTGATACTACCACGTGGTGAAGCTCCGAAAGAGATTAACGGTTTAATGTCGGCAAGTTTATATTTTTCAGGATAGCGTGTCGCGAAGATGATATCCAAAATGTATTTTTCAATTTTTTCATCCATGTATACTTCACGAACTGCTTCTTGTGCTTTCAAGATCTGTTCCAGAGAAACCACCGGATTCACTTTTTCCCAGGCGCCTTTCATATTGGCACGCATGATCAATTGCTCTTCGTTGATCTTTGGATAATCAATAACCGTTTTCAACATAAAACGGTCTACCTGAGCTTCCGGTAACGGATAAGTTCCTTCCTGTTCTACCGGGTTTTGTGTTGCCATTACTAAAAAAGGTTTGTCTAAAGGAAAGGTGTCATCACCAATGGTGACTTGTTTTTCCTGCATGGCCTCAAGCAATGCTGATTGTACTTTGGCCGGAGCTCTGTTTATCTCATCAGCTAAAACGAAGTTCGCGAAGATTGGTCCTTTTTTAATTGAAAAATCATTCACCTTCATATTGTAAATCAAGGTTCCTGTTACATCGGCAGGTAACAGATCCGGGGTAAACTGAATCCTGCTGAAGCTACCATGTACCGCTCTCGAGAGGGTATTAATAGCCAGTGTTTTTGCCAATCCGGGAACACCTTCCAATAATATATGACCCTGACCGAGCAAACCTATAAGCAGCCGCTCTATCATATCTTTTTGTCCAACAATAACCTTATTCATCTCCAGCATCAGCAGATCAACAAAAGCACTTTCTTTTTCAATTTTTTCGTTGATTGTCTTGATATCAATTGTACTTGTATCTTCCATTCTGTTTTGTTTTTAATAATAGCAGTGGGTGTTGCCCTCTAAAAGGCAGTGCAAATTGTTAAAATTTTTCTTTAATAGCTGTTAACAATTGGTTAAAATATAGCGTTTTACCGCGTTAATATTACCTTAATAAAAAAAGAGCAAGACCATAATGGCCTTGCTCTTAAGTATTTTGTAACTGTTGACTATGAATTATTGAGCAACTAAAGTCGCATCAAGCGTTTCTGTTTCGTCCGGATCAAGAGTTACGTTAAAATCTTGTGATACATAACCTTCAGCAATTATGGTTACGGTATAATCGCCGGGAGCAATATCTGTAATTTCGTATACGCCGCTATCATCTGTCTCAACAGATGTATTATCGGCATCGTTAATCGTTATCGTGGCTTTTACGCCAGCTGCTAATCCGGAAACGGTACCGGTAATGGTAGCCGGTTTAAGCATCATTTCGATGGGTTCAGCAATCGTAGTAATTTCACCATTAGTAACCACAACATCAGAAGCGCTTCCACCACTGTAATCTGAGTTTTCATCGGTTGGTGTAACCATAACGTCATAAGTTCCGGCAGGTACACCCCATAGTGCAAAAGCACCATTTTCATCAGTGTAGGCAGAGATCACGAAATCATTTGAAGGATCATCATCACCCATATCATCTACTAAAACGGATGCCATAGCTGGCACATCAGCAGGAGAAACGGTTCCTTCAATAATACCTGAACTTGCCTCTGCACTTACGTTGAGTACTGGTTTAAGAATGATATTTCCGGAATTTCCGGCGTGAACGATTGATTTTTCAACATTAAAATCGATCACAAAATCATAAGTAAAGCCTTGTTCAATTTCAGCGTCGACCTTTAATTTAAGACCTGATTGTTGGGCGCTTGGTGTTTTCAGGTCATAAGTCATAGATTCATCGTTTTCGTTTCTCATTTCGATAGTATTACCATCGCCAAGAACGAGACGCATTTGACTCAAGGTTCCTACAGGAATAGGAAATCGTTCTACTAAAACTTTATTAAATCCACCTGTGAAATCTAAAAGGTTCACGGTTTCAGGGTTTACGTCTAACGACATCCATCCAGATTCACTGTCACTGTCGTCATCCATTTTTATCATGACGTCCTGGATGTTAATATTCACAGCGTCATAATCGCCGGGAGCATCAACCAAACGAACCGTGATGGTTGGATCGGCTTTAGCCATAGCTGCAGAATTATCCTTGTTACAGGATACCAGAAATGATAAAAATAAGATTGGAATAATTATTTTAAAATGTTTTAAAAATCGCATAAGGGTAGTTTTTAAATGTTACATATTAATATATACGGTTCGAAAACCGATTCCAGATGTTTTGGTGAAAAGAAATACAATTTTTTAATTTTTCAGACGTGGTTAGAAAGAGGCCTGAAAAACAATTTACACACAATAATACAATTTTAATATGCTTTTAAGTACTTTTATACATGAATTGCAGAAAAAAGGATACCAACTACAAACCCAATCGATAAAGGGTTTTTATTGAACGGTAAAAAAGTCATTTGTAAACACGAAGTTATTAAAGTTTACAACCTGTTTTTGAACGAATTAGACTTCAAATCACGTGTTTTTATTTGACTCAATTTTTCCAAAAAATCAAAAAAAAATTGAAAAAATTAACTTTTCCACTATGAAAAAACGTATTTATTACAGCCTAACTTCAACGGTGCTGTTATTATTTATAGCATGTCAATCCAACCAAAAAAAAGATGCACTCTCGGGTATGGGTGAGGACCCATTAGCGTCGCACATCGATTCGACCTATTCGCCGAAGACAGATTTTTTTATGTTTGCGAATAATACCTGGCTCAAAAATCATCCAATAAAACCAACCGAGCGTTCCAACGGCATTTTCGTTACAATTCAGGATACGGTGAATGCTGCGATCAAGGATATTTGTATCAAAGCTTCAGATGCTGATGCTCCTACTGGTAGTAATTCACAAAAAATAGGTGATTTTTATGCTAGCGGAATGGATACGCTTGCCATTGCCAAACTAGGATACCAACCGATACAAGGCGAACTGGATAGGATAAATAGGGTAAAAAATCTTAAAGAACTTACAGAAGAAATTGCCCATTTAAATCAAATTGGGGTTCGCCCATTATTTAGTTTTTATGTGGGTACCGATGACAAGAACAGTGAGCAAAATGCTATTAACCTCTATCAAGGTGGTTTGGGTTTAAGGCAACGGAGCTATTATTTTAATACGGATTCCAGAACAAAAAATATCCGTGAAAAGTACCAACAGCATTTAACGAGTATGTTCGGGCTTCTTGGTCAGGATAGTTTAGAGGCTCAAACATCGTCGCAAACGGTTTTTAAGATTGAAACCGATCTTGCGGAAGTTAGTAAGAAACTCGAAGATCTTAGAGATCCATACGAGAATTACCATAAAATAGCGTTCAAAGATTTAAGTGAAAATTATAAAAATATCTATTGGAAAGATCTTTTCGATACCTGGGGTTTGAAGCGAGTTGATTCTGTGATCGTGGGTCAGCCTGAATTTTATAAAGGACTCGGAACCATACTTGAAAAGTACCATATTGATGCTTGGAAATTGTATTTAAAATGGAATTTAATTAACGCGTTCGCAGATAACCTTTCTCCGGATTTTGAAAACGAACATTTTAATTTTTACAGTACTACCTTACGTGGTGTGATGCAGCAAAAACCGCGATGGGAGATCATGGTGAGAGAAACTAACAGAAATCTCGGGGAGCTTATCGGTCAGATCTACGTTAAAGATTATTTACCACCCAACACGAAGGCGAAGTTGAAAGAGATCGGAGAAAATATTAGAACCGTTTTTGCAAAACACATCAAGGCTTTAGATTGGATGAGCCCTGAGACCAAAGAGAAAGCCTTGTCGAAATTATCGAAAATTTATATGAAAGTTGGCTATCCTGATACCTGGAAAGACATGAGTAGTGTAGCCATTAACAAGGATAGTTATCTGCAAAATATCATAAACGTGAATACCTGGGAATTCAACAGGATGATTAATAAATTCGGCAAACCGGTAGACCGCAGTGAATGGAATATGTATCCGCAAACCTATAATGCCTATTACAGTCCGAGTTTTAATGAAATTGTGGTTCCCGCCTGTAATATTATTGTTCCTGGATATGAAGGGCGTTTACCTGATGATGCTATCCTTTATGGTATTATTGGAGGTTCAACTTTTGGCCATGAAATCACCCATGGTTTCGACGATAATGGAAGTCAGTATGACGAAAATGGGAATCTACGAAATTGGTGGACCAAAGAAGACCGGGAAAAGTTCGAGGCTAAAACCAAATTAATAATAGAGCAATACAATAATTACGTGGTTCTGGATAGTCTTCATATTAATGGTGAAGCTACTCAAGGTGAGAATATAGCCGATCTGGGTGGTACGACCATGGGTTATGAAGCGTTCAAAAAAACACCACAATACCAAAATAATGAAATGATTGCCGGATTAAATCCATCACAACGCTTTTTTCTTGGTTACGCTTTTGCGTGGATGATGAATCAGCGTGATGCATCATTGGCCAACAGGATCATGACAGATGTACATTCACCTTATAAATTTCGCGTGAACGGTGTGGTAAGTAATCTGGAACCATTTTATAAAACCTTTAATGTTGAACAAGGTGATGCCATGTTTCGCCCGGATTCTATCCGTGTGAAGATCTGGTAAACCAATGCTAAATAAAAATTGAATTAAAATGACAAAAACAGCGCTCATAACCGGAGCTACTAGCGGTATAGGTGAAGCCACCGCTTACGAATTTGCAAAGCATAATATTCGTTTAATTATTTGCGGCCGTCGTTTAGAACGTTTAAAAACTTTGAAAAATGATCTGGAGAAGCAAACCGATGTTCATATTTTAAATTTTGATGTTCGCGATAGGCAAGCCACCTTCAATGCTATTACAACTTTACCTGAAGATTTTAAAACCATAGATATTCTCATCAACAATGCAGGTAATGCGCATGGACTGGACCCGATACAAGAAGGCAATATAGATGATTGGGATGCCATGATGGATATTAATGTGAAAGGTCTGTTATATGTAAGTAAGGCGGTAATTCCGCAAATGACCGAGCGAAAATCGGGACATATTATCAATATTGGTTCTTCCGCAGGAAAAGAAGTGTATCCAAAAGGGAATGTGTATTGCGGCAGTAAACATGCCGTAGTCGCCATCACAGAAGGCATGCGTATCGATCTAAACCCTTACGGTATTCGTGTTGGTGCGATAAATCCGGGATTGGTGGAAACCGAATTTTCAAAAGTGCGTTTTAAAGGCGATAAAATTGCCGATACGGTTTATACCGGTTTTAAAGCGTTACAAGCCGAAGATGTTGCCGATGTGATCTATTTTGCCATTTCCCGACCACCCCATGTTAATATTGCCGATGTTTTAATGTTTTGTACCGCCCAGGCAAATAGTACGATTGTGAAAAAGGAGAATTAGGAACAACTTCAAAATAATCCAGAGCTGTTATGATTAATAAACGCTTGCTCATAAAACACCTATTGGCTCACAATGATGAGAACAGTTTTTATGATAAAAAGCGTAAGATCGATATCAGTCATAAAGAAGGGAAAGCCAAATTTTTAAAACACATTTGTGCGCTTTCAAACAGTAATCCCAAGAATAATTCTTATATCGTTATTGGGGTGGAAGATGCCGATAATACCATTGTTGGTGTTGATTTCTTTGATGATAGTAAAATTCAAAATCTCATCAATGCCTATCTTACCAATCCGCCCATTGTGCAGTATGAGAATATTCCATTTCCTCATCTAACGGATTCTAAGGTTGTGGGTTTGGTAACCATTCGTCCTACCGGAAAATTAACTGCTTTGCGGAAGAATATCTGGAAGTATTATGGTGGTTCGGTGTTTTTTCGAGATGGTAGTATGAGCATGCCTAAAATTTTCGACATCGAAATCAAGGATATCAATTCAAGTATTGTTGCGGCCATAGAAAATAATGCTCAGAACAATATTGAACACACCCTGGATGGCGTATTTCATTTTATGAAGAATCGTCAGGATTTCAATGCCAGATACAAGGTGTTTAAAGAGTATTTTGTGGTTTGCTGGGCTGGTTTGAAAAAAGAGATTAAAGATGAGACCTTCTATTCAAGGGTTGATATTGAACTTATAAACGAACAGGTACGTTTGTTTTTTTCTTCTTTAGATGAAGTTTCAATTACCTACGATAATGACAGTTTTAAAATTGTTGAATATGTGAATCTGGGATTTCAGAACCGTGATAAGTATTACAAACTTGAGGAAACTTTAATTAAGTTTGAAGATAACGCACAGTATCATATCGATACGAAATTACTTTTCGAACCCCCGCAATACGACAAAAAAGTGCTGCATCATGTGTACAACGCCAATAATGCGCTTTTAGTTAAATTGAAAAAAGGGCTTTCTTTGACGGAACATGAAAAGCGAGATCTCAGAAATTTACCGGTTACCTATCTCATCTGTTATTTTAATTTATTCCACGAGGCCAAGGATAAATTTAATGAAGCCAAATATTACCTTAGAAATTATAGTGATGAAATGTATCATCTGTATCAGGAAGCCGCACGAATTCTACGAAAAGTGAAATACAGTTGATAATTATTTGTTAACCATAAATTAACTTTAATAATTTTCTGAAATTCAAAAAAGTAGTAAATTTGTTCTGCTATTAATCTTTTCTAGATATAAACCTTGTTTTTCGTTATTATTGATGTGAAGGCAGGGTTTTTTCTTTTTATTTCATCAAATAAAATTTAGTGGTTTAAAGGTGTTGTTCAACACTTTCGAAGGATCGACCTCAAGCCACTTATCCAATAGCGTAGCGTAAATATTTCTAAAATCAATTTCGAATTTAAGATCGCCATTTTCATCAAGCTCATTTAAATTGGGAGCACCATTGAATATACCTTGTTGCTTGAGATTTTCCCCAATAATAAAAATATTATTTGCCGTACCATGATCGGTACCCGTACTTGCATTTTGTTGTACACGACGTCCGAATTCTGAAAAGGTAAGTATCAATGTATCTTTAAATGTTCCGTTCATTTTAAGGTCGTCTACAAAGGCCATCACACTCTCGGAATATGTTTTAAGCAAACGATTTTGCCTGTTCTTTTGATTCGCATGGGTATCAAAACCATTTAAAGCCGTATAAAATACTCTGGTTTCTAAATTAGAATTGATGAATTGCGCCGTTGTTCTCAATTGTTTTGCAAAAGCATTGTTTGGATAGTCGTTATTGGCAGCAACCGTATTGCTGGTCTCGTAAATATATTTTGCTGAAGATTGGGCCGCGATCATTGTCTTGTACAGGTATCCCAGATTGTGTTCACTTAAATGAGCGTCTTCCTGTACGGCTTTTAAATGTTTAAAATAGGGATCTCGGGTAAGGTTAAACAAACTTTTAGGATTTTGAGTTGCAATGCCGTTTAAACCTTCACCCTTCATGGCAAGGGATAAACTGTCATCGATCTCAATGGCGTCATAAGGATGTTTTCCGTAGGCATCCAAAAAACGACCGATCCATCCGGTTTGTAAATACTTGTTGGCATCTGAGGCCGTTTGCCAAATATCCATCGATCTGAAATGAGACCGCACAGGATTTGGATAACCTACATTATTGATAATCGTTAAGTAGCCCTGATCATAAAGATTTTTTAAAGGCACCAGATTATGGTTTAACCCAATCTCGTCATTCAGAGATAATATCTGAGATTTCGGAATACCAAGTGTCGGACGATTTTTATAATACAGGTCATTTTGATAGGGGACCACAGTATTTAGTCCATCATTACCACCCGAAAGTTGTACAATGACCAACCTTTTATATCTCGAGGTTTTAGTGACTACGTCTTCAAAGGCTCTAATGAAACCGGGCACAAAAAAGAGGCTACTTGCGAGTGACGATTGTTTTAAAAATTTTCTTCGTTCCATAATTAACACATTTGATATTCGGGTAATGACATCAGCTGAATGCTGTATTCTTTTTTTGACACCTTTTCCAGACCTTCGATATACTGTTTGGTATCCGGATTCATAGCTCCGGCGAGAATATAATTTTGTAACTCATTGATAGATATACTATTAAAGTTTTTGGTAAAAGTTTCCCAATCGCAGTTAATGTCCATACGTTTACCAAATCCTTTTTTAAAGACATTTTTCTTAACATTTATCATGGTATCTTCTTCACCAACTTCCGCTTTCGAAATATAGGCATTGTTTAGCAACATGGAAGGTAATTTCAAACGAAGCACAATGGTATTGCTATCGATCCAGTTCCTTCCGCCTTTCCAGCCGGCCACATTAGGAGGATCTAATAATATTTGTCCCAATTGTTTTTGAATATAAAGCAATTGCCGTGGTTTACTAAACTGAATAGGCACCAAACGGTTCATGCCAACCATAAATTCTATTGGAGACTTGATTTTAGACCCAATATGCTTTGCATCATAAAACCAATCCGAATTGAAAATAAAATGCATCAAATTGGCAATGTTATAATCCTTGTAGAATACCCTGGTCATGGCTTCAACATGATTTTCATCAATACTATCGTTTACAAAATATTTGTATATTTTTTTCGAGATGAACCGGGCACATTGCTCTTGTTCCAGAATGATATCGACAATATCTTCACCATTGAAATTTCCTGTTTTTCCAAAAAAGGTTTTTTCGCCCTGATCATGCTGAAATCTACGAAGCACAAAATCGCCCTTTAAATTATGACTATATCCCGTGAAGGCACGGGCACTTTCTTTGATATCTTGTTCGGTATAATGACCTTCACCTAAAGTGAATAATTCCATAAGTTCCCTGGCGAAATTCTCATTGGGTTTTTGTTTTTTGTTTTGCTGGGTATTTAAATACTTGGTCATCGCTGCCTCTTTTGAGATGGCATTTACAAAAGCTCGAAAATCACCTAAAGCATGTTGTCGCAAGGTGTTGTTATAGCGTTGCATGTATGCAACATTATTGTCTCTGCATACAAAAACATTGGCCCAGAAGAGGGTCATTTTTTCACGTAAAACAGCATCAGTTGTACCTAGGCGATGTATCCATGCAGCATTGAGTTCTATTAATTTTTTCCGACTGTACTGTTGAATTTTCTTTTTCTCATCATCTGAAAGCTTTCCTTTGTTCGTCAATAAATGATCAATTTCAGAGGTATCAATTCTTAAAGGGGAATCATTTTTCGATTTAAAAAAGAGATCGTTTAAAACGGCCTTTTTTGATTTCTTCTGAAGATCATGTAGAGGTTTTGGTAAAATTCCGAAGCCGGCACGCCAGTATAAATGTTGGATTTCTTGTGGTTTCATAGTCTGAAGTTTCAAAACAGGATATTCATAAGACCGGATTTTAAAGTGAAGGTTTAATATTAAAGCATAAAAAAACCGCTTCTTAAGACAGAAACGGTTTTAAAGTTCGGTTTATTTTTATCGATTTACAAATCGAATTTGATTCCTTGTGCTAAAGGTAATTCGGTTGTGTAATTGATGGTATTCGTTTGACGACGCATGTAAACCTTCCAGGCATCAGACCCTGATTCACGTCCGCCACCGGTTTCTTTTTCACCACCAAAAGCGCCTCCAATTTCAGCACCGGAAGTTCCAATATTTACATTAGCAATACCACAATCTGATCCCGCTACTGATAAAAAGCGCTCAGCTTCACGTAGATTGTTGGTCATAATGGCTGATGACAATCCTTGCTTCACGCCATTTTGAATTTCAATAGCATTTTCTACATCACCCGAATATTTTAGTAGGTATAAAACCGGTGCAAATGTTTCATGTTGAATGATCTCAAAATCCGGTTCTCCTTCAGCAATGGCAGGTTTTACATAGCAACCACTTTCATACCCTTCACCTTCAAGAACACCACCTTCCACAACAATATTACCACCTTCTTCAACCACTTTTTTCAAAGCGTTCTGATAGAGTTTCACGGCATCTTTGTCGATAAGCGGACCAACATGATTGTTTTCATCTAAAGGATTTCCAATACGTAATTGCTTGTAAGCAGCCACAATGGCGTCTTTTACTTTGTCATAGATCGATTCGTGAATAATCAATCGTCGTGTACTTGTACAACGTTGCCCGGCGGTTCCTACGGCACCAAAAACAGCACCGATAACGGTCATTTTTATATCGGCATCGGGAGTTACAATAATGGCATTATTTCCACCGAGCTCCAAGAGACTTTTACCCAGTCTTGCGGCTACGGCTTGCGCCACGATTTTACCCATTCGGATAGATCCTGTTGCAGAAACTAAAGGCACACGGCTATCGTGTGTCATGAGTTCACCCACTTTATAATCGCCGTTGATCAGGCACGAAATTCCTTCGGGTAAATTATTTTCCGCAAAAACTTCTGCTGCAATATGCTGACAAGCGATACCACATAATGGTGTTTTTTCACTAGGTTTCCAGATACAAACATCACCACAAACCCAGGCTAGAGCTGTATTCCAGGACCATACGGCTACCGGGAAATTGAAGGCAGAAATAATTCCTACGATTCCCAGAGGATGATATTGCTCGTACATACGGTGTCCGGGACGCTCACTATGCATGGTTAAACCGTGCAATTGTCGTGATAATCCAACCGCAAAATCGCAGATATCAATCATTTCCTGAACCTCGCCTAAACCTTCCTGATAACTTTTACCCATTTCATAGGATACCAAAGTTCCTAAAGCTTCTTTCTTTTCACGAAGTTTTTCATTAAACTGACGTACAATTTCTCCACGTTGTGGGGCGGGCATGGTGCGCCAGGTTTTAAAGGCGTCCTGAGCCGTTTCAACAACCTTTTCATAATCTGCTTTTGTTGTACTTTTTATTTTGGCAATAAGCTCCCCATCTACCGGAGAATAACATTCAATAAGTTCCCCGCTGGAAAAGCTATTCAAACCCGTTGAGGTACCGTCGTTCACAGGGTTTATGCCCAATGTTTCGAGTGCTTTATTTATACCAAAATCTGTTGCTACAGTTTGCATGTTTTTTATTGATTTATTGATTAAAAAGAATTTATTTGCGAATATACCAATTCTAAGTCGTTTTAGTGAATTTTTGATAATGATAAATTAGTTATCTTTAGCCCTCTAACAACTACAAATTATGAAATACTCCTTACTACTATCGCTATCATTTTTATTGATTTTTAGCTGCAATAATCTTAAAGAAGATTCTGAGAAAACTCCAGATCATTCCATATCAACTGAAATGGCTGATGATGCTATGGCCAGCACATCAGAAACACCTCAGTTTTCCATTGTGATCCATGGTGGTGCCGGAACAATTTTAAAAGAAAATATGACCCCTGAGAAAGAAGCGGCTTATCGTCAAAAGTTAGAAGAAGCTATTCGTGTTGGTTATAATATTCTAAAGGATGGCGGAAGCAGTTTGGACGCCGTGCAAAAAACAATAAATGTGATGGAGGATTCGCCGTTGTTCAATTCCGGAAAAGGAGCTGTATTCACCCATGAAGGTTACAATGAGCATGATGCTTCCATTATGGATGGAAAAACTTTGAATGCCGGAGCTTCGGCGGGAACGCGTATCGTTCGGAATCCTATTAACCTGGCTCGAGCCGTGATGGAAGACTCGCCGCACGTGATGCTCTCAGGTCGAGGCGCTGAAGAATTTGCTAAAGAGGAAGGTCTAACCATTGTGGATCCCAGCTACTTTTTTACAGAAAGTCGTATGGAAACCTTAAAGCGTGTTATGGAGTCTGAAAACCAAAAAAATAAGGTTTCTGCCTTTTATGATGAAAATATAAAAGACTCCAAGTATGGAACTGTAGGTTGTGTTGCTCTGGATAAAAACGGAAACATTGCTGCCGGAACCTCTACGGGAGGTATGACCAACAAGCGTTGGGGGCGTATCGGGGACTCACCTATTATCGGCGCCGGAACTTATGCCAACAATAAAACCTGTGGCGTTTCAAGCACGGGCTGGGGTGAGTATTTTATTCGTGGTGTTGTAGCCTATGATATTTCAGCATTAATGGAATATAAAGGCTTAAGTTTGAAAGAAGCTACGCATGAAGTCATTCAAAATAAACTAACCCAAATGGGTGGTGATGGCGGCATTATTGCTTTGGATCATGATGGTCATGTTTCGATGGAATTCAATACGCCTGGCATGTACCGCGCCACTATGAATGCGAATGGCGATTTGTACGTGGGCCTCTATAAAGACTAAATAAGACATCTTTTTTTTGAGCAACCTTTTTGTAATCCGGGCATCTTCATAAAAACAAATCTTATGAAATACTGGCTGCCTGCTCTATGTTTATTACTTTTATGTTCTTGTGATAAGCCTAAAGATCCGGAGGTGGATTGTTCGCTTTACGACCCTTTTTTTAGTAACTTATTAATAGAATTAGTCGATGATCAGGGAGAAAATCTGATCGAGAATAATACTTACCCGGCTGATGAAATCACCATAAATTATAAGGGCAACATAAGTACAAATGTGGTTTTTAATGATGTTCCCGGTTTAGAAAATCTTATCAGTATGAACCTTTTTGGTGATGCCGGAGAAAACACGTTTATTTTGAATTTGTCTGATACTGTTTCAGATACCTTAGTATTAAATCTTAGTATTGATATTCCTGTTTGTAATATTCCCTTGTATACTTTAAATACAGCTACCTACAATGGAGAAGTTCAAAGTATAATAACTGAAAATGGAACGTACAGAATTACAGTTGTTAAATAATGTCGATTCATTATTAATATTTTAAAGAAAAATTCCCTTTAAAGGTCTGCCCTTCTATAGTAATAACGTACCAGTAATCATTAGCTGGTAGGCGTTTTCCTTTGTATAACCCATTCCATTGGAAGGGTTGATTACTCGAAAATTTCAGGAGTTTTCCGTACCGATCGTAAATAGCTACTTGCGATGAGCTGTAAAATTCTATTCCTGATAAATCAAACGTATCATGAATGCCGTCGCCATTCGGGGTAAAATATTTAGGAATATAAAAGTGTAGATAGTTTTTAGCGATCAATTGCTGGCAATCCCGGTGTTTCACATATATGGTATACATGCCTCCATCAATATTTTTGAAAACATTATCTTGTTGAAAAATATGGCCATCCAAAGAATATAAGAAAGGTCCGGAATTAGCCGTTTCCACAACAATATCGTTTCCGTCGGAATAAATGCTGTCGATTATTGGATTATCAATTTGTTCCACCGTGATTGTTTTTACACTGGAACAGTTGGCTGAAAAAGCTTCAACGGTGTAAACGCCAGGAGTAAAAACCTGAATTTGCTTGGTGTTCTCACCCGTGCTCCATAAATAGGAATCAACAATGCTGGCATTTTGAACATTGGCCTCGAGCATCACTGAGGTATTCTCACAAAAAGTGAGCTGTTCATCGGTCATCATAGGAATGGGATCATAAGTCATTTTTACCGCAGTTCTGGACTGAGACAAGCAACCGGCATTTATCGTTTGCGCTTCTGCATAATAGGTGCCGCTCTGTGATGGTTTGTAGGTATTACTATCCGCTTGAAGTAAATTACCACCGCTGGCTTGATCATACCAATTCACAAGAACACCGTTTGGGACGGTTACAGATAGCGGGGTAGGATCATTTTCACAAATGTTCAAATCGCCATTACTTGCGGGTGGACTAGGAAAGTTAACAACACGAAATTCATAAACATCAGAAAAGGAATTACACAAACCGTTGTTGAGGTTTACAGCATCTTCGGCAACTTTTACCCTAAAATATGTTGTCGTGTTTATAAGAGATGCATCGTAAGTATCGCTTGTCTCACCGGGAATATCGGTCCAGTTAGAACCATCATTACTTTGTTGCCATTGATAATAATGCGTTGAAAAAACACTATTATCGGGAATAGCCGTCAATTGTTTAGAATATGGTACTTCATCTTCGCAAATGGAAATCTCAGTGGCTGTTTGCTCGTCTTCAACTACGGTACGATCTCCACAGGATTTAAAAACAATATCATCCAAAGCCAGATCATTACCACAACCTCCGGGGCCGTTATTTCGCATTTTTAAAATAACTTCGCTTTGTCCCGGGAGCGTTTGAAAAACTAATGCATATTGTTGCCAGTTAGGGGAGTTGGTCCCTTGAATATTACCTGTGTTTCCGGAAGCTAAAAGCGTTGCATCGGTTTTATCCCAGATCTCAAATTGTACGTTTATCGGGATGCCCTGTCCACCACAGCCGCTTGCAGGTAACAGATTGATCATCCAGGATGAAAACTCATAGCTTGTATTTTCACATAACCCACTTATGGTTGTTCTGTAGAATTCGCCAGCCGTGAAATCGGCATTGATAATCAAACATTTTCCATTGGTATCACCAGGCGTATGATCTTGTATATTAAACCAATCAAAGTAATTGGTTCTACTGGAAACAGTGTAATAACCATCGTTTGGTTCTCCTGTAGTGTAGATATAACTAGTGGTTCCTGCCGGTAAAGCATTAGGTGAAGTTCCTACTCCAAAATCTTCAATAAAAATAGGGTCTCCCGAATTTCCGGTACAAAAACCTAATTGCGCCCGAACCGAAAATGCGGTTAAAAAGCACAGAAATAACAGAAGATTTTGGGCTAGCGTTTTTATGGTATTTCGGATTTTAAGGATCTCCAAAATGAATCTAATTCTTAGCGATATTAATGAAAAGTTTTTGAACTACACACAAACTTCACAAAAAACGGGTTGAAGTGCGTAAATTGAAAGTTAATTGGTTTTAATATAGGCTTTTATCATGGTGTGATCACTCTTATCCGTATTGGTTTTTTCAGCTTTATACATGGTCATATCGTTTGACGCCCAGATATGATCCAGAGATAATAAAGGCAGGTTCCAAAACCAGGTTTCTCGGAAGCCGTTTCCTTTTTTGGTCAGGGCATCATAAAAATGCGATTTTATGTATTTGAAAAGAATGGATTCATAAGGCAAATTAAAATCACCAATGATCATGGTGTTTTGAGTTTCTTTGATTTGCTTATCTAAAAAAGCGAATTCCCAGGATCGTGGTACATCCGTACTTCCTTGCATATCTACAGCGTAAAAATTGATATTATCAACTTGAAATTGCACCACAGCGGAATGGAATTTCGACATGTTTTCCTTTTTAATTTGGATGGGTTTTTTTGAAAACAGTTCCAAACCTCCGGCGGTGTTATAAAAGTAGTAATCAGGATATTTTGCCTGTAAACTATCAAAATTGTTACCTGAAGTTTCTGTTAAAACCATGAGATCCGGTAGACCGCCATTAAGTTTGAATGCCGATTCAAAACCATTATCCCGGGATGCATTCCAGAAAACTACTTCCAAAACATGATTTTTAGGTACTTCAGTAAAATTTAAGTTAAAACTTTTTCCCAACCAGACAAGCGTTAGAATACCTGCTAGAATAAGATTGTATCTGCGGTACTTACCCAATAAAATAGAAAGCCCTAATATAATTACAATAATAACTGGAAGAGGTAAGGTGTAAAACCATAAAGAGGCATGAAATGTACGATCCTTAATAATGAAATGTATGCTTAATAATGTGAGGATTATCAGAACATTAAAAAGGCGGTAGGTGATTTTAAGGACCTTGAACATTTAACGTAACGAATAGCCTTTGGCAGCCCACCAGGGATGAATTTCTATTTCTAATCGGCCGGCTTTAACCATGGGGTCGGCATTGGCTAAACTATCAGCCATTTTCTGAGTGGGGACATTGTAAATAGTAATGCCTCGAATATTCCCATTATCTCCAAAAGGTCCTGAAATATCAGCATAGCCGAGTTCATACATTTTACTTAGGTGTGCCAAATGGGCGTTTTGCAGATCCTCAGCTTCTTCCTCATTTTGTCCGCGTATTGGTCCTGTTTTTAAAAAGGCTATAAAATATTGTTGCATGAGTATGGTGTCTTTGGTTTTGGGGTCTTCGTAATCGAAGGTTTTGTAACCTTGAGACTCCAGTTCAGCCTTCAAGGCTTTCCTGCTTTTTTTTACAGGAACTTCAACTTCGGTAGGCAGGGTGTCTTTCACTTCAACGACAGTGGAATCAGAGTCTGTTGGCATGGTCTCTTCCATCTGATCAGTGGATTTGGAATCGCTCTTACAGGAAAAGAATATGACCACAATACTACATAAGATGATTAATTTTTTCATGGGTTTTGATCTAAGATTTGTTTGTTGATTTCCAGGTTTTATATGGATGAATGCTCAATTCCGAATTATAATATTTTGGATCGCCGGTAACTTCTTTCCCCAACCAGTCGGGTTTCTCAAAATTCTCCTCTACAGCGTTCAGTTCTATCTCCGCTACAATTAAACCGTCATTGGCATTAAAGAACTCATCTACTTCGTAAATATGATTGCCTGATTTTATTTCGTACCGTATTTTTTCAATCGGGGTGTCTTCGCATAATAAAATTAAGGCTTCAGCATCCTTTCGTGGAATTTCCTTTTCCCATTCAAAACGCTGAATCCCCTTGTTATAGGTTGGTCCTTTAACGGTGATAAAAGCTTTTTCTTCATTAATGCGTATGCGTACGGAGCGATCTTTATCACTGTTCAAATAGCCTTGCTGAATTTTGGTTTTTTTAAAAGCCTCGTTCTTAAAGGCTTCAGAGTTCACCAAGAATTTGCGTTCAATCTCGATCATTTTTCAACTTATTTTGGTTTAGATATCTAAACGATAGAACCAATTATTGTCTAAATTTACAGTATGTCGGCCGATTTACCAATAAGAAAAATAATTCATGTGGATATGGATGCCTTTTATGCCTCTGTTGAGCAACTGGATCATCCCGAATTAAAAGGCAAACCTATTGCTGTTGGCGGTGGTGGAAAACGAGGCGTTGTAAGTGCGGCGAGTTATGAAGCTCGAAAATTTGGGGTGAAAAGTGCCATGGCCGGAAATCTAGCTGCGAAACTTTGTCCGGAGTTAATTTTTGTGAAACCTCGTTTTGAACGCTATGGAGAAATCTCTAAAAAGATCAGGAAAATATTTTTTGAGTATACAGACCTGGTGGAACCTTTGTCGCTGGATGAGGCTTACCTGGATGTTACGGAGAATAAAAAGGGAAATCCCAGTGCTTCCTTAATTGCACAAGATATTCGGGAACGTATTTTTACGGAGTTGGGTTTAACGGCTTCTGCAGGAATTTCTATCAATAAATTTATTGCGAAAGTGGCCAGCGATTACAATAAACCAAACGGACAAAAAACGGTGAATCCTGAGGAGGTCTTACCTTTTTTGGAGGAACTCGATATTCGTAAATTTTATGGCGTTGGTAAAGTGACTGCGGAAAAAATGTATCAGCTCGGTATTTTTACCGGAGCCGATCTCAAGCAAAAATCACTGGAATTTTTGGAGGAGCATTTTGGTAAATCGGGAGCGTATTATTACGAGGTTGTTCGTGGGATACATCGAAGTGAGGTGAAACCCAATCGGATTCGGAAAAGTCTGGCGGCAGAGCGTACGTTTAGTGAAAATCTGTCGAGTGAGGTGTTTATGTTGGAAAAACTCGATCATATTGCTGATGAAGTAGCTCGCCGTTTGGCGAAAAGTAAAGTTAGTGGAAAAACCGTGACCTTGAAGATCAAATACAGTGATTTTACGCTTCAGACCCGTAGTAAAACTTTACCTTATTTTATTAGTGAAAAAGCATTGATCCTTGAAACTACCAAGGAATTGTTGTATCAGGAAAAATTACAGAATTCGGTGCGTTTATTGGGAATTTCCTTATCGAATTTAAACACGGAAACTGAGAAAAAACCGGAAGCCAAAACGGTAAGTGTTCAGCTTAAATTTGAATTCTAAAGCCGCGTTAGCGATTGAAGCAAACTACCGTGTAGTGCGGAAAGCGCGACGCTTACCCCGCCCTAATAGCGGGGTAAGGGTAACGCCCAAAATATTTTTATTTAACTGAGCTTTCCTGTAGTGATCTCGGTAACACGTAAGGTGTTTACCATACCTTTTTCCTGGATTGGCATGGCGGCGAGACTGATAACCATGTCTCCTTCTTCGAGGTAGCCTTGTTGGCAGGCGATGGCATTTACGTCCTCAATGGTTTCGTCGGTACTTACGAACTTGTCGTAATAGAACGCCCGCACACCCCAAAGTAAACTTAAACGGGTGAGAATGCGGCGGTTTGAGGTGAATACCAGAATGTGACACGACGGACGCCAGGCTGAGATTTGGAATGCTGTATACCCACTGTTTGTTAGTGTTGAAATGGCTTGTGCATCGATCTCGTTGGCCATGTTGGCTGCGTGGTAGCAAATGGATTTTGTTATGTAACGATTTGTTCGAATGTGCGGTGGTAATTGCGGAACTTTAATAAGCTCAGAGTCTTCCACTTTTTTCAAAATATCAGACATCTGTTTGATCACTTCTACCGGATATTTTCCTACTGAGGTTTCACCGGAAAGCATTACGGCATCGGCGCCGTCCATTACAGAGTTCGCAACATCGTTAACTTCAGCACGGGTTGGTGTAAGGCTGGAGATCATGGTTTCCATCATTTGTGTGGCGATGATTACCGGAATACGTGCTTTTTTAGCTCGTAATACCAATTGCTTTTGGATTAACGGTACTTCTTCGGCCGGAACTTCCACTCCCAGATCACCTCGTGCTACCATGATACCATCGCAGTGCGTTACTATCTTGTCGATGTTTTCTACACCTTCAGGTTTTTCGATCTTGGCAATGATCGGGATTTTATGGTCGCTGTGTTTGTTTATCAAATCGCGCAGTTGCATGAGGTCTTCGGCATGACGCACGAAAGATAGAGCGATCCAATCCACATCCTGCTTAATGGCAAATTCGGCATCTTCGATATCCTTTTCAGTAAGTGCAGGTTGTGAAATATTAGTGTTTGGCAGGTTTACGCCTTTTTTAGATTTTAAAGGGCCACCCTGAATGACTTTGGCTTTAACTTCAGATTTTTTATCGGATGAAACGACTTCGAAAATGAGTTTTCCGTCGTCCAGAAGAATGCGTTCTCCCGGCTTACAATCCTGAGGAAAACGATCGTAGGTCATATACACGCGTTCTTTGGTGCCTTCAAAACGTTCGCCGGTAGCGAAAATAATTTCATCACCCGGATTAACAACCACTTCCTCTTTCATGACCCCAACACGCAGTTTTGGACCTTGAAGGTCTGCAAGAATGGCTGCGGTAAATCCGAATTCGTCGTTGAGTTCGCGAATCATTTTTATGCGCGCTGAAACATCCTTATAATCGGCGTGCGAGAAATTAATTCGAAATACATTAACCCCGGCTTCAAGCATGCCTTTGAGTACTTCTTTAGTACTGGTAGCGGGTCCGAGCGTGGCTACTATTTTGGTTTTTTTTCTTTTTGGCATTAGTTAAATATTAAGTTGTCTTTCGATTTTATAGCACTACTGTTTATGCTATAGGCCGTTACAATTTGCGGAATACTTAAAATTTGATTCAAAATATACTTTTCTTTGCTGAAACTAAATTCGTTCTCAATTTTTAAGAGGTAATTTACCTGCCTGTATTCCGGCAATAAAAACGCGGTCTTTGTTATGGTATCCTGAGTATTGAACAGGGAGTTTTGAACTGTTGTTTGAAGGCTATCTACCTTACAAATATTAGAAACCAAATTCCAGCTTACGCGTTGTTTGGTATCGTTCCATTCAAATATCGGATAGCGAGTGCGACCATTAAAATCGATATCAGTTGGTTTTCGTTTTAAATGTATGTTTAAATTTTTGTTTAACAAGTAAGCAACGCGATAATCTTCTAAAGAGCAATGGATGGCTAATAAAGTGTATGACACTTCATCCAAAACATCATCCAAAGCAAGTTTATGTATTGCCATAACTTATTTTAACGTTGTAAATATAATATTTCTGTAGCTTACTTAAGATATCTTTCGTGTATTCTTGGAGCTTTAATCAACTAAAACGTTGTAGTGAAAGCCACAAAAAGAAGCTTATAACATTTGAGATATTTTGTTCTGAAAGGCAAAGAAGGCACGTTTAGATGCTTTTTCTTCAGCTTTTTTCTTAGAAGTTGCCCGGGCTTTTGATATGACCTTCCCATCAATGGAAAGTTTCACAGAGAAATGACGAACCTCATCGTTTCCGGTATCTTCGTATACATTGTAGTCGAAGGTTTTCTTTTCTTTTTGGCACCATTCAATCAGCAAACTTTTATAACTGATCACTTTTCCTTCTAAGGTTTCAATATCCACATAAGGAAGAATGACGCGTTTGTAAATAAATTTTTCGCAATGTTTATAACCGCGGTCTAAAAATATGGCGCCAACCAGAGCCTCGAAGAGATTGCCGTGAATATTATCGCCAAATTGTCCGGCAGGAATTTTACTTTTCACCATTTGAATGAGATTGAGCTCTTTTCCGAGTTCGTTCAAATGTTCGCGACTTACAACTTTCGAACGCATTTTGGTAAGGTAACCTTCATCGCCATCGGGAGCTTCCAAATAAAGGTGCGAGGCAATTACGGCACTCAGCATGGCATCCCCTAAAAATTCTAAACGCTCGTAGTTAATGGCGTTACCACCTTCATCTTTAAGATTCATAGATCGGTGGGTAAACGCCTTGTCGTAGACCTTTATATTTCTCGGTTTAAAGCCCAGGATCTTTCGTAAAGTCATAAAAAAATTCCCGTTACGTTTGGAACGGGAATTTAATATGTTTCGAATGCTTTTCATCTGAGGAGTAAATGTATTAATTTATTGTCAGATGAGGTAAACCAGAGGTATCTTTCATAAAGTAAAAAATATTTTGGCCTATTGCATTACAATTTAATCTACTTTTTTAAATAATACACAGGCATTGTGACCGCCAAAACCAAATGTATTACTCATTGCTACATGAACGTCGCGCTTTTGAGCTTTGTTTAACGTTAAATTCAATGATGGATCAATGTTCTCATCTACAGTGGTGTGGTTAATGGTTGGCGGTACCATACCATATTCCATAGCCATTATTGTAGAAATAGCTTCTATAGCTCCGGCAGCACCAAGAAGGTGACCGGTCATTGATTTTGTTGAATTAATATTAATGTTCTTAGCGTGACTTCCAAATACGTCTGAAATTGCTTTAAGCTCAGCCACGTCACCAAGCGGTGTTGAAGTACCATGTGTATTAATATGGTCTACATCTTCGGGCTTAAGGCCGGCATTTTCCAAACAATTTTTCATTACGGCGATAACACCGATGCCATCCGGATGAGGTGCTGTCATATGATAAGCATCAGAAGATAAACCACCTCCTAAGAACTCGGCATAAATTTTAGCACCGCGGGCTTTTGCATGCTCGTACTCTTCAAGAACAAGAGCTCCGGCTCCTTCACCTAGAACAAATCCATCACGCGTAGCGTCAAATGGACGAGAGGCTGTTTCCGGACTTTCGTTTCTTGTAGAGAGGGCGTGCATGGCATTAAAACCACCCATACCGGCTATGGTTACTGCAGCTTCGCTTCCTCCGGTAACAACCACGTCGCAATGACCCAAACGAATTTGGTTAAGTGCATCGAACATAGCGTTTGCCGAGGAGGCACAGGCAGAAACCGTTGTGTAATTTGGTCCCATAAAACCGTGTTTTATGGAAATGTTTGCTGGTGCAATATCAGCAATCATTTTAGGAATAAAGAAAGGGTTGAATCGCGGTGTTCCATCACCTGAAGCGAAGTTTAAAACTTCATCTTGGAAGGTTTCAAGTCCCCCGATTCCGGCACCCCATATAACACCAACACGCAATTTGTTTACCACGTTAAGATCAAGTTTGGCATCTGCAATAGCTTCATCAGAAGCGACCATGGCATATTGTGCAAACCTATCCATTTTACGGGCTTCCTTGCGATCAAGGAAATCAGTTGCGTTAAAGTTTTTCAGCTCGCAAGCGAACTTTGTTTTAAACTTTTCGGTATCAAAATATGTTATAGGCGCAGCACCACTTTTTCCACTAACCAGCCCTTCCCAATACTCATCCTTGGTATTGCCAATTGGTGTTAAAGCCCCTAATCCTGTGACTACAACTCGCTTTAATTCCATAAAGTGTTTGTGCTTTTCTTATTTTGCTTCTTCTATATAAGATATAGCTTGACCAACTGTTGCAATGTTCTCAGCTTGATCGTCTGGAATCTGGATATCGAATTCTTTTTCGAATTCCATTATTAATTCCACAGTGTCTAAAGAGTCTGCTCCCAGATCGTTAGTGAAGCTTGCCTCAGCAACAACTTCGTTTTCATCAACGCCTAGTTTGTCTACGATAATCGCTTTTACTCTTGATGCAATGTCTGACATAATCTTTTTAATTTAAGGTTTTAATTAGTTGGCAAAAATAAAAAACTTTATTTTAAATCAACGGAATAGTTAAAAAATGTGTTTGTAATTTACTAAAATTACTTTTAAGTATTTCTAATTTTGCCTGTAATTGTTAATAATTATTCTTTTTTTTGTTTGATTATAATGAAAAAGTAAGCCTCAAAAATCAATATTTACAGACTGCCTTTTTTAAATTTTAAAAATCGGCGCAAAAAAAGTAAAAAATACCAAGACTACAAATGAAACGTATTGTTGTTTTTGCCTCCGGAAGTGGAACCAACGCTGAAAATTTGATTCGTTATTTTAAAACGAAGCCTGATATTGCTGTGGTTCAGGTGCTTAGTAATAATCCAAAGGCCAAAGTATTAGATCGCGCTAAAAATCTGGAAGTGAGCGCCCTGTCGTTTAATCGCGAGGCATTTTCAAAATCAGATGACGTTCTGAATATATTGAAAGCCACAAAGCCGGACCTCATCGTTTTGGCTGGTTTTCTCTGGAAGATCCCGGAGCATATTCTTAGAGCATTTCCCGATAAACTGGTAAATATTCATCCAGCATTATTACCAAAACATGGAGGAAAGGGGATGTATGGTATGCATGTTCATGAGGCCGTTGTTGCAAATAAAGAAACGGAAACAGGGATCACCATACATTATGTAAATGAACATTATGATGAGGGTGCCATTATTTTTCAGGCTAAATGCGCCGTGTTACCAACAGATACGGCGGAGGATGTGGCGGCTAAGATTCATGAACTGGAGATGGAACATTTTCCGAAAGTGGTGGAAGGGTTGTTACAGGATTAATTTTGATGAGGTTTTTTCGCTGGCGCTCTGAATCAAAAACAAATTGTCATTACGAGGAGCTTGCGACGTGGTAATCTCATGATGGGAGTTATAATTAAAAAGATTGCTTCATGTTGTTCGTAATGACGAAACCTGGCAAAGAAGCCCGCGTTAGGCCTGCCTGCCGGGCAGGCAGGGATAGTAGCGGAAAGCCCACAGCGAGGCACGAGCGCGGACTTGCAGCGGATAGCCCGACCGAGCTTTTAGCTTGGGAACGCCCAAAACATCAAGCAAAATAGAATTGATGTCATTCAGAAGGAACGCCGTGACTGAAGATTCTATCAATATAATAAATGAGATTCTTCGCTGGTGTTATGAATCAAAAACAAGTTGTCATTACGAGGAACTTGTGACGTGGTAATCTCATGATAGGCGTTATAATTAGAAAGATTGCTTCACCTTGTTCGCAATGACGAAACATTATGAGTACAAAAAAGAAAAAATATTATACCGTTTGGAAAGGCCATCATACCGGTGTTTTTGAAAGTTGGGACGATTGCAAAGCGCAGATCAAAAATTTTCAAGGGGCGCAATACAAAGCCTTTCCTACTTTTGAAGCGGCTAAAAAAGCTTTGAAAGGTAATTACAGAGATTATGTGGGAAAGGATAAAACCTTTACCAGCGAACTTTCTGAAGCACAATTAAAGAAAATTGGTATGCCTAATTTAAATTCTATTTGTGTGGATGCTGCCTCTAGCGGAAATCCCGGGAAAATGGAATACCGTGGTGTAGATACCAAAACTAGAAAACAACTTTTTATTCAAGGACCGTTTGAAGAAGGCACTAACAACATTGGTGAGTTCTTAGCTATCGTGCATGGTTTGGCCTTATTAAAAAAGAAAGAAAGCAATCGGATTATTTACACGGATTCTAAAACGGCTATCAGCTGGGTCAAGAAAAAGAAATGCAATACCAAACTAGCGCGAACTAAAAAGAATGAAGCTCTTTTCGAATTGGTTGACCGTGCTGTAGATTGGTTGAAAAACAATGCGTACACCACGACCATTGTTAAGTGGGAAACCAAGGCCTGGGGTGAAATTCCTGCGGATTTTGGACGGAAATAACCAAATCTCAATTCTCAAAAATATAGTTTTAATTAGCATTTAAAAAGACGTATATTTGCCCATTAATTGGATATCTAATTTATGGGTAAATTAGTAATTGTAGGTACTGTAGCTTTTGACGCGATTGAAACGCCATTTGGTAAAACCGATAAAATACTCGGTGGCGCCGCAACTTTTATTGGTCTTGCTGCCTCATATTTTGGGGTTGATGCCGCAGCGGTTTCTGTTGTTGGTGGCGATTTTCCGCAAGACTATCTGGACATGCTTTCCAATAAAAATATAGATATTTCCGGTATTGAAATTGTAAAAGAAGGTAAAACCTTTTTTTGGAGCGGTCGGTACCACAATGATATGAATTCCCGAGATACGCTGGTAACAGAGCTTAATACTCTGGCAGACTTCAATCCGAAAGTTCCTAAAAATTATCAGGACGCCGATGTGGTGATGCTTGGTAATCTTCATCCGTTAGTGCAAGCTAGTGTGTTGGATCAAATGACTCAAAAACCTAAATTAGTGGTTTTGGATACCATGAATTTCTGGATGGATTGTGCCTGGGACGATCTGATGAATGTAATTAAGCGCGTGGATGTTATCACCATTAATGATGAAGAAGCTCGCCAACTTACGGGAGAATATTCTTTAGTAGTTGCAGCTCGTAAAATTCACGACATGGGTCCTAAATATGTAGTAATCAAAAAAGGAGAGCACGGCGCCTTGTTGTTTCATAAAGATGATGTGTTCTTTGCACCTGCCTTGCCACTGGAAGAGGTTTTTGATCCTACCGGCGCGGGTGATACCTTTGCTGGAGGCTTTACCGGTTATCTGGCAAAAACGGGAGATATCTCCTTTGAAAACATGAAGAATGCTGTAATTTACGGCTCAACCCTGGCCTCATTCTGTGTTGAAAAGTTTGGCACAGAGCGCATGCAAAAGCTCTCGAACGATGAGGTTCAGAAACGCTTGATGCAGTTTAAAGAATTAACGCAATTTGAAATAGAATTATCATAAACCAACGCGCTCAAAAAAAGAGTGCGTTTTTTGTTAGGAAACCCACTAGAATGACACTAATACAAAATTCAATATTAAATGATCGTTTTGATCTGTTGGATTTAAAAAAAAGGAATTGCTTTTAATATATGAGTGACGCTATAAAACACGAATGTGGTATCGCTGTGATACGGCTTCTGAAACCACTAGAGTATTACAAAGAAAAATATGGAACCGCTTTTTATGGGGTAAATAAAATGTACCTCATGATGGAAAAGCAACATAACCGGGGGCAGGATGGTGCCGGCTTTGCCAGTATTAAACTAAACACTAAACCGGGGCAGCGCTACATAAGTCGTGTGCGTTCTGTGGCGCAGCAACCCATTCAGGATATCTTTGCCCAGATCAACCAGCGTATCAATGCGGAGTTGCAGGCACATCCCGAATATGCTGACGACGTTGCTGCTCAAAAGCAAAATATCCCTTATATCGGAGAGGTGTTATTAGGGCATGTGCGTTATGGTACTTTTGGCAAGAATAGCGTAGAAAGTGTGCATCCCTTTTTAAGACAGAACAACTGGATGCACCGAAACCTTATTATGGCCGGAAACTTTAACATGACCAATGTAAAAGAACTCTTTAACAACCTGATCGAGTTAGGGCAGCATCCAAAAGAATATACCGATACCATAACTGTTATGGAAAAAATCGGTCATTTTTTAGACGATGCCGTGAGTAAAATTTACAAGGATTTAAAGAAAGAAGGCTACAACAAACAACAGGCCTCACCACTTATTGCAGAACGTTTAAAGGTTTCAAAAATATTAAAACGTGCAGCGAAAAATTGGGATGGTGGTTATGCTATGGCCGGTTTAATTGGTCACGGTGATGCCTTTGTGTTGCGTGATCCTGCGGGCATTCGTCCGGCATATTACTATAAGGATGATGAAGTTGTCGTTGTAGCCTCTGAACGCCCTGTAATCCAAACAGCGTTCAATGTAAAGTTTGAAGATGTGCACGAATTAGATCCCGGTCATGCCATTATTACTAAAAAATCGGGCAAGGTAAGTATCAAGAAAATATTGGAACCGCTGGAACGGAAAGCCTGTTCTTTTGAGCGTATTTATTTTTCCAGAGGAAGTGATGCCGAAATTTATCATGAACGCAAAAAACTTGGGAAATTATTAATGCCTCAGGTAATGAAAGCGATAGATGGTGATATTAAAAATACAGTATTCTCCTATATTCCCAACACGGCTGAAACCTCGTTTTACGGTATGGTAGAAACAGCTGAAAACGAATTGAACAAATCGAAGACAGATATTATCTTAAAAGGAAAACGCAGCCTTTCTGCGGAAAAAGTGACTGAGATTTTATCAGAGCGTATTCGCGTGGAAAAAATAGCAAACAAAGATGTGAAGCTTCGAACCTTTATAACCGAAGATAGCAGTCGGGATGATCTTGTAGCCCACGTTTATGACATCACCTATGGGGTGATAAAACCGGAAGATAACCTGGTGATTATTGATGATAGTATCGTTCGCGGAACCACTTTGAAGAAAAGTATTTTAAAAATGCTGGATCGATTGAATCCGAAGAAAATAGTGGTTGTTTCCTCGGCGCCACAGATCCGTTATCCTGATTGTTATGGTATTGATATGGCGAATTTGGAAAGCCTGATCGCATTTCAATCGGCTCTTGCCTTGTTAAAAGACAACAATAAATATCACATTGTTGATGATGTTTATAAAAAATGTAAAGAGCAAACCGATCTGGAGGACAAGCATGTACAAAACTTTGTAAAGGAAATTTATGATTCTTTCACTGATGAGCAGATTTCTGATAAAATGGCTGAATTATTAAGCGATGAATCTATTAATGCGGAAGTAAAAATTATTTTCCAATCGGTGGAAAATCTTCATCTGGCTTGTCCGAAGAATTTAGGCGACTGGTACTTCACCGGAGACTATCCAACCGTTGGTGGTAACCGTGTGGTTAACAGGGCTTTTATCAACTTTTATGAAGGTAATAATGAACGTGCCTATTAATTATCGTTTTAACAAAAAAACGTTATTTAACTGAATAATTAGCATTTTATCTAAAAAAAATGCGTTTCATCTAAAAAATAATTTCATTCCACAAAATCAGCATACATTAGTTTCACCATAACATAAGTAGGTTAAGTTCATGGTAGATTTGGGGCAAAAAAAGGTGAACTCTCGTTCGCCTTTTTTTATGCTTAAAAGTGAAGCTTGCTGATATCATTTATGTTTTTCATTCATCTGTAAAATTAGATGACGTGTTCCTTCTAAGCTAATATATACGCCGTTCAGCGAAAATATTTTATCAGTCTTTTTTAACAATATATATTTACGCCACCATAACATAAGTAGGTTAAGTTTATGGTAGATTTGGGGCAAAAAGGTGAACATATCTTGTTCACCTTTTTCATTTTACAAACATTCAGTTTAAAGCAAAAAAAAGCAAACCAATTTGGTTTGCTTTTTTCAATTTTATCTTATCTGGATTATTTGGCAGCGGCGTAACGACGCTCAACTTCATTCCAGTTAATAATTTCTGAGAACGCTTTGATATAATCAGGACGACGGTTCTGATAGTTTAGGTAATAAGCATGCTCCCAAACATCAATTCCTAAAATAGGAGTTCCTTGGCAACCTACACCCGGCATCAATGGATTATCCTGGTTTGGTGTTGAGCAAACTTCTACCTTACCACCTTTGTGCACGCACAACCAGGCCCATCCGGAACCAAATTGCGAAGCGGCAGCATTACTAAATGCTTCGATAAAAGCTTCTTTAGAACCAAAAGCATCATTGATCGCATCTTTAAGTTCGCCGGAAAGATATCCGCGATCTTCAGGATTCATTACCGTCCAGAATAACGCGTGGTTGTAAAAACCACCACCATTATTTCGCACGGCACTGTTGCTCATGTCTAGGTTTGTTAAAATATCTTCAATAGATTTACCCTCTAAATCCGTGCCTTCAATTGCGGCATTCAATTTAGTAGTATATCCTTGATGGTGTTTTGTATGGTGTATCTCCATTGTTCTTGCATCTATATTAGGCTCTAATGCATCATAAGCATAGCCCAATTTTGGTAATTCAAAAGCCATAATTATTATTTTAAGTTTTTATTATTAAGTATTTATTTAAATTCATTCAAATTTACGGATAATTGACTTCAATAAAAAATAGTATCTTGTTATGAATGTATTGATAGTTCTTATCTTGCAGACGATTACACGATGATGTCCAGACTTTCAACATTTACCATTTTCGATGCCTCCGCCGGAAGCGGCAAAACATTTACGCTTGTAAAAGAGTATTTAAAGATTCTGCTATCCTCCAAAAGCGATTTTCTTTTCAAACAAATTTTAGCCATTACTTTTACCAATAAGGCTGTCGCCGAAATGAAAACCCGCATTATAAAATATTTAAAGGCTTTTGCAGAGCCTGATATTTTAGAGTCGACAGATCCTATGTTTTTCCAGATTATTGAAGACCTGGCTATGGAGCCCGAAGAGGTTCATAAAAAATCGAAACGTATTTTAAATAACATCATTCATAATTACGGCGCTTTTGATATTTCTACGATTGACGGGTTTACCCATAAATTGATCCGCACCTTTGCTCACGATCTTAAATTACCTATGAATTTTGAGGTAGAACTAGATCAGGAAAGTTTGCTACAACAAGCTGTAGACAGCTTGATAAATAAAGCCGGAACCAACAAAGAACTCACAAAGGTTTTAGTTGATTTTGCAATTGAAAAGGCCGATGACGACAAAAGTTGGGATGTGGCTTATGATTTTAATAAGGTCGCCAAGCTTTTAGTGAATGAAAATGATTTGCCACATGTGGAGCGTTTAAAATCGAAAACTATGGGCGACTTTATGGCGCTTAAAAAACAGATTAACGACGATTTAAAAAGCCTTGAAGAACGCATTGTTGAAACTTCTAGAAGTGTTATGACCTTGATTCAGGAAGCCGGATTGGGCCCTACAGATTTCAAAAGAAGTTCTTTGCCTAAACATTTTGAAAAACTGGCTTCGGGCGATTTTTATACACCCGGTTTTGATTCACAATGGCAGGAGGATATTGAAAATCAACCCATGTATCCAAAAAGTGTTTCAGATCATATAGCAGAAACCATCGATACGATTCAGCCCGAATTAGCAGCTGCCTTCAATGAAACCAAAAAGGCGATATTTCATCTTAAATTTTTAAACAATTTTTATAAAAATATCACGCCGCTTTCTGTTTTAAATGCCATAAATAAAGAATTGGAATCCTTAAAAACCGAACAAAATAAAATGTTGATTTCAGAATTTAATGGCATCATTTCTGAAGAAATCAAGGATCAACCAACCCCTTTTATTTATGAGCGTTTAGGGGAAAAGTTCAAACATTATTTTATTGATGAGTTTCAGGACACCTCAGTAAAACAATGGCAAAATTTAATTCCGTTGTTGGATAACGCTTTGGCAACAGAAAAAGGGAGTGCTGTTCTTGTAGGTGATGCCAAGCAGGCGATTTACCGTTGGCGTGGTGGAAAAGCTGAACAATTTATTGGCTTGAACAGCCAAGAAAACCCCTTTGTTGTTACACCCCAAAAAGAACATTTACCGAGTAATTTTCGCAGTGCCCGGGAGATCGTAAAATTCAATAACGGGCTGTTTAAATTTGTGGCTCAAACCATATTTCAAAATGCAGAATATCAAGAACTTTATCAAAAGTCAAAACAGGATGATGAAAAAGACCATCAAGGGTTTGTATCACTACGTTTTTTGGACATCGATAAAGATGATGATATAGATCTTGCATATGCTTCGAAAACTCTGGAAACCATACAAAACTGTTTGGATCAGGGCTTCTCATTAGGTGCTATATGTGTTTTGGTTCGAAAGAAAAAAGAAGGTGTTGCCATAGCAGAATTTTTGAGTGAGAATAACATTCCTGTGATGTCTTCGGAAACCTTACTTATAAACAATGCACCGGAGGTTAAATTCATTATAAAGCTACTCCAGATACTGTTAGAGCCCAAAAATCAGGAGGTTAAAATTGAAGTTTTAAATGCTTTTGCAGATTTGTTTTCAATTGAAGACAAGCATACCTTCTTTGCTTCTCATTTAGGGTTATCGTTACCCGATTTGTTTAAATCCTTTGAAGATTATAAGGTATTTCTGAATGCTGAAATTTTGGTACAATTACCATTATTTGATCTGGTTGAAACCTTGATGCGAGGTTTTGGCTTAACAAAAAAACCAAATGCCTATCTTCAGTTCTTTCTGGATGTGGTTTTAGAATTTACACAAAAGAAAGGTTCGGATCTCGCGGCGTTTTTAAGTTATTTTGAAAGCCAGAAAGATAAGCTCAGTATTGTTTCGCCCGTAGGGCAAAATGCCGTTCAGATCATGACGATCCACAAAGCAAAAGGTTTGGAGTTTCCGGTGGTTATTTTCCCTTTTGCCGATTTGGATATTTACAGGGAGCCGGAACCGAAACTTTGGTTTCAAATCGATCCCGAAATCTATCACGGATTTACGGAAACACTATTAAATTTCAATAAGGATTTTGAATATTTTGGCACTCAGGGAGAACAGTTGCTTTTGGCTCATCGGGGGGAACAGGAACTCGATAATATAAATTTGCTCTACGTGGCTCTAACGCGCCCGGAAGACCAACTTTACATCATTTCAAAAAAAGAGATAAATGCCAGGGGCGAAGCACCGCTAAATAAATATTCAGGATTACTTATTAATTATCTAGAACATCTTGGGTTATGGAACGACTCCAAAACTGAATATACATTTGGTAATATTCAAGCACCTGAGCATCACCAGAAAGACATGGAATTCTCAACCTATGTGACCGATCAGTTTTTATCCTCACCGAAAGAAGATCATAATATTCGTGTAGTAACCAAATCGGGATATTTATGGGATACCAAACAAGAACAAGCCATGGAACGCGGGAATTTAATTCATGAGATCATGGCACATATTGAAACCCCATTAGATGTTGCTGCGGTGTTACAGGATTTTTTTGATAGTGGTTTGCTTACTGAAGAACAAGTATCTTTAATTGAAGAACAAATAAATCAAATTATTGTTCATCCAAAACTAGCGGGTTATTTCAACGAAGATTTAAAAATATATAATGAGCGCGATATTATCACAAAGGAAGGCCTTATTTACCGTCCGGACAGGGTGGTTGTGAATTCTCAAAATCAGGCTGTTATTATCGATTATAAAACGGGAATGGTAAAACCGGAACACGCCCAACAATTACAGTTGTATCAAGATGTTTTGGAAGCCATGGGATTTATGGTTACAAAAAAAATTCTGGTGTATACCGATGATGGGATTATGGTAAAAGAAGTATAACTTTGTAAAAAAACAAAACGATGTACGGAAATTTAAAACAACATTTACAAGAAGAACTTCAGGATATAAAAGACAATGGGCTATACAAAGAGGAGCGCATTATTACCTCTCCTCAAGGTGCTGAAATTACACTAGATAGCGGTAAAACGGTATTGAATTTTTGCGCCAATAATTATTTGGGATTATCGTCGCATCCGGATGTGATCCAGGCGGCAAAAGACACCTTGGATTCTCACGGTTTTGGAATGAGTTCGGTACGTTTCATTTGCGGTACTCAGGATATTCACAAAACTCTGGAACAAAAAATAGCCGATTTTTATCAAACGGAAGACACCATATTATATGCTGCAGCATTTGATGCCAATGGTGGGGTTTTTGAACCTTTATTGGGCAAAGAAGATGCGATTATTTCAGATAGTTTGAATCATGCCTCAATTATTGATGGTGTAAGGTTGTGCAAAGCAGCCAGATACCGCTATGAGAATAGCAATATGGAGGATTTAGAAAAGCAACTCATTGCAGCCAATGCAGACGGGGCGCGATTCAAAATAATTGTAACCGATGGCGTTTTTTCTATGGATGGACTGGTAGCGCCGTTGGACAAGATTTGCGATCTGGCTGAAAAATACAATGCTCTGGTGATGATTGATGAATGTCATGCCGCCGGATTTATAGGCGAAACAGGTCGTGGAACCCTTGAAGAAAAAGGGGTTATGGGGCGTATCGATATTATTACAGGAACTTTAGGTAAAGCTCTGGGTGGTGCTATGGGAGGTTATACTACCGGTAAAAAAGAGATTATTGATATGTTGCGTCAACGTTCAAGACCGTATTTATTTTCCAATTCTTTGGCGCCGGCTATTGTTGGAGCTTCAATAAAAGTTTTTGATATGCTTGCCAATGATACAGAATTGCGGGATAAATTGGAATGGAATACCAAATATTTTAAAAAAGGCATGAAAGAAGCCGGTTTTGATATTATAGATGGTGATTCAGCCATTGTTCCGGTGATGTTATATGACGCGAAACTGTCTCAGGACATGGCAAATAAACTCTTAGATGAAGGAATTTATGTTATCGGATTCTTTTTTCCTGTAGTTCCTCGAGAAAAAGCAAGAATTCGCGTACAATTATCAGCTGCACATACAAAAGCGCATTTAGATAAAGCTATTCAAGCATTTACAAAGGTTGGTAAGACACTAAAAGTTATTTAAAAAACCGCCGAAATGTCGATATATCAACGGAATCCACAATATTTTTATATATTTGTCTTTGTTAATATAATTTAACAACTTACTTTTGTTTACGATTAACACTTAAAAATTAAACTTTTGAATATGAAAAATCTTAGCAGATTACTGTTCGCAATGTTGCTAGTATTCGTTTACAGCAACGCAAACGCGCAAGACGAAAACAACCCGTGGCAAATTACTGTCGGTGTAAACGCTGTTGACGCTTATCCTAATGCCGATGGTGCTCCTTTTAGTGAGACCATCTTTGATGAGTATTTCAACCTAGATGATCACTGGAATATCTTACCATCAATTTCAAGTATTTCGGTATCGAAATATTTAGGTGAAGGATTCTCTTTCGGAGTAGCCGGAACTATTAATAAAATTGATAAATGGGGAGATTCTACTGTAGATGATTTATCTTACTACGGTGTAGATGGTACCATCAAGTATAGCCTTAACAGCTTATTTAATTCAAATTTCATTGAGCCTTATTTAGGTATCGGTGGAGGTTACACTTGGATTGATGAAATTGGAGCGGGTACTTTAGATGGAACTTTAGGTCTTAATTTCTGGTTCTCTGATAATATTGGTTTAACATTGCAATCATCATACAAGCACTCTTTCGAAGATTATTTAACAACACATTTCCAACACACTGCTGGTCTTTCTATCAAATTTGGTGGAACTGATTCAGATGGAGATGGTATTTACGATAAAGATGACGCTTGTCCGGATGTTGCTGGTTTAGCTGCTTTCAACGGATGTCCTGATACTGACGGTGATGGTATCCAAGACAGCGAAGACGATTGTCCAAACGAAGCTGGTTTAGCTGAATTAAACGGATGTCCTGATTCTGACGGTGACGGTGTTGCTGATAAAGATGATAGCTGCCCAACAGTTGCCGGTTTAAAATCTTTAGGTGGTTGTCCAGATGCTGACGGTGACGGAGTTGCTGATGGTGATGACGATTGTCCTAACACTGCTGGTCCTGCTGCAAACAAAGGATGCCCATGGCCAGATACTGATGGTGACGGTGTATTAGATAAAGACGATAAGTGTCCAGATGTTAAGGGTACTGTAGCTAACGCTGGTTGTCCAGAGGTTACTGCTGAAGTTCAAAAAACGCTTAACGAATACGCTAAAACTATAAACTTTGATTCTGGTAAATCTTCAATCAAAGCTCAGTCTGCTCAAGTATTAGATGATATCGTTAAGATCCTTAACGAATACCCAACTGCTAAATTTACAGTTGAAGGTCATACTGATAGTGTAGGTAGCGCTGAATTGAATCAAAGATTATCTGATTCTCGTGCAAATGCTGTAAAAGAGTATTTAATTGAGCACGGTGTAGATGCATTCAGATTATCTGCTCTTGGTTATGGTGAGTCTAAACCAATTGACACCAATAGTACTAGAGCTGGTAGAGCTAACAACAGACGAGTTGAAATCAACTTAGTGAAGTAATTAGTTCACCACATTAAATAATAAGTTTTAAAAAAACGCTTCGGTTTTCCGAAGCGTTTTTTATTTTTATAAACTACTGTCACAAAATAGTTTTAGATTAATTCTAATTTAAATTTCGTCTAACTGCTTCATGGGTACAAATACCTTTCTTTTTGATGTTTTAAAGGACTTACAGGATCAAGATGTAAACCTTTCGGAAATCACCTTTATTTTACCCAGTAAACGCGCGGGATTATTTCTGAAGCACGAAATTGCCGCCTCGACCACCAAAACCCTCTTTTCTCCTGAAATTTTAAGTATCGAAGAGTTTGTAGAGCAACTTTCCGGACTACATTCCAAGTCTAATACCACATTACTTTTTGAGTTTTATTCGGTTTATGAATCACTTACAGATAAGAAGCATCTGGATAGTTTTGAGGCCTTTTCCAAATGGGCCCAAATCTTATTACAAGACTTTAATGAAATTGATCGTTATGTTATTCCGCAGGAACAGATCTTCGACTATTTAAGTGCTATTCAAGATTTAAAACACTGGTCGCTTGACCCCAATAAAACCGATTTTGTTAAAAATTATTTAGCCTTTTGGAACAAGCTCCACAAGTATTATGAAGCTTTTGTAAAAGCCCTTAAAGGAAAAAATATAGGCTATCAGGGTTTATTGTACCGTGAGGCTTTGAAGCACCTGAAAAAATATATGGATCAAAATTCCGGTAAGCAGCATGTGTTTTTGGGATTTAATGCATTAAATACTGCAGAACAAGACATTATTCAAGTTTTATTAGCACAGAACATGGCTAGAATTTATTGGGATATTGATACGGCTTTTCTGGAACATCCCAATCACGATGCTGCTTTGTTCATTAAAGGGTATCAATCTAATTGGTCCTATTTTAAAAAACATCCTTTTCAATGGAGTCATAATCATTATTCAAATCAAAAAGATATTCAGATTTATGGAATTCCAAAAAATATTGGGCAGGCCAAACATATAGGGGCTCTGTTACAAGAACTGCAAAAAACTAATCCTAAACTCGAGAAAACTGCTGTAGTTCTGGGCGATGAAAATCTGTTGATTCCCGTTTTAAACTCACTTCCTAAAAACCTGACGGCTTTAAATATTACTATGGGGTTCCCTTTGAGTTCCATTCCACTGGCTCATTTATTTGAACTCCTGTTTAAAATTCACAAACAGAATTCGGAACGTTTTTACTATCAGGATATTCATGCCCTCCTGACACATCAATTCGTTCGTCCTTTATTTTATATTGATGAAACTGATTATGCAAGCCTCATTATTGAAGCCATTCACGGGAATAATATAACCTATCTTTCTGCAAAGCGTTTAAAAAGTATCGCCCCTGAGGCTTCAGAAATTATTTCTGTTTTGTTATCCGGTTGGCAAAACGCTGTTAAAAATGCTTTAGATCGATGTTTTGAACTTATTCAGTTAATCAAACATCATTTTGATACTTCAAAAGAAAAAGCCCTTTTATCGCTGGAGTATTTATATCGTTTTAATACCCTCTTTAACGAATTAGCCCATCTGAATAAAAGCTTTAATCATATTAAGGATATCAAAACACTACATAGTGTTTTCAAGGAATTACTGAGCACAGAAACTCTGGATTTTCAAGGAGAGCCTCTTGAAGGCTTGCAAATTATGGGAATGTTGGAATCGCGGGTTCTGGATTTTGATACCGTAATAATAGCTTCTGTTAACGAGGGCATTTTGCCTGCAGGGAAAAGTAATAATTCATTTATTCCATTCGATGTTAAATTGGAGAATAAATTACCAACCTACAAAGAAAAGGACGCTGTTTATACCTATCATTTCTATCATTTACTACAACGAGCCAGACACATTCATATTTTATATAATACCGAAGCTGATGTCCTTACAGGAGGCGAGAAAAGTAGGTTTATTACCCAATTGGAATTTGATGAAACGCATCAAATAAAGGAACATCTTGTTATGCCGCCCGTACCGGTAACCAAACGAAAATTAAATGAAATTGTAAAAACACCGGGAGTTCTTGAAGAGTTAAAGCGTGTGGGGCAAAAAGGCTTTTCTCCGTCATCCTTAACGAATTACATCAGAAATCCGATCGATTTTTATTATCAAAAAGTACTTCATGTTAATGAGTTTGATATGGTTGAAGAACATATTGCGGCAAATACCTTAGGTACGGTGGTACACAACACTCTGGAAGATTTTTACAGGCCTCTTAAAGGATCGTTTTTAACTGAAGACCTTCTGAAAAATTTAAAATCCAAAATAGAGACGCAGGTTGTTTTTCATTTCAATGAAATCTACAAGGAGGGTGATTTATCACGCGGAAAAAATCTGATTATTTTTGAAATCGCCAAACGTTATGTTTCGAATTTTTTAAATGCAGAATTAAAAGAAATAAAAGCCGGGAATACCATTAAGATTATCGATGTTGAAGCTGATGCTTCCACCATCCTTAAAAACCTTGATCTTCCTTTTGAAGTTACGATGAAAGGAAAAGTGGACCGTATTGATGAATGCAATGGGCTCACACGAATTATTGATTATAAAACGGGCGCGGTGAACCAAAATGAGGTGGATGTGGTAAACTGGGAGGATATGCCAACAGATTACAAGAAATACAGCAAAAGTTTTCAAGTTCTTAGTTATGCTTATATGTTAGCTGAAAGTAACCGAATAAATCTGCCCGTTGAAGCGGGGATTATATCGTTTAAAAATCTAAGTTCAGGTTTTCTGAAATTCGGTAAAAAGGAAAGTCAATACGGTCGGAAAAAAGATCATTTGATAACTGCGGAAACACTTTCTGATTTTGCAGAGGTTCTAAAACAACTTATTTTAGAGATATATAACCCGGATATTCCATTCACCGAAAAAGAGGTATAAATGATTTTAAAGGATAATTATGTAATTAACGGACGGCATCAAAAGCCCATTCTTATAGACACTTTGGCTTCAGGTAATAAATCGAATTTGCCGGTTGTTATTTTTTGTCATGGTTATAAAGGATTTAAGGATTGGGGCGCCTGGAATCTTATGGGAGAGGCATTTGCCAAGGCCGGATTCTTTTTTCTGAAATTCAATTTTTCACATAATGGTGGTACCGTGCGCCAGCCCATCGATTTCCCGGATCTGGAAGCTTTTGCGGAAAATAATTACACTAAGGAATTGGACGATTTGGAAACGGTTATAGATTGGTTATTTGAGAATAAAAATTTGCAATCAAAGGTCAATCTTGAAAACCTGAGCTTGATTGGTCATAGTAGAGGTGGTGGCATTGTAGTGATTAAGGCTGAAGAAGACAGGCGTATTAAACAAGTGATCAGTTTAGCCAGTGTTTCTGACTTCGGAAAACGTATGACAGCTTCAGGAGATCTGGAGCAGTGGAAAAAATCCGGAGTGAAATATGTTTTGAATGGCCGAACCAAACAACAGATGCCACATCATTATCAGTTTTATGAAGATTTTAAAGCAAATGAAGAGCGTTTCACCATTGAACGAGCTGTAGCATATTTAAAAATCCCTCATCTGATTATTCACGGCGATGCGGACCCAAGTGTTTCCATTGAGGAATCTGAAAAGCTGCATCAATGGAATCCAGATAGTACTTTCATGGTCGTTAAGGGTGCAGATCATGTGTTCAACACAAAGCATCCCTGGGATAAAAACAGCCTTTCAAATGAACTGGCTGAGGTGGTAGTTACAATCACGAATTTTATTAATAAAAACACATAAATCCTCGTTAATCAGGGATTTTTACATATTGAAGTAAAAATTAGATAAAATTAAATGTATTTTTTACATTTGATAAATAAGTTTACGGATTCTAAATGACCAAACCAACCCACCACCACAAAGATTACTACGCTCCCGAAGAAAAATTATATGTTGCCACAGACAATATAATCTTCGGTTTCGACGAAGGCGTTTTAAAACTGTTATTGTTTAAACGACGTGTTGAACCATTTAAGGGAACCATGTCGTTAATAGGAAGTTTTGTGCATCCTGATGAAAGTGCACCGAATGCTGCCAAACGTGTTCTGAGAGAAATTACAGGTCTGGATGATATTTTTATGGAGGAACTTAAAAGTTACTCGGCTGTTGAACGTGATCCCGGTGCGCGGTGTATTTCTATTGCTTTCTATGCCTTAATCCGTATTGAAGAATCGAATAAAGCTTTGGTGGAAAAGCATGGTGCCATTTGGCATGAAGTAAATTCGCTTCCAGACCTTGTACTAGATCATGGTCAAATGGTAACGGACGCTCTTGGTCGTTTGCGGGAGAAAGCCCAATTCTATCCGATTGGTGTGGAACTACTGCCAAAAAAATTCACCATTCCCCAACTTCAAAAACTCTACGAAGCCATTTACCAAAGAGACATAGATACCCGCAATTTTAGAAAAAAATTACTGTCTTTAAACCTCCTGATCCCACTGGACGAAAAGGATATGTCCGGGTCTAAAAAAGGTGCTTACCTTTATAAATTCAATTATTCAAAATATAAAAAGCTGGAGACTAAAGGCTTTAATTTTTCCCTTTTTAAAACATAAAAAGCCTCCAAAATTTTGGAAGCTTTTTATTTTGTGGAGAAGAGCGGACTCGAACCGCCGACCTCTTGACTGCCAGTCAAGCGCTCTAGCCAACTGAGCTACATCCCCGTACAGGCTATTTTTATAGCAATGCAAATGTAATTAAATCTGCGAAATAAAAAAGTACCATTTAAAAAATTAGCGAGTCAGATCTAATCTAACTTTTCAGTGAGCTTTTTAAATACTTTTTTAGGATTCTTGTTTTCGTAAAGAATTTCATAAACCGCATTAATTATAGGCATTCGTGTTTTTTTATTGTTTTTCTTATTGAGGTCATAAGCACTTTTTGTAGCATAATAACCTTCAGCAACCATACTCATTTCCATTTGAGCAGATTTCACGGTGTAGCCTTTCCCAATCATATTGCCGAACATCCGGTTTCTGGAAAACACAGAGTAGCCCGTTACCAAAAGATCTCCTAAATATGCGGAATTATTGATGTTGCGTTTCATTTTGTGCACTTTTTTAATGAAGCGCTTCATTTCCCGGATAGAATTACTCATCAATACACTTTGAAAATTATCACCGTACCCTAAACCATGCGCTATTCCTGCGGCAATGGCATAAATATTTTTCAACATTACGGCGTATTCCACGCCAATCACATCATCCGTGGTTTTCGTATTTATATATTCGCTGGATAACGTTTTCGCAATAGTTTTGGCTTTATCTTCATCAGAGCAGGAAATAGTTAAATAGGACAATCGTTCTAAAGCTACTTCCTCAGCGTGGCAAGGCCCGGCAATAACCGCTATATTTTCGTAGGGAACATTGTAAAATTCATGAAAATGTTCGCCAACCAAAAGGCCGGTTTCAGGCATGATTCCTTTTACAGCCGAAACAATAATTTTATCTGAAATATCTACCGTGAGTTTTTCCAATTCCCCATGAATAAATGCTGAGGGGATCACAAAAAACAAAACATCGGCATTTGCAGCCGTTTCGTTGATATCGTTACTCAGTTTCAGCTGGTCTAAATTAAATTCCACCGAACTCAAATAATTCGGGTTATGTTGTTCGCGAAGGAGATGTTCTTTGGTGTAAATGCTTCGCATATACCAACCAATTTCATCCAAATTCTCACTCAGCATTTTAACAATAGCCGTTGCCCAGCTTCCTGCGCCAAAAACCGCGTATTTTAAAGGTTTATCCATAAAAATCCAGTCTTATTTCATTTCAAAAATACGTAAAAATTTACTCTTAAAAACCGCTTTGGAATTTTATCAATTTGATTTTTGGCACGCCTTTTGGAATTGTTTAGGCAGAACCACTTAAAATTAGCAACCTAAAATCAGGTTATCCGGTTTTAAGATAAAACATAAGCGTATGAAAACTATAAAACTACTTTTAAGCTTTACATTGTTAGCAACACTCATGACCTCGTGTTATACAGAGGTTGTGGTAGATGACTACAATCCTGCACCGGTACCGGGCATAAGTGTGAATCAATTATTGACCTCTTATGAATTGTGGTACGTAGATATAAACGCTACCAAAGGTTACGGAGAAACCCCGTTCTTACAAAAAGCATTTACTATTTCTTTTATAAACGGTGTAGTGTATGCTAATAATAATATTGTGGGTCTTGGCGATACCGGTAATGGTTTTGGAATAGATGTAGCGACGTATGATGCTTATGATATGATTTTAGATGTGAACCACGATATCGACGGATTTAGCACTTTTGATGTGTATCAAATAAATAATAATACGATCGAATTGTATAATCCGAATAATGATACGTCATACTTTTTGAAAGGTTATCAACGCAGTAATTTTGATTATGATTTCGTATTCTATGATAATATTCATTATTTCTTACAGGAATACGAAGCCTGGGAGAAAGTATACACCAGTAATTATGGCGCCTTAAATGAATTTGATAATGAGAACTACTTACAGTTTTTAGCAGGAGGAAACGACGCTACATTCCAAAGTTCTCAGGATGCTCCAAATACAGCAGTTGAAAATCTATTTTGGGATTATACAGGAGTGTACGGTGTAGGTGATGTTACTAATAATTTTTACTTAAAAACTTTAACATTAGATTATGATTTTTTCAACAATGAATACTTCGAGTTGACCGTTATTAATGATAGTGAAATTGAATTGTACCACCCGGATTCCGGAACGGTTTATGATTTTGTAGGGCGTGGCTACATTCAATATCTAAAAACAGGAACCGTTAAAGGAGAATCAACTACCACCGATAGTGGAAAGCTACGTAAATTTAAAGGTGAGCGCGTTGATAATCCTAGAGAGAATACAAGAACATAATAATTTTTGGTTGGTTATTTAGTTTAGAAACCGCCGCAGAGTGCTAGCTCTGGGCGGTTTCTGTTTTTTATAGTATTTTAAAAGCCTTTATTTTGATTGCTCCAGATAACGATAAATGGCCGAAAAATCCAGTCGCGCCATATCTTGCTTTTTCGCGGAAGCATATACCTCTTTCGCAACATTGGCAATGTACATTGGTTGATTAACCTCGTAGGCAGTTAGGGCCGCCAGATGTAGATCTTTGTGCATCCATTCTAAAGGGAATTGTACGTCGTATTGATCTTTTTTAATGCCCTCAGCTTTAAATTTGGTAAATGGTGCGGATACCACCAAACCGGGAAGAAGGTCTAAAAGAAAGTCTTTATCAATGCCCATTTTTTCACCAAAGAGAACGGCTTCAGAAAATATCAACATGGACTGGGCTAGCATCACATTCACTAACATTTTAAGAGAGGTTCCTTTGCCTGTGTCGCCAACATGAATCAATTTTTTACTCATCATGTTTATATAAGGTTCTACATCATCAAGCACCGCTTTATCGCCGCCAACAAAGAAAATAAGTTCGGCATTTCTGGCCTGTGGTTTTGAACCCGAAACTGGGCTATCCAAAAATCGGATGCCATGCGCTTTGGCCTTTTTAAAGGCTTCTTTGCTGAAAGAAGGATTCACTGTGGAACAATCGGCCCAAATGGCGTTGCTTTTCATAAAGGTTAATGCGCCATCTTCTTTCATAAATACCTCAGAGACTGCTTCGGGAGTTGAAAGCATACTGAAAACAATATCGGCATCCTTCACAGCATCCTGAACTGATTTCGCGAGGATAACGCCTTCCTTCTTTAATTCTGAAAAATCTTTTTGAGTTCTGTTATAAACGGTTAAATCGACATCGTGTTTTGCGAGATGGAGAGCCATTTCGCGTCCCATAATGCCTAATCCTATGAATGCAATTTTCATAAACAATTGTTTTTTTAAGTATTAATATTTGAGATTTTAAGCGGCTATAGAATATATCACGCTTTTATATAAAATAAGCTTTTAAGCTTATTTATAAAAATTCATTTCATCTAAATAAATCCAGGCTTGCTCAGGTAACATGGGCCTGACGTTCTTCCCCTCTTTAATGGCTTTGCGGATGAAGGTTGAAGAGAGTTCCATGATCGGAGCAGGGATCAAATGGATGTGTTCATGATCGTCGAACTGGGTTTTATCTGCTTTGGTTTGCCTGCGAGGATAAACATATAAATGATAATTTTCTAAAATAACGTCGTGGTTTTTCCACTTGTGAAAGCTCTTCAAATTATCCTGTCCCATGATCAATGCAAATTCATGCTCAGGATATTTTTCCTCAAGATGTACCAGAGTATTTATGGTATAATTAGGTTGTGGCAAACCAAACTCGATATCACAAGGTTGTAATTTGGTATAATCTTTTGTAGCGCGATATACCAGCTCTAACCGTTGATGATTATCCAAGAGGCTTTCCTTCTTTTTAAAAGGATTATGTGGCGTAACTACAAACCATACCTGATCCAGATCACTGAATTCCGCGAAGTGATTCGCAATAACTAAATGACCAATGTGTATCGGGTTAAATGATCCGAAGTATAAGCCAATTTTCATACGATTAACTAGGTTTCAGGATTTGAATTTACAAAAGCACCTACAAGTTCTTCGGCTTGTGCCAAAGCGTGTTCCAGCGTATCATTCACGATAATGGTGTCAAATAAAGGTGCTGTAGCCAATTCTGCTGAAGCTTTGGCAATACGCATATTGATTTTATCGTCACTTTCCGTTTTACGCTTTTTCAGTCGGATCTTTAATTCATCAATACTAGGTGGTTTTACAAATATCGCCAGTGTTTGCTCAGGATACTTGCGTTTTATCCTTAGACCACCGGACACATCAATATCAAAAATAACGTGTTTTCCCATGGCCCAGATCCGTTCTACTTCGGTTTTTAAAGTACCGTAAAAGTTATCGCGATACACCTCTTCCCATTCCAGAAACTCGTTGTTTTTTATTTTATTTTTGAATTCCTTGGCGGAAAGAAAGTAATAATCCTTGCCATCAACTTCCTGGCCGCGTCGCTCGCGTGAGGTTGCTGAAATTGAGAATTCTAAATTTAACTGCGGTTGCTTCAGTAAATGTTTGACAATAGTAGTTTTACCAGATCCTGAAGGCGCGGAAAAGACAATAAGTTTACCTGTGGTATTTTTTTCTATTTTCGACACGAACAAGGGGTTTTTAAAGCACGTTCAACAGCTGCTCTTTTATTTTTTCCAATTCATCTTTCATCTGAACCACCAATTGTTGCATAGGAGCATAATTACTTTTTGATCCAATCGTATTTATCTCACGACCCATTTCCTGGGAAATAAAACCTAGTTTTTTACCATTGGAGTCTTTAGAGTTCAACGATTCTGTAAAATAATCCAGATGATTTTTAAGCCGAACTTTTTCTTCAGTAATATCAAATTTTTCAATGTAGTATACCAACTCCTGTTCAAAGCGGTTCTCATCGTATTTCTCTTTCAATTCCTCAACACCTTTTAACAAACGTTCCCGAACAGCCTTAATGCGATCTGAATCCATGGCAGCAACTTCCTCAAGAAGGGCACGAATATTTTCCACGCGATTCTTAAAATCGGCTTCCAAAACTTTACCTTCATCTAAACGGTGTGCATTCAGATCTTCCACTGCAAGGATAATCTCCTTTTTTATGGCTTCCCATTCTGTTTCATCAATTTCTTCACGAACCGTATTAAGGGCGTCAGGAAAGCGTACAGCCATTTTTAGTAACTCCAGATCATCACCGGGAACAACCTCTCGAAGCTGATTCATGTATTGCTTTACAACCGGCGTATTAATCTGCGTTGAGGTATCATCAGCAGTGGCTTCAACATAAATAGAAAAATCAATTTTCCCTCTTTCCAAAGCATCAGCCAGAAGCTTTCTAATGGCTAGTTCTTTTTCTCTATAAATGGAAGGCATCCGGGCATTCAGATCCAGATTTTTACTATTAAGGGATTTGAGTTCTATGGTAATTTTTTTGGTAGGCATTTGTACCACAGATTTCCCATAACCGGTCATTGAATATATCATAAATCAATTTTTAAGTTTCACAAAGGTATTAAACCAAAACGATAGTAGGCGATATTCAGGATTTTAAAAATATAACTTTAAAAAAATAGTAACCAATATTGTAAAAATAAGTTCTATTTTTATGGTTGAATTGAATTGAAATGAGGGTTAAAATGAAAAAATATCTTGTGCTTCTAGTCGTTCCGATGCTATTTGCTTTGGGCTGTAAAGAGAAAAAAACTGAAACTCAACCAGACCAAATTATGGTTACCGAAAAACCGAAACTACCTGAAACGGTTTTGGATAGTTTAAAGAATCATCCACCGGAAGGCATGGTTTGGATTCCCGGCGGTGAGTTTATGCAAGGGGCTGTTCCGCAGGATAAACAGGCTATGGACCATGAGAAACCACAACACCCCGTAAAGGTTGACGGTTTTTTTATGGATATTACGGAAGTTACCAACGCTGAATTCGCCAAATTCGTTAAGGAAACAGGCTATGTTACCGTTGCTGAACGTGCGATTGATTGGGAAGAAATGAAAAAGCAATTGCCGGAGGGCACTCAAAAACCGGCAGATTCTATATTACAACCGGGATCTTTGCGCTTTAAAAAAACAAAGTCTTCAGTGCCTAATCTTTATGATTTTTCACAATGGTGGGAATGGTCTATCGGAACTAACTGGAAACACCCTCAAGGACCAGACAGTAATTTGGATGGCAAGGAAAATTTCCCTGTTGTTCATGTGTGTTATGAAGACGCTCTGGCCTATTGCCAGTGGGCCAACCGACGATTACCAACGGAAGCCGAGTGGGAATATGCAGCTCGGGGAAAACAAAAAAATACCATTTATTTCTGGGGTGATGATCGCTCAAAGTTGGCACAAGAGGCCAATACCTGGGAAGGAGAATTTCCTGTTTACAACACCAAAGTTGATGGTTTTGAAGGTACCGCACCCGTAAAATCATATCCTTCAAATGGTTTCGGTTTATATGATATGGCCGGAAATGTTTGGGAGTTTACACAAGATTGGTATAATGTAGATTATTATAAAGAATTAGCCGCTAAAAATACGATAGCGATGAATCCTCAAGGCGCGAGTCAGGCTTACAATCCACAGAATCCCTATTTACAAGAGAAAATCATTAAAGGAGGTTCCTTTCTTTGCAGCGATTCGTATTGTTCCAGTTTTAGAGTTTCTGCCAGGATGGGTACAAGCCCGGATTCTTCAGCAGAACACGTTGGTTTCAGAACCGTTGCAGATCCTGAAATGATTATGGAATAAAAAATTATGAAAATTAATAGATTTCTTATTCTGGTAATTAGTTTTTTCATTCAATATGCCGGAGCAACAACCTATTACATTAATGCCGACTCTGGCAATGACAACTATTCGGGAACTTCTGTTGATCGGCCCTGGGCCTCATTAGAAAAGTTGAATACGACCACTTTAAAGCCTGGCGATTATATTTTAATAAAGGCCGGAACAAAATATTACGGGCAACTTATTTGTAATGGAAGTGGAACAAAAAACCAACCTATTATTATCGATTCCTATGGTGAAGGTTCAAAACCGGGTATTCATGGTGAAGGTAAAAAGTTATTCACCCTTTTATTGCGTAATGTGGAGTATTGGCAAATTCGGAATATAGAAATCACAAATTTAGGCGAACAACGGCAGGCCAAAAGACGAGGTGTGATGATACTTGCTGAAGATTTTGGTGATTGTCGAGGTATTGTATTGGATGGTCTTGAAATTCATCACGTAAATGGCAGTTTAGTAAAAAAAGAAGGGGGTGGAAGCGCTATTTACTGGAAGAATTCGGGAGATAGGATAAAATCCCGTTTTGTTGATCTTATGATTCAAAATTGTTACCTGCACCATTGCGGTAGAAACGGAATTAATTCGCGTGGATATACCAATCGCAATGATTGGTACCCCAGTTTGGGTGTGATTATTCGAAATAATCTTTTGGAGAAAATTCCCGGAGACGGTATCGTTCCTATTGGTTGTGATGGTGCTATTGTTGAGTTTAACGTCCTTAGAGATTTTCCGGATATATTATCGCACCAGGAAGCAGCTGCTGGGATTTGGCCCTGGAGTTCGGATAATACCATAATTCAATTTAACGAAGTTAGTGGTCACAAGGCTAAATGGGACGGTCAGGGATTTGATGCCGATTATAATTGCATAGGTACCATCATTCAATACAACTACAGCCATGATAATTATGGAGGCTTCCTTTTGGTTTGTAATAATGGAAATACCTTTGGAAGTGCCGGTAATGTGGGTACTAAAAATGCTGTTATTCGGTATAATGTGAGTGTAAATGATGGTATCCGACCTTATCCAACGGAGCGGAAAGGACCTTTCTCTCCGGTATTTCATATTACTGGCCCTGTTGAAAATACGGCCATTTATAATAATGTGATTATACCACCAAAAAACTCTCTAGACCAAAATATTGTTTATATGGATAATTGGGGTGGTCCCTGGCCTGTAAACACGACCTTTGAAAATAATATATTCTATTCTGAAGGTGAAAATAAGTTTTCTTTTAATGAAGACGTAAATACGCAATTTATTCATAATAATTATTTTGGTGAGATTACCAATCTTCCGAAAGATGCTCAAGGGATTTATAGTGATCCTAAATTGGTTAATGCCGAGGCCAGGGGTTCAGGGTTTGGAGTATTGAATAATTTTGTGATCAAGGATAGTTCAGCTTTGAGCAATGAACATTTAGGTATTTCGAAGCGCGATATTAAAAAATTTAAAACTAAAGGTTAACGTGATAGAAATTCATCTCACACATGCTTCAATTTTAGAACGTGTTCAGCAAATGCAACGTTATATTGGTGGAGATATCCGGCAAGAGTGGGGAGCCTATACACTTGAAGTTGATAATTCCCGGGCTAAGGGTTATATCACTTACATGGGGTTCGACTGGGGCGTAACCCTGATCGATTTTAATTTGAATTTCTTTGAACCGGTACTGCTGATCACAGGTTCGGAAAATTTTAATCCTTTGTATTTTTTTTATTGTACTAAAGGAAATTTCGAACATAAATTTAATCACGAAACAAAAAAGCATCGGGTTGAGCAGTTCCATTCTGTCATCATTGCCGGCAGTTCAAATAGTTTGCACGAACTGTATTTTGAAAAGAACAGGGCTATCAAACTTAACATAATCAGTATCTCAAGGAAGCAGTTTTTAAACAAGCGTCTTAATATTTCAGAAATGCTTAATGAAAAACTGCATGATGTTTTTGTTGATACCCAACACCAGAATGAATTTGCGTATTACGGCCCGATTAGTCTTAAAATGGCCGACTACGTTAAGGCTTTGCAAGATGTAGACACTCAGGGCATGATCCGGAATTTACAAATAGAAGGAACGGTTTACCAATTGCTTTCAATGCATATTAAAACCCATAATTCTTACGAACAAGCGGTTCCCGTTGAGATCTCCCTGTCTGAATCAGAATTACGCTCCATTCGAAATTTTGCCGAAAAAATATCCAAAGATCCTTCAAAAAATTATACGCTCGAGGATATTTCATTAAATACAGGTTTATCACAAGTAAAATTACAAGATGGTTTTAAGTTTCTTTACGCAAAAACGGTAAGTGAATATATTCGGCATGTGCGTCTGGAAGAAGCCCGGGACCTTATGCACAATTCCAATTTAAATATTTCCCAAATCGTTTACTCTATCGGGTTTACCAGTAGGAGTTATTTTTCTAAAATATTCAAAAAGAAATATGGTATTTCTCCTAGCGCCTTTAAAAAGCAAATTTCTCTTCATTTAGAAGAAGGATTTACTTCGAAATAATACGGTTGTCTCTTATCGTTGGTCTTGTTTGGAACTTTTCACAATGGATGACGTTAATTTTTATAGCTATACAGTTAAAGTATTCGGTTCATTTACTTTAAATTTAATAAGCTTAAAAATAAGAATCATGTCTGATACAACCTTAATAAAAAACGCCATCGAATCAAAAAATCCTTATAATAGCAAAGTTTTGCAGGAATATGAATTGGATACCCCGGAACTTGTAGCTTCCAAACTGGAGAAGTCCAATTCTGTTTTTAAAGTGTGGAAAGAAAAATCGATTAAAGAACGCACGAATCTGCTTAATAATTTGAGTAACCTGCTGGAAGATCGCCTAGAATATCTTAGTGAATTGATGACGCAGGAAATGGGTAAGCCTATTTCTCAAAGTCGGGCTGAAATTAATAAATGTATCTTCCTTTGTGATTTTTATGCCACCAATGCGGAGAATTTTTTGGCTGATGATATTATTGAAACTGATGCTACGGAGAGTTTTATAAGTTACGATCCATTAGGTGTAATCCTGGCTATTATGCCCTGGAATTACCCATTTTGGCAAGTCTTCCGTTTTGCTGTTCCAACGCTTACAGCTGGTAATACAGCCTTATTAAAACATGCTTCCAATGTGAGTGGTTGTGCTTTGGCTATCCAAAAGTTATTTGAAGATTCCGGATATCCTCAGGGATGTTTTCAAACTTTACTAACGGATCATGAGACCATTGATGGACTTATTAAAAATGACATTGTAAAGGCGGTGTCTTTAACAGGAAGCGAAAAGGCCGGGCGACATATTGCTAAGGTTGCCGGAGAGCATCTTAAAAAAGTAGTTTTGGAACTTGGGGGTAACAATGCCTGCATAGTTTTAGATGATGCGGATCTGGACACTTATTTAGATACCATGGTAAACGCCCGCATGCAAAATACCGGACAAAGTTGTATTGCCGCAAAACGGTTCATAGTTACAAAAGGAATCTATGATGAATTCCTGGGGAAATTCACCAAAAAAATAAAAGATTTAAGATTTGGAGATCCCATGGAAGAGAGCACCGAAATTGCTACCCTTGCCAGAGAAGATCTTGCAGTTGATCTGGAAAAACAAGTACATGATGCCGTTAAAAAAGGTGCCAAAGTGATTCTTGGCGGCAAACGCGATAAAGCGTATTATGCTCCAACCGTTTTAACTAAGGTAAACACTGATATGGCAGTTTTTCGAGAGGAAACCTTCGGACCTGTAGCACCTATTTTTAAAGTGAATGATTTTGAAGAAGCTTTAAAACTTACCACCGACACCAAATTTGGTTTAGGAACCATGGTGTTTACTGAAGATACAGAAAAAGCAAGCAAAGCAATTTCTGAAATACCTGACGGAGCCTATTTTATCAATGAATTAGTAAAATCAGATCCCAGATTGCCTTTTGGAGGTACCAAAGCTTCTGGTTTTGGCAGAGAATTATCTAAGGAAGGCATTCTGGAATTCGTAAATAAAAAAACAGTTTATGTCAAATAAAAAACAAGAAAAAGAAAATAAAATAAAAGAAGAAAAAATTATGTCAGTATTAGCACGGAACAAGAGACAGCTAACATACATTTATAGCTCAGACTCCTTTTTAGGAAAAAAAGTGTTGGGCTATGTGCAAGCTGTGAAAAAACCTGTTGAAATTATTGATATTTCTAAAACTAAACTTAGTGATACGGCCTGGGTTGAAATTGCCGAGGAATTGAACATGTCTTTTGAAGACATCTTTAACACAGAAATGGTCACTGATGATAATAAGCAGGATTTTGACAACAAGGACTGGATAAAAATGGTTCAAAAAAACCCGGCACTGTTGCATCACCCAATTGCTATCAATGCTAAGGATATTATGCTGGTTTCCAATCGTGCAGAGATTTTAAAACTCTTTGAAGTGGATTCCGCCGGACTAGAAAAAAGTTTTTATGATGAAGAGCCGGTAACCTCTTCAACCACAAAAGGTGAAAAATTCATTTAAAAAATTTACTGATCTTCTTTATTATAGTCGATTCGTAAATTGTTCTTACCAAAATCCAATGTGCGAATGGGGAATGGAATATTGATTCCTTCTTTGTTGAATTCAGATTTAATGAGTTTGATGGCTTTATGTTTGGCCTCAAACTCTTGTTTACTACTTATCATATCCACGTAAAAACGGGTAACAAAATTAATAGAGCTATCACCGAATTCTGTAAAGTAAAACTCCACTTTTTCGCTTCCTTTTTGCTTAAAATTTTCTGAAATGATTTTGGTAACGATATCCTCAACCTGTTGTAGATTACTTTCATAACCTACACCACAGCCAACGGTAATTCTACTTCTATCACTCAGGGAATAATTGGTAAAACGGTTTTCAATGAATTTTGAATTAGGAATTACCACATAGTTATTATCAGTCTGTTTTAAAACGATATTTCTTAGGCTGATTTCAGAAACAAAACCACTGGTTTCATTCGTTTCAATAAAATCATTTATGCGAATATTAGGCATGAACGAAAGGATTACACCGCCCAGCGTATTACTTAAAGTACCTTGAAGCGCCAAACCTACGGCTAAACCAACAACACCTGCACCGGCAAGTACACTAGTAAGTACTTTATTGAGGTTTAATACACCCAGTGCAATGAAAAATCCAAGTAAGATGATGCAAACGAATACGATCTTTGAGATCATATCCTGAATCGATTTCTGACTGATTCGAACTAACAAAAATCTACGAAGAAGTTTTCGAATGCCTTTAGCAATAAAATAGAACATCACCATGATGATGACGGCCAAAATAAAATTTGGGAGCTTCAGAATGATGGCGTCTACCCAGCCATTCAATTTTTCCCAAAGTTTGCCGAAGGTATTATCTAAATTAAGTAAATCTGTCATAGTTTAAAATCGTATTGGTGGTAGATTTGAAGGCACAAATCTAAAATTTAACCCTAAAGATAAAGGCTCTGCGGCAGAATATTAAATTCCGTTGAGAATTTCTTTTTCCATTTACTATTTCGTTAGTTAAAAAAGCAATATCTCGTAGTCATCAAATGCGTCAAGAATTTCATCTTTTGCGGCATTCAAATTCCTGAATGAACCTTATATTAATAATGAATTAATAATTAAAAAACAAAGAACGATATGGATATTAAAGATATGAACAAAGAACAATTAGAAGGAAAATGGAAACAAGTAAAAGGAAAATTTAAACAAAAATACGCTAACATTACTGATGACGATCTAACCTATGCGGAAGGAAAATTTGATGAAATGTTAGGAACCATTGAAGAGAAAACCGGAAAGAAAAAGAATGAATTAATTGAAGAAATTGAAAACTGGTAATCTCTAAACCCAAATGGATTAAAACCCTTGAGAAATCAAGGGTTTTTTTATGCTTTAATAGGGTTGAAAATAGAAAAGCGCGCCTTATAAAAAGACGCGCCCTTTCAACTCTCCCTAAGGAAATTATTAATAGCAGTACAATATTAGTAACAAAAAAGTGAAAAATGTTACGGGATTCCGTAATAATATATTATAATTTAACATTTAATGTTAAAATAGCCCCAGATCCTTGAAAATAGCCACTAAATGAGTGACATTGTTGGCTTGAAATTGATCTTTAAGGCGATTCAAGCGTTTTTCAATAGAACTGAGGCTACTTGGGGACATATTGTTTTCCTGCAAATAAATACTTATTTCACTTTGGGAATGTCCAATGGATAATTGTTTAATTAGCGTTAGGTCGTAATCATCTATCTCAAGTTCTACATCCGGGTTAAGCGCTTGTTCTACCTGTGGAGAAACAAAGATGTCGCCTTTGGAAATAGCTTCCATGGCCATTGCCAAGTCGACAGAGCCTTTTCGGCCTTTGCAAACATAGGCGTTCACACCCTGAGTTTTAATCAGGGTGCGCACCTTTTGCAGCCGATCTTCCATCGAATATATGATAATAGGTAGCTTTGGGTAATCAGGTCGAACGGCCTTTACGAGATCCTCACCGGAAAGTAAATTACGGTTACGGAACTCTTTTTTGAATGATAGATCTGAGATTAATAAATCATAAGGAACCTGGTCAAAAGCAGCTCGTTTTATTTTTAGAAAAGCATCATCGCAATACTGGGCAGTATCCACAGTTTGAAAACCGAGGTTCTTTAAAACACTCAGTACACCGGCGTTTACTGCATCGTGATCGTCTACGATTAATACCTTATTAAACATTTTTACATCGAGATTTTAGCTTTAAAACCTTGACCAGGTTTTGAATCAAAAATAGCACTTCCGTTTATTGTTACCATACGGTTTTCCACATTCCGAAGACCTGAAAGTTTTTTTAGTTGGCAACCCACACCATTATCGGAATAATTTATTGTTAGTTTTTTACCTTTTGATCTAAAAGTGATGGCCACAATAGTTGCATTACTATGCTTTTTCATGTTAACCATCAATTCCTGAAGGATACGGTATAATGTAATTTTTTTAAAAGATTCGAAGGCATTCCAATCGATTTTTGATAAGTTTCTGGTAATTACATTTACCTTATTCGTGTGGTATCGCATAAGTAAATCCTTTAAAACCTCTTCAAAGTTTTCGTTAAGTGCAATTGAACTGTTCTCTTTTGAAATATCTCGAGTGCGGCTGTAAATGTCTTCTAAAGCATCTAGTACCTTATCTTTATTTGCAATATCACTCTCTAATTGAGTCATAACCTGATAAACGTCATTGGCTACTTCGTCGTGTAATTTTTTAGAAATTCGTGTTTCAGTAAGGTAAATTTCTTGTAGTCTATCCCTTTGATTTTTTGAATATAACATGGATAATATCAAGGCAACAACTACCATTATAATAACTACAAGGGTTCGAAATAATAGGCTTTTTAAATGTTCTTTTTCTTTTTGAATTTTGAATGTACTGGCAATCTGTCTCTGGTTTAAATAGTCAAATTTCATTAACGCATATTTATTCTCAGCCAATTTTTTCGCTGTTTCGATGCTATCCTTCAATTTTTTGTATTGATATTCAATGGTATTCGGACGGGTTGAGATCAGGTTATCCAAGGCATCCTCTAAATATGAGGTGCTTTGTATCTGCTTTGAAATGTTATAAGCTTTTTGAGCATAAGATTGGGCTTTTTCATAATCATTTTGGTCCATGAAATACTGTGAAAGATGCTTGTAACTTGCATAGGTCCCGAGTTGATCATTACGGGTCAATCGCATATTCAAAGCTTGTTTCATATGATCCAGTGCGTCCGGACGATTAAGCTTTCCTTCAACAAATCCCAGATTGTCTAAAGCCCTCGCTAATTGGACGGAATCACCTAAAATTATACTGTTTTTATACACCTCGGAGAGTAAGGTTTCAGATTTTTCAAACTGAAGTTGCTTGTTGTAAACCAAGGCCATATTATTTTTAATAATATTATTTTCGGCCTTGGTCTGAGCCAATTCTAGCCCTTTATTAAAATATTTAAGAGCGAGGTCATAATCCATTCGTTCTTTATAAATACCACCTAACTCATTGTAAAGGCCCAATTTATTTTTTCGGGTAAAGTCGGTTTGCTTCATCGCTTCCAAATAGCGAAGGGCTTCTACCTCCGATGATTCACTACCGTAATAGTCTCCCAGTTTCAATTGGATTATGGCAATTTGTCTCAAATACTTTATGGCTGTTAAGGTATCTTTCTTGGCGCTACTTAGTTTTTGCTTTTCATTATAAAATTTATAGGCGTTTGCGAGATCAAAAGGCGACTGCGGATGGTTTGCCAAATCATAATAGTATTGTAAACTATCCTTATATTTTAAGTTTTGTTTGGAGGGTTGACCTGTTAACGTATTTACCGCACAAAAAATGAATAATATTACTGCCAGATTTTTCATGCCTTTATTGTATTATGGAATTTCTTTTTCAATAACAATTGTTAGAGGTTAAAGTTACTGGATAAAATATTTATTTATGTTTGTAAATCATTACTTCAAACTTCATCCAGGAATTCACATTTTTATCCTCACATTTACCCGGATTCCATTTAAATTTTTTTAATGCTGATAAATAAAGGCTATCCAATCGATTTATGGTTGAAGATTTTAATATTCTTTGGCCTAAAATGTCACCTTGGGAAGTTACAATGAATCCTGCGACTAATGTTTTATCGAATATGCCTTCAGCGTCATAATCTTCGTTTTGAATAGTTAAAAGGGGTCTAAGATCCATAGCCAATTGTTCCTGACCGATAACAGGCGTAGCTTTAACCGCTGTATTTTTATGGAACACTATCCCACTTAGGGTATCGGTAAGTCGCTCGCATGGCCTATTTTCTTGTGCATAAATGTTCGAGCAAAAAGGGAAAACAAATAAAAAAATAAAATATTTAAGAGTTACTCTAAGTGATTTCATTTTATGGTTTTGTTAGCGAAAATGCGATTATTCTTTTTCAATATACTATAAATTATGTTTTTACTTCGTTTTTTAAAACCGCTCCTTCTTTAAAACTTTTAATATTATCCAGGGTTGTGGTAGTAATCTTGTCCATGGCTTCCTGAGTAAAAAAGGCTTGATGCGACGTAATTAAAACATTTGGGAAACTCATTAATCTTAAAATCGTTTCGTCTTTAATAATATGCTCGGAATGATCTTCGAAAAAGAGATTTTCTTCCTGCTCGTAAACATCGATACCCAAATAACCAATTTTATTATTTATCAAACCATCGATAACATCATTAGTATCTATAAGCGCCCCGCGACTAGTATTGATAATCATAACGCCCTCTTTCATTTCTGCTATTGAAGATTTGTTTATGATATGTTTGGTATGCACATTTAAAGGACAGTGAAGTGAAATGATATCAGATTTTTTAAACAGTTCTTTCAGACTTACAAAAGTTACTCCCAGGTCTTTTAAAGCTTGATTTTCGTTAATGTCGAAAGCTAAAATCTGAACTCCGAAACCTTGAGCCACATGACAAAATGCAGCACCTATTTGACCTGTACCTATAACGCCAAGTGTTTTTCCGTGTATGTTAAAACCTATAAGATTCTTCAATGAAAAATTACCCTCACGAACCCGATTGTAGGCCTTATGCGTTTTTCGATTCAGGGTCAGGATTAGGGCCATGGCATGTTCGGCAACAGCCTCCGGAGAGTAGGCCGGAACCCTCACCACTTTAATATGAGCTTCCCGAGCAGCTTCAAGATCAACATTGTTGTAACCGGCACAGCGCAAGGCAATCAGCCTGATTCCGTTTTCAGCTAAAATCTTGATAGTTTCTTTATTTACTACATCATTCACAAAAACACAAACAGCATCAAATCCGGATGTGATTTGTGCTGTTTTTTCATTCAGTGCTGATTCTAAAAAAGTAAAGTCGAAGTGATAATTTTTGTTGTAATTTTCAAAATAATCCTGATCATAGGATTTGGTGTTAAATACGGCAATTTTCATAATACTAATAGCTTCAGGTTAACGGTTTTGGTGATCCGCCTGAAGTCTAAAGATAGTATTTTCAAAATCAAAAATTTATGCCTTAATACATCTATTTAAATGGCATAGCACTTATTTAATTTGATACTCTACAAAAAGTGTGGCCCGCACTTTAACCATACCGGTACTTATTGCTACAGGTTGATTTGATGCTGAAAAGGCAGCACGATCGTTTTCAGCCAGCGCTTTAGCATTATTCTGAGGTTGTGTTGCAGAAATTTGAACGTTACCTATTTTTAAAATTTCCTTTTTAGATTCCGGTAGGTTTTGAAGTAATCTATCTGCCAGTAAATTGGCTTTCTGAAGGGCATTTACATAAGCATCATTTTTTAATTCATCCATTTTTGAATGCGAGTAACTCAATCCGCTAAGATCCAGATTTTCATTACCCAATAAAGCAGTATACATGGTATCGAGTTTTTTCAGATCTTTTACAGTGACATAAATTGAAGTGCTACTTCTATAACCTTCAAAAACCTTTGAATTATTTACCCAGGTATAACTTTTATTCAAATTTACAGAGGTCGTTAAAATATCATCCTCCGGAATTCCAAAACTTTTTATGGTTCTCATTAAAGCATTTGATTGGTCTACCAAACAGTTTTTTGATATTTCAATTGATTTATCCAAACAACTCAAATTAATGTTAAAGCTCGCCATATCGGGACGTGTTTCCACCTCGCCTGTAGAGCACAGCATAATAGTTTTAAAACTTGAATTTGAATTGGTGACTGCCGACTGACTTTGGCAGCTCAACACGAAAAATAGGCTGAAAATTGTGATAAGATATTTCATAAGGATGTTGTTTTTATAACGTGTTTACAAGGTTTGTGCCATTATTTTGAAAAGAACAAATTTTCCACAATGATTTTCGCAGCTACTTGACTTCCCTTCAAAGAGGGATGAAATCCGTCCGACCCGTAATAGTCGAAATTACTGGTGTCATCAAAATGAGTTTTCCAAACCTTGCCAACAGGAAGCAATAAAGCATGATTTTTTTTAGCAGCATCGGAATAATTCCCGATCACTTTGTTGAAAGTATGATAGTAAGTCAAAGCCGGCCAAACCATAAAGTAGCATAATTTAGCATGATTCAATTGGCAGAGTTCACTGTATTTTTGGCCATCATTCAGGAGCATTTCCCGACCTTCATTTTGAGAGGAAGGTCCCTGTTGAATGATTACAAAATCAAAATTTTGGCTAGATATTAATTTTTGAACTTTACCATCTTTCCAATGGTCAATAATGGCGTAATCCGGAAAAGCCAAAAGCGTATAATCAACAGAAATTCCTCTCAAAGCAGCCTGGTTTTTTACAAGTTCCGGAAGATTGTTGATATATGTTAGGCTATTTCCAACGAATAAAACGTGATAAACCTTTTTGGAGGAATTGCCATTCTTTTCTTGTCCGAATACCAGGGTAGAAGCTAGAAATATTATGACAAAAAAAGAATGATATTTGGGCATAATGACTTTAAAAAATTCATTTGTTCTTATCTTCATATAACAACCAGGTCTCAGGATCCAAAATAACTGCATCTGGTTTCGAATTTAGATCCATTTCGAAGGTATTCTTAGCAGCATCGATCTGAACGGTTTTTAAGGTCATTTTGTTTCCTTGAACGATGCCTATGTCAACAGGAAAACGGAACGTATAATAGGTCTGTAACTGATTAATATGAAGTTTTAATTTACCCTGAGAGAAGGTCCAATCCCATTGTAGCTCCGGATATCCTTTATTGAAGATCCATTCTTCAAAGAAATGTTCAAGGTTCTGGCCGGATACTTTTTCCATGATCGTTCTGAAATCTGTTGTGGAAACATTAGTGTCTTTGTAGGTTTTATAATATAACCGAATCCCGTTCCAGAAGGTTTCATTGCCAAATTTATGGCGCAGCATATTCAATACCCAACCTCCTTTTTGATACGTGTTCACGCTCAATACCTTGAAAGGATCTTTAATGGTGTTATCTACTACCGGTGAAGGATTTTCTTTAAAATAGTCTATAATTTCTTGTCGGTCTATTTCCAGTTCAGCTTTGCGTTTTTCATCGCCGTAAACCGATTCCTGAAATAAAACAGCAAAGTAGGTAGCAAAACCTTCACTTAGCCAAACCTGATTCCAGCTGTTTTCCGTTACTGAATCTCCAAACCATTGATGCGCAATTTCGTGCGCAATAGTTTGTTCATAGGTATTCTTCCCGGTTACAGAGCGTTCGGGATAGGTAATTGTTCCGGCGTTTTCTAAACCACCCCATTGGGTTTTAGCTTGTACATTAGCAAGTTTTGCCCAGGGAAACGGCCCGATCTCTTTAGTGAAATATTTTAAAACATCAACAGCCACGGCATAATCTGAAAAACCTTCCAAACGGTTTTCAGGATACACCCAGGCCGTTACCGGAATATTATCAACGGAACCAAGCAGCGTTGAGGCAAATTTGGTGACGCCTATAGTAACCACTTTAGTTGCAACAGGAGCCGGTTCTCGATAAACGGTGAGTTTGTAACCATTACCAAGATTGCTTTCCTGAATTTTTTTTCCGGTAGCAACCACATCGTAACATTCCGGTGCCGTAACCTCAAAACTTACCGTAGCTTTATCATAGGGGTGATCCACACATGGTAACCAATAACGAGCTAGGTTGGGCCAGTTATCACCAAAAAAGGAACGCTGACCAAATTTTGTGGTACTTATTACCAAACCTTTTTCTGCCATGCCGTGATATGCAATTTTGAAGATTCTTTGCTTTGATTCGCCGGAACTCATAGGAATTACAATTCTATTATTTGAAAAGGTATAATCAACCGGTTGATCCTGCTCGAAAACACCCGTTACCGTCATACCATATAATCCTGTTTTTTTAATAAGATCTAAAGAAAAAGAGTTAGCCTCTGCTTTAAGATCAACAGTTACCAAAGCTTCACCTTGGATTACGTTAGTAGAATCATTAAGCGTTACATGGAAATCGTAGGCCTGAACATTGGCTAAGGGCTGACGTTTATAAAGATCCTGAGCGGATAGAAAATAAACCTGAAGAATGCCTGCCAGAGAAAGAAGGATTTTTTTAAGTATCGCCATGAAATATTCTTTGATTTTTTTTGGAATGCTAATACGAGATAAAGATAATGCTTTTTAACCTTTATGGCTGAAGCCGGATATTTACCGAAAAGGCTTTCCTCATAAAGGCTTGAATGTTAAATCTTTTTAATCAGTGACTTTTAATGATATGTATCTTCCTTTTTGTAATAATTGGTAAGAATAGATGCCAAAGGCTCTTCTTTTTTTAAAATCTTTTCAATTTGATTCTGGACTTTTGGAGCTAGTATTTGCCATAAAGGTTGGTCTAAAGCGCTAATTTTTGGAAATACTTTTTCGATCTTTTTATCCCAAACTTTAAAATATTTTAAAAGATCGTCCGGATAAACCGTTTTTCGTTTGGTGCCTTCATTAACCCCTTTAAAAGGAGCAGAAATATTAAGGTAGCCATAATCATCGGTTAATTGTTCTCCTATCCGGATATCTCTAACGGCAATTTCAAAATCATAAGCTGTCGATAGGCAGTTTGAGTTAAAGCTGTGATTTACATACCGACCATTATCCCAGCATAATACCATGTTGCCTTGATTGTTGCGATAGGTATAGGTGTCTAGGATGTTTTGGTAAATAGGGTCTAAATTTTGAATTTCCAGAGGTGTAAATTCTCGATCCAATTTATCTAAAACCCATGTAATAGTACCCGCCGGAATGAATTTAGTGGCAACAACGCCATATCCTATTTCACTACTGATAAATTGTAGTTCTGTGTGAGGATGAATCAAGTTGAAAAGTTTTAAAAAATAGTATTGGATTTTACAGTTTCGTTTTTGGATTTACCCAAACTAAAGATAGTTTTTTTTTGAATTGAAAATGAGTTTTTTTTGGTTTAGCCAAGGAATAATTTTTAATTAAAAAATAAGGCTTTAAGTTCTTTGAATCAAAAGCTTCAACGCCATGAATGGGATCTGTTTTAATCCGCAAACACATGCTTACAATAATTAATATTCCAGGCTTCGTATAAACTCTTAAATTGCTTCAAACGCCATTTAAAATCACCCCAGTTCTTTTGATCAGGAGATGTCCACAAAACTTCTGACAATGCCGTCATCCTGGGAAAAAGCATATATTCGGCTTGCGATTGGCTTGTAATATATTCCGTCCATAAATTCGCCTGACCTCCAAGAATAAATTGATGTTTATGGCCGTCAAGTTCATCAGGAACCGGGTTGAAAGCATATACTTTTTCTATGGGTAAATAGCCACCAATTGCCAAAGGTTCGGTGTCTTTATTTTTTGATTGGTAATGATCGAAATAACAATGGGAATTTGGACTCATAATGACATCGTGATTCTCTTTAGCCGCTGCAATACCACCTCTATTTCCTCGCCAGGACATCACGGTAGCATTAGGAGCCAAACCCCCTTCAAGAATTTCATCCCAGCCAATGATCTGTTTTCCTTTACTATTAACAAATTTTTCAACGCGTTGAATAAAATAGCTTTGAAGTTCGTGTTCATCAGCCAAGCCGAGTTCCTTCATTCTTTTTTGACATTGAGGACAGCGTTTCCAATTACCTTTCGGACATTCGTCGCCTCCGATATGAATGTATTTTGAAGGGAAAAGGTCCATAACCTCTAGAAGCACATTTTCAACAAAAGTGAATGTTTCTTCCTTTCCGGCGCAATACACATCATTAAAAACACCCCAGGTTTCCTGCACAATTTTAGGTTGTCCTTCGTTTTGTTGAATTTTAGAAACTTTGGAGATCATATTATTGGGTATTATAGTAGGTTCTTTAGGAAAACAACTCAAAAACGGATACGCCGCAATGGCCGCGCTACTGTGCCCCGGAAGTTCAATTTCAGGAATTATAGTAATATGTCTGGAAGCCGCGTAACCAATAATATCTTTAATTTCTTTCTGAGAATAAAAACCTCCATATCTCTGATTATCATTGGTCGTTCCGGGGAAATGTCCTTTGATAGTACCGTTTCTCCAGCCACCAATATCGGTGAGTTTGGGATATTTTTTTATTTCGATACGCCAACCCTGATCATCGGTAAGATGCCAGTGAAATCGATTCATTTTATGTAAGGCCAAAAAATCAATATAACGCTTGATAAATTCAGGTGGGAAAAAATGTCGGGCAACATCTAAATGCATTCCGCGATAAGCAAAACGAGGCTTATCTTTAATAAGGGTTGCCGGTATTGTGATTGTTTCATTTTGATTGGAAATCAATTGACATAAACTTTGAATGCCGTAAAATATTCCTGCTGAGGTTTTACCTGAAATGATGATAATTTCAGGTTGAATTGAAAGAATATAGGCCTCTTTATTCTGGATTGAAGAATCAAGCTTTAAAAGGATATTGCCGTTCTTTTGGGTATCAAAGGGTATGCTTACACCAGTTTGTTGACGAAGTAATTGAGCTAAAAAATTACCTTCAAATTCAAGGTCTGAATTTCCAAAGATTCTGGTATTTTCATCCATCACAAAGCGCCCTTTCAATATTTGTAAAGAGGCTGGTTTTGGGATGATCGGGTAGTCTTCCTGAGTATTATTAAAATCAATGAATTTATTTTTACAACTGTAAAAAGTGAGGTTTATGATCAGTAGTAATAGCAGGTGGAATCTCATGTTTTAAAGATACTACATTTTGGATATTTTTTATAGATAAACCAGATTGTACCATAGGTCGAAGGCCCCAAAAACGATTAGCATAAACCCGAAAATGCGCTCCAGGATGATACTTTTAAGATGGATAGCCAGTTTAGCTCCCAAATAAGAAAATGGAATAGAACTGACCGATAAAAGCAAAACGACTTCCCAGTCGATATGACCTAAATACCAATGCGCAATAGTTCCGGGAATGGCGAGTCCTGCTGCTACCAGAAGACTGGAAGCTAAAGCTTGTTTGGTAGGCATTTTCAGGTAACGAATAAACAAGGGTCCGAATAATACACCACCGCTATTGGCTAGCAAACCTGCCAAAAATCCAACGGGTAAGGCTACGGTAATAACCTTCCATAATCTAATGATCGTAATTTTATCGGATTCAGGAATGGGTTTTCCAACAAAAAAAGAAAGCCCCAAAGCGAGGACAAAGAGACCTGTTAAAATCATCAATGTCTCACCTCCCAACCAATGGCTGTAAAAGGACCCTATCAAAGTAGCTGGAATACCTAATAATATGCAAACAAGAACGACTTTTTTATTGATAAGCTTTTCTTTGTTGTAAGCGATAGAGGCTGAAATGGTTGTGGGTAAGGTAGCCGGAAGCGGAGAGGCTAAAGCAGCAAAAGGATTAATCCCTGCAAAAATTTGAAGGGCCGGAGTTGTAACGGCGCTTCCGCCTTTGCCTAATAAACCGGAAAGAAATCCTACCGTTGCGCCAATGATCAAAATCGTAATCTTGGACAAGTCACTAATTTCGAAACTATGCTTGATTTGAAGTACGATTAGGCTTAATTGCATCTCAGTTGCAGGAATATTAAATAATACGGATTACGAAGGTAAGTACTAATTTCAGCAACCGAAAACGATGGCCGGAAAATCTCAAAAGTACCTCCAAAACAGCGATGTTTATTTACTCAACTTTAATATTCTGAAAGCACCCTGAAGAACCAGAACAAAAACTATAGTTCCGATGATGAGGTCCGGCATTCCTGAATTTAACCAGTGCACGAGAAATCCTGCTGACAAAACGCCCAAATTAATGATCACATCGTTTGAGGTGAAGATCATACTCGCTTTCATGTGCGCTTCTTCTTTGCTTTTCGATTTCTGCATCAAATACAAACAAATAGCATTGGCGATCAAGGCAAAAATAGAAACGATGATCATGGTCTTAAAGTTTGGAAGACTTTCATAACCAAAAAAGCGTCTTAAAATCTCAACAAAACCAATAATGGCAAGCGCCATTTGAAAATAACCGGCAAGTTTAGCAATCTGCTTTTTTCTAAATATGGTTCCGCCAACGGCCATTAAACTTAAACCGTAAACAAAACTGTCGGCCAACATATCCAGACTATCAGCAACCAATCCCATGGAACTGGAAATAACCCCTGTGGTCATTTCAATAATAAAAAAGGCAAAATTAATACCGAGAACCGTCCAAAGTAATTTGCGCTGATTTGTATGTTCTTCAAAAGCTAGTGCTTCAGCTGCTTCGGTTTTAATTTTTTTATCGCCTAAATTGAGATTACGGATAGCGTTTTCAATGGGAAGACTATCATCTTTATGGTATACCTCGAGTATTCTGTTGGGAATATCAAACTCCAAATGGGCAATACCGGAAATACCATCTAATGACATGCGAATAAGATTTTCCTCGGAAGGACAATCCATTTTTGAAATTTCAAATGTGGTTTTGTTCATGTTTCAGCGGGCTTCAATCAGAGACTTTTGTGTTTACATTAAAATGACGAGAAATGATTATTACGACACCTTCATGACCAGGCAAAGTTATGATTTTAACGGTATCTAATTTGATTGACCAATTAAAATTGTTGGTGCACCACCACTTGAAATACGATGTGCATCTGCAGCAACTTCTTGCATGCCCGGTGAAGCCATTGCTGCCTGAAGTGCTTCAGCAGATTCAAAAGGCATATTGAACATTCTGTAGAATGGTGGATTACCGTCAGGTCCGGCCAAAAATTTAGTTACGGTATACGGTTTGGCATCATTAGGAATCCCTGTTTTTTCATGAAGTAATTTCATGTGGGCAGCATAATCTTTTTCAAATTGGTCGGCATCTTGGGGTTGTGGATACAGTACTACTAAATTCATCGGTGGTTGTTTAAATATTAGCTTACTCTATCGGTTTTCAGCATCCCCGTAATTATTTATGTTCTTAAAATCTTTTCCATTTTTCGCCCTTTAGCTAATTCATCAACTAATTTATCGAGATATCGAACCTGTTTGGTGAGTGGCGTTTCAATGTCCTCAATCCGATAGCCACAGATCATTCCTGTTATTAATTGGGCATTCGGGTTTAGTTTGGCTTGTTTAAAAAAGTCTTCAAAAGTTACTTTTTCAGCTATTAATTCCTGAAGTTTTTGATCATCGAATCCGGTAAGCCATTCAATAACCTGATGCAGTTCCGCTTTGGTTCGCTCCTTTTTCTCGATTTTGGTAAGGTAATGCGGATAAACTGAAGCAAAGGTCATATTTGCGATGCGCTGGTCGTGTTTGGCTGTGATCGTCATCTTAGGCTCAATTAGTTTGTAAATAATTGAATTTTAATTTTTTAGGATGAAGCTAAAATAGTGAAAATTTAGGAAAGCCTTCCCTTCGCAGCCTCAACCGTTTTCTTGGCACTGCCAATAAAAATGCTATCATCAATAATGATCACGGGGCGACTTAAAAATGTATAATGCTCCAGAATATAATGTTTAAAATCCCGTTCACTCAGATTCTGGTTCTTTAAATCCATTTCCTTGTAAAGTTTGGCCCGTTTGCTAAATAAAGCTTCATAGCTGCCTGCCAATGCCTGCATTTGCTCCAATTGTTTTACGGTAATCGGCTCACTTTTAATATCTTGAAAAATAAAGTCTGATCCCAGATTCAGCTCTTTTATAATTCTGGTACAGGTATTACAGGTTTTTAAATAGTATACTTTTTTCATTTTCGTTTTTATATGACCCAAAATACCATTAATTTTCAGCTTTAAAAAGGATAATTCACTAAAAAAATAAGACTATGACATTCACTTTTGATGTTTTTACAAACATCCGTCCGTACTTCCAACAGTACCTTGAAAAATGCTCTTTAGAAACCTTGAACAAGATTCCAAAAGGCTACAATAACAACATCATCTGGAATATTGGTCATGTTTTGGTTACTTCTCAGATTTTATGCTATAAATTGTCAGGTCTTCCTATGCATGTTAGTGACGCTATGGTAGCTAAATACCAAAAGGGCTCTAAACCCGAAGGGCCTGTATCTCAGGCTGAGGTTGATGAGATCAAGGAACTTTTGAAATCTACCCTAAGCACTCTGGAAAGTGATTATCAAAAAGGAGCGTTCAATAATTTTCAGGAATATACCGTATCAACAACAGGCAATACTTTGAAATCTGTAGATGATGCTTTGCAATTTGCTTTGTTTCACGAAGGACTGCATTTGGGGTATATCATGGCCTTGATACGTGCCGTAAAAAACTAAATATAATTTATGAAATTCAACACCAAAACCATCCACGGTGGTCAGGAACACGATAAGGCCTATGGGGCTGTGATGCCACCTATTTATCAAACCTCAACGTATGCCCAAAGCACGCCCGGAGGGCATCAGGGGTATGAATATTCACGAAGTGGGAACCCCACCAGAACTGCTTTGGAGAAGGCTTTTGCCAGCATTGAAAACGGAAATTATGGGCTGGCTTTTGCTTCCGGTCTGGCAGCCATTGACGCTGTGATAAAACTCCTAAAACCTGGTGATGAAGTGGTTTCTACAAACGACCTTTATGGAGGCTCCTTCCGTTTGTTTACTAAGATCTTTCAGGATTTTGGTATTAAGTTTCATTTTATTGGTATGGCGGACGCCAATAATATTGAAAACTACATCAATGAAAACACCAAACTCATTTGGGTAGAAACGCCTACCAACCCGATGATGAACATTATTGATATTGAGGCTGCAGCCAAAATTGCTAAAAAGCATCAGGTTATGTTGGGGGTTGATAATACCTTCGCCACGCCCTATTTACAAAACCCGTTAGATCTGGGTGCAGATATTGTAATGCACTCGGCTACAAAATATCTTGGCGGACACAGTGACGTGGTTATGGGAGCCCTGGTGGTTAAAGATAAAGACCTGGCCGACAAATTGTATTTTATTCAAAATGCCAGCGGTGCGGTTTGCGGGCCACAAGACAGCTTTTTGGTGTTACGCGGCATAAAAACACTTCATGTTCGTATGCAACGCCATTGCGAGAATGGGAAAGCGGTCGCCGAATTTTTGGCAAAACACCCCAAAGTTGAAAAGGTTTATTGGCCCGGTTTCGAAAGTCACCCAAATCACGACATAGCTAAAAAACAAATGCGTGATTTTGGCGGAATGTTATCGTTCACTACCAAAGGCAATGATTATGAACAAGCCATAAAAATGGTGGAAAATCTAAAGGTCTTTACATTAGCTGAATCACTTGGTGGCGTTGAATCTTTAGCCGGTCATCCGGCGAGCATGACGCATGCCAGTATACCCAGGGAGGTTCGTGAGAAAACCGGGGTAGTCGATTCACTCATCCGCTTGAGTGTTGGTATTGAAGATGTTGACGATCTGATCGATGATCTTAACCAGGCATTAGGCTAAAAAAACGAAATTCTGGCTTTAAAAATCTGCGTATTTAATATTACGAAATTCAAAAAAAAAGACCTTAATAATTGAAGATATCGTATATTTGCACCGAATAATTGTAAAATTTCTAATTTTATTTCAATGATAGAAAATATTGAGACCTTTTTAGATATGGTTAGAGAACGAAACGGAGACGAACCGGAGTTCTTACAAGCCGTTGAGGAAGTTGCTGAAACAGTAATTCCTTATATCGTTCAACACGAAATATATTACGGAAAAAATATTCTTCTTCGTATGGTAGAACCTGAGCGTGTTATTCAGTTCCGCGTTTGTTGGGTTGATGATGAAGGAGAGATCCAGGTGAATCGTGGCTATCGTGTACAGATGAATTCTGCTATCGGGCCTTATAAAGGCGGATTGCGTTTTCATCCTACTGTGAATATGAGTATCTTAAAATTCCTGGCCTTCGAGCAGGTTTTTAAAAATAGTTTAACTACACTCCCAATGGGCGGTGGTAAAGGTGGTAGTGATTTCGATCCTAAAGGGAAAAGTGATAATGAGATCATGCGTTTTTGTCATTCCTTTATGAGTGAATTATTCCGTCATATTGGTCCTAATACGGATATTCCTGCCGGGGATATTGGCGTTGGTGCACGTGAAATCGGTTTCCTTTTTGGGATGTATAAGAAATTGAGAAATGAATTTACCGGAGTACTTACCGGAAAAGGGATGTCTTGGGGTGGTTCATTAATTCGTCCTGAAGCTACCGGTTACGGTGCCGTGTATTTTGCTGAAAAAATGCTGGAAACACGAGGCGACAATTTTAAAGGAAAAAATGTGGTGATCTCCGGGTCTGGTAACGTAGCACAATATGCTGCAGAAAAAGTGATCCAGTTGGGCGGAAAAGTATTAACGCTTTCTGATTCTTCAGGATTTATTCATGATGAAGCTGGCATCGATGCTGAAAAACTTAAATATGTGATGCATCTTAAAAATGAAAAACGTACCCGCATTAAGGAATATTTGGATAAATATCCAAATGCTAAATATCACGAAGGTAAAACACCATGGGGTGTGCCGTGTGATGTAGCTTTACCTTGTGCTACGCAAAACGAACTTAATCAAGATGATGCCAAAACCTTGTTGAAAAATGGCTGTATCTGCGTAAGTGAAGGTGCTAACATGCCTTCAACAAAAGATGCTATGCATACCTTCCAAAAAGCGAAAATCCTTTTTGCTCCTGGTAAGGCCTCTAATGCAGGTGGCGTTGCAACTTCTGGTTTGGAAATGACACAAAACTCTTTACGCTACCGTTGGACGCGTGAAGAAGTTGATAATAAATTGAAAGAGATCATGTCTGATATCCATAAATCGTGTATAGAATATGGTAAAGACGAGGATGGATACATCGATTATGTTCGCGGTGCAAATATCGCCGGCTTTGTAAAAGTGGCTGATGCCATGCTTGCCCAGGGAATTGTTTAAGTATCCAATTCGAATAAATCAAAAGCCTTCTGGAAATCAGAGGGCTTTTTTTATGAAATAAAAATTTTTTGAATTAAAACTCGTTAGTTATAAATATATTTGACTGTAAGACTGTGTCATGATCAAAAAATCTCTCATACTCCTTTTTTTTGCCTTTTCATTTTCGGGGGTTGCTCAGGATTTCTCTGCGTCGTGGACGGGACATTTTTCATTTTATAATGTATCTCAGGTCATTCAGGGAAATAATAAGATATATGCGGTTGCCGATAACGCGATCTTCACTTATGATCCACAAACGAATGCTACGGAACAAATTACCACGATTAACGGACTTTCGGGAGAAACGATCTCCAGTGTTTACTATAGTGTCGATTACGGATTACTTCTGATAGGATATTCAAATGGATTAATGGAAGTGGTTTTTGATAATGATGATAAGGTTTTGAGTGTGGTAGATATTGTCGATAAAATTACCATTCCGCAAAATGCGAAGCGCATCAATCATTTCGATCCTTATGGTAATGTGGTTTATGTGTCTACTAATTTTGGAATCTCTGTATTTAATTTGGAACGTTTAGAATTTGGCGACACCTATTTTATTGGAAGTTCCGGAGAACAGATCATCGTGAATGAAACCGCTATTCTTGGGGATTATATTTATGCCGCCTGCTCTAACAATAATGGCATAAAAAAGGCTTTGGTTACGAGTCCTAACCTGGTCGATTATAACAATTGGCAAACCGTCACGACCGGCGATTATTTACAAATGGATGTTGTTCAGGATCAATTATATACACTTCGAAATAATAGAAGTCTATACAAGATAAATAATGATGTGTTGAGTGAAGTTGCATCGTATACCAATTTACCTTCAGAGGTTAAGGCGGCGAACGGAGTATTACTTGTAACGACCAAAAGTATAGTTTATGCTTACGATGCTAATTTTAATTTACAATCACAGGTAAATGTAAGTTCTGATTTTAATACCATTTTTCAGTCGGCGACCATTTTAGGGAATGAAATGTTTATAGGAACAAAGGATTTTGGGGTACTCAGTACAAACTATCCCAATCCAACCATTTTTATCGAAATTCACCCGGATGGACCTTTATTGAATTCCCCATTTAAATTACAAACCATACCTAATGGCCTTTGGGTAACTTTTGGAGAATATAGTGTAACTTTAAATCCTTACCCTTTGAATAGTCGCGGTGTGAGTTATTATGATAATAATTCGTGGACAAATACACCGTATACTGAACTTTTCGATGCCAAATCTTTAAATTTTATTTCCGTGAATCCCGAAAATAATAACCAGGTGTTTATCAGTTCTTTTTTTAGTGGTTTATTAAAATTTGAAGATGGTTTACCGGTAGTTTTATACAATGAAAGTAACAGCGGGCTTGAATCGCTTCAATTACCTAATGATCCCAGTTACACCGATATTCGGGTTGGAGCTTCAGAGTTTGATTCTAATGGACTTTTATGGACGCTTACAAGTTTAATCAATGCCCCGCTAAAATCATATAACCCAACAAGTAACCAATGGCAGTCATTCAGTTTTAAAGATATAATTCCTGCAGAATTCGGGAGTAATTTGGGGTTTTCAGATTTAGTAATAGACAGCGATCAAACCAAGTGGATAGCAAGTTTTAATTATGGCGTTATTGCCGTTAAAACCGATAGCGGGTCACCGCAAATAAAAAATATTGTGAGCGATGAACAGAATATGCCAGATACCTATGTTACTGCACTTGCAATCGATAAACGTAACCAACTATGGATAGGGACTTATAAAGGACTGCGGGTTCTCTATAATCCAAGTGATTTTTTTACAAATTCAAATCCTCAAGTTGATAATATTATTATTAAAGAAGATGGCATTGCCAAAGAACTGTTATTTCAGCAATTTATAACAGACATTGAGGTTGACGGCGGTAATAATAAATGGATCGGAACTGATAATTCGGGCCTTTTCTATTTCTCCTCAGACGGGCAGAAAACCATTTATCATTTTACAACAGATAATTCGCCATTGCCTTCCAATCGCATTAACGATATAAGCCTCAATAGCTCCAATGGTGAAGTATATATCGCGACCCCAAAAGGGTTGGTGTCTTTTGATTCGGGAAGTTCCGGACCTGCCAATGATCTTGCAAATGCTTATGTGTACCCTAATCCGGTGCGCCCCGGATTTAATATGGCTCAGGACAAAATAAAGATCGTGGGACTTTCAGATGATATAAATATCAAGATAACCGATATCGAAGGGAATTTAGTAACCGAAGCACAGTCCCGGATCAATGACCGATACAGTGGCTATAACCTTGAGATCGATGGCGGTACGGCCTATTGGAATGGAAAAAACCTGGCGAATAATGATGTGGCTTCCGGGGTGTATTTAATTATGCTTTCGGATTTAGAAACCTTCGAAACTCAGGTCTTAAAAGTAATGATCGTGCGTTAGCTTATGATAGTTACAACAGATGCCATAGTTATTTCAAAGTTAAAATACCGCGATAACGATCTTATTGTGCGCTGTTATACCAAACAACTGGGTATTGTTAGTTTCCTGCTTTACGGAGTTCTCAAAAGTAAAAAAGGGAAGAGTAAAATAGCCTATTTTCAATTGCTTTCCCAACTTCAAATTTCCTTTAACTATAAAGAGAACAAAGGTCTTCAGAGTTTGCAGGACGTTCGTGTGGCCCATGTTTATACAAGTTTGCATACTCAGGTTTTAAAAAGTAGTATTGTTATGTTCCTGGCAGAGGTTTTGGCGGCAGCTTTAAAGGAAGAAGAACCCAATCCCGCGCTTTATAGTTTTTTGGAAAACACCCTCATGTGGCTCGATGTACATGAGCAGTTTGCAAATTTCCATCTCCTATTCTTATTAAAACTCACCAAATATCTCGGATTTTATCCTGACGTTTCACAAATAGACGATCCCTATTTCAACTTGATGGAAGGTCATTTTGAACCTCAGGAAACCGGAAAATACAGTATTTCCGGCGAGCAACTGAACTTGCTTAAAACATTGCTGGACATATCCTTCGAGAATTTACCGGATATCAAGATCAACGCCAAACAACGCCAAAATTTTTTAAATCTCATATTGTTATATTTTGAATTACATTTGGGCAGTTTTAAAACACCCAAATCTCTCGAAATTCTCAATCAGGTATTTCATTAAATGAAGCCAAACTTCCATGTATAATAGAAAAACATATACCGTTGAAGAAGCCACGCTAAAGCTGGAACAATACTGTGCTTACCAGGAGCGCTGTCATCAGGAAGTGCGGCAAAAACTACAACATATGCATATGATTCCGGAAGCTATAGAAATCATAATAGGGCATCTTATTGAGCATAATTTCCTGAACGAGCAACGCTTTGCGAAGGCTTTTGTGAGCGGAAAGTTCACCATAAAAAAATGGGGTCGCCGCCGGCTTACCTTAGAACTTAAAAAACGCGACATTAGTAAAATAGCCATAAAAGAAGCTCTGGCCACCATAAGCGAAAGCACCTATTTGAATACGTTCCATGAACTGGCCGAAAAACGTTTTGAAAAAATCAGAGAATCAGATCCCTATAAAAAGAAGAAAAAATTGATCGATTACTTGCTCTATCGAGGTTGGGAATCGCATTTGGTATACGAGAAAGCTTACGAACTTATCCAGTGATATTATTTTTTTTATTGGTGCGTACAATGGCTTGTTCATTTTTCCAATCGATCCAATCCTGACCTTTTATACGGCGCATCGCATTATCCAGGTGGCGCATCACAAAAATGTTATATATGGCCTTCCCTAAATTCTTTGGGTGCCGCGCAATAGCGCGTAAACTCATTGAAAAACCGGGTGTTATATAGCGCATGTAATGCCAGTAACCTTCGGGCATATACAATACTTCACCATGATTTAATCGGGTAATATAGCCCTGAGCGTTTTTAAGTGCCGGCCATTTCTCAAAATCCGGGTTGTGAAAATCAATATCTTCCCGGGTAATAAGTGAATACGGAATTTTATACAAGGCATCGTTTTGCTTCTGATCGAACAAAATACATTCTTTCGTACCTTCAAAATGAAAATGAAAAATGTTGGCCAGATCAATATCGTAATGCATAAATGTATACGAATCACGTCCGCCAAAGAACAACATCGGCAAACCTTTCATCAGGCGCAAACCAAAATCCGGAAAGCTAAAATCCTTTTGTAGTTCCGGTACCTCCTTTAAAACATTCCATAAAAAAATTCGGTAGCGCGTCGGTTGGTTTTTAAGTAAATCCACATAATCCCGCATCTTCATTTTGGCATGTGGCTCGTTAAAACCATCCTTGTAATCTACGGGTCTGTCGTCATAAAGCGGTACAGTTTTATGGCCGGCCACCTCTTTCATATAATCCAGATTCCACTTTTTATAAGCGGGCCAATCCTCAATATAACGCTCGATCACTACCGGTTTCTGAGGTGTAAAATATTCAGCCATAAACGCCTCCTTGGTAATGGTTTTTACACGCGGTATCTCTTGTAGGTTCAATGCCAAATTGTAATGGTTTAACAACTCAAAAGTAATAAAAAATGTGTTTTGAAAAACATTATTTGGGCGTTACCCTGCGGGTCGGGCTTTACGTTACAAGTCCTCGCTCGTTCCTCGCTGTGGGCTTTTCACTGCAATCCCTGCCTGCCGGCAGGCAGGCCTAACGCGGTTCGGGAATTCCAGATATATCAGAATTACTTGAAATGATAACGCAATCCAAACAACACATTGCTTGGTGGCATCGGGATAATACCGGTCTCAATGTAATCAGCATCAAAAATATTGTTAGCCAGAATACTAAATTCAAAAGGTTTTACATCAAATATCAGGGAACTGTCCCAAACATTATAACTTTCGCCGGCAGTACGTTCCGCATATTTGTAGATCACATTAAAGTGCACGTTTTTAATGAGCTGAGTACTTAATCTAGAGGTAAAGTGATGTTTCAGGGAGTTGATGCTGTAACGTGAATATGGTAAATTCAATTCACCAACCTGATCCTTCAAATAAGCATAATCAACAGATAGATTTTGCTTCATGTTGTTAATCTCAAAATTGTAACTTGTATTAACTTCAAAGCCTTTGGAGTAAAGATCGCGTAAGTTTGTAGCACGAAAGGGATCGCTATCTACATTTTTTACATAATCTATCAATTGACGTCCGTCGCGGTAGAAAAGGGCGAACCCACCCGAAAATTTCGAACTGCTATATTTACCACCGATTTCACCTGAAATGGCTTCCTCAGGTTGCAAGTCAGGATTTCCTTGAGTTGCGGGATCGCTGTAATATAAATCGGTGTACGTCGGAATTCTGTAAGTATAGCCGGCATTACCATAAACTTTAAATCGATCGCTCAGGTTATATCCAATATCAATTCCCGGAAAGGCGTGAAATTTAAAATCCGAGAAATAAGTTACGGCAACACCCGGAGTAATATCTACTTTTTCGTTCCAAAGTGAAAAACGATGTTCTAAAAACAAGTTCGCCATAAAGCGATTGCGATGTCCCAGATTATTACTTCGTATACAAGTTTTAGAAAGGTCGACACCAAAACCGGTAATTCCAGCCGATGAGGTGTAAGAACCGTTCAACTCGCCACCCATTTTATCTGTAATGTGCATATTGCGATAAAAACTCGGGTCGTCGCGGCGTAACAAGAACATATCTTGATTGCGTTTCCAATAGGCGCGAGGCTTCAGTTTTAGGTTCCCTTTTTTAAAGGTCGTGGTAAAGGCAATTAAACTGTTTTGGGTTTCCTCATATTCATGAAATGTAGCATTGGTGGTATAAAAATTTTCCGCCCCAAAATTCCGATCAAAAAAGGTAGCCAGAAATTCAACCGGTTGCGTATTCTTGTTAAAAACACTTTTTAGAAAATAATTCGAATTTTCGTAATCTGAGTTAAAACGATAACCATTTGAAGTGAGTTTCCCTACATGTAAAAGGTGTGATGAATTCTCTAATTCTGTACCAACCGTTACCGAGCCGTTAAGCTGTCCAAAAGAACCTGTTTGAATTTGTGGGCTCACACTATTCGTGATATTTTTTTTGGTTACGATATTGATTGCTCCGGTAAAAGCATTTTGCCCGAAAACACGAGCTGCAGGACCTTTAATAATTTCAATGCGCTCAATAACTTCAAGGGGTAAAGCAGCGTTCAGAGTGTGATGACCCGTTTGTGCGTCATCCATTTTTATACCGTCTATGAGTAAAAGGGTTTGATCAAAACTACCACCACGAATATATAAATCGGCTTGGCTTCCTGCCGTGCCACGACGACGAATATCAATACCGGCAACTTCCTGCAATAGGCCGGCAAGATTTGTTGCCGCACTATTCTTTATATCTGCTGAAGAAATTATTTCTATAGATCGGGAGTTTTCCTTAAATGGCAGATCAATTCTTGTTGAAGAGATCATTACGGTATCAAGATTTTGATTTTGCTGGGTTTGTTCCTGCGCGAAAATGTAAGTTGTACAAAGCGCCATTAGTATTACAAGGGAGTATCGTAACATATTGATTGGTTTTTCAGCGGTCAAATGTATGAAAAACTAATGCAAAACCCCGAATTTAATGACGTTAAAAAAGTTAAACACGAAGATCAAACTCCGTGTTACATCTGGAACACCGGTATTTATCCTTTCTGTAAAATGGAAGTGTGCCGGATAAAAAACCTAAGGTAAATGCTAAAAATGATTTGACATCTTTAATTGTAGAAAATAATGAGATCTCCTGACTTTGGCAATTGGGACACCGAATGGGATCACCGTTATCGTCTAAAGCATACTTAGCTATGGTGTCTAAAATATATTGCGCTTTCATCGCATCTCTGGCTAACACTTTTAATTTTACGCCACCAATAGCCTGGCTTACCAAAGGATCTACATCTATGGTCATGGCATCGGCCAAAAATACTTGAATACCTTCAGCCTCAAGACGACCCTTTACGATCTGAGCTTCAGATGAATACTGAAATTGGGCTATGGTTCTAAATGTTTCACTCATAAAAAACGCGATACCTATAAAAGGTTTCCTCCTGTAAATATAGTATCTTAGGGCTTCAAAATTAGCCTTATGAATAGAATTTTTCCTTTTCTTCTTCTAGTTTCTTTTTATTTACCAATTTCAGCCCAAACTGCAACAAACTATAATATAAGTTTTGAAAATGCGGTGCATCATGAGGCGAAAATCGAGGCTACATTTACGCAGCTTACTAAAGACACCATTATCTTTGAAATGAGTCGCGCTTCCCCGGGCCGTTATGCCTTGCATGAATTTGCAAAGAATGTGTACGGTGTAAGTGTTACGAACAGTAAAGGCGATACCTTGAAATTTATGCGTCCTGATCCCTATTCCTGGAAGGTAACCGGCCATGACGGTACCATTCATGTAACCTATACTTTATTTGCGAATCGCGGCGGCGGTACTTATAGCCAGTTCGATGAAACCCACGCCCATATGAATATGCCTGCCACTTTTATGTATGCACCAGACCTTGCAGATCAAGGAATCCAGGTAACTTTTAACCCCAGAGAAGATCTGAACTGGAAAGTGGCTACACAATTGAAACATCAAAATGGGAATACTTATTATGCCCCAAACTTGCAATATTTTATGGATAGCCCTACGGAGATAAGCGATTATAGTAAACGCTCCTTTAAGGTTCATGGGCAAACCGTAAATTTTGTGTTACATCACAATGGCACCGATGCCGAATTGGATGCCTATTTTGAAATGGTGAAAAAAGTGGTTTTGCAGGAAGAAGCCGTTTACGGAACTCTGGCACCATACGACTATGGCGCGTATACCTTTTTAGCTTGCTACATTCCTAATGCTTCAGGCGATGGTATGGAGCACCGTAATTCCACCATTTGTACCTCCACCAGAAGTTTGGCAGCCGACGGTGCTAACCGAAATATCGGAACCGTTTCACACGAATTCTTTCATAGTTGGAACGTAGAACGCATTCGCCCAAAAACATTGGAGCCTTTCGATTTTCAGCATGCTAATATGAGTGGTGCTCTGTGGTTTGCCGAAGGCTTCACGCAATATTATACCAATCTTATCTTAACAAGGGCAGGTATCATGACGCCTAAAGATTACGTTACAGGATTATCCCGAACCTTTAATTACGTTTGGAATTCTCCGGCGCGACAATTTTTTACACCCATTGGGATGAGTCAGCAGGCGCCGTTTGTAGATGCCGCTACCTCTGTAGATCCTGTAAATCGGGTAAATACGTTTATTTCTTATTATTCCTATGGAAATATGCTCGGACTTGCCCTCGATCTGTCACTTCGGGAAGAAGGTTTGAATTTGGACGATTTTATGAAAAAGATGTGGAATAACTTCGGAAAAACTGAAATTCCCTACACGATTCAGGATATTCAAAATACCCTGACAAGCTATGCCGGTAAAGATTTTGCCGATCATTTTTTCGGTAATTACATTTATAAAAGTGATATGCCAAATATGAAAACCTTATTAAATACCGTGGGTGTGTCACTCACTCAGGATCCCGAAAAAGTAGATTTTGGAGCGTCTGTTGAAGGCGGATTCATAACTGAAAACACGATCATGGGAGGTGCCGCATACCAGGCTGGTCTCGAGAATGGAGACCAAATTATCAAAGTGGATACGACGCCGGTACTTCAAACCACCAATTTTGGTGGGCTAATTCAAACCTATCATCCAGGCGATAAAGTCAAAGTAATTTTTAATCGTTTTGGGAAAACTAAAGAAACAACGGTAACGCTTCAGGCTAGTAAAGATTATGCCTTAGATCTGTTCGAAGCGAGCAATACTCCGGTAAGCGCTAAACAAAAAGCTATGCGCGATGCCTGGTTGGAATCTAAACACTTACCTTAATTTAAAACACAGGAACTCATGAAATCAGTCTTACTTCTTTTTTTTATCGGAATTTCCAGTATTGCTTTCGCTCAAAAGGGTGAAGTTGTAACTACTGAAGATGGTCGAAAGGTTCTCCTGAAACCCAATTTTACCTGGGAATATCTTGATGCTACTGCCTCAGAAAGGTTAGCAGCGAATAAAAGAGATATGCCTACATCGGAAGATGAAACCAGCTGTCAGCTTCCTGAAAATTTTAAGGAGCCCAACCTAAATAGTAAAATTCAAAATCAATTAAAACGAGGTCATGCCACCATCGACGATATTAAAGAAAAAGTGGCTAAAGATAATAATGTTAGTGTTTCCGAGGTCATTCTAACCTCCGCCACCGAGCTAAGAACCAAAGGGGAGTACCATTTTTGTGTAAAAGGGAAAAAGCAGGTTTACAAACGTCTCGGCAATACCATCATGAAAAAAGGTAAACTTTTTTAATTAAAAAATCATAAAATGCTATATTTAGCTATTAATCTTTAGGGCATTACCCTACGGGTCGCGCTTTCGGCAGTTGCTGCCCTGCGGGCGAGTTCCAACAATGCCTTTATCCATGCCTGCCGGCAGGCAGGGCTAACGCAAAACCAATGTAAGCTTATGTTCATACCAAACACAAAACCCCTCACTATTTTCACTCCGGAACCGTCAACTGGTTTGGGAGCTGCTTTTTTAGATATAGGCGTTTCTGCCGGTTTTCCATCACCTGCTGAAGATTTTACCGAAGAACGCTTATCTCTTGATCATGAACTGGTAAAGAATAAAGAAACGACCTTTTTTGCGCGTGTTAGCGGGCAATCGATGATTGGAGCCGGACTTAATGATAACGATCTTCTGGTAATCGACCGCAGTATTGAACCTTCAAACAATAAAATTGCTGTATGTTTCCTTGATGGTGAGTTTACAGTAAAACGCCTCAGAGTAGATCAGGACGGTATGTGGTTACAACCCGAAAACCCTAATTATCCGATTATTAAAATTACAGAGGAAAACAATTTCATCATTTGGGGTATCGTTACAAATGTGATTAAAAAAGTCTATTAATACCCTTAAAAAGGAATAGCTCATGGTACATTTATCGGGTCTGGATTACACGATTATTATTTTATTTTTTGCCTTAAGTCTTATTATTGGTTTGTGGGTTTCAAAACAAGCCGGTAAAAGCAGTGCTGAATTTTTTCTATCCGGACGAAATATGCCCTGGTGGTTGCTGGGTGTTTCTATGGTGGCTACAACCTTTGCTGCCGATACACCCGGTTTGGTTACAGAGTTAGTGCGTAAAAATGGCGTGTCTGGAAACTGGGTTTGGTGGGCCATGCTGCTCACAGGAATGCTCACGGTATTTTTCTACGCCCGACTTTGGCGACGCTCCGGGATCACTACTGATCTGGAATTCTACGAACTACGTTATTCAGGAAAACCTGCACGATTTCTCCGTGGTTTCAGAGCCTTATATTTAGGCGTTATTTTTAATGTGATCACCATGGCCGGTGTATGTTTGGCCGGTGCTAAAATTGGAAATATTTTATTAGGTATTTCCCAGGAACAAGCGCTTTTATATTCTTCGATCATAGTGGTTATTTATTCCTCTCTTGGAGGTTTAAAAGGGGTTCTTATAACAGATTTCGTGCAATTTATTATCGCTATGGTTGGCTCGATTTGGGCAACCATTTATGTTGTAAATCTTCCGCAGGTAGGAGGTATGGATCAATTATTGCAAAACCCAAATGTAGTAGATAAACTCGACATTCTACCTGATTTTTCCAATCCGGAAGCCTTAATTACTTTATTTATCATTCCTTTTGCTGTGCAATGGTGGAGTACCTGGTATCCGGGTGCAGAACCCGGAGGCGGTGGTTATATTGCGCAACGTATGCTTGCGGCTAAAGATGAAAATCACGCTACCTGGGCTACTTTGTTTTTTAATTTTGCCCATTATGCTTTGCGTCCGTGGCCATGGATTTTAGTTGGTTTGGCTTCCTTGATCGTTTTTCCGACCATGGAAAGTATCACAACCGCCTTCCCTTCACTCAATGTGGAAATGCAGGGACAGGATGTGGCTTATGCCGCCATGATGACTTACTTACCTGCCGGACTTATTGGCTTGGTGCTTACGTCTCTTATTGCAGCATTTATGAGCACGATTTCCACCCAACTGAATTGGGGGAGTTCCTATATTGTCAATGATTTTTATGGACGATTCATTAATAAGAACGCCAGTGAAAAGCAACGTGTTCTGGTAGGCCGAATTTCAACAGTTTTACTCATGTTATGTGCCGCCTTATTTTCATTCTATATCAAGTCGGCAAAAGATGTATTCGACCTCCTTTTACAAATAGGAGCGGGAACAGGATTGTTATTTATTATGCGTTGGTTTTGGCGTCGTATTAACCCCTATAGTGAAATAGCAGCGATGGGTATTTCATTCATTATTGCTATTATTTTTTTCATAAACGGTAAACTGGATCAGCCCTGGTTTGAATTACAAGGGCACTGGCAATTAATTCTGGGTGTCCTGATCACTACTGTTGGTTGGATTATCGTTACACTTTTAACGCAACCCAGCGATAAAATAGTCTTGAACGCGTTTGAAAACCTGGTTTTTGCTCAGAACGGTAAATTCCACAATATCGGATTTAAAATTTTAGCCTTTTTTACAGGGATCATTGGGGTTTACAGTGTGCTTTTTGCGACGGGCTATTTTATTTACGGAAAATTACTTTGGGCATCAATACTCACTCTAGTAGCTGTTAGTTGTTGTGTTCTTTTAATCCGAACCTGGAAAAAAATGGCATAAAAAAACCCAACGTTTTCACGTCGGGTTTAAAATATCTTGAGGTGTTTTTAATCCGCTAGAACGATCACCTTATTGTCTTTCATTTCTATGGTTCCTGAAACAATATGTAATAAGGTTGTGTTTTTATCACCTTTACTGAATTTATCCTGAACGGCTTCATCTAAGGTAATGTCACCGGTAATCTTCACCGTTCCGGCTTTCAATAGTGAAACGATTGGTGCGTGATTATTCAGCATTTCAAATTCACCATGCACGCCTGGAACAGCCACTTGCTGTACCTCACCACTAAAAAGTGTAGCTTCCGGTGATACAATTTCTAAATACATAATGATCTGATCTTTATTTTGCTGATTAAACTTCAGCTAACATTTTCTCTCCGGCTTCAATAGCTTCTTCAATGGTTCCTTTAAGGTTGAAGGCAGCTTCAGGTAGGTGATCTAATTCACCATCCATGATCATATTGAATCCTTTGATTGTTTCTTTAATATCTACCAATACACCTGGAATACCAGTAAACTGCTCCGCTACGTGGAATGGTTGTGATAAGAAACGTTGTACACGTCTTGCACGACCTACAGCTAATTTATCTTCTTCAGATAATTCTTCCATACCAAGGATGGCGATAATATCTTGTAATTCTTTGTAACGTTGTAATAACTCTTTTACGCGTTGCGCACAAGCATAATGCTCTTGTCCTAAAATGTCAGCGGTTAAGATACGAGACGTAGAATCCAACGGATCTACCGCAGGATAAATACCAAGCTCGGCAATTTTACGAGACAATACTGTTGTAGCATCTAAGTGGGCAAAGGTTGTTGCTGGCGCAGGATCCGTTAAGTCATCCGCAGGAACGTAAACCGCCTGAACAGAAGTAATAGATCCTTTTTTAGTTGACGTAATACGCTCTTGCATCGCACCCATCTCTGTTGCTAAAGTAGGTTGGTAACCTACCGCAGATGGCATACGACCTAAAAGTGCAGATACCTCAGAACCAGCTTGTGTAAAACGGAAAATATTATCAACGAAGAATAATACGTCTTTCCCTTGTCCATCTCCGGCACCATCACGGAAATATTCAGCAATAGTTAAACCTGATAAGGCTACACGAGCACGGGCTCCCGGTGGTTCGTTCATTTGTCCGAATACGAAAGTGGCTTTCGATTCTTTCATTTTCTTTTTATCTACTTTGGATAAATCCCATCCGCCTTCTTCCATAGAGTGCATAAAATCTTCACCGTAACGGATAATACCGGATTCCAACATCTCACGTAACAGGTCGTTTCCTTCACGAGTACGTTCACCAACACCGGCAAAAACAGATAATCCACCGTGACCTTTTGCAATGTTGTTAATCAATTCCTGGATCAATACGGTTTTACCAACACCGGCACCACCAAATAATCCAATCTTACCACCTTTAGCATAAGGCTCAATTAAATCGATAACTTTAATTCCGGTAAATAATACTTCAGTAGAAGTTGACAGATCTTCGAATTTAGGAGCTTCTCGGTGAATCGGTAAACCTGATTTTCCGGCTTTTGGTAAGTCACCAAGACCATCGATAGCATCTCCGATCACGTTAAATAAACGACCGTAAACATCTTCACCAATTGGCATTTGAATAGGAGCACCCGTAGCAACAACTTCAGTGCCACGGCTTAAACCGTCTGAAGAATCCATCGCAATAGTACGTACAGTATCTTCACCAATGTGAGACTGAACCTCAAGTACTAGAATAGTACCATCTGGTCTATTAATTTCTAAAGAATCATAAATTTTTGGAAGTTCAGCACCAGCACCAAATTCAACATCGATAACCGGACCTACTATCTGAGCAACTTTACCTGTAACTTTTGACATTACTTATCTGTTTAATATTATGCAATTTAATTGTCTAAAAACACATTTTGTTTTCGGCTGCAAAGATATATTTTTTAATTTAAATCAAAAGTTGTTTTTCGAGGTTTTTTCCATAAAAAAACACCTTCTCTAGGAAGGTGTTTGTAATTTATTTAGGGGTCATTACTTATTGTAAAGTTGGCGAATAATTTGTGCCGTACATACTGGCATCAGGTATATTTCCTGAAGCGGCAAAATTGGAACCAAAATTAGCATCGATAGCATCTAAAAATGCACCTGCCATTAGAGCATAACCACGAGCCGTTAAATGGATTCCATCTAAGCTCACGGCGCCTCCTGTAACAAGATCAGCAGTTAAGATATAATCACCGTACGCATAACCTGTAGAGGCTAATTGCGATAAAATACCTTTTAAATCTACTAAACCAACACTGGCATTACTACTGGCAATGCCTTCAATGGTACTGTTGTAAGCATCTGTAGCGGTTTTAATGGCAGCTTGTTCTTCAGGGGTTAATACCCATTTATCTGCTAAAGGAATAGCTACGCCGTTAACCGTTTGCGGATTGTTAGGTACAGCTTCGGTGCCTATAAAAGAAGCAGCCGGAAGTACGAACAAATCATCTTCAGTGGCTTGTCTCATACTAATTAAAGCAGGATTAATTGCTGTTAAATCGATAAGATCTTCGTCCATAATCACTACGGCGTTGGTCTCAGAAGCTTCAAAGTGAATGGTTCTTTTTGCAAGTTCAGCATCAGCAATTTGTTGAGTTATCGCATTCACGCTTACTAAATATGCTAAGGCTTGCTGTACACCGGCATTATAAGCGCCATAGGCTGAGGCACTATTTAAAAAATCAGCGGTTGCACCATCTAAAGGTATGGGATTATAAGGTACTGTAGTAAAATGAGGTAAATCGGTAATATAAGGCACATTTGTTATCAAGCCTTTAGCCCCACCTGAAGTTAAAAGAGCGACTTCATTATTTAACACTGAAGCAAACACAGTAGGGTCAGTAATATCGTTATTACCGTAGGTTGATGGGTCTGAATTACCGGTTTGGTCTACACCTGTACCTCCTGATGTCGCATAGCCCAGAACATCGTTTCCACCAATTTCAGAAAGGGTGAAAAACGTTGGGTTTTGTGCCATGGCTAAATCCATTACAGAAGCGTTGGGTGTTGCCCCGGTCATTCTCACAAAATATGGGTTTGCTGCTGAAGGCAAGTTGGCTATGTTACCAAAGCCGTTGTAAAAAAGGTGATAACTTTTAGCTCCCGGAACTCCTAGATTATTAAATGGTCCGGTTGGATTATTTAAAGCAATATCCGTGGTTACCGTTACGGGTCCAATGATACTTTCCAAAGAAACTGGGCCAGCGCCTCCAAAAACCAATCTGGGATCTTGGATTCGTGTTCCGGCTAAAGCAAGACCACCGAAATTATCATTCATCATTGGTTGAGTAAAAGAACCACCACCTGCTTTAGCAAATTCACCTGCTAAAATACTAGGGAATGAATTTTGTTGAGATGCCTTAAACAAAGCGCCATCTGTAAAGCCTGCTGTAAATGTAGCTCCAATAGCCACATATTTAGAAAAATTAGCTGAACCTGCAGTAAGGGCAGGAAGCTCCTCTGGAGCTGCGGGTAGAACATTATAATCGGCTAGAACATCGTCAGGTTCATTACAAGCTACGATGCTTAAAAGGCTCAATAAAAGCCATAAATATTTTGATGTCAATATATGTTTTTTCATAACAATTATAGATTATTAATAGTCCATGATAAATAATAGATCGATCCGATATGGCCTGTACCATAAGCGGTAAAGTATTCTTCACCTAAAAGGTTTGTGCCCCCTAATTTAAATACTGATTTAATACTTGGAACAGTTAAATTGATCTGGGCATCTACCACTTGATACTGAGGCACTAAACCATTGCCAAAGGTGGCTTCCCAGTAATAATCGTCGCTGAATCTGTAATTGATATTAAATCCGAAGTTCTTAATGAGGTCAGTACTACCAAAAGAGGCTTTGAATTTATGTTCGGGTGTATTAAAATTTGTTACAAAATCCGGGAATTTCTGGCGGTTGAAATCAAGCTTTGCAAAAGTATAACTTCCGCTTAGATCGAACTTATCGAAAATCTTAGTTGAAACTCCGATGGAAGCACCATAAGAATTTACATCGGCGGGTGAGTTGGTATAAATACCATAAGTTTTATAGTCACCATTGGCAATAGCTGCCAAAGAAAGCGAATTATCACCTACAGTTCCATAGAGCGGTGCAATTACACCAAATTGCGAAATAAAATTCTTGTATTTATTATAATAGCCAACAAGGTCCACATTAAACTTTTCAAATTTTCCACGGTAACCTACCTCATAAGAGGTAACCTGTTCAGGTTTTATTAAGTCAGGGTTTCCTATTTCTAATGGGGATCCATTAGCTGCAAAAGCCTGTACGGAGCTTGCCGTATATGAGTTTTGATAGGCTGCACGTCCAGACTGTTCAATGGTTGCTGGCTGCCCTAGCATCTGACCCGAAGCACTTACATTATAGGTTCTAACATAGCGGTCCAGGTTGTTTGGTGCCGATCCAACTAAGATAGGTCCACCAGTATCTAAACCAATGAATAGATCCTGAGTAGTTGGATTTCTAAACCCGGTTTGTACAGAAGCTCTAAAGTTGTGATTTTTATTCACTGTTAATCCTGCTGAAAGTCTCGGAGAAAAGAAACCATCGAAAAATTGGTTTTTATCAAAGCGTAAAGATCCGGTTAATTTGAGCTCTAAGGCATCACTTAACTCCAGGTTTTTCTGAATCTGGGTATACAGACCATATTCGGAATAATCGATTGGGCCATCCTGATCGGTATAAATAGTACCGTATGAATTTAAACTGTAAGACCTGTAGGATCCACCAATCTGAATCTCAGCAAAGTCAATCAGATGACTCAAGTTGTAATTTCCATTCACATGGTAATACACGGAACCATCCTGGAATTTAGATCCGGTTTGAAAATTGGGATCTTTTGTAATTCTGTTAAATGCATTTTCAAATTCGGGTGATCCCGGTAAGTATCTTCCAGTGTCTGCTACGGCACGAGCCGCATCGTGTTTTTGTTGTGTAGTTAAACCCATGGGGTTTCCACTTAATTCAATACCTGCATAGGTTGCGATATAATCACCAAACCAATCTTCATCACTTTTCCAGGCCCGATTTACATTAATCCCTGTAAAAAGCATGTCATAGGAATCACCGGCATCATCACCAACCATATAGGCTCTTAAGAAGAAATTATCGTTCTTGAACTCTATTTTGTGTTGTTGTTGGAAAAAGTTCCTAATTTGGTAGCGGTTAGAACCCTGGTAAATGGTTGAACCGGTTCCTACTTTTCCTTGATAAGATATTTCAAAATCGTTAGCCCACGGGCGGTAATACAAGCCCCAGTCAGCTTTGATACTTGAAGCTTCATAGTTGGTTAAATCCATTTCGTTGTAGCCCGTACGACTTACAACTACATCAGGAATGATTCCTAAACCTGAAGCAGAGCGAATGTTCGTGGCAACCTCATCACCATAAACATTTAGTCCGTTGTAATCTGTGGCGGCTCTGGTTTTTGATGGATCGTTTTTATCTTCGGTGTTGTTAGCTGCCCAATCGGTTCCTTTTAAATATCCAAAATTCACTTTGGCGGCAAATTTATCACTGAATTTATAGGCAGCACGCACACTCACATCGGTATACGGATTATCACCAGCTGCTTCCTGAGATGTAATTCCTCGTTTAACGGAAGCACTAATTCCGGCATAATCAAAAGGATTCTTACTACGCATGAACAAAATACCATTAAAGGCATTCGCACCATAAAGTGCGGAAGATGCTCCGGGAAGTAATTCTACACTTTGCACATCAGTTTCCGTAATACCAACCAGGTTTCCTATAGGGAAGTTAAGTGCCGGTGTGGAGTTGTCCATACCATCAACCAACTGCATAAAACGGTTGTTGGCAAAGGTGGCAAAACCTCGGGTGTTAGGTGATTGGAAGGTTAAACTATTTGTATTGATGTCAACACCTTTTAAATTTTCCAGGCTACCATAAAAATCAGCTGATGCGGTGTTTTTGATATCTCTTGCGCCAATACGTTCTACTGTTACCGGAGATTCAAAAATACGTTCAGGTGTTCTGGAAGCTGAAATTACAACCTCGTCCAGGGCATTTCCTTCCTTAAGTACAATATTAATCGTTTGATTATTCTGTGTAACTTCGGCTCTTTGGGTTTCGTAGCCTACGTAGCGCGCTTCGATTGTAAATGGAGGATTTTGACTGTAGGTAAGCGAAAAGTTTCCGTCGAAATCCGTGACCGTTCCGCTTGATGTACCTACCACTACAATGTTTGCTCCGGCAATGGGTACACTGTTCTCGTCTACAACAGTACCAGAAATTGTTGTTTGGGCAAAAGTCAGACTGCTAAACAACAACAAGAAAAAGGGGATTAGTGTTTTCATCTATTTAATTTAGTTTTAGTCGTACAATATATGTATATATCCAATTAGTTACGCATAAATGTATAAAAAAATTATGCGCGCATAGTACTTATTGTTAAAAATACCAGAATATATTTATGTTTTTCTCAAAAAACAGGCTGAAATATACGATTTTACGATATTTCAGCCTATTTAATTTTTTTCGAAATGAAGATTTTTACTATTCCACAGTAACGGATTTAGCCAAATTTCGAGGTTGATCTACATTTTTACCGAGCAGTACAGCAATGTGGTATGACAATAACTGCAGCGGAATGGTTGTGATTAAAGGAGATAAGGATTCAGAGGATTCAGGAACTTCGATCACGTGGTCGGCCAATTCTTTAACCTGAACATCACCTTCGGTAACGATACCAATGATACGTCCTTTTCTAGATTTGATCTCCTGTATATTACTGACTACTTTTTCGTAATGTCCTTTTTTCGTGGCTATAACAATAATGGGCATATTCTCATCGATCAAGGCGATGGGACCATGTTTCATTTCAGCAGCAGGATAGCCTTCCGCATGGATATACGATATTTCTTTTAATTTTAAAGCGCCTTCGAGAGCCACCGGAAAATTATAGCCGCGGCCTAGATATAAACAATTTCTTGAATCTTTATATTTATAGGCGATCTCTTCAATTAAAGGGTCTGAAAGTAAAGCTCTTTCTACTTTACTCGGGATCATTTCCAATTCCAATAAATGTTGTCGATAATCAGAACTACTAATAGTGCCTTTAGCACGAGCCAGACGCAAGGCCATTAATGTTAACACTGTAATTTGCGTGGTAAAGGCTTTTGTAGAAGCCACACCAATTTCAGGACCGGCGTGTGTGTATGCACCGGCATCTGTTTCTCTTGCAATAGATGACCCCACCACATTACAAACTCCAAATACAAAAGCACCTTTTGATTTAGCTAATTTAATAGCTGCCAAGGTATCAGCGGTTTCACCGGATTGTGATATGGCAATTACGACATCATCCTCTGAAATGACGGGATTTCGATATCGGAATTCAGACGCATATTCCACTTCAACTGGAATTCTTGCCAGGTCTTCAAAAATATACTCTGCTACCAACCCGGCATGCCAGGATGTTCCGCAGGCGACAATAATAAAACGTTTTGCGTTGAGGAATCTTTTCATGTTATCTTCAACCCCGGACATTTTTATTATAGCCTGTTCACGTAGAAGTCTACCACGATAGGTGTCTTGAATGGCTTTTGGTTGTTCATGAATCTCTTTCAACATGAAATGATCGTATCCGCCTTTTTCAATTTGCTCCAGGTTAATCTGGAGTTTTTGAACATAGGTGTCAACCATAGAATCATCTTTAATTTTTCGAACTTTTATGCCTTTGTGAAAACGTACGATCGCCATTTCTTCATCTTCCAAATAAACAGCATTTTTAGTATATTCAATAAACGGGGAAGCGTCACTAGCGATAAAAAACTCATCTTCATTCTCACCAATACCAATAGTTAGCGGACTGCCTAAACGAGCCACTACAATTTCTTCCGGTTTGTTTTTATCAAAAACAGCAATGGCATAAGCTCCAATAACCTGGTTTAAGGCAATCTGAACGGCCTTTCCAAGTTTAACATTCTCTTGTTTTTTTACATCTTCAATAAGATTGATCAGAACCTCTGTATCCGTATCAGATTTAAACGTATAACCTCTGGAAATAAGCTCTTGTTTTAAAGCATCGTAGTTTTCGATGATCCCATTATGGATTATCACCAAATCTCCGGAATTTGAAACGTGAGGATGGCTATTCACATCATTAGGAACGCCATGCGTTGCCCAGCGTGTGTGGCCAATACCAACATTTCCGCTAGTAGAGATCTCACGTTCGCATTTATCCACAAGATCGGCAACTTTACCCTTTGTTTTGGTTACTTTCAGGTCATTTCCGTCATACAATGCAACACCGGCACTATCGTATCCACGGTATTCCAAACGTTTTAAACCTTCTATGATAATGGGGTAAGCATCGCGATAGCCAATATATCCAACAATTCCACACATAATTTAAATTTTGAATTTTTGAGGTTAAGAAAGAACAAAGATGTAAAATTATTACTGAATTTACAGTAAATATTATACAAACACCCAGATTTAAACGATAAAAGTCATTCGATTAAAAATGACTTTTATTATTCAAGTTATGAGATGTTTATGCGTTCTTTCACTTAATTTTATTTCTCTTCAGTGTAAAAGATCTTTAACACTAATTTTTTATCTGCTGTAGTATTCGATCCGTAAACCACCGTTCCTCTTGGAGTTATCATAGTCGCCGCAGGTACTTTGGTAACGTCATTCATACTATTGAGGATGTCGGCATTTGTTCTATAGTTTACATTCGTGGAGGGAACCAAACCAATTTTCGTATGTAGGGAGTCCTGAACTAATAAACTGTTAAGTTGTTCAGTTAATCGTATTTTATAATTGTAATTGGTGCCATCATCTGCGATGCGTTGTCCAAGGGCTAAAAACTTTGAATTAAATGCATCCTGCTGATTTTCTGAGCCATCAACTAAATAATCTAGGGTTGGCTGATTGTTGGCTAAGTCGTAGGCATAAAGGCGGTCATATTTATGAAAATCGTCACCGTTAGCATGCAAAGGCCCTTGTGCCATACTTTCATCTTCGTAAATAACCAACTGAGCTTCATTGATCAAACTTTTTAGTTTGTAGTTTCCAGTAGCAGGATCCTGAACATAATCGCCATTTTCGTCTTTCAATCGAAACTTATCAATAAATGCCTGTAAATCTTCAGGAGAATTAAATAAATCAACAACGGCCATGGAACCACCCATACCTTTTAAGTAAAGTTTTTCATCACCATCCGTGCTATTTCCATTTTGTAACGTGGGTCCGTCAAAGGCATTGATAAACGTATTGAGTCTGTTTCCTGAAAAATTGAATGTGTAAGTGCCATTTTCGGTTTCTCCTTCTGTACTGCTCGAATCTTTCGTGTAATACATCGTGATATTGGCTCCAGACGACGCTATATTTAGTAGGATCATATTACCCGTTTGGTTAATAGGCTCTGCTTTGATATAAATTCCTCTAAAATAGTTTTTGAAATTATTACCGTTTCTCAAAATCGTACTGTCAGCTTTGTAAGCATCAACAATCGTATTTTTCCAAAATGTGTTGTCTAATTTAACCCGTAATGCCGGAACGCCATAATCTGTAGTGACTTCGCCATTGGTGGTTTTATTGGTAGCAATAGCCTCGGCACTTGGTTCAAATTCCGGGTCTTCATATAAGAGAGGGCCTTTAAAATCATCAAAATTAATGGTATTATTTCCATCAAGAGCCTGATTTTGATTATTATTATCGGCCAAATCGGCATAAGAATAATACATTTGATTGCTTGAACCCAATTCAAAAGGCACATAATCCCTTAAGTAATAGGTATTGCTATAAACACTTAGCTTTATAGGGTTCATACTGCCATCTTGTTCTTCTCCATATAAAGAATCACGAATGCTATATTGTGGAATAGCTTCATTGCTCGAAATACTTTTACTGTAATAAGGAATAGACAAAACCACAGAGTCCACCACGGTATTGGTTCCAAAAAGGGGATTAAAACTCGTTGGCGTAATTTGACTTACGATACTAGCTGTAGTTAGTCCGTAAACAGGATCATTGTATACTCCTAAAAGATTAGAGGATAAATTATTTATTTGAATATTCTCCAGTTTCTTGTTGTAAGCTACAACGGGAAGATCCATTTCACTGGTGGTAAAGTTCAGATTTTCTTTTCCTAATACGTCACTTTGTAGATCATTAAATTCTTTATCACAAGCAACAAAAGTTAAAACCAATATCAGGAGGGTAACAACTACATTAAGGGCGTTTGTTTTGTTTTTCATAAGTTAATTTTGCAGAATATAAAGATTAGCTTAACATTTCGTCATTCAAAAAAGTCGTGTAGGCTTCTCCAAATTCATCTCTACTTTTATATTCTAGAACAGGTTTTTTTGATGCTTTTGCATAAGCTTCAAGCGCTTCCGGAATCTCTTCAGAGCCCATGATTAGAGCGTCAGAGTGGTCTATAGCAACCTTCATCAGATTGATATAAGTTGGCTCTTCGAGCACTGCAATGGCATCGTCATTTATGTTGTCAAATTTAACCTTATTAATCATATCTTTATTTAACGTATTGTTAAAACTTTGGTTGTAAACAGAGGTTACAATTTTACTCTCGTTAAATAAAGGTTCGTCCTTGTAAAATTCTTTTAAATAAACCGGTAATAATGATGCCAACCAGCCATGTACATGAATAACATCCGGCGACCAGTTTAACTTTTTAACGGTTTCAATCACCCCCTTGGCAAAGAAGATGGCACGTTCATCATTATCGGCAAACAGCTTACCGTCTTCATCGGTAAGTGTTGCTTTTCTTTTGAAATATTCATCGTTGTCGATGAAATAAACCTGAATGCGTTCTTTAGGAATAGAAGCAACCTTAATAATAAGTGGCATATCCAGATCATTAATTACTAAATTAATTCCTGATAACCTGATGACCTCATGCAATTGATGTCTGCGTTCATTAATATTCCCGTATCGAGGCATAAATATTCGAATTTGTCCACCTTGCTGATTCACCAATCGCGGGGCTTCAAATGACATAGACGAAATTTCTGTTTCTGGTAAATAAGGCACCACCTCCGACGATACGTACAATATCCTCTTATCTTTCATAAGTTAGTTTTTTGTTGAATTTATTATCAAAATAAAATGGATTCTTAGGTGTTTCCCTGAAAAAAGAAACAGAAAGATTCCATTACATAAACCTTGTGCTTTTTAAAATTCACAATAAAAAACACGCAAAAGTACAAAATTTTATGCAGATTGCTTGTAAAATCTTAAGTTTGCGGGCGTTATTTTCTAAGAACAATTGAAAGTTTATACTAATAAAGAAGACATAAGGAAAGCGATTGCTAAATTTAAATCTGATGGGAAGCACCTTGGATTAGTTCCTACCATGGGTGCCTTGCATGAAGGTCATTTAGATTTGGTGAAAAAAGCCTGTAAGGAAAACGACAAGGTGGCAGTGACTATTTTTGTGAATCCAACCCAATTTAATAATGCCGAGGATTTAGAGAAATATCCAAGAACGCTGGATACGGATTTAAAAGCTTTGGAAGCTTTGGATACAGACAACATTATGGTTTACGCTCCTGAGGTTGATGATATTTATGAAGGCCAAACTACCTCTGAATCTTTTGATTTTGATGGTTTGGAACATGAAATGGAGGGTAAATTTCGTCCGGGACATTTTAATGGCGTTGGTACGGTGGTAAAACATCTATTCAAAATCATTGAACCTGAAAGGGCTTATTTTGGAGAAAAGGATTTTCAGCAACTAGCGATCATAAAAAAAATGGTGAAAAAAGAAGCACTTCCTGTAAAGGTAATTGCTTGTCCTATTTTTCGCGAACCAAGCGGTTTGGCCATGAGTTCACGAAATTTAAGATTAACACCAGAACATAAAAAGGCAGCACCTTTTATTTACAAAACATTAAAAACTGTCAGATCAAAGTTTGGCACAGAATCTGCACAAAATATAAGTGCTTGGGTTCAGGAAGAATTTGCAAAACAACCCTTATTAGAATTAGAATATTTTGTAATTGCAGATACTAAAACCCTAAAACCAATAGAACAAATAGAACCACAAAAAGCATATAGAGCCTTTATAGCAGTGTATGCAGATGATATAAGACTGATAGATAATATCGCATTAAATTAATTATCTTTGCCACATGCAAATTCAAGTTGTAAAATCGAAAATCCACAGAGTAAAATGCACTGGTGCAGACCTCAACTATATAGGTAGTATTACCATAGATGAAGATCTGATGGATGCCGCTAATATTATTCAGGGAGAAAAAGTGCAGATCGTTAACAACGATAACGGTGAGCGCTTAGAAACCTATTGTATTCCGGGACCCCGAAATACTGGTGAAATTACCCTTAACGGGGCAGCAGCCAGAAAAGTTTCTGTTGGCGATACCTTAATATTAATTACTTATGCCTTCATGAGTGTAGAGGAAGCTAAAGTATTTAAACCGGCCTTGGTATTTCCCGATGAAGCTACAAACCTTTTAAAATAACCTGTTGAAATATACAACGAAAGATATTCTAAAATTCACACTCCCATTAGCACTGGGAGTTTTTTTAGTTTGGTATTCCTTGTCGCAAATTTCCATAGAGACTTTAATTCAATATTTTAAAAAGGCCAATTATTTCTATATTATACTAGGTATGCTTTTTGGGCTATTAAGTCATTTATCCAGAGCTTACCGTTGGTTGTTTCAGTTGGAACCACTGGGTTATAAGATTAAACTGGGTAATAGCATCATGGCGGTTTTGGCAACCTACCTTATTAATTATACCATTCCCAGAGCAGGTGAAGTGGCGCGTGCGTCCATTATTACCAATTATGAAAAAGTGCCTTTTGAAAAAGTTTTAGGTACCATCGTTGCAGAGCGTATCGCAGATCTGATCATGATCTTTCTGATTGTCGTGGTTACTTTATTCATTCAATTCGATTTTATTTATTCTTTTTTAATAGATCGATTCGACCCTTTGAAACTCTTTATCGTGGCCTTAGTTGGGATTTTGGGAATGCTTGTTGTTTTTCAATACATCAAAAACGGAAAATCAAAATTGGCATTGCGAATCAAAACTTTTGTGAACGGTTTAATTGAAGGGGCACTCAGTATTTTCAAAATGAAGAAAAAGTGGCCATTTATTTTTCATACCATATTTATTTGGGCTATGTATGTGCTTATGTTCTATGTGACATCTTTTGCCTTGCCTAACACTTCCGATATTCCTTTTTCAGCCATTCTCGTTGGATTTATAGCAGGTGGTCTTAGTATCGCTGCCACTAATGGCGGTATAGGTTCTTATCCTGAGGCTATTGTGTTGGCCTTTTCTCTATTCGGTTATGCAGCAGATCCCAGTCGTGCTTTTGGTTGGATCATGTGGTCTGCCCAAACTATTTTGATCATTATCTTTGGGGGGCTTTCCTTAATTTTGCTGCCTGTTTTTAATAGAAAAAATCAAATTAAAGAAGCTTAATACCTAAAGTATTTTACTTTCAATCTATCGCTTATTTTATTACCTTGTGCTATCATTCTCAAATCCTTTAGTAATGAAAAAATTACCACTATGTATTGTGCTGCTATTTATTAGCTTACAAACGCTTAACGCCCAGGCCAAATATGAGAATTTTCAATCTCAAAAAATGGGTGAAGAACGCCAGTTAAAAATATTATTGCCCCGAAATTATGAAGCTAATTCAGACAAAGCGTATCCACTTTTTGTGGTGTTGGATGGTGATTATTTATTTGAAGCTGTATCGGGTAATGTAGATTTTCTCTCGTATTGGGAAGAAATGCCTGAAGCCATAGTTGTGGGTATTAATCAATATGGAAAGCGTTACGACGATTGTATGTATTCAGCACAAAATGGTTTGCCTATTGAAAGTGGAGCTAACTTTTTTGAATTTGTTGGCGGAGAACTTTTAACCTATTTGGAACGTAACTATCGCATTGGTAATTTCAAGGTTATTGTTGGACAGAGCGATACCGCCAATTTTATCAATTACTTTTTGTTGAAACCCGATCCGATCTTCCAAGGCTATATTGCCATGAGTCCGGAATTAGCACCACAAATGATCGATTATTTACCCCAAAGGTTAGGTTCAGTTGAGAAAAATACGTTTTATTGTTTGGCTGATACCGCTCTGGATACGAAATCCATCAAGGATATGGTATCGGCACTAGATAGTGATATCAAGGCTAAGGAAAACGAAAAGGTACAGTATAATTTTAATAGTTTTGAAAGCCCTTCGCATTATGCGTTACCGGCTCAAGCTTTACCTAAAGCCTTAGAATTTATGTTCAAGGTTTTTCAACCCATTTCAAAGCAGGAATATCAGGATAAAATATTAAAACTGGAAGGCTCGCCGGTAACCTATCTCAAAGAAAAATATCAGGCTATAAAAGATTATTATGGCATAGATAAACCAATTTTGGTGAATGATTTTAAAGCGATTGCTGCGGCCATTGAAAAAAATGAGCTTTTCGAGGCATATGAAGAACTCGGAAAAATGGCAAATAAAGCCTATCCGGATACCCTTATGGGACTTTACTATATCGGGCGTTTTTATGAAGAAACCGGAGAACCCAAAAAAGCCATGCGAACTTTTGAATCAGCTTATGCTCTTGATGAAATTGGTGGTATTACGAAAGATATGGCCATGGACCGCGCTGATGCCATTAAAGCAGATTTCGGATATTAATGGCTAAAGTAAAAACAACCTTTTTCTGTCAGAATTGTGGCACCCAATACGCCAAATGGCAAGGGCAATGCAATGCTTGTAAAGAGTGGAATACCATCGTTGAAGAGGTCGTTCAAAAACCGGAAAAAAGCGACTGGAAACTTCCTTCAACCAATAATAAAAAAGCATCCAAACCCCTTCGGATCCAGGACATCGATGTGTCCAAAGAACCACGTTTAGATACCTTCGATAAAGAATTCAATCGCGTTTTAGGTGGTGGCCTGGTGCCGGGGTCATTAACACTTTTAGGCGGAGAACCCGGTATTGGAAAGAGTACGTTATTGCTTCAAATGACTTTAAAATTACCGTATAAAACGTTATATGTTTCCGGTGAGGAAAGTCAGAAACAGATTAAGCGCCGCGCAGAACGCATCAATCCGAGCCATAATAATTGCTACATTTTAACCGAGACCAAAACTCAGAATATCTTCAAGCAAATTTCGGATCTGGAACCGGATATTGTGATCGTCGATTCTATCCAAACGTTGCATAGTGATTATATAGAATCTTCCTCCGGGAGTATATCTCAAATCAAGGAATGTACAACAGAACTTATCAAATTCGCTAAAGAAACTTCGACGCCGGTGTTATTGATTGGTCATATTACTAAAGATGGTAATATCGCAGGACCGAAAATATTAGAACACATGGTGGATACAGTACTACAATTTGAAGGCGATCGCAATCACGTATTCCGAATTTTAAGAGCTCATAAAAACAGGTTCGGTTCTACAAATGAATTGGGTATTTATGAGATGCAAGGTTCCGGATTAAGAGAAGTAACGAATCCCTCCGAACTGTTAATTTCAAAAAAGGACGATGAACTTTCCGGGCATGCCATTGCGGCTACCATTGAAGGATTAAGACCTTTAATGATCGAGGTTCAGGCCCTGGTTAGTACTGCGGTTTACGGTACACCACAACGCAGCGCCACTGGTTTTAATGCGAAACGATTAAATATGCTTTTGGCTGTTCTGGAAAAACGTGCCGGCTTCCGATTGGGAGCCAAAGACGTCTTTCTAAACATTACTGGCGGAATTACCGTTGATGATCCTGCCATTGATCTGAGTGTTGTGGCAGCTATTTTATCTTCCAATGAAGATGCGCCGGTTCCAAAAGATTTTTGTTTCGCCGCTGAGGTAGGTTTATCAGGAGAAATTCGTCCCGTACAACGCGTTGAACAACGTATTTTGGAGGCAGAAAAACTCGGATTTTCTACAATTTTTATTTCGAAATACAATAAAATCGCGCTAAAAAACACCAAAATTAAAATTCAGCTCATTTCAAAAATTGAAGACCTCATTGGTGTCATTGTCTGAAACCCTGAAAATAGTGCGGTAAAGGCAAAAATGAACGTCGTTTTAACGCGTTGTTAAATAATAGAAAACCATAGGGTCATTTTTGTTAAAATTCATTAAATTCGCGCATTTAAAAGAAAGACCAGTTGATGAGCACGAAATTTCCTGAATATAAAGGACTTGACTTACCAAAAGTAGCAGAAGAAATTTTGCACTATTGGGAAGAAAACACCATTTTCGAGAAAAGCGTTTCTACAAGAGAAGGACATAAACCTTTTGTATTTTTTGAAGGGCCACCTTCAGCAAACGGATTGCCCGGCGTACACCATGTTTTGGCGCGTGCTATTAAAGATATTTTCCCCCGATATAAGACCATGAAAGGTTTCCAGGTGAAGCGAAAAGCCGGTTGGGATACACATGGTTTACCTATTGAATTGGGCGTGGAAAAAGAGCTCGGTATCACCAAAGAAGATATCGGCAAAACCATTTCTGTTGAAGATTATAATGCTGCTTGTAGAAAAGCGGTTATGCGCTACACCGATGTGTGGAACGATCTTACACAGAAAATGGGTTATTGGGTAGATATGGACGATCCGTACATTACTTACGAACCCAAATACATGGAATCGGTTTGGTGGTTGCTTAAACAGATCTACAACAAAAATTTATTGTATAAAGGCTACACGATCCAGCCCTATTCGCCAAAAGCAGGAACCGGATTGAGTTCACATGAGTTGAACCAACCGGGAACGTATCAGGACGTAACGGATACAACGGTGGTAGCACAGTTCAAAGCGAATACAGATTCCCTTCCTGACTTTTTACAAAACGAAGGCGACATCTATTTTCTGGCCTGGACGACCACGCCCTGGACCTTACCAAGTAACACGGCTTTAACTGTTGGGCCAAAGATCGATTATGTTTTAGTTGAAACCTATAACCAATATACTTTTGAGCCAATCAAAGTGATCCTGGCAAAAAAGCTGGTAGATTATCAGTTCTCAGGAAAATTCAAACGTGTTGAAAGTAGTGCAGATTTAGAAGGTTTCAAGGAAAGCGATAAAAAGATTCCATACTTTGTAAGTAAGGAATTTACCGGAAAAGATTTAGTAGGGATCACTTACGAACAGCTCCTGGATTATGCACAACCATTCGAACATCCAGAGAATGCTTTTCGCGTTATTGCGGGAGACTTTGTAACTACTGAGGACGGAACCGGAATCGTACATACAGCGCCAACGTTTGGTGCAGATGATGCCCTGGTGGCGAAACAAGCCACACCGGAAATTCCACCAATGCTGGTAAAAGATGAGCATGGCAATTTAGTGCCTTTGGTTGATCTTCAAGGGAAATTCAGACCAGAAATGGGGGAATTTGCAGGGAAGTACGTGAAGAATGAATATTATACCGATGGTGAAACTCCTGAGAAATCTGTGGATGTAGAACTCGCTATCAAACTTAAAATAGAAAATAAGGCCTTTAAGGTTGAAAAATATAAACACAGCTATCCGAATTGCTGGCGTACCGATAAACCGATCCTTTATTATCCTTTGGACTCCTGGTTTATCAAGGTCACCGATGTGAAAAATCGCATGTACGAATTGAATGAAACCATTAACTGGAAACCAAAAGCCACCGGTACCGGGCGTTTTGGAAACTGGTTAGCGAATGCCAACGATTGGAATTTATCGCGTTCGCGCTATTGGGGCATTCCATTACCTATCTGGCGTACCGAAGATGGTAAGGAAGAGATTTGCATTGGTTCTGTTGAAGAATTAAAAGCCGAAATGCAAAAAGCGGTGGACGCCGGTGTGATGGACAAAGCCATTTTTGAGGATTTCAAAGTGGGCGATTTTAGTGAAGAAAACTATGCTAAGATCGATCTGCATAAAAATATTGTTGATGCTATTGTTTTGGTGTCTGATTCCGGAAAACCAATGTATCGTGAAAGTGACTTGATCGATGTATGGTTCGATTCCGGATCTATGCCTTACGCGCAATGGCATTATCCATTTGAGAACCGTGAATTAATTGATGATAGAATCGCTTACCCGGCAGATTTTATTGCCGAAGGTGTCGATCAAACACGTGGTTGGTTCTATACGCTTCACGCTATAGGAACTATGGTTTTCGATTCTGTTGCCTATAAAAATGTGGTATCGAATGGTTTGGTTTTGGATAAGAACGGACAAAAAATGTCCAAGCGTTTAGGGAATGCCGTAGATCCGTTTGAAACCCTTAAAGATTATGGTGCTGATGCGACGCGTTGGTATATGATAAGCAATGCCAATCCGTGGGATAACCTGAAGTTTGATATTGATGGTGTGGAAGAAGTAAAACGTAAATTCTTTGGAACACTTTACAATACGTACTCATTCTTTAGTCTGTATACGAATTTAGACGGTTTTAATTACAGCGAAGCTGAAGTACCGTTGGAAGAACGTCCGGAACTGGATCGTTGGATTCTCTCTGAACTTCATACCCTGATCAAAAAAGTAGATGGATTCTACGACGATTACGAACCAACAAAAGCAGCGAGAGCCATTTCAGATTTTACACAAGACTATCTGAGTAACTGGTATGTTCGTTTAAGCAGAAGACGGTTCTGGAAAGGCGATTATCAACAAGATAAAATATCGGCCTATCAAACTCTTTACACGTGTATGCTTACCATTGCGAAATTGGGTGCCCCGATTGCACCATTCTTTATGGATAAATTGTATTTGGATTTAAATTCAGTGAGCCAAAAAGAAGGATTTGAAAGTGTGCATTTGGCCCAATTCCCGGATTACGATGAAGCCGTCATCGATAAATCTCTGGAGCGTAAGATGGAAAGCGCGCAAACAATATCTTCTTTGGTGTTATCGTTAAGAGCTAAAGAGAAAATTAAAGTGCGTCAGCCGTTACAGAAAGTGATTATTCCTGTAATTAGTGCCCAACAAAAAGAAGAGATTGAAGCCGTATCTTCATTGATAAAATATGAAGTGAACGTCAAGGAGATTGAGCTCTTAGATGATGCTTCCGATATTCTTGTAAAACAGATAAAACCCAATTTTAAAGTATTAGGGCCAAGGTTTGGAAAGGATATGAAAGCCATAGCTAACGTTGTTATGAACTTTACGTCGGAAGATATCAACAAAATAGAACAAAATGGTGCTTTGGAAGTCGCCGTTAATGGAAAAAACATTACATTAGAACGTGCCGATGTAGAAATTACCTCTCAGGATATAGAAGGTTGGCAGGTTGCAAATGAAGGCGCATTGACTGTAGCTTTAGACGTTACCATAACCGATGAACTACGTAAAGAAGGAATAGCCCGTGAACTTATTAATCGTATTCAAAACCTACGTAAAGATTCCGGTTTCGAGGTTACAGATCGTATCGATGTGATGCTTCAAAAAGATGCACATATCGTAAATGCTATAAAAACAAATATTGATTATATAAAAACAGAAACATTAACTGAAGCCCTAGAAATTAAAGACGAAATCCATGATGGTATTGATATTTCGTTCGATGATGTAAATACGAAGCTTCATATACAAAAACACTAATATTATGAAAACAGATGCTAATGTACGCTACTCAGATAAAGAATTAGCTGAGTTCAAAGCTTTGATACAGGATAAAATAAAGAAAGCACAACATGATTTGGAGTTGATAAAAAGTGCTTATATGAACAATCATAATAATGGTACGGATGATACTTCACCTACATTTAAAGCTTTCGATGAAGGTAGTGAGGTTATGAGTAAGGAGTCCAATTCGCAGTTAGCAATTCGTCAGGAAAAGTTTATTCGCGACTTAAAGAATGCCTTAATCCGTATTGAAAATAAAACCTATGGCATTTGTCGTGTAACCGGGAAGTTAATAAACAAAAAGCGTTTAGAGCTTGTTCCGCATGCTACTTTAAGTATTGAAGCAAAAAATATGCAACAATAATACGTTTTATAAAGTAAAAGAAACGTCTCAAAAACCTTGAGGCGTTTTTATTTTCATTCTGTCGCTGAGGGAAATTAAAATTTCATGTCTTTAAAAAAAGCTACTATTCTGATCGTTATTATTTTGCTGGTAGATCAAATCAGTAAAATATATATTAAAACTCATTTTTCGCTTTACGAAAGTATTTCTGTATTCTCCTGGTTTAAAATTTATTTCATTGAAAATGATGGGATGGCCTGGGGTACCAAGATCAGTGATTTTCTTTCATTTATGACGGAGCGTTCTGCAAAACTCATCCTCACCGTTTTTAGGCTTGTAGCCATTATAGGGATTGGTTACTGGTTGTATGATGCTACGAAAAAAAAGCAATCCAGAATATTAATTTTAGCCATTGCACTCATTTTTGCCGGCGCCCTGGGAAATATCATAGACTCTGTATTTTATGGCGTTTTATTCGATAGTAGTTTAAATCAGGTAGCTACCTTCTTACCAACTGATGGTGGTTACGATGCTATGTTGCATGGGCGCGTGGTGGATATGCTATATTTTCCTTTATTTAGTGTTGATTTACCACAGTGGCTTCCGTTTTATGGAGGTAAAAGATTTAACTTTTTCGAGCCGGTTTTTAATGTGGCCGACATGGCTATTAGCACCGGATTTTTAATGCTTATAGTGTTTAATAAACGCGCGTTTCAGAAAAAGTAGAATCTGATTAAAAGAAAAAACTTACTTCTACTTTTTTAATTCTTCAAAGGTATTTACTATATTTAACAAGCTATTAAATCTATACCATAATTCTTGATGAACCTAAAGCATCTTTTTTTGGCGCTATGCGCGTACCTATTCTTTCAATTTTCACACGCCCAAAATACCTACGATATTGTTTTTCCAAATAATGGGAAAAGTCAAAAATGTAATAAATTCAGTCGGTTATTTCAACAAAAACCCGAAGAGGTCAAGTTTTCCATAAAACGGGTCGGCAATAAACTCTATTTTGAGATTAATGACAACCGCTGGTTTAATGAATTATTTGAAAATCCTTACGATGGTTTAGCCATAGACGTGGTTGCAAAAAGCAGGTATGATTGTTCACTAACTGATATTTCTAATGATCAGGTAAGGGGAACAGTATTACCTCCTGTTTACTATTATGCACTGAAAAATAGTATGCGCTCTGTTGGCAATGGGCGTTATCAGATTTACGTTGGCGATGTACCAAATAACTTGCTTTACAGTGAGCTTGAGTACAATATTTTGTTCTTGAGCAATAAAAATATGTGCCGTTATTACGTAATTTATAATTTGGAGAATTATGGTATGGATCTCTTGGATATGGGGATGTATTTGGATGATGTAAGTTATAATACCAAGAAGGTGACACCCATTGATGATCCCAACTATGCTACAACTGAAGAAACTTTAAAATTCATTATACCCTTCAAAAAGAATAAATCTACGTATTCTCAAGCAGATATTAAGCCGGTTTATGATTCCTTAAAATTGGGTTATTACAACATTAAGAAGATCGATATTAAATCGTATTCTTCTATTGAAGGCATTTCATCGAGGAATATTGAATTACAAAAATTACGCGCACAAAGTGTCATTGAAGCCTTGCAATCCTTTCAAACGCCTACAATAAAAACGACGATTTCTGCATCGGAAAACTGGGTAGAATTTTTTAATGATATTAAAGGAACGAAATATGCCTATTTGGGTAACTTGAGCAAAGAAGGTGTAAGAAAAGCTATAGCAGGTAACATTTCCAGGGAAATGGAACCCATTTTAAAAAATCACAGAAAAGCTGTTCTGGAATTGGAAATTGAAAAGAAAACGAAATACACATCCGAATCGGAAGGTGAGCTCATAGCCAATTTTAATGCTGCTTTAAGTGCAGGACAACTCGGAAAAGCCAATGATATTCAAAATTCAATTTTTGAAAAACTTCGGGGAAAATCCAATGTGTCTGAAACTTTGGATAAAATGAGCATTCCATACAACAAAGCGTATGTTGATTTATTGGTTAAAAATGCAGGTTACCGTTATTTATCTGATTTTAGTGAGGCTATGATCGTACTAGATCAATTGGAACAACTTGAAAAACTTGATCCTCAAAACCCAAAAATCCAATATGATTTAGCAGCGGTTCGTTTAAAACTATTATACTATAATGCCATAAAAATGGATGAGCGTGATCTGCAAAATGAAATTACTGATTTGAAAGATTACAATATTGAGAAATCGCTTATCGATCGTATGTTGGTAAACTTACAAATGGTAATAGCCGAGAAATTGATGAAGTTTCGCGATTTTTCAAATAAAGATAAATCTGTAGATTTTGTCCGTAAGAACTATAAAGAATTTAATTTATCAAATTACGATTATCTGAGTTTGGCCGAGTTTTTTAGCAATTATGGTACTCGAGATATGGCAATAGACCTTTTAAAGGAAAAAGCTAATAAAATTGATATCGACGAAAACCTCCTATTCTATTATTTGAATTTGACCCTTTTTGATAAAGATATTACCAGTGAAGAAAACTACCGGAGTATTATGCTTAACGCCATAAACATTAACAAACAGCGGTTTTGCAAATTGTTCAATTCAGTTGATGAAGGTGGCGTAACGTTTCAGTTATTGGAGGATCCTTTCTTGCGAAAAACCTATTGCGAAAGCTGTGCGAATCAGATTGAATAAACACCTCTAGGCGTTACACCGTAATCAAGTTTGATATCGCTTTCAAATACCGGGATATCTTCCTGTTCCGGTTCAAAAAATGATAACCCGATTTTTACCGTTTCAGGAGCGCAATCAGCCAGGAATTTGTCGTAAAATCCCTTGCCATAACCAATGCGATGCCCCTTCATGTCAAAAGCTAATAAGGGCACAAAAACAACTTCTAAACGCGAATCGGGAATTTGGATCCCTTCTACAGGTTCCGGAATATTGAAGGTGTTTTTTTTAAGAATCGTGCTATCCGTCAATAAAAAATGGGTCATTTTGCCTGATTCAAAATCACTTTTTGAAACAACAATATGTTTGTCTTTTCCTGCCAGAATATTCAAAATATAATTAGTATCGATTTCGCGAAGTTCCTCAATCGTTAAAAAAATATGGTAGTAGGAGTAATTCCAAATCGGTAATTTTAAAAGCTGATTGGCAATATCCAAACTCATATCGTCGCGTTCCTGTGGGGATAGCAATGCACGAAGTCCTTTATATTTCTTACGTAATTCGGCCTTCGTCATGCTTATTTTTTGATCTTGGTACTGATATGGAATAAAGCATCACCCTGATATACAATTGGTGACTCATTAACATTGATGATATACCCCGAATTCTTGGCGCGAACGAAAAAATTGAATTTTCCGTAAGGATCAGTAATGTTTCCAATGATATCATCCTTTTTAACATGAGTTCCGATAGCTATCGAAGCCTTGAACATTCCGGAATATTTTGCCCGGATCCATTTACTATCTGAAATGAACAGGCAATCCTGTTTTGGTTTTGTCGACTTAAATACCGTCTTCAACATGCCTAAATGTTTCAGGATACGTTTCGAGCCGTTCACTCCGGAATTTGTTACCATCTCATCAATATGGAACGACTTACCGCCTTCAAAAAGCAGTAAAGGAACATCTAATTTTTTGCAAGTAGCACGAAAGGATTTCGATAGATTTTTGGAGTACAAAACAAAAGGCGCTCCAAAAACCTGAGCTAACGTATCCAGGGTTTTGTCCTCTTTTGAATACCGTAACTGAGGTGCATTAAAGCGACCGGAACCTCCGGTATGAAAATCGATAACCAGATCAGCATGGGGAACTACTTCCTTCACGAGTTTGTAGGCTACACGGCCTGCAAGGGAGCCATTAGGACTTCCCGGGAAAACGCGGTTCAGATCGCGGCCATCCGGGAATTCGCGTTTCAGGTTAATAAAACCAAAAACGTTAATAACCGGCATACAAATAATGGTGCCGCATTTAGGCTTATTAATACCTTTAGCAATAAGTTGCCTGATAATTTCAACACCGTTAACTTCATCACCATGAATTCCGGCAGTAAATAAAACCGTAGGTCCCGGCTTTTTAGAGCGTTCAACAATAATCGGGATATTCACAGGAGATGAGGTATGCAAATTGGCCACATCAAAGTTAACTTCTTTGCTTTCTCCGGGGCTTATAACCTCCTTAAAAATATTTATATTATGATTTTCTGAACGCATGCTGAATTTTTTTTAAAGGATCACGATTCGCGTTTATTACGCTCAATAAAATGAATGATGCTTTTGGCAATATTTCTACCGGTTGCTCCTTCAATCCCCTCCAGACCCGGGGTAGAATTTACTTCGAGGATCAACGGCCCGCGGGATGATTGTAACATATCGACACCGCAAACAGGAAGTTTCAAAGCGCGTGAAGCATTCATGGCGAGTTTTAATTCGTTGTGATCTAACTTTAAAACCTTGGCAGAACCTCCGCGGTGTAAATTAGATCGGAACTCACCGTCTTTACCCTGACGTTTCATCGCTCCAACTACCTGACCGTCTACTACCAAAGCACGAAGGTCTGCACCGCCGGCCTCTTTGATGTATTCCTGAACAATAACACGTGCTTGCAAACCATTAAACGCTTCCAAAACAGATTCGGCTGCATTTTTGGTTTCAGCTAAAACAACGCCTAAACCTTGTGTTCCTTCTAATAATTTAATAATTACGGGTGTCCCGCCAACGTGTTCAATAACTTCCTCAACATCGCGGGAATAATTAGTAAATACGGTTTTTGGCATCCCGATTCCGGCTTTACTAAGGCGTTGAAAACTGCGTAATTTATCGCGGGATCGCTGGATGGCATCGGAGGTGCAAATGGTAAATACGCCCATCATTTCAAATTGGCGAACCACGGCGCAACCGTAAAAGGTTACTGAGGCTCCAATTCTCGGGATAATGGCGTCTACGTAATCGAGGTAACGATCTTTGTAGTAAATGGTAGGCTTTTCCTTTTCAATAATAATATCGCATTTTAAAGGATCAATGATTTCCATTTTATGCCCACGCTTTTCACCTTCTTCTCGTAACCGATCTGTGGAATATAAATTAGCGTTTCTGGATAGGATGACTATGTTCATGATTTGTGGATAAAAATGAGACTTGTTCTAAATCGACATCAACTAAAAATTTATGTTTTAAAAACTGCCGACCAATAAGAACAGGAAATTTCATATCGTCTCTGGTGCTTAAAGTTAAGTTAATCTTATATGTTTTTCCAAAAAATACAACTTCGGATTTTACTTTATATCGGTTCTCTTTATAGCCGTTGCTGCTTTTTACATTGGTAAGAGAATACTCTTCGAAGATGATTTCGGTTTTTCCAAAATTCTTATGAACCTCACTGTTGAATATACAACGTAGGTGATCACCCTCTTCAATAATTTCAGAACAATGAATGGCCGAGGTATAGGCCCCGGTATCAATTTTAACTTCAATATTAAAAAGTCCCAATTTCGGAAAGTCGACCGTATCTTTACGGCCTATTATTTGTTTCGTCATAAGTCTTTTAAAAGTGGCGCAAGGTAGTAAAATAGTCGTTTGAAAATATCTTTTTCAAACGACTAATCAGCACTATTTATTTCTATCCAATAGCCGTCAGGATCTTGAATATACACCTGTTTCACACCATCGGCACGAATGGTGATCTTTTTATTTTCCCCGGCCCAACTGGAGTATTTTATATTTCGGGCATTCAGGTTGGCAATAAAGGCATCAAATTTTGGTGCGCTCAGTGCAAAATGAACCGCTTTATTCAAGCTTATCTCGCCGGGAATAACAGAGATCAAATGAAGTTCTTTACCCTGACCCAAAGAAAACCACCTGATGCCTTCTTTTTCTGTTCTGTTAGTTATTTCCTGAAGCTTCAAAACATTCTTGTAAAAATTCACCGAAGCATCCAGATCAGAGACTGATAAGGCAACATGGTTAAATTGCATACCAAAATCATTTGAGGTCTCTTGTGCCACAACTGTTTCTGATAATAAAAGGGTTACAAAAATAACGAACAAACGTTTCATGAGTTCAGGTTTTGATGGTTCAAAAAAAGGTATATGCAAGGTACTAAAAAATCAAAAGCTAATTTTTAGTTTAACTATATTTTGGGCTACCTTTGAAAATATGGATACGCCCGCTTTAGATATTCAACTTAAAACTTTGCCAAACCAACCGGGGGTGTATCAGTATTTTGATAAGGATGATAACCTTATTTATGTTGGCAAGGCCAAAAACCTAAAAAAGCGTGTAAGCTCGTATTTTACCAAAACTCACGACAACGGAAAAACCAGGGTCCTGGTTAAAAAAATAGCGCGTATCAAGCACATTGTTGTAGATACTGAAACGGATGCTTTACTCCTCGAAAACAATCTTATAAAAAAACATCGTCCGCGCTATAATGTGTTATTGAAAGATGATAAATCCTATCCCTGGATATGTATTAAAAATGAACGGTTCCCGAGAGTGTTCTCAACACGTCGGGTATACAAAGGCGGCGGCACATATTTTGGTCCATATACCAGCATGAAAACGGTATCCACCTTGTTAAGCCTGATTCGTGGTTTGTACTCGCTTCGTACCTGTAATTATGATCTGGCGGAAGATAAGATCGAGGCAGGTAAATATAAGGTGTGTTTAGAATATCATTTAGGGAATTGTAATGGGCCTTGTGAGGGCAAAGAATCCGAAGAAGAATACAATGCCAATATTAAAGCGATCAAGGAGATTTTAAAAGGCAATTTTAAAGATTCCCTGTCGGAATTTAAAAAGCAGATGCATGACTTTGCCGAGAAGATGCAGTTCGAAGACGCTCAGAAAATAAAGGAAAAAATTGATGTTCTGGAGAACTATCAGGCTAAATCCACCATTGTAAATCCGAAGATCAGTAATGTGGATGTCTTCTCAATTGTGAGTGATGAAAGTTATGGTTATGTGAACTTTCTGCAATTGTCCTATGGTTCCATCATTCGTTCGCATACCCTCGAGATCAAAAAGAAATTGGATGAATCGGATAAAACCTTATTAAAACTTGCGATTATTGAAATCAGGCAACGTTTTCATTCAAAATCTAAAGAAATATATGTTCCTTTCGATATCGATCTTGGTGATGACATTAAGGTAACCATACCAAAACTGGGAGACAAAAAACATATTTTAGATCTCTCTGAGCGAAACGCCAAATACTTCCGCATGGAGCGTTTCAAACAAATGAAAATTGTAGATCCCGACCGCCATGCTAACCGGATCATGGCACAGATGAAAGCGGATCTTCGATTAAAAGAAGAACCGCGACATATTGAATGTTTCGATAATTCGAATATTCAGGGAACCAACCCTGTGGCAGCTTGTGTGGTTTTTAAAAATGGAAAACCAAGCAAAAAAGATTATCGTCACTTCAATATTAAAACCGTAGAAGGTCCGGATGATTTTGCTTCCATGGAAGAAGTCGTATATCGCCGTTACAAACGCTTATTAGACGAAAATCAACCGTTGCCACAACTCATTGTTATTGATGGCGGAAAAGGCCAATTGTCTTCAGCCTTAAAAAGTCTGGATGCTTTGGGTTTACGAGGAAAAATTGCCATCATTGGCATCGCCAAACGACTGGAAGAATTATTCTATCCTAACGATCCTATTCCATTGTACCTCGATAAAAAAAGTGAAACGCTAAAAGTGATCCAACAATTGCGAAACGAGGCGCATCGTTTTGGTATTGAGCATCACCGCAATCGCCGCAGCAAATCGGCATTGAATACCGAATTGGAAACTATTGAAGGGATTGGTGAAAAAACCGTGGTGAGTTTGCTAAAACATTTTAAATCTGCGAAACGCGTTGCCCACGCCAAGTTAGACGAATTAGAAGATGTTGTTGGCGCCTCCAAAGCCGCTAAGATTTATCAGTATTTTAATCAAAAATAACTGTTATCTTTATAGTCAGAATGTTGTTTTATTCTGATTCAAATAAAACTAACAAAAATTAATTCGCCCATATATTTTGAATAAAAAATTACTCCTCACCCTCATTTGTTTGTTTGTTTTATTTTCCGCGAAAGCGCAGGATAGAACAGAAGACGCACGCCCAAAAGTGGGATTAGTACTTAGTGGAGGAGGTGCCAAAGGCCTGGCCCATATTGGTGTATTGAAAGTTATTGATAGTTTGGGCATCAAGATCGACTATGTAGCAGGAACTAGTATGGGTGCAATTATTGGTGGTTTATATGCTTCCGGCTATTCGGGAAAACAATTGGACTCTATTTTTGAGGTGGTAGATTTTGATAAAATAATTAGTGATGATCTTCCCAGAGAGGCCAAGGCCTTTTATGAGCGAGATAATTCTGAAAAATACACGATCACTCTGCCGTTTGAAGGGTTTAAACTGAATTTACCTTCGGCATTATCCCGAGGGCAAAACACGTATAACTTATTGTCTAAGCTAACGCTTCCGGTAAACAACATTAAAGAATTTAAAAATTTACCTATTCCTTACTTCTGTATTGCCACGAACGTAGAAACCGGAAAAGAGGTGGTTCTGGATCATGGTAGTTTGGCGCAAAGTATGATGGCCAGTGGTGCTTTACCCTCTTTATTTCAACCGGTAACGATTAACCAGGATGTGCTTATTGATGGTGGAGTTTTAAATAATTATCCCATAGATGAATTACGAGCAAAAGGTATGGATATCATTATTGGAGTAGATGTTCAAGCCGGTTTGCGAACCCGAGACGAGTTAAAGTCTGCGCCGGAAATATTGCTTCAGATCAATAATTTCAGGACCATAAAGGCTATGGATTCCAAGACCAAAGAAACAGATATTTACATAAAACCACAGGTTAAAGAATACACGGTGATTTCTTTTGATGCCGGAGCTGAGATTATAAAAAACGGTTTGGAGGCTGCATTAAAAAACGAACCGGAGCTGGATGCTTTGCCAAAGCTTGGAAAACCACGAAGACTAATAAAACCTATTGACAGCCTGAGAATTAATAGAATTTCCTTCAAAGGGGCAAGTCATTATTCACGCGCTTATTTATTGGGAAAATTAAAACTGAAACCAGGGGAAAAGGTGAGTTATAACCAGGTGGAAAAAGGAGTTAATTCATTGGTAGGCACTAATAATTTTGATGCTTTTGAATATGATTTAAAACCTTCGGATTCGATGTCCGGGTATGATTTTCATGGTTTTGTAAGGGAATCAAAAATAACCACTTTTCTAAAGCTTGGTGTGCACTATGACCAGCTTTACCGCAGTGCTGCACTTATCAATCTTACCAAGAAACGCTTGTTCTTCTCAAACGATGTGGCGTCGCTCGATTTTATTCTAGGAGATAATGTGCGCTATAATTTTGATTATCTGATAGACAAAGGGTTTTACTGGAGCATCGGTGTTAGATCGCGATACAATCAATTCAAAAAGAATGTTAGTGCAAGACTTCTGCTTACAGATGCAGAAATAGGGAATTCGGACATTAACAAACTTGAAGTAAAACTGGCCGATCAAACCAACCAGTTCTATTTGCAAACCCTTTTCAGGAAAGATTTTTCATTAAGTCTTGGAGCAGAACATAAGCGTTTAAAAATTATTTCCGAGACTTTGTTCGCGCCAAATTCTAATAGTAAATACGAATTCGAGAACACCGATTATATCAGTGTTTTTGGCAATTTGAAATTAGATACCTATAATAACAAATACTTCCCAACCCGAGGTGTTTATTTTGAAGGCGATTTGCATTGGTATGTTTACGGCTCCAGCTTTAATCAGGATTTTAAGAATTTTGCTATTGGTAAAGCCGAGATTGGAACAGCCTTCGGACTATCAGATAAATTTGCGGTAAATCTGGAAACTAGCGGAGGTTTTAAGATTGGTGATAAATCTACGCAAACCCTCGATTTCGCTTTGGGTGGTTACGGTGCAAATTTCATCAATAATTTTGTGCCATTTATAGGCTACGATTTTATTTCTCTAACGGGGAATAGCTATGTAAAAGCTTCTGCCGTTTTGGATTATGAGCTATTCAAAAAGCATCATGTAACTATGGAGGCTAATTGGGCCAACGTTGCCGATGATATTTTTGACACCGGAGAGTGGTTTACCTTACCGGATTATCGCGGTTATGGTCTAGGTTATGCGGTAGATACATTTTTTGGTCCGGTTCAGGCCAAATTCAGTTATTCTCCGGAGCGAAAGAAAAGTATTTTCTTTATTAATGTAGGTTTCTGGTTTTAAGAAGTTTTTATGGTTTCAAGGAAATTCACGATATTTGTTACATTATGAAATATTTCTGGGAAGACTTACTACAACATCTTCATTTCCTTATTAAGCGAAATCCCGAATAAGGCTACATTTTCGTACCTTTATAGTAACATTTTTTGTAATTTATACCAGCTAAACCTTAGGGTTTAATCCTAAATAATTAAAACATTAAATTATGCCTTTTTATCATAAATTAGGACGTATTCCACATAAGCGGCACACGCAATTCAGAAAGCCTGATGGCAGTTTGTATTACGAACAGTTGTTCGGTACCATTGGCTTTGATGGTATGTCTACAAACAGCTACCATGAGCAGCGGCCCACACAAGTAAAGGAAATAAGAAATCAATACAGTGTAGCCCCAAAAATTGCGCGCGTTAATAATATCCAATCATATCGCTTTAAAGGGTTTCAGGTGAAGCCGGAAGCCGATTATTTGGATAGCCGAAAAACAGTTTTGGTCAATTCTGATTGTGCCATTGAATTAGCAGCACCACAAGAATCCACCAAAGATTATTTCTACAAGAATACCGATGCCGATGAACTTCTGTTCATTCATAAAGGTAGTGGAACTTTACGCACGCATTTAGGGAATCTCGATTTTAAATATGGTGATTATTTATTGATTCCTCGCGGCGTGATCTATAAAATAGATTTCGATACAAAAGACAATCGGTTATTTATCGTGGAGTCGCGCAGGCCAATTTATACACCAAAAAAATACCGAAATTGGTTCGGACAGTTATTAGAACACTCCCCGTTTTGCGAGCGTGATATTCGTCGCCCGGAAACGCTGGAAACCAATAATGAAACCGGTGAATTTCTTATAAAAGTTAAAAAACAAGATGATATAATTGAAATGATCTACGCCTCCCATCCTTTTGATGTGGTAGGCTACGATGGCTACAATTATCCGTATGCTTTTTCCATTCATGATTTCGAACCCATAACTGGGCGTATTCATCAGCCGCCACCAGTGCACCAAACCTTCGAAACCGATGCTTTTGTTGTGTGTAGTTTTGTGCCGCGATTGTACGATTATCATCCGCAATCCATTCCGGCGCCATACAACCACAGTAATATCGATAGCGATGAGGTGCTGTATTACGTCGATGGCGATTTTATGAGCCGTAACGATATTGAGGCGGGTCATATTTCTCTGCATCCCGCGGGTATCCCACATGGGCCGCATCCGGGAGCCACCGAGCGCAGTATCGGAAAGACCGAAACCGAAGAGTTAGCCGTAATGGTAGATACGTTTAAGCCGTTGCAGCTTACAGAAGAAGCCATGAAAATAGCCGATGAGAGTTATTTTAAATCGTGGTTGGAGTAAAATTAATCAGGAGCTATTTCCTGCTTTCCGCTATATCTTTTGTTGAAAAAACAAAAGGATGCCGCTGCAATCAGGGCTAGAGCTGCCGAGTAAAGTTTAGAAAACAGAATTAAAATTAGAAGACATGAGTAAAGATATAAAATCAGTAGACTACGGTCTCGAAAAAATATTCGCCGGGGCGCAGGATTTCCTGCCGCTTTTGGGCACTGATTATGTAGAATTTTATGTGGGTAACGCGAAGCAGGCAGCCCATTTTTATAAAACCGCATTTGGCTTTCAGTCGCTTGCATACAGAGGTTTGGAAACAGGCTCCAAAGACTCAGTGAGTTATGTGTTAAAACAAGACAAAATTCGCCTGGTTTTAACGACACCATTAAGCAGTAAAAATCCCATTAACGAGCATATTGTAAAGCATGGCGACGGTGTAAAAGTGATTGCCCTGTGGGTAGAGGATGCCAGAAAAGCATATGAAGAAACTACCAGTCGCGGCGCAAAATCTTTCTTGGCTCCGGTTGTAGAAACCGATGAACACGGTGAAATTGTAAAAGCAGGTATCTATACCTATGGCGAAACGGTTCACATGTTTGTGGAACGAAAAAACTACAAAGGCACCTTTATGCCCGGTTTCAGACCCTGGAAAAGTGATTACAATCCAACGCCTGTAGGATTAAAATACATCGACCATATGGTTGGAAATGTAGGTTGGGGTCAAATGAATACCTGGGTAAAATGGTATGAAGATGTCATGGGTTTTGAAAACTTTTTATCATTCGACGACAAGCAGATCCACACGGAATACTCCGCACTGATGAGTAAGGTGATGAGTAATGGTAACGGCCGAATAAAATTTCCGATCAACGAACCTGCAGAAGGGAAGAAGAAATCTCAAATCGAGGAATACCTTGATTTTTATGAAGGCGCCGGAGTACAGCATATTGCTGTGGCTACCGACGATATCATCAGTACCGTGAGTCAGTTACGAGAGCGTGGTGTAGAATTTTTAAGTACACCTCCGGAAGAATATTACAAGGCTGTTCCTGGCAGACTGGAAGAATTCAGTCATGAATTGCGGGAAGATATTGAAACTCTGAAAGGTTTAGGTATCATGATCGATGCTGATGAAGAAGGTTATTTGCTACAGATATTCACGAAACCTGTGGAAGACCGTCCAACCCTGTTCTTTGAAATTATTCAACGTATGGGAGCCCGAGGTTTTGGTGCCGGAAACTTTAAAGCCTTGTTTGAATCTATTGAGCGCGAGCAAGCTAATAGAGGAACGCTTTAAAATATATTTTTGAAATATAAAAAGCCGGTTCTGTTGTGGTAATTTGCCCAATGGAGCCGGTTTTTTGCATTAGGTATGCCTGCCGGAAGGCAGGGATTGAAGTGGCATCCTTTTTCGAAGTATGAAAAAAAGTATAACGGAAAGCCCGACCGCCGACATAGGAGTTGGTAACGCCCGAATAAAGCTTTTTCTGAAATATCAAATAAACGTTAAGAAACCTGCTTGAACGTTGGCGTTTAAAGAATTTTCATATTTTTGGAATAGTAATTGCGTTTTGGTGTGTAGAACAATAAATGTAAATTTTAATAGTTACATATCCAACACCCAAATTTTATGATGAAAAAACTACTTTTTTTAGGACTTTTATTGGCAACACTTCAGGTGGGATTTGCCCAAAATTCGTCGTTTAAAGATGGCGAATGGTTCAAGTTTAAGATGAGCTACAGCGGTTTTTTAAAGGCCGGAAATGCCACCTTGAGCGTGAAGGAAACCGATTTGGGTGGTACTCCCGTGTATCACGTGGTTGGGAAAGGCTGGACCACAGGGATGATCAAGTGGTTTTTTAAGGTGAATGATCGATACGAAAGCTATTTCGATCAACAAACCTTGCTGCCTTATAAATTTGTACGCAATATTTACGAAGGAGGTTATACTAAAAACCTCACCATTGAATTTGACCAGAAAAACCAAAAAGCACATGTTGACGATATTAAACACAATGTGCAATCTACGTTTGATACCAAGCCTAACATTCAGGATATGGTTTCTACGTTTTACTATTTGAGAAATAATCTGAATACGGATAAGTTGGAACCGGGAGATGAGGTGACCATCGATATATTTTTTGATCAGGAAAATTATGGTTTCAAACTAAAGTATTTGGGTAAAGACCGCATTGAAACTGATTTTGGAGAAATTGATGCCTTGAAGTTTCGGCCATATGTGATGGCAGGACGCGTGTTTAAAGAGGAAGAAAGTTTAACGCTTTGGGTGTCGAATGATAAAAATAAAGTACCTTTGCGCATCAAAGCGGATCTTGCTGTAGGGTCGCTGCGAGCCGACCTTGAAGCCTTTAAAGGCCTGAAATATCCGTTCCAAATTCATATAAATTAATCTTGTATTGGACGCTGAATTAGAGAAAGCCCTGGAAGAAAAATATGCCGCCCTTGATCAGGATGTCGAGGCGCACCTGGAGGGATTATTGCATAGTAAACCTATAAATTACTGGGATTATATCCAAACAGATGCCTTGCTGAGTTTGCAGGTACAGCGCACGGTTTTTCCTGATGAGAAGGTATTTATCATGTATCATCAGATTTCTGAATTGCTGTTTAAAATGATCTTAAGTGAGATCGAGCAGATCGCAGAACACAAGGCATTGACCACGGCGATATTTACAGATAAGATCATGCGTATTAGTCGGTATTTTGATGTATTGACTTCGTCATTTAGTATCATGAAGGATGGAATGGATATCGGGCAATACAATAAGTTCAGAAAAACACTAACACCCGGAAGTGGATTTCAAAGCGCACAGTACCGAAAAATAGAGTTCGCCTCAACAGAATTGATCAATTTGATCGATAAACGATTCCGTGATACCATTGACAGAAACTCGTCCTATGAGAATGCTTTTGAGCATTTGTACTGGCAAGCGGCAGGGAAAGATTATAAAACAGGAAAGAAATCGTACACATTAAAAACGTTTGAAGCGCGTTATAAAGAAGAATTTATTAGATTTACAAAATTTTATTATAAGCATAATTTGTGGTGCAAATTTAAAAGTTTACCTGAGGCCGATCAGAAGAATAAAGACCTCGTTGAAGCTATGCGACACTACGATTATACGGTTAATATAAAGTGGGTTATGGCGCATTACACCACGGCCAATCACTACTTAAATATTGGGGGCCATGCGGCGGAAGCCACTGGTGGTAGTGAGTGGGTAAAATACATGCATCCAAAATATCAAAAAAGAATATTTTTTCCGGATTTATGGACAGAAGAGGAATTAGCACATTGGGGACACGATGTTTAATAGCATTAGTAGTAATTTCAGGTTTTTTTACAGCCTGTAAAAATGAAGAAAAACCACCTAAAGTAGAAGATGTTGTAGCCAAAATTGAAAAACCAAAAGATGTTTTTGAATTTGGTTTCAAACTGAATGACTTTGTGGTAAAGCGGGATACCGTTCAAAAAAATGAAAGTTTCGGTCAAATCTTAGAGCGGAACAATGTTGGATATCCCAGAATTTTCAACATCGCACAGAAAGCGAAAGATACCTTCGATATAGCCCGATTTTTGCAAGCAGGCAAACCTTATACCTTGTTATGTGCCAAAGACTCTCTGGAAACGGCGCAGTGTTTTATTTATCAGCCAAACCTGGAAGATTATGTGGTCATCAACTTTAAGGATTCCATAATTTCTGCTTACAAAAGTAAAAAGCCAATTAAATACGTTGAAAAAACGGCGACCGGAGTTATTAATGATAATATTTCTGTAACCCTGGATGAAAAAGGATTGAGCCCGCGTTTAGCGTATATCATGGCCGATGATATTTATGCATGGACCATCGACTTTAGACGCCTACAACCAGGAGATCGATTTAAAGTGATTTATACCGATAAATATATTGATGATACCATTTATGCCGGTGTTGCTCAGGTTAAAGCGGCTTATTTTGAACACAATAAAGAACCTTTTTATGCTTTCAGATTTAAAACAGATACAGTAAAAGGCATCGTCGATTATTTTAGTGATGAAGCCAAGAATTTACGCCGTGCGTTTTTAAAGGCACCGGTTAAATTCAGCCGTATCTCATCACGCTATAATTTACGTCGTCGAATTGCTTATTACGGAAATCGTATTCGTCCGCACAAAGGTACCGATTTCGCTGCACCAGTTGGAACCCCAATTATGGCTACTGCAAATGGTACCGTGATTAAGTCAAGTTATACCAGTGGTAATGGGAAGTACGTTAAGATCCGTCACAATGCCACCTACGAAACGCAATATTTGCATATGAGCAAACGCTTGGTTAAGGTTGGTCAATTCGTGAAGCAAGGTGATATTATTGGTCGTGTTGGAATGACCGGCAATACTGGCGGACCACACGTGTGCTATCGTTTTTGGAAAAATGGTCGCCAGGTAGATCCGTTCAAACAAAAGCTACCGGAAGCGAAACCGATTTCTGATTCACTAAAAGTGAAATTCTTAGATTTTATAAAACCGATCAAACAAGAATTGGATAGCATTCCTTACGAGGTATCAGAAGTTCCCGAGAATATGCGAGTTGCTGAAAATGATACTTTAGCTGCCAATTTAATGACCTACAATCAATAACAACTTATGGCCTTACCTGGTGTAAACCCAACTAAAACTGCCGCGTGGAAGAAATTACAAAACCACTATGAGGCAGTTAAGGGCATGCATATGAAAGATATGTTTGCCAATGATGATAAGCGAGCAGAAAAATTTACCATTGCTTTTGATGATTTTTATGTCGATTTTTCTAAGAACCGCATTACGGAAGAGACGTTTAAATACCTTTTGGAATTAGCCAATGAGTTGAAGCTTAAAGAGGCGATTACGAGTCAGTTTTCCGGAGAACATATTAATAAAACAGAAGATCGTGCTGTTCTACACACCGCCCTTCGTGCACCAAAAGATGCTGAATTTATTGTAGACGGTGAAAACGTTATGCCTGAGGTTTATGCTGTTAAGGATAAAATGAAAGCCTTTACTAATGAAGTGCTTTCCGGCCAGCGAAAGGGCTTTACCGGAAAAGCGTTTACCGACGTTGTGAATATTGGTATTGGCGGTTCTGATCTTGGGCCGGCGATGGTGGTTGATGCACTTCAGTATTATAAAAATCATCTGACGACACATTTTGTAAGTAATGTTGATGGCGATCATGTTCATGAAGTGATCAAAAACCTGGATCCTGAAACGACCTTGTTCGTTGTGGTTTCAAAAACTTTTACGACGCAGGAAACCATTTCAAACGCTAATACCATTAAGAATTGGTTTTTGAAGACCGGTAATCAGGAAGCGATTGCCAAACATTTTGTGGCTGTATCTACCAATTTGGATGCTGTAAAAGACTTCGGGATCGATCCTGATAATATTTTCCCAATGTGGAATTGGGTTGGCGGCCGATTTTCGCTTTGGAGTGCTGTAGGTTTGAGTATTAGTTTAGCTGTGGGGTTTGAAAATTTCGACGCGTTATTACGCGGAGCGAATAAAATGGACAATCATTTTAAATCAACTGATTTTGATAAGAACATTCCCGTAGTTCTTGCTTTGATTAGTGTTTGGTACAATAACTTTTTTCATGCCGAGAGTGAAGCGATCATCGCATATTCTCAGTATTTGAATCAGTTTGCAACCTATTTGCAGCAAGGGATCATGGAAAGTAATGGTAAGAGTGTAGATCGAAATGGCGACCCTATAGATTACCAAACAGGAACTATTATTTGGGGTGAACCCGGAACCAATGCACAACACGCCTTCTTCCAATTGATTCATCAGGGAACCAAATTGATTCCTGCTGATTTTATTGGATTTAAAAAGTCCTTGCATGGAGATAAGGACCATCAGGATAAATTGATCTCCAACTTTTTAGCTCAGACAGAAGCATTAATGCATGGGAAAACGGAGAAAGCTGTAATTGCTGAAGGAACCCCGAAAGACATTGTTCCCTTCAAAATTTTTCAAGGCAACAAACCTACGAATACCATATTCATAGATCAATTGTCACCAGAAAGTTTAGGAAAATTAATTGCCATGTATGAGCATAAAATATTCGTTCAGGGTATTGTGTGGAATATCTATAGTTACGATCAGTTTGGGGTAGAGCTCGGTAAGCAATTGGCTTCAAAAATTTTGAAAGAGTTTAATGGTTCAACGTTAAATGAACATGATAATTCTACCCTCCGGTTGTTGCGACATTATAAGCAAAACTCTTAAAATATTTACATCTTTCTAATGAAATGTTAAAATCCCCTTCGAAAATTTAATTTTGAAGGGGGTTTTGTTTATAACTATGTTAAATTTCTTAACAATTGCTTAATGTTTAATAGTTAATATTCCTTAATTTTGCGACGACTAATTCAAATTATTAATTAATCATTTTTACATTATGAGAAAAGTTACTCAAACTTTATTGACTGTGGTTGCAATTATGTTCACTACAGTTTTAATGGCTCAGAGTACCATTACGGGTACCGTTATTGATGCCGACTTGAATTCGCCTCTTCCGGGAGCGAATGTTGTAGAAAAAGGTACCTCAAACGGTGTTTCTACAGATTTTGATGGTAAGTTTTCGTTAATGACACAAGCAACCTCTGGTACTATTGAGGTGTCTTATGTAGGATACGGAACAATTACTTTAGCTTTCAACGGAAGCGCAGACCTTGGAAACATTATGTTATCACCAGACAACTCTTTAGGGGAGATTGTAATTACTGGTGTAGTAGATGTTGCAATAGACAGAAAAACACCTGTTGCTGTGTCTACAATTAAAGCTTCAGAAATATCTTTAAAAGTAGGAAACCAGGAGTTTCCTGAAATCATGAACAATACCCCTGGTGTTTATGTAACTAAAACCAGTGGTGGATACGGAGATTCAAGCGTTAGACTTCGTGGATTCGACCAAAGAAATACGGCGTTCTTGATCAACGGTCAGCCGGTTAACGACATGGAAAACGGTTGGGTATACTGGTCTAACTGGCAAGGTTTATCCGATGTTGCCTCCGGAATTCAGATCCAGAGAGGTCTTGGAGCTTCTCGTTTAGCAGTACCTTCTGTGGGTGGTACAGTTTCTATCTTCACCAGATCGTCTCAAAAAGATCAAGGTGGTTCTGTGTCGCAAATCATTGGTAACGATGCATACACCAAAACAACTGCCGCTTACAACACCGGTAAAAACGATAAAGGCTGGTCTAGTAGTTATTTGTTATCAAAATGGTCTGGTGATGGTTATATAGACTTCACTAAAGGATCAGGTTGGACGTATTTCTTTGCCGTTGGATATGCTCCTGAAGGTTCTAAACACAGCTTCGACTTTTCATTCTTAGGCGCCGGACAATGGCACCACCAACGTTCAAGTTGGGTTTCTATCCGTGATTATCAAAACTTTGGTGATTCCGGAATCGACAGAAGATGGAACACCAATGGTGGTTACCTAAATGGAGAAGAATTTAACATGAGAAGAAACTTCTACAATAAACCATTGGCAACCTTTAACTGGGATTGGCAAATTTCTGAATCTGTAAAATTAGCGACATCATTATACGGTTCAGCCGGTCGTGGTGGAGGAACTGGTCCAAGAGGTCAGAACTTCCGTAATGCAGATATCGACCTTTATCCATTTAATATCGATTTAACAGAGCATTTGACAAACAGAGGTCGTGGTGCCGCTGCAAGAAATGCTGATGGTTCCATCAACTTTGATTATGTAGTGAACCATAACAGAACCACGACGTTACCATACACAGGAGACCTTGGTCGTGGAGATTTCCAGGGCTTATTGATCGGATCTAATGGATTCAGAGATGACAATGTGAATAGAGAAGTTCTTGTAAGACGTGCTTCTATGAACTCTCATGACTGGGTAGGTGCTATCTCTAGTTTAGATATTGATGCCGGTAACATGCGTTATAGTATTGGTATTGATCTTCGGGATTATACCGGATACCACTACCGAGCTTTGAACAACTTGATGGGCTTAGATGCTTATTATTCAACAGGAAATCAAAATAATGCCGGTCAGATTATTGAAACAACAATTGATGCTGATCCTTTCAAAAAGACTGGATTAAAAGGTGCTAAGATCGATTATTACAATGTTGGATATGTAGGCTGGCAAGGTGTTAACGGACTGGCTGAATATTCTTCAGACAGTAACAATTTCACAGCTGTACTTCAAGGGGGATTGTCTAACCAATCTTTCCAAAGAGAAGATTTATTTGACTCTCCAACAAATCCTTTAAGTAAAAAGAAAAATGTTGGTGGTGGTTATGTAAAAGGTGGTGCTAACTATAACATTAGCGATGCTTCTAACGTATTCTTCAATGCCGGTTATATTAGCCGTCAGCCAAACTTTGACGCGGTATTCCCTAACTTTGCTAACGACGTGAATCCTGATCTTCAAAACGAAAAGATCACTTCTGTTGAAGTAGGTTACGGTCTGCGTTTACCGTCATTCTCTATGAACGTGAACGTGTACTCAACAAAATGGGGTAACCGTTTTGTATCCAGAGGTTTTACTAACTCTGGTGGAACTTCCGGTACTGCACAGTTTAAGGACATCAATGAATTACATAACGGTTTTGAATTAGAAGCGAACTATAAAGCTACTTCTGACTTAAGAATTAACGGAATGTTGTCTGTTGGTGATTGGAAATATACTAAAGACTTCTCTTCTACTTTATTTGATGATACAAACACTCAAATTGGTACAGGAACACTTTACACTAAAGATGCTAAAATTGGTAATGCTGCGCAATTCACATCGTATTTAGCAGTAAACTATAGTCTTGGAGATCATTTTAACTTTGATTTAGGTTGGAGAAATGCCGGTAACTTATATGCGGATTACAGTGTAACTGATTCGGCTTTCTTAGACCCAAATAACAATGGAGCTATCAAGTTGCCATCGTATAACTTAGTTGATCTTGGTGCAACCTACAGATTTGATCTGTTTGGAAAAGATTCTTACTTAAGATTGAACATCAACAACTTGTTTGATGAGGTTTACATCTCTGAATCGAATACTAACATTTATGCTGATGGTTCTAACCCAACCTGGAAAGGTGTAGATGTACGTAACTCGGTTTGGTTCGGTTTCGGAACGACCTGGAACTTTACTTTCAAAATGAATCTCTAATCTGAAAAGATTATAAATTATATAAAAAACCACTTCATAAAGAAGTGGTTTTTTTATGACGTATCTCTTCATTTTACTTTTAATTATCCTATAAATCAATTACATTTATTTACCCAATTTTTGAATCATGAAACGCTATTTTTTAGCTCTTTTTAGCTTTTTTATATCTCTGAGTTGCAGTTCCGGAAGTACCGATAATCCGGGGCCTGTTGATAATGGTACCCCCATTGCGGTGGATGATTTTTATGCTACCGCTGAAGATCAGTTATTAGTTATGGAAACTTTACTAGATAATGATACCTTACTGGATCAGGCAACAATTTCTACTTTTGATGCGTCAAGTTCTAACGGCGGGACCATCAGTAAAAATAATGATGGTAGTTATACCTACACACCCCCTGCAAATTTTACCGGAGATGATACTTTTACTTATACCTTATGTGATACCAGTACACCTTCCGATTGTTCTCAGGCTACGGTTACCATTACCGTCGCACAGATTGTAAATTTCAATATTCCTGCAGAACTATCCGACTATTATGATGGGGTTGTATTCGCCGACAATGGTGATTATAACTTCAATCAGTTAGAAAAGCTTACGGTTTCAAAACACACCACGATTTTATCCTATGGCCAGCGCCATGAGTATTTGTACAATGCTGATGCTGATTTAAGTAACCCCGATAATGTTATTCTCATGTATTCCGGCGAAAGCCGCTATTGGAAAGAATATACCTCAGGAAACAATCCCTATTCTCCACAAACGTTTAATACCGAACACATTTACCCTCAGTCGCTTTTACAGACGGCAGATGCGGTTACCGATTTACATCATTTGCGATCTTGTGATGATGCTGTAAATAGTAGTCGGAGTAATTATCCGTTTGCAGACGGTACAGGAGATTATCAAAAAGTTGATGGTAATCATTGGTTTCCTGGCGATGAATGGAAAGGTGATGTGGCCCGTATGGTGATGTATCTTAATGTACGTTACGGAGAAACCTTTGATAAAGTGGGTGGCATTAATTTATTTTTAAAATGGAATATGGAAGATCCTGTTTCTCCTTTTGAGCAACAACGAAATGAGGTTATTTACGGGGCACAAGGTGATCGGAATCCCTTTATCGATAATCCCTATTTGGCAACGCTTATCTGGGGTGGTACACCCGCCGAAAATACCTGGCAATAGATAAAAATTCAACGATTGCAAACCGCTTACCTTTTAAGCGGTTTTTTTATCCTTTATAATTAGTACATTTGTGTAAATTAATATTGAGATTCTAACCATGTACGAAACCATTCAATCACTCCACTCTTATTGGGCTTTTCTTGTTCTTTTCATTTTGATCATTGCCACTGTTAACGCTATATATAAATCGGCTACCGGTAAAGAATACAAAGCCACTGATTTTCGTTTATCCCTTTTTACATTAATTGTATCACATATTCAGTTACTTATGGGATTACTCTTGTATTTTGTGTCGCCAAGACTTCAATTGTTTGGTGAGATCGGTATGGGCGCTATCATGAAAGATCCTGTTAGTCGTTTGTATTTGGTTGAACATCCACTGGTTAATATAATTGCCATAGCACTCATCACTATTGGCTATTCAAAGCATAAGAAGAAATTAACCTCTAGTGCTAAACTTAAGAAAATTGCTATTTTCTATACCTTAGGTTTGGTATTGTTATTATCCAGAATTCCCTGGAGTACCTGGTTGTCTTAAGGAGAATCCGTTTCAATTTTTTTAATGAGGTAAATATATACCGGGAAATGGTCGCTAAATCCATTAGTAAAGCCACCATTACCCCAACTTCGTAGTGGATAACCCTTGTAGCGTCCACTTGCAGTTACGATGACATTTTTGTTGTAGATTCCTGCTTTATAAAATTGAAATCCGTTATAATTCCCGTTTAATAATCCTCTCGTCATTAATAATTGATCAAACAAACTCCAGGCATCCCTGAAAGCGGTTGTTCCTAAACCGGAATGATAAAAGTTTTCAAATGGATTGTAAATATCTCCGAGCCCCATTCGAGTTCTTTTTCTTGAACTTTTCAAGCCTTTTTTTAAACTGTTGCTTGTGGGGTCGTCATTCAAATCGCCCATGATCACCACCTTAGCATAAGGATCCAAAGTGAGTAAAGAATCGGTGATCCGTTTTGTAAGTTTTGCGGCAGCCAGGCGTTTATAACCGGATAGTTTTTCTCCGCCTCTTCGGGAGGGCCAATGGTTAACAATAAAATGTACGGGTTCACCTTCCAACTGTCCGCTAACTACCAATTGATCGCGAGTAAATTGGCGTTTTCCTGAGGTATTATCATAGATTTTTAATTCATAACTTTTACTGGAGGTAGGCGTAAAATAACGTTTTTGATATAAGAGTGCGACATCGATCCCTCTCAAATCTGGCGAAGGATATTGAATGATACCATAATTTTTTTCAATCAATAAGGAGTCGTTTACCAGATCCTGAACAACGGCTTTGTTTTCAACTTCTGAAACACCAATAATTGCAGGAGAATCTTGACTTTCATCCTTTCCGATATCCGATAAAACACGAGCCATATTATGGATCTTTTTCCAGTAGGCTTCAGAGCGATTGGATTTCATTTCCATTATCGGACTGTACTCATCCAATTTATTTGGATTGTTAATGGTGTCGAATAAATTTTCGAGATTATAAAATGCAACAGTGCGAATATTATAACGTTTGCCCTGGGCATGAGCTGTGGCTAAAACACTTAAAAAGAGCCAAAAAATGGCCGTTTGTCGTAGGTTCATAAGGTGAGATTTGGGTTTGTTGTAGAAAACAACACTCAAATTTACATTATTCTGATAAATGCTGTACATTTTCAAACGCGTAAAAGGAATTTAACTGTTAGCCCCAAACAGCATATGTACAAAATCCTGCTTATCGTGTCCATTGGACTAGGCCCTCATTTATGCTTCCCTCAAGCTACTGAGCTTACAGGAAGTGTTAAAGATGCCGTTTCTTTCCAACCTTTGTCAGGTGTTACTGTTTCTATGGAGAATACCGACCTCAAAACCCTTACCGATGCTTTAGGGATATTTAGAATTTCGGCTACCCTTCCGTTAGGTGAACAATTTATTAAGATTTCGAAAAAGGGATACGTTACGAAGCGTTTTCCGATTGTGATCCAAGAAGGCGAAACACTAAATATTAGTGACATGACCTTAAATCGAGATTATCAAACTAATCAGGATAGTTTTGCTATTACCTTAACTGATGATGAATTGGATCAAGCTGACGGCGGTGCTGATAATATTTCCGGGTTGCTTTTAGCATCACTTGATGTGTTTCAACGTGCGGCAGCCTTTGATTTTAGTCAGGCGTTTTTCAGTTTACGGGGGATGTCTTCTCAAAATTCCAAAGTACTTATTAATGGCATTGGAATGAATAAATTATTTAATGGGAAACCACAATGGAGTAACTGGGGCGGACTTAACAATGTTTTGCGCAATCAGGAATTTAATTCTGGGTTGGTACCATCCGATTATAATTTTGGAAGTGTTATAGGAACCACTAATATCAATACCAGGGCTTCTGATGCAAGACCCGGTGGAAATCTAACCTATTCCAGTGCCAATCGAAGTTATAGTAACCGACTTATGGCGAGTTATGCTTCAGGATTGTTGGAAAATGGTTGGGCCTATACCATAGCTTTAGGAAGGCGTTGGGGAAACAGTGGCTTTCAGGAAGGTACTATTTATGACGCAAATTCATTTTTTATTTCTGTTGAAAGAAAACTCAGTACCAAACAAAGCTTGAATTTTACCTGGATTTATGCCCCAAACAAACGTGGTAAAGCTGGCCCGAATACCCAGGAAGTATACGATCTAAAAGGTATAAAATACAATCCGTATTGGGGCTACCAAAACGGGATCAAGCGCAATGCCCGGATAAAAACGGTTGACGAACCTATTTTGATGTTGAATCATAACTGGGAAATCAATTCCAAGACCAGCCTGAACACCAATGTTGCGTATCAATTTGGGAGGTTTTCCAACAGTCGTTTGGATTATCAGGGAACCGATCTCGTTCATGGATTTCCCGAAGGTGGCGGCACGAATCCAAGTCCGACCTATTATCAAAAATTACCGAGTTATTTTGAACGGAATGACCCTGAAAATCTTGGGAATGCTTATCTCGCTTTGGAAACATTTTTAAAGGATGGTCAACTCGATTGGAACCAACTTTACGAAGCCAATATTGCAAATACAAAATTAGGCGGCAATGCTATTTACGCCTTGTATGCTGATGTGGTGAGTGATAGACAATTCACCTTCAACGGTATTTTAAACAAAACAATTTCTGAGCATGTTACTCTGAATTCGGCTATCAATTTTACATCCTTAAATTCTGAAAATTACGCTGAAGTTATTGATTTACTAGGAGCAAACACTTATCTGGATATCGATGGTTTTGCTGAGAATATAAACGCTGCGCAAAATGATCTGCTCCATCCGAACCGGCTCGTTCACGAGGGCGAAAAATTCAAATATCATTATCAATTGAATGCGCAGGTTTTGGAGACTTTTGCTAAAGCCGAACTTAAGTATTCCAAGGTCGATATGTACCTGTCTGGTCAGTTTGGATTTACCCAATATCAAAGACAAGGGATCTATCAAAACGGTGCTTTCTCAGAAAATTCTCTGGGTGCCGGAGAAAAATTGAAATTCCCTGAATTTGGACTAAAGTTGGGGGGCAATTATAAACTTTCAGGAAAACATGTACTGGACGCTAATCTGGGATATATTTCAAGAGCGCCAACCATTCAGAACAGTTATACAAACCCCAGAGAAAATCAAAATACTGTTCCAAACATGACTCAGGAAAAAGTTCTGGCATCCGACCTGAGTTACTATTTCCGATCTAGTATCTTGAAAGCCAGATTAACCGGTTATTTTATTTCCGTAAAGGATGCTAACGACATCGCCTTCTTTTTTGCTGACGGCATTGGAGGGGATAATACAGCGTTTGTTCAGGAGATCTTACAAGGTGTAAACACCAAACGTTTGGGCCTTGAGTTAGGAATTGAAGCAAAGGTTACCAGCACATTGAGTTTAAAAGGTGTTACTTCATTAGGTCAATATACCTATGCTAATAACCCAAATTTATATTTAACCACGGAAGCCAATCAACGCGCCGAAGAAGCCGGTTTTATTGATGGCTTTAATGATTTTGGCAAGTCTTATTTAAAGAACTACAGATTAGCTGCAGGTCCGGAACAAGCTTATGCGTTGGGTTTCGAGTATCGCGATCCCGATTATTGGTTTATGGGAGCCACAGCGAATTGGTTGTCGCATGCCTATATAGATGTAAGTCCTCTAACACGAAGTTCCAATTTCTTTACCGATTTTGATGGTCAGGTTTTTAATGATTACGATGAGAATTTGGCCAAAAGCCTATTAGCTCAAGAACAGTTTAAAGGTTATATGCTCATGAATTTGATCGGTGGAAAATCTTTTAAAATTGGAGATAAATACATCAGTTTTTTTGCCAGTATCAATAATCTGTTTGATCAAAAATTTAAAACAGGTGGCTTTGAACAGGCGAGAAATGCCAACTACAGACAATTACGCGATGATCAGGCTTTGGATAAACCTGTTTTTGGACCGAAGTATTGGTACGGACGAGGTACGACTTACTTTGTTAACGTAAGTTACAGATTTTAAAATCAATTAAAAATGAAAGCTATTAAAAGTATATTTTGGATTATCTTGATCTGTTTTTTGAGTTCTTGTGTACAGGATGGTCCTTTTGATATTCCCACGGATCATGCGGAAGATCTGGATATTCCCGCTTCACAAATCACGACCTTCAAGGTGGTTAAATCGATCTATGATCAAGCCGCTAATGCGGGGAATGACACTGCTGTAATCGAGAGCGATACAGACTTGTTTATCGAGGGGTACGTGATCTCTTCAGATCGTGCGGGGAATTTTTATAAGGAACTGATTATTCAAAATAAAACAGATGATTCCAACTTGGATAATGATCCGAGACTGGGCATAAAAATCGCTATTAATGCTTCCAGTTTATCCGACACCTATCAATTCGGTCAAAAAGTATATGTAAAAGTAAATGGATTAACTGTTGGCGAAACTGAAGGGGTATTTACTTTGGGTAAAGGCACTGGTGCCACGGTGGAGCCTATTCAGGCTTCTGAATATAAAAAAATTGTTTTAAGAACACAGGACATCGTTTCGATAACACCAAAAATTGAAACTTGGGAGAATCTGGAAGAGGCCGATGAAAACACTTTGGTGATGCTTAAAGATGTACAGTTGAACCGATTTGAATTAGGGGCGAGTTTTGCGGCGGAATCCTATGACGAATTTGATGGACTTCGGCATTTGGAAAGTTGTGCATCGGGCGTTTCAAGCGTTTTACAAACCAGTACGTTTTCAGATTTTAAAGCACAATTGTTACCTCAGGGCACGTTTGATATTCAGGGGATTTTCAGTCGGGATTACGGTGATGATTTTAATGTGCTTTTAATAAACAGCCGGTCTGATATTACCAATGAAAAAGCTGATCGTTGCGACCCTGAGGTGGTTTCCTGTGGATTGTCAAATTCTGTTGGCGAGGGTATTTTGTTTTATGATGATTTTGAATTGGAACGTAATAATCAATTAATTGAAGGAAGTGGCTGGACGAATTATATTGAAGCCGGAAGTGAAGGCTGGGAAGCATTTTCGTCGTCGTCGTCCAACGCTTCAATTGGCCGCTCGGCACGTTTTAACTCGGCGAGCTCCGGAGATCTCAGTAATATCGGGTGGCTCATTACGCCGTCTATTGATCTCGATAATTACAGTGGCGTCACCCTTCAATTTAAAACATCAAATAGCAGAGCAGATAGCAGTTTTATGGAAGTGCTTTGTTCTTCCGACTGGGATGGACGTAAAGAAAATATAAGATCAGCAACCTGGAAGGTGCTTGAAGATGCCTATGTTGTTAAAGACACCGATCCTTTTGCACCCTGGTTTAATTCCGGGCCGGTAGCCCTTTCTTGTTTAAGCGGAACCATTCATATCGCATTTAAATATACCGGAGGTGGGCAGGACAGTTTTGATGGTGTTTATGAATTAGATGAAGTGAAAATAAGCTACCAGAACTGAGTTATTTTTTTAAGATTGCATACACCGGAAAGTGATCGCTGTAACCACCTTTATATTTTGAACCAACATAGGTTCTGAATGGTGACCCCTTGAAAGGGCCGTTGAACAATTTCAGAAAATCTTCATCAAAAATTTCGGCTTTGCTGAATTCGAATTCGGTTTGTGAGGGTTTAAAAAAAGTGGTGCTCAATAATATTTGGTCAAACAAAAACCATTGTCGTTTAAAATTTACTGATCCGCGTTTATACGACTTTAAGGTTTCCATAGGGTTGTAAAGTTGGCAGTTATTAACAATATACTGAATGCTTTCGCTTTGCGGTTCATCATTATAATCCCCTAAAACCAGAATTTTAGCCTTAGGTTCAGTGTCTCGAATTTGGGAAATAATATAACCAACCTTTTCTGCAGAGGCCATGCGTTTTGGACTAGTTTCCTCAGCACCTTCACGTCTGGAGGACCAATGGTTCACGATGAGATGGATTTTTTCATTATCAAGTAAACCGGAAACTCTCAGAATATCGCGGGTAAAATCCGGAGCGCCATCTTCATCCGTAAGTAAAACTCCGAAGGTTTCAGTATGTAATACTTTAAAAGCATCAGTATCGTAAATTAAAGCCACATCAATGCCACGTTCATCCAGGGAATCAAAATGAATATAATCATAACGGTATTCTTCAAGGTATTCAGAACTAAGAAGATCCCGGATCACTTTGGCATTCTCAACTTCAGCCAAACCTACTAACGCCGGATGTTTTCCTGTTTCTTGTCTTCCAATGTTTGAAATGGCAAAACCTAATTTCCGAAGTTTGTTCTGATAGCGTTTCGGTGTCCAGCGTTTTGAAGACATCGGTAGAAAATCATCATCGTTGGTGTTAGGGTCATTACTTAGGTCGAATAAATTTTCAAGATTGTAAAAACCAATAGTTTGCATGTTGTCCTGAACAGGAATTTCATTAGAAGAATGAGACATAATTCAATAATATAAAAATTAAAAATAGCTATAATTGCTTAACTTTGCAGCATGATAGAAAAGAAAGATGTAGCTTTAGAAAAAGCTGTGTTAATTGGTTTAGTAACCAAGAATCAGGATGAAACCAAATTGAAAGAGTATTTGGACGAGCTGGAGTTTTTAACTTTCACGGCAGGAGGGTACGCCATGAAACGCTTTACCCAAAAAATGGATATGCCTAATCCGAAAACTTTCATTGGTACCGGAAAAATGGATGAGGTTCGGAATTATATCGCTGAAAATGATATTGACACTGCTATTTTTGATGATGAATTATCGGCTGCACAGGAACGTAATATCAGTAAAATTCTTAAAGTAAAGGTTTTAGACAGAACCAATCTTATTCTGGATATTTTCGCGCAGCGCGCCAAAACCAGTTATGCCCGAACTCAGGTAGAACTTGCTCAATGTGAATATTTACTGCCTCGTTTACGTGGTATGTGGACCCACCTTGAGAGACAAAAAGGGGGTATTGGTATGCGCGGACCGGGTGAAACTGAGATCGAGACTGACCGCCGTATTGTTCGTGATAAAATTTCCTTACTCAAAGAGCGGTTGAGAACCATTGATAAACAAATGGCTGTGCAACGTGGAAACCGTGGAAAAATGGTGCGTGTGGCTTTGGTGGGTTATACTAACGTGGGGAAATCGACCTTAATGAATGTGATCAGTAAAAGTGATGTGTTTGCAGAAAACAAATTGTTCGCAACACTGGATACCACCGTTCGTAAAGTGGTGATTCAAAATTTACCGTTTTTGTTAAGTGATACCGTTGGATTTATTCGAAAGCTGCCAACACAATTGGTTGAAAGTTTTAAAAGTACTTTGGATGAGGTACGCGAAGCCGATCTGCTTTTACATGTAGTTGATATTTCACATCCAAATTTTGAAGAACATATCGAATCTGTGAATAAGATTTTGGGTGAAATTGACAGTAGTGATAAGCCTACGATCATGGTTTTCAATAAGATCGATGCCTACAAAGCAGAACCGTTGGATGAGGATGATCTGGAAACTGAAAAAACATCACGCCATTACACCCTGGATGAATGGCGCAGTACCTGGATGAATAAAATAGGGGATAATGCCTTATTTATTTCGGCTACCCAAAAAGAAAACCTGGAAGAATTTAGAAAACGGGTTTACGATGAGGTTCGTTCCATACACGTTACGCGTTTTCCTTACAATAATTTCCTATATCCTGATTACAATTATGAGGAAATGGAATAGCCCTTTAGCTTTTTGATTTCTTACAATAATAAATATATTCGGTAAGCAACTTTTTATTGGAGCTCATTTTACAATCGTCAAATACTTTTTGAAATTTTTTGAAGTTGAATTTGGTATATAATACCTGATTGAAATAGGCATTATCTTCCATGAGATCATAAGCATCTTGTAAAATGGCAAAGGCTTTTTCTTTACTGAAAAACGAAAAGGGTATTGATGACACTACACCGTTTACAGGTTCTTTTACAAATTCTTTTATCTTTTCAGCTCCTTCATTGATAACGATAAGACGTTCGTCCGGAATAGTTTCTTTTACATGATCACAAAAATCTTTATTGACTTCAAAAGCATATAATTTTGAAGTTTTAGAAATGCTATTTAAAATTTCCTGGGTAATGTTACCATGACCAATTCCAAATTCAACAAAAACCTTATTAGGGGCGTTAGAAAGGTGTTTGCAAATAGCAATTTCAGCATCGCGACTTGTTTCGGAAATGGCTCCGGTTTCGAAAATATTTTTAGCAAATGCCAGGGCGGTTTTTAGTTTTTGTTTCATTAATTGATCTTAGTCTGTTTCTATTTGAACATGAGATCCCAAGATAAGGAAAATGAATAGATCCAAAAATATGAACCGTAGTTTAAATTATCTTCCTGATGTGCAACTCCGGCTTGTAAACCCCAAAGATTCTGTTTGTTCTTTGATGAAAAATAATAACCGAAATTTAGTTTTTGCGACAATAATTTTACGATCGCATTTTGATCGTTATTGAAATTGAATCGGTTTTCTTCAGGTGAAAATCCGGCACCTGCATCAATACTAAAATAATTATTGACATCCGAGCGATAATGTCTGAAGGTTAGAATACCAGACATACTGGCTTTAGGCTCGCCGGGCGTAAGATAACCACGTAAAGCCCAGTAATTATTTTTGTTATACCAACCAATGGAACTTGTATAAATAGTAGTGGTAGTCTGAAATTTCAAGGCTCTGAAACCTGCGGAAATTTCAAGACTTTTAGGTAAGGTCTTATAAAGTTCTGCACCATAACGGATATCAGGAAACAGGAAAGAATCAGAATAACCAAAATTGGCATAGGCGTACAACCCTGTGGTTATTCTTGGATATAAATCAATTTCGGCTTGTAAACCGTTTGATGCGAACCTTCGGTTAAAATTAAGTTTTGCCTGAATACTTCCATATTTTGTTGCTTTTCCATAACGGAGCGTATAATACTGCATAGGATCAAAACGTTCCGAATACAAATCGACCGCTGAGCGTAATCCTATGGTATTTAAGCTCAATCTATTTTTTAGGTTGGTTCTATATATCTGGGATTTTTCATGATCCGGATGTAACTCAAGATTAGATTCAATAGTAATTAAAGCGTCTTCAGGATTGTCGGCAGCTTCCTGAGCACTGGCTTTCAAGTATAAAAGTTCTGCATCATCTGGAAAATATTCTAAAGCCGTATTGGCCTTTTGTATGGCCTCCACCGGAGCTCCTGCGTAGAGTTCATTTTTTATATCGGCTGTCCAGGTGTCAAGTCGCTCCGGACTTCGTTTTAAAACATAATCAAAAGCTTTACGTGCCTTTTTGTACTCGCCATCCCAGGAATAAGTGGTTCCTAAAAAGGAACGTATGTCATGGTAATCAGGATATTTGGTCAAAATTAAAAGCAAAGTATCCTGAGCTTGTTTCCGTTTTTTGTTAAAGGCAAGCTCTCGAGCCACTTCAAAAGCACGATCGGGATCGCCTTTAAAGACCTCTGTTTGGGAATAAGTAAAGGAGCCTATTAATAAAAATATTACGACAATATATTGTTTCATGGTAATTACTGCGGTTGGTTTAAAGTGTTTTCGAAGGTTTTATATTCAGCTACTTCAGGATATTTGGCAATAAGACTATCTAATATGGTTTTGGCATTTTCAGTTTTATTCAATCGGCTATAAGCTTTGGCCATTTTGAATTCTAGCTGCGGGTTTTGAATGTTATTTTCTCTGGCTTGATCAAATATTGATTCAGATTTTTGTTCCTGATCAGACCACCAGTACAGATCCAATAAAGCTTCATAAGTATCTTCATAATTTGGTGCACGTTTCAGGGTTCGTAATAACACCTCCTCAGAGGCGTTATAATCTTTCTCCCAGGCGAGGGTGCGCCCTTTTAATACGCGGGCATCTGTGTAATTAGGATATTCGTTAATAATATAATCACACAGTAATCGGGCTGTTTTAAATTTTTTCTCATGAGCTAAATCACGAGAAAGGATCATAAGTTCGTCAAAGGTTTTTCCGTCTGAAAGTTCTTGTATCTTGGCCACCTGAGCATCCGTAAAATTTATCGTAGGGGTAGCATAAACATTGAGATCTTCAGGGAAGATCTTATTTTGAGTTGTTACATAAGCGTTCAATTTTTTAAACGCATTTAATGAATCAGTGATGTTTTTAAACAGTAATTCTTCATTCACCTTATAAGATCCAAAATCAGGTTTTATCTTAAATAACTCGCCATCAGAATACATATAATCGTTGTAAATGAAATCGTTGATACTCCCTTTATAACGCATCAAAGGAATTTTTTTGTGATTGGAAAAAGTCTTTGAAGTGTCCAGGCCTTCTCCTAACCAGGCTACTTTTTCCAGAGGATTCATCTTATAATTTGCATAAAGCATCTGTAATAAACTTGGTGTAACATCCAGATGTGATGAGATAGATTTGAAGGTTTCCGGTTGTTTTAATAGCGGACTGTAAATTAAAAAAGGTACATGAAAACGACACAGTTTATCTTTTTGAGTAATTGGGATCAGGCGATGATCTCCGGTGATCACAAAAATGGTGTTTTCATATTCCGGACGTTTTTTATAAGCTTCCATAAAAGTCTTTATCGAAGCATCGGTATACAACAAACAACCGAAGATTTCCTTATTGTTTTCAATCAGGGTTTTAACGTCTTCCGATTTTGGTAAATCGTTCAAAACAGTATCAACCTGTTCCATGTAGGCTTCCTGATTTGGATAAATAAATGGTTCGTGAGACGAAATGGTCATTACTATATCTAATCGCGGTTGTTTCTCAGGTTGCATGGTTTCTAATGCTTTTTGAAAAATAGCATCATCAGGATAACCCCATGAAAAGCCTTGATCGTCGGTATCTGTTTTTTTGAAATCAGCTCCGTATTTATAAACATCAATAATATTATCAACACCGTTATAATCCAGAAAATTAACTTTTCTATCAAATTCAGATGGCCCACCTGAATAATAATTGGTTTGATAATGGTTCGCTTTGAGTAGGCTGATCAATGACAGATGTGATGGGATATCTTTCTTTTCTAAAAACCCCTTATCACCATACGGCAGTGATCCGAAAAGAGATGGTAAAATTCCGAAGGAACGTCCGGTGTTACTCACGAAGTTCTTCCAGTACAGAGATTCAGTAATTAAAGAGTCGATATATGGTGTAAAGCCACTATAAACATCGTTGTCCACAAATTCGCCACCCAAACCTTCAACTACAATAAAAACAATATTTGGTTTTTCAGATTTCAAATTGAAAAAGGGCGATAATACATCCTTGTTATTTTTGAAATTTTGAAGGAGTGGATAATCATTTCGGTCTGCAAAACGATAACTGTTCAATAAGCGTTGCTCGTTTTGGTATTTTAAAACATCGGTAAATAAAAAGGCGGTTTTATTTTCATTAAGGTTTTTAGAAGTATCAGAAAAAACCAGTTTTATACCTCCAAATACCACGATGAGGATTAAGCCTAAAGCGACTAAAGTTTTTTCGAGTAACCACTTTTGAAAGAATTTATACAAAAGGATCAATGCCAGAGGAAATACTATAAAAGGTATGAAAAAGGCTATGGAATAGGATTCAGATTTTGAAACCGTCATAAAAGCATCATCAAAAGAATACCCCAGAATATCTGCGCCTAAATTTACTTTGGTGGTCAAGCTATATTCTACTAACGAAAATTGAACCAGAACAAGGATAACAAAAAAGCCAATGATAACATTTACAGATTTCCTGCCTAAAAGAATATTCAACAGGTAAAAAACCGGAAAACAAACTAAGCCTATGAATAATCCTGCCCAAAAATCGTTGGTAAGTTTAAACATAAGGGTGCTTAGATAATTTCCTTGTATGGCATCAGACAGAATTATTTCGGTTATACTAATCAACCAAAATACAGAGGTCAGCGCTATAATGGCGTAACAGTATCTTATAAAATTCTCTTTATTTAACTTTAGGTTCATTTTTGTTTGGTTTTAAGCTGTAGCTAATCCTTTTCGGGTCATGGTGCCCCACTTTTTTGTTTTGTTGAAATAGTAATCGTAATTCCCTTTTAAAGCGGCATATAGAATTATTGGATGTAAAATAAGAGGTTCTAATGCTGCCAACAGGATGAGTTTAAAGCCATTTCCTTTCTTTTTATATTGATGAAATGTAAATTCTTCCGAATAAATAGCAACCAATGAAAATAGGACAGAAAACGTATAGGCTAAAACTAAAAAAGATAAGGCATACTCCCAGCGCACTTCTTGTAATGCCAGCAATATTCCAAAATATACTAATCCAATGGTTTCGATGATCGGGGATAATCGTTCAAAGAATAGCCAATAAGGGTAACTTAGTAATCCAAAGGCACCATAATTTTTATTAAATGCGATCTTCCGATGTTTTCTCAGTGTTTCAATAGTGCCACGAGTCCAGCGATTTCGTTGAGATATTAAGGTTTTGTAATTGTCGGGAGCTTCCGTCCAGCATAACGGATCGGGAATATAAGATACCAGATAAGGTTCATTTTGCTCCTCCATATATCGGCGCATGCGAACTATCAATTCCATATCTTCACCTACCGTATTCGTATCGTAACCGCCAACTTTTATGGCAATTTCTTTATCGAAAATCCCAAACGCACCTGAAATTACTAGTAAACCATTTAAGCGACTCCAGGCCATACGACCTAATAAAAAGGCTCTTAAATATTCCAGGATTTGAGATTGTACGATAAGATTCTTAGGTAGATTAATATCTAAGAGGCGCCCTCCCTGGATCTTGCAGGAATTAGCAATTCTGATAACACCACCTGCTGCAATAACGCGTTTCTCGGTTTGTTCCAGAAAGGGTTTTATCATTTTTTGTAAGGCATCTTCAAGCAGTAAACAATCTACATCGATACAGGCTACATATTTACTTTTACTAATATTCAATCCAATATTTAGAGCATCGGCCTTACCGCCGTTTTCTTTATCAACAACTAATAATTTTTCGAAGGCTGGGTTTTTAGATTTAAAAACACCTTTCCGTAATGGTTTGGTTTTTATTTTTTGATTAATAATGAAATCTACTTTTTCCAGATCGTAAGCTTCGATTAATTTTTCCAGACTGTCATCTTTACTGCCGTCGTTTACAATGATCACATTATATTTTGTATAATGATTGGATAACAACGAACGCACGTTTTCTACAATATTCAAACTCTCATTGTAGGCCGGAGCGATAATGGTTATTGTTGGCGCCATGGAAGAAGACAAAATATCTTTATAATTCACAAAACTGTTTTTCTTGAGATATTCTATAGATTCCTTGGCCGAAATTACAGATAGAACGATATAGGATAGAATAGCCAAAAACGCAAATCCGAAGAAGAGATAATGTAGAATTTTTAAAATAATATTTACCGTACTGGTATCCATAATTATAGGTTGTTTACATACTCCAGAATATCGGAGTTACTGCTTTTTTCAGTATCCTCCTTAATATGCAAGAATTTGTCTAGGTTGATAGATTTTAAAATTTTAAGGGCTAATAATTGTATTTCGAAATTTTTATGGAACAGATGTTTTTCAACAAAGGGTTCATCATTTGGCATCACTAATTTTTCCAGAAGCTTGAAGAAACTAATTTGTTCTTCCAGACTTAGATCATTAAAGTTGGCCTTCAGCATTTCCTTGGCTTCGATACCATATAAATGTGTGAGTACTTCAATCGTTTGCACCCGAATATCTTTGTCCGGATGTGATAAGAGTTCCATTAAGGTTTCATTTACTTCAAACTGATTATATATTTTGGCCAGTTTTAAGGCAAATAGCACCACAGATCTATTATTGGATTTTAACCACAGTTTAATATCACAAAACTCCTGACTTTCAATTTCCTGTAAGGTTTCCAAAATTTCGATCTGAGCCCATTCAGACATCGGCTCCTCAATTGTATTGAGAAACGAGAGACCTTCAAAACCAAATAAGCTTACCATGTAAATATGGGCTTCCTTTCGAACCTCGTCACGAGGATGATTCAAGAACGGTTTTACGCGCTGATGGGCCTCAATGATTTTAAATCGAGTGAGTTGCTCGATACCTTTTCCAATAACCTCCCATTTTTTAGATTTTAATTTGAATAAAGCATATTTGTAAAGTCCTGTTCTGAAATAAAATTTCTTAATGATATCCGACATTTCTCCCGAAACCTCAGACAATAAGTTATAAAGTATTTTAACAATGATCCGACGTTTCCATTTCACTTTAATAGGATGAGCGAAAGCATCAATAATCACTAACTGTTTAGTGGAGAGATAATTAGGATTGTCATTTTGAGAATACAAATATTCTAAGATTAAACTTTCAAATTTTGCTTGGGCCTTTTGTTGATTGGCTTCTTTTTTTCGTTTGGCAGCTCGCCAAAACTTTAAATTTATGGTAAGTATAACTATTGCTATAATCAATACAGCCGTAGTTCCCCAGGTAATTTGAATGAGGTGGGGAAAATTTTTATAAGCAGTTAAGATGTTTTGGGGCTCCATCATGGTTACTTACGATAAATTTAGGTTACTAGTTTTCTAACCCTGATCAACAATTCATTAGGACTAAATGGTTTTCCCATAAAATCATTGGCACCCAGATCGAAGGCCTTTAAAACCATTTCTTCCTGACCTGCAGAGGAGAAAACAATAATAGGCACTTTTGAATTTAATTTATGCCGAACATGGCTAATTACTTCCAGACCGCTAATGAATGGCATCATAATATCTGTAATAATTAAATCGGGTTGGTTCGTTTCGATGGATTCGAGAGCGGCTTTTCCATCAACGCTTGAAAACAATTCATAGCCTTCTTTTTCCAATCTAAATTTGAGAAGCATGGATAAGGTAGAGTTGTCTTCCGCTAAAACGATTTTTTTCTTACTCATAAGGTGGTTGGTATAACAATTCACTAATTTACCACGGCAATGTAATAAAAAAATTCGACGAAATACTAAAAAAAGGGATAAAATACATTTTTTTACAAAATAATGTAATAAAATGATGTTATTTATAAGAAAAGTCGCTCAAGGCGACTTTCAGAAAATTATATTATGTTGGATGTCATTAGAATTTATAGCTCAATCCAATGGTATAATAGGTTTGTAATTCATTATCAATACTGTCGAAGGTGGCATTAGGATCTCCTCCACTAGTAATTGGTAAGTTTTGAATGTAATTGAGTGCTTCTTGTTTATTACTTCTCAAACCGAAATCGAAACCAACCCCGATCATTTTCCAGAGTGTGTAGCTGAACGCATTGGTCCAAGTCCAGTTGGAAAGATCACTCGATTTATAACTTTGAAAGGTTGAAAAATTAGTTTTAAAATTGATGGCTCCGATCTCTCTGGTATAATCGGCAACGATCTTAGCACCAAGGGAGGATTCAAATACTGTTGAATTTTTACTGAATACAAAATTGTAGTTCAAAGGATTTACAGTGACCACCAAATTGTTAATAGGCGTCCAGGTAGCACCCACACCAACATCTAAATAACCGGGATCGTTAAAGTTGTTTAACAATGTGGTTCGGTATTCCATCATTCCGGAAATTGCGAAACTTTTAGTTAGATTTCTACCGTAAAGTGATGAAATGTTAAAAACGTCAGTAGTTGGATTGAAGGATGAATCGTCAGTAGCAATGTCTTTATTATCCAACTTCACCCATTTCAAATTAGTATTTAAATTATTTCGCCAAAAATATTTTGGTTCAATCAAATTCGCGTAAGCATTCAAGGTAATACCAATATTCCCTGAACTGTTGTTTGGCGCTCCCTGAGCATACCAGTTATTAAATTCGGATAAACTTCCGCCAATAACCCCAAAGGCTTTTAAACGCCAACCGGGTAGGGCATCCAGTTTTGCCTGAATCGCGTTAAGTTCACCTTGTGCAGCTTTTACTTCGGCTTGTTTTTCAGCTTTTTGGGCTTGTAATTCTTCTTTGGTCTGGGCGGTTAATGCCGCAGCATTCAAAACGATCCATGTTAATAGCAAAATTTTTTTCATAAGTGTATGGTGGGTTTTAAGATTTCCTTTTGAATAAAGGCACCGATGAGCAGGCTTCCCCATACATAATGGATCTTGCTACCGGTTTCAATTTTTTGGCCAGCATAACGTAGGCATTTTCAGGGACGGGTTTTTTTGAACAACCTTTGATAATAACAGGTTTATCTTTGTATTCGGAAACATCCATGTCCTGGATAATGTCCTGATATATTGAGGTTTCAAGTGTTTCTAAATTTCCGATAACTACTTTTTTGGCGATATCTGCAAGTTGTAAACTAATAAGCATGTAGGCCCAACCCGGAATAATAGCATCCGAGGTACAGGTAAGTGCAACAAAAGCATCTTTGTATGCAGTCCAGTCGTGTTCTGAAACTTGCTGTCTGAAGTCTTTTTCGCGAAGCACAAAACCTTCAAACAACCAATCTTTAATATCGAAAACAACACGTTTACCCACAGGATAATAATCCTCAAGATTTAATGTTATGAGTTTACTGTTTGCAACACGATTTATAATCTCATCAGGCATGTGATTATTTTTTTAGGTGTAAGGATAGAGAGTGAAGTATTTATAAAATACCCAATTCCAGTTTTGCTTCTTCACTCATTAAGTCTTGAGTCCAGGGTGGGTCAAAAGTAATTTCAACCTCGGCATCCTTTACCATATTCAGCGATTTCACCTTTTCTTCAACCTCCAAAGGCAAGGTTTCCGCTACCGGACAGTTTGGTGTCGTTAAGGTCATTAAAATCTTAACCTCATTTTCTTCATTTACCAAAACGTCGTAAATGAGTCCGAGTTCGTAAATATCCACAGGAATTTCAGGATCGTAAATGGTTTTCAAAACATTTACAATTTTTTCTCCAAGCTCGGCAGTATCTATAGTATCGTTCATAGTATTTTCTTTTTTGTGTTTTTCGATCAGGCGTTCAATTGCGCGTTGTATGCAATGGCATACATTTTTAATTGTTTGATCATACTTACCAAACCATTAGCTCTTGTTGGCGAAAGGTGGTCTTTTAGTCCAATGTCGTCAATAAAATCGGTATTAGCATTGATGATATCTTCAGGTTTTTGGTCTGAGAATGCACGAATCAAGATCGCGATAATACCTTTGGTAATGATGGCATCACTATCCGCGGTAAAATGCACTTTATCATCCTTTAATTCCGCATGTACCCAAACTTTACTTTGGCATCCTTTTATAATATGATCTTCAGTTTTGTATTGGTCGTCAATAAGGGGTAAATCTTTCCCCAAATCTATCATATATTGATAACGTTCCTCCCAATCTTCAAACATTGAAAATTCGTCAATGATCTCGTTTTGTATTTCTTCAATAGTCACAATCACAAAATTTTACACAAAAATACGATATCAAAATTACCTATTCAATATTTTCTGCTGCAGATCGTATTACTTTTACCAATGACGCGATAGCCTTAGGCGGATTGCCATGATCGAAAGAGGGACTTTTATAAGTTTTGTCTTTATAATTGATACTAAGAGAGGCATGTGCCGCGCCATCAAAAAGTCGTTTGTCTGATGGTGCTTTTAAATTTTCAATAGTTTTAAGATCCAGGCTATCTAAATTATTTACAAGGGATGCCCAGAGATCATCGGGACATGCTTTTTCAATAGGTTTTTCGCCTCTGGCGGAAATGGTCTTGATCTTATTTTTGTCTATAGTAATTTGTTGAAACAATCCCCGGGAGGTAGCATTGTATTCAAAACTCAGTGCTTCCTGATCGATGTTGTTTTTGTTACAACATCCGTTTTCAGTTAAAAAGAATGATAATAAGATGAAAAGATATTTCATTTTAATTTTTATTTATTCACTTAATAATACAAAAAAGACGCCAATTTTGGCGTCTTTTTCAATTTTATAAAGGAAACGTTTTTTAGTTTCCAACTAATGCAGCTCTGGCACCTCCCGGTTGGAAGATAGCGCGCATTCTGTTTCTTTGTCCGTCGGTGAACATATACATACAAGCATCATACGTGTAATCCATGTAGTTCATGGTCATATCAGCAGATTTACAGCTAACAGATGGGAACGTAGGGCAACCTCCGTTTGAAGCACTTGCATCAGGAGTGTCTACTACATAATCATCAAATCGGCAAGGACCATCGCCCCAGATGTGACGTAAGTTCAGGTAATGTCCGATTTCGTGGGTAGCTGTTCTACCTAAACCGTATACACCACTAGTAGTACCAAAATAAGGTCCACCAATTACAACACCATCGGTTTCAGGTGCACCACCCGGGAATTGGGCGTATCCTAAGATACCACCACCAATATTACAAACCCAGATATTTAAATGGGTTTCTGGCGAAATAGGAGGATAAGCAGCTTTTACAGCATCGTTAGTTCCCCACGAAGACGTAGGGTCGTTGTATCTGTAAACACCGGCTACTGTGAAACTAAATCCAGCATTCGTGGCATCGTTAGCAAAGGTAGTTCCGCTAGGAAGTTGATCTGTATGCGGATTCACAAAGTCATCGTTAAGTGTTGCCATTTGAGTATCAATCTGAGATTGGGTAACAGTTGATGCATCAGGGTATACAATAATAATGTTAACTGGAATGTTTATAGTTCCTAAATTGTCAGCAATAGGAAGTACATCTACATCAGGATCGGTGTTTCCGCCACCGCCACCGCCACCGGATGGTTTTCCTTTACCAGCAATGTATTTTCTGGTTTGGTATTCGATAGCGTACATTTTTTGTTCTAAGCCCGGGTTTTCCTGGAGTTGTCGGTTTAGGACATTCATGGAATAACAGGTTTTGGTGTTGCTTTTACCATCGGTAGGTTTGGCAGTTAATTCAGCATCGGGAGTGTAAACACTGAAATTGCTCATGTCAATTTCCTGACTTGGCGTAATGGTTGATTTTTCGTTGTCGCAAGACGAAAATAGTAGGGCTAGTGAAGCCATACCTAAAAATAATTTTCTCATTTATTTGTTAATTTGAATTAGTCGAGGATGAAGATAGAAAGTATTGAAAAGTTTTCAAAGGATTCGCCAAATTTTCGTTCAAATGAAAGGGATTTTAACAAAAATGAAAAAAGTATTAAAGAAAATTGAATTTTTATTTAAGATTTATTATTTTATCAGAATTCTAGTACGGGCGTGTACGATCATGAAAGCATTCTTTGAGCTTTCTTCACACCTGAAACTAAAGCATCAATTTCCTCTTTTGTATTATAGAATGAAAAGGACGCCCGAACGGTTCCCGGAATGTTGTAGTAATCCATAATGGGTTGCGCACAATGATGTCCCGTACGCACAGCGATACCTTGTTGGTCCAGGATGGTTCCAACATCATACGGATGAATGCCTTCAAGGTTGAAGGAGATCACGGCCGTTTTATGTTCGGAGGTACCGTAGATCTTTAAACCATCGATCATGAGCAGTTCTTTGGTGGCATAATCCAATAATTCCTGTTCGTAGGCAGCGATGGCTTCAAATCCTATATTATTCATGTAATCGAGAGCTGCACCAAAGGCAATACCGCCACAGATATTTGGTGTACCAGCCTCAAATTTATGAGGTAGATCAGCATAGGTTGTTTTTTCAAAAGTTACCTCGGCGATCATTTCACCACCTCCCTGGTATGGAGGTAATTTTTTTAACCACTCTTCTTTTCCGTAAAGCATACCAACGCCGGTGGGTCCACATAGCTTGTGTGCAGAGGCTACGTAAAAATCGACATCTAAAGCCTGAACATCAGGTTTGATATGCGGACTCGATTGCGCGCCATCAATAAGTATGGCTGCACCAACTTCATGGGCTTTTCCTATAATATATTCGATAGGATTTACTGTGCCTAGCGCATTGGACACATGATTTACAAAAACCAATTTGGTGTTCTTGGATAACAAAGTATCGAACTCTGAGATAACGAGTTCGCCCTCGTTATTCATTGGGATCACTTTTAGTTTTGCTCCGGTGCGTTCGCAGAGCATTTGCCAGGGCACAATATTACTGTGATGTTCTAACGCAGAAACAATGATCTCATCGTTTTTTCCTAAAAAATTGCTAAACCCGTTGGCAACTAAATTTATACTATGCGTTGTTCCGGAAGTGAAAATAATTTCGTGCGATTTCGCGGCATTAAAATGCGTCTGAATTTTTTTTCTTGCCTGTTCGTAAAGATCGGTAGCCTCCTGACTCAAAGCATGTACACCACGGTGAATATTAGCATTGTGTTTACTGTAATACTCTACAATAACATCAATAACTTGTTTTGGTGTTTGTGAGGTTGCCGCGTTGTCAAAATACACGAGTGGTTTCCCATGCACTTTTCTGGAAAGTATGGGGAAGTCTTGTCGTATGCTATTAACGTTGAACATAGGTTTTGGTTTAGCCCCGATAGCAGCGGCATCCTTTTTTGGGTTTTTCTCCCAAAAAAGATACAGCGGATAGCGGGAAATAGCTTCGTATTAGACTACAGATCGAATCCGATACGCACGCCTAATTTGTTTGCGATAAGTTTATTGATACGCTGTTTGATCTCAGGAATTTTTACCGAGCTTAACACATTGTTGCTGAAGGCATACATGAGCAGGGCGCGGGCTTCCTTGTGCGGAATACCGCGACTTTGCATGTAGAACATGGCGCTTTCATCGAGCTGCCCGATGGTACAACCGTGTGAACATTTTACATCGTCGGCAAAAATTTCGAGCTGCGGTTTTGTGTTTATCGTAGCTTTATCGCTTAATAAAATATTGTTGTTGGCCTGAAAGGCATTGGTTTTTTGGGCTTCTTTTTCCACAAGTACCTGACCGTTGAATACACCGGTAGCGCTATCGCCAAAAATACCTTTATAATCCTGATGGCTTTCACAATTTGGTTCGGTGTGGTGTACCATGGTATTGTGATCTACATGTTGTTTATCGCCAATAATAGTGACACCTTTTAGGGTAGAATCAATGCGTTCGCCTTGCTGGTAAAAGTTCAGATTATTTCTGGTAAGCTTGCCTCCAAAGGAAAAAGTATGTACCGAAGCGACACTTTCCTGCTTTTGTTTGATAAAGGTATTATCAATAAGCGATGCATTTTGGGTATCGTTCTGGATCTTGTAGTAATCTACAATAGCGCGTTTATTGGCAAAAATCTCGGTAACGCTGTTTGTTAATACGGGATTGTTATTTAAACTTTGATGGCGCTCGATGATCTGAACATGGGAGTTCTCATCAACCACGATCAAATTACGTGGTTGCAGCATTATTGCAGATTCATTTCCTGTAGAGAAATGTAAGATCTGAATAGGCTTTTCTACCAGTTTATTTTTTGGAATATGAATGAAAGCTCCTTCTTGAGAAAAAGCTGTATTTAACGAGGATAAACTATCTTTTGACGCTATTTTATTGAAATAATTCTCGATTACCAAACGGTATTTTGGTTTGGCAATGGCTGCAGACATCAAACAGATATCCATACCATCGTGTGTTGTTTGAGACAGGTGCGAGGAATATTTCCCATCGATAAATACAATCTTATAACTGTCTATATCGTGGATAAAATATTTTTTAACATCGTTGTATTCCAGCGCATTTTCAGCCTTTGGGAATACACTGTAATCTTCTTTTAAAATAGATTTTAAAGAAGTGTATTTCCAGGCCTCTTCCTTTTTTGTGGGGAAGCCTTTGTCTTCAAATATTTTTATGGCTTCGGAACGCACATCGTGAACATAGTTTTCTACATCTACGCGGTCTTCAAGAGCCATAAATGATGTTATTAATTTATCTTTCAAATCCATTTGCTCAATATTAAGCATTCACCTCTTCTTTAATCCAATCGTAACCTTTTTCTTCTAACTCGTGAGCCAGTTCTTTGGTTCCTGATTTCACGATTTTACCATTCACTAAAACGTGTACAAAGTCCGGAACAATGTAGTCTAGCAAACGTTGGTAATGTGTAATTACCAAAACGGCATTATCATCCGTTTTTAGTTTGTTTACTCCGTTTGCTACAATACGCAAGGCGTCGATATCCAAACCGGAATCAGTTTCATCCAGAATAGCTAATTTAGGATCTAGCATAGCCATTTGGAAAATCTCGTTTCGTTTTTTCTCACCACCAGAAAATCCTTCATTCAAAGAACGTGATAAGAATTTGCGGTCGATATCTAAAAGCTCGGCTTTTTCACGAAGAAGCTTTAGCATATCTTTGGCTGGCATCTCGCTTAAGCCTTGAGCTTTACGCGTTTCGTTTATTGCTGTTTTTATAAAATTGGTTACGCTAACTCCCGGAATTTCTACAGGATATTGGAAGGATAAAAATACCCCTTTGTGAGCGCGCTCATCAGGAGAAAGTTCACCAATGTCATCACCTTCAAAAAGGATCTCACCTTTGGTAACTTCGTATTCTTCTTTTCCTGCAATAACAGAAGCTAGGGTACTTTTACCAGACCCGTTAGGGCCCATAATAGCATGTATTTCTCCGGGCTTGATCTCCAGATCAATGCCTTTAAGGATGCTTTTGTCGTCAACTCCGGCGTGTAAATTATGTATCTTTAACATTGTGGTTTATCTCTGTTTTTTACTTTATTTTTTTTCAGAATAGAGAAGTTAGAATAGAGAATATAGAGGTTTCAATTTTTGTTTTTCTAATATTCCCTGTCTCTTTTCTAATATCTATTTTCTCTTTTCTTTTTTTTCAGAATAGAGAGTAGAGAGGTTTCAGTTTTTGCATTTATGATATTACTTGTCTCTTGTCTCTTGTCTCTTGTCTCTTGTCTCTTGTCTCTTGTCTCTTTTCTCATATCTCTTTTATCCAACGCTACCTTCTAAACTGATCTCCAGCAATTTCTGTGCTTCCACAGCAAATTCCATGGGTAGTTTATTAAGTACTTCTTTACTGAAACCATTCACAATTAAAGCGATGGCTTTTTCAGTATCAATACCACGTTGGTTGCAATAGAAGATCTGGTCTTCACCAATCTTACTGGTGGTAGCCTCGTGTTCTATTTTAGCGGTTTTATTTTTTGCTTCGATGTAAGGGAAAGTGTGTGCGCCACATTCATTTCCCATCAATAAGCTATCGCATTGTGAAAAGTTACGAGCATTGTCTGCACGTGGACTTACCTGAACCAATCCGCGGTAACTGTTTTGTGATTTTCCTGCGGAAATACCTTTTGAAATAATGGTCGATTTTGTGTTTTTCCCAAGATGAATCATTTTGGTTCCGGTATCTGCTTGCTGGTAATTATTGGTTACCGCAATGGAGTAGAACTCACCTACGGAATTATCGCCTTTAAGCACGCAACTTGGATATTTCCAGGTTACGGCTGAACCGGTCTCCACTTGGGTCCAGGAAATTTTCGCATTCTTTTCGCAAAGTCCTCGTTTGGTTACAAAATTATAAACACCACCTTTTCCCTTGGAATCTCCGGGGAACCAGTTTTGTACTGTGGAGTATTTTATTTCTGCATTATCCAAAGCGATCAATTCTACTACGGCGGCATGCAATTGATTTTCATCACGACTTGGTGCGGTACAACCTTCCAGATAACTTACATAACTCCCTTCGTCAGCAACTACAAGTGTGCGTTCAAATTGACCTGTTCCTGCCTGATTGATACGGAAATAAGTGGAAAGTTCCATAGGGCATCTTACACCTTTTGGAATGTAACAGAACGATCCGTCACTAAAAACTGCAGAATTTAGAGCAGCGTAAAAATTATCTTTTTTCGGAACAACAGTTCCAAGATATTTTTTTACAAGGTCCGGATACTTTTGGATAGCTTCCGAAATACTCATAAAAATGATGCCTTTTTCGGCCAATGTTTTTTTAAAGGTTGTGGCTACAGACACAGAATCAACTACTACATCCATAGCTACACCTGCTAATTTTTTTTGTTCATCAAGGGAAATACCAAGTTTAGCAAAGGTTTCTAAGAGTTCAGGATCTACTTCATCAAGACTTTCGTATTTCGGTTTTTTGTTTGGTGCCGAATAATAAGAAATATCCTGAAAATCCGGTTTTTTGTAGTGGACATTGGCCCATTCCGGTTCTATCATTTTTTCCCAGGCACGAAACGCTTCAAGGCGCCATTCAGTCATCCATTCAGGCTCTTCCTTTTTTTTGGAAAGTGCACGAACAACGTCTTCATTCAAACCTTTTGGAAATGTATCAGATTGAATATCCGTATAAAAACCGTATTCGTATTCTTTGGTTTTAAGTTCTTCCCTTAAATCATCTTCGGTGTACTTCGACATAATGCTTTCTGGATTTTTTATAATGAAAATGATTCGCCACAACCACAGGTACGGTTGGCGTTAGGGTTATTGAAAACGAACCCGGTGCCGTTCAACCCTCCTGAGTATTCTAATGTGGTCCCGATGAGGTATAGAAAACTCTTTTTGTCTACAATGATCTTAACACCATTGTCTTCAAAAACCTTATCGTCCTCAGCGGCATTTTTATCAAACTTTAAATCGTATGACAATCCCGAACAACCCCCACTTTTTACACCCACTCGAATGTAGTCAGTGCTTGGGTTATAGCCGTCATCGTTCATCAGTTCAATGACTTTCTTTTTAGCTGTTTCAGAAACTTTTATCATAGTCTTAATTAGATTTCTTCTAAATAGTGCACAAATATACAACATAAGTCACGGAATACAGCGAAACCTAACATTATATTAGCATATAGTTTTATCAATTTTTACTATAGCCTAAATAGCGAAATTTTATAAGACAATAATTTTTGGAAGAATGATTAAGAAAACAAAGGATCCAATTGATTTTTTGCATTATCAAACAGGTTGCCATTAGAATCGAGAGAGAATTCATTTTTGCAGCATTTGCAGCGAAGTTTTGAGGCATCACCTTGTTTGTCTTCAACAAAATAATTATGGCCAAAAATCATGCAAAACGGATTGGTTGTGTTATTTGCCTTCATGGTTAATCAGATTTAGGGGACTGTTAAAATAGAAAACAAATTTAGTTTCGAGCTTTTCAGGTGTTTAATTTTCGATGAAATACATCGAAAACATGCGTTTCATCGATGTTTTTGGTATTTCAAGGGTGAATTTTCTATGGTTTAAAATTTGGATTGCTGATAAACTCCGGGTCGGAGAGGGTAAGCAAAAAAGCTTTGAGGTCTGCTTTTTCTTGTTGTGATAATTGTACGCCTCCTTGATTTACAAATTTCATTAAAGGATCTATGGTTGAGGAGTTTTTTAAGCCTTCACTATAATGATTAATAACTTCCTCTAAGGTTGCAAATCTGCCGTCATGCATATATGGAGCTGTGTATGCTAGATTTCTTAACGATGGTGTTTTGAACTTGCCATTATCTGCCGGATCACCGGTAATGACCCCTAATCCCAAATCTGAAAAGCTTGAATCAAGACCATTATTATGAAAAAGGTTATCTGTCCACAACGGATTTTTATCGCTACCATGACAATGGAAGCAGTCGCCTTTTTCCCCGTCCATAAACACATTAAAACCGTTTAATTCATTTGGAGTGAGTTCTACCTGGCCCAACAAATATTTATCAAATTTTGAATTGGCCGAAATTAAAGTACGTTCAAATTGGGCAATTGCTTTAGTTACCAAAGTTGAGTCTATTTTTGATGTGCCAAAGGCATCTTTGAACTTTTGCGGATACTCCGGATGATTTTGTAATTCTACAACCAGATCTTTCCAAATACTTGCCATTTCTGTAGGATCAGCAACAGGTCTAAATACCTGATGTTCCAAACTAAAACTTCTACCATCCCAAAAGAATTTTTCGTCGTAATTCCAGGCCAAGTTGAATAGAGGCATGGCATTACGTTTTCCTAAAGTGCCCGTAATACCTGTGCTAAAACGGTTGATATCGGTAAATGCATTTTGTGGGGCATGGCAATCAGCACAGGCTTGTGTGTTGTCTCCAGATAATATGGGGTCAAAAAATAATTGTTTTCCCAAAGCTACACCTTCTATGGTTTGTGGGTTATCAATAGGAAGTACCGGAGCTAAAATATATGATTCAAAAAGAGGCGGTATTTTTAATGGTTCTGGTGTTGGTTCATATCCGGTAACCGGTTCATTTCCGCAAGAAAAAAAACTAAGAAATAAATAAAGAATAATATGTGTATTAGACCGCTTCAAATTAAGGGGTTATGTGATTTAAATGAAATACATTCTGACCGTTTTCAAAGAGCATCAGTTGCGCATTAAAATTGGGCATCATCATGTTGTTAAGGTCGTTTAAATTCCAAGTGTTTGGTGAGTCGAACCAAGCAGCTATATTCATATCCATATATATTGTGGTATTGTCAGAGATTGTCATTGGTCCTAAATTTACGGTAAAGAATGTGTCCTCAAACCGCATCGGGGTAAGGTTATTATCTACTGCTCTTATCATGTGCATGGCATAACTGATTTCAGTATTGGTGTCATCCAAAAATTTTCCTTCCATTTGCATAAAGTGGTAACCTCCACCTAGCATTTCCGGGACATTCCACGACGCCGCATTCAGATCAGGATAGCTCTTATTATAATTGTCGCCATTTGTAAAACCAAAAGTAAAACTTACTTGAGTATATTTTCCGGTTGGAAGGCTTTGTTCAGGGGTTAAACTTAGGTTTTTGTTTTCAGTAATATCGATTAACTGGTAACCAGGCAAATGAATAATGTCTCCATTTGTATTTGTAAAACGAATATTAGAAATTAAATATCGCAGTTTACTTAAACTTAAAGATGTACCGTAGGTATTGGTGTATTTTAAATCGTTAAAGTCGGCATTTGTTACAGGAACACCACGCCAACTCGAACTAAAATTAAAGCTTACCTGAACCTCCTTTGCTTGTAGGTCTGAATTTGAACTACAGGACCAAAACATGGAAATATATAGGATAACAATGACTTTATTAAAACTCTCCTTATTCATTTTCGATAATTAAAAGATCTGAAAATCCTTTGTTTTCCGGAATATCACCATCACTACTTGATGATTCTCCAACTGTTATAATCTTATTATTAACCCATTGTACCGCATCAAAAGCGAGATCAACATCAGAGCCTCCCCAGGTATTTTGAGATAATAGTTTTCCGTTGGTATCGATTTTTAACATCCAAACATCATTTTGTCCAAAATTCACATTTAAGTTTCCGTCGGCACTTCGGGAATTTCCGGCAATAATAAAGTTGTTATCCGGTGTTTTCCTGATAGATCTGCCCGCATCAAAACTACTACCGCCAAAGGTTCTTTGCCATAATAGATCTCCTGATGTATTTATTTTTATGGCCCAGATATCGGCGGCACCATGATTGTTTGAAACATCGAGGTCGTTACTTCGGGTATCGCCCACAATAATGAAATTGCCATCGTTGGATGCGGCTATAGCTCTTGCTTCATCGGTATTACTGCCACCAAAATTCTTTTCCCAAATTAAGGAACCCGTTGCAGATACCTTGATCACCCAAAAGTCATAAGTACCTTTGTTATTGGTAATATCGACATCATCGCTATCGGAGGAGCCAACCACAATAAAATCTCCATCCATGGTTTCTAAAACACTATAGGGGGTGTCTGTATATGTTCCGCCATAATAATGACTCCATTGAATTTCTCCTGAAACGCTTAGTTTAATAAGCCAATAATCACCACCCGCATGATTTTTCGCTGTGGCCATTTTATTATTCCCGAGTCCGCCGGAGGCCGAAACATCCAAAACCCCAATCAAGAGGTAACCACCATCTGAGGTTTGGATCATTGAATAACCCGTATCAGTACCTGAGTAGCCAAAAGACTTTTCCCAGACGATCGTGCCGGAAGCATCAGTTTTTACTAACCAAAAATCATCATAGCCATTATTTGCACTAACATCACCGTCTGAGCTTTTGCTGTAACCCAAAAGTGCAAATCCGCCATCTGTGGTTTGAATAATACTTTGCCCGCGATCATCCAGACTTCCACCATAGGTTTTTTGCCATTGTAGTTGGTTTTCAGCATCGAATTTTAGTAACCAATAATCAAATGAAGTGTCTGTTTTGCCAAGAACATCACCATCATTACTTTGAACAGAACCTAAAATAGCGTAACCGCCATCTGATGTTGGGGTAATAGATCGGGCATTTTCATTACCACTACCTCCAAAGGTTTTAGTAATGGTATTATTTTCCGGGGGATTGCTTGAGTTTTCCTTGCTGCAAGACTGCATCAAAAACCAAATGCCAAGCAAAAAAAGGAGATTTCTGTTCAGGAAAACCATAAGTTATAACCTCGATTTCTAATTTGCGCTTTTTCGGATAATGAACAAGCCTTTTTCAATATCACTCAAGATAATATTTCCGCTGGGAAAAAACGGATATACATTCCAAACGCCGTTAAACTCGGCACTGTCATTTGCAGGATAAGTATCAAAAAAACCAACTTCTGTAAAGGTTTTATTGGCGATCTGTGAAATGTCGATCATGCGCACTCCGGCACGATAATTTGCCAGATAAAACATATCATCTTTTACATAACCGTTGTGATCGATGGCCGGAAGATTTCCAAAATAATTGAAATGAAGGGTTGGGTTATCTAGATCGGTAAAATCCAAAACTATGGTCTTGGTGTTGTTTCCTAATCGCAGTTCATCCAGTTCGTCTCCTACAATAAAATAACGCATATCTTTTGTAAACCAACCTTGGTGCGTGTAGCGTACATTATCATAGGTAATTCTTGAGATTATGGTTGGGTTTTGTTTATCGGTTACGTTTACAACAACCACTTCATTTTCGTTGCTACCCACAAATATTTCCTGTCCGGTATAATCGTTATCCGGTCCGTTATAAGTAACTACTTCACCGTCATGAGAATAACCAGCATCTGCAAAGCCACCTTCCACTTGCGGGTTCAGTGGATCCTGAATATTTATAAATAAAGGGCCTCCGGCATAGGTGCTGCTTCGATTTTGACCTACGGGATAGGCATAACCTGAGGCTTCATTGATTACTATATTATGAGCACTTCCAAAACCTGTAAAATGAACATCAGACGAAAAGGTTTTCGGAGGATTCGTTACATTTCGAAGACGGGTAAGGTCAAATACCTGCATGCCATGAGAACTGGCTTCACTTACTATAAAAGCATAATTATTATACACCTTAATATCACGCCAGGAGCTGCTCACTGTTGCTGTGGGTAGCATCCCGATGACCACCGGTTGATCTGGCGTAGAGATATCTACAAAAGAGGTATTTGCATCTGTTCCCATAAGTGCGTATTCTTTACCTGTTGAAGGATCTGTCCAGCCCCAGCAATCATTTCCTGAAGTGGCATTTAGGTCGCTCAACGGTACTTGCGCCATTAGGTCGTAACCGTTACATGGATAGATACCTGCAAATCCATTTTCGCAGGGCGTTCCAGGTAAATCCACTACAGGTTGAACCGGTACTACAGGTTCATTGGAACAAGCGTTTAAAATTACGAGGAGGATAATCAATGACCTATCAAAAACTTTTGAAAGAGCAGATTTGATATTTCTAAGATTCAGCATAGCGAGATGTTCTAAAATATGTTTTGTATCGGGAGGTAATTTAAAACGAATTTTTAAAAGAATTAGTATGAAACACTAATAACCTTGATATAGAACAGGCTATGGCGACGGTTATCAATAGTTTTTCAATATATAGTTTCATATATTTTATACAGAAAGAGGACTTTTAAACCAAATAAGCTTATTATTTTTGCAGCATGATAGAAGATAAAAATCAACAACGCACGCCTCTAAGCGAATATGGTGAATTTGGACTTATAGATCATCTCACCAAAAATTTGAAATTAAACCAACAAACAACCGTAAAAGGTATAGGTGATGATGCCGCTGTTTTGGATTTTAAAAACAAACAAGTTGTAGTCACAACTGATATGATGGTTGAGGGTGTTCATTTTGATCTTAGCTACGTGCCACTGAAACATTTAGGTTATAAAGCGGTGGTAGTAAATATATCAGATGTATGTGCCATGAATGCCAAAGCCACCCAAATTACGGTGTCTATCGCTGTGTCCAACCGTTTTCCTGTGGAAGCGTTAGAAGAATTATACGCGGGAATAGAAACAGCTGCTAAGGCTTACAATGTTGATGTTGTTGGAGGAGATACAACCTCGTCTACCAAAGGATTATTGATCTCTATTACGGCTATTGGTGAAGTTGATGCTGAAAAGGTTGTGTATCGCAATCAAGCGAAACCAAAAGATCTTCTGGTTGTTTCCGGCGATCTCGGAGGCGCCTATATGGGTTTACAAGTCCTGGAGCGAGAAAAGGAAGTTTTTAAGGTGAATCCGCAGAACCAACCGGATCTAAGTCCGTATACTTATTTGATCGAACGTCAACTTAAACCTGAAGCGCGAAAAGATATTGTTGAACTTTTAGAAAAGCTCGAAGTAAAACCCACATCCATGATCGATATTAGTGATGGCTTATCTTCTGAGATCATACATTTGAGTTCACAGAGTAAAGTAGGTTGTGTGCTTTACGAAAATAAGATTCCTATTGATCCGGCGCTTATTTCTACTTGTGAAGAATTTGATGTGGACAGCACCACTGTGGCTCTTAACGGCGGAGAAGATTACGAATTGCTCTTCACCATTTCTCAGGATGATTTTCCTAAAATTAAAGGAAATCCGAACCTAACTGTGATAGGTTATATGGAAGAGGAAAAAGAAGGGTTACACCTCATTACTCGGGCAGAGACAAAAATACCTATCAAAGCACAAGGTTGGAAAAATTTTAATGGCTAAAAACCAGAAGGTTTTCCGGTGCTTTGGCTTTAACCCTAATGCGATTGGCAGCCCTATTCTGATGAATACGTTCTAAAACGTCATTGATTTCTTTGAACTTTTGACTGAGTTCTACGAGGTTGCCATTACTATTGGTAGTATATTGTTTTCTGCAGCGTTTACAAGTATATTCTTTGACGTGATAAGTAACTTCTCGAGTGACTTCCAATTGATGTCCGAACATCTTGCAATTAAGGTTTCCCATGTACTTAATATGTTTATTAATTCAACTTTTAGGAGAGGAAGTTAAATGTATGAAAAACATTTAAATACGATGAAACGCATTGTTAATAAATCGATGAAGCGAGTGTTTTTTCCTTTGAACGTAAAATTCGATTGTTGTGTATACGTTCCAGGATAGCGTTAATTTCTCTGAATTTTGGGGTTAATTCTATGAGATGGCCATTACTGTTTGTGGTAAGTTGTTTTTTGCAATGGCTGCAAGTATACTCTTTCACGTGGTACGTCACTTTTTTTGATACTACATAATGATGTCCAAAAACGGAGCAATACATTTTTGGAAATAAGCCGGGATGTTGAGTTTGTTCTCTCATTTCGGTAGATTTAAGTTCCTAAATGTAGAAAAAAAATTCAAAATACCGATAAAATGCATAAATTATTCGATGAAATACATAATTTGTTTTGAGAATTCGTCCTTATTCTCAATAAAACTCATATGGCCATCAGGAAAAACAACCAAAGTCATACAGGCTTCTTCCGCCTCTTTTTTTAAAGCTTTAAAATCTAAAACCGGGTCTTTTTTACTTGCGATCATCAATTTGGGTACATTCAAACCAGATAAAAAATGAGTTCGTTCCGGGCGGATCTTCATGCCCTCCAAAGCAGCAATGATCCCTTGAGTTGGCGTTTTTAAAGCTGCTTCGGTTACTTTTTTAATAGCCTCAGTAAAAACAGTTCGGTTTTCTTCGCAAAATAAATTTGGAATACCCATCCGTATAAACCGTTTCGGATTTTCTTTTACGGCCTTCACTGCTCGATCACGGTTTCGTTTGCGCTCTTTGGAATCTTCACGCGAAGTCGAATTTATTAAACCTATTTTTTTTACAAGATCGGGTCGATTTTCGGCGAAAGCCAAAGCCACATATCCACCCATGGAATGTCCCAGAACGATACAATCTTTAACTTTAAGGTTTTCAAGGAGTTCAATTATGGGCTCTGCCATTAGCTCCATGCTATGGATATAACCTAAACAACCGGTTTGCCCATGACCAAGAAGATCCATGGTGATGACGCGGTTTTTCCTTGCCAATTCCTTAATAAAAGGTTGCCAGATCAATTTACTTTCCAGAAAACCATGAAGTAATAAAATAACTTCGCCGGCACCATCGTCAGAATAAGAAACAGGGATACCTTTATATGTAAAGTTTTGGATATTCATTTGGGAAACAAAGATAGGATTCCAAAGAAAACACGCGTTCTAAAACGCTGTTAAGATTTTACTTTTTTTATGGCGCTAAAGGCTTTGTCAACGTATTCATCCTCTACTAAAATAGTAAACTCGTTTGTGGTAGAAAGAACTTCGTATAACACAATGCCTTCCCAGGCCAAACGCTTAAAAAAGTGATAATATAAACCGGCAATTTTCGAATTATTCTGTGGAAGGTTCACGCTTATGGCAGATAAGCCTTCCTGGATAGCTAGAAATTGTTCATTTTCTAAACAGTCTTTTATAAAGTCATTTAAACTGCTTGAAATAATAATATTACTTTCATGGATCCCACGGGTGAACGTGTAGAATAATTTCGATTCCTGATTGATACGTTCTAAAATTTTAGCGTGGTTGTCAATAATGGTGTCCGAATTTCTAACTGTGAAATCGGTGAGGTTTGAACGCACAGTGATATCCCCCAAATTTTCGATAACGCGTTTCATTTTGATCGAGTTGCCAAGTGTTGGCGGTGGGTTGTAACGCCTCAATGCCATCATGACGGCTCCCGGTTTCACTTCTTTTTTCAGCATTTTACTTATGGGTTCCGTGAGCTCAATGGCTAAGGCGCTAAAATTGATAATATTTCGGGATAAGGCTTCCTCCAAATAAGGCTGCGTAATCAAAATGTCCTCTACACAGTGCGATACCGTTTTCATGTTATAAAATTTTGAACTTGTTAAATATTTAACATTATGTGCAAAAATAAACTTTTTTTTGAAAAAATAGTGTTATTGTAAAGCGAGGTTATAGTTTTGTTGCTAAAATCATTAGAAAAACTAAATCAGATAGATAATGAAGGTTTTAAAATTTGGTGGCACCTCTGTGGGTTCTGTTGAAAATATGGCGCATGTAAAGGATATCATTAATGATGGTGCGCCTAAGGTTGTTGTGCTTTCTGCCATGTCCGGCACTACCAATACGTTGGTAGCTATTGCGCAAATGATTGCCATAGGAAAGTCGGCTCAGGCCATCGAAGAAATTAACGATCTTGAATTCAAATATTTAAAAACTGTAGATCAGCTTTTACAGAATGCTGTTTTGAATGATCATACCAAAGTTTACGTTCGGGAACGTTTTAATACTTTAAGAGCATTATGCGATGCTCATTTTTCAATTGAAATAGAGAATACCATATTGGCGCAGGGAGAGCTACTCTCAACTTTTATGTTTAATAATTATTTGAAACAAGAAGGACTTTTGTCAACCCTTCTCCCTGCCTTAAATTTTATGCGTACCGACGTCCTTCATGATCCTGATCTACCGGCTATAAAATTGGCTTTTGAAAAGGAACTTGAACAAGTTGAACCGGCAAACATTTATATAACTCAAGGCTTTATTTGTCTGGACCATCAAGGTAAAATTTCCAATTTACAACGTGGTGGAAGTGATTATACGGCTACCATACTAGGAGCGGTTATTCATGCTGAAGAAGTGCAGATCTGGACCGATATCGACGGTATGCACAACAATGATCCGCGCTGTGTTGAAGGGACGCATCCCATAGCCAATTTGTCCTTTGATGAGGCTGCAGAGTTAGCGTATTTTGGGGCCAAAATATTACATCCTCAAACCGTACTTCCCGTACGCGCCGATAATATTCCTTTGCGCTTAAAAAATACTATGGATCCTGAAGCTTATGGTACTTTAATTTCAGAATCTACCTCAGAAAATGGTGTGAAGGCCATTGCCGCCAAAGATGGTATTACGGCCATTAAAATCAAATCTGGACGGATGCTTCAAGCCCACGGTTTTTTGAAAAAAGTATTCGAAATATTCGAATATTATGAAACCTCTATTGATATGATTACAACGTCTGAGGTTGCCGTATCACTCACGATTGACGACACAAAAAATCTTGATAAAATTTTAGTTGATCTAGAAAAGATCGCTACCATTGAAGTAGATCACAATCAAAGTATTGTATGTTTGGTTGGACATGCCATCGTAAATCATTACGATACTTATAAATTATTCCAAATTCTGCACGATGTGAAAATCCGTATGATCTCATACGGAGGAAGCAACAATAACATTTCCTTACTTATCAATACCACAGACAAAGTGGAAACTCTGCAAAAACTCAATGCTTATGTATTTGAGTTGGCAGTGGTTTAATTTGGTTAATTAATAGCTGAGAAAAGGGCGCTAACAGCGCCCTTTTTTTTATGAATTCATGATGCTTTCGATCTCGTCGGCTTCGATTGGGATGTTGCGCATCAGGTTAAAGGGTTCACCCGATTCCTGAACAACAAAATCGTCTTCCAAACGAATACCAAATCCTTCATCAGGAATATAAATTCCAGGCTCCACAGTAAATACCATGTTCGCCTGAATAGGTTCAGTCAAAATTCCGTAATCATGGGTATCTAAACCAATATGGTGTGACGTGCCATGCATGAAATATTTCTTATATGCCGGCCAATCCGGGTTTTCATTTTGTACATCAGCTTTATCCAAAAGTTTTAAACCGAGTAACTCTGAGGTCATCATTTTTCCCACTTCTTTGTGATATTCTCCAATAAGAGTTCCTGGAACCAAAAGTTTTGTAGCTTCATTTTTTACACGATTAACAGCATTATAAACTTCCTTTTGACGCTTGGTGAATTTTCCTGAAACCGGAATGGTTCGTGTCATATCGCTGGAATAATTTGAGTACTCGGCTCCAACATCCAGAAGGATAAGGTCTCCTGCTTTGCACTCCTGATTATTTTCAATATAGTGTAATACATTGGCGTTATTTCCGGAGGCTACAATAGGCGTATAGGCAAAACCTCTGGAGCGGTTATTCAAAAATTCGTGCATAAACTCTGCCTCAATATTGTATTCCCAAATACCGGGTTTTACAAAATCCAAAACACGTCTGAATCCTTTCTCGGTAATATTACAAGCTTGCTGCATAATATCAATCTCCATAGGATCTTTTACGGATCGCAGGCGTTGTAAAATGGGAGCACTCTTAGCTACCGAATGCGCCGGATATTTTGCTAGCAGCCATTTTGTAAAACGATCTTCACGGGTCTCGGTTTCTACGTTGGCACGGTAGTGTTCGTTGGTATTGATGTAAACCGTGTCGCACTGGGTCATCATTTCAAACATGATCTTTTCCAGATCCTGAAGCCAGTAAACCGTTTTTATACCGCTGGTTTCAAAGGCTTTTTCTTTGGTTAACTTTTCACCTTCCCAAACAGCAATATGGTCGTTGGTTTCTTTTAGAAAAAGTACTTCGCGATGTTTTTCATTAGGGCAATCCGGAAAGATTACCAAGACACTTTCCTCCTGATCAACACCACTTAAATAAAAGATGTCGCGGTGTTGTTGAAAAGGCATCGTGCTATCTGCACTTATCGGATAAATATCGTTCGAATTAAATACCGCCAAACTGTTTGGTTTCATTTTAGCGGCAAAATTTTTACGATTTTTAATGAATAATTTCTTGTCTATAGGATGATATTTCATGTCGAAAATTTTCAGTTATTTTTTCAGTCCTTAAAAGTACAAAACTTAAGACGTTTGGCATTAGTAAAAACTCAATAATTGAATAGAAAGGATTTATAATTCTAATACCTATTTCATTAAAAATTCAGTATTTTTACAGAAGACTTCATTTTTATATAAAATGATTCTAAATAACCAAACAAGGGTCGTGTAATTTGTCAAAAATGCCATTGTAGCGTACCTTTGCTAAACTAAATTTAACTACAAAATAATGAGCGGATTTTTAAAATCTTCGATAGGAAAAAAGGTAGCCATGTCGCTTTCAGCCTTTTTACTAATGTCCTTTTTAATTTTACATTTTTCCATCAATTTATTATCTGTTTTTAGTGAAGATGCCTTCAATTCAGCTTCTCATTTTATGGGGACGAATTGGGTGATCCAATTTATTATGCAACCCATCCTGATCTTTGGTGTGGTGTTTCATTTTATTATGGGTTTTGTGTTGGAAATTCAAAACAGGAGTGCCCGGAAAATTGGTTATGTGAATTCAAATCCATCAGGGAATTCAACCTGGATGAGTCGTAATATGCTATTGAGCGGCGCCGTTATTCTGGCATTTTTAGCTTTGCATTTTGCAGATTTTTGGATTCCTGAAATGAATACCAAATACATTCAAGGGGATATGAGCGGACTCATGAATGGTGGTGATACCTTTAGATATTACACGGAAACGGTTCATAAATTTGAAAGTCCTTTGCGTGTTGGTATCTATGTTGTGGCCTTTATCCTGTTGAGTTTACATTTACTCCACGGATTCAATTCGGCTTTCCAATCGCTTGGTGCAAATAATAAATATGTAAAAGGCTTAAAAGGCTTCAGTCGTGTTTACGCGATAGGCATTCCATTAGGATTTATTTTTATTGCCTTATTTCATCATTTTTCCCACTAAAACAACGTAACTAACATGTCAATATTAGATTCTAAAATACCAGATGGCCCATTAGCGGACAAATGGACGAAACATAAAAACGATATTAAACTGGTTAGTCCGGCAAACAAAAGACTAATTGATGTCATTGTTGTTGGAACTGGATTAGCAGGAGGTTCTGCTGCAGCTACCCTGGCCGAGTTAGGATACAATGTTAAAGCATTTTGCTATCAGGATTCGCCACGTCGCGCACATTCCATTGCGGCTCAAGGTGGTATTAATGCAGCCAAAAACTATCAAGGTGATGGCGACTCTACTTACCGTTTATTTTATGATACGGTTAAAGGTGGCGATTACCGTTCGCGTGAAGCCAATGTTTACCGTCTTGCTGAGGTATCTACAAATATCATCGATCAGTGTGTGGCTCAAGGGGTGCCTTTTGCCCGAGAGTACGGTGGTTTATTAGATAACCGTTCATTCGGGGGTGTTCAGGTGTCTCGTACTTTTTATGCTAAAGGACAAACTGGCCAGCAGTTACTTTTAGGAGCTTATGCTGCTATGAACCGCCAGATCGCCAGAGGAAAGATTACCATGTATAACCGTCACGAAATGTTAGATGTTGTTATTGTTGATGGTAAAGCCCGCGGCATCATTGCACGAAATTTAGTAACCGGAGAAATTGAGCGTCACGCTGCGCATGCGGTAGTGCTAGCTTCCGGAGGCTATGGTAATGTGTTTTACCTGTCAACGAATGCTATGGGAAGTAACGTAACCGCTGCGTGGAAAGCACATAAACGTGGTGCTTTTTTCGCAAACCCTTGTTACACCCAAATTCACCCAACCTGTATACCGGTTTCAGGAGATCATCAATCTAAATTAACATTGATGTCTGAATCTTTGAGAAACGACGGTCGTATTTGGGTACCAAAAAAGAAAGAAGATGCTGAAGCTATTCGGGCAGGAAAATTAAAACCTACCGAAATTGCTGAAGATGATAGAGATTATTATTTGGAACGTCGTTATCCGGCTTTCGGTAATCTGGTGCCTCGTGATGTAGCTTCGCGCGCAGCGAAAGAACGCTGTGATGCCGGTTTTGGTGTGAATAAAACCGGAGAGGCCGTTTTCCTTGATTTCTCAGCCGCTATTGAGCGCTATGGAAAAGAGCAGGCGCATATTAAAGGTCTGGATTCGAATGATTCCAAAGTGGTCACCAAACTTGGAAAACAGATCGTTGAAAGTAAATATGGGAACTTATTCCAGATGTATGAAAAAATCGTAGGAGTAAATCCGTATGAAACACCTATGATGATTTATCCTGCGGTGCATTACACCATGGGAGGTCTTTGGGTTGATTATAATTTAATGACCACAGTTCAAGGTTTGTATTCCATTGGAGAAGCGAATTTCTCTGATCACGGTGCCAACCGTTTGGGAGCCTCGGCGTTAATGCAAGGTTTAGCAGATGGTTATTTTGTGTTGCCTTATACCATTGGGGATTATTTATCGAACGACATTAGAACCGGTGAGATCCCAACGGATACGAAAGAGTTTGAAGAAGCAGAAAAACAGGTTAAAGAGCGTATTGAAGCTTTGATTAATAATAAAGGAACCAAATCTGTAGATTATTTCCACAAACGTTTAGGAAAAATTATGTGGGATAAATGTGGTATGGCCAGAAATGCTGAAGGATTAAAAGAAGCCATTAAGGAAATCGCTGAACTGCGTGAAGCCTTTTACAAGGATGTTCTTATTCCCGGAACTGCTGACGAGTTTAATGAGGAGTTGGCTAAAGCTGGTCGTGTAGCGGATTTCTTGGAGCTAGGCGAATTGTTTGCTAAAGACGCTCTTGAACGTGAAGAATCAGCCGGTGGTCATTTCCGAGAAGAATACCAAACAGAACAAGGTGAGGCTTTACGTCGTGAAGAATATCAGTTTGTTTCAGCCTGGGAATATAAAGGCAAACCAAGCGATGCTGTGCTTCATAAGGAAGATCTTCAGTACGAAAACATAGAAGTGAAAGTGAGAAGTTACAAATAAAAACATTAGAATGAATTTAACGTTAAAAATATGGCGTCAAAAAGATGCCAACGATAAAGGACAAATGGTTACCTACCCGGTAAGCGATGTTTCTCCTGATATGTCTTTTTTAGAAATGCTTGACGTTTTGAATCAAGGTTTAATTGAAAAAGGCGAATCGCCGGTAGCTTTCGATCATGATTGTAGAGAAGGAATTTGCGGATCTTGTTCGCTGTTCATTAATGGAAGAGCACATGGTCCTGAAACAGGTACAACCGCTTGTCAATTACATATGCGAAGTTTTAAGGATGGCGATTCCATTTATATAGAACCATGGAGAGCAAATGCCTTCCCCGTGGTGAAGGATCTCATCGTAGATCGTTCAGCATTCGATCGTGTACAACAGGCGGGAGGATTTATTTCTGTGAATACTTCCGGTAATACGCAGGATGCGAATAATATCCCTATTGAAAAGGATCATGCTGATAAGGCATTCGATGCAGCCACCTGTATTGGTTGTGGCGCTTGTGTAGCAACCTGCAAAAACTCATCGGCTATGTTATTTGTTTCTGCCAAAGTATCGCAATTTGCGTTGTTGCCTCAAGGTCAAATTGAAGCGACTGATCGTGTTTTGAACATGGTGAAACAAATGGATGAAGAAGGTTTTGGAAACTGTACCAATACCGGAGCTTGCGAAGTGGAATGTCCTAAAGGAATTTCTTTAGAGAATATAGCTCGTATGAATCGAGAATATTTAAAGGCGTCTATGAAATAAAACGGCGTTCTCAATTTATAAAATTCAAAGTCTGATGAATTTTCATCAGACTTTTTTTATGTCTTAATTTTTGAAAAGATACGTTTGTACAGGATCGTCATCAGGAATCACCAAAACAGCAGTTTTGCCATTTTTCATTTTTATGGTTTTAACTCCTTTGATCTGGTTGTTAAATGGTGCCATACCATAATCCGATACCCAATCATAGTCTGAGATCGATCTTAAAAACAGTCCTTTTAATGAAGTATATCCGCCGTGATAGGTATTCATACTTAAGCTATTTCCGGAAACGATCAAAGCGTTTTCACCATCGAGAGTAATACTATCGAAACTATGAATTGGTGCTAATTGGAATTCCTTTGGAAAGGGTTTGAATTCTGAAAACCGTCCGTTATTATTTTCCAGATATCCGGAAGCCAGTGTGTACACTGAATATTTCTTAGCTTTTTTAAGTGCTTCAGGTGTTAGAACTTCTTCAATGGTTTTTAGAGCATAATCTTTGTGCTCTACAAAACGTTTGCGAATTACATTCATTTGTGAGGCCAATTCATCCTTGCTGTTTACAGGGTATTCCTTGCCATTCTTTGTGTAGGCTAGAACCGTTTCGGTATTTCCGTCATCATCAAAATCACCAAAATACATCATTAGCGGACTCTCCTCACTTGGATTGAATTTTGTGTTCAAGCCCCAGTTTCCAAGTAAGATATCCTGGTCACCATCTTTATCGATGTCGAAAGCGGTTATACTCTCCCAAAGACCATTTAATTTTTCGGGCACCTCTATTGGACTTAAAACACCATTTTGATTCAGATATATTTTTGGTGCATCCCATTCCGTTGAAATCAAAAGATCTTTTTGATTGTCCCCATTAATATCGATCCAGTGAGCTGAAGTCACGAAACTCTTCAAAGAAAAATTCTGTTCCACGGTTTTAAAATTACCTTTGCCGTCATTTTTTAAAATAGCCGCATTTACAGTATTTCCAAAATGCCCCGGATCGGATAAATTACCAATGAACAGATCAACATCGCCATCCTGATCATAATCATATGGTGCCACCGCTGAGGTATTTAAAATATTGGTAAAAATACCATCCTTCGACCTGGTGAATTGTCCGTTTTCGTTTAGGTATAAACGGTCCATTTCATAATTTTTATTTCGAACCCTATTGATACCTGAGCCCACATAGAGATCCAGATCGCCATCACCATCGGCATCAAAAAAGGCGGCAGCATTATCCTCGAACTGAGCATCTAACTCAAACTGATTTTGGGCAGAAGGGCTGAAAATTGCGCCATCGTTCAAAAATAACTGACCAGCATAACCTGAGGCATTACCAATGTAAATGTCTGCGTAACCATTACCGTCAATATCCCCAACAGCGATAGCCGGACCCAACTTAGATACCTGATAGGGAATAATTTTTTCATTATTGAAATCGTAATATTCGTCTTCCTTATGAGTAAATGAAAGCAGGTTAGCGGGGGTAAATTCCGATTTTGAAGCTCCATCTTTTGGATAACTCATTTGCTTACCGGTTTCACGATATGCAATAGTTTGTGTTGTATCTATTTTAGGATTGGTTTCTATTTGATAGCTGTTATTCGGCCAGATAATTTTCAAGGAATCAATGCTTTTTGAAACACCTAATCCAAAATGAAGCCTGGCTGGTGTAGAAGATGAAAAACCACGAGAACTATATAGTTGTTTGAATTGTTCTTTCTCGCCGGAGTAAACAATTACCTTGGAACCTAATCCGAAGGTATTCATGGCTTTGTATTTCAACTTAAGGCCTAAATAATGTTCCCCGCCACTGGATGTGTTCTCGTAAATTGTAGCATAATCGTCTACATTATTGGTTACAATATCCAGATCACCATCCAGATCTAAATCTGCATAGGTAGCCCCGTTGGAAAGGGAAGGTGTAGCTGCCATCCATTCACCGGTTTCATCTGTAAACTTCTGGCCATTACCTTTGAAAATATTATTTGGAACCTTTCCGCTAGGCATTTTATCAATCGATTTATAGAGATAATCCGTACTGTTTTCTTTTTTAAAACTATTAGCCACGTATTTCGTAAAATCCATATCATTCGGGCGTCGCTTGATCCCATTACTGATAAAAAGATCCTGATAGCCGTCGTTATTAAAGTCTGCTAATAATGGTGTCCAGCTCCAATCCGTATCTTCGACACCATTAAATAGTGCATCCTCTGTGAAATATTGCCCTTTTTTATTCATTTGTAGCATATTTCTGGAATATTGATCCTTGTAGCCTTTGTCTCGCAGGTCTTGAAAGGTAGTATACATGGCATCGTCACCTTCGGTTTCTTTTATAACTTTTTCATCACGTGGTAACATATCAAGTGCGATCAGATCCTGGTAACCATCACCATTGATGTCGGAGGCATCACTTCCCATAGAAAAATGGGAAATGGTTGAAAATGCTTTCCCTAGAGATTCTCTAAAGGTTCCATCCTGATTATTCAAATAATAATAATCTTCTTCCTGAAAATCATTACAAACATAAATATCATCCCAGCCATCGTTATTGAAATCTGCAATGGAGGCACTAAGTCCATAACCATTAATGCCGCCATAAATATGGGCCTTTTCACTTACATCTTCAAAATGGCCGTTGTTGTTTTCCAGAAGCAGATCGCCTACATAAGGAACACGTTTATTTCGCACGGCAGCTTCGCCATGTGAATGAATGGTATGAATAGCATGATTCACAATGTAACAATCCAGATCACCATCTTTATCGTAATCAAAAAAATAGGAGTGGGTAGAATATGCTTTTATATCCAAACCATAAGCTTTGGATTGTTCGGTAAAAGTGCCATTGCCATTGTTAATATAGAGTTCGTTATGCCCTTTAAAATCTAAAAGTCCGGAAACAGCACAAACATAAATATCCAAATAGCCATCGCCATTAATATCTACCATGGTACTTCCCGTATTCCAATCGGCGTTACCACCTACGTTGGCTTTTTTCGTAATATCTTCAAATTCTAAATGACCTTTATTCAGATATAATTTATTTTCATTTTGATTCGAAATAAAGAAAAGATCGGGTAATCCATCATTATTTATATCACCAGCGCTCACACCGCCACCATTGTAGAAATAGATGTAGTTGATGATATTATGCTGGGCATCTTCTTTTAAGGTATTCTTAAAATCAACATGTGATTTATTATGAGATAATTCTTGAAAAAGAAAGTTGGCTTGTGGCGTATCGTCATTTTTTGCGCAAAACTGAAAGCAAAAAAATGCTATAAATACAAGCAATAGTCTGATGGTGGTTGACATGCTTAATGAATAACAAATTAAAAATCAAATATACTATAAATAAAAAAAATTAAAAATCAGGGAGTCTATGTTTTACTTTTTCAGCTTCAAGTTTTAAATTGTATTTTTATTTTAAATTTTGATTACATGCTGAAAACCTTTTTTTATTGCCTCATATTTAGTTTATTTTTCAGTGTTTCCGCACAAAACGGATCTACCAGTATTTACTCCGACTATTTTGATCCGCAGGAACTCCTTCGCAATATTCAAAATTTATCATCGGATGCTTTTCAGGGAAGGCGAACCGGAACTAAGGGTGGCCTTAAAGCAAAGAATTATATTGTTGATGTTTTTTCCAAAATTCAAATAAAGCCATTAAAGAAAGACAACTACGAGCAAATATTCTTTTTTCGACACAACGGAAAGGATTACAAAGGGACTAATATTTTGGGGCTTATTGAAGGTACTAGTTTCAAAAGTAAATACATTGTTATCAGCGCGCATTACGATCATGAAGGAATAAAACAGGGCCAAATTTACAATGGCGCTGATGATAATGCCTCCGGCACCAGTGCACTCCTCATTATGGCGCAATATTTTAAGGACCATCCACTGAAGCATTCTATTATTTTGGCTGCTTTTGATGGAGAAGAATTAGATATTCAAGGCTCTACTTATTTTGTGGATCACCCGATTGTGAATGAAAATAATATCGTTTTGAATGTTAATATGGATATGATAAGCCGAAGTATGAATAATGAACTTTTTGTTGTTGGAACGATGCAAAATGAACAATTGCGTCAAAGTATCGTAGGCTATCATTTTAATAATGAAATAAAACTAACCCCGGGCCACGATGGCTACGACGGCGAGGAGAACTGGATCTATTCCTCAGATCAGGAACCGTTCTATGCAAAGGGAATTCCATTTTTGTATTTCGGTGTTGCAGATCATGAAGATTATCATCAACCCACAGATGATTTTGTGAATATTCAACCTGAATTTTACACGCAGGCCGTAAATACCATTATCAAAGTGATCAGAAAAGTGGATAATATTAGTTTTAAAAGTAGGCTTTAAGCTGTACCGAGCCTGTATGAATGGTTTTGCTCGTTGGTGTTTTCCGTCCGAAATAACTCAAATTCAAATCCAGGAAATCCGTTAACTTTTTTTGTGCCAGTAAACTCCAGGTAAAGTTTTTTCCGGGTTGTAAACCTTCCAGCATTTGGTAGGCCACCGGCGTATTGGCATTACCCGTAAAACCATTTGAAAAATAATTGAACTCACCATTAATAGCGCCTGATCTTGGATTGGCAAAAGAAAATGACATCCCGTATTTCTGCTGTTTTAAAGATTCCAAATTGCCAATGGTGTTGTTCTTTGAGGCCTGTTGAAAGAACACATCGAAGCGGGAATTTTCGTTGAACAGATAAGACAATTTAGGATTAAAAAGGCCTTCATTAAAATTAAAGCTTCTGCTGGAAAAATTCTCACTGGTACTTTCATTAGTTCCAAAAGAACTCAAAATATTCAATAACCAGTTCTCTGAAAGTTTATGGTTGAAATTGAATTGATGACTTTTTAAACTTGTTGAAATTGCACCAATAGACAACACGCGCCGTGTTTGATTATTAATTAAGGTATACGAGGTGGTATAATGTTGTTTACCGCGATTCAAGAATAACACATTCCTGAAATTTAGCTGTAATCCCAAAAGGTTATCGGCATCGGCTTGAAACGGATTTAAATTAAAACCATGGCCTTCGCGTTCTATTTTACGATCTATCAAGTAGCTGGTTTGATTATAAAAATGAGACCAAAACTTTTGTGATTTATCTTCACTAACGGACCACGAGGCGGGATTAAAGGTCAAGGTTTGGCTCAGTCTGTTTTGATGGGTTTTAATAAATACACGGTTCGGTAATAAAACGCGAATATATTTCCCCTGATCCTGAAATTGTGCGATCTCAAATTCCTCCAGGTCCTGGATATTATTACCGTTGTAATCGATCCAGGTGTAAGCACCCTGGCCTGCTTCAACCTCTACATATGTGAAATCCTGGCGGGGCAGAGAACCTGAATTGGTTTCATAAACCGTATTCCAAAGCAGGATGTTTTTAAAGAAATTCTGATTGAAAAGTAAACGCGAATTTAGAGATTGTTCATCCGGAATGTTGGTGTCGTCATATTTTAGTCGGCGGTAATTAGCAAACAGGGATAATTTCGTTTTCGTATTTTGAATAAGCTGGGAATTGATGTAATAGGTATTTGAACGATTCACACGTTGTAAACTATTATTACGAATACTATCATTTACCCGGTGTTTGTAACCAACTTGTGCAAAAACCCGGGTGCTGTCGCCAATACCATAAAATAATTCATAGGATGAAAATTTCTGACTTAAGGGCGTTAAATTATCCGTAGTTTTGTCGCGTTGTTCATTGTGTTCCAGATCTAATTTTGTGCCCAACCAACTTTTTTTGAAACTATATGAAAATTGATTGTACGATCTTAAAAACTTCGAACGATTATCTATAGCATCAGTTTTTAGGAAACTTGAGAAAGAGCGAATCTGAAAGCGGTTCAATAACAAATCAGCATTCAGTATTTGGCGGTTACCATTAAATCCTTCAGAATAATTGAGGTGTTCAAATTGATAATTCATTTGTCCTTTTTCAGCATGATGCAATTCCATACCCGATTTAAAGAACAGCTGGTTTCCAAGATCTCCCAAAGCTTGTGGCGTTCTCGACAGGTTTAAATTCCAGTCCCGATTAAATTCAGCATTATACAATATTTGAATCGTCCTAAAATCCTTTTCGATATAATCTGTACTTACAAAAGCGTCTAAATTCCATAAGCTGTCATTTTTTACCAGATTTTGCTCAAGATTCATCTTTCCGGCGAAGCCGTTATTATCAGCATCATCCAAAGTTGAAAAGAGATTCAGGTCGTTCTTACTACCGGCACCTTCAAAACTAATTTTAGTGCGATCGCCGGGCATATAAATACCATTAATATTGGCGATCTGTAATTTGGTTGGCGCTACCAGCTTAATCACCGGAGCGTAATTTCCTTGATTCACACCAACATACTCGTAAATATTATTTATGGTGTTCGAATTGCTTAAAATGTAATCGCCTTGATTAGGACCAACCAGGGTAAATGTTACGCGAAATAAGTCGTCATCCGGGTTGTTCGAAAACACAAAAGCCTCAGCGCCGTTTATCAATTCTTTCTTGTATAAAATGCGATTTTCTGAATAATTCTCCGGAACTTCAGAAGGAGCCAGCATTAAATTCTTGTCATCTCCGGCATTCGCTAAAACCTGAATTTGAGCATCTGAAAGATTTTGTTGTAAGGGCTGATTTTTCGAGTCATTTTCAGAATACACCGATACACCCAATTGCAATTTTTCCGTTTGATGTTCGCCTCCCGCATAGGTTACAAATCGGGCATAGTTACGCTCACTATATTGGTAATCTACAGTAATACGCATTTCAGAAGTTATCGGATAGGTAGCATTAAAAGTGATCTCTCCGGCGTTATAATCGATGATATAATCCTTGTCCTCACCACGTTGCAAGGGAACGCCATTAACATAAACTGTTTCACTTCCCGAAACGATCAAAACATATAATTCGCCATTGGGGCCCTGCAATTTATACGGCCCCTGATTCCCTTCCTGAGCGGTAAACTGGCTTGAAGTAAATTGCCCGCGTACCATGGCTCCCGAAGCAAAAAGTCGCGTTTTCGAACTTGCGCTACCAAGGTTAGTATTGACCAATAAACCCTGGACACGCTTTGAAAAATTCATGAAATAACTTGAATTATTTTGCAGGTCGATATCGCCGGCCCTAATGTTCCATTTCTCACTGAACAATTCAATAAATACCTGATCGAATTCGTCTAATCGTTGGGAATAACCACTTTCCTGCAAAGGGATATTGGCATCCTGAATGGAAGCTCTTAAGGAAACCTTATCGTTCAATTTTCCGGTAATTTGAAGATCGAGTTCACTGTTCAAAACCGAGTTCTGATTATTTCCAATAGTAACGCCCCGAGAAATGCTTCCCGAAGTTGTTAAACCATCAAAAGGTACAAACGTATTGCTTGTATTAGGTTGCGACAGGGTGTATAACTTATCGCTATTGGAATTATCTTCCACGATAACCGATTCATCCAATTGCTTGTAGGTTTTGGTCATGAAATCAGGAAATTTCAAATAATGAATTCTGATGGAATCCGTTTTTGGTTTGCTTTTAAAAATTAATAGTGCTTTTGAAAAGTTAACGGCATACAAACTGGGATCGATAGGGTTTCCCTGGAGATCTTCCACAGAAAACCGACTTGAATTAATACTGACACTATCCATTTGAATACTGTCGCGAACCGCTGTTTTAATTGTTTTGAAATTGGAATTGGTTTCCTGCGAAAACGCATAAAACCCCATAAAACCAATCAATAAAACAATTAGATATTTCATGTGCTAGTAAAACTGTAAATCGTTTAAAATATTATGTTTTTCTAAAGGTTCAGAGCTTATAAAACGATTTTCGCTTTCGCGGAATTTAAATTTATAAAATGCCCGGAACATATTTTTGATAAAACCGGTTATTTTATGGTGTAAATGTAACGCATTAATTATTTTAGCTAAAACAGACTATTTTAGTCTACATTAACGTATATAAAATCAGAAAGGACTATCAATGAAAATTATATCTTATAACGTAAACGGTATTAGAGCCGCCATAAACAAAGGATTTTTAGATTGGTTAAAAGCAGCAAACCCCGATGTTATTTGTTTGCAGGAAATTAAAGCGTTAAAAGAACAATTGGATCTCAGTCTTTTTGAAGAAGCGGGTTATCCTTACAACTATTGGTTCAGTGCCGAGAAAAAAGGCTATAGTGGCGTGGCTATTCTTAGTAAAATAAAGCCAAAACATGTTGAGTATGGCACGGGAATTGAGTCGATGGATAAGGAAGGCCGGAACCTCCGCGCCGATTTTGAAAACTATTCGGTAATGAGTTTATACCTGCCATCAGGAACCAACGACGCCCGATTACAACACAAGTTTGATTATATGGATATGTTCCAGGACTATGTGAATAAACTGAAAAAAGACATCCCGAATCTGGTGATTTGTGGTGATTATAATATTTGTCACGAACCTATTGATATCCATAACCCAAAAATGAAGGGCGTATCCGGATATTTACCGGAAGAGCGTGAGTGGATCGGTGAATTTATTGATAGTGGATTTACAGATTCATTTCGGTATTTACATCCAGAGAAACAAGAATACAGCTGGTGGAGTTACCGAGCCAACGCCAGAGCCAATAATAAAGGTTGGCGGATCGATTACGCCATGGTTGCCAATAAGATACAAGAAAACATTAAAAGAGCCGTTATACTTTCGGAGGCCGTTCACAGCGACCACTGTCCGATTTTAGTCGAGCTTAAAAAATAACAACTCAAACAAACAACGTAAAAACATGAAAAAGCTTTCTTTTTTATTCCTCGCATTAGTCGTTCTCACTTCGTGTGTGTCCCCAAAAGTATATAAAGATCTTGAGAAAAAGTATGCCGATTTAAAGCAAGAAAACAGAAAACTTTCTGATGAGATCGATGTACTTACCCAGGCTAAAAACGCCTCAGACAACGAGTTGAAACAATTACAAACAGCTTATGAAGAAGCTATTGCACAACGCGATAAACTTCAAATGCAATACAATGCCTTAAGTTCTAATTACGATAATTTAAAGGCGTCATACGATGCATTAGAGAAAAATAGTTCAGCAGCTATAGCAGCAAATTCTCAGAAAAACCGTGAATTATTGGCCAATCTCGAAGCCAAGGAACAAGCCTTAGCAGCAGAAAGAACCAGACTTGAAAATCTTAAAAAAGCCCTTGAAGAACGCTCCAATCGTGTGGCAGAACTCGAGGCTGTGATTGCCAAAAAAGATGCTGCAATGAATGCGTTGAAAGACGCTATTTCAAACGCGCTTACCGATTTTGAAGGCAAAGGTCTTACTGTAGAGCAGCGTAACGGCAAGGTATACGTATCTATGGAGAACAAGCTACTTTTCGATTCCGGAAGTTGGGCTGTAAATAGTCAGGGTCGCCGCGCCGTGGAACAGTTGGGCAATGTTTTGGCAGACAATCCTGATATCGCTGTGCTTATTGAAGGTCACACAGATAATGTGCCTTACAAAGGCAACGGGATCCTTACCAGCAACTGGGATTTATCAACTAAACGCGCCACGTCAATTGTTAATATCTTACGCGAAAATCCGTATATCAATCCAGAGAATTTAACGGCTGCAGGTCGTGGCGAATATGCTCCGGTAGCAACCAATGAGACTGCCGAGGGACGCGCCAAGAATCGTCGTATCGAGGTGATTCTTGAACCAAAACTGGATGAGCTGACCAAGCTCCTGAATGAGAAATAATAATTAGGATAATTTGGGCGTTCCCCTCCGGGTCGGGCTTTCGGCAGTCGCGCTTTGCAAGGCGCTCCAACAATGCCTCAATCCCTGCCTGCCGGCAGGCAGGCCTAACGCGGGTTTATCTGCATGCATCAGTATGAGGAAGCAGCGACCTGGTAATTTGATAAAAGGAGTTCTTCTTCATTTTAAAAGATTGCTTCGTTTCACTCGCAATGACGCTCCTATTGTCATTCCTGCGCAGGCAGGAATCTAGTCCGTCATTACGAGGAGGTACAACGAAGTAATCTTATAAATTAATTACCAGTGGAAAGATAGCTTCACATGGTTCGCAATGTAGAATTGGCTTGTCATTCAGAAGGAGCGCAGCGATTGAAGAATCTCCAAAACACTTTATCTTATGTTTAGGTTAGACATTCCCTAAAAGGTTTTTTATCTTTACAACCGTTTTAAAAAAATGCTTCACTAAAAAAAGAAAAAGAAAAAAACCGATGAAATACACCACCATTCCCCATACGGATATTAAAGTGAGTAAAATATGTCTGGGCACCATGACCTGGGGAAACCAAAACACCGAAGACGAGGGCCATGCCCAAATGGATTATGCCCTGGAACACGGTGTTAATTTTTTCGACACTGCTGAACTCTATCCGGTTCCGGCCAATCCAAAAACACAAGGCCGCACAAGTGAGATTATCGGAACCTGGTTAAAGAAAACAGGGAATCGCGATAAGGTAATCATTGCCAGTAAAATTGTAGGTCGAACCAGCGATTATGTAGCTCATATCCGAAAGGACGGTTTTGCCTCAATCGAAGATGCTGTGGATAAAGAATTAAAGCGTTTGCAGACCGATCATATCGATTTATTCCAGTTGCACTGGCCGGAACGCCTTACCAATACTTTTGGAAACCGTAATTATAAACACGACTCCAGTGATGTGTGGGAAGAAAATTTCAATAAGGTTTTAGGCGATCTGGAGAAGCAAATTAAAGCCGGGAAAATTCGACACGTCGGATTATCGAATGAAAAAGCCTGGGGAACCATGCGTTTTCTAGAAGAATCAAAACATCACGACCTTCCACGAATGAAAACCATACAAAATGCGTACTCGTTATTGAATCGTACTTTTGAAGGAGATCTTGCCGAGGTTGCCATGCGTGAAAAGATAGGTTTATTGGCTTATTCTCCTATGGCATTTGGCGTGTTATCCGGAAAGTACATCAAAGGAACTGCAGCTGATAACGCCCGATTGAAATTATTTCCGCGCTTTGCCCGATATAGTAGTGCGCAATCTACTGAAGCCACAAAACGTTACCTAGACATAGCTGAATCACATGGCATGAGCTTGGCTCAAATGAGTCTGGCTTTTGTAAATCAAAGACCATTTGTAACCAGCAATATTATTGGAGCCACAAATTTGGATCAGCTTAAAGAGAATATTGATTCTGTAAATATCACCTTAAGTGATGCCATTTTAGATGAGATTGATGCGGTACAGGAGGCGATTCCTAATCCGGCACCTTAAAAATCTAACGTCATTACGAGGAGCGTAGCGACGTGGTAATCTCATGAATAGAAGTTCTGATTCATATTAACAGATTCCTTCGCTGCGTTCGCCATGACGGATAGATTCCTCACTGCGCTACTCATGACCCTATGATCCGTCTTTCCTGCGTAGGTAGGAATCTACCATCATATCAAAATAATGTGTAAATTGGAAAACCAAAACGTAACCTTAAAACTCCGAAAAACACATGAAATGGAAAGGCAGAAGGCAAAGCTCCAACGTTGAAGATCGCCGTGGTCAACGAGGTCCAGGACAGGGGATAGGCGGATTAAATCCCAGTTTACTTCAACCCTTATTAAGACTTCTTTTTTCTAAAGTAGGTCTTTTTTTAGTTGGAGGGTTTTTGATCGTTTCCTTAATATTAGGGAAAAATCCTTTAACCCTTATTGGTCAGATTTTGAATGGCGGTGTTCAAACGGAGGCTACGACGCCTTATAAATCGACGGCCAAGGATGAAGAGCTCGCCCAATTCTCAGCTACTATTTTAGCCAATACCGAAGATGTTTGGCATAAACTTTTAAAGAATTATCGGGAACCAACACTTGTCCTTTTTAATGGATCTGTAAGTTCCGCTTGTGGTTCTGCTTCAAGCGCGATGGGACCTTTTTATTGTCCGGGTGATGAAAAATTGTATTTGGATCTGAGTTTTTTTGATGATATGGAACGCCAGCTCAATGCACCCGGAGATTTTGCCCAGGCCTATGTTATTGCCCATGAAGTAGGACACCATATTCAAAATATTATGGGAATAACGGATAAAATGAATCAATTACGGGGCGATTTAAGTAAAACAGAATACAATAAATATTCAGTGCGACTAGAGCTTCAGGCCGATTTTCTGGCTGGTGTTTGGGCGCATTATTCTCAGGAGATGACCCGGATGATGGAAACCGGCGATCTTGAAGAAGCTTTGAACGCCGCTAATGCGATTGGAGACGATCGCCTGCAAAAACAATCCTCCGGACGTGTTGTTCCTGACTCGTTTACACATGGTACTTCAGCGCAGCGGATGCGCTGGTTTAAAAAAGGTTTTGAAACCGGTGATCTGGCTCAGGGGGATACCTTTAATGCAAAGTCTTTGTAGTATTGTCATTACGAGGAGCGTGGCGACGCGGTAATCTCATGTATAGAAGTTCCGTTCCATTTTAAAAGATTGCTTCACTACGTTCGCAATGACGATTATGAGATTCCCGCCTTCGCGGGAATGACAAAATAAGGAGATAGTCGTTCAGTTCGAAATGTCATTCCGGCGCAGACCGGAATCTATAATCTCTAAGTCAGAACAAGGCATAAAAAAACCCTCTCTAAAAATTTAGAAAGGGTTTTTTTGTTATTTAATTTGTTTACCATTTTTATCAAAAAAATGATATTCTAAGTATGTGTAAGCATCTCTTGGTAAAACTTTTACCCATTTTTTGTGTTCAAAAAACCATTTTGAACGTACAGATGGAAAGCCTTTGGTTAGGAAGGCCGCTATAAAAGGATGTGTGTTTAAGGTCATCTTCTTATAGTCTTTTTTAATAAGTTGTTCGAGGTCGTGTGTTATTTTTTGCACAACTCCGATAGGTGCTTCAATCTCAGAACCATTAACACTGCTTGGGTCTACCTCGCGGGTTTTAATGTTCATTTCCGGACGAACACGCTGTCTCGTAATTTGTATCAGGCCAAACTTACTTGGCGGCAAAATTTTATGTTTTGCCCTATCATCTTTCATTTCATCACGAAGATGATTAAACAACTTTTGCCTATTATCAGATCTGGTCATATCAATAAAATCGATAACAATAATACCGCCCATGTCACGTAAACGTAACTGACGCGCTATTTCTGTAGCTGCGATTAAATTAACTTCCAGGGCTGTTTCCTCTTGGTTGTTAGCTTTGTTAGATCGGTTTCCACTGTTTACGTCTATAACGTGAAGAGCTTCTGTGTGTTCTATCACCAGATATGCGCCCTTCGCCATAGAAACAGTTCTACCGAATGAGGTTTTAATTTGTCTTTCAATGCCAAATTTTTCAAAAATCGGGACATTCGACTGATACAATTTTACGATGGATTCTTTTTTTGGTGCAATTTCTTGCAAATAATCTTTAATTTGAATGCTGAGCTCTTCATCATCAACATAAATACTTGTGAAGGTATCATTGAATATATCTCGTAAATATGACGAGGCTTTATTCATTTCGCCCAAAACTTTACTAGGATGATGTGCTCGGTGTAGCTTTTTACACATTGCCGTCCAACGACTAAGCAAATTTTGTAAATCTTTATCTAGTTCTGCTACTTTTTTGCCTTGTGCTACTGTGCGAACAATAATGCCAAACCCTTGCGGTGTGATACTTTTTACTAAACGCTTTAAACGGTCCTTTTCATCGCGATCTTCTATTTTTTGTGAAATAGAAATGCGATTAGAAAACGGTACTAAAACGATGTATCTACCGGCTATAGAAATCTCAGAACTGATTCTGGGACCCTTTGTGGAGATTGGTTCTTTTACTATTTGTACTAATAGCGATTGATTTGATTTTAAAACATCGGCAATCTTGCCGTTTTTATCAATGTCTTTTTCAAATGGGAATTTTTTTAAAGAAAAATCCTTTAGTTTACCTGTGCTTACACGTTTTGTGAATTTTAAAAGGGAAGGTAGTTTTGGTCCTAAATCATGATAATGCAAAAACGCATCTTTTTCATAACCCACATTAACAAATGCGGCATTTAGACCAGGAACAGTTTTCCGGATTTTGGCTATAAACACGTCACCAACGGAAAATTTGTTACCATCTTCATCCTTTTGTAATTCAGTTAGTTTTCCATCTTTTAGTAAGGCAAAATCAACTTCTTCGGAACCAGATCGTATGATTAACTCTCTTTCCATGTAGTTAATTTTTATCCATTACGCCTGGGCGTAACAGATGGATTAAACAATATTTTTGTTTAGCAGACAAACCTGCTAAACACCACAGGATTTTTTAAATCCGTGGAGCTCATAACTTCTATGAACTCATTTCAATGAACGTTTGTACTCTTAAACCAAAAAAGTAGTTATAGAAACTACTTTTTTGATCTATTTTTTCTTTTTGTGACGGTTGGCGCGACGTCTTTTTTTACGCTTGTGCGTCGCTACCTTATGTCTTTTGCGTTTTTTACCACTTGGCATAAATAGTGTATTTTATAAAATTAATATTTCTTTGAATGCATTATTTAACTTCAACATTCGTTTTTACACCTTCAACAAATACTTTTGCAGGTTTAAACGCTGGAATGTTGTGAGCAGGTATTTTTATGGTAGTGTTTTTAGAAATATTACGTCCTGTTTTTTCAGCTCTTGTTTTTACAATAAAGCTTCCGAAACCTCTTAGGTAAACGTTATCTCCTCCTTCTAATGAGGTTTTTACTTCTTCCATGAATGTTTCAACAGTTGCTTGAACATCTCCTTTTTCAATTCCTAATTTTTCAGAAATTTTCGCTACTAGATCAGCCTTAGTCATTTTTAAAATTTTTAATTTTGGGTTACTATTAATTTTCTAAAGGGATGCAAATATAGGAATTAAATATTCAATATTTCAAACCTAATTCATTAAAATTTAAGATTATAAACGTTAATTTTTACTTAAGCTTGTGCCATTTTTATGTCCTTTAATAAAATATTAATACGCTGGTATTCAAATAATAAACGTCATTTGCCATGGCGGGAAACCACAGACCCCTATAAAATTTGGCTCTCTGAAATTATCCTTCAACAAACACAAGTAAAGCAGGGTTTGCCCTATTATGAAGCGTTTATTAAAAGTTTTCCGAGTGTTTTTGATTTGGCTAAAGCCGATGAAAATACCGTTTTAAAATTGTGGCAGGGCTTAGGCTATTATTCCAGAGCACGGAATTTGCATTCAGCGGCCAAGTATGTTGTAAATGAATTGAATGGGGTATTTCCATCTAACTATAAGGACTTATTAAAATTGAAAGGCGTAGGCGATTATACGGCTAGTGCTATTGCTTCTATTTGTTTTAATGAAAATACTGCGGTGGTTGATGGTAATGTATATCGGGTTTTGTCGCGTTATTTTGGTATTTCTACACCAATAAATACTACTAAAGGGGTCAAAGAATTTAAAACTTTGGCGCAACGTGTTATGGATACCAGGCAACCTGCCGATTACAACCAGGCCATTATGGAATTTGGCGCCATCCAATGTACACCTAAAAATCCGGATTGCTCGGTGTGTCCGTTCAACAATAGCTGCGTGGCGCTTCAAAAAAATGTGATAAATGAATTGCCGGTAAAACTAAAAGCAGCAAAGCCCAAAAAGAAATATTTTAATTTTCTGGTTTTCATTTCAGAAGATGGAAAAATACTTTTGGAGAAACGTGTTGGAAAGGGAATCTGGCAAAATTTGTATCAGTTTCCATTAATTGAAACCCCAAAGAAAATAACTTTAAAACGTTTTGAGTCTCTGGTAAAAGAGCATCCTAAACTGAAGAACCAAAGTTTTGAACTTAGACTATATAATGAAGAACCTATCATCCATAAATTATCACATCAGCATTTGCACACCACCTTTTATATTGTTTCGGTTGAGACCCTTGACAATGGAATTCCTAAAGAAAAAATAAATGCCTATCCGGTTCCTATCCTGATTGGGAATTTTATTGAGACCTTTAATTTTAATTAGTTTGTTATTAACACTCATTATTTTTTAGTAATTTTAAAAAAATGCAAAGCAATACCGTAGCTTTGCAATTCAAAATAAAAGAAGAAAAGCATGTCTGGTACATTAAATAAAGTGATGCTCATAGGGCATTTGGGTGATGAAGTAAAAATGCACTATTTTGAAGGTGGTGGCTGTATTGGGCGGTTTCCTTTGGCAACAAACGAAACCTATACAAATAAGCAAACCAATGAGCGTGTTACCAATACGGAGTGGCATAATATTGTAGTGAGAAATAAGGGTGCTGAAATTTGCGAAAAATATTTAAGCAAAGGAGACAAAGTCTATATTGAAGGCCGATTGAAAACCAGAAAATGGCAAGATGAAAGTGGAAACGACCGCTATTCCACCGAAATTCAATGCACTGATTTTACGTTTCTTTCTACTAAAAGTGAAAGTGAAGCGAATGCTCAGGGAAGCTCAAGTTCCAGTTCAGCTTCACCACAGTCGTCTGCAAAACCTGAAGCACCGGTTGCTTCACCCGATGATACAGACGACGATTTACCGTTTTAAACAAAGTTAAACCAAAACCAAAGTAGTTGGATCCTGACCCTTCGAGTTTTAAAGCGTTAATTATTTCAATTGATTTTTCAATTGCCTTTGGAGTTGTATTGGTGCTAATACTCTTATTTTGTTCTGCCTTGATTTCCGGTGCGGAAGTTGCACTTTTTTCCTTGCACCGCACCGATTTAGAATCTGATTCGGAGAAATCTTCCCGGCGAATAGAGATTATTGCGAAACTTTTAGAGCGGCCCAAAAAACTCTTGGCAACGGTTTTGGTAGCGAATAACTTTATCAATATTGGTATTGTTATTTTGTTCTCCTTCATTGGCGAGCAATTTTTTTCAGGCTTAGCGCCAGTTTTGAAATTTATTGTTGAAGTTGTCATTGTTACGTTTCTCATTTTACTTTTTGGTGAAATATTACCTAAGATCTATGCCAGTCGGAATAATTTAAAATTCGCCCTTTTTATGGCCTATCCGTTACGTGTGTTGGATATACTATTATCACCAATAAGTTTACCTATGCGAAGTACGACTCTGGCGATCCATAATAAATTGGGTAGGCAAAAATCGAACCTTAGTGTAGACCAATTATCGCAGGCTTTAGAATTAACCAGTGAAGAAGATACTACAAAAGAAGAACACAAGATATTGCAGGGTATTGTATCTTTTGGAAATACCGATACGAAACAGGTCATGCGCCCCAGAATAGATATTTTCGCATTAAATGCCGATCAGAAATATAGCGATATTCTCCCTGAAATTATTGCCAATGGCTATTCCAGAATTCCGGTTTACAAAGATAATATCGACAATGTTAAGGGCATTCTTTACGTTAAAGACCTATTGCCGTATATCGACAGAAAGCAATTCGATTGGACAAGTTTGTTGCGTGAAGCGTTCTTTGTTCCGGAGAATAAAAAACTAGACGATCTGATGACTGAATTTCAGGAGAAAAAAGTGCATTTGGCGGTTGTGGTTGATGAATACGGAGGAACCTCCGGTTTGATCTCTTTAGAGGATATTATTGAAGAAATTGTTGGCGATATTAGTGATGAGTTCGATGATGAAGATCTGATGTATTCTAAGATCGATCACAATAATTATGTGTTTGAGGGTAAAACGGCGTTGAAGGATTTTTACAAGATTATAAAACTCGAAGACGATTCTGTTTTTGAAGCCAAAAAAGGGGAAGCGGAAACTCTGGCCGGATTTGTTCTGGAGATTTCAGGAAGCTTTCCAAAGTTGAATAGTAAGATCCCTTTTGAAAATTATTTGTTCACCATAGAAGCATTAGATAAAAAGCGAATCAAGCTTATAAAATTCACCATAAATTAATGAAGAAAAATAGCTTACTCATAATACTACTAGGTTTGTTTTTAGTGGCTTGTCACAACGATTACATTCCTAAGCCCAAAGCCTATCTTCGCTTAGATTATCCTGAGCCAAAATATCAAACTACAAATAACAATCTGCCATTTACGTTTGAGAAGAACACCATATCCAAACCCCTGGTTATTCAAAAATTAAACGCCCCTACGGAAAGCTACGGGATAAATTTGAATTATCCTTCTCTAAAAGGCACTGTGTTTTTAACCTACAAGGCGATCGATCAGAATGAAAAAAACCTAAAAGATTTTTTACACGACGCCCAAAAATTCACTCTGGAGCACACTAAAATGGCCGATGAAATTCCGGCATATCCATACGAAAACCCGGTGCACCATGTTTATGGGATTTTATCTGTAGTTAAAGGAAATGTAGCATCACCGGCACAATTTTATGTTACCGATAGTACGGAACATTTTCTAACCGGGTCCTTATACTTTGAATCGCGACCTAATTACGATTCCATTTTGCCTGCTGCCGCTTATATACAAAAGGATATGCGACACCTGATGGAAACCTTGAAGTGGAAGTAAAAACGTTTATTCTTTTTCTGAAAAGGTATCAACGGTTTTCATATCGGCAACCTCATATTGCTTACCAACAGAACTTACTGTTTTGGTTAGTAACTCTGCATTTACCTTGGCATCATCGTATTCAACCATGGCTAATTTTTTATCGAAATCAACTTTAGCAGATTTTACACCATCCATATTTGATAAATGATTTTGAATGACTGCCGCACAACCCATAGCACAGGTCATACCATTAATTGTGAATTCCGCCTTAGCGAAATGAGCATTTGGATTTGCAATTTGAGCCTCTTTCGAAACTTGAGCGGTTGCTTGATTGTCTATGGTTTTAACCTCGGGAGCCACTTTATTTTTACAACTGCTTGCAGCAACTAAGATCAGAGCAGCGCCAAATATGGTTTTAATAGATGTCATTACTAAAAATTTTGATTATTAAACGGATAACAAAACTACTAAATATTGATGGTTGATTGGGTGTAATAAATAAATTTTATGATTTTTTTATTACGAGATTCCTAGTTATTTCTTAATTTGAATGGCAGAACATTAAAACGTTTAAAATAAATTACTACCTATGAAAAATATATCCCTTCCCATTCGGTATGGTTTTGTAACAGGAATTGTATTAATAGCTTATTTCTTGTTATTGGACTTGTTCGGAAAAAGTACCAATCCTGTTTATAGTTTTTTTAATGCAGCTATAACAGCCTTCGGTATTTATGAAGTTATTTACATTTCGAAAATTAAAAGCCCGGCTACCTTCACCTACGTTGAAGGTTTTAAAAATGGGATCATTACGGGTTTCGTGGCTACCGTGGCATTTACCATTTTCTTTTTGGTTTATGCTACCGAAGTTAATGATATGTTCGTAGACCAATTACTTCAAACGGTAAAGCGAAATTTTGATATCGATGTAGGGATCGTCACCTTTATTGTGGCCATAATGGGCTTTGCAACCACAGTGGTTTCAGCACTTACAGTCATGCAATTATTCAAAAACAGTAACAATATGCTATCAAAGTAAATAAAACGTTTGTAGATTAATTATTTAGCAGTATATTTGCACTCGCTTTTGCCCAAGGGCAGGCGATATTGAATAAATTAATTTGTTAAAACGTTACGCTATGTACGCAATTGTAGAGATAGCAGGGCAACAATTTAAAGTTGAAAAAGACCAAAAGGTCTTTGTTAATCGTTTGCAAACTGAAGAAGGTGAAAAAGTGTCTTTTGACAATGTTCTTCTTTTAGGCGATGGTGACAAAGTAACCGTAGGCGCCCCGGCTATAGACGGAGCTCAAGTAGGAGCAAAAGTCTTAAAACACCTAAAAGGTGATAAAGTGATAGTTTTCAAAAAGAAAAGACGTAAAGGTTACCGTGTGAAAAATGGTTTCAGAGCGTCTTTATCTGAGATCCAGATCGAGAGCATTGTGGCTTCTGGAGCAAAGAAAGCTGTAAAAGCAGAAACTAAAACTGCTAAAGCTGAATCAAAACCAGCTGCGAAAACCGAAACTAAAAAAGTAGAGACCAAAGCAGAAGCTAAACCAGCAAAAGCAAAAGAAGAATCTCAAGATCTTAGCAAATTTACTGTAGCACAGTTAAAAGAAATGGCTAAGGAAAAAGGACTTGAAGGGTATTCTTCATTGAAGAAAGCTGAATTAATAGCTGCTTTAAGTTAATATTAAAATATAAAATCGAAATAACATGGCACATAAAAAAGGAGTCGGAAGTTCGAAAAACGGTAGAGAATCAGAATCAAAACGCTTAGGTGTTAAGATCTTTGGTGGACAAGCTGCCGTAGCAGGAAATATTATTGTAAGACAACGTGGAAATACACATCACCCAGGTGAGAATGTATATTCTTCTAAAGATCATACGTTACATGCCCAGGTTGATGGTATTGTAAAATTTACGAAGAAAAAAGACAACAAATCATATGTTTCTATTGAGCCTTTTGAAGCTTAAGAAATAATAGATTGAACGATAAAAAAAACCCTTTCTGAATTTCAGGAAGGGTTTTTTATTTTATCAACCTCCTCTTTTACTCCACATAAAATATGACAGGTTCAGGTTCTTCGTTCATGCCTGATTTATACCATTGCAGTTGTATTGGGTTTTGAATCCTTCTCTTATTTTGAAGATAAATATAAATGGGATGAAACCCTTTTTGGAGTCTCATGATCTCTGATTTTTTAGCATTCGGCTGATACCCGAAATCGGCATCAACTAACATAGCATCATGCAAACGAATAAGTGCTTTTTCAGAGGCACTAAAATTGAAGGTATATTGTCCGTCTTCCGGAATTCGTATAAAACCTTTCAATACATAATAATCTTCCGGTACTGCGGAAAAATCAAAATCATTTAAGCCTGTTGTAATGCCCGTTGTTTCTGGTTTCAGTTGATATAAATTAGGAAGCCATGGATAAGCTCCCGAGAATCCCAGCCATTCTAAACCAATTTTTGGATTTAATAATTTTATTGAAGGCACATGCAAACTGTCGTAAGGGCGTGGGGCCGATTTGTTTACACGACGCATTTGAAGAACCTTTTCTTTGAACAGGTTTTGAAGTGTATCCATATCTGAATCCATTGCCAGGTTCTTGGCTTGATGGGTATCCAAGGGGGTATTGAAAATTTCAAAATTGGATTTGGGATCAGTGATATTGTAACGTAAACCAACGTAATTATCGAGTCTGATCATCTGCATGTTCTGTCGGGAGCGGCCGCGATGTTCAGGAATAAATTCATCATATCCAGGTGTTTTCCCGTTTTGATAATATTCTATATAAATATGGCTAGGGTTTTGAACACCTTCATTGGTGAGGGTTGGCACTAAAGATGTGCCATCACTGTTTGCTGGAGCTGGAAAACCAACTAACTCAGTAAAAGTTGGTAGCCAGTCATAAGAAATGGAAGGCTTATCGTTGATGGCATTCTTTGGAATATGATTTGGCCAGCGGGCAATAAGTGGCATCCGGATCCCACCTTCCAGTACATCGCGTTTTATGCCATCAAACGGACCGAAACTTTCGAAAAAATCAGGCGTGTTTTCAATGAAATTTCCGGGCAAATACGATTCCCTCGAAGGGCCGTTGTCTGAAGTAAAAATGACGAGTGTATTATCGTCAATGTTCAAATCTTTCAGTAATTGAATAAGATCACCCACTGCACTGTCAATGCGCCGCACTGCAGTAGCATAACGTTTATAGGTTTCCGGCCAGGGGATTATTTTCCCTTCAGGAGAATATGTAGCATCGGCATAATCCGGATGTATCCAGGAATCAGGGATTCCTGATGCTGTGTTGATCATATTCCCGGGTTCTCCCACCCATTGAAGTCCGCCGTTTAAACCACCCCCTTTTGGATAGGCTTGTGTGGGTAACTCCAGAACCGCATGAGGGGTGTCGTACGCCAGATACATAAAAAAAGGTTTGTCGTTTGCTCCGGTTTGCTGCGTGATCCATTGTTTCGCTTTTGCCGTCCAAAGATCTGCTGTATAACATTTATCCAGTGCATTTGTAACATCCAAATCGTTTTCCCAAACCTGACCTACATTTCGATAGAGTTTTTCTTTAGGATAATGCTCATGCCCGTCTTTATGCCGCATGTAGCCATAAAAGTAATCGAAGCCGCGTTTGGTTGGTTTAGCCGGCCAGGTATTACCATTTTTTGACCAGCGGTCATCACCCTGTAAGCCCCATTTTCCAATAGCGGCGGTTATGTATCCCGACTTTTGCATGACATTACCTAAGGTGTAATTATCGGCTAATGCTTTATCAAATTGATTATCCCTAACGTTGGCATGTCCCTGACTCAATCCGCTGAGCAAGGAAGCTCTGGAGGGGGCGCAAACAGGAGCTGCAGCGTAATGTTGAGTAAATATCATGCCTTCTTGAGCCATGGCATCCAGATTGGGAGTTTGCATGTTTGGTTTGGCTGTTCCATAGGTAATCTTACGTTGATTTTGAAAAAATATTCCAAGATCACCATAACCCAGGTCGTCGGTTAAAATAAAAATGATATTTGGTTGTTTTGTTTTATCGGGTTCGGGGTTTTGGCTAAAGCCGAATGATGTATAAATAAAACAAATGATGATCGGTAACCTTAAAAAACTCATGTTATATTATTTATTTGGGTTTAGTGATGATCGGTAATCGTAGGTATTAGGCACCAGTCCTAAAATTCCCAGAAAATCGAGACCGGCAGCCTTGACATTGTAAGTTCTTGTGTCACTGGAGGCTTGTTGTTTTACGACTTCAATAAAGGGTGTCTTATCAGAAATATATAATAGATAATTTATGGCCATTAAGCTCAAGTAATCGTTTGGATCCTTACAGAAATTTATTAAGGCTTCTTTCGCAGCAGGATCTTTAAAAAGGTCATAGGCAATAGATGCTGCGGTAAGTGCAACCGGCGGATAGTTATCGGTGATGGCGTTAATGATGACATTTTTATATTGAAAGAGCGTTTTTTCATTTTGACTTTTCAAACCGGTGATGGCCCAATAACGAATGATATCATTGGCGCTTTTTAAGGCCTTAATTTGTTTTTTGGCAACCGAATTATCCCGAATTCCGGATAAGGATGCTATGGCATATATTTTCGAAAAAGGATATTTGATTTTATCCAAACGATATTCGTAAGGCGTTGCCTTTTCAGATATTTTATCGATCTCATATTCCGGTAAAAACAAAACATCCCTGGCCGCCAAAATACTAGAATCCAGAGCTTTTTTGAATGGTGTTATTTTATTTTGAAATCCGGGATCATCGATTAAATTTTTAGTTTCCCAAGGATCCGTGCTGGTATCATAAAATGTTTCTGCTACCCTTGGTTCAAATAAACGCTTTTGAAATTGAGACAAGTTGTTTTTATGAAAATCCTCACGCATCAACTGTTTGATATCACCAATTTCCATATAACGGATATAACGGAGTTCGGGCATAAAAGGCAAGTAATTTCTATTATAAATAAATCTGCCATCGGTTATACTGCGTGTCATATCAATACCATTATCGGAACGATCATTCGATAATTCAATAAATTCGGGAGGTGTTTCCCTTTTTTTTGTAACCAGAACTCGACCTTTCATATGGTCCGGAATGTCAACTCCGGCAAGGGCGAGCATGGTAGGAGCGAGGTCTTCAAAATTAACCAGTTCCTTAACTAAGCCAACTTTTTTCCAGGGCGACAGGTCTTTGTATTTTTCAGGAAACCAGGCAATCATAGGAATCTGGTAACCATAATTTATGCCATTGGTTTTCCCTCTGGGCATACCTTCGCCATGATCGGCAAAACAAAAAATAATGGTGTTATCCCGCAATCCTTCATCGTCCAGACGCTTTAAGATTTGTCCAATTTTATAATCTGTAAGCGCAATACTATTGTACACTCTGGCAAATTGTTTACGCATTTCAGGTGTATCGTAGTAGTTGGGAGGCATGTTGAAGTCCTGCTCTGAAATTTGAAGGTTTTTCGGGAGCTTATCCCATACTATATTTTGGTAGGTTTCGTAGGGTAAGGTCATGGTTCTAGACTGGTGCGAATCCATTAAATTAAAGACGGAAAAGAAGGGTTGATCAGGATTTCTTTTCCACCAGCCAGCGGAGTTCGAACTCTCATCCCAGGCTTCCTTTATAAAGGCTTTTTCATCCTTAATATTATAATCTGTTTTCACATTATTACTTGTGTAATAACCGGCTTGTTTTAAATAATATGGAAATCCTTTTATAAAATTGGGAATAGGGTAATTACTGCGGTGGTTGCCGGTACCCATTTTATAGGTGCGTACTCCTGTTATTAATGTAGACCGTGATGGAGAACAAACCGTTCCGGTGGAAAACGCATTTGTAAACTGAAATCCCTCCCTGGCGAGTTGGTCTATGTTTGGTGTGTGGGCACTTTGGTTACCATAACATCCAATAAACTGTGGCGAGGTGTCTTCGAAAGTAATCCATAGTATATTGGGTTTTTCCTGAGCAAAGGACAATATGTTTATCCAAAAGAAAAAGAAAGTAAGGGTGCTTTTAGTCATACCTGGTTTATTGAACTTCTTCTACACTAAGATAGTTTTTTTAAAGTAATGCTCTATTTTTTTTGATAGGTTTACCGTTGTACACGGCGTAGTTAAGACCTTAGGTTTTATAATTTTCAAAAATATATGGTTGAATTCACCCGTATTAACATCTGTATTGAAATAAATTGTGAATTTTTTAAGAAATAACATAAAGCGGTCGTGCTAATTTTGTAAGAGATGTTAATTACACAAGATACTTATCCAATTATTTAATAAAAATTAAAGCATGAAAGCATTTTTAAAAATTTGTTTTGTGATCTGCCTGACCATGGGTTTTTTAAATGTGGCAGGAGCACAGGAACAAAATCAAGACCAACAAGTACCAAAATCTACCTTTGACAAATATGAAGCATTCAGTCCGCTTTTCATGACGGGGCAAACCAATGCATTTCATAGCGCCACCGGAGAACCCGGGCCCATGTACTGGCAAAATCAAGCGAATTACAAGATCAAAGCTACCTTGGATACTATCAATCATAAAGTGGAAGGAAAAGTGACGATTACCTATATCAATAATAGTCCGTATAATCTTGATTTTTTATGGTTACAATTAGATCAAAATACCTTTAGAAAGGATTCCCGGGGATCGGCATTATACCCTTCGAATGATCGAAATGGCGTGCATACGTTTACAGATGGTTATCATCTTAAGAATGTTTCGATTAGTATGGACCACCGAAATGAAAAGGCTGATTACGTCGTTTCGGATACGCGGATGCAAATTCGATTACCGGAGGCCTTAAAATCTAAAGGTGAAAGTATGGACATTACGATAGACTATTCTTTTGAGATCCCGGAACACGGAAAAGATCGCATGGGCCGGTTTGATTCTAAAAACGGATGGATCTATACGCTTGCCCAGTGGTATCCTAGAATGGAAGTTTTAGATGAAGTTGATGGATGGAACACTTTACCGTATCTGGGAACCGGTGAATTTTATCTCGAATATGGAGATTTTGATTATGAAATTACAGCACCGGAAAACATGATTGTTGTAGGTTCAGGAGAACTACAAAATCCAAAAGAGGTTTTAACTGATCAAGAAATGGATCAATTAGAAAAAGCTCGAAAAAGCGATCAGACCGTAATGATCCGTTCTAAAGCGCAAATGATGGAAGGAACCCATCACGAAGGAGATAGAAACGGTATGCTGACCTGGCATTTTAAAATAAATCAAAGTCGGGATGTGGCCTGGGCGGCATCAAAAGCCTTTATTTGGGATGCGGCAAAAATTAATTTACCTAACGGAAAAACGGCTTTGGCTCAATCCGTATATCCGGAAGAAAACTCTGGACAGGATGGCTATGGTCGCTCCACAGAATATGTAAAAAATTCTATTGAATTATACTCGAAAGAATGGTTGCCTTATACCTATCCTGTTGCCACAAATGTTGCCGGGCATGAGGGAGGTATGGAATATCCCGGTATTGTATTTTGTAGCTACAAAAGTAAAACCAGTAGTTTGTGGGGTGTTATAAATCATGAATTTGGACACAATTGGTTTCCAATGATCGTGGGCTCCAATGAACGTAAATACGCATGGATGGATGAAGGTTTCAATACTTTTATTAATAGTGTTGATACCAAGGAATTTAATGATGGAGAATATTACAACCCTAGCGATCTGCAGCAAACGGGAAATCAAATGTTTAATGAGGCATTGGACCCTGTTTTTACGACTCCAGATGTTATACATAACCAACAAAATCTTGGTATGGAAGCTTATTTTAAACCAAGCACGGCGCTTAAGGTTTTACGAAATACGGTATTAGGAAAAGATCGTTTTGACTATGCTTTTAAAACCTATATAAAACGCTGGGCCTTTAAACACCCTGCACCATGGGATTTCTTTAATACGATGAATAGTGTTTCCGGAGAAGACCTAACCTGGTTTTGGAAAGGTTGGTTTATGAATAACTGGAAATTGGATCAGGCTATAGAAGGCGTGGATTATGTTGATGGCGATCCTTCAAAAGGTGCGTTGATCAAGCTATTGAATAAATACAAAATGCCGATGCCGGTAACCTTGAAAATTACGGATGAGAATAACACCACAAAAACGGTTAAACTACCGGTTGAAATTTGGATGACCGGTCCGGAATACGTTTATAATTATCCTTCAAATTCAAGAATTGTATCTGTTGAAATAGATCCGAATCATGAAGTGCCGGATCTGAATCCCGATAATAACACCTTCACAAAATTAATGGAAGCTCCTGTAGGCATGGATGCCACAAAGGTTATTGATAATTATATTGAAGCCATAGGAGGGCGAAAAGTTTTGGAAGCGGTTAAAGATATTTCAATTACAAGAAAAGAAATGATACAAGGCAACGAGATCGTTTTTGATATAAAGAAAAAGAAGCCTGGTAAAATGTTTCTTTCAGTTTCATTACCTCAAATGAACCGAACTTTAGCCAAATATATCGTTAATGGGAATGAGGTTTATGCGGAGAATAATGGTCAGAAGCAGGAAATACCTGAAAAGAGCAAGCCGGGTATTATGAGTCAGGCCGCTATTTTTCCGGAACTTAATTACGGTCAAAAAGGATACGAATTAAAACTTTTGGGTATGAACATGGATGCTGATGGGAAGACTTATGTGGTTCAAGTGAACACCCCTTACGGTCAGTCTAAAAAGATTTATTTTTCTGCAGATTCCGGTTTGAAAATAAAAGAGGAGGTTGCCACAGATAACGGAGCAGCAGTAAACAGATTCGCTGATTACAAAAATGTAGATGGCGTTAAAATCCCTTATACGGAAATGACGAATAATTTTGGTAGAGAGGTAAAAATGACCGTGGATGAGGTAACGTTGAATCAGAATCTTGAAGATTCAATTTTTAAGATATAATACATATCTCATTATGAATATTTCAGCCCGCACGAGCGATTGAAACAGCATCCTTTTTTTGCCTTTGAAGCAAAAAAAGATATCGTGGAAAGCGCGGTTTATTTTAAAAGATTTAAAATAAACGGGCCATAAAAAAACCCTAATCACTATTGATTAGGGTTTTTTATTTTTATCTGAAACAGGTATTAGTATCTGTAATATTCAGGTTTAAAAGGGCCTTCGGGTTTTACGCCTATGTATTCGGCCTGATCTTCACGTAATTCTGTAAGCTCAACTCCGATTTTTTCAAGGTGAAGTTTTGCCACTTTTTCATCGAGATGTTTTGGCAACATATATACTTTGTTTTCGTAATTATCGCTGTTGTTCCAAAGCTCGATCTGTGCTAAAGTCTGGTTCGTAAATGAGTTACTCATCACAAAACTTGGGTGACCGGTAGCACACCCCAGATTCACTAAACGACCTTCAGCCAAAATAATGATGTCCTTACCATCGATGGTGTATTTATCAACCTGAGGTTTGATGGTATTTTTAGTGTGTCCGTAGTTTTTCTTTAACCAGGCCATATCGATCTCATTGTCGAAGTGCCCAATATTACAAACGATGGTCTTATCTTTAAAAGCTTCAAAATGGCGTGCCTGAACGATGTCTTTATTTCCTGTAGTGGTAATCACGATATCAGCATTCGGTGCAACAGTTTCAAGTTTTTTAACTTCAAAACCGTCCATCGCAGCTTGAAGGGCACAGATCGGATCGATCTCTGTTACAGTTACGATACTTCCTGCACCTTTAAAAGATGCTGCCGTACCTTTACCTACATCGCCATAGCCACAAACAACAACACGTTTTCCTGCGAGCATGACATCGGTGGCACGACGAATGGCATCTACGGCACTTTCGCGACAGCCGTATTTATTATCGAATTTACTTTTAGTTACAGAATCGTTCACATTAATAGCCGGCATTGGTAATGTACCTTTGTTCATACGCTCGTATAAACGGTGCACTCCGGTAGTCGTTTCTTCGCTTAAACCTTTAATACCTGAAACTAATTCCGGGTATTTATCAAGTACCATGTTGGTAAGATCGCCACCGTCATCAAGAATCATGTTTAATGGTTTACGATCTTCTCCAAAAAAGAGTGTTTGCTCGATACACCAATCAAACTCTTCTTCGGTCATATCTTTCCACGCATAAACCGAAGTTCCTGCAGCAGCAATGGCAGCAGCAGCCTGATCTTGTGTTGAAAAAATATTACAAGAACTCCAGGTTACTTCCGCACCAAGGGCTTGTAATGTTTCGATAAGCACTGCAGTTTGAATGGTCATGTGCAGGCAACCTGCTATACGCGCGCCCTTCAAAGGTTGGGATGCGCCATATTCTTCACGCAAACTCATTAAGCCGGGCATCTCAGCCTGGGCCAGTTCAATTTCTTTTCTTCCCCAGTCTGCAAGTGTAATATCTTTCACTTTATGGGCAACGTAAGGCATTGTTTTTGTACTCATATATATGTTTCTTTTAAACTCGTAAATGTTCAACCTGAAAACCCTTTGCTTTAGCATTTAAAATAGTTAAATTCGCCTTGCAATAATGGTTTAAGTCCTTCAGGCTGCAAAGATAACCAATAACTTTTAGAATATTAAATGCCACTTTATAAAACTATTACTCCTAATTCCGAAACGGAAGTTAAGATTTGGCATATCGAAGAATCCTACGATGAATTCATGGCTGAGGTAGAATTAAAACCTGAAAGTTTGGAACGGGTTTTAGGGATGAAGAGTGTTTTGCATCAACGCGGATTTTTAAGTGTCCGCTGTTTATTGAAGGCTTTTGGTTATGCGGATACCGATCTGTATTATGATGATTTTGGCAAACCGCATTTGAAAGATGAAAAATACATTTCGATTACGCATTCCTTCTTTTTCTCTGCGGTGATCGTGAGCAATAGTCCCGTTGGGATCGATATTGAAAAACAACGCGAGAAAATTAGGGTCATTGCCCATAAGTTTATCGATTATGAATGCGATTATTTAGACCCGAAAGCGCCTGATTATGTAAACAAACTCACAGTAATTTGGTGCGTAAAAGAATCTTTATATAAATTATTTGCCACGCCGGGTTTAAGTTTTAAGGCGCATTGTTTGGTAATTCCGTTTATGTTAGAAGATAAGAAAACGACTGCATGGATCGATTACAATAGAACGAAACACAAATACCAAATTCAATTTTTGGAATTCGAAGGCTTTACCTGTGCTTTTACAGTTCCGTAAGAGCTCCTTTTTTAAAAATTGAAAAGAATAAAAAGATATTATGAATATTTCAGTTGAATTAACCTTATCGCCGCTTACCGATGATTTTGAAGACATTATCATCAGGTTTATAAAAAGACTTAGAGCATCAGGATTAAAGGTTCTTGAAAATCCGTTAAGCACTCAGGTTTATGGAGATTACGATACGGTGATGTCTGTATTGAATATCGAGATCAAAGAAACCTTTACTTTGATGGAACATGGTGTATTGTATATGAAACTGGTTACTTCAGACCGTCACGATTATGAGCCCGATTTTTGATTTTTTCTTTTCGCAGTATCGTGATTATGCCACGGTGGATATTATTCTGGAGATCGTTGCCGTGATCTTCGGCTTTTTGTCCGTTTGGTATTCCAAGCAAAATAATATTTTGGTGTTTCCTACCGGTATGGTGAGTACTATTATTTTTGTTTATTTATTGTTGAAATGGGGCTTGCTTGGTGATATGATGATCAATGGATATTACTTTGCTATGAGTGTTTATGGCTGGTATATCTGGACACGGAAAGTAGATGCTACCCACGTAACACCAATCACCAGAACCACAGACAACGAAAAAAAACTGAGTACAGCGATATTTATTGCGACCCTCTTATTTGTTTATTTAGTTTACACTGTTTTCGATAAGTGGACGAGCTGGACAGCTTATGTGGATACCGTTACAACTGCTGTATTTTTTGTAGGGATGTGGCTTATGGCACGGCGTAAGATTGAAAACTGGATCTTCTGGATTATTGGAGATATTATTTCGGTACCTTTGTACTTTTATAAAGGTTTAACCTTTACGAGTCTTCAATATTTAGGGTTCACATTCATAGCCGTATTTGGTTATTTAGCATGGAAGAAAAATTTAAACAACAACCTGCAAACTGCGTAAAAGTAGTTTTGTTCGGTCCTGAGTCAACCGGTAAAACAACCTTGTCGCGTCAGTTAGCGCGATACTATAACTCCGTTTGGGTACCTGAATATGCTCGTGAATATTTGCAGAACAAATGGAATAACGAGCGCAAAACTTGTGAGCCGCATGATCTGTTACCCATAGCAGCAGGACAAATGGCGATGGAAAACGATCTTGCTGGGAAAACAAATACGGTGCTCATTTGTGATACCGATCTGTTGGAAACCAAAGTATATTCAGAGACCTATTATTTAGGGAGTTGTGATCCCGTTTTAGAAAAATATGCTCTGGAAAATACCTACGATCTATATTTTTTAACCTACATCGATACGCCTTGGGAGGCCGATGATCTGAGGGATAAACCCGAAGAACGCGAGGCGATGTTCAAGGCTTTTGAAAATGAACTGATCAAACAGAATAGACCATACGTTTTGCTGAAAGGCGATAAAAAAACACGATTGGAAACCGCAACTAAACATATAGATAAATTATTAAAAACCGCTTTATAATGTTTACAGATAATGAGATAGCAGAATTAAAAGCGAAAGGAAAACACGTGGATGATATTGGTGCTCAGATAGCCCAGATCAAGAAGGGGATGTCTTATTCCCATCTGGTATCGGCCGCCACTGTTGGTGATGGTATTGAACGTTTTGATTATGCTACGACCAACTATTTTATTCGCATTTTCGAATCGAGTCAGGAATTTCTTGATATCATAAAATTTGTTCCTGCTTCCGGTGCGGCCACAAGGATGTTTAAATTCTTGTTTAATTTTTTGGACGAATACGATCCATTTGAAGAATCGGTTGATGAGTTTGCTGATAAACAGCCCAATGATAAGTTGAAAACCTTTATTTCTGAAATGGAATATTTTCCTTTTTACGACGAGGTTGTAGAAAAGATGGAAGATCTATATCCAAACTATGACAATCTGGATAAAAATGAAGTTTATGTAGCCTTTGTAAAAGCTATGCTTAGCCAGGAAGGGCTTAATTTTAGTTTTTTACCTAAAGGATTATTGCCATTTCATACCTACGGAAAACAAACAGTAACAGCCTTTTATGAGCATATGCAGGAAGCTACGTTGTACGCTTCGGCACATCAAAAGGCGAAACTTCATTTTACCGTTTCTGAAAAACATCTCTCTGATTTTGCATCAGAATGGAATACTATAAAAACCGGTTTAGAAGAAAAAACAGCTACCAGTTTCGACGTGAGCTTTTCCACTCAAAGTGATAAAACCGATACCATCGCATTGACTGAAGACAACAAAATCTTTAAACACAACGGAAAAATATTGTTTCGTCCAGCCGGCCATGGGGCCTTGTTGGAAAATTTGAATGCTTTGGAAGCGGACCTGATATTCATAAAAAATATCGACAATATTGTTGTTTTTAATAAGAACCGCGAACAGTCGCGATACAAAAAGCTGTTGGCAGGGGTGTTACTAAATGCTCAGGAACAGGTATTTAATTACTTGCATGATCTGGATAAAAACCGCGGATCGGAGACCGAATTGCTTACTATTGCATCATTCCTAAACAAAACCTTGAACGTGAAATTAGACGAAGATTTTGAGGATTTTTCATTAGAAGAAAAAGCATCGTATTTACATGATAAATTAAATCGTCCAATTCGGGTATGCGGCATGGTTGAAAATAAGGGTGAGCCCGGTGGTGGTCCGTTTTGGGTACGTGATTCTAATGGTGATATCTCACTTCAAATTGTAGAGTTTGCTCAAATAGATATTCATGATAAAAAACAAAAAGCCATTGTTAAAAAAGCGACACATTTCAATCCAACGGATTTAGTTTGTGGCGTAAAAGATTATAAGGGAAATCATTTTAACCTCATGGATTTTACGGATCCGGATACGGCTTTTATTAACATGAAAACTCAAAATGGAAGGCCTATAAAAGCCCTTGAGCGCCCCGGCTTATGGAATGGTAGTATGGCGTATTGGAATACGATCTTTGTTGAAGTGCCACTGGATACTTTCAATCCGGTGAAAACCGTAAACGACCTATTAAAACCGGAACACCGCGGCTCGTGAATTACTCGAAAGAAGGCTTAATAAACGAATTGGATTTTAAAGCGGTCCGCAGCTCCGGTAGTGGCGGGCAGCATGTGAATAAGGTGTCTTCCAAAGTGGAATTACATTTTAATCTGATGGCATCTGAAGCTTTAGATGAAGGGATAAAAGCAAGATTAGAGCAGAAATGGCAAAATCGCCTAACTAAAGAGGGTGAACTTATTTTACAGTGTGATGACACCAGAAGTCAGCATAAAAATAAAGAACGCGTTATCAAGCGATTTTTTAAATTACTCGATGAAGCATTGGTTCGGCCAAAAAAAAGAAAACCTACAAAACCTTCGAAAGCGGCCATTAAAAAGCGATTGAAAAGTAAAAAGATCCGATCCGAAAAAAAGGCTTCCAGGCAAAAACCGGATATTAGTTAAAAAAACCTTTCGATTGGTTTCTCAATTAAGGCAAGCTCATTATCTTTGTACCGTTCTCAAAAAAGGGGTGCCTATTATCGGCTGAGATCATACCCATTGAACCTGGAACAGGTAATGCTGTTTAGGAATAATGAATTTTAAACAAAGCCACCCATTTATAAATGATGGCCTTGATGGGGATTCAACAAAAATCATTTCATAACCAATAAAGAATAATGACCTCTTTTTATTCGATTATAAATTTTTTTAATCGACATGAAAAATTATGTTCTTTGTGCAGCACTTTTGCTGTTTTCAATTTCAGGTTTTGCCCAGCAAAATCAAGTGTCTCAAGACACGACCAAAACCCAGGAACTCGATGAGGTTCTGGTACAAGCCGTTAGGGTAAATGCGGATTCACCAATTACCCATTCCAACCTTACCAAGCAAGAATTAGCCAAACGGAATTTAGGGCAGGACATGCCGCAACTATTAAATTTTTTACCTTCTGTGGTAACTACCAGTGATGCGGGTGCGGGTGTTGGGTATACCGGAATTCGCGTACGTGGAACTGATGCTACACGTGTAAATGTTACAATCAACGGAATTCCTTATAATGATCCTGAAAGTCAGGGGACGTTTTGGGTGAATTTAGGTGATTTTGCTTCGTCCGTGGAAAGTCTGCAATTACAACGCGGTGTAGGAACTTCTACCAATGGTTCCGGCGCTTTTGGGGCGAGTTTGAATTTATTAACGGATGCTGTTACGAAAGATGCTTCTGCTGAAATTTCCAATAGTTTCGGGAGTTATAATACCCGAAAACACACGGTAAAAATGAGTACCGGATTACTGAATGACCATTTTGAGATTTCCGGGCGACTTTCAAAAATATATTCTGATGGTTACGTAGATCGCGCGTTTACCGACTTAAAATCTTATTTTTTACAAGGGATTTATAAAGATGACAACACCTTGATTAAAGCCATTACTTTTGGTGGTAAAGAACGCACTTATCAATCCTGGTATGGTCTTACGGCAGATCAACTTCAGGAAGATCGTCGTCAAAACCCGTACACTTATGATAATGAGACCGATAATTATTGGCAAGATCATTATCAGTTACATTGGAATCAACGATTCAATAACTTCTGGTCCACTAATCTTGGTTTGAATTATACCAAGGGGAAAGGGTATTTCGAACAATATAAAACGGACGAATTAGCAGCCGATTTTGCCAACCTGATCGAAGATGGTTCAGATGTGATCGTTCGACGCTGGCTGGACAATGATTTCTATGTGCTTACAGCCAACGTTACTTATAAAACGAGTCGATTGGAGTGGATCACGGGATTATCATTGAGTTCTTACACCGGAGATCATTTTGGTGAAGTGATTTGGGGAAGTAACCTGGCGCCAAACACCATGATCCGCGACCATTATTATGATGGAACGTCTTTAAAAAATGACTACAGTGTGTTTTCGAAAGCTACTGTTATCCTTACAGATAAGCTTACCGGTTTTGCCGATTTGCAAGGTCGTTTTGTAACCTACAAAACCAATGGATTAAATTCTGATCGTATCGATTTCAATACCAATGCCAGATTCAATTTTTTCAATCCTAAAGTTGGTTTAACTTACGATCTAACCAAGGCGAGTAGTTTTTATACCTCATTTGCTGTGGCCAATCGCGAACCAAACCGAGATGATTTTGAAGCCGGAGTTACCGAAAATGAAACGCTTAACGATGTAGAATTGGGATGGCGTTTCAAAACGTCGAATTTACGTTTGAATTCCAACCTGTATTATATGTTCTACAAAAATCAGCTGGTACTTACCGGAGCCCTTGATGATGTTGGAAATCCGGTGCGGGCTACCAGTGGAAAAAGCTACCGTTTAGGATTGGAAGTTGATGCGCATTGGCAGATCAGTAATGCGTTTAGTTTGGCACCGAACGCCGCGATAAGTCAGAATAAGAATCGAAATTTTACTACATCCAGAAATGGTGAATTGATTAATCTGGGGGATACCAATATTGCTTTTTCACCGGATGTCGTGATCGGGAATAGATTCACCTACCAGCCCGTTTCAAATTTTGATATGAGTTTATTGAGTAAATACGTTGGTAAACAATATATGGGTAATACCGATAATCCGGAATCTGTTTTGGATAGTTATTTTGTGAATGATATTAATGTGAATTATGTGATAACTCCTAAATCACTGTTCAAATCGATTACTTTATCCGCTTTGGTGAACAATATTTTTAACAAAGAATATGTGTCGAATGGGTATTTCGGATCGTATGATTATCCGGATACCGGCAGTCCTACCGGGACTACTACAGGATATTACGCAGGCTATTATCCTCAGGCAACTACAAACTTTTTGTTGGGTGCCACCTTTAAATTTTAATGAAATTTATCCTCTAAACTTTCCCCTCCTCCGGAGGGGTCAGGGGAGGATTTGATAGCACTTACCTTTAAGGTTCTCGCTTTGACTTTAGTCTAAAAATAAAAACCACTCAAGTAAAATAGGTAAACATTATCCTTCCCTTAGACCTTGTCACCCTGAACTTGTTTCAGGGTCTACCAAGGATAAGGAAAATAGATGCTGAAACAAGTTCAGCATGACATGTCTTCTAGTGATTAATGCTTGTCTTTCTTTGCGATTATGAGGGGAGGATTTAATTTGAAATAAACAGCGTATTACCGGATTTTTCAACGCGATAAAACTTCAAACCACATTGGAGGTTGGTGTTTTCAGGAAGTCCGTTTACAAGATTATACTTGTTTTTATCTTCACAGCCGCAAGTGGCAAATAAACCTGAATTCATCAAAACAGAGCAAGATTGCAATACATGATTAGGATCTGCGGCATCCCAGGCCAGATAATCCACACCTGTGTAAGCAATGATTATGCCTGCGTTACCCTGATTTGGCTCATAAACAGAGTTTCCTGCAAATTGTAATTGGCTGTATTGGGGCAAATTAAGATCGATGGTTAAATTAACTCCAACATTTAGCAAAAAACGACAGTTCTCATTTTGGTTGATGTTATTGCTACAAGAAAATACGAGGAGAAAAATAAAAAGAATATAAGGCGATCTCATAGCAAGAATATTTGGATTCGAAAGGTACAATAAAAGTAAAACGCGTTAAAATATAATTTTATTATCTCATAATGCACCTTGACTTTTAAGGGTTTAATGCATGTAGTTTTAGGCTTCGAACTAACATCATATTTAAAATTTTTGTATTTTTGAAATTACAATCTCGTGTTCGCGGGATTTTTTTATATGCTGAATTTTTCAGCATCTTTTAATATTAAATGATGACGTTATGAGTAAAGTATCATACTATACACCTGAAGGATTAAAGAAATTAAGAGACGAGTTAAAGCAATTAAAAGACGTGGAGCGCGTAAAAGCCTCTAAAGCTATAGCCGAAGCCAGAGATAAAGGAGACTTGAGTGAAAATGCAGAGTACGATGCTGCAAAAGAAGCGCAGGGAATGTTGGAAATGCGAATTTCTAAATTAGAAGATGCTTTGGCTGGTGCTCGTATTATCGACGAATCGCAATTGGATAATTCTAAAGTTTTGGTCTTATCGAAGGTGAAAATAAAGAACCAAACCAACGGTGCCGAGATGGTTTACACACTGGTAGCCGATGGTGAAGCTGATCTGGCTTCAGGTAAAATTTCTGTGAATTCACCAATAGGTAAGGGGCTACTTGGTAAATCGGTTGGCGATGTTGCAGAGATCCAGGTGCCAAGCGGTACAATGAAGTTTGATATCATTGAAATTTCCAGATAAAACCAAAAACCAATGGCAACTATTTTTACAAAAATAATTGAAGGTGACATTCCTTGTTTTAAAATTGCGGAAACCGATAATTTTTTAGCGTTTTTGGATATTAATCCAAACACCAAGGGGCACACACTTTGTATTCCTAAAAAAGAGGTCGATAAAATTTTCGATTTGGATGAGGAAACCTACACCGAACTTATGAAATTTTCCAGAAAAGTGGCACTTGCCATTAGAAAAGCCATTCCCTGTAAGCGCGTTGGGATGTCGGTTATTGGTCTGGAAGTACCTCATGCTCATGTACACCTTATACCACTTCGCGATATGGAAGATGCTCGTTTCACTAAAAAGGCGCATCCTTCCAAGGAAGAATTCCAAAAATTAGCTGATGCTATTAAGGCTGAGCTATAATTTCGAATAAAACAGGGTAAAGCCAACGCCTACAAGTACAATTGCTACAAAAACAATAACTACCCAACCCAAAACCTTTAATCGGAAAGTCGATTTATTAGGGTGAAATGCTTTACGATGATAGTCGTAAACGCGTTCAATATCGTCTGTCCATTGTACAGGGTAAATAGTAGACTCGCAATTTGCACAAGTCATTTCATTTTTAACTTCCGAAGTGAGCCATTTGTAAAGCTTTGACTCTTTAATTTTTTGGTAAAAGGTAATTTGAAGATGTTCGTTACTATAACAAACCGGACAATTATTTTTTAAATTAACTTCTTTAACCTCAATAAATTTTTCAGGCATTGGTGGCGCGTTTTAATATGATTTCCATAGTGGTTCCTTTATCCTTTTCAGAATGCAGAACTTTAATTTTACCATGATGAAAATCTTCAATAATGCGCTTAGACAAGGACATTCCCAAACCCCAACCACGTTGTTTTGTGGTAAATCCTGGTTCAAAAATGTTTTTAAAATCCTTTTTAGGAATGCCTTTTCCCGTATCGGAGACATGAACTTTTATGTTGTTCTCTAATTGCTCAATATCAATTCGAAGTGTTCCACGTCCCTTCATAGCATCTATGGCATTTTTTACCAGATTTTCAATCACCCAACTATAAAGTTGTTTATTAAGATGTACGGGAATTTCTTCATTTGGGACGTTAAGTTCAAAATTTATCAATTTGGAAGCTCTCGATTTCAGGTAATCAAAAGAATTTATGGTTTCCTGAATAATATCTGTTACCACAAGTGTAGGTAAGGATCCAATTTTGCTGAAACGTTCGGTAATGGTTTGTAACCTATCAATATCTTTTTCTATTTCAGTAATGTATTCAGGATTGATATGTTCCGATTTTAAAATTTCGGTCCAGCCAATAAGTGAGGATAATGGGGTTCCAATTTGATGCGCTGTCTCTTTGGCCATGCCAGACCAAAGTTTATTTTGTGTTGCATTTTTGGTGCTGCTGTAAAAAAAGAAAATTACAGCCACAAAAAGCACTACAATTAACAAAAGGGCTAACGGATAGTATTTTAGCTTGTTTAAAAGTTCGGAGTTTCCATAGTAAATTGTGCTAACCACGGTATGATCTATAACTACGGGAATGGGATCATTCTCCTGTTTAAAAGCATTAATGAGTCTTTTAACAGAAAGCGAATCCGATATCTTGTTCTCATCAATATTATTATAACTCGTTAAATTTCCTTTAGAATCAACCACCAACATCGGTGTGGAATGGTTACTCGTTAATATTTTCAGGGGTAATTCTAAATTTTCGTCGGTAGAGCTATTGATTAATGTAGATTGTGCAGCAGACCAATTTTCCATTTTATTGCGTTCTTCTTCCTTAAAATGTTGAAAGAACTCATAGGTTTTCCAAAGGATCAGGGTGACAATAATAAAAGAAGCTATCACCATTATCCAGCGAAGCGCATTACTATTTTTGCTAAAAACCATACTTAATAAAATGAATCGTTAATATAATGCAAAACTGTTAATATTATTGTCTTAGTTGTTAGTAAATCTGTTTTTAGTTCAAGACGAGATTAGTTACATTTGTTTTAATTAAAAAAGTTTATGCCGTCTATAGAACCAAAAAGTGTATCCGTAAGTAAATTACATAGTTACCTTTTAAGTGCCGTAGCGCCTAGACCCATTGCCTTTGCCAGTACTGTTGATGCGGAAGGCAATCCAAATCTGTCGCCATACAGTTTTTTTAATGTTTTTAGTTCGAATCCACCAACGTTGGTGTTTTCGCCCTCACGTCGTGTTCGCGATAATACGGTAAAGCATACATTAGAGAATATTGAAGCTACAGGAGAGGTGGTCATTAATGTGGTGAACTACGATATGGTTCATCAAATGTCATTGAGCAGTACAGAATATGACAAAGGCGTGAATGAATTTGATAAAGCTGGTTTAACCATGCTGAAATCGGAAGTGGTAAAACCTTTTCGAGTGGCCGAATCGCCAGTGCAAATGGAGTGTAAGGTGATGGATATCATTAAACTGGGAACTGAAGGTGGCGCAGGAAATCTGATCATTTGCGAGGTTCTAAGGTTACATATTGATGATGAGGTTTTAGATGAAGATGGTGCGATTAACCAGGTGAAGCTAGATTTGGTGGCACGTGCCGGAGGCAGTTTTTATTCAAGGGCGAAAAAAGGATTTTTTGAAATTCCGAAACCCATTAGAACTAAGGGTATTGGTGTGGATAGTTTCCCTGATCACGTTAAAAACAGTATGATTTTAACCGGAAATAATTTAGGAATGTTAGGCAATGTTGAAGCCCTGCCTACCAAAGAGGCGGTGGCGGAGTTTATTGCCAGTCTTTCTGAACGCTATCCGAACATTAAATCGGCTACACATCGGGAAAAACATAAATTGGCTCGTAATTATTTAAGCTTTGGAGATGTTGATAGCGCCTGGAAAATATTACTGAGTTAATGGATTAAAACAACAAATTGAATATAAATAAGAAATAAATAGTAAAACATGGAAGTTCAAGGAAGAATTAAATTGATTGGAGAAACACAAACCTTTGGAAATAACGGATTTAGAAAACGCGAGGTTGTAGTTACTACAGAGGAGCAATATCCGCAACACATCATGATCGAGTTTGTGCAGGATAAAACAGAGTTGTTAAACAGTTACCAAGTGGGGCAACAAGTGAAGATCAATATTAATTTAAGAGGAAGAGAATGGGTTAACCCGCAAGGCGAAACAAAATATTTTAACTCTATTCAAGGTTGGCGTATTGAAGCTTTACAAACAGAAGCTTCAGGCGATGTGCCACCTGTGCCTCCGGCTGATGCTTTTGAACCTGCCGGCGATCTAAATGAAGATGATCATGATGATCTGCCATTTTAAAATAATTCGATTTTACGAAATTGAAAATCGTTAAAATAGAAACCTTTCAATACTTTTATTGGAAGGTTTTTTTATTTTTAGATCATGCGTTTTTTAAATGATACCATATGGTTTCCTCCACCTCAAGAAGCTACCGATGACGGTTTGCTGGCAGTTGGTGGCGATCTTTCTACGGCACGTTTAAAACTGGCGTATCAATCGGGGATATTTCCCTGGTTTGAGCATGAAACACCTATTTTATGGTGGTCGCCCGATCCACGATTTGTGTTATTTCCTAAGGAACTCAGAGTGTCTAAAAGCATGAAAAAGGTACTTCGAAACAGCGAGTTTAAAGTAACAACAAATCAGGCCTTTGATGCCGTAATAACTCATTGTGCTACCGCAGAGCGTTACGATCAACACGGAACGTGGATAACCCACGATATGATTAAGGCCTATAATAACCTTCATAAATTGGGTTATGCTATTTCAGTCGAAGTTTGGAAGGATGACGCATTGGTAGGGGGTCTTTATGGCATCGATATGGGTAATGGTATCTTTTCCGGAGAAAGTATGTTTTCAAAAGTAAGTAATGCCAGTAAGGCCGGGTTTATAAGCTTTATTCAAAAGAGTGATTATAAATTGATCGATTGCCAGGTTTATACCAAACATTTAGAAAGTCTTGGAGCTAAACCTATCCCGAGAAGCCAATTTCTAACTTATTTATAAAATTTATTCAGGCTGATTTAAATTTTTAGAACGGCTGCCGTTAAAATGAACAATACATTTTGCTGATCGTAATGCCGCGTTCTGATCTGATAGTCTAAAGTAGGTCCGGCGAAAATCGTTAATTTTTTTGTAAGTTTCCACCCAATAACTACCGTTGTACGTTCATTGAATCTTGGCGCCCGGTCTTTATTTAAGGTTAATAAACCTTCCACAGCACCATATAAAAAAGGTTCTCCAACCTCCAGAGTGGGTCCTTTTAAAGGAAAATCAACGGCATACTGATAACGCTCTCTAAAATTAGTAAATCCTTCATAAAAGCGTTGCTCGATACGAAATCGGTGGCTATGTCGCCAAACTGATTTTTTTGATTTTATTTCGTATGCTTCAGTGAGTCGAATTTCATTGGATCCCGGATCAAACCAGCTTCTGTTTCTTAAATTTATTCCCAGGCTCGCCGTTTGATTATTGTTTATTTTAAAACTGGAAAAATGTGTTAATTCCAAAAGAAGTTGCCTGAACTGTAGTCCGTTTTCATCATAAACAACGTAACGCGATCGTAAGGAAAAATCAATGCTGTATCTAGGGCTAGCCTTATGTTCAACACCAAATTGTGATTGCGACCAGGTTATAAAATCATTTTGAGAGAATCCAATAAGGCCTTGAAGCATCAAAGCCAAAATAAGTAGGTTATGGAACGTTTTTCTATTCAATTCTCAGATTATTAAACTTCTAGATAACGGAAACACTGTACCTCATGATCATTTACCATGCCGGTGGCTTGCATATGGGCATAAACCACGGTAGAACCTACAAATTTAAAACCTCGTTTTTTCAGATCGGCACTAATACGATCACTTAAAGGCGTATTGGCAGGCGCCTCTTTATGGTTTTTGAGCTCGTTTTTAATAGGTTTTCCATCAACAAAGCCCCAAATATAGTTGCTGAAACTTCCAAATTCATCCTGTATAATCATGAAAGCTTGAGCATTCGAGACTGTTGCCTTTATTTTTAATTTATTTCGAATGATGCCGGCGTCGTTTAATAAAGCATCAATTTTTTCTTGTGGATATTGGGCAATTTTTTTGTAATCAAATTGATCGAAAGCCTGACGGAAGTTTTCACGTTTTCTGAGGATCGTGATCCAACTTAAACCCGCCTGAAAAGTTTCTAAAGTTAGAAATTCAAAGAGGGTAGCATCATCGTAAACCGGAACACCCCATTCGGTATCATGATATGCTTCATACAGAGGATCCCCCAAACACCAACCACATTTGTGTTTTTTCATCAGAACTACGGAATAAAAAAGATTCTATAAAAAGTAAAAGTATGACAAAAGTCAGCATAATTAAAACAAACAGCCTGTAATTTTGTTCTGTTAGTTTTTGTTCTATTTAAATATGATATCCCATGAATTCAACAATAAAAACCAGTTTAGATCGAAGCATCACTTATGAGGAATACCGAACTTTAACCCATCATCTTAGTATGACCAACGGAACGTCTGGAAAAGAGCAATCTGAGGCCCACATTCAATTTACAAAACTCAATGACAGGCGAATGAAACGCTGGGATAAAACCCTAAAAATAAACAAGGCCGATGCCGAGACGTTCAAGCGTTACGAACAAAAATTGATCTGGTTAGTTTTGGCTGAAAGCTGGTGTGGCGATGGTGCTCACATGCTGCCCGTTTTGAATAAAATAGCACAGATTAATCCGAATATTGAATTACGAATTGTGCTTCGGGATGATAACCTTGAATTGATGGATAACTTCTTAACTCAAGGTAATCGTGCCATTCCTAAAGTTATTATGATCGATAAGGAAACCGGAAATGTTATTGGCACCTATGGGCCGCGCCCTTCCGAAGTTACAGGATATGTGAATAGATTCAAGGCGGCTAATGGGGTATTAACAGCAAGTTTTAAGGAGGATTTGCAATATTGGTATAATGATGATAAAGGAAAAACCATTATTCAGGATCTCATCCAAATATTAAGCCGATTACAGCCTAGTGTTTCCCTATGAAATTAAAGGTGATTGTACCTAACTGTGAAGGTTTATTAACTGCAGAACTGAATTTGGATTCCCTGGCATATTCCAGAGCGTGCTCTGTTAAACACTCGTTGGAAGAGGAAGACGAATTATTAATGTAAGCATCGGTAACATCACCACGTGCGTTTACGGTAATATTAACTACGATTTTACCACCAACTTCGCACAAATAAACCGGAATTGGGATATAAATCTTTTCTCTGTCAATAAGGGAAAATCTAATGGTACTGCTACCGTTATTGCTGTCATCCTTTTGTTTTTTTAGAAGCTCGTTTACTTTATCAAATGAAGAAATTTCTTCGCGATTCACTTTGGAATCTTCGTATTCATGAGATTTTGCAAAGGTTTGTAATTCCTCGTAATTGGAAGATTTTGGAACATAGTCTTTTGGAGGGGCAATCGATTTATAAGCCTGATCAAAACGTTTACTTTCCTTATTTTCGTTATAGGCCTGATTGGTCTCAGGCTTGGTATTATTTAATTTGTCCATGGCTTCTAAAACCTTCATTTCTTCGGGAGTTAAAGGTTTTTCGGGTTCAATTTCGTAATAACTTTCGGCGATATTAGCCTCCTTTTGTTTTAGGCTAAAGCTAAACACAGAAAGCACGACGGTTCCTGCCATGAAGAAGGTAATTAATAGGGCTTTATGTTGATCTGTTAGGTGCAAATCGAATAAAATTTAGAGCATTTCTATACCCAATATACGTAAAAATAAAGAATTTAGTTCTTTAGGTTATTTATGAAGTCATCAATGCTCAGAGCATCATCCACATGAAATTCGCCAATTTTAGTACGTCGCAGAGCCGATAAATGGGCGCCGGCATCTAAAGCTTTTCCAAAATCATGGGCTAAAGACCGAATGTAGGTTCCTTTACTGCAAACCACTTTAAAATCAACGTTTAAATCATCAATTTTGGTAATATCGAAGGTGTTGATCTCAACCTGCCTGGATTTAATTTCAACAGCTTCACCATCACGCGCAAATTCATAGAGACGTTTACCATCCTTTTTAATGGCTGAAAAAACAGGAGGAAATTGTTCTATAATTCCGGTAAATTGTTTTGTTGTTTCGCGTATTATTGTTTCGGAGATATGATCTGTGGGATAGGTTTTGTCGATTTCCGTTTCTAAATCGTAGGAAGGTGTTGTACTTCCCAAAACAATGGTACCGGTGTATTCTTTGATCTGTCCTTGAAAGGTGTTAATTTGTTTGGTCATTTTTCCTGTACAAATGACCAACAAACCTGTAGCAAGCGGATCTAACGTTCCCGCATGTCCCACTTTTATTTTTTTTATGTTGAAGGCTTTTCTTATCGCCCAGCGTAATTTGTTAACTACTTGAAAAGAGGTCCAGTGTAAAGGCTTATCAATTAAAATAACTTTTCCGTTTAGGAAATCTTCTTTGGTCGGCATAACGATTTAGTATAAGAAAGACACCCCAATAGCGATAACACCAACAACAAAACAGTACACAGCAAAGTAGGACAGTTTACTTTTTTTAACTAGCGTGATCATCCAGGTACAGGCGAATAATCCTGCTATAAATGCGGTGATAAATCCTATAGTTAAACCGGTGATGTTAGCCGTGTGGAAACTCAGTTCACCTCCCATAATATCCTTGGCGATTTTGCCTAAAATAAGCGGCACTACCATTAAGAAAGAAAAGCGAGCGGCTTTGGTTTTGTCATTTCCCAATAAAACCGAGGTGGAAATAGTTGCACCGGATCTGGAAATACCGGGAAGTAAAGCGATGGCCTGCGAAATACCAATAACAAAGGCATTTCCAAAACTCACAGGCTTACCGGTGTTTTTGGCGCGATCAGCAAGGTATAACAATAAACCGGTGATGATCAACATAAAACCAACCAAAACCACCTGACCACCAAATAATTGTTCTAATTCACTTTCAAAAAGAACTCCTATGATGGCAGCAGGAATCATAGACACTATAATTTTTGCAATAAAACTGAGATCGTCATTCCATTTAAAGGTCAAGGCACCTTTAATGAGACTTAATATATCTTTTCTAAAAACAACGATGGTGCTTAAAGCCGTTGCAAAATGTAAAACAACTGTAAATAGCAGGCTTTGTTCCGGGACTTGCGTATCGCCTAAAATAGCTTTTGCCAGTTCTAAATGGCCACTTGATGAAACGGGTAAAAATTCTGTAAGGCCCTGAATAAGCCCAAGAATAATGGAGTCTAAAATATTATTCATGGTGTAAAAATAGCTATTTATATGAAGTAATTACAAGGTATTTAGATAAAAATCCATCCAATAATAAGGATGATAAGTATTCCTGAAACGCCCTGCAATAAAGTTGCTACAGTTTGGGTTTTTAAAGCAGTTTGGGTGTTCATTCCCGAACATTGCGCTACCACCCAAAAGAAACTGTCGTTTAAATGCGAGACCGTCATGGCTCCTGCGCCAATTGCTAGTACGCACAGGGCACGACCCAAGCCGCTATCTAGACCAAAAGATGCTAAAATAGGAGCCATTATGGCTGCTGTTGTTATAATAGATACTGTAGAAGAACCTTGGGCTGTTTTTAATACAGCGGCAATTAGAAATGGCAGGAAAAGTCCAAGATTATAATCGGCAAAATGGGTTCCGATAAAATCACCAATACCCGTTGCTTGCAGAATGGCGCCAAAAGCACCACCGGCCCCCGTAATTAAAATAATAATTCCGGCATCTTTCAATCCGCTGGTAACCCAATGAAAATGATCAGCTTCCGGCACATTTTTTTTCAATCGAAAGGCCAGAAAAACACCAATTAGCAACGCTATTACAGGATTTCCAATAAAGTTTATGAACTGAGCTGCAACAGCCTCACCGAAGGGATGCGTTGGATAGTCTGAAATAGATTTTAAAGCAATCAAAACGATCGGGATAATGATAGGTAAAAATGCAGGTGTAGGTTTAGGAAGCTGCTCCGGTTTATTAGTCTCAGCAGCCTTATCCTGAGTTTCAGATTCAATTTCTTCAGTGTAACTGTAATGTTTTTGAAGATACCGCGCCCAAAAATAACCTACCAGAGACACAGGAAACGCTACGGCTAAACCCAATACAATAACCAAACCGAGATCGGCATTTAAGGCCGCAGTTGCAGCTAAAGGTCCCGGGGTTGGGGGTACAAAAACATGGGCGGTATACAAGCCGGCAGCCAGAGAAACTGCTAGAACCGGGATGGCAATTTTACTGTGTTTACTTAAGGCCTTGTTTAATGGCGATAATATGATGAATCCCGAATCACAATACACCGGTATCGAAACTATAAAACCGGTAATGTTCATAGCCAGTACAGATCGACTTTTACCTATAGTTTTTAGGGCCCATATTGCCATGGTTTTTGCGCCTCCACTTTGTTCTAAATAAGCGCCTATAATAGTGCCGAAAGCGATAATAATCCCAATGCTTCCCAGTGTTTTTCCGAATCCTGAAGTTAGCGTTGTTGTGATATCATCACTATCGAGTCCGCCAACGAAACCCATAACAATTCCAGCTAAAAGTAGTGATAAAAACGGATGAAATTTGTATTTTGAGGCTGCAATCACCATAAGAACGACCACAACTACGAGTGCTATTAAAACAACCATACGTCTTGTTTTTGATTGTAATAAATGTACTAATTAATTATTTGAGATGAAATTCATTCTGGCGCCGGATAAATTTAAAGGGAGTTTAACAGGCTTGCAATTTTGTGAGGTTGTTGAAAATAGTTTGCTCAAAGTTATGCCTGATTCAGAAATTTTGAAACTTCCCTTATCTGATGGGGGTGACGGAACCATTGAAATTCTAGATTATCATTTGGATGGAGAAACCGTAGCCATCACCGTGAGCGACCCTTTGTTCAGGCCCATTCAAAGTTCATTTCTATATATGCCGGCAATAAAAACGGCTTTTGTAGAAATGGCCAATGCATCGGGAATGGCCTTATTAAAAAAAGAAGAGCAAAACTGTTATTACACCACCACCAGGGGAACGGGAGAGGCTATTCTAGCGGCCATAGACAAAGGATCGGAAACCATTATTCTGGGTATTGGTGGTAGTGCTACCAATGATTGTGGCATTGGGATGGCTTCGGCATTGGGCTATCGTTTTTTAGATAAGGAAGGCCATGAACTTTCTCCTACAGGAAAAAATCTTTCTGAAATTTATCAGATCGATACTTCAAAAGTTGATGAACGTTTGAAAAATATAGAGATCAAAGTGGCTTGTGACGTTACGAATCCGTTGTATGGAGAAAACGGCGCTGCCTACGTTTATGGTCCTCAAAAAGGAGCATCACCGGAGGAGATCGAAGCTTTAGATAAAGGGTTGAGGCATATTGCCACCTTGTTTAAAATCCAATTTAATACTGATGTTCAATCCATAAAAGGTGCAGGAGCCGCCGGAGGTATGGGTGCCGGAACAACGATTTTTTTAAATGCAGATCTAATTCCCGGGATCGATCTGGTAAAGCAACTGATAGATTTCGATTCTAAAATAAAAGCTGCAGATTGGATCATTACCGGTGAGGGTTTACTGGATCTTCAAACACTTTCCGGAAAAACGATTCATGGTGTGATAACTTCCGCGAAAGCGGAAAATATTAATGTTGCGGCTTTTTGCGGCGGAATTGCTTTGGATATGGAAGCGCTTAAAAAATTTGGGATTGACCACGCAGCTGCATTGATGCATGAAGCCAGGAATTTGGAAGATGCACTTGAAAATACCCAAAAGTATCTCAGTATTTTAGCTGAAAAATTTGCGAATAAAATAAAGCATACTTAGTCCTTTTCAGGGCTCAGTAAAATGGCATAAATCTGTATAGCAAAGCCTATTAAAACGAGCATAGGTGCTAACCTAATACGGCGCCAGCTGAAAATTTCCGGATTGAAAACATTAGGATCGTCACTGCCACCGCCACTCATTAAAATAAAGCCCAGAGCAATAATAGCAAGACCTATGAACATCCATTTATAGTTCTTTTTTCCAAAAACAAATGTTGGTTTAGATGTTTCTTTTTCCTTTTGTTTTCCCATAGTTCATTCAACTTATGCTACAAAGTAACACATTTATTTAAAATAGGCTTGTTAAGTATTTTGTAAAAATTTAATAATAAAGTTCGTCGGTCTTTAAATTTAAAAAACGCTGGGTGGCAAAATGGGTACTGATCCAGCTTATCACGATGCCCATGGCAAAAATAACTACAAACAATCCAACCATAACGGTAGGGTTGTTCAGTAAACTTAACTCAGGAAATGTTTGATTTACATAATATAATACCACGCCCATGCCGGCCATAGCCAAAATGGCACCGATAATTCCTAAACGCACACTTTTCCATACAAATGGTCTTCTGATAAATTGTTTGGTGGCACCAACCATTTGCATCGTTTTTATGGTGAATCGCTTAGAATATACCGACAATCGAATGGAACTGTTTATGAGTAACACCGCAATCAAGGTGAAAATACCACTGATCACCAAAACCCAGAAACTGATCTTTTGTACATTATTGTTCATAAGATTAACCAGATCGTTGTCGTAAGTTACTTCATCTACAAAATTTCTGGTCATAGCATCAGCCGCCATTTTTTCTAATTGTTCGGTGGTTACAAAGTCGGCTTTCAAATGAATATCAATTGAATTTTGCAAAGGATTATAACCTACAAAATCCATGAAATCCTCGCCGTTTTCAGCCTTCATGATCTCTGCAGCCTGTTCTTTGGAAACATAATCGATGGACTTTACATAATCTGTCATAGCCAGACTTTTTTCAAGCTGTTTAATCTCAACATCCTTCGCCGTATCCTTCAAAAAAATGGTTACCACTACCTGTTCTTTAAAATGATCGGAAACCTTTTTTGCATTGAGAACCAACATACCAAGTAGCCCCAATAAAAATAATACAAGGGCAATACTTAAAACCACTGAAAAATACGAGGAAATTAAGCGGCGTTTTTGATGTTGTTCAAAAGATGAGCTCATAACAATCCGGGATTAATGATGTAAAAATAATAAAGTATATTTAAAGTCTATTTATATAAACTAAAACATATGAACATTGTTGTGTTTGGCGCCGGTGGCGTTGGCGGTTATTTTGGAGCGAAGCTCGTACAAGCCGGATTTGACGTAACATTTATTGCGCGCGGTGCGCATCTGGAAGCCATAAAAAAGAACGGATTACAAATAAAAAGTGTCCAGGGTGATTTTACCGTGCATCCAAAAGCCACTGATGATTTAGCAAAAGTTGGTACTCCGGATCTAGTGATTCTGGGTGTAAAATCATGGCAGGTAACGGAAGTTGCAGAAAAGCTGAAACCCATCATTGGTAAAGACACCATGGTTTTGCCTTTGCAAAATGGTGCCGATAATGCCGATAAACTTCGAGCAGTATTGCCAGAGCATAATGCGCTGGCAGGTTTATGTAAAATTGTGAGTATGGTTGAAGCTCCGGGAGTTATCCGCCACATTACGTTTGAACCGGAGATTGTTTTTGGTGAATATAATAATGAAAAAACAAAACGCGTAAAACAGCTTAAAAGTGTCTTTGATGAAGCTGGTTTTAAAAACACGTTGTCTGATGATATTCACCTGGATATCTGGAAAAAATTTCTTTTCATTTGTACGATTAGCGGTATTGGAGCGCTTACTCGAGCTGTTTTTGGCGACATGCGCTCCCATGAAGGCATCCGTAAGATTATCAAGGATACTGCCGACGAAATGGTTAGTATTGCTAATGCCAAAGGGGTTGGTTTGAGTCCGAAAGATGTTGCAATGGTCATCGGGATTATCGATCAAATGGATTATAATACGACGGCTTCGATGCAACGCGACGTTATGGAAGGAAAACCTAGCGAACTTGAAAATTTCAACGGTTACATTGTAAAGCAGGGTAAATTATTAGGTATTGAAACACCAACCAATGCTTTTATTTACCATTGTTTGCTGCCGCAGGAAGAAAAAGCGCGTGCTTAAACTTTCACTTTCGATTTCCGACTTACCATATAAACGCCAAAAATCACCAGGATGCCGCTGATGATCTTCACCAGATTAATATCTTGTGCGTATTCTTTTTGATCGAATACATTTGCATAGAGAAGAACCATCAAGAAACTGATGAGCGGTTGTAAATAAATATAACTGCTGGTTACGGATGGCGATACATGACTCAGTGAATAAATATTAAAAAGATAGGCGAAGAAGGTCGTGAAAATTACCACAAAGCCCACGGTTAGGTAAGTTCCTAAAGTAAACGCCTCGTAATTTGTATTCATAAAATCACCTATTCCTATCGGGAATGTGAACAGAAATCCAAATAAGAATACCCAGCTCACTACAGTTACGCTATTATATTTTCGCATCAGTGGTTTCACAAAAACGAGATATAAGGAGTAACTCGAAGCATTCAGAAAAATAAAAAGATTACCCAAAAGCGAACTGGTTCCTGAGGCTTCTTTGCCATATAAAATAAGCGCTACGGCACCAATACCTCCAATGGTGATTCCGATGAGTTTATTTCTTGTGATGCGTTCATGAAGGATGAGTGCACCAAAAACAAGCACAATCACGGGAACAACGGTCATGATTATAGAGGCGTCTACCGGTGAAGTTAGGTTGATGCCATGAAAAAATAACAATTGGTTTGCCGCTGCTCCCAACAATCCGCATAACATCAATCGCAAATAGTCACGGGTAGCAACCCGCTCTGTAATCACGAATTTCTTTAGTATCCAGAACAATGGCGTTGCGAAAAGCAGGCGTATAAATACAAAAGCATCCGGCCCAATTTTATCTGGCATGATCCCTTTGGCGATGATGTAATTCACACCATAGATGAGGTTGGCGCCAAGTAAGGCTAAATGTGCTTTTAGGATACTTTTATTCAAAGGGATTTCGGTTTAAGCTGCAAAAGTAGAACTTAAATCTTTAAAAATTACAATTTGAAAAACAAGCCTGCTTATTTAATCCTTGTCAGGGTTTTACAGTTTGTTTATAAAGCGTAAATTTGCGCTTTCAAAAGCGGAACACCGAAAATGACATACGATTTTAACACGATAGAAAAGAAGTGGCAGGATTACTGGGCGAAGCATCAAACCTTCAAAGCCGAGAATCACAGTGATAAACCTAAGTTTTACGTTCTGGATATGTTTCCTTATCCCAGTGGCGCCGGGTTGCATGTGGGGCATCCTCTAGGTTATATTGCCTCGGATATTTATGCACGATACAAACGGCATCAAGGTTTTAACGTTTTGCATCCTCAGGGTTATGATAGTTTTGGCCTTCCGGCGGAACAATACGCGATCCAAACCGGTCAGCATCCGGCCATCACCACAGCCGAAAATATTAAAACCTATCGTCGGCAGTTAGATCAGATCGGATTCTCTTTCGATTGGTCTCGGGAAGTGCGCACTTCCGATCCGAAATATTATAAATGGACACAATGGATTTTTATTCAACTATATAATTCATGGTACAATTACAATAGCAATAAAGCGGAAGATATTTCCAGTCTTATTGCCATTTTTGAATCTGAAGGAAATACAAAGGTTAATGCGGCTTGCGATGACGATGTTACGCTATTTTCAGCAGCGGATTGGAACCAATTCTCTTCAGAAGAACAACAGAAAATATTATTGCAATACCGCCTGACCTATTTGGCGGAAACCGAGGTAAATTGGTGCCCGGAATTAGGAACCGTTTTAGCCAATGATGAGATCGTAAATGGGGTTTCAGAACGTGGCGGACATACGGTGATCCGTAAAAAAATGACCCAGTGGAGTATGCGTATTTCCGCTTACGCGGAACGCTTGCTTCAGGGCTTGGAAAAGATCGATTGGACGGATGCTCTTAAGGAAAGTCAGCGCAACTGGATTGGAAAATCGGTGGGGGCTTCAGTGACATTCCCCATCCTATCCTTCCCCGGAGGGGAAGAGAAAGCTGGGACTAAAAAACCGGGTTATATGACCGGTGGAAATAATTCGGCGATCCTCTTAGAAAAAGCCAAAGCGATGCGCGCTAATCCAACGGAAGCGGAAGCTGCACTTTGGTCTCAACTGAGAAATAAAAACTTAGAAAGTAAATTTAGGCAACAGCATTTGATCGGTGATTTTATTGTTGATTTTGTGTGTTTGAGAAAAAGATTGATCATTGAGGTTGATGGTAAAATTCATGATAGTCAAAAGGAAGCTGATGCCCAACGAACTGAAATTTTAGAGAATGATGGCTTTAAAGTGATTCGGTTCACCAATGAAGAAGTTTTAGGAAATATTGAAGGCGTATTAAAAAGTATAGAACATGAACTTTCAATTAGAAGTTCAATAGAACCGGACTCCGTTCCCCCTCCGGGGGCCAGGGGGATTGAGGTCTTTACTACCCGACCTGATACCATTTTTGGCGTAAGTTTCATGACGCTTGCTCCCGAACATGAACTGGTTTCAAAAATAACAACGCCTGCTCAAAAAGCGGAGGTTGATGCCTATGTAGAGGCCACAGCAAAACGCAGTGAGCGCGAACGTATGGCCGATGTAAAAACCATAACCGGTGCTTTTACCGGGGCTTATGTGGAACACCCATTTACCAAAGAAGCCATTCCGGTTTGGATTGGTGATTATGTTTTGGCGGGTTACGGAACAGGCGCTGTAATGTCGGTACCATGCGGCGACCAGCGTGATTACGATTTTGCGAAACATTTTAATCTGCCCATTCCAAATATTTTTGAAGGCGCGGATATTTCCGAAGAAGCCTTTGCCGATAAAGACAATACGATCATTGCAAATAGTGATTTTCTAAACGGCTTAAACCATAAAGAAGCGACCAAAAAGATCATAGAAGCCCTCGAAAAGATCGGGCAGGGTAAAGGGAAAATAAATTACCGTTTGCGCGATGCGGTGTTTAGCCGTCAGCGTTACTGGGGAGAACCGTTTCCGGTATACTATGTAGATGGTATGCCACAAATGATTGATGCCAAATACTTACCGATTACTCTTCCTGAAGTTGAAAAATATTTACCAACCGAAACCGGGGAACCACCTTTAGGTAATGCGACGGTTTGGGCCTGGGACACCGATAAAAATAAAGTGGTTTCTAATGATCTGATAGATCATAAAACGGTATTTCCACTGGAATTGAATACCATGCCGGGTTGGGCGGGAAGTTCGCAGTACTTTAACCGCTATATGGATCCGCATAATGATGAAGCGATCTTTTCACAGGAAGCTATTAATTATTGGCAACAAGTGGATCTTTACATTGGTGGTAGTGAACATGCTACGGGACACTTATTGTACTCCCGATTCTGGCAGAAATTCATGTTCGATAAAGGTTTGGTGCCTTATGATGAATTTGCTAAAAAACTGATCAATCAGGGGATGATTCTGGGGACGAGTGCTTTTATTTATAGAATAAATGAGAAGCCAAATTTCTTTGTTTCGGGAGAAGTTTATAATAGTTATAAAGATCCTAAAACAAGAAAGGAAACTATAGAATATATTCAAAAGTTTACAGGTCAATCCTTAAGTTCAATTCAATTTGATCCAGTTCATGTGGATGTAAATTATGTAAATTCTTCAAACGAAATGGATGTTTCAACATTCCGAAAGTGGATGAAGAAATATAAATATGATCATATCAAATTTATAACTACTGAAGAAGAGACCAAAAGAGATTCGTTTACCGTCAATCGGGATGTCGAAAAAATGTCCAAATCCAAATACAACGTCGTAAATCCCGACCAAATTTGTGAAGACTACGGTGCCGACAGCCTTCGACTATACGAAATGTTCCTTGGTCCTTTAGAGCAATACAAACCCTGGAACACCGCCGGTATTACCGGTGTGCATAGTTTCCTTAAAAAATTGTGGAAGCTCTACATGGATGATAATGGCTTAAAAGTTACCGAAACGGAACCTTCAAAAGACAGTTTAAAAACACTTCATAAAACCATCAAAAAAGTTCAGGAAGATATTGAGAACTTCTCGTTCAACACTTCGGTTTCAACATTTATGATCGCAGTGAATGAACTCACGGCTCAAAAATGCCATTCCAAAGCCATTTTAGAACCTTTGTTAGTGCTCATCTCGCCTTATGCACCGCATATCGCTGAAGAGCTTTGGGAGCGATTGGGGCACAAAGAGAGTATTGCCACGGCACCTTTCCCGATTTTCGATGAACAGCATTTGGTAGAAAGCAGCAAAAATTATCCGATCTCTTTCAATGGTAAAATGCGTTTCACGATGGAATTACCCTTGGATATGAGTAAAGAAGACATTGAAAAAGCAGTTCTGGAAAACGAGAAAACACAGGAGCAATTGGCCGGTCGAACGCCTAAAAAGGTCATTGTAGTGCCCGGGAAGATCGTGAATATTGTTGGATAATACGTTGTTTTAAAACTTTCAGATTTTAGCCTTTTCGCGGTACTGAATTACAGAATAAATAATTTAACAGTATTTTCACTAAAAGAAAGTGAACAAAAACCCCTTATCACTCAAAATATTCAATTTTTTATTTATAATTTTGCCGCATTATTATAAATCTAAACGAGGTTATTTATGAAAATTGGAGTTCCTATTGAAATCAAGAACAACGAAAACCGTGTAGGGATGACACCTTCCGGTGTTTTTGAATTAACAAAACGAAATCACACCGTATATATTCAGAAAAATGCGGGTTATAATAGTGGTTTTCTGGATGAAGATTACAAAGAGGTTGGTGCTATTATTTTAGACACTATTGAGGAAGTTTACGCTGCCGCGGAAATGATCGTTAAAGTAAAGGAACCCATTGAACCTGAATATAAATTAATTCGTGAGGATCAGGTGGTTTTCACTTATTTCCATTTTGCTTCAAGTGAAGTGCTCACCAGAGCGATGATGGATAGTAAAGCAGTTTGTATTGCTTACGAAACCGTGGAAGATCCTGATGGAAGTTTACCGCTTCTGATACCCATGTCTGAAGTAGCCGGACGTATGTCTGTTCAACAAGGTGCCAAATACCTTGAAAAACCTATTATGGGCCGTGGGATCCTTCTAGGAGGTGTTCCTGGCGTACCGCCTGCAAAAGTTCTCGTTTTGGGAGCAGGTGTTGTAGGAATTCAGGCCGCTAAAATGGCAGCCGGTTTAGGTGCTAACGTATTCATTATGGATATCAATATGAAACAATTACGTTACGTGAGTGATATTATGCCGAATAACGTGATTAGTGAATTCTCAAGTGAATATAACATTAGAAAACATATAAAAGATTCCGATCTTATTATTGGCGGTGTATTGATCAAGGGAGCGAAAGCACCAAAATTAATTACCCGTGATATGCTTAAAGAAATGCAACCCGGAACCGTAATGGTTGATGTGGCTGTAGATCAGGGTGGTTGTTTTGAAACGACTGTTCCAACAACACACCAGGACCCAACCTATATTATTGATGATGTGGTACATTATTCTGTAGCCAATATGCCGGGTGCTGTGCCTTACACATCTACAATGGCACTTACAAACGTAACCTTACCATACGTTGTAAAATTAGCTGAAATGGGTTGGAAAAAAGCTTGCAAAAAGAATCCTTCTTTAGCTAAAGGATTGAATATCGTTAAAGGAAAAATCGTGTATCCTGAGATCGCGGAAGCTTTCGATATGAATTTGGAAACAGTGTAAAACTGACAAACTTTCACATCGTAAATCTGGCGTTATTTTTGCTATATTAGGTAGTAAACAATTTATTTAAAAAGATGATAGAATACTATTTAATTATTGGTGCGATTGCTTTAGCGAGCTGGCTGGTGAGTAACAAACTTAAACGTAAGTTTGAAAAATACTCCAAAGTACAGTTGCATAATGGCATGAGTGGTGCGGAAATAGCTGAAAAGATGCTTTCAGATCACGGCATTACTGATGTTGAAGTGATCTCAACCCCGGGACGATTAACGGACCATTATAACCCCAGAAATAAAACGGTTAATTTAAGCGAAGCTGTGTACAAACAGCGAAACGCGGCAGCTGCGGCTGTAGCGGCACATGAATGTGGCCATGCGGTGCAACATGCAAAAGCCTACAGTTGGTTAACCATGCGATCTGCGTTAGTGCCTGTAGTTAGTGTAACTTCCGGGATGTCTCAGTGGTTAATTATTGGCGGACTGCTTTTAGGTGGTGCTGCCGGAATCGGTTTAGGCTGGTATGCAGCGGCAGCCGGTGTATTCTTCATGGGATTTGCAACCTTATTTAGCTTTATCACCCTTCCTGTTGAGTATGATGCAAGTCACCGTGCTCTGGTTTGGTTGAAGAATAAAAATATCGTTACTCCTGATGAATACAAAGGTTCAGAAGATGCCTTGAAATGGGCTGCAAGAACTTATGTGGTAGCCGCTATTGGGGCTTTAGCTTCTTTATTGTACTGGGCCCTGGCGATTTTTGGTGGTCGTGATTAAAATATATTAATACTATTGAAAAAAACCCTGATAGATTTTATCGGGGTTTTTTATGCTTTCAAGTTGCATTTTCGATATGGCTTTCTGCTCAGAAACCGTATCTTTACAGATATGCAACATACTTCTAAATTACCACATGTAGGCACCAGTATTTTTGCGGTAATGAGTCAATTGGCACGTACCCACAAGGCTATAGATTTATCACAAGGATTTCCTGATTTTGACATGGATAAATCACTGATCGATCTTGCTGTTGGTGCAATGCGCGATGGCCATAATCAGTATGCGCCTATGCCCGGTGTTTTGGAACTGCGCATGGCGATCTCTAAAAAATATGAATTGTTGTATAATAACAGTTATCATCCGGAATCGGAAATTACTATTACTGCCGGGGCAACTCAGGCTATTTTCGGGGTCATTTCTGCTTTTATTAAAAAAGGTGATGAGGTGATCCTATTCAAACCGGCTTACGATAGCTATGAACCAACGGTGGAACTGAATGGCGGTATTCCGGTTTTTGTGGAATTGCAAGGCCCGGATTTTAAAGTGGATTGGAATGCCGTTAAGGCGAAGATTAGTTCGCGTACAAAAATGATCGTGATCAATACGCCTCAAAATCCGATTGGAACCGTATTTTCTGAACATGATATGTTGCAATTACAAAAGGTGACAGACCATACGGATATTATGGTTTTGAGTGATGAGGTTTACGAGCATATTATTTTTGATGATGAAAAACACCAAAGTGCCTGTCGGTTTCCCGGACTCAAATCGAGAACCTTTATCACGGCTTCTTTTGGAAAAACCTTTCACAGTACCGGTTGGAAATTAGGCTATTGTTGCGCACCAAAGGCGCTTATGGAGGAATTTCGGAAAGTCCATCAATTCACAGTGTTTTGCGTGAATCATCCAACCCAATTGGCCATCGCAGAGTATATGGCAGAGCCTGAACATTACCTTGAGTTATCTACGTTTTATCAGCGAAAGCGTGATTTCTTTTTAAGTTTGATAGAATCTTCAGCGTTCACTTTTAAACCATCTAAAGGCACTTATTTTCAATTGTTGGATTATTCAAATATCACCAATGAAAAAGATGTGGATTTTGCCACACGCCTGGTTAAAGAACACGGTTTGGCATCCATACCTATTTCTGTGTTTTATAATGAGCCACCACCTACCAAAGTATTACGTTTTTGTTTTGCTAAAAAAGAAAGCACCTTAGAACAAGCGGCAAAAATTTTAAATTCAATTTCATCATGACAGAAACTTTAAAAATGGCATTGTTACAAGCCGATCTGGTTTGGGAAGATCCACAAAAAAATCGTGAAAATTTCACTAAAAAAATAGAAGCTATTTCAGATGATGTAGACCTTATTGTTCTACCGGAAATGTTTTCCACAGGTTTTACAATGAATGCAGCAGAGGTAGCAGAATCTATGAATGGCGATACGGTAACCTGGATGAAAACTATGGCAAAAAATTCCGGAGCGGCAATTACAGGAAGTTTAGTTATTGAAGAAAATAACAAGTATTACAACCGGATGTTATTTGTGGAACCTTCAGGTAACTTTTCGCAATATGATAAACGCCATACATTTACCTTAGTTGGAGAAGATAAGATATATACGGCTGGGACTGAAAAACTAATTGTTAACTATAAAGGTTGGAAGATCTGTCCTTTGATTTGTTATGATCTGCGTTTTCCTGTGTGGGCACGAAATACGGAAGATTACGACGTTTTAATTTATGTGGCAAACTGGCCAACACCAAGGGTTTCTGCCTGGGATGCCTTGCTTGAAGCCCGAGCCATCGAAAATATGTGTTATTGCATAGGCGTCAATCGTGTGGGGATTGATGGTGTGAATAGTGAATACTCCGGGCACTCGGCGGTATACGATGTTTTAGGAAAAAGGCTTACTGGTTTTGATCCTAACGAGGAAAAAACGGAAATCGTGACACTCGAAAAGCGCCATATTTCGGCCTATCGAAACAAACTAAAGTTTTTGCAAGACCGCGATAGCTTTACGCTTAATTAAAATTCAAGGTTGTGGGATAACCCCAATCTGCACGGACTTCGATATCCTGGAAATGAATCACAGGTTCAGGTTCTATCTTTTTTAAATAGTTTCCGGTGTCGTATTTTTTGTTACCATTTAGGTCTTCTATAGCCCGAATAAAATACACTCCGGGAGCAACATTCAAAAAGTCAACCTGATTACTATTCTCAACGTATCGTTCTTCCTTAACCTCACCGTTTTTATCAGTAAGTTGCATGATTAAGGGTAGTGGTGGATTTGTTAAATAAAATCGAATCGAGCCGAGATCAGAAGCTTTTCTAGTCCCGATTCTGAAGCTTAAACTATCATTCTTATCGCCAAAAAAGTCGGTTATCGCATCAGGTAAAATATCAATAAAATAGCCGTTGTCCTCAGTTTTATCAAAATAAAAATTCAGCTGATTTTGAAGTGTGTCTAATTCCGATCTAAATTCTACAGATGCAGAATCTTTATCCATAATATGGACTTTTGAAACATCTAAACTGTCAAAAGGAGTACTTCCAACAAGCCTAAAAGGTTCGTCTAATTTTAAACCACCTTTACTTCCTTCGATAACCAAAGTATCGCGTTTTTGCTCACTAATGCGTACCGTAAAATCCTTTTTAAATTTTGGTGGATGCGTCACTGTAAATAATAGGGTGTCTACATCTAACCGTGGCTTGTACCAATAATTCAGCGTATCAGCTTTGGGGTCTTTAGTAACGCGGGATACAAAATCATCGGGAACTTCAGAATTAATTTGAATGTTCATCCCCTTGTAATCACCTTCGTAACCAAAAGCAATCTTTTCACCGGACAATAACCGTGGTCTGGTAGCATCAAAATCGATATCCTCGTAAAATAATTTTAAGGTATAGGTGGAATCTGTTGGAACGGTAATAAAGCCTTTATGAAAAGCGATCTGATCTGTTTTTTGTTGAAATTTATTGTCGTTGTTCTCATCTTTTAAAGCCATCAAAAAGTATGTTCCGGCTTTCAAATTTTCTAATGTGAAAGTGGTTAAACTATCCAGAGTATTGGTGATATAACGCGGGGGTTCTCTGTAAACAATGGAGTCGTTAAAGGTAGAATCGGCCTCATAAAGCATCACAGAAATAAAAGTTTGTGGTTTACGGGTTAAGGCATCAATAACCTTTCCTGAAACCTTCAGAGAATCGATATAATCTCCGGTGGAAAACACGTAACGGTAAAACGGGAAAGGGTTACCTTCATTGTTATCTACAATACTATTCCCGAAATTGAAAGCATAAGTGGTATTAGGTTGTAAGGTATCATAAATTTTGATGGTAATTTCCTTACTGGCGCTACCAAGTGGTGTGATTTCCGGTTGTGTTTTCAATGGGGGTGAGATCACCAACTGCTTTTGAAGATTCTCTAGCTTGATGTACTCATCAAAATATATTTTAATTTCCCTACCTTTAAATTGTGTACTGTAATTTTCGGGCTCTGTTTTAATCACCGTTGGTGGCGTTTCATCTTTCGGACCGCCCTCCGGATTGCCTCGATTAGCACAATTAATGGCACTTAAGACAATGATTAGTGCCAATACAACATTTAAAAACCCTTTCTTCATCCAGAAATTAAAATTTTTTACAAACCTACATAATTTATGTGTATAACGCTTCTATTGTTTACGCTATTGCCATGGTTGCAATACTAATTTTTAAATTTTTCGCCTGATTTAGAACGCAAATACAACCTTCCAGTGTGGCACCTGTTGTTATCAGATCATCTACAATAAGGACATGTTTATTTTCCAAAAGTTCGGGATGTACCAGTTTGTAAAGTTCCGGATTGTTATTGAAGCGTTCACTGCGGTTTTTTTTGGTTTGCGTTTTTGTATGGATCACTTTTATTAAAAGATCTTCACGATATTCAGCATTTAGAGAAAACGCTATACGTTTTCCGAATTTGGTAACCTGATTAAAACCTCGTTCTCTAAGTTTCTTTTTATGGATGGGTACCGGAATGATCATATCGATAGCTTGCCATTCCGGGAGTGTTGCAAGTTCCCCGCCTAACCAATCGCCAAGAACCTCTCCGATACCCTGATGCCCTTTATATTTAAGCTCGTGGATGAGGTGTTGTACCGGACCTTTTTTTTCAAATCGAAATAAGGCGGTGCCCTGTTCTATGTTAGCGCGGCCGAATAGAACCTTTTTTAATGCGGGATTTTTGTCAAAATGAAAATTTGTAACCGGTAAGGCATGCCGACAATCGACGCAAATAGAATCCTCACGGACCATAAGCGGTTGATGGCATGCATAGCAAACTTTTGGAAAAAATAAGTTAAGTAAAGACTGTAGCATTTGGGGAAAACTTGGTCTAAGGATAAACTTAGAAAAAATAAACGATTTATGCGTTGTAATTTTTGAATAACACGCGCTTTATTTATGGCGGTTTTATATTTTTGCATCATGGCAAATCAAGATGATCAATTTAAGAAAGTAATCTCTCATGCAAAGGAGTATGGTTACGTGTTCCAGAGTAGTGAGATTTACGATGGATTAAGCGCAGTTTACGATTATGCGCAGAATGGAGCTGAATTAAAGAAGAATATTCGTGACTATTGGTGGAAGGCCATGGTGCAAATGCACGAAAATATAGTGGGTATTGATGCCGCTATTTTTATGCATCCAACCACCTGGAAAGCTTCCGGCCACGTGGATGCTTTTAATGATCCCTTAATTGATAATAAAGATTCGAAAAAACGCTACCGTGCTGATGTACTTATTGAGGATTACTGTGCCAAGATAGAAGCCAAAATAGATAAAGAAGTTGCTAAAGCTGAAAAACGTTTTGGTGATGCTTTTGATAAAGACCAATTTTTAGCTACGAATCCGAGGGTGTTGGGTTATCAGGAAAAAATTGACACGACGCTTTCGCGGATGGCAAAATCTTTGGAAAAAGAGGATCTGGCCGATGTAAAGGCTCTGATAGAAGAATTGGAGATTGCCGACCCATTGACCGGAAGTAAGAACTGGACTGATGTGAAGCAATTCAATTTGATGTTTGGTACGAAGTTGGGAGCCTCTGCTGAAAATGCTATGGACTTGTATTTGCGTCCGGAAACGGCCCAGGGTATTTTTGTAAACTTTTTAAATGTTCAAAAAACCGGAAGGATGAAGATCCCATTTGGTATTGCCCAAACAGGAAAAGCATTCAGGAATGAGATCGTGGCTCGTCAATTTATTTTTAGAATGCGTGAGTTCGAACAGATGGAAATGCAATTTTTCATTAAACCGGGAACCCAAAAAGAATGGTATGATTACTGGAAGGAAACCCGCTTGAAATGGCATCTTTCTTTAGGTATGGGCGAGGAAAATTATCGTTTTCATGACCATGAAAAGTTAGCCCATTATGCGGATGCAGCCGCTGATATTGAATTTAAATTCCCGTTCGGATTTAAAGAATTGGAAGGCATCCACTCCAGAACGGATTTCGATCTAAAAGCGCATGAAAAATATTCTGGTAAAAAATTACAATACTTCGATCCGGAAGAGAATAAAAGTTATGTTCCTTATGTTTTGGAAACTTCGATAGGTTTAGATCGAATGTTCCTGGCCGTATTTTCTAACGCTTTGGAGGATGAGGAATTGGACAATGGTACCACCAGAACCGTTTTAAAATTACCAAGTGTCTTGGCGCCAACAAAAGCGGCTATTTTACCTTTAGTGAAAAAAGATGGTTTACCTGAAATTGCCCAACAGATCGTAGAGGATCTTAAGTGGGATTTTAATATATTTTATGATGAAAAGGATGCCGTTGGTAAACGTTATCGCCGTCAGGATGCTATTGGAACACCATTTTGTATCACGGTGGATCACGATACTTTAACTGATAACACCGTAACCATTCGCTATCGTGATAGCATGGCGCAGGAACGTGTGAAAATTGATGATTTGCGCGACCTGATCAGAAAAGAGGTGGATATGCGCAACTGGCTCTTAAAAATGAAATAAGCATTACAGAGATAAAAAAGAAAAGCCGAAACGTGAGTTTCGGCTTTTTATTTATACGGCTATTTGCCGATCTATTTGTTGATCTAGTGAGATTAAAGATTCCGTGCGTAAAACTCCTGAAATAGACTGGATATCTTTATTGAGTAAATGCATTAAATGTGCATTATCATGACACAAGATCTTGATAAAAATATTCCATTGTCCCGTAGTATAATGGCACTCGGTTACCTCCGGCATTTTTCTTAGAGTGCGAACAACATCTTCATAGTTACTCGCTCTGTCTAGATAAATACCCACAAATGCAAGTGTAGAATAACCTAATACTTTGGGGTTTAAAATAAATTTTGAACCGACTAATAATTTAGACTTTTCAAGTTTTCTTAGGCGTTGATGAATGGCAGCACCGGAAATACCCACATTTCGGGCAATTTCAAGTATTGGCGTTCGGGCATCCGTAGTCAGTGCCCTTAGAATTTTCTTGTCGATGCCATCGATGATGATGGTTTTGCTTTTAAGCTTCATGTTGGTTTGCTTTCGTTTTAAAATCAAAAATACTCATTTACTTTTAATATGAAAGTTTTTTTTGTTGATACTCCCTATCGGCAGGTAGGGATTGCAGCGGCATCCTTTATTGAAGTATTAAAAAAAGATACATCAGAAAGCCCGACCCGCAGAGTAACATCCAAGATCTAACTATTTAAGGGATTGTAGCCTAAATAGGGAACTTCTTTTTCATTGAATTTTATTTCGAAACTTTTAAGCTCTTCCAAAATAGGCTCGTAAATTTCTTTGGTTATTGGGATGTGAACGCCCGGGGTAGTGATCTTTTTGTTAAGAATAGCGAGGGTGGCCATAGCTACCGGCAGACCAACAGTTTTTGCCATAGCGGTGTAGGTTTGGTTCTCGCCGATGCAAACCATGTTGGACTCGATCTGATGTTTTTCCCCATCTTTCTCATAACCGAATTTATGGTACATCACGATCATATCTTTATCGTCGTGATCGAGCATCCAGCTATCACTTAATATTTTTTGAAGAATTTGTGCGGGGGTAGCTTTTTTGAGTTCCACTCTTTTTGTGGCATCAAACAAATTGAGCTCTGTGAGCTTGTCCCAAACAATATCGTCCTGATCGATCTTAACCTGATGGCGCAGTTTGAGTTCTACAGAATCATTTGGGCTATAGGGCAGAAATGCATTTGTAAAATCGCGATAGCTCATGTTCTCACTGTCGTCGATGGTATAACTGTCGTCCGTCATGCCAAGCATTACAAAAATATTCCAGGCACGGCTAAATCCCACCCGGCGCATGGTACCACGGTAAAGCGTTTTTACGTTATCGAGGCCATAAGCACTTTGATATTTCAATGAATCGCGGTTGGCATAAGCTTCGAAACGGCCAAAATTTTCAATATCCAGAAATTCTGTACGGCGGAAAAGGCGGTGGTAAGGAATATATTTATAGGCGCCTTCCTGTAAAAATTTAGCAGCGCCACCTTGCCCTGCGACAACCACATTTCTGGGGTTCCAGGTAAATTTGTAATTCCATAGATTATCATCACTTTCCGGTGCTACAAGTCCGCCACAAAATGATTCAAAAAGAATCACCTTGCCACCATCTTCACGAATGCGATCGATAACCTGCATGGCACTCATGTGGTCTATTCCGGGATCGACACCAATTTCATTCATTAATATCACACCTTCCTTTTTCGCAGTATTATCGAGATCTTGCATCTCATTGCTCACGTAGGAGGCGGTTACCATGTGTTTTTTGAAACGAACACAATCCTTGGCCACTTCAATGTGAAAACGGGCCGGTAACATAGAGATAACAATATCCGCAGCTTTTATGGCATTTTCACGGGCCGGGGCATCAAAAACATCTAGCGTTTTTACCTCGGCATTGGGGTGTTTATTAATGAGTTTTTTAGCGTGATCGGTGTTGAGATCGGCCACGGTAATAAACAAGTTTTCAGTGTTTGCTTTGTTTAAAAGGTATTTTAAAAGGTAGGAGGTAGATTTTCCTGAACCTATTATCAAAATCTTTCGCATAAGTAAATTTTGTTAAGTACTTTTGTATTACTAATGTAGCTATTTTAACTACTTGATTTGAAACCTACACATGAATAAATCTATTTTAGTAACGGCGTCGGTTTTAGGTTTTACCGGGATTATTTTAGGAGCCTTTGCAGCTCATGGTTTAAAACAACTTGTTCCCGCTGAATCGGTAACCAGTTTTGAGACCGGAGTGCGTTACCAAATGTATCATGCGTTCTTTCTTTTATTTTTAGGATTGACCAATTTTCTGTCTGAAAAAACCAAAAAATCCATGTTTTGGCTCACCCTTCTGGGGGTCATTTTTTTCTCAGGATCCATTTACGGATTGGCAACCAATAGTTTATACACTTTTGATTTTACCACCCTTGCTTTCGTAACGCCTGTTGGCGGCTTACTTTTTATTATCACATGGGGACTACTTTTTGTCAATTTCCTAAAAATAAAGCCTAAAAGTAATAATTAATAAATATTAAACAGAAATAATATTATATTTTTGCGATATAATTAAAACAAACTCAAACAATGCTTAATTCTGATCAACTTACTACAACGATTTCGTTAGAAGATTACGGAATAAAAAACGCTAAAGTGAAGTACCAGTTATCACCGGAAAAATTACAGGAACTTACTCTAAAAAAAGGGCAAGGTGTTGAAACAGCTTCTGGTGTTTTGGCCGTGAATACCGGTGAATTTACCGGGCGCTCCCCGAAGGATCGTTTTATTGTTAAAGATGACATTACTTCGGAAAAAATTTGGTGGGGCGATATCAATATTCCTTTTGATCCTGAAAAATTTGATGCGCTCTACGATAAGGTAACAGATTACCTCTCGGAAAAGGAGGTTTTTGTTCGCGATAGTTATGCTTGTGCCGCTCCTAACTACAAGCTTAATATTCGCGTAATTAATGAGTATCCGTGGAGTAATATGTTTGCTTATAATATGTTCTTGCGTCCTAATGAGAAGGCTTTGGAAGATTTTGATCCGGAATGGCTTATTGTAAATGCTCCGGGGTTTATGGCCGATCCAAAAACAGACGGAACGCGTCAGCATAATTTTGCAATTCTGAACTTTACCAAAAAGATCGCTTTGATTGGTGGTACCGGCTATACCGGTGAGATCAAGAAAGGTATCTTTTCGGCCTTGAATTTTATACTTCCTGTATACAAGAACACGCTTCCTATGCATTGTAGTGCTAATGTTGGAAAAGACGATGATACTGCTATTTTCTTTGGACTTTCCGGAACAGGAAAAACAACGTTATCGACAGATCCGAATCGTAGTTTGATTGGTGATGATGAGCATGGTTGGACCAACGAGAATACCGTTTTTAATTTTGAAGGTGGTTGCTATGCCAAGGTAATCAATCTTTCAAAAGAAAAGGAACCTGAAATTTACGACGCTATTAAAAAAGGTGCCATTCTTGAAAATGTTATTTTGGATGATAAAGGTGAGGTTGATTTTGCCGATACTTCGATTACTCAAAATACAAGAGTGAGTTATCCTATTGATCATATTGAAAACATCAGGAAACCATCGATTGGCAGAAACCCTAAAAACATTTTCTTTTTAACGGCCGATGCTTTCGGTGTAATTCCTCCAATTTCCAAACTAACACCGGCTCAGGCAGCCTATCATTTTATTTCCGGTTATACAGCTAAAGTAGCAGGAACTGAAGCTGGCGTTGTAGAACCTGTACCTAGTTTTTCAGCTTGCTTTGGAGCACCATTTATGCCATTGCATCCGGCGAAATATGCGGAAATGCTGAGCAAGAAAATGAAGACCAGCGGTGTTAATGTATGGTTGGTGAATACCGGTTGGACCGGCGGTCCTTATGGTGTTGGAAAACGTATGGAATTAAAATATACCAGAGCGATGATCAATGCTGTTCTAAACGGCGATCTAGGCTTGTATAATTACGATAATTACCATATTCACTCGGTGTTTGGTGTTGCGCAACCACGTGAATGCCCTGGTGTTCCAACGCGTGTGTTGAGTCCGCGAGCCACCTGGAATAACGACCAGGCTTATTATGAAATGGCTTTCAAATTAACCAATGCCTTCAGGGAAAACTTCAAAAAGTTTGAGATGCATTGTAATGAAGAGATCAGACGTGGCGGCCCACAACGCTACGGTTTTTAAAAATAAAATCTCCAATGTTTATTGGGGATTTTTTGTTTTGAATCTGTAACGATTTATAGAATAATAATTAAAAGTAAAATGATGATAATCGCTCCTGTTGAAATGTAAAGTCCGTTGCCGGATGAGCGAATTTCTCTCTTAATAGTGCGTACTTCTTTTCGAAGTTCTTTACGTTCAACACGACTAAGGTCCGATTTATCCATATCTTTTATTTCCTCAAGGCGGTTAAGCATGGTCTTAACCTCGGCCGGAATTTCTGTTTTTTCTGTTGTTTTCGATGTTGGATTAATTTCGCTGGCCATAACCGAATTCGGAACCATTACCAACGATAATACCATCAGGGATAAGCAAAGCAGCTGTTTTTTCATGATGAATGATTTTTGTTATTAGTGTTATAAATGTACAATTTAAAAATAACATTGAAAACGCTTTTGTTTTTTAGGCCTCTAAAACAGGTAGTGGAAAAAATAAAAAACCCGATCTTTCATAAAAAGGTCGGGCTTTTAGTTATAATGACTGAAAAGATTATTTTCCTTTGTTTACTTTATCAATATATTTTTGAAGTGCCATGGTCATGGAAGGTGTTTCGGGAGTTGGCGCAGCAATATCTACACGTAACCCTTTTTCCTCTACAGCCTTAATGGTGGTATTTCCAAAAACCGCAATACGGGTATCATTTTGTTTGAAATCCGGAAAATTCTGGAATAATGATTCAATACCAGACGGACTAAAAAACACTAAAACATCATAATACACATTGGCAAGATCAGAAAGGTCGCTTACTACAGTTTTATAAAATGTAGCTTGTTTCCAATTGATACCTAAATTATCCAGAGTTTCTGGAACTAAAGGTTTAACCTTATCCGTTGTTGGCAACAAAAACTTTTCGTCTTTGTATTTCTTAATTAAAGGGGTTAATTCTGGAAAAGTTCGTTTACCAACATAGATTTTGCGTTTTCTGTAAACTACATATTTTTGAAGATAATAGGCTACAGCTTCGGATTGGCAGAAATACTTCATGGTGTCTGGCACCGTAAAGCGCATTTCTTTGGCAACTCTAAAAAAGTGATCTACTGCATTTCGACTGGTTAAAATAATAGCGGTGTAATTGCTTAAATCGACTTTTTGTTGTCTAATTTCTTTTGCCGACACACCCTCTACATGTATGAAAGGTCTGAAGTCAATTTTAACCTTTTGTTTTTCCTGCAATTCATAATAAGGCGAATTCTCAATTTTAGGTTCCGGTTGAGATACTAAAATGGTTTTCACTTTCATAAGTTCAAATTGTTTATTTTATGGAACAAATACCTTGTATAAAACAAGATAGGGTGCGATTTCAAGAGCGCAAAGATACAAAATAAAATAGAATAAATGCTGTTTTATAATACTTTGATTTGTTTTTATTGTCGAAATTAAACCCGTGAAATTCACCAAAACAAGGATACCTAAAAAGCTGTAAATGAGTGCTTCAGAAACATCTAACGTATAAAGTAACAAAGCGTTGAACGGCAAGAGAACAAGACCTAGAAAATTCTTGTAACTAATTTTTTGAAATAAGTAATTATCCATAAGATCATCAATTTCAAATAAGCTTCCAACTAAACGTTCGATAAGTACTTTGGCTACAATAAAAACACCAATACCTACACCAATTTTTATTAAAATATCCGGGTATACTGTACGCGTACCAACACCATATTCATATATAATGTAGAAAAATACTGCTGTGCATACTACGAGATTTGCAAATAGTAACGCTTCAAACAAATCCAGAAATTTTTGATCTTTTCTGTAAACTTTAAGGTATTTAGGTTTGAATAGTAAATTAATGAAATCCAAAAAGCGTCCAGGAGCCAGCAATTTGGCCAATGCAATAAAAATGAGGCCGGCAACAAGAAGGATGGTTAGGGGCTCGTTATGTTCAATATATCTCAGCACGTCGTAAAATTATTATAAATATTGAAACGGGTTTCTAATTATTAGGGATTATTTAAAAAAAATTCTTTTATAAATATCTTACATTTGCTAAAAAAACAGACCAATACCAAGGCCTTTAGTATGGAGCAAAGTTTAGTTATTATTCCTACTTATAATGAGATTGAAAATATAGAAGCCATTATTAAGGCCGTTTTTCAGCAATCTGAATCAGTTCATGTACTTGTTGTTGATGACAATTCACCTGATCTGACAGCCGGAAAAGTAAAGGAACTGCAGGCAACCTATTCCCGGCGGTTATTTCTGGAAGAACGAGAGGCAAAAACCGGACTGGGAACGGCTTACATCCATGGATTTAAATGGGCGTTGGCTCGCGATTATCAATATATCTTTGAAATGGATGCTGATTTTTCACATAATCCGGTAGATTTACCGCGACTTTACTCGGCCAGTCTCGAAGAGCAGGCTGATGTGGTTATCGGATCGCGATACATCAAAGGCGTAAATGTGGTGAACTGGCCTTTAACCCGTGTGCTTATGTCATATTTGGCATCGGTTTATGTTCGTATTATAACAGGAATGAAAATTCACGATACCACAGCCGGTTTTGTATGCTACAAGCGTCGTGTACTGGAAGCCATCAATCTGGATGAAATTAAATTTATTGGTTATGCCTTTCAAATTGAAATGAAATTTAAAGCGTATCTCGGTGGATTTAAGATTCTTGAAATACCTGTCATTTTTACAGATCGAACAAAAGGAGAATCAAAATTGAGTTCTGGCATCATTTCTGAAGCTATCTTTGGAGTGATTTCTATGAAAATGAAAAGTCTGTTTAAAAAATAAAATGCTATGTCTCTAAAACAAACCCTCATAAAAAACGCCAAAATTGTAAACGAAGGAAAAACGATTTCCGGAGATGTTTTAATTGAAGGTGAATTTATAAAAGCTATTGATTCATCTATAAGTGCCAAATCTTCTGATGTTTTGGTTATCGATGCCGAGGGCAAGCATTTATTACCCGGTGCTATAGATGATCAGGTTCATTTCAGAGAACCCGGTCTAACCCATAAAGCCACTATTGCTACGGAATCTAAAGCAGCTATAGCAGGAGGTATAACCTCGTTCATTGAAATGCCCAACACCATCCCGCAAACCACAACGGTTGAGAATCTGGAGGCTAAATTTGAAATTGCCGCAAACACCTCATATGCCAATTACTCCTTTATGTTTGGAGGCACTAATGATAATTTAGATGAAATACTTAAAGTAGATCCAAAGACTGTTGCAGGTTTGAAATTATTTTTAGGATCTTCCACAGGAAACATGTTGGTAGATGATCCTAAAGTGCTTGAGAAAATATTCAAAAGTACTAAAATGGTGATCTCTGTTCATTGTGAAGACGAAGGCACCATTCGCAGCAATCTAAAAGAGTACAAGGCGAAATTCGGAGATGATATTCCTATAAAGTATCATCCAATTATCAGAAGTGAAGAGGCCTGTTATTTGTCATCTTCAAAAGCCATAGAACTCGCTAAAAAAACAGGTGCGCGCCTACATGTATTTCACTTGAGTACAGGTAAGGAAACCAATTTATTCACCAATAAAATTCCATTAAAAGACAAAAAGATCACTTCTGAGGTTTGTATCCATCATCTTTGGTTTAACTCCGATGATTACGATAAAAAGGGCACGCTGATCAAGTGGAACCCGGCAGTAAAAACGGAAAAAGACCGTTTGCAAATTTGGGATGCCCTTCTCGATGATCGTATTGATGTGATTGCTACAGATCATGCGCCGCATACTCTGGAGGAGAAAAAGAACGTTTATACCAAAGCACCTTCCGGCGGACCTTTAGTGCAACATGCGCTGCCTGCCTTATTGGAAATGTATCACCGAGGAAAAATTTCTATCGAGAAAATTGTTGAAAAGAATGCGCATAATCCGGCCATACTTTTTGAGGTTGAAAAACGCGGCTATATCAAACCGGGTTATTATGCCGATTTGGTGCTTGTGGATCTAAACAATCCCTGGACAGTAACCAAGGAAAATATATTATATAAATGTGGTTGGTCGCCATTTGAAGGAGCCACCTTTAAATCGCGAATTACACATACCTTTTTGAATGGTGCTTTGGTGTATCAAAATCAAAAAGTATCCGAAGTGAAACACGCCAAACGCTTAACCTTTAACCGATGAATTTAAATCGTTTCGTTTTTTTCGGATGTGTACTCCTTTTTTTCGGTTGCTATCAATTTGAGGCACCGGACAAACCTGATAATTTGATTCCTGAGGATAAAATGATCGATATCTTGATCGATGCTAAACTTATTGGGATTTCAAATTCAGCAAACAAAAAAGTGATGCGTGATTCCGGGATCAATCCGGATAATTATATTTTCAAAAAATACAATATTGATAGTTTGCAGTTTGCGCAGAGTAATGATTATTACGCCTATTATATTGATGATTATGAATCTATTTACACCAAAATAAACGATAGTTTAAACGTGCTTTTGAAGGATCTCAAAGACCGGCAGGAAGAGGAACGAAAAGCCAATTCGAAACGCAGACGCGATTCAATTAATGCAGTTCGGGCTAAAAAAGATTCAATCAATCGCGCAAAAAAGATAAAAGACTCTTTAGCCAACCTCAAAAAGAAGGAAGTTGTAAAAGAGCAAGGTCTTATTCCGCCTGTTTCAGATAACAGCGACCAACCTCAGAAATAAACGTATCTATATCCTGGAAATTATAATCTAAAGTGGATCGTATTTTAACGGTATCATAATTTTTAATCGTTGTAAGCGACTGAACCAAATTTTTTGTCAGTATCCGTCTTTTCCCCGTAAGTTTTCGTTTTAACCAATCCAATCTCCATCCAACTTGTAATAGCCAATAGGGTGCCTCTTTTTTCGGGGGTTCTGCATGAACTGCGTTAGCCAGATGCTTCAAAAACTTTTCATATTTCCAGTCTTCAGCAATTAAAATAAAACGTTCGTTATGGATGTTTTTGTGCATCAGGATGATCATGATATTTACCACATCATTCACTGAAATAAGTCCGATGTTGCCCGAGGTATAATATTTTAAACCTTTGTGGGCTTTTTTGAATAAGCTTCCTGTGCCATACCGCCAAATTCCCGGACCTAAAATAACGCCCGGATTTACAATAACCGCATTTAAACCTTCTTGTGTGGCACGCCAAACCTCCATCTCGGCACCGTATTTTGTAATGGCATAAACATTATTATTAGCCTCAGGGTTCCAGGGGGTTTCTTCGTTTATATGAGTTTTCGTGGCTTCTGTTCCAACGGCCGCAATAGAACTTACGTAACAGAATTTTTTTACTCCGACAGCTAAACTAATATTTACCATATTGGCCGTGCCCTCAATATTAATTTTTCGAAGTTGATAGTATTTATCAGGCTCAAAAGACACGAAAGCAGCACAATGATATACGTAATCAACGCCTTCCATAGCATCAGTAAGTGCTGGAATATCAGTAATATCAGCCTTTACCCAATCAATGATGTCGTATAGCGCCTGGTAATCTTTTTGATAGGTTTCAAAAATGGCTTTTACGTTCTTTAATTTGGCTTTGTTCCTGTAAGTAGCCCTGATGGTTTCATTTTGCTTTGCAAGTTTATAAAGTAAATGACCACCAACTAATCCGGTTCCTCCTGTTACTAAAATCATGGCCCTAAAATACAAATTTATTAAACCCTTGATTTGTTTTTATTGATATTGTTGAGGCCTACAAAACTTTAAGAGGATAATGAGCAGATTTATACATTGATTTTTATCTTTGCCTAAGTTTTTAAATCAAGCACTCATGATAAAGAATTTTGTAGAAGAATTGACCTGGAGAGGGATGATCCACACGGTAATGCCGGGAGCCGAAGAGCATTTAATGGAAGCGATGCGTAGTGCCTATGTAGGATTCGATCCAACGGCTGATTCTTTACATATTGGTAATTTGGTACCCATCATGTTGCTGGCCCATTACCAGCGTTGCGGGCATAAACCCATTGCATTGGTTGGTGGTGCTACGGGTATGATCGGTGATCCTTCAGGGAAATCTAACGAACGTAATTTGTTGGATGAAGCAACTTTGCGCCATAATCAGGAAGCTATTAAAATGCAATTAGCTCATTTTTTAGATTTTGAAAGTGATGCTGAAAATGCGGCTCTTTTGGTGAATAATTACGATTGGATGAAGAATTTCACCTTCTTGGAATTTATACGTGATGTTGGAAAACATATTACCGTAAATTACATGATGGCCAAAGATTCGGTTAAGAATCGAATTTCTTCTGATGCTTCTGAAGGGATGAGCTTTACGGAATTTACCTATCAACTGGTTCAGGGCTATGATTTTCTTCATTTGTACAAGGAAAAAGACTGTACACTTCAAATGGGAGGAAGTGACCAGTGGGGGAATATTACAACAGGTACGGAGTTGATCCGTCGTATTGATAGTGGAAAAGGCTATGCCATTACCTGTCCGCTAATCACCAAGTCCGATGGTTCTAAATTTGGTAAATCTGAAGGCGGAAATGTGTGGTTGGATCCCAACAGAACATCACCCTATAAATTTTACCAGTACTGGTTGAATTCCAGTGATGAGGATGCCGAAAAGTATATCAAGATATTTACTTTTTTAGATAAAGAAACTATTGAAGCCTTAGTTAAAGAACATCAGGAAGCACCGCATATGCGTATTTTGCAGAAACGTTTGGCAGAGGAAATTACAACGATGGTACACTCCAGGGACGATCTGGATAATGCCATAAAAGCCAGTAATATTCTTTTTGGAAAATCTACGAGTTCTGATTTGAAGGAACTTAATGAGCAAACTTTTTTAGATGTTTTTGATGGTGTGCCAAGTGCAGAAATTGAAAAAAGTTCCATTGAAAATGGTCTGGATATTGTAGCCGCTTTAGCAGAACAAGGAGGTTTTCTTAATTCTAATGGTGAAGCCAGAAGAGCTTTAAAAGAGAATTCAATATCAGTAAATAAAGAAAAGGTTTCCGGAGATTATGTTATTACTTCAAACGATCTCATTAATGATAAATTTGTGTTACTTCAGCGAGGTAAAAAGAATTACTTCGTGATACAGGTGATCTAATAAAAAACAAAAAAGCCCGGACGAGCGTCCGGGCTTTTTTTTAACAAACCAACCAACTAAAAAAATTTTTCTTTTTCTAGTTGTTTCATTGGTCGTAGAAGCTATGAATAGCTTTCAATAAATTCAGTAATTTTTTAATTTTTTTTTAGTGGCTTGTAAATCGGTTTTCTTTGTTGGGAAAATGGTCTGATTTTCACAAGACCATGAGGTTACAACCGCGGATATCCGAGTTGTCAAAACGCCCAATAACTTCAAAAGATCCATCAGGATTTACTTTTCCCAGATCTTGTGTGGCGATGAATGAGCAGGAATTTACATTTGCCAGATCAATAATATTGATACCACCGGTTTTACCGGGTTCCTGTAACACTAGGGCATCTTCAGTATCACGCGTGTATAAACGCATCCATTCGGGTGTATTAAAAACACCATTTCCTTTGGAATAGGCCTGACTTAATAGTTCCGTCATTCCATATTCACTATGAATTGCAGTCACACCAAAACCTGATTTGAGTTTCTGATGAAGTTCTTCTCTAATAAGTTCCTTTCTCCGACCTTTCATACCACCGGTTTCCATAATTATGGTATTTTTTAGGTGAAAAGTATAGTTTTCTACCAGATCCAATAAAGCAAAAGACACACCAATAAGTAAAACTTTTTTGCCGGTGTTATCTAATTCTTGAAGCCTGTTTTTTAATTTTTCGAGATCATTAAGATAAAAGCCACTCTCGGGGTGTTTAGATTGGGTGATCAAGCTATTGACCATATAGATGAGCGATGAACCTTCGCGCTCCAAATAAGATGGTAATAAGGCCAGAATTACGTAGTCGGAAACCGACCCATAAAATTTTTGGAATCCCAGGTTAAAACTATTCTCATAAACACTAATATCCGAAATGAGGTGTTTACTCGGGGTGGTTCCTGTGGTACCCGAACTGGTAAAGGTATGGCTCGCCGATAGCTTTGAACTTAGAACGTCATGCGACTTAAAAAACTGAATGGGCAAAAATGGAATATCCTCCAGGCGTTTTACCTCATCAGGATGCCTGTACAGTAAATCACAAAAGGAACGGTAAACCCGGTTATTTTTAAATTGATGTTTAAATACCTCGAAAACTTTGGTCTCAAAGTCACGGTTGTTTTCAATGTTAAAAATAGCCGATGTATCAATCATGAATACTCAAAATACTTTTGGATTTCATTACAAAAGTAGGTAAAAGTAATCATAGGTACCAGTTGATAAGGTCCTATTTCACCACCAATTTTTTAATAGATTCCCGATCGTTTTGTTTTAATTTTAAAATATATACTCCAGCATTCAGATTTGAAATATCCAACCGATCATTCTTTACTTTTTGCTCTAAAACAGACTTGCCGATGAGGTCATAAACCGAAACCTGAATATCAGAATGGTTTTGCGCTGTAATAACGATTGATGATTCTGAGGTTGGATTTGGAAATAGTTTTAAACCTGTTATAGCAGAACTTTCTAAAGCCAGAGTTGATTCATAAGCATTGGCGCTCCCAAAACTCGTTTGATTTGCCGTTCCCGTAAAATTAGTAGCGGGAACAGCCTCGGCATTAACGTTAAAAACCTCGCTATCACCAGGAGAAATTACAGCAAATAACGCATCCGAGTTTGCATCGCGAAATACTAAAAAGGGTTCGGCTCCTATATATTTGAAGTCGGTCCCGCCGAGATCATTTCCATATATGGAACTTTCATCACTGGCTGCGTCGGGTATGCCTATGGCATCGTAAACTAAGTTGAATGATGAGGTATCATCTACTATGCCGTCATCATCGATGTCGATATCGGTTACATTAACAGTTCCGGTAAAGGTATCTGTTAAAAATAAAGTAAACGATGGGTTTTCTAAATCAGGAATACTTATCACCAATAGGCCATTAGCATCGAAGGTTCCTGAAACTTCCGAGGCATCCTGAATGATTCCGTTAGCACCATCACATTCTGCACTTAAAAGAAATCCTGAAAACGAGGTGTTTGGTGTTCCTTTTAGCTCGATAGATACTGTGCTGGGATCTGCGCCATCAGGGTTGGGTTCAAATTCGTTGATTAATACTTGAGAATAACTGAGAAAAGAAATTAGTACGAAACTAATTGTAACGTTGAGGGTTTTCATAAGATAGGTAAATTAATTTGAGGTACTCAAAAGTAATTAAAAACTATAACTTATGCGAGAAAATAAATAAAAATATAACTATTTAATGACCAGCTTTCTAACCTCTGAGATGTTATTCTCTGAAATTTTTAAGACATAAACGCCTTTACTTAAGTTGGTAACATCCAGTGTTTTACTGGAAATACGATGGGAGGCAATTTGTTTACCAAGAACATTAAAAATAGCAACTGTAAGAATGCCGTTATATTTGGAAGTAATGTGTACGGTATTTTGACCATAACTTACCGGATTGGGGTAAATGGTCAATCCTTCGATTTTTTCCTGAGGTAATCCACTACCGGGATTCGTTTGACTGAACCCGTTTAGGCTTGTCAGAAAAAATAAGGAAAATAAGAAAATATAAAAGTAGTTTTTCTTCATACAGTCATTTGGTATGTAAATTTAGTAAAGAAATACAAAAGTCGTACCAAAAAAATGTTAAAGATTAACGTTTTACATCGAAAGTTTAAATTTCCGTAAGGTGTTTGTTATCTTAACGTTATTTATAATAGCCATAGTGTTAAATTATGATTTAAGTTTTATCTTTACCTTTGAAATCTAAACTAAGGTCATACTTTTTATGAAAAAAAAAGATATTAAAATCCTGTTGGTTGATGATGAACCGGATATTCTGGAAATCGTTGGATATAATTTATCAAATGAAGGATATCAGGTAATTACGGCAGAAAATGGTCAGGAAGGTGTAAAAAAAGCTAAAAAAGAATTACCTCAGCTTATCATTCTTGATGTGATGATGCCCGAAATGGATGGAATTGAGGCCTGTGAAATCATCCGAAAAGATCCCGAATTACAAAATACGATCATCGCATTCCTAACCGCGCGAGGTGAAGATTATTCTCAGGTTGCAGGTTTTGATGCAGGAGCAGATGATTATATCACAAAGCCTATAAAACCTAAGGTTTTAGTTAGTAAGGTAAAAGCCCTTCTCCGTCGTTTTAAAGAAGAAGAGGTTAAAAACACCATGAAAGTAGGGCAACTTGAAATTAATCGGGATGAGTATAAAATAACCTCTAAAGGAAAAGAGATTCTACTGCCCAGAAAAGAATTTGAATTATTATCCCTGCTGGCCTCTAAACCAGGAAAAGTATTTAAGAGAGATGAAATTCTGGATACTGTTTGGGGTAATGAGGTGGTTGTTGGAGGACGTACTATCGACGTCCATATCCGTAAACTGCGTGAAAAATTGGGAGACAAAAGCTTTAAAACCGTAAAAGGTGTAGGCTACAAGTTCGTTGATTAATGGAGTCTAAATTTAAAAAGTCATATCGCTTTGCGTTTAGGACCTCACTGCTTATCACACTATTTGTAACGCTTTTAGTGGGCGTTTTTTTATATAGTTTGATGACGCCGCCGTGGTGGGTAATCCCTTCATTTTTTATTAGTACCTACTTTTTCTCATTTTTTGTAGTGCAATTTCGTGTTCAACGTTTCATTTATCGTCGTGTTAAGAAAATATATGATGACCTAACGCTTCTTGAGTCAGCAAGTATCAGCAAAGGTGCCATTACCACAGATATGCGTACGCTTACCCAGGAAATTGACAAGTTTGCGCGTGATAAAAAAATTGAAATCGAGACTTTAAAAGTGCGTGAAAAATACCGAAAAGAATTTTTGGGTAACGTATCTCATGAATTGAAAACGCCATTGTTTACGGTTCAGGGTTATATCGAAACGCTTTTGGATGGTGCCGATAAGGATAAGAAACTTCGGAGGAAATATCTGGAGCGTGCCAGTAAGGGGATCGAACGACTTGGTTATATCATCAAAGATCTGGATATGATCACCAAACTCGAAGTGGGTGATCTGAGCCTGAAAACAGAGGTGTTTGATATTGTGGAGTTGGTAAAGAACGTTTTTGAAATGCTCGAAATGAAAGCTAGCAAAAAGAAGATCACCCTAACTTTTGATATGGATTACGATCAACCGGTTTATGTTCGAGCAGACCGGGAACGCATTCAACAAGTGCTCGTAAATCTGGTGGTGAATTCCTTAAAATATGGTCGTGTAAAAGGGACTACCGAAGTAAGTATTGAAAATCTGATAAAAAATAAAGTGATTATTCGTGTTACCGATAATGGTGAAGGTATTTCCGCAGAGCACTTACCACGTTTATTTGAACGGTTTTATCGCGTAGATAAAAGTGGGTCGAGGAAAGAAGGTGGATCCGGTTTAGGACTTTCTATAGTAAAACATATCATCGAGGCTCACGACGAAAAAATCTACGTTGAAAGTGAATTTGATGTTGGTAGCGAATTCTCTTTTACTCTGGAAAAAGCCAGAGCTCCAAAAAAGAAGAGTGAAAATCCTGTAGTTGAAAAAACAGAAAGCGCTTCCTGAAATTTTAATTTATCCGGGTTGCAGGACTCTTATGGAAATCCTTAATTTTGCCCAAACTAATATGAAAACATTCTGTGGGAAGTAAAAATAAACTCAGACGCTTTAAGGAAAACGAAACGTTTTCAAATGTTATTCAACCTACTCGTGATGACCTGGTAAAAGGCAATTTTGACCTCAAGGGTCATTGGCATGACAAGGTGTTTAAAAATGAAAACCCGATTGTGTTGGAATTAGGTTGTGGAAAGGGCGAATACGCCGTAGCACTGGCAAAAAAGTATCCCAATAAAAATTACATAGGTATCGATATTAAAGGTGCTCGCTTCTGGCGTGGTGCAAAAACTGCGCTGAAGGAAGATATTCCCAATGTGATGTTTTTACGAACTCAAATTGAGTTGATCGATCACGCTTTTGCAAATAATGAGGTCGACGAGATTTGGATCACCTTTCCTGATCCACAGATAAAATACAAACGTACCAAACACCGCATGACAAATGCCACCTTTTTAGAGCGTTATAAAAAAATACTAAAACCTGATGGCGTAGTACATTTAAAGACGGATAGTGAGTTCATGCACGGATATACTTTAGGTTTGTTGCATGGCGCAGGGCATGAGGTATTGTATGCCAACAATAATGTTTACAAACAGGATGGCAGCCCTGAAGATGTTACAGCAATTCAAACCTTTTATGAGTCCCAATATTTAGAGCAAAATAAACCAATTACCTATATTAGATTCAAAATAAAATAACGTGAACATCACCTTGATTTTTTTTACAGGTTTAATAGTAGCTCTAATTGGAGTGATTCCGCCGGGACTTCTTAATATGACAGCCGCGAAGATTAGTTTAAAGGAAGGTCACGTTCGTGGGGTTATGTTTTCAGTAGGTGTTTGTATAATTGTACTTGTTCAAACAGCTATTGCTGCTATTTTTGCTAAATATTTAAGTCGGCATCCAGAGGTTATCCATATTTTGCAGCGTGTAGCCTTTGTTATTTTTGTGCTCATTACCATTTATTATTTTTTTATTGCTAAATCACAACCGAGTTCACAATTACAACCCAAAATAAAAAGTAAACACAGTCGCTTTTTTCAAGGTATGTTCATGTCGGCCATTAATATGTTTCCTATACCTTATCAAGCCTATATGACGCTTACCCTGGGCTCTGTAGGGTTACTTAGTTTTGAGAAGTTAAGCCTTGCTTCATACGTTGCTGGAGCGGCTATGGGAACCTTTGTCATGTTGTACATTTACATGTTCTTTTTCGATAGAATAGGAACCAAACGTATCATTTCACAAAAGAATATGAACTATAGTATCGGCACTATTACAGGTATTATTGCTTTGATAACCCTTTTTAATATTCTTAAAGATTTTTAGTTGTGGAAAAAGAAACCATTTCCTTCTTCGATCGCGTTCACGAGGTAGCTAAACAGATTCCTTTTGGCAAGGTCACTAGTTATGGTGCTATCGCGAAATATTTGGGTGCTGCCAAAAGTGCTCGCATGGTGGGTTATGCCATGAATGCTTCCCACACCAAAGATGTTCCGGCTCATCGTGTTGTTAATCGTAAAGGCTTACTTACAGGGAAGCATCATTTTGATGGTACAAACCTTATGCAACAGCTTTTAGAGAGTGAAGGCGTAGTGGTTGTTAATAATCAAATACAAAATTTTGAAGCTATTTTCTGGGATCCTTCCGAAGCCTTGAAAAACTGAAATTTCAGCATAAAAAAATTCGATCAATTAATTGATAAATCTTCTAAAGGAAGTATGTCCCTTCCGTTGATATTAGTTATCTTTGCTATTTAGAATTAATCTTAATACATGAAACTAAGCAAACAAGACATTTTAAAGGCATTAGAAACGATTTCAGTACCTGGAGAAGGTCAAAATATGATTGAAAGTGGCGCTGTAAAAAATGTTAATGTTTTTGGTGATGAAGTTGTTGTTGATATCACCATTAAAAACCCAAGTTTACAGGCTAAAAAAAGAACTGAAGTCGATATTCTCAAAACGATTCACGATAAGGTTTACCAGAAAGCTAAAGTTAAAACCAACATTAGTGTTGAAGCACCTGCTAAACCTAAAACGAATACCATAAAAGGCAATCCTATTCCCGGTATCAATAATATTATTGCAGTGGCCTCAGGAAAAGGTGGCGTTGGAAAATCTACGATCACAGCTAATTTAGCCGTAACCCTTGCTAAAATGGGTTTTAAAGTTGGGGTTTTAGATGCCGACATTTATGGTCCTTCTATGCCTATTATGTTCGATGTAGCCGATGAAAAACCTCTGGCAGTAAACGTAGATGGGAAATCTAAAATGAAACCTATCGAGAATTACGGTGTGAAGATCCTTTCCATAGGATTTTTTACCCAACCAAATCAGGCAGTGGTATGGCGTGGCCCCATGGCTGCGAAAGCGCTTAATCAAATGATATTTGATGCAGCCTGGGGTGAATTAGATTTCTTGCTTTTAGACTTGCCTCCCGGAACCGGCGATATTCATTTAAGTATTATGCAGTCGCTTCCAATTACGGGAGCAGTTGTGGTGAGCACCCCGCAAAATGTAGCTTTGGCTGATGCAAAAAAAGGTGTGGCGATGTTCCAACAGGAAAGTATAAATGTGCCGGTATTAGGTATAGTTGAAAATATGGCTTACTTTACACCCGCTGAATTACCTGAAAATAAATATTACATTTTTGGACAGGAAGGAGCAAAACACTTATCAGAAGATTTAGAAGTGCCATTCCTTGGAGAAATTCCGTTGGTACAAAGTATTCGGGAAGCCGGTGATGCCGGTCGTCCTGCCGGATTACAAACGGGAACACCTTTGGAAGAGGCTTTCGAAAATTTAACGAGGAATGTTGTTGAAGAAGTAGTGCGACGCAATGAAGATTTGCCACCTACTGAAGCTATTAAAATTACAACAATGGCTGGCTGTTCAGCAGTAAAAAAATAAGATATGACCTCAGATGAAGTTAAACTAAATGTGGAAAAGGCTCTGGATGAGATTCGTCCGTTTTTACAGAGCGATGGCGGTGATATTTCCTTATTATCCATTGAAGAGAACGATACGCTTGTAAAAGTACAATTACAAGGAGCCTGTGTAGGTTGTAGCGTGAATCAAATGACCTTGAAATCTGGTGTTGAAATGACGATTAAAAAGTATGCGCCCCAGATCGAACAGGTTGTGAATATTATCGATAATATATAATCATAACGATGCCATTTGGTTAAAAAATAAATTAACCAACAGAGGCACACATCTAAAATTTATTTTTTTGATCTAATAAATTTAGACTAAATAATTTTTTCTCTTTTTAGAAACGTATCAAGACTATCTGCTGCATCAAAGCACTCGTTTACTTTTGAAACGTTATTGCAAAATTTTTTTTCTAAATCGTGAGAAGACTTACAACTAAAGTCCGCTAAGTCCACTTTTTCAAAACCTTTATTTATCCTTTTACATTGTTCATACAGACTATCTATGGTTTTGTATTGACTTGGGTTCAAACCCTTTTTTACAAGATAACCTTTTAAGTAATTTTCTATGGCAGATTGAGAATTTTTGCAGACTAAATAAGTTACAATATCTTCTTCTGGTTTAAATAGTTCTCTGTTTGCTTGGTTCAGTTTTTGAGAAGCTTTAACAAAGAATTTAATGGCTTCTGTTTCCATAATAAATTTAATTATTGATTAGTAATTTCTAGCATTCATTCTCCATACTTTAATAGAAGTATGGAGAATGGTTTTTAAATTTATACACAACCTAAAGTTATGTTTACATATCTCTATAAAGTTCTAAACGTTCCCATTTAGAATTTACTTCTGTTTGAGCTTGCTCAAGAAGTTTAGCTCCTAGTTCTGCGTTGTCTTTAACCACTCTTGAAAAGCGCGTTTCATTGTACATGAAATCTTTTAGTGGAATTGAAGGTGCTTTAGAATCTAGTTTAAATTTCTGGCCTTTAGGTTTGGACGGGTCAAATCTAAATAAGGGCCAATAACCACTTTCTACGGCCTTTTCTTGCTGCGATGCACCATGAGCTAGATCATATCCATGTTCACCACAATGGGAGTAGGCAATTATTATGGATGGTCCGGGGTAAGCTTCAGCTTCTTCAATGGCTTTAAGAGTTTGAAGATCTTTGGCACCTATAGCGATTTGAGCGACATACACATTTTCATATGAAACGGCTTGCAACGCTAAACTTTTCTTACTGGTGCGTTTTCCAGAAACTGAGAATTTTGCACTTGCTCCTAATGATGTTGCTTTAGATGTTTGACCACCTGTGTTTGAATACACTTCTGTGTCTAACACCAAAATGTTAATGTCTTCTCCTGTAGCTAAGACGTGATCTACACCTCCAAACCCAATATCGTAAGCCCAGCCATCTCCACCTAAAATCCATACAGATTTTTTACGTAGGTATTCAGTTAATTGTAATAATTTTTTAGCATTTTCATGATCGATATTTGCTAATTTGATTTTTAATTTGTCTAAATTTTTAAAGTTTTCTGCTTTTTCGGCTTCCGTTTTTTCAGGATTATTTAAAATAGCCTCAACTAAGTCTTTTCCAACTTCATTTTCAATCGATTTAAGGAGGTTTACTGCCATTTCTTGTTTCTTGCTTAAAGCTAATTTCATACCTAAACCAAATTCAGCATTGTCTTCAAATAATGAATTAGCCCAAGCAGGACCACGACCGAATTCATTGGTTTTATATGGTGTTGTTGGTAAATTGCCACCATAAATTGAAGAACAGCCTGTGGCGTTTGCAATCAATATACTATCTCCAAAAAGCTGTGTTAGTAATTTAATATATGGTGTTTCGCCGCAACCAGAACACGCTCCGGAGAATTCAAATAACGGCTTAAGAAATTGAGACCCTTTAACGTTTGTTATTTGCAGCTCTGTTCTGTTATAATCGGGTAATTCAATAAAATAATCCCAGTTGGCATCTTCTATAGCTTCGACCTCAAGCTTTTTATGCATATTGATAGCTTTAAAGTCGGGATATTCTTTACTCACCGCAGGGCAAACAGCAACGCAAAGATCACAACCTGTACAGTCTTGAGGAGAAACTTGTAGGACATAGGATTCTTCATCTTTATTGAAAGGTCTTCCCTTTGCTGGCGCATATTTTAACGATAATGGAGCATCAGATAATTCAATATTTCTAATAACTTTTGCTCTAATGGCGGCATGTGGACAAATAGCAACACACTTATTACATTGTGTACATAAATCTATATCATCCCAAACGGGAACTGAATCAGCAATACCACTTTTTTCAAATTGGGTGGTTCCAGTCGGGAATGTGCCGTCTACAGGAAATGCGCTTACTGGCAGTTCATCTCCAAATCCACCTAATATTTTTTCTAACACCTCGGTAACAAAACCATCTGGCGCATTGTGCATGGCGGTTTCTAAATGTCTTTCACTAGTCACTACTTTTGGATAATCTACTTGCTGCAGATTAGCCAGAGAATTATCAACCGCAGTAAAATTCATTTTAACTATTCTATCTCCTTTATGAGAATAAGATTTTACTATAGCATCTTTAATTCGTTGGATGGCTTCATCTTTTGGTAAAATCCCGGATATAGCAAAGAAACAGGTTTGTAATACGGTATTGGTACGTTTACCTAGATTTGATTCGTCTGCTACTTTGGTGGCATCAATAACATAGAAATTAACTTCTTTTTCAATAATTTCTTTCTGAATTCTTTTGGGTAAATGATTCCAAATATCATCTTTAGAATACGGTGAGTTTAATAAGAATGTGCCTCCATGTTTTAAATCAGCTACCATATTGTACTTTTTAATAAACTTATATTGATGACACGCAATAAAATCTGCTTTGTCAATTAAATATGAAGAGTATATTGGTTTTGGACCAAAGCGTAAGTGAGAAATGGTTTGAGCTCCGGCTTTTTTAGAGTCATAAACAAAGTAACCTTGTACAAAGTTATCTGTAGTATCTCCGATAATTTTAATAGAGTTCTTATTAGCTCCCACAGTACCATCAGACCCTAATCCATAGAACATGCAATTAATAGTATGCCGTTCTATTGTAAAAGATTCGTCAATTGGTAAACTTGAAAAAGTAACATCGTCATTAATACCAACGGTAAAGTGATTTTTTGGTTTGTCATCTAATAATTCGTCATAAACTCCTTTAACCATTTTAGGTGTAAACTCTTTTGAAGATAAGCCGTAACGGCCACCAACGACAATAGGCATCTCTCTGTTGCTCTCAATTAATGCCGTAACAACATCCTGGTATAACGGTTCACCAACACTTCCCGGTTCTTTGGTTCTGTCAAGAACAGCTATTTTTTTAACGGTTTTGGGCAGCTCATTAATAAAATGTTTGATTGAAAATGGTCTAAATAAGCGTACAAATATGACTCCTACTTTTTCTCCGCTCTTCACCATGGCTTCGACAGTTTCTCGTGCGGCACCTTCGCCAGATCCCATAAGTATAATAACGCGTTCTGCTTTTGGATGACCTTCATAATAGAATAAGCTGTATTTACGACCCGTATGTTTGTAGAACTCCTTCATTGTTTCCTCAACAATACCAGGAACTTTTTCGTAAAACGTATTAGCAGCCTCTCTTGCCTGAAAGAATACATCTGGGTTTTGAGAGGTCCCTCTAATAACTGGGTGATCGGGATCAAGCGATCGTTTTTTGTGCTCCATAATAGCATCTTCTGGCATCATGGCTTCAATAGTATCATCAGAAATGCCATCTATTTTTGAAATCTCATGAGAGGTTCGGAAACCATCAAAAATATTCAAAAAAGGCACTCTAGATTTTAATGTTGCAACTTGAGAAATAAGCGCAAAATCTTGAGCTTCTTGTACAGACCCTCCGAATAGCATGGAGAATCCCGTTTGTCTGGTAGCCATAACATCCGAATGATCACCAAAAATTGAAAGTGCATGTGTTGCGACGGTCCTGGCGGCTACGTGTATTACCGTTGGTAATAGTTCACCTGCCATTTTGTACATATTTGGTATCATTAACAATAATCCCTGCGATGCTGTAAATGTGGTTGTTAATGCACCTGCTTGCAAAGAACCATGAACGGCTCCGGCAGCACCACCTTCACTTTGCATTTCAACAATTCTTGGGACATTGTCCCAAATATTTTTCTGTCCTTTTGAGCTATAAATATCGACGTGCTCACCCATAGGTGATGCGGGTGTTATGGGGTAAATAGCACATACCTCATTTGTTTTATGTGCTATTCTAGCTACAGCTTCGTTAGCATCACAAATTAGTTTTGGAAAATCTTTTTTCATAATAGGATATCTTGTTAAATACATTAAAATTCACAAAAAGGCATATTTCATGCTCTTTGTAAAATATCTAATCGCGTCTAGACCTAACAAGATTTTTATTATAGACCAAAACCTCGAGGCCGTATAAGTAAATTGACTATAAAGTTAAATATGAATAAGTTCATAGTTTATGATAATTGTCATGTAAAAGTGATAATTAAAAAAATAACTGAGGGTTTCATTTAATAATGAAACCCTCAGTTATTACGTTTTACCTCTAATATTAAAAATAGAAATTGAGTACAGAGTAGAAACTCTGATTATTTAAAAATTATGGTTTTGAAAATTATTCGGCATGCAACCAAACTTTTTTCTTTAATAATGTGTCTTCGTTTTCTACATGATTTTCATCAGGTATACAACAATCAACAGGACATACGGATGCACATTGTGGTTCATCATGAAATCCTTTACATTCAGTGCATTTATCTGATACAATGAAATAAAATTCATCAGAAATAGGAGCGTTCTGTTCGTCAGCATCTATCTCATCACCATTTAAAAGTTTTACGTTACCACTTAGTCCTGTTCCGTCAGAATATGACCATTCTTGATCTGGTTCGTAGATTGCATTATTAGGACATTCAGCAATACATGCGTCGCAATTAATGCATTCATCTGTTATTAAAAGTGCCATTATTTATCAATTTATAAGAATTAATATTTGTAAAAATAAAATACATTTTACTGTTTTTATGTGATAAAAGTCATATTTAGAATTAAAAAGTGATATTACTTTTGGGTGTTATAGGACAATGAATTCTTTGTAAAATTCATTGCGTTAAGCTTTTTAAATTATCAAATTATGGTAACAAAGCAATTAAAACACCAGCCAGAAATTCTTGAAGCTGTTATTATTAGATTTGTTGGTGATTCCGGTGATGGCATGCAATTAACAGGAACCCAGTTTACAGATACCTCTGCCATGTTTGGAAATGACATAGCAACATTTCCAAACTATCCTTCCGAAATTAGAGCTCCGCAAGGAAGTCTATATGGTGTTTCTGGTTATCAGGTACATATAGGAAGTGTTGAAATAAGTACACCGGGTGATGAATTGGATTTGTTAGTTGCCATGAATCCCGCTGGGTTAAAAACAAACTTATACGCTGTAAAACCAGGCCATACAATTATTGTCGATACAGATGCCTTCACCAAGAAAAATTTAGAAAAGGCACAATATACTTCAAACCCATTAGAAGATGGTAGTTTAGATAACTACAGAGTTATTCAAGTAGCCATGTCCTCGTTAACTAAGGAGGCCTTAAAAGATATTGAAGGGTTAGATAATAAAGAAATTAACCGAACAAAAAACATGTTCGCTCTAGGTATGGTTTATTGGATGTATAATAGATCAACAAACCATACTATAGAATTTTTGAATAAAAAATTTAAAGCGAAACCACACGTCATTGAAGCGAACACTAAAGTACTTAATACGGGTTTTTATTTTGCAGAAACATTGGAATTGATTCCCAATGCATATACTATATCGCCTGCTAAAATGCCAAGTGGCACCTATAGAATTATTATGGGTAATACCGCAACAGCGTGGGGTTTTTTGGCTGCTGCTGAAAAAGCAGGATTGGAATTATTTTTGGGTTCTTACCCTATAACACCGGCAACAGATATTTTACATGAATTAGTAAAACATAAACATTTTGGGGTTAAAGCATTTCAGGCTGAAGATGAAATTTCAGGAATCACATCTGCAATAGGAGCCTCATTTGCAGGCGATTTAGCCATAACCACAACCTCAGGTCCAGGATTAGCATTAAAAGGTGAAGCTATAGGTTTAGCCATGATGATTGAGACACCTTTAGTAGTTGTTAATGTGCAACGTGGCGGGCCTTCTACAGGATTGCCAACCAAAACAGAGCAATCTGATTTATTGCAAGCACTATATGGTAGAAATGGTGAAAGTCCTGTAATTGTTTTGGCAGCAAGCACACCTGGTAATTGCTTTGATATGGCTTATGAGGCTGCCAAACTTACAATAGAACACATGACGCCGGTTATACTGCTAACAGATGGATACATAGCGAATGGTTCAGCGCCGTGGAAAATTAAAAGTGTTAATGAGATGCCCGAGATTAAGAACAATATTATTAAAAAGGTAGTAGATGAGTGGCATCCTTATGATAGAGATGAAAAAACACTGGCAAGAAAATGGCCTATACCCGGAACGAAAGGTTTAGAGCATCGCTTAGGTGGATTGGAAAAAGATAAAGTAAGTGGTAATGTATCGTATGTTCCAGAAAATCATGAATACATGACCAAAATTCGAGCCGAAAAAATTAAAAGAGTTCAAAATTATATACCGGATTTAACTACTGAGTTTGCGACTAGTGGTGATTTATTAGTAGTAGGCTGGGGAGGTACTTATGGATCTCTGCATTCTGCCGTTAAGCATATTAATGAATTAGGCTATAAGAATATAGGATACGCACACTTTAAATATATAAATCCACTACCTAAAAACACGGAAGCAGTTTTAAAAAAATTCAAAAAAATTGTGGTTTGCGAATTAAATAATGGCCAGTTTGCCAAGGTATTAAAAATGAATTTTAATGGATTGAATTTATCTCAATTTAATAAAATACAAGGATTGCCATTCGGAAATAGTGAATTAATTGAAATATTTAAACAATTAGTTAAATAACATGGAAGCAATAATTGAAAATAAATATACGTATAAAGATTTTGAAAGTAATCAGGAAGTAAGATGGTGTCCGGGATGTGATGATTATGTCATACTTCGATCTATGCAAAAAGCTCTCCCGGAAATGGGGGTTAAAAGGGAAGATGTCGTCTTTATTTCTGGAATTGGGTGTTCCTCAAGGTTTCCATATTATATGAATACCTATGGTATGCATAGTATTCATGGTAGAGCGCCAGCTATTGCTACCGGTGTAAAATTGGCTAATCCTAAACTTAGTGTTTGGGTTGTTACAGGCGATGGCGATTCCATGGCTATTGGAGGAAACCATTTTATACATGTATTACGGCGAAATATAAATTTAAACATTATACTCTTTAATAATGAAATTTATGGTTTAACAAAGGGCCAATTTTCGCCAACCTCATTAATAGGTCAAAAAACAAAATCATCACCTTACGGAAATACACAACCACCATTTTCACCTGGTGAATTAGCCTTAGGAGCACAAGCTCGGTTTTTCGGAAGAATTGGAGGAAATACACCAAAAGAAATGTCACAAATGTTTATTGATGCCGAAAAGTTTAAAGGGACCTCCTTAATTGAAGTGCTTCAAAACTGTGTCATTTTTAATGATAGTTGTTTTACTAAATACACGGATAAAAACGTCCGAGAAGACAAACAATTATTTGTTGAACATGGCAAGCCAATGATTTTTGGAAAAAACAGAGACAAAGGGCTTGTTTTAAACCGTCTGAAATTAGAAGTAGTGACTATTGGCGAAAACGGGGTGAAAGAGGAAGATTTATTAGTCCATGACGCAAAAGAGCAAGATCCCACGTTGCATCAAATGTTAGTTAGACTTGAGTATCCATTGGTAACAGGTGTCATAAGAAGTTTTGAGGATGTCACTTTAGAAGAACGAGAAGATGCATTAACGGCTGAGGTTAAATCCAGATCAAAATTCAGAAAAACAGATGATTTGTTTTTCTCGGGAGATACTTATGAAATTAAATAAATAAAAACGTAGTGAAATGGGTTCAGAAGCTATCATCGTATTTTTTATCGCAGGTGTCGTGCTGGTCGCCGGGGCAAATTTTTTGTCGAACTTAATATCACATAAATCCGATAATCTTCAAAAGCGTGAACCTTATGAAAGCGGTATGGTAACCAAAGGTCCTACTTGGGTACAATTTAAAGTAGGATATTATTTATTCGCTATTCTATTCTTGATTTTTGATGTGGAAGTGGCGTTTTTAGTGCCTTGGGCTGTTGTATTTAAGGATGTTGGGTTTGTGGCTTTAATCGAAGTAGTCATATTCCTTTTAATATTAGGACTTGGGTTATTGTATGCATGGAAAAAAGGAGCATTAAAATGGGAGTAGACGACAAAAAAAGGTATATATCGGAGGTCCAAGACAGGGATCATAAATTTCCAAAAAATTTCCCGGGAAAGGTAATTCCTGCGGGAAATGGAGCGAATGTGATTGTTACTTCATTAGACAAAATAATCAATTGGGGGCGATCAAATTCTCTTTGGTCACTTTATTTTGGTACGAGTTGTTGCGCGATTGAAATGATGCAAACAGGAGCTGCAAGGCATGATTATTCCAGATTTGGTTTTGAAGTTGCGCGGCCTTCCCCAAGACAGGCAGATTTAATCATTATAGCTGGCACTATTGTTAATAAAATGGCCCCTGTTTTACGTCGTTTATACGACCAGATGGCAGAACCAAAATATGTAATTGCTATGGGTGCTTGTGCTATTTCTGGAGGCCCCTTTTTTTATAATACATATTCTGTTGTTAAGGGAGCAGACCATGTGATCCCGGTAGATGTTTATGTTCCCGGGTGTCCGCCCCGCCCGGAAGCTTTATTAGAAGGGATGTTACTGCTTCAAGATAAAATTAGAACAGAAAACATGAAGCATAAAGAAAACCCAATAGACGGGTTTGACGAAGGACTTTAAATATGGAGTTATGAAAAACGAAGCGTTACAAGATGTAATAGGTAGTTGGTTTCCAGATTTAGAATTTTCTGAAGAAGCATCTCAATTTTTGAATATTACCGTAAAACCGGAACAGCTTCATGGTTTAATGACTGCATTAAAAAATAATCCTGAAACTTATTTTGATTATTTATTTTGTTTAAGCGGTGTTGACTGGGAACCAGAATTAGGTGTCGTCTATCATTTAGAATCGACTAAGTATCGCCATAGCGTTGTTGTAAAAGTGAAGACTGAAGAACGGGAAAATCCAATCTTTGATACCGTAAGTGATATTTGGAGAACTGCAGAATTTCATGAGCGAGAAGTTTTTGATTTTTTCGGAATAAAATTCAATAATCATCCAAATTTAAAACGATTGTTTTTAACGGAGGAGTGGGATGGATTTCCTTTACGAAAGGATTATGTCGATGACATTAATATGATTATCAAATAAGTAATCATGGAAACAGTTACTATTAATAACAACTTTAAATCTGAGGAATATTTTATTAATATGGGGCCTCAGCACCCTGCAACGCATGGTGTACTTAGATTAATATTGACTATTGATGGTGAAATCATTAAAAGAGTAGAACCAGACCTAGGATATATACATCGTTCTATTGAAAAAATGTGCGAAGGTGATAGCTATCAGCAAATAGTTCATTTAACAGATAGAATGGATTATTTGTCATCTCACATTAACAATGAGGCTGTCTGTTTAACTGTTGAAAACGCACTTGAAATTGACGCTCCTGAGCGGGTTAAAGTCGTTAGAACTATTCTAAGCGAGCTTACTCGAATTGCATCGCATTGTTTGTGGTGGGGTGTTATGGGAATGGATGTTGGCGCCTTGACTACCTATTTTTATGGTTTTAGAGATCGTGAAATGATCAATGATATTTTTGAAGAAACTTGTGGCGCCCGATTAACAATGAATTATAATATCCCAGGTGGACTGATGTTCGACATTCATCCAAATTTTGTTAATAGGACTAAAGCATTTGTAGCACATTTTAAATCGAAACTTCCAGAATATGATGAACTGCTAACGGGTAATGTTATATTTCAAAAAAGAACAAAAGGGGTAGGGGTTTTATCAAAAGAAGATGCTATTTCCTTTGGAGCTTCTGGTCCTGTAGGGCGTGGTTCGGGATATTCTTGTGATGTAAGAAAGCATCATCCTTACAGCGCATACGATCGTGTAGTTTTTACAGAATCTTTAAGAACAGAAGGCGATACGTTTGCCCGTTACCTCGTTAGAATTCAGGAAATGTGGGAGTCGCTGGCCATAATAGAGCAACTCATAGATAATATTCCAGATGGCGATCATAAAGTAACTACCAATGCCGTAATAAAATTACCAAAAGGAGAATTTTACCAACGGGTAGAAACAGCTCGTGGAGAATTAGGAGTGTATATTATTAGCACAGGAACAAAAAGCCCATATCGACTTAAATTTCGATCTCCAGGATTTTCAAATTTATCGTTACTAAATCACATAGCAGTTGGTGGTAAAATTGGAGATTTAGTTGCAAGTATGGCCACTTTAGACCTGGTAATACCAGATATTGATAGATAATGTAAACACTATGAATATAGCTTTAAACATAACAAAAACCATACAAGATTGGCTCGTTAGCTTCATGCCGGAAAGTGTTTCTAGTATTGCAGCTATGGTTTTGGTCGCTTTAATGTATCTGGTAATTTTTGCAGTAGCGGGACTTTATTTGGTATTACTTGAAAGAAGGGTGGCGGCTTGGTTTCAGTTACGAATTGGACCTAATAGAGTTGGTCCATTAGGATTGTTTCAAACTATGGCAGATGCTTTGAAACTGGTATCAAAAGAGTTGACTGGTACTGTTAAAGCAGATAAGTTTTTATACAATTTAGCACCTTACTTCGTAATTATTTCATCACTAATGGCCTTAGCTATTTTTCCTTTCACTCAGGGTTTTCAGGCATTTGACATAAATATTGGAATCTTTTTCTTAATAGCGATCTCTTCTATTGGAGTGATTGGAATATTATTAGGAGGATGGAGTAGTAACAATAAATTTGCCCTAATCGGGGCAATGCGAAGCGGTGTTCAAACAATAAGTTATGAGTTATCCATTGGCTTGTCGTTATTAACCATGGTATTACTAACGGGAACGTTGCAATTGTCTCAAATTGTTGAGATTCAAAAAAATGGTTGGCTTATTGTTCAAGGGCATATTCCCGCACTCATTGCTTTTATGATTTATATGATTGCTGGAACTGCCGAAACCAATCGAGCGCCTTTTGATATGGTGGAGGCGGAGTCTGAACTAGGTGCTGGTTTTCACACAGAATACTCAGGAATGAAATTTGCCTATTTCTTTTTAGCCGAATTCATAAACATGTTCATTATCGCGGCCATCGCAACTACTATTTTCTTTGGAGCTTGGTTGTCTCCTTTTGGAATTACTCAATCCATTCCGTGGTTAGGGGTCTTTTGGTTTTTAGGCAAAACATTGATTTTAGTGTTTCTAATGATGTGGTTTAGATGGACTTTTCCAAGATTACGCGTTGACCAATTACTGACCTTGGAATGGAAATATTTGTTGCCTATTAACCTCGTAAACATCGTGGTTATGGCGATCATTGTTTGGTTAAACATAACGATTAATTTATAGAGAGGATGAGTTATTTTTCAGATATATATAAAGGAATAAAAACACTGCTTACGGGTATGCGTGTTACTGGAAAGTACTTTTTACACTCACGAAAAGGAGCTATTACACAGCAATATCCAGACAATAGGGACACATTAAAAATGTTTGAACGCTTTCGTGGAGAAGTAGTGATGCCACATGATGAAAATAATGAACACCAGTGTACGGGTTGTCAAAAATGTGAAATTGCGTGTCCTAATGGAAGTATTGAGATTATTTGGGATAGAGGTATAGATGAAGAAACCGGTAAAAAGAAAAAGAAAATAGATAAGCATATATATCATTTAGGGCTTTGTACTATGTGTGGTTTATGTATAGAAGCTTGCCCAACTGATGCGATTGTCTGGGCTCAAAATTTTGAGAACGCTGTTTATGACCGAACAAAACTTACCAAAGTTTTAAATAGACCAAATTCTAAAGTTAAAGCGGGTATAGAAGATTAGCGCTATGGAAAAATATATATTTTACATTTTATCAGTTATTATAGTAGCTTTTGCAATTGCTTCTGTCTCAAGCAGAAAAATGCTGAGGTCTGTTGTCTATTTATTGTTTGCTCTTTGTGGGATAGCTGGATTTTACTTTTTAATCGATTATAATTTTCTGGCAGCCGTTCAATTAACCGTCTATGCGGGTGGCATTATAGTCCTTATTATATTTTCTGTTTTATTAGTACATCATATAGAAATGGAATTGGAAATAGCTAAGAGATCCAAACAGCTACTCATAGGTTTGACATGTTTTATTGGACTTGGCGTTTTTTTATACACTATTTACAATCACACCTTTAATGTTATACAAAACACCAATACAACAATAACTAGAGATATAGGTGCAAAATTATTAAGGTATGAAGTAGGGGGATTTATATTACCCTTTGAAGTTGTTAGTATTTTATTATTAGCTGCTATGATTGGTAGTATTGTGATTGCAAAAGGAAAAAAACTAACCACTAAAAACGATGAGGCGTTATGATTACTGGAGTTAGCATATACGAATTACTTACCGTTACCTCAATCCTATTTTTTATAGGGGTCTACGGTTTCATGACAAGAAAAAACCTAATATCTATTTTAATTTCAATAGAACTTATATTAAACGCCTCCGTAATAAATTTTGTTGTCATTAATAAATACCTGTATCCAGATATGTTACAAGGGGTTATTTTTTCACTATTTATTATTGCTGTTGCTGCTGCTGAAACTGCTTTAGCGGTATCTATAATAATAAACCTGTACAGGCAAATCAGTTCTGTTGAAGTTAAAGACACAGAAATCATGAAATATTAATAGTTTAAATATGAATCTAACTTATATCATATTAATACCCTTAATCCCACTGCTGGTTTTCTTGCTATTAGGAATTTTTAATCAAAAAATTAAACCTAAAATCTCAGGATATATTGGTGTTTTAGGATTGACAATTTCTGCAACATTGTCCTTCTATACAGCATATAAGTACTTTTTTCAAATCGGAAAAGTTGGTGGCGTTTACCAAACATTGACTACAAAAACGACCTGGATGAATTTTACAGATACACTAAGTATTGATATGGGAATTCTAATTGACCCAATATCTGTTATGATGCTTTGTGTGGTATCTATGGTGTCTTTGATGGTTCATATTTATAGCCGAGGATATATGAAAGGGGATGATGGTTATACCAAATTCTTTGCTTTTTTAGGTCTCTTTTCATTTTCAATGTTCGGATTGGTGTTAGCAACAAACCTTTTTCAAATCTATATTTTTTGGGAATTAGTAGGAGTGTCGTCCTACTTATTGATTGGCTATTATTATACAAAACCTTCTGCCGTATCTGCCGCTAAAAAGGCATTTATTGTTACGCGTTTTGCCGATTTAGGTTTTTTGATAGGCATCTTAATTGTGGGCTATTACACGGGTACTTATGATTTTGAAACACTGAATAACTCTGCAGGCAGTGCTATTTTAAATTGGGCAGCGACGTCTTTTATGGGGTTATCCACTTTAACTTGGGCTTTAATTTTAATCTTCATTGGTGGTGCTGGTAAATCAGCGATGTTTCCATTGCATATTTGGTTACCAGATGCCATGGAAGGCCCTACACCCGTTTCAGCTTTAATACATGCAGCTACTATGGTGGTAGCCGGTGTGTATTTAGTAGCAAGATTGTTCCCTATGTATTATTTCATCGAGGATGGCTATGCTCTTAATATAGTCGCTTTTGTTGGTGCTTTTTCGTCGCTGTTTGCGGCGATAATAGCCATTACCCAGACTGATATAAAGCGTGTTTTAGCATTCTCAACCATGTCTCAATTAGGTTATATGATGTTGGCTCTGGGGGTTTCTGGTTATGAAGGTCATGAGGGTTTAGGATATATGGCTTCCATGTTCCATTTGTTTACCCATGCCATGTTTAAGGCTTTATTGTTTTTAGGTGCAGGATCTGTAATTCATGCAGTTCATAGTAATTTAATAAGCGATATGGGTAATTTGCGTAAGTACATGCCCGTAACCAATATCACCTTTTTAATTGCTGCATTAGCAATTGCTGGTATTCCTCCATTAGCTGGTTTTTGGAGTAAAGATGAAATTTTAGTGGCTGCTTTTGAGCATAACAAACTTATCTATCTAGTAGGTGTGTTTGTAGCCGGATTGACAGCTTTCTATATTTTTAGATTATACTTTGGTATTTTCTGGGGAAGGGAAACAAAATACAAACATGTGCCCTCTGAGTCTCCACTTTCAATGACATTTCCTTTAATAGTATTGGCACTATTAAGTATTGTTGGAGGGTTTATACCGTTTAGTGAATTTGTGACACCAGATCGTACTGGTTTTGAGGCCCATTTAAATTATCCGCTTGCCACTGTTGCCGTTGGTGTTGGTTTAATTGGAATTTTATTGGCCTGGGTTTTCTATAAAAAAGAAAATAGATTATCAGATAGATTTGCAAATGGGTTCGGGTCCTTATACAAATGGTCTTATGATAAATTTTATTTTGATGAGATTTATCTTTTCGTTACAAAAAAGATTTTATTTAAATGTGTTTCTGCACCAGCAGCATGGTTCGATAGACATGTGGTTGATGGAACGATGAATCTCATTGGAAACACCACAGTGAATACATCAAAAAAAATAAAGGGACTGCAATCTGGAAAAGTTCAAGATTATGCTTTTGCATTTATTTCAGGAGTTGTCATTATTGCTATAGTGTTTATTTATTTATGGACAAACTAATTGAATAATATGGATATTTTATCACTTTTTGTGGCAGTACCGGTAATCACCATTTTAGCATTGGTGTTTTCAAAAGGTTTAAAGCAAGCAAGACTAATAGCGATGGTTGGAAGTTTTGTTCAGCTGGGAATGGCCATAAATTTAGTATTTGCTTATTTTAAAGAAAGAGTTGTGAATAATGATATCATGGTTTTCACCAAAGATTTGGTTTGGTTTAAACAATTCAATATTCATTATAGTATTGGTGTTGATGGAATTTCAGTAGCGCTTTTGGTCTTAACCTCTATTGTTGTTTTGGCAGGTGTTTTTATTTCATGGAAAATGAAAGACCTGCCTAAAGAATTCTTTGTTTCTTTAATTGTTCTTTCAACGGGTGTTTATGGGTTTTTTATTTCAATAGACTTATTTACCATGTTTGTATTCTATGAAATTGCGGTTATACCCATGTATTTGTTAATTGGAATCTGGGGAAGTGGACCAAAAGAATATTCAGCAATGAAACTAACATTGATGCTTATGGGAGCATCTGCGGTATTATTGATTGGAATTTTAGGAATTTACTTCAATTCAAATGCCGATGGCGGGCCTTTAACTTTCAATATATTAGAAATTGCACAAGTGAACATCCCTGTGGAAGCTCAAAAACTATTTTTCCCATTAACGTTTATTGGTTTTGCAGTAATTGGTGCTTTATTTCCTTTCCATACATGGTCGCCAGATGGGCACGCGTCAGCACCAACAGCAGTATCCATGCTACATGCAGGGGTTTTAATGAAATTAGGTGGTTATGGGGTGTTTCGAGTAGCTATGTTTTTATTACCTGAAGGAACATTACATTGGTCATGGTTCTTTATAATATTATCAGCAATTGGGGTTATTTATGGTGCATTTGCAGCCATCAAACAAACCGACTTAAAATACATTAATGCATACTCTTCTGTGAGTCACTTAGGGATGGTGTTGTTTGCACTGTTAATGTTGAATAAAACGGCCTGGAATGGTGCCATATTACAATCACTTTCTCACGGATTCATGACGGCATTGTTCTTTGCGTTAATTGGTATGATTTACCAAAGAACAAATACCAGGGATATTACAAAATTAGGAGGATTGCTTAAAGTAATACCTTTTATTTCAGTTATCTACGTTATAGCTGGTTTGGCATCATTAGGACTACCTGGGTTTAGTGGATTTGTGGCAGAAATGAACATTTTCGTGGGTGCTTTCCAACATGATGATATGTTTTATAGAGTGGCCACTATTATTTCTGTTTCTGCCATTGTGGTGACTGCAGTTTATGTATTAAGAGTGGTGGGTATCATGCTCATGGGTCCGGTTAAAAATAACGACTTTTTAGAGTTGCCTAAAGCTACCTGGTTTGAAAAAACAGGAATATTGTTATTGCTAATACCTATAGTATGGATTGGCGTCGCGCCTTTATGGTTAAGCGATATGATTTTAGCAAGTCTTGAACCTTTTATAAAAGGCGTTTTATAATTTAAAAGAACAACTAAAATGAATTTTAGTAATTTTTTATTAATGCGGCATGAAATTTTGCTTTTGGCAATTATCTTGATATTGCTCATAGGCGAAATTTTTATTCGAGTAGAAAAGAAAAGCAGTATCATTCATTTAGCAATATTTCTTTTTGGAATCCATACGGTCATAGGTTTTTTTACGATTGAAGAGCGCAGTTTGTTTGGAGGGATGTTCCGAACCAATACAATGATTCATTTCTTTAAGAATGTCTTAAATATTGGTGTATTGATTTTATTATTACAATCAGCTGATTGGTTAAAGGCAAAAATATTCAGTGAAAACAAGGGAAGTGAATTCTTTATATTATTGTTTTCCTCGTTACTTGGTATGTATTTTATGATGTCGTCTGGGGATTTTTTGATGTTTTATTTAGGATTGGAATTGTCTACTTTACCAGTAGCAGCATTAGCAGCTTTTGAAACTGCCAAGCGAATATCCAGTGAAGCAGGAATAAAGCTCATATTATCTGCTGCATTGGCCTCTGGCGTATCATTATTTGGAATTTCCATGCTTTATGCGACTTCGGGTTCCATTTATTTTGATAGTATAACTGAATTGATCACATCAAGTAATTTGACCTTATTGGGAATGGTCTTATTTTTTGCAGGTTTAGCATTCAAAATTTCGTTAGTACCATTCCATTTCTGGACGGCAGATGTATATGAAGGTGCTCCAATTAGTATTGCCTCTTATTTGTCTGTCATTTCAAAAGGGGCTGCCGTATTTATTTTAATGATTTTATTGTTTACTGTTTTAAAACCACTCATGCATGTATGGGATAATATGGTATATGTAATTGCCATAGCAACCATGTTTATGGGTAATTTATTTGCTTTAAGACAACAAAACATGAAGCGATTTTTGGCATTTTCGTCTATTGCCCAAGCAGGATTTATTTTATTGGGTTTGATAACAGGGTCACAGTTAGGAACGGCTACTATTGTTTATTTTGTCATGATTTACATATTTTCAAACTTGGCAGCGTTTGGTGTTGTACAAGCTATTTCCTTACAAACAGGAAAAGAGAAGATGAATGATTATGAAGGCTTGTACAGAACCAATCCTAATTTAAGCCTGATCATGATGTTGGCGTTGTTTTCATTGGCTGGAATCCCTCCTTTAGCAGGTTTCTTTGGTAAGTTCTTCTTGTTTACTGCAGCGGCAAGCAAAGGCTACTATTTATTGGTGTTTTTGGCTGTAGTAAATGTTACTATTTCTCTTTATTATTACTTATTGGTTGTCAGAGCTATGTTCTTAAGAAAAAGTGAAAACCCTATTCCGTATTTTAAGAACACACTTTACATGCGGTTAGGATTAATAATAGCGTTTGTGGGTATTTTAGTGATTGGATTATATAGCCCGTTGTATGATTATATTTATCAATTAAGTAGTGTATTTAATTAAAAGATTATGGCTTTATCAGGTAAGCATACATTTGGAAGTATCGGTGAAACAAGAGTTACTTTTGTTGAAAAGGGTGTTGATGAAAACCGACGAAATTTTCTCAAAGAATTATTGGAACATAATGGTTTTGAGGTTATCACTGAAGAAGAAACTAGAAAGTCTAACGAAGATCCACAATTGTATACAGTGGCCGTTACTGATATGGTTTTTAACCCCACGATTTGGGTTTTCGAACGGAAGCTCAAAACATTTGACGGCCATAAGGTCACCCAAGATTATTGGAATCAAAAAACACAAAGTACCAATCCACATTATTGGAACAATGGAAAAAAATAATTAATTCATTACACCTACATTTAATTTCTAAAACTCACATTATGAATAATTTTTAATGAAATTATTTCATAATCCTATTAAGTCCATAAAACATGCCATTCTAAAATTTAATTATATTTTTGCACTTTCTTTTTAAAGATAAAAAAGTATTAAGTAATTAGAATTAGTAATGGTTGATATTAAAATAAAAATAACCGATAGAGAAGGTGCAACGCATGAGGTTTTAGCACCTACTGATATGGCCATGAACCTTATGGAAGTCGTTCGATCTTATGAACTCGCTCCTGAAGGAACCATTGGTGTTTGTGGCGGAATGGCCATGTGCGCTTCTTGCCAATGCTATGTTCTAAGCGATACTGAACTTCCTGAGATGAGTGATGATGAGGATGCTATGTTGGCCGAGGCTTTTTATGTAAAAGAGAACAGTCGTTTAGGTTGCCAAATCCCGATGACACCTGAAATGGAAGGTCTTGAGGTAGAGCTGGCACCCGAGAGTTAATCCCACCAAACCACAAAACATTTTTGTAACGTTCCGTTTTTTGATTTTAACCAAACCATCGGAGCATACCTATCATTAAGATAAGCTGTAACCTTTTCATAAAATGATTCGTAGGTTAACCAATCCACACGCGGATATGGAATTACCAACCAATCCTTCTTTTTTGGAATAAAGAATTTATATGTTTTAAATGCTTCTAATGCATTCCGGTGAATATAAAATCCACAAACGCAGTCTGAATTTAATTGCGTTAAACTCACCTGCTTTTTATAAGGCAGAAATAATTGCGCTTTGAAATAAACCTTTTGGAGGATATCTTCTGATCGTAAATTCAAGGTTTTTAAAAAGTCCTGACACGATTTGGAATGTAATAAGGGTAATTGTTTGTTTTTTAATTTTGAAAGCTTTTCTGTTAGGGCATCCTTTCGATTCGGACCTATAAAATGGTCAATTTCGGAATCTCCAATGGTCTCATCATATAAATAGAACTTATAAACAATTTCAATATGATAAACTTGTTGGTCTCTTTTGAATAAACAATCCAATTCCCCTAAAGTTGTTTTTCCATTTTGGATCTGAATATTTTCTGCCAGTATGGTAATATTCTTATGAGATGCTAATTCGAAGAAAACCAATCGCTCTACATAATTACCAAGGCGTAAACGTGTATTGATATTTTTGCTAAGATGAGTCGATTTCGAGTTTAATTCAAACGCTTCCAGGTCAAATAGGGTTCGATTTCGCCATAAAACCGGCGTACTTAAAAAACCTTCGTAGCGTTTCTGAATCACGATAATTGGATAATTAATTTAACTTGAATTGCAAGAGGTATAAAGCTAAAAAAAGCGTTTCAAAAGGAAACGCTTTTTTAAGAATGATTTTCTTTTAATGGAAGGCATATTGAGCCCCAACAATTAGATTATAATTCGTTCGAAGCTGAACACCATTTAAATCTTTATAAACCGGAGCACTAATTTCTTCAGCTAAACGAAAACCTTTCAGACTCCCACGTCGTACTAAATAATTTAGTCCAAAGCCTGTGTTGACATAAATGCCACCTGAATTTCTTGTGTCGGCTGTAGAAACCATCATGGAATTCAAGAGGGGGCTAGTGCCATTAATCTTATTGATCAACGCACCTTCTAAACGGAAAGAAACGCTTAAATTCTTGCCGGCCTGAGCCGCGATCCAGTTGTTCAGGGCATAGCTATTTCCCATTTTATAATCCTGATCATTATCATTCAGCATAATAACGCTGGTAAATTGATTACCCCAGGAGAATTTATCTTGCTGACCTAAAAAGGTTAGACCGAATTTGGCTCCAAAAGATCCGCTTCCCGTTTGCATAGGATAAGGTAATTGGACGGTATTTCCTGCCGACATGGGTGTAACGTCGGTTTTGTCAATACTTCCTGTTGGAATAATCAGGCCTAATTGAGCATGCATCGCTTTCCGATTCTTATTAAACAGATTGTACAATCCGCTTATCGTAACATCTCCAAAACCTTCACTATTTGTAGAGAATTTCATTCCATTACGCATGATTAATGTCATGTCATTTTCAATATAATTGGCCATAACCATGAAGGTAAGTTTATCTGAAGGCGCATACATGGCTCCAAGCATATGCATGGTCATATCCATGTTTTTCGGTGCTACCATGTAATTGGAGTGTACCGCACTTATGTTACTATCCTTATTCCCTTGGGTAAGGTCATTCATGTTCATAAACATGCTTCGGTATGAAAACATGAACTCCCCTTTATGGTGAGTATGATCACCCATAATTGAAATGGGCGCATGGCCATCCGGGCGATCCGAGGCCCATAAATTAGATGTTGATTTTTCTTGCGAATATGATAATAGGGTCGCTGCAAATAGTACAGCAACAATGTATTTTTTCATTGTATAATTGTTAAAATTTGTATACTAAGTTTTGTTTCCCCGTGAAATGTTTTTCAAAGGAAATTCTAAAAAATTCAAAAGTAACTTAGACCAAATCCGGCGGATGGAAACACCTTATACTGTATTCAAAATAATATAAATTGGAGTAGCAAGCAGGATTTGAAATTATATCAGGAAAAGACGGTTTAGCTTTTAGCTCTGTGATCTCGATGAACCCTATTGGATAGTTTTCCATGATAATTTTTTGCGAAGCGGGTTCTTCCTTTTGCTGTTTTTTAATTTCTTTGGTTAAATAACATTTGCCATTACAATGCATTTCCGGTTTATCCTTATTAACACATAAGAAGTTGGCAATATAATCCTGGTTTAGTTCATAATAAACCAAGGGTTGCAATGGCCTTAGCATGGCAACAAAATAAAGAAATACAAAAAATATGCTACGGAGTTGCACCAAAAAAATTTTGGCAAAGATACGTTTACTAAAAGAAGTAAACCATTATAATGTTGCTTAATCAGCTAATTTCTGAAGGGCCAAAGGGAGTATCCGTTCTATAAATTTGCTGTAAGCTAATTCAGAGGGATGTAAACCGTCCGAAGCAACCAGATCAGGATCATTTAAACCTTCTCTTGTAATATCTGTTATGTTCACGAAGGTTACGTTTTGAGATCCACAATAACTTTTGGCAAAGCTGTTATATTTATCGATATCCTGAGAAATACTATTGCTTCCACCACCAAAAGGCGTGTAGGCATAATCAGGAATCGACACAACGATCACATTACTCTTATCATTTCCTGCTTTTTGAATGGCCGTATTTAAAAGCTTAGGAAATTCTTCCTCATATAGGGAAAAAGGTTTTCCTTGATACTGGTTGTTTACACCAATAAGGAGGGTGACCAGATCATAATTATCAGCAGGGTTTTCTGTAGAAATTCCCTGAATTAAATTGGAAGTAGTCCAACCGGTCTTGGCAATAATTTTCAACTCAACAGGATCACCGGAACTTAAATTTTGGATCAAACTATCTTTAAGTTGTTCCGGAAAACGGCAGGTTTCACATACACTTTCACCAATGGTATAACTATCCCCCAGGGCTAAAATTCTAATGATGCCATCATCTAATGATGGCGCACTTATTGAAGTCGAATTTTTGGAGGATTCATCCTGAGGTGGTGCCTCATTGCTGCTACAACCAATAAAGAGCATAAAAGCGCTCAGTATCATATATGATCTCTGTCTCATAAAACTTTTTAAGTAAAGATACAGAAATCTTTTGGCAGTAGGTAGTGTTCTAATTTTGCGCTACAAGCTGCTTATCTTCAATGAGGTGTTCAATGCCATCCCATAAAGCGATGCGTTTTTCTAAAGCTTGTTTAGCAACGTCTTCAACCTCATGCCATTTTTTTGAATCACCTCCACAAAGTTCAGAAATCATGTTCATAGCCATGGGACCATGCTCATCGCCGTCTAACTCAATGTGACGTTCAAAATAATAAATGAGCTTAGATAAGTCGACGTCATTAAGGTTATTTTGAAACTTCTTTAATATCGCTGTGAACATATCCGGAATAAGATCTTCGCGACCAAAGGTAAATGCTGCAGCAATTTCGTGAGCTTCTCCCTGTTCTATAAGTTCAAAGGTGAAATTTAAAAAGTCTTTTACGGCTTCAGGCAAGGGACTGTTTTTTATAGCAACAAAGATATTTTTCGTTTCCTCAACATGGTTCAGGAAATCAGCAATTAAACGTGTATCTGCCTTAGCATCTTCCATGGCATCAATATAGAGTTCATAATGGCTTCGGCGACGTCCTTCCTGATCTATATCGGTTTCTTCAGCAAGCACTATTTCATTGATCAAATAACGTGTTTCAGGATTTCCAACGGGCATCCATGGCGTTGTAGTGCAGGTTAATTTTGTTTGAAGAGCCTTCAACAACGACATAAAATCCCATACCGCAAAAACGTGATGCTGCAAAAACAATTGCAGATCTTCAACGGTTTTTATTTTGTTGTACAATGGATGGTTAAGCAGCGTATCCTGATGCGGCTTGATGGCCTTGTGAATAGCTTCGGTGTTCATAATGCAAATTTTTTACAAAAATAACACTTGAACCATCAATTTGAAACCGAATTTTTATAAAGTTTTGTTATGATTTGATTACTTAAATGCATTTAGGCCGGTAACATCCAAGCCTGTAATAAGCAGATGAATATCGTGCGTACCTTCGTAAGTAATGACACTCTCTAAATTCATCATATGACGCATAATACTATACTCACCGGTAATGCCCATACCGCCTAACATTTGGCGGGCTTCACGAGCAATATTGATAGCCATATCCACATTGTTCCGTTTTGCCATCGAGATCTGCGCTGAGGTTGCTGTACCATTCTCTTTCATAACGCCTAAGCGCCAGGCTAAAAGTTGCGCTTTGGTAATCTCTGTGATCATTTCGGCTAACTTCTTTTGTTGTAGTTGGAATTGGCCAATAGGTTTCCCAAATTGGGTGCGTTCCTTACTGTAACGTAAAGCGGTATCATAGCAATCCATAGCAGCGCCTATAGCACCCCAGGCAATACCGTAACGAGCGGAATCCAGACAACCAAGCGGTGCGCCTAAACCGGACTTGTTTGGTAATAAATTTTCTTTTGGAACCTTGACATTATCAAATATAAGTTCACCCGTTGCTGAAGCACGAAGCGACCATTTATTATGAGTTTCAGGCGTTGAAAATCCTTCCATACCACGTTCTACGATCAAGCCGTGAATGCGACCTTCTTCATTCTTTGCCCAAACCACTGCAACGTCTGCAAACGGTGCATTACTGATCCACATTTTAGCACCATTCAAAAGGTAATGGTCGCCTTTATCTTTAAAATTGGTCACCATGCCACCGGGATTACTGCCGTGATCAGGTTCGGTCAAACCGAAACAACCCATCCATTCGCCACTGGCTAGTTTTGGTAGATATTTTTGGCGTTGCTCCTCGTTTCCATATTTCCAGATCGGGTACATCACTAAAGAAGATTGTACCGAAGCTGTACTTCGAATTCCAGAATCACCGCGTTCTATTTCCTGCATGATCAACCCGTACGAAATTTGATCTAATCCAGCACCACCATATTCCATGGGAATGTAGGGCCCGAAAGCACCAATTTCCGATAATCCATTAATAATTTGTTTAGGAAATTCGGCTTTTTGAGCATAGTCCTCGATGATAGGCGATACATCGCGTTTTACCCACTCACGGGCTGCCTGACGTACGAGTTTATGCTCTTCAGTTAATAGATCGTCTATTTTGTAATAATCCGGTGCTTCAAATAAATCTGGTTTCATGCTTAATGATAAGGGTTTGAATGCAAAATTCTTAAATTATGCTGTCTTTTTTTATTAAAAATTTAATAGATGTCAAATTTAACCAAAGTAAACGATTTTTTATATTCAAAATGAGGAAATAATTTGCTGAATTATTGATTTATAAATTCAGCTAACAAACGATGAAAATGATGAACACCTTGTTCGCGGGTTGGTGAAAATCTGCCAGCTTTATAAAAGGAGGATCGGACCCCTTTTTGAACATGCTCCACAATTTCCTCATCCTCTTGTTCTACCTTATCCAAACCACTACCGGCGCCCTTTTCTAATTTTGAAGCATCATAAACGTAGCTTCTGAAAGCTACTTTAGTTTTATTGATACTTATGGGTTTTACGATATTAATTGAAAGTCCCCAGGGGTAAAAATTAAACATCATATTAGGAAAGACCCAGAAATAATAGGCGGCAACATGTTTTCCGTAATCTATATGATCTTCAGGAAGTTCAAAGGTGTTATCGGCTGTTTCTGTATATCCAATTTGCAAATTGCAGTATTTGTAAATTTCCGTCGCATAGCTTCCATAATCCAAAACAGCATTGAGGTCGTTGTGAACAAAAGGCACATGAAAACCTTCTAAATAATTATCGCAGTATAAGGCCCAATGCGCATTTACCTCAAAATCTTTATGTCTGCTTTTATCTTCTTGGAACTGTTCTAAATCCATAAAGCCAATCCGCTTTTTCATCACATTTACAGCCTCTTGAAAATCAAAAGCCGGGTTTAATCCGGCAAATAATAAGTGCCCCCATTGTTTTAGCGGAAACTGATGAAGGTTGTCACAAGGTCTTGGGAAATCTTCGGTTTTGTCAAATTCAGGCATGTATTCAAAATCGCCCTTTAAATTAAATCGTCTCCCATGATATTTACAAACCAGTTTTTTTGAAATACCTTTTTCATAAGCCACAAGATTCCCACGATGGGTACATACATTGCTTAAACAGGATATTTCACCATCAGAAGCTTTGGTAAGTATCATGGGTTCTGTGAGGTAATTTTCCAACAGAACAAAAGGAAATACAGCTTGTTTTTCAGAAACCAATGCCTTATCGCCAATCCATTGCCAGGACTTTAAAAACACTTTTTCTTTCAGATCGCCAAACAAGATTTCATCCTTATAGAATGAAGCCGGTAAGGTCTCGGCCTTGGTGATATCAGAATCAACATAAAATTTGTAAGGCATATCCGATTATATTGTATATTTAGTCGCCTGTAATTTACATAATTAAACCATACCTGCCTTAAAACTTACTTAAATGACTTCAAAAGAACCTCAAAAGGTTGGATTAATTACAGCAACTTCTCTTGTTATTGGGAACATGATCGGGGTAGGCATCTTTGTCTTGCCGGCCGCTCTTGCAAAATATGGTAGTATCAGTCTTTTGGGTTGGGTGTTTACTGCTGTAGGCGCTATTATTTTGGCAAAAATATTCAGTAATTTAAGTAAAATCGTCGTTAATAAGAGTGGCGGACCTTATGCCTATACTCGTGAAGGATTTGGTGATTTTATCGGATTTTTGATGGCCTGGGGTTACTGGGTTTCTTGTTGGGTTGGTAATGGCGCGATTGCCATTGCCATCGTAGGTGCCATAGGATTCTTTTTCCCTGTATTAGAGACCAATTCTGTGTATTCTGTGAGTATCGGATTAGGATTAATTTGGTTGTTTACCTGGATTAATACAGGAGGAATTAAAGAGTCAGGAATTGTTCAGGTGATAACAACCGCTCTAAAATTAACACCTTTGATTTTCGTAATTATTGTTGGACTTTTCTATTTCGATATAAATAATTTCCCGGAATTTAATCTTACAGGGAACAGTGATTTTGCAACTTTTCCGATGGTAGCCGCCTTGACACTCTATGCATTTATTGGGATCGAATGTGCCACAATTCCCGCTGAAAATATTAAGAATCCTGAAGTTTTAGTTGGAAAAGCCACGATGTTTGGTGCTGTTTTAACAGCTATTATATACATTTTAGCCACCATTGTGCTTTTTGGGATCTTACCCACAGATATTTTGCAAGGTTCGGCTGCACCCTTTGCTAAAGCAGCACAATTGATCTCCGGAGATTTTGGAGGCTATTTCGTCGCCATCGGTGTGATTATCTCAGGGCTAGGTGTACTTAACGGATGGATTTTGATCACAGGTCAAATGCCTATGGCTACGGCAAAAGATAATTTATTCCCTAAAATTTTTAGGAAAGAAAATAAAAATGGCGCTCCGGCGTATGGTTTGATCATCGGAGGACTCTTGTCCTCGGCGGTAATGCTCATGAATTTTACTAAAGGTTTGGTTGATCAATTTCAAACGATCGTCGAAATTGTGGTTTTTGTTGCCTTGCTACCGTATTTACTAACAAGTGCAGCTTACATTCTGATAATCATAGAACGAAAATTGCATTGTAATAGTTGGGTAAAAACCTTTGTACTCGGGGGATTAGGTTTTGCCTTTTCACTTTGGGCCATCTTCGGCGCAGGTCCGGAAACTGTTTTTTACGGTTTTATGTTATTGCTTTTGGGAATTCCCTTATACCTCATTATGCTTTATAACAAACGCGAAAAGTAATTACATCTTTAAATAAAAATCTTTGGTAAGATTGATGTAATCCTCGGTGTATTGATGCCAGGTAGTTTCAATTATCATTTCTTTTTTTTCAATGTCGCTTTCGCGGAAGGAAAATGCGATCAGACTTCGCTTGAATTTTGATTCCGGATGCCCTTTTACATGAAGGATACGGTTTGGAAATAATCCAAAAGCTGAAGCTGCAGCGATAAATGATGCTTCTTCTTTAAAAGGAATGATCACCGAAAAAAAACCGTTTTCTGATAATAATTTTGAAGCACTTTCAATCAAATGATCAAAGGGTAAGGCATCAGCAAATCGCGCAGTATCACGTTGGGTGTTTTCAGTTTTATAGTCTTCGGAATAGAATGGTGGATTTGAAACAATAAGGTCGTATTTGTCCTCTATTTCATCTACAAATTCTTCCAACGAAGCGTGATAACAAAACAACCGATCGTTCCAGGGCGATTTTTCAAAGTTGTCTACGCATTGTTCATAAGCATCATCGTCTATTTCAATAGCATCAATAACTTCAGCAGCACTACGTTGCGCCAACATCAACGCAATTACACCGGTTCCTGCACCTATATCCAAAATGGAAAACGGACGGTGTTCAATCGAGGTCCAGGCACCAAGTAATACGCCATCCGTACCAATTTTCATGGCGCAGCGATCTTGTTCTATTGTAAATTGTTTGAATTTGAAAGGTTTATTCATCAGAGGCTTTCTTAAAATTTAGCCTTGTAAATACAGATCGATAAGCCCTTCCGGGGTTTCTACTAAAATAGTTTTGGCCTTACGGTCCACCTTTTTAATAAAATCGTCATTCATAGGAATTAGAATTTCTGTACCATTTCTATCAATCACGAAAAGGGATTGCGCCGTAGAATCATTAATTGCGGTTATGGTTCCGACCTCCCCGAAATTTTTATCATTTATTTTAAAACCAATGACTTCGTGAAAGTAAAACTTGTTGCCTTCCAGTTTTGGTAATAAATCGAGTGGGAGGTACAAACCGCTTTTTAAAATACTATCGGCATCAGCCTCGGTATCAACGTCCTCAAATTTGATCCTTAACAGTTCAGATTTATGTAATTGTGTGTCCTCTACAAAAAAAGGAATCAAACTCCCGCGAACCTCTAAAAAAATCGCATCCAAATTATCGTAAAGTTCGGGTTGATCCGTATCCAGTTTTGCTAATACTTCGCCTTTAAAACTGTATTTTTTAACAATCTTACCTAAATAAAAGCAGTCTTCTTTTTGCATGGTGTTAAAATAAAAAACTCCGATAGGAGCTATCGGAGTTTAAAAGTATAAAAAATAAATTTTTATTCTTCTTCTTTTTTAGCTTCAGCAGGAGCTTCTTCTTTGGTCTCAGCTTCAGGAGCTTCTTCCGTAGTTTCTGCTTCTGCTGTTTCTTCAGCAGCAGGAGCTTCAGTTTCAGCAGCAGCTTCAGCAGCGTTTTCTGTTTCTTCAGCTTCTTCTACCTCAGGCTCTGCTGCAGCTACTCGAGCTTCGTTTACAGCTTTTTCAGCAGCTAATCTTTCAGCTTTTTCTTTAGCTTCAGCTTTAGAAAGTCCTTCAGCTTTAGCTTGAATCTTAGCTTCTTTTTCTTCTAACCAAGCCTGGAATTTTTTCTCAGCTTGCTCTTCAGTTAGCGCCCCTTTAGCAACACCACCCATTAAGTGGTTTTTCAATAAGGCACCTTTGTAAGACAGGATGTTTTTAGCAGTATCCGTTGGCTGGGCACCGTTTTGTAACCACTTCACGGCACCGTCGATATTTAAATCGATAGTTGCAGGATTTGTGTTAGGATTATAAGAACCTATTTTTTCTAAGTACTTACCATCGCGTTTTGCACGTGCATCGGCAGCAACGATCCAATAATAAGGTTTCCCTTTTTTACCGTGTCTTTGTAATCTAATTTTTACTGGCATAATAATTAATTATTTGAGGTTCACGACCTCGGTTATTAATAAGGGCGCAAAGATAATGTATTATTTTGAATTTTCAACCAAATTATTTTAATCATTTAATTGGGTGAAAAACAGAAGTCTAGTCGGGTTGGCAATTTCGAAAAATTCATTAGAAATATCGTAGAAAACTTAAAGAATTTCCTTTGAAATGTTAAACCGCTTAAATTTTTCCTAAAGTCTGTTAAAATATTTGTAATCAATGGTTTATGTTTTTATCTTAAGGAGTGTAGATGTGTTACAAATCACATCCGAAGAAAAAATCAAAAGAGTTAGTATCTTAGATATTAATTTTCGTTTGAAAAGCGCAGCACCTTAGGTTGCGCTTTTTTTGTTTCATTCCATTTGAAAGTAAGAAATAATAAATAGGATGCTCAGTTTTGATGAAGCCGACCCCGACTAAAAATACCCTTTTTTGGGTATTTGTTTGTATTAGAAGCCTGGTTACATTTGTTTTGCTATTAATCAGTTCACTTAGGGAGAATAATGCGCTTGACTCTGAATGTTATAAATCATTTAGAGCAAGTGTTTTTTTATATACCTTATTAAAAAGGTCTACTTCTGATAATCATTAAGATAACTTTTATTTCTTAGGCTAAATTCTGAAACCCCGCAGTTTGTAAGGTTCTCGTTTTTTTGTTTACAAATAGTTCATAACTTAACTTTAATAAGGCTGGTTTTTGATGTATTTTTATTCCTTTATTTTGAACTTTTAAGCACCCAATAGGAGAACATTTATGTACTTAATCTTTGATACCGAGACCACAGGATTACCAAAACGCTGGGACGCCCCGATTACCGACACGGATAATTGGCCGCGCTGTATTCAGATAGCCTGGCAATTACACGATGCGATGGGTAATTGTATCGATCATCAGGATTATTTAGTACAGCCTGAAGGTTTTAATATTCCCTATGATGCAGAAAAAGTTCATGGGATCTCTACAGAACTTGCCCAGGAAGAAGGTATTCCCTTAGCTGAGGTATTAGAAAAATTTAATGAAGCCCTTTCCAGAACCAAATTTGTTGTTGGGCAGAATGTGAAGTTCGATCTTAATATTATGGGGGCCGAATTTGTGCGTGGCGCCGTTGCCAACCCATTGCAAGAACTTCCGGTTTTGGATACGTGTACCGAACATACCGCGGATCTTTGTAAAATTCCCGGAGGACGCTACGGAAAATATAAATTGCCAACCCTTACCGAATTACACGAATTTCTGTTTCATGAACCTTTTGATGAAGCTCATAATGCGACTGCCGATGTGGAAGCCACGACGCGTTGTTTTCTGGAGTTAATCCGCCGTGAGGAATATACCAAAGAGGAACTTGATGTAACTCCGGAGTACTTTAAAAACTTTCAGGAGGAAAATCCGAAGGAAATACAGCTTATCGGTTTAAAGCACATCAATCTTAAAAAGGAAAGTGCCAAGATCCGGGCTAGAATAAAAGAAGCCACCGAACCGGATATTACCAAAGAAGATATTCAACAAAATGTATCCGATCTTCAGGAGGTTTCTTTTGCGCATTTGCATAACCATTCCCAGTTTTCGATCTTACAGTCTACCATGAGTGTGGCCGACCTGGTGGATGCCGCGGCGAAAAACAACATGCCCGCCGTAGCACTTACTGATCATGCGAATATGATGGGAGCTTTTCACTTTATCAATGCTGTAAATCGGTACAATGGGTCCATCAAAAATAAACTGGCAGAAGCCGAAGCCAATGGTGAAACCATAAATGAAAAAGAAATAAAACCAATTATTGGTTGTGAGTTTTTTGTTTGTGATGATCATCAGGATAAAACCCGAAAAGATAACGGTTACCAAATTGTTTTATTAGCAAAGAATAAGAACGGCTATCACAATTTGGCTAAATTGTCCTCGCATGCTTTTGTGGATGGTTTTTACTATGTGCCCAGAATTGATAAGAAACTCATTGAAACTTACAAAGAAGACCTTATTGTACTTACCGGAAACCTATACGGAGAAGTGCCTAGCAAAGTGCTAAATGTAGGTGAAAATCAGGCCGAGGAAGCCCTTTTGTGGTGGAAAGAGCAATTTGGTGATGACCTGTATATTGAATTGATGCGCCACAATCAGGAAGATGAAAACCGTGTGAATCCCGTGTTAATTGAGTTTTCCAAAAAGCATAATATCAAAGTTGTTGCTACCAATAATACCTATTACCAGAATCAGGAAGATGCCAATGCACATGATATTTTATTGTGCGTAAAAGATGGTGAAAAACAAGCGACTCCGATTGGTCGAGGTCGTGGATACCGCTATGGTTTGCCAAATCAGAATTATTACTTCAAGTCGGCTGACGAAATGAAGGCTTTATTCAAAGATATTCCTGAAGCCATAAGTAACATTCAAGAGGTTTTAGATAAAATTGAACCCTATCAATTAGCCCGTGATGTCCTTTTACCGGCTTTCGATATTCCTGATGAATTTAAAAATGAAGAAGATAAATTCGATGGTGGTAAACGAGGTGAAAATGCCTATTTACGTCATTTAACTTATCAAGGAGCCAAAAAACGTTATGGCGAACCCTTGTCTGATGCCATCAAGGAACGTTTGGATTTTGAGTTGAGCGTTATTGAAAACACAGGGTATCCCGGCTATTTCCTGATTGTTGAAGATTTCATCCGAGAAGCGCGAAATATGGATGTATCTGTGGGTCCGGGGCGTGGTTCAGCGGCCGGTTCCGTAGTGGCCTATTGCTTGTGGATCACGAATATCGATCCATTGAAGTACGATCTGCTTTTTGAGCGGTTCTTGAATCCGGATCGTATCAGTATGCCCGATATTGATATCGATTTTGATGACGAAGGCCGAAGTCGCGTAATGGATTACGTGATTAAAAAATATGGGGCTAATCAGGTAGCTCAGATCATTACGTATGGAACGATGGCTGCGAAATCGTCTATTCGAGATACGGCACGAGTTCTAGACCTGCCTTTATTTGATGCTGACCGCATTGCTAAGTTGATTCCGAACATGTCCAAATTGAACAAGATTTTTGGTTTGGAAGAAAAGGAGTTGAGCCAGAAATTCCGTTCTGAAGATCTTGAAAAAGTAAATCAGCTTTTAAATATTTCTGAGGGTTCAGATCTGGAAGCTGAAACGGTGAACACCGCGCGAACCCTGGAAGGTTCTGTACGAAATACGGGAATTCACGCTTGTGGTGTCATCATCACGCCCGATGATATTACCAAATTTGTTCCGGTAGCCACCGCCAAAGATTCTGACTTGTATGTTACCCAGTTCGATAACTCTGTTGTAGAATCGGCAGGCTTGTTGAAAATGGATTTCCTGGGTTTAAAAACCTTAACGCTCATCAAGGATACCGTTAAAATTGTGAAAGCAAAACATGGTATTGAACTGGATCCGGATAGTTTTCCTCTGGATGATGAAAAAACTTATCGCCTATTCCAACGCGGTGAAACCGTTGGGGTGTTCCAATACGAATCACCCGGAATGCAAAAACACCTCAAAGATTTAAAACCAACGGTGTTTGAAGATCTTATTGCCATGAATGCCCTGTATCGTCCGGGTCCGATGGAATACATTCCGAGTTTCGTACGACGAAAACACGGTGATGAGGATATCGAGTACGATCTTCCCGCCATGGAGGAATATCTGCAGGAAACGTATGGTATCACAGTGTATCAGGAGCAGGTGATGCTCTTATCGCAAAAATTGGCAAACTTTACCAAAGGTGAAGCAGATGTTCTTCGTAAGGCCATGGGTAAAAAGCAAATTGCAGTACTCGATAAAATGAAACCCAAGTTTATCGAGCAGGCAAGTGCCAACGGTCATGATGCTAAAATTCTGGAAAAAGTCTGGAAAGATTGGGAAGCTTTTGCGAGTTATGCCTTCAACAAATCCCACTCGACCTGTTATGCCTGGATCGCTTACCAGACTGCTTATTTAAAAGCGCATTATCCCGCAGAATATATGGCGGCTGTGCTTTCAAATAACATGAACGACATTAAGCAGGTGACCTTCTTTATGGAAGAGTGTAAACGGATGAAACTACCTGTTCTCGGCCCTGACGTTAATGAATCCTATTATAAGTTTTCGGTTAATAAAGATGGTGCCGTGCGTTTCGGAATGGGTGCCATAAAAGGGGTGGGCCACGGTGCCGTAAAAACGATAGTGGAGAATCGTAAAAAAGATGGGCCGTACAGCTCTATTTTCGACCTAACAAAACGTATCGATTTACGCGCTGCTAACAAAAAAGCCTTCGAAAATCTGGCCTTAGCCGGAGGTTTCGATTGTTTTAAAAATACACATCGTGCTCAATATTTCCACGACGAAGGAGATGGTATCACCTTTTTAGAAAAAGCAATAAAATATGGTGCGAAACATCAGGAAAATGAAAATTCTGCTCAGGTAAGTTTGTTTGGTGATGCAAGTAATGTTCAAATTGCCGAACCTCAGGTGCCGCCTTGCGAAGAATGGGGCACCATGGAAAAACTGAGTAAAGAACGCGAAGTTGTTGGAATTTACATTTCAGGGCATCCGTTGGATGATTTCAAAACCGAAATGAAGACCTTTTGTAATTGTACGGTTGGTATGTTTACCGATATTACCCCTTATGTGAACCGTGAATTGGTTTTTGGAGGTGTAGTTACTGATGTGCAGCACCGTGTGAGTAAACAAGGAAAAGGCTGGGGATTATTTACCATTGAAGATTATACGGATAGTTATGAGTTTCGAATTTTTGGTGAAGAATACTTGAAGTTCCGTCATTTTTTAATGAAGAATAATTTTGTTTTTGTACGCTGTTTTGTTCGTGAAGGTTGGATCAATAAGAATACCGGCGAGCGTGGGGAACCCCGATTGCAATTTAATAATTTCCAATTACTACACGATGTGATGGAATCCTACGCTAAAAAATTATCGATCCAGGTAGATATCAATCAACTTCAGGAAGAAAATATTTTAGATTTAAAAGATCTTTTGAAAATGCATCCGGGAAATCAGGCTCTTAATTTTATAGTTTACGACAGAAAAGACGAGATAAAATTAACCATGCCAAGTCGGAAACAAAAGGTGAAAGTATCACAAGAATTACTCGACGAATTAGAAGAACGCGAGCTCTACTATAAATTAAACTAACGCGATGGAACCTAACGGTGTACTGTAATAGCACCGATTGATTGAACTATAAGTAAAACAAATTGAAGGTGTGTAAGCTTTCGGGATTTTTTTGACTAATTTTGTAAAATAATTAGAAGTAAAAGACAATTTAAATAAAAATATTATGGCATTAGAAATAACAGATGCAACGTTTGAAGAAACTGTATTAAATAGTGACAAGCCGGTATTGGTGGATTTTTGGGCAGCTTGGTGCGGACCATGTCGCATGGTAGGACCTGTTATTGAAGAAATCAGTAACGAGTATGAAGGAAAAGCCATTGTTGGTAAAGTTGATGTAGATGCAAATCAGGAATTTGCTGCGAAATATGGAGTACGTAATATTCCAACTGTTTTGGTATTCCAAAATGGTGAAGTTGTTGGTCGTCAAGTAGGTGTAGCACCTAAGAACGCCTACACAGACGCTATCGATTCACTATTATAATATATAGAAAAAGAAAAATGTAAAGGTTTGTCAGAAATGGCAAACCTTTTTTTATTTTAGACTGTTGGAAATTGAAGTTCTTTTAATTTTCATAATTTTAAATCTTTAAGAAAAAACATAACATCATTATGAGTGAAAATAAAGACAATAAAATCCAAGATATCATAGATGCTAAATTGATTGAGGAACGCAAGGTTTTCTTGTGGGGACAAGTAGATGACGATTCTGCTAAGCATGTCGTAGATCGTTTGATGTATCTGGACGCCCTTGAAAAGAAAGATATACACCTTTACATCAACAGTCCCGGAGGTTATGTAACGGCCGGATTTGCTATTTACGATTGTATGAAATCTTTAAAAAGCGATGTGTCTACCATTTGTACCGGATTTGCGGCTTCCATGGGCTCCATCATTTTGTCAGCGGGGAAGAAAGGGAAACGTTTTATTCAACCGCATGCACGAGTGATGATCCATCAGCCCAGTGGTGGTGCCAGAGGGCCAGCCAGTGATATTGAGATTACCGCTAAGGAAATTCTGAAAACCAAAGAAATTAGCGCACAGATTTTAGCTGATAATTGTGGTCAGAAATTTGAGAAGATCATGAAGGATTTTAACCGTGACCATTGGATGGGTGCGGAAGAATCGGTTGCTTACGGTATTGTGGATAAGGTTATTTAGGGAAAAGAGAGTAGGGAAAATAGAGAAGAGAGAAGAGAGAAGAGAGGAGGGAGAAGAGAGGAGGGAACATAGAAGGTCTTAAAATGATCTAAATGTTCAAAAAAATGTGTCTTGGTTCTCGTTTCTCGTTTCTTGGTTCTCTTGAGAAGTGAATAAAAAGACCAACAATTTCCTCGGGCACAAAACCCAAAATAAGAATTGAACAACAGTAAAATGGACTTACAGCAGGAACTAAATAAAGTTGGCGGATTTAAAAATCTGGAGCTCCTCGCAAAGCAGGTGGTAGAAGGTTTTATATCCGGGATGCACAAAAGTCCGTTTCATGGTTTTTCTGCAGAATTTGCCGAGCATAAAATATATAATCAGGGCGAAAGTACAAGGCATATCGATTGGAAGTTGTTCGCGAAAACCGATAAGTTATACACCAAACGTTACGATGATGAAACCAATCTTCGGTGTCATTTGATCATCGATAACAGTAGTTCGATGCATTATCCGAAAATGAAGCAATTCAGCTTGGATAAACTTAATAAAATAGCCTTTTCAGCTTTGGCTTCTGCAGCCTTGATGAGTATTTTAAAACGTCAGCGAGACGCAGTAGGCTTGAGTATTTATAGTGATTCCTATGATTTTTACGCTCCGGAAAAAGGTAGCGAGCGCCATCATCAAATGTTGTTGCATGCCTTAAATGATGTGGTAGCGTCTGATCCTGTTCAAAGAACTACGGACACTTACAAATATTTACACCTTATTGCCGAGAAGATTCACCGGCGATCTATGATCTTTCTGTTCACGGATATGTTTCAAACGGCTGAGTCTGAAGAAAAATTATTTGAAGCTTTAAGGCACTTGAAATATAACAAGCACGAGGTGATCTTATTCCATGTGGTTGACAAAGCAAAAGAGATCAATTTCGAGTTTGATAATACACCGAAACGATTTATTGATGTAGAGACCGGGGAGTACATTAACTTGTATGCAGATTCTATCAAGGAAAGTTATCAGGAGGCGGTATCACAATATATAACGGCGATGAAACTGAAATGTGCTCAGTATAAAATCAAGTATGTGGAGGCGGATATCAACAAGGATTTTGATACGATTTTAATGACCTATATGGTCGAACGGCAAAAGTTCGGATAAAGAAAAAAATTATAGAAAAATTATAAAAAAACGTTTGACATCTAAAAAAACCCATGTATATTTGCAACCGCAATAAAGCAACGGTCTGGTAGTTCAGTTGGTTAGAATGTCGCCCTGTCACGGCGAAGGTCGCGGGTTCGAGTCCCGTCCAGACCGCAAAAATCCTGAAACTAGTTCAGGATGACAAAGTTGTGTTGGCCACTTAATTGTGGCAAGTAGTAGACCTAATTCATTTTAGGTGAGACTCGTGAGAAGCTTTTCCTTTATGGAGAGGCTTTTTTGTTTTGGTTCAGTTTGTAAAGATCCTGAAACAAGTTCAGGATGACAACCTTGTGTTGGCCACTTAATTGTGGCAAGTAGTAGACCTAATTCATTTTAGGTGAGACGCGTTCGACCCTTATTCCTTTTTGGAGGGGCTTTTTTGTTTTGGGGCAGGTTGTAAAGATCCTGAAACAAGTTCAGGATGACAACCTTGTGTTGGCCACTTCATTGTGGCAAGTAGTAGGTCTAATTCATTTTAGGTGAGACGCGTTCGACCTTTATTCCTTTATGGAGCCGCTATTTTTGTTTTGGGGCAGGTTGTAAAGATCCTGAAACAAGTTCAGGATGACAAAGTTGTGGTGGCCACTTAATTGTGGCAAGTAGTTGGCCTAATTCATTTTAGGTGAGACGCGTTCGACCCTTATTCCCTAATGGAGCCGCTATTTTTGTATTAGGTAATTCAGAAATTAAAAGGGGAGTGGATGGCTTATTTTGTGATTATTATTAATCTATTATTTCTAACACTTCGGCTTCTCCAAGTGTATTTTCACCTTCATGGATCCACCAAACCCTTCCCTTTTTTAAAAAAGACTCAATATTGTTATGATTTAGAAATTTAACCATTACGTTGGCAGTTTCACCAGGTAAAATCATATCCTTATTGAAATCAATTTGTCCAATATATGATGTTATAAAAACTAAAGGGTTCTCCTTATACTCAAATACATGATTTGGTCTGTAACCCGTTTTGATTCCAGTTTTTCTTCCACCCTTATGGGTTGGATATAGGGTTAATTTTGCTCTTATTTCTAAGAAATTTGAAAACATGTTCCTCTCCATCTTTTAAAACCATCTTTTATATTCAGTATCTCTACTGAAATAAATCATATTATTTTCAATTATTATTTCAGCTTTACCCTCAAGAATTTCCTTAATTTCAGAAAGTTTTTCTAAGTAATCCTCCTTTTTACTTTTTCCATAAAAATCATCCCAACCAGTCAAAATATTACCCTCAAATTTTATATCAATAAAAATTTCATAAACGTCAATAGGTATGGTGATTTTAGCTGAAAGGTCAGGTTGTTTCATTTCCAACAGGAATGCGGAACTGTTTTCATTTTTAACAACTTTATTCAATAATCCAATGGATTCTAGAGTGCTCATTGTAAAAGACTTGGTTTGGGTCATTTTATTCTATTTTAGGGTGTTCTAAAATATTCGACAATTAAAAAAGTCTAAATCTTTTTCTTTTCACCTTTTGATCTAGTGTCATTTTAAATGAAAGCAAGTCAAAGTTGAAATCAATATTGGATTCATAATGGTTCTCAGCCGATGCTAAATCACCGATAGCATTTCCGTTTTCCTGTTTTTTAAAGTAAATGCCTTCAACCATAAAGTCTGGCGATATTTTCTGAACTATTTTTTCATTGTCAATTACATAAACTGAGTAATATGTTCCTAAAACGAAGTAATTAGGGTTTTCAGTCAGTATTGCACTTGTAATTGGTGGATATTCGGCAATTTTAAGAATCATTTTCTTTTTTTCAATGTCAATGAGATATCCAAAGCCACTTGCAACAACTAATGCCACTTCATTTTCTTTGTTTGTTAAAACAGTATTATAACCATTGATATTTTCCAAGGGGAAGCATCCAAACCATTTCTCACATTCATTAGGCTCAAATTCTACCCAAAGTGCCTGACTGAAATGTTTACCAAAGTGAATCTCTTCTAATTCACCCGAAGGAGGTATCTTAATTAAGATCTTACTACTCATTTAATTTATTTCGTCTTCAATAATGGTTGAAAAATAAGTGTTCTAAGTGAAATATTCTCCATCCCAGGGTTCAAAAAATGAAATGGTTGAGCTTGGTTGTAGTTCAATGGATTGTGTTTCAGGATTTGGGATTAAACCAAATTTGATTCCGTCGATATGAGTAGAGAAAGGTTTTATCTCAATATTCCTAAATTTTAGTTTACCAAGAGGTTCTAATAAACTTTTAAGACTGTGTTCAGATTGTCCTAATTTCACATCACTAGACTTACCAAGCAGTTTAAAAAGGGTATCAATATGATTTCCATCATTGTCAAAAAGATACACAACAACATATTCCAAACGCTCATTTTGCCAGCTATTACTGGTAAATCCTTTGGGAAAGACGAAAGTTTCACAACCAAAAAAGAGTTTACCATCTTCTAATTCACCCAAATAATGAGTGTGATAATCTTCGTCTCTATTAATAGGAACTTTTTCTGGACACCAATTTTTCATGTCTTGTCTTTAATTGTGGAAGCAGTTAAATAAATTCATTTTAGGTAAGATTCGTTTGACGCTTATCTCTTTTTGGAGCGACTTTTTATTATTTTTTAGAATATTATTTGACTCTGGAATAGGTGTATGATATAGCAGAACCATCATCCCTGTCAAAACTAATTTCATTATGCTTACCGTCTTCCATCCAATCCAAGATAATAAGTTCTACTAAATCTGAGTTGTCATATTCGGCAATACCATGAGGAGTCCATTTGTTGGGATGGGTAATGGTAATTTTTCCTGTTAATGTCTCAATAATAACACATTCATTATTGGCATTATAACCGTGCATTTTTCTTATAAATTGACCATCAGAAGAAATTTCCAGATCATTTAAGCTTTTTGCCAAACCTTCGCAATCATAAGTTTCTGGCGTTTTGGAAAGAAACTGATATATACCACTATAATCACCAAGCCCCGAATAGTAACCCTTTCCACTTTGATTTGGTTGGCAGGAAATTAGTAATAGTAAAAATAGCATCTTTAGAAGAGTGTTTTTCGAAATCATATCAACTTGTTTTAAGTTCAATATACGTATAAATTCTTACAAAAATATACGGAAAGGTTATTTCTCAAATTGGAAGACTTAATTATTGTTAGTACCGTTTTTTCCTTAATAAACCAATCATGTTTCCAATTCCAACTCCAAAATAAGTTCTGTCTTTGTTTATCTGGATCATGGGAGAAAGAGTAAGACCATAAAATCTTGAGAAAGCAAATTCTATTTTTGGGTTAATGATGAGGCTTACAGTATTATATTTATAATATTCCCAGGTATAATTTGAAGTTAAAAATGCGTTATCTATGCGCATCCAATTTATGGGTTCCCTGATAATAGTGTATCCTAAACCAAAAGTAATATTTAGCCTTATGGTTCCATTCCGGTTCAAATTATAAACTTTACCAGTACCTGCATAATAATTTTCTAACTGATCATACGGACGGGCTAATAAGAATAGTGTTAAGAACTCTGAGAATCCAAGAGCGTAATCCTCTGGTATAGATTTTGGTTTCCTTAAATTACCAGAATAACCAATTTTAAAGACATAGTTTTTCTTTGAAATATAATTCAGGCTAATATCCCCTCCAACGTAATTTCCAATATTAAATTCTCCGGAAATGTAAATAGGGTTATTGATTTTAAACTGAGCTGTAATCAAGTTGATACTCAAAGAAAAAATTATTAAAAGAACTAACCTTTTCATAAATAATTAGATGTCGTATTAGCGGTATCTACTCCTTTTTTAAACCCAAAGGAATGGTATTGGCAAAAAGGGGGACTTGTATATGCCGTGATAAAAATTATTATGTTTTTCATTAAGGAAAATTTATCAGCATTTAGATCAAATTTTAAAGGTCTTTGGAAACTAATCTTCCCACCCACAAAGCGTACGACCAAATTTTTTAGCCTCCGAAAGAGTCACTTTTTCAATGTCACTTTTACAATTTGAAAGACCTCTACAATCTTTTTTGTAATGATATTTTTTACTGTATTTACCTGTACAGATATAAATGTTAGCTTCAGAACTATTAAAAGAACTAAATGAAATAAAAAGCAGCGAATAAAGTAGGAACTTTTTTACCATAATATAAATGTAACTAATTTCTTTAATCAAACCCGGTTATTATATAATATTTCTTACATTAGTTTTCAAATAATTGGACTTACTCTCTTTTTATTTTTACTAACTAACCATTAAATCATTCACAATGAAAAAGCTTTTTTTAATTTCAATACTAATTATTTATCTAATACCCAATCAAGTCAAAGCACAAAATGACGGAGCAGCAGTTGCTGCAGTTGCTGGAGGTTTATTAGCCATTGGTGCGGGTATTGCTGCTGTTGAACAAATGAAGGAGCAGGCTGAATTAACCGCGACGCAATGGTTATTGACAAATCATCCGGAATACACTAAATTTTCTTTAAAAACCTTAGATTTTGATGGCAAAAAATTGAAGGATATGTCTACAACATCTGTCATTACTTTTAAAATTAGAAAATTTGATTTTAATGGTGAGGAACCAAAGCTTGGAGAGAAAACAGTTTTATTTGGTTTTACGAGTTTTGGATGGATAAATGAATATGGAATTGATTTTGATAAAGTTAAGTGGTTTTTAATTGATAGTGAAGAATGGATGAATATGATGACTGCCTATTCAAAGGTGGCTTCAAGTGAAGGTAATGAACATATTATTCGTGAAGCACTAAAAAATGGGAAGGTGGTCAATAGAGGAATTAAGGGCAAAAATGGAGGTGAGGATATCGACTTTTATAAAATAGATGGTGATATGTATTTGGTAACAGATTATTCACCTCACATGAAATTTATTTATAATGAGAGATCATTAGGAATATTTTTAAAGGAAACAAGTGATTTAATTCAAATCGGTAGGGGAGACATTATTAAAATTCATGAATTCTTTTTTGATGAAGATTGAATTCATTTAATAACAATTAATACTCCAAAGATCCTGAAACAAGTTCAGGATGACAACCTTGTGTTGGCCACTTCATTGTGGCAAGTAGTAGGCCTAATTTATTTTAGGTGAGAGGCATTGAATACTTATTCCATTTTCTTGTGGTTATTTTTACTTTTTGGATAAAAATAGCAGGGCTGTGCTATTTTTCTAAATAAAAAACGATTTCCGCACTATGAATATTGCTGTATCCTGTGCGAAAATCGTTTTCTTTTTTTATTCAATTTCTTGAGAATTTGAGTATCGTTGGTCAAAAATTCCAGATCATGATATTCCGGAATTAAATGATTTCAATCAAGAAATTTTAATTATCATGTATTTATTTAATTAATGATGTTTATTACACCGGTCATAGCAGCATGAAATTCACAATTATAATATAGTGTGTCCGGGGCACCGGCAGGTACTGTAAATGTAATAGTTCCGGATGCTGCGCCATTATTGGAAACGCCATCATTGTAGGCATTGGTTGTTCCTGTTCCTTGAGTCGAATTGATATAAAACGGGTGTCCGGCAGCATTTACAGTAAATGTATAGGTTTTTCCACGTTCAAGTGTTAACGTTGGATTACTGTCATTATTAAACCCGCTGTCGTTAAAAATGTATGCGGTGGAGCCACTGTTGGTAACATTGTAGTTTGTTGCCTGTGCTGAACTTCCTTCGTTGGAGCCGATGTTTCCCTGAGCTACAATTGTTGCCAGATCTGAAGCACTTAAGTGCACATTAATATAACCATTAATGCTCAGAAGATCGGTGTAACTCACTGTTGTACCATCGTTTAATACAGAAATTTGCGTTTTGCTCATACCGGTGGTTCCGTCAACAGAATTTAAAGTTGCAATAATACCTCCTCCTGTTGCAGCGTCATTTTCATGAATGTGTGCAGGGTGAGATCCTCCATTCGGAGTTCCTTCCAGGGCAAGGGTTATTAGGGTTGTACCATTAATGCGCTCTTCAAAGGTCGCAGTGCCACTTATTCCTGCAACATCAACAGTATTTAGGGTATAAACTTTACTATTTCCCGTTAGTTCATTCTGCCCAATATCACCCTGAGCTACAATTGTACCAAGGTCAGAGGCACTCAGATGTACGTTAATGTAGCCATCAAAATCCATAATATCGGCATATCCAAAAGGGGTATTATCATCTAATTGAGCTACATTGGTTTTACTCATACCGGTATCACCATTTATGGAATTGAAGGTAAATGCGATACCTCCACCTTCAGCAGCCGTATTCAGGTGGATATGTGCCGGATGTTCTCCACCAGCAGGAGTATTTTGCAATGCAATAACAGCCAAAGCTTCACCGTTAACGCGCTCATAAAACGTAGCACTTCCATCAATTTCGGGAACGGCTACGGAGTTTAAAGTATAAGCTTTATTATTTCCCGTTAGTTCGTTCTGCCCAATATCACCCTGAGCTACAATTGTACCAAGGTCAGAGGCACTCAGATGTACGTTAATGTAGCCATCAAAATCCATAATATCGGCATATCCAAAAGGGGTATTATCATCTAATTGAGCTACATTGGTTTTACTCATACCGGTATCTCCATTTATGGGATTGAAGGTAAAAGCGATACCTCCACCTTCAGCAGCCGTATTCAGGTGGATATGTGCCGGATGTTCTCCACCAGTAGGAGTATTTTGTAATGCAATAACAGCTAAGGCTTCACCATTAACGCGCTCATAAAACGTAGCACTTCCATCAATTTCGGGAACGGCAACGGAGTTTAAAGTATAAGCTTTACTATTTCCTGTTAGTTCATTTTGCCCAATATCACCCTGAGCTACTAGTGTACCAAGGTCAGAGGCGCTTAAGTGTACATTAATATAGCCGTCAAATTCGAGGATTTGACTATATGAAATTGCTGTACCATCATCTAGAGTTGTGAAGGTTGTAGAACTTTTTCCTGTATCCCCATTAATTGGTTCCAAACTGATGGCGATATCACCACCTTCGGCTGCCGTATTAAAGTGAATATGAGCCGGATGACTACCTCCTGATGGAGTGTTTTGTAAATCAATATCTACTCTAATGGAATTGTCATCCAATTCTAAAACCGTCGCTGTGCCAGAAATTGAGGGATTGGCAACGGCGCTTAGCGGGTAGACTTTAGACATCCCGGTGGGTTGAGGTTCCTGTGGAGTGTCGGCAACAGGGCTGTCACTACTGCAATTAAATAATGACAGACTGATCAACAGAACAAAGGTCGATCGAATAATTAGTGGTAATTTTTTCATTTTGTTTAATTTTTTTCATTAATAATTAAACAATAATACAAATTTTAACTAAAACACACTAATATACAGGTCTTTAAATATTTAATAATTTCATTAAGATCTTTAATTCTAGTAATAAAATGATGTGTGTCATGCCACCTAGCCCTGCAACTATTGAAATCGATGAAATGCAACAATTTTAGAAATAGGAACGATAATGTTGTTAGATTTTTGAGTTTTTTGGCTTTAATTTTTATTTTCATTTCTCATATGGAACATATAGGAGTGTTACATATTCTCCTTGTATGTGATTAATAGCTAGAGCCCTTCTTAATTAGAAGGGTTCATTAGTCTTTAAATGAATGCTCCTCTTTATCTTTATTTTTTCAAGAACCAGGAATTGAAATAATCCACGAAAAATCATATCTATTTCAAAATTTTAAATTGGTCCCGTATTGTACTTCAGCGATATTTTTGGACGCTGTACTATAATTATAAAAATATCTTTGGTTCAATTAAAAGAATTGGTACTGAAATTGATGCTCAATTAAAAACTTTAGGATATGAAACGAACCCTTCTTTGTTTAATAGTTTTTGTGTTGACCACACAAATAGGTTTTTCCCAATCAAAAATTAACCGGGCTGAGAATAGTTTAAAAAAGAAACCTGAGCCGTCATCTGCACGAAGTTACTCAGGTTCTGATGATGATGATGATAGTTCTTCCGATTTGGGATTTTTCGGAGAATTTTTTGCGGATATATTTATTCAAGGATTTTCATTTTTAACCTATCAAACATTTATTGGGACGCCCAACGAGTTTCCGAATAGTTATGTTACAAAATATCCCTTCAATAACTCCGATAAAGGAAATTACAATGTGGGATTAGATGAAAATTTCAGTCGTTTTAGAACGGACTTATCAGGGCGCTATCTGTTTGAAAATAATACTTTAAAAAGTATGGACCTAAGCTTGAATCTGAGATTTTTAAGACGCTTTGGATTGGATTTTGATTACTACCAATTATGGGAAAATAATCCCAATTTTGGAAAAGATAATTTAGCGATCTATGACTTCCTTGCCAAATACTATCGGGTTAGGGCAGAAAAATTTGATTTGTGGTGGGGTTTGGGAACTACTTATGTAGGCGGTGAAGTCCATCAATTCGGATTTACCTATGGTTTAGGGATGGAATGGTTCTTTGCAAATCCGCTAAGTATCGAAGCAAATTTTAATCAATCGTTTATTAATACCGAAACTGTAAATAAATTGAACTTTTTATTGAACTATCACAAAAAGAATTTTAAACTAATTGGAGGCTACGAACATTTAAAAATTGGGTCACAAGATTTTTCAAATATTACGGTTGGTGTGGGATTGTTTCTATACTAACAATTAAAAAAAGGCCCTGATAGATCAGAGCCTTTGCATGGTATCTATTAATAAGTCCTTAGGATTTGGTTTTATTAAAATCAATACCATGGTTTTCTTCTGGTGCTTTTTTACGGAATCTATAGGTTAGATTACAATTAATGAGATAATCAGCAAAAGCAGCATCCCCTTGTCTGTAAACTCCGGTTTCAGCTGTACGAACCTTATCTTCATAACTTTGCGTTCGATCGCGAATCAAAGCAACGGGTACATTTAAACTCAGGCTCAATCTGCTGGAATTATAATAAATTCCCGGGTCAACCGAAACCACATAACCGGGTCTGCGATACCCTGCGCTACCTCCAATGAGGTCGGATGCCGGAACACCTTCAAGTCTGCCGCCCAAATACAAGCTAAAACCATGTAGGTTTGTAAAATATATAGCACCTAATTGTGCTGCATATTGGTCGGGAACAGAAAATTCGCTTCTTCCGCTTCGCGTTAATACACCATTGGTTTCCCTTGGATTAAATAAATAATACAGGGTTGTGGTAAGCATAAATTTTTCTGATAAACTTTGATACCCCTGAAAATTTAAATTAAATCCAAAACCTCCATCACCTGGTTGTATGGATTGGTCTACAACAGCTTCAACTGTTTGATCCTTATTGGGCCCTTGGTTGTAAAAGGTATCCATATATGCATAATCTCCGGTAGCCAACTTTATTCCGGCACCAATGGCGTAATTATAGGATTTTGAGTTTGGCTCAAACAGCCAATAGCCGGCACCAATGCGTAAATCGCCCAATCCGCTGGATCTGGTAATATGCCGGTCGCCTAAACTGTTGCCGCCATGTTCGTACATCGACGACCTGGAGTGCGATACAAAAGGAATCAATAAGTTGGCATATAAGCGATTGCTGAGGTAATAATCTACTGCGACATCTACAAAATAGGAGTGATTAATCACATTAGTACCATCAGTTATTCTATTCGTTTCTTCGGTGGTACCCCTGAAGTGTCGGAACGATTTAAAGTAACGCACATTCGTACCAACCGAGAAGTCTCCCTTGGTAAGCGAGGAGCCCATCTCCATTTGGCTGGAGCTACATGAGGAAAATCCGCGGATAGCCACGCAGCCTTGAGCTGAAAGGAATTGATTAAATAATATGATAAATGTAAGTGTAAGTAGTAATTGAAAAGGTTTCTTCATCTCATAGTGGAATTTTTTAGTTTCCGCTAAATTAGATGACTAGCAGCCATTCATTTGGTAAGTAAAGGTTAAAAACACTAATGAAAAGTTAAGTGAATTAATAAAAGATTAATTTAGCCGTAGACTTCAGAAATCATGTGCAATCGTTACTTATATACTGCTTTTGAAACATAGGTTTTTTACAGGAAATTGTTATTTATTTCCGGGCTTTATCCTTGTGCTTCATCTTGTTCTTATAACCTTTTCCTCTGTACTTCACAAGATGCTCGGCATTATAACGTTGTGGGCTATCAGTATTTAATTCAAGTTCCACCTTTGGAGTGCTACTTAAATTTATTCTCCCCAAAATACGAGGTAGATTAACACTAATTTGCCAGCTGTTTTTGTTCAAATAGATATAAACACCTTTTTGAAGATCGTAATACATCTTGTAATCGGGAAAATAGATCTGGCGCACTTTAGCACGATAGCCATGAGCCGGTGCCCACGATGGCGGACCTTTTTTTTGTTGTTGCGCAAGTGTTTCGGTAGGTAAAAAAAATAAAAGTGTTAAGCATATGCTGAGCACAGTAAAAGTGGATTTAATTTTCATCGATTTGGGATTTTTTGAAATGTATTATTAATCGGTTAGTTTAAACCATTCTTATTATTTACGATGTATTTGCCGGTATAGATCTTTCAATAATGAAGTAGGATGAAAGGATTAACGGCAGTATTTTGTGTTATCTGTAGATATAAAAACTAGGTGTATTTCTTAAGAATACTCTGCATAACCTCCAGGTTTAAAGGCTTCGTAATGAATTCTGCAACAAAAGATGTGCTTGCAGCTTTTTTGATGTCGGCAGGACTTATGCTCGAGGTTAGCATTACAATTTTCATATTGTTAACAATAACTTCAGGTAGTTTTTCAAAAGCTTCAATGAATTTCCATCCATTCATTTCAGGCATATTAATATCCAATAAAATGAGTTGTGGTAAAGGGGTTTCAATATTTTTGATTGTATTTTCCAGAAAGTCCAGTGCCGCAACACCGTTTTGGGTAATTTCAATAGAATTATTGTAACCCAGCTGCTCAAGGATTCTTTTTGTTATGAAATTGCAGATGTTGTCGTCGTCAACAAGAAGTATGCACCTATTTTTATTCGTAATACTCATAGCCGGTTTTTAGTGTTAACAAATAAAAGTGTGGAGTCTTTAAAAATTTGGCGGTTTTTTAAAAAATCGGCAGCTCTTATGGTGTAACAACTTTCAACATGCTAAATTAGGCACATGCCCACCGGATCGCAATGATGAAAGTCATCTTCCCTTCTAAGTTAGTTTTTTTTTGTGAAATATTTATTAATTTTTAATGAAATACAAATGCAGTATTTCAATACTAGATAAGTGTATTTTTACCCTTCATTTAAAAATCTGTTTTTTTCACCACTTTTTTGATCATTCTGTCAAGTTCCATTCCCGATTCTTTTAAGCTTTCGTGCAATAGAATCTCCTCTTCGGTCATCTTCTGTTCTCTTTTAATCAGATCGATAGATTCTATAATACCCAAAATTCGCGCTAAAGGAGCTCGTAGCTGGTGCGATTGGGTCCAGGCGATCTTTTGAAGTTTTTTATTCTTCTGTTCCAGTTCGTAGGTGTGTTTTTTAAGATCCAGGTTTAAGGCATTCAATTTAGCCTGGGTTTTCTTACGTTCCGTAACATCCTTAGCTACAGAATAGGTTAAACCATTACTAAATGAAGGTGTTGCCGCCCAACTTAACCATACGATCTTTCCTTCCTTGGTGATATACCGATTCTCAAAATTATACACGGGATTTCCGGAACTAAGAATGTCTGTTTGATCAATGGTAATATCCCGGTCATCAGGATGAACAAAATTAAAAAAGCTTTGTGATAGTAATTCCTTTTCAGAATACCCTAAAATTTTAGTGGCAGCCGGGTTTACCCGCGTAAAATAATTTCTCCCATCACTAATGGTTAGCATATCGGGTGTGATGTTGAAAGCGTCATTGAATTCAACTTCTAAACTTTTACGCTTAATTTCTCTGCCTAAAAACCCTTCTAGTTCTTTGAAAAGAGGTTTGGAAATCGATGAATTTTTCAGTTTTTCTCTGGAGGCCAGCATTAATATTCCAACGGCTTCATCGTGTGAGACCAGTGGAAAACCAATAGCGGTGTTTAACCTGGCAATTTTAGCTGTTTCTCTCCGGTCGAAATTTGGATTGTTCTGAATATCAGTAAGAAATTGATATTCTTTCTTTTCCAGAATTTTACTTTGAACACCTTCATCCAGATCAAAAACGAATTTTGAATTTAGTTTTTTAAACGCCTTACCTTCGGTGTCGGTATAGTTATTTGCCATAAGGGTAAGCTCATTGGTTGCCCAATTAGGGCTCCAGATTTCACCATAGGATAATTCAGTAAGTTTCAGAATTTTATCCAAGGAGCCTTGCAGCGCTCCTTTAACGGTTTCTTCTTCAGTAAATATCCCACTGATTTCATTCAAAAGACGTTGTGAATTAATTTTATTTACCTGTTCTGTAACATCGCGTTCAATAGCAATCCAGTGGGTGTACCAACCTGTTTCGTCAGCCACAGGTGTTACGGTAAAATTACACCAGAATTCTTCACCATTCTTTTTGTAGTTTATAGTTGTTACTTCATGGGTTTCCCAATTCCGAAGGGCCTTTCCTAATTTGCTCAGGGCTTCAAAGTCCGACTTCGGTCCTTGTAATATTCTGGGGCTTTTTCCAATAATCTCATCTACAGAATAGCCTGTCATTTTGGTAAATGCTTCGTTGGCATAAATAATTTTTGGTCCGGGATCCTCAAAAGGTTCCGCTTCAGTAATAATTACTGTATCGGTAGTGTTAGTAATGACACTCTCTAACAATTTCAGATGTTGCTGTTCTTTTTTCTTTTTCGTAACATCACGTTCGATAGATATCCAGTGGGTACATTTTCCTTCATCGTCAATAACCGGTGTTACGGTAAAATTATTCCAAAATTCTTCACCATTCTTTTTATAATTTATGGTCGTAACTTCATAGGATTCCAAATTTTTGAGCGCTTCACCTAATTTCTCGAGTTCTTTTTGGTCTGTTTTAGGTCCTTCCAAGATTCTAGGACTTTTTCCGATAACTTCATCTGGGGAATATCCTGTCATTTTAGTAAACGCCTCATTCACGAAAATAATTCTGGGACCGGGATTATTAAAGGGATCTGGCTCGGTAATTATTACCGTATCGTTTGTATTTGTGATAACACTTTCTAATAATTTTAGATGTTGCTGTTCTTTTTTCTTTTCAGTCACATCATGTAGTGTCCCGTAAATATTTACAACGTTCCCATTTTCGTCTTTTATAGCAAATCCATGTTCTTCAATATATAACACCGTGTCATTTGGAGTTTGTATCCGGTAATTTATTTCGAAGGGTTTTCCTGATTTGATACATGCGCTTCTGGCTTTACAAACAATAGATTTATCTTCTTCCATCACGTCCTCCATCACGTCTTCAAACGATTGATTCTTTGAATATTTTAATTGTGCAGAAAAACCTTCGGAAAATAAAAATTCCTTGGCAACTACATCATAGCTCCAGCTGCCAATATTGGTAATACGTTGTACCTCCTCAAGATGCCATTTGTTGCGTTTTAATATTTCCTCAGATTTTTTCTGAAGCGACACATCAATATGAGAACCTACCATGTATAATGGTTCGCCGGTATTCGACCAATCTGTGATAAGCCCTGAAGAATTCACCCAAACATAATGCCCCTTTTTGTGGATCATTCTAAAGGTTACGTTGTAAAAATTAACCTCTTTTGAAAAACAGCTTTGAATGGCTTTTTCTGCCATTTTAAGATCCTTGGGATAAACTAAATTAGCCCACATCTCATAGTTTACGGGTTCCAGCTCTTCTACGGTATACCCAATAATCTCGGCCCAACGTGGCGTGATGGTCAATTCTTGATTCTCAATATCCCAAAACCAGCTACCGGCTTGAGTAGCTTCCAGAATTTTTTTGCGTTTACGGATCTCATTGTAAACAATTCTGTTTTCTTTTTCTAAATTTTTGAGCCGCATTTCGTTTCTTCGGGCAAGTCCGGCCTGCTTTGTAATCGCAAGCAAAAGTGATTCCGTATTTTTCGGATATTTTGTTTTATGATCGAATAAAATATAGAAAATTCCAATAGCTCTTTCACCCAAACCTAAAAGGGGCAAACCAATAAAAGCCTGAATGCTGCCTTTTGATTTGTAATCAGATTTAAATCGATTATCTTGACTGAGATCGTTGCAGAGCATTATTTTTTGCTCCTTTTCAACTACCGTCAAAAGTTTGTTTACAAGCTTGTAATTTTCGGATGTCACAGGTTCTTTAGTACAGGTGTCTGAGATGCCGTGGTAAAAAATGTTCTTTTTTGGAACGTTTAAGGCAGACTTTAAAACATTTAAAGTCTCTGCTATAGAGGGCGCAATTGTAGTCATTAGGAAGAGAGAGTTGTTTTTGGTGCTATTACTATTAAAGGTATTAATTTTTTTAAATTAATCTACTAATCATGCAGGAAAAGTAGCGGTATTTTTCTACTCATACACAACACAAAATTTGGATTAAAAGGGATGTCGAGGTACTTTTTTGATTATCTAAACAGGTCCAAAAATAGTTTTTAAATAAATGATCTGTGTAACTTTGGTTACTTTAAGGCATTAATTTTCAGCAGGTTAATATTAATTGTAATAAAAAGATTTTTTTCCAACTAAAAATAACTTCAATCAAGGGTAGGAGTTTTTCATACTTACGGGTTATATCCATATAACATTAAAAATAAAATGTTATGCCAGACCCAAAATCTACTTTGAATACTGTTTTGAAAATACTATTGACCGGAATAATTATCCTGACCTTAGGATTGCTAATCTGCTCTATACTTTTTCTATGAAACATTTTGGATGTTTTAATTCAAAATGTTCATTCAAAATTGGCGATTTCATCGAAACTTGAGGAAGGTATAACGAACAAACCAACTTAATTACTTATTATGAAAAAATCCTTAGGCATCGTATTCTGCCTTTTATTTGGGCTTCTATCGCGAGCTCAGGTGCGTGAAACTGAAACGACAATGCTTTGGACCTTGTTAGGTGTAAATGCTGATCTCAATGATAAATTTGATTTGAGTTATTATCAGCTCCATTCGTTCAGTTTTAATAGTTCGAGTCTTAATTTTATTCAACCTGATCTGGAATTAGGCTATGATCTGGCGCCCGATTGGGATGTTAAATTAGGTTATTCGCCTACGTTTTCACTGGATGGTGTAGCCGGAAATCAACTCGTTTATCACCGTATTTCTGCCAGAGTACGATTGAGTTCACACCTGGGGCGTCGTTTCAGAATGAAAAATGCTTTGGTAGCCGAACAGCATTTTACACAACGTTCCAAATTTAAGCAACGGTATTATTATCGTTTAGATTTGTACTATCGCGATACAGATTTGCCATGGCGTTTGCGTCCTTTTGTAAACCAGCGCTTCTATTACTATGCTAATGGCCAAAAACTTCAATATTTTAATACCGATGGAGAACCCACAGCTTATGAATCTCCAAACGGATTTCATGCCTACAGGTTACAGATTGGCGTGAAAGTTTACCCTATCGATCATTTTAATTTTTCAATTTTTTATTTGAAACAAAAAGAATTTAACTCCCGATTATTCAACTCTAGAGATATTAACACCATAGACCCCAATACCAACACTGTGAGCAGAAAGTTTTATGATTTTACAACCATAGGACTGTCTTGCAGTTATAACCTTTAAAACCACCTTGATATGAGAACCATTAAAAAAAGTATCATTACAAAGAACATCAACAGTTTTAAAATAGATCGAAAGATCAAAAAGACCTACCGCCCAAAATCCGGTGATGTTGCCGTATTTCAAGTGCTTAACATCGGAAAGCACAAATCTGTACAGGGCGTTGACGGGAATAATACCTACATTTTCCCGGGAGATCGTATTCTTGCAACCTTTGGAACGCGTTATGCCACGGCGCAGTTTGAAGGTTATTTACCCGAACAATACCACACCAGATACCAGATCCTTGGTCAGGGAGGTGTTGTTGGTATTTTGGAAAGTATGCATCTTAAATATGAAGAGATAGGACCTACCGAGGTTCGGTTGGTTGGTTATGCCGTCGATGAGAATGATGCCGTAATAAACACCATTTATAACGGTATTGACCGTTTGAAGTTTAATCCGATAAAGCCAAGAGATTATCAAATATACCTTTCCCTGGGAAGTAGTATGGATAGTGGTAAAACGACCACTGCGGCTTTTTTGTCTCGTGGTTTTATGGATCAAAAAAAGCGGGTTGCTTTTATCAAGCTTACAGGTACTGTTTTTGCCAAAGATTGTAGTTTTGTTAGAGACTGCGGTGCAAAAACGGCTATTGATTTTTCCTATTGCGGATATCCGTCCACCTATCTTGAAAGTAAGGAAACCATTCTGGATATTCTAGAAACTCTTTTGGATCGCGTAGAACGTGCCTTACCCGATGTGGTTGTTATAGAAATAGCGGATGGTCTCTTACAAAAAGAAACCAAAGCCTTAATTGAACATCGCCCTTTTATGGATATGGTAGATGGTGTGGTGCTATCATGCTCAGACAGCCTTGCAGTTCAAACTGGGATTCAAACTCTGGAGCGATTACATCATCCTCCGGTAATTATCAGTGGTATGTTCACAACAAGTCCACTTATGATAAAAGAAGTAAAAAATATAACCAATATACCCATTTTCACCCTGGAAGATTTTACAGATAAAATCACGTTTGGCTCAGCTTTTTCAAGCCTTGATGCCCTAATGAAGCTCGTATGATTTTCAATGCAGAAAATAATTTGATAAAACAATTTATTGCTAGCCGGAAAAGCAACACCTTGTTGGTGTTGTTTTTAGGCTTGCTGTCTAATTTGCTTACCATAATTATTCCGGTAAGCATTGGGCGTTATTATCAGTTGGTTTTTCACTTTAAAGGCTATCGAACGCGTTTTCTGGGAGAGTTCTTTTATAATTTAACTGATTCGGTGCCTCGTTTTTTGGTCGTTTTTTTAATCCTTATTTTGCTGCGTTTTGCTTTTTATTTTGGTTATCAATTCACTTTAAAACGCGAGGGGGAGATTTTTATAAAACAGGTAAAAGACTATTTGTTCTCGCATCAGCTGTTCATTCATAATAGTATTTACAAGGAAAAAGGTATCGGGAAATACCTTTTAAGATATTCTGGTGATATCAATAGTTTGAAGAATCTTTACATTAAAGGAACCATTAGCGCGTTTTTAGATGTGGTCATGATTATTCTCGCACTTTGGTGGTTATACTTACTTAATGTTAAAGGCACAACGGCCATTATTGTGCTTTCATTATTTTTTTACGGCGGTATATATCTCTTGAATAAAAAGGTTGAGGAAAGCTCCATTCAAAAACGTAATAAAACCTCAGGGCAACTAGCCTTTGTAAGTCGGGCTTTGAACAGTATTATAGGTGTAGTTCTATTCAATAAACAGGACTTGGAACTGAAGAAGTATCAAAAGAAGTCCGATAGTGTGAAGGAGGCTGCAATTAGTTATAATAAATGGCTGATCCTAAATAAAGGGTTTGTATACTTTAGCCGGTATGCTATTTTGATGGTGGTTCTATATATTTTCTATCTCGATATTCAAAATGGAGTCCTTACCGGCCATGGAGCAACTCTTATTAGCTTCATACTTTTATATATTACCATTTCCCCGGTAGTACGACGTTTATTCACCCTAAATACAGTTTATAAAATAGGAAATATCTCCGTGCATAAGCTTCATAGAATAATCGCTCTGGAGCGTGAAACCGTCGAACACGGCGCTGTACTGAAGGTTAGGAATCCGCGGGTGACCATCGAGGACTTTAGTATTCGAAAATCGATGCCGCTTTTTTACCGGTCCGAGAAGATGGCTTATAGTCCATTGGTATTACCAGGAGGTCTTGAAGGTATTGCACTGATATATGCCTTCGGCGGAGTTGAGAATGATTATAAAGGAAGTATTCAAATTAACGGGGTGGATATCAGATCCTACTCCTTAATGTCGATACGGCATAATATCGCCTTTTTATCTCGTGACATTCCTTTGATAGGCCAAACCGTGTATGAAGCGGTTAGTGCTTTCCGGGCCAAACGGATTCGGGGAAAGGTAGAAAAACAATTTTTGGAGATCCAGGCTTTGTTTCCTAAAGTCCAACCTTTGGGTGTAGATGATAGCATTGGAGAGAACGGTTCAAAATTATCAGTGATGCAATATGAATTATTGTGTTTAATTCGAGGACTGTTGTTGAAAAAAAGAATCATTTTGGCAGATCATTTTCCGAGTTTGGAGGCCACTTATAAACGTGTGATCATCGATCTTTTGAAGGCTCAAAAAGCGACAGTAATTCATATAGATTATAAAGCGTAAATGCTTTTTAATGAGTGGCTTACTAAAAAAATCATAAAATTTAACAATTCTATGGCCTTGTGTAACTTAAGTTACGTTTGGCTCAAATAAGAAGTGTTATCTATGCACCATCCTAAATTCTCATTAAGGATTTAAGTTAATAGCAATTTGACGCACACAGGTAATCTTGTGTGCGTTTTTGTTTAGCTTGAAATGATCTGATCGAGGATGTACTCCACCCCTTGTTCGCTATTACTTTTTGTAGAAAATCGTGCGGTGTTCTTAACCTGCGGGTGAGCGTTTGCCATAGCAAAACTGTAATCTGCTAATTGCAGCATCTCCAGATCGTTGTTATAATCACCAAAAACTACAGTATGTTCCCGGGTTACTCCCAGATCCTCTTGTAATTTCTTTAAAGCATAACCTTTATTGGCTTCAGGGTGCGATATATCCACCCAGTTCGCTCCGGAAACAACCACCTGTAAATGATCACTAAGATGTTTTACCTTGGGATAGATATAGGTTTCAGACGATTCAAAATGATAGGCCGCGATCTTTAAAAATGCATCCTGACTTATAGTGGTTAAATCTTCAACAACAGTATATTCCGTGTAGTATTCTGCTAGTTTAGAAATGAATTCCTGGTCGTTCGTTTCCACATAGGCCGTATTTTTACCACATAGTACCGGATAACATTGTTCTACCTGGCGCAATAAACCTATCGCGATAGCAATGTCATTTTGATGAAGTTCCAATAATACCTCGGTCTTATTATTGTAGGTAATGATGCTACCATTTTCAGCAATGATGGAAATATCTTTTTGAATTTTGCTTAATTTGGTCTGAATGCTTTGCATTTGGCGGCCACTGGCTGCAATAAAATGGATATCCTTTTTTTTAAGGGCTTCAAACTGATCAAAAAAACGTTGGCTCACTTCATGGTTGTCATTCAGTAAGGTGCCATCCATATCAGATACTATGAGTTTGATATTCGTGAAATTCATCATGACTAGAAATTTGAAACACAAAGATGCTAATTAAAATAAGTTTGAAAGCGTATTTTTCAAAAATTATAGTCGGTAAGGCGTTTGTGTTTGTTTTGTGTTGTTAAAATGTGTTATTTTGGCATCAAGATATTGTTAGCCATGTTCCGGTTTAACAGATATCCATAAAACACGAATATGGTTACTTTAAAACAACTTGCTAAAGAGTTAAATGTTTCAATTTCAACAGTTTCCAAAGCTTTAAACAATAGCGAGGAAATTGGCGAGGAAACCGTAAAGCGTGTTAAAGAATTGGCCGCCCTGTATAACTATAAACCCAATAAGGTAGCCTTAAGTTTAAAACAGAACAAGACCAAGACCATTGGGGTTATTATCCCGGATATTTTAAATCATTTTCTATCAAAAGTATTGTTCAGTATTGAACGAGAAGCTACAAAACATGGCTACAACATCATTACCTGTATTTCCAATGAATCTTTGGAAAAGGAAAAGGAAAGTCTACAATTACTGGCAAATGGTAGTGTCGATGGTTTTATTCTATCTGTAGCCAAGGAAACCCAGGTAAAAAACGAGATCGAACATTTTAAAAATACCATCAGTAATGGTTTACCAATTGTGATGTTCGACAGGGTTGCTCATGATGTACTTTGCGATAAGGTCATTGTAGACGATTTTGAGGCCACTTACCATGCAACCAAACGAATGATCGGTGAAAAACGTAATAAGATTGCTTTTTTTAGTGATATTGAAGATCTCAGTGTTGGAAAACTTAGGGAACGCGGTTATAAAAAGGCGCTGGAAGAAATAGGTAATCAAGCCCCTTTGTTGTTGCATTTAACGAATAAGGACGATCCTCAAAAGAAGATCAAGCAATTTTTTAAAAAGAATAAAGGCATTGATGGTGTGATCGCAGCCGATAGTTCCTCGGGTGTTATTGCGATCAATACCGCAGTAAACTTAGGGCTTAAAGTTCCTAAAGACATATCGGTGATAGGGTTTTCCAGTAAAGCAGTTTCTAACCACTCCATTCCAAAATTAACGACTATCAGGCAACACGCCAAAGAAATTGGTGCCAGTGCCACGCAATTATTGATCCAGCGCATGCAAAATAATGGCGATGAGGACGTTAAAACCAAAATCGTAAAAACAAGTTTAGTCCAAACAAAATCTGTTAAAAAGTAAGGTTTTCAACAATTTTTTAACAAAATACGTTATTTGACCGATGAAATTTGCATTTCAACGATTTTATTGTATCTTTGACTACGTTCTAACATAATTTAGCTAATCCTAAAAGGCACAAAGTCCCCTCAGCCGACTTAGGAAAATTAATCCATTCAATTTTAGACCTTTAAAAGGTCGATTCCCTCAAAACAAATTTTTAAAAGAAATCTGTACACCTAATCGTGTATTCGATTTTAAAGTTAATTATCCATTTTCCCTCAAGCCATGGTTCAAAAGAACCTGTGGCCAGACGTTTAACAAACTTGAAAATTTATAATAACCTTAAAATTGAACCGATTATGAAAGCCTTAAAAATTACTTTGATTCTAGTGTTTATCTCAGCCCTTTTTTCATCTTGTACCAAGCAAGATCTTAATGAGAATGATATTTTACAAAAAGATCAGACCATTTCTACATACGCCTCAGGAGGTATAGATGACAAATAAAGAAGTGCATTCAAATAGGAATAAAAAAAAACTCCCCATATTTTCATGAGGAGTTTTTTTATTTTAATTAAAAAATAATAGATACATTTGAGAGACCAACAAATCCATTGATCTCTCTTGAAAGCGCTTTATTGTTCTTTTATGTTTCTACTTCTATCTAATTTTCTTTCAGCACAAATAGAAAGTAAATTGAAGTATATTGATTCAATAAAAAAACATGTACTTACACGAAAAAATTTAGATTCAGTTTTTTATGCCAATGCCCAGTTTATCATTGGACAACAATACAGAAAAACCCAGATGGGAGATAGTGCCTATTATCATCTCAAAAAGGCTGAAAAAATTTATCATGAAAAAAATGCCATTTTTAATTTGGCGGAAGTTAATTACGAATATGCTATTTTACAAAAAAATGAGAACGATTTAACAGCAAGTGAGTTGTCTTCTGTTGAAGTTCTTAAGTTATGTGATGCATTAAGTCAGTCACGAGACGTAATAAAATTAAAAGCTGATACATATTATAATTTAGCTCAAGTATTTCATTTTTTAAGTCAATATGAAAAATCCATAGAATATGTTTATAAATCGATGGACCTTGAACGTTCAATATCTGATTATAACGAACGAAGTATTGAAGTAAGTAAAAATCTGTTAGGAATAACATATCAAAAGGCTGGGCAATATCAAAAAGCTTTAGAAACATTCAAAAGTATTTTAGACGCAAAGGTCATCAAGACTGATGACCCTTCCTATTATACTACAATGGATAATTATGCGTACACAAAATTTTTAGCCAAGGACACTTCAGGAATTCCAGGTTTGTTTTTTAAAGCATTAAGATCAATTGATAGTTTAAACCCCGGGGGGAGTTATCGCGTTATTATTGTAAATCAGCATATAGCTGAGTATTACCAAAGTGAGGGTAAAATAGATTCCGCTTTATTTTATGCATATAAAGCCAAAGAAATAGCTGATAAGTTTCATAGAGATGAGGTTTTAACCTCCTTAAAATTGTTGTCTAAAATTGAAACAGGGGATAAAGCATTAAAATACCTAAATGAATACGTTCGTTTAAACGACAGTATTCAAAAAGAAGAACGGGCCTTAAGAAACAAAAGTGCCCGAATCCGTTATGAAACTAAAGAAAAAGAACAACAACTTGCTGAAGTTTCCAAGGAGCGTTTATGGTTACTCTTTATTTCGATCGGAGTTATTCTGACTTCTATTTTAATCTACATCGTGATCACCCAGCGGAATAAAAACAAGGAACTGAAATTTATTCAGGAGCAACAGGAAGCCAATGAGGAGATCTATAACCTGATGCTTAACCAAAGTGATAATATCGAGGAAGCCCGAGCTGCCGAGAAAAAACGGATCTCTGAAGAACTACACGATGGTGTACTGGGGCGCTTGTTTGGGACACGCTTAAGTTTGGACAGTTTGAATATGAATAATTCCCCGGAAGCTATCAAAACCCGTAGCCAGTATATTGAAGGGCTGAAAACCATAGAACAGGACATTCGAAAAGTGTCGCACGAATTGAATACCGATTTCGTGTCCGGAGGCGGTTTTAAGGATATTATAAAAACGCTGGTGGATACCCAATGTTTGGCCTATGGCTTAAAATATACCTTCACTCATGATGACGACATAGATTGGGATAGTATTCCCAACAAAACAAAGATCCATTTTTACCGCATTATTCAAGAAACCTTGCACAATATCTATAAACACGCTAAGGCTTCTGCAGTAAAAATCAACTTTAAACGCGAGAATAATAATATTTTATTACTTTTATCCGATGACGGCGCAGGCTTCGATGTGACCAGAGCCAAATCCGGTATTGGTCTTAAGAATATGAATTCCAGGATCAAGGAAATTGGCGGCAGAATTAATATAGTATCCGAGCCCGGGAAAGGAACCACCGTAACCATAGAGGCGCCAAAAAATTAATAAATATGATAACCATCAAATATCTAGGGTCCGGAATTTCTTTTTCGGTCACCTAAAAATGTATTATTCTTTTTTATCCCTCTCTAAAAATCAAATTCACTAATAGCTCTTGAAACCACTACTCTATCTTGTATTATTCTTTTTATCAAGCATAAGCGTCTCGGCCCAAATAGAACAAAATCTAAAAAGCATAGATTCTATTAAAAAAACGGTGTTAATGCGTGAAAATTTAGATTCTGTAGAATTTGCCGATGCACAATATGACATTGGTCGATTGTATCGCTTTATCCAAATGGGTGATAGTTCATTTTATCATTATAAAAAAGCAGAAAAAGTCTACCGTTCCAGAAATGAAAAATTAAAATTAGCAAAGACTTTATACGAGTACGCCATTCTGCAAAAGAATGAAAATGATCTATCGGCAAGTGAAATAACTTCGATCGAAGTATTGAAAATATTAGATCGACTAAAACAAACGGATATTGTAACTAAATTAAAAGCGGATACTTATTATAACCTAGCCTTTGTGTTTTTGATGTCTGAACAATACACTAAAGCAACTGAATACATCAATAAATCGATTGATTTAGAGCAAACTATTAAAAGTCACAGTAAATACAGTATTTCAGTTAGTAAGAGTCTTTTAAGTTTAATTTATAGGAAGCAAAAGGAATATTCGAAGTCCTCTCAAATCATTCTTCAAATTTTAAAATCTAAAACAGTTTCGAAAGGCCAAGAATTATATTCTGTTCTATTAAGTAATTATGGATATAATAAATTTTTATCCAAGGATAATTCTGGGCTTCCAGATTTGTATTTTGAAGCCTTATATCTTATTGATAGTATAAATCCTGGGGGAAGTTATAGAACGACAACTATATATGAGCATTTAGCAGAATATTATCAAAGGCAGGGTAATAGAGATTCTGCGCTTTTTTATGCTTTTAAGGCGAAAGATGTTGCTGAAAAATTTCATCGAGACGAGATCTTAACGTCTTTAAAACTTTTGTCCAAAATTGAAACCGGAGACAAAGCCTTAAAATACCTTAATGAATACGTCGAACTTAATGACAGTATCCAAAATACCCAACGCTTGTTACGCAATAAAACCGCGCGAATCCGGTATGAAACTCGGGAAAAAGAAAAGCAACTGGCAGAAGTTTCCAAAGAGCGACTCTGGTTGCTCTTTATTTCGATTGGTGTTATTCTCACAGCGATCTTGATCTACATCGTGATCACCCAGCGTAATAAAAACAAGGAACTCAAATTCATTCAGGAACAGCAGGAAGCCAATGAGGAGATCTATAACCTGATGCTTAACCAAAGTGATAAAATTGAAGAAGCTCGTGGTATTGAAAAGAAACGTATTTCTGAAGAATTGCACGACGGTGTTCTGGGGCGTTTGTTCGGCACGCGTTTGAGTTTAGATAGTCTGGTGATGAGTTTGTCGCCCAAAGCTGTGAAAACGATCGGGCCTTATGTAGAAGAACTCAAGACCATCGAACAGGACATCCGCAAAGTTTCCCACGACCTGAATACCGATTTTGTGTCCGGAGGCGGTTTTAAGGATATTATAAAAACGCTGGTGGATACCCAATGTTTGGCTTACGGCCTGGATCATAATTTTTCCCATGACGATGATATTGACTGGGATAGTGTACCCAACAAGACCAAAATTCATATCTACAGGATCGTTCAGGAAAGTCTTCATAATATCTACAAACATGCCAAAGCAACCACAGTAAAACTCTACTTTAAATTTGATAATCATAAAATTTTAGTAATTTTAGAGGATGATGGCAGAGGCTTCGACCTAAAAAAGGCGAAGTCCGGCATCGGTTTAAAGAACATGAGATCCAGAATAAAGGATTTTGGCGGTACACTTTCGCTCTCATCAGAAAAAGGAAAGGGTACAACCGTAAAAATAATAGCTCCCAAAAACTAAGATTAATACATGACAGAAACCATTAAAATTCTGATGATCGATGATCATCCCATGATTATTGAAGGGTATCAAAACACCTTACTTTTTACTAAGAAAGAACATCAGGAATTAAAAATTGATATCGCCAACAATTGTGACGAGGCTGTGAAATACATGAATAAAGCCATAGAAACGGCTAAACCTTATGATATGTTGTTTGTTGATATCAGTTTACCGCCTTCCAGCGATGGGAGTATGAGTTCCGGCGAAGATCTGGCGGAATATGCCAGAGAGCATTTGCCAAAAGCCAAAATAATTATACTCACCATGTTCAGTGAATCATTCCGAATTCATAATATCATAAAGAACATCGATCCGGAAGGTTTCCTCATAAAAAGTGATCTTACTTCCAGTGAATTGGCCAGTGCCTTTCAGGCTGTTTTGCACAATCCGCCATTCTACAGCGGTACGGTAAATAGTCATATTCGTAAAACTATCGCTACCGATGTGGTTATAGATGATAAGAATCGGAAAATTCTTTACCTCTTATCGCAAGGCGTAAAAACGAAAAATCTGGCTGCTCATTTGGATATTTCCTTAAGTGCGGTAGAAAAACGCAAAAAACAATTGAAGGATCTGTTCGATATTCAGGATGGTCAGGACGAGACCTTACTTGAAGAAGCTCGAAAAAAAGGTTTCGTTTAACGAGAAAATTCATACTAAAAAATCCGTCGAAATGTTAAAAATTCGATGAAGTGTAAATTTTGTTTCACTCGTAACTCCTACTATATCTGACTTTTATAATTAAACCGTAATACTGTTACGGTTTTTCCACAGCTTGAAAAGATACCTTATACTTATCTTTGATATATCAACACTTCAAAATTAATTAATCCCTCAATTTTTTTTGTTGATAATAGCAATTTACATAGTCCCGGGGAGGTGAGAGACCCCCGGGACTTCTTCTTTTTATACCGAAAATAAGGTGTCTTTGTAATCCCAAACGGTGCTTAAGAACATTCCAAAGTAGATCACCGCAACGACAAGTTTAATAAATGTAGAGGCCAGAAACCCAACAAAGGATCCTACAGCCGATTTAAACGCAATTCTGGAATTAGGAGCGTTCATCATTTCCCCAATAAAGGCTCCCGCAAACGGACCAATAATGATCCCGCCGGGAATAGGCGCGAGTAGTCCAACGACGAGGCCAATAGACGTTCCGATCATGCCTGCACGTGTGCCTCCGAAACGTTTGGAACCCATGGCGGGAATAATATAATCCAGAACAAAAATAGCCATAGCGATGATGAACGTGATAATGATTAGCGTCCAGTTCATAGGAATGGCATTCGTGGCATACAAAATTAAAAGTCCGACCCAACTCAAAGGAGGCCCGGGTAAAATAGGTAATAAACTACCAATAAGCCCCAGGATCAGGAACAGGGCAGCAATGCAAACAAGAAATATATCCACGCGTAAGGATTTAAAATTTTCTATTAGACTAAAATAAATCTTTTTTGTTACTTTTTAACTAAAAAATTAGTTCAAACTAAAAAATTAGTTATATTTGTATTGTTGAACTAAAAAATTAGTTGAAAGATGAAGCAGTTAACAAATGCCGAAGAAGAGATCATGAAAATTCTTTGGAAGCTCGAAAAGGCCAATGTAAAAGCCATAATTGAAGAAATGCCTAAACCCAAACCCGCCTATAATACGGTGTCTACAATTGTTAGAATTCTGGAAAATAAAGGCTTTGTAGATTATGAAAAACAAGGTAAAGGCCATGTGTACTTCCCTGTGGTAAAACAACAGGATTATAGTAATCAAACCATAAATACCCTGGTGGATAATTATTTTCAGGGTTCTTTTAAAAGTATGGTGTCCTTCTTCGTTAAAAAGAACGATATCAGTTTAAAAGAAATGGAATCGATATTAAAGGACATCAATAAAAAAGATTAATCATGTTACAGTATTTCATTCAAACCATCACGTTTCAGATCTTCTTTTTATTGATCTATGATATCTTTTTAAAGAAGGAAACCTTTTTCAATTGGAACAGAATGTACCTCTTGGCCACCTTTGGATTGTCGTTGTTATTACCTTTTATAAGAATTGAACGTTTTAAAGAAGCCGTTCCTAAAGATTATATCATTCAGTTACCTGAAGTGTTCATCGGACAAAAACCAACTGCTGAACCTGTTATTTTAGATCCTACGATCACTACTTCAATAGGTGAGGTGACATGGACCATTTGGGAGCTGTTGTTCTTTACAGGAATGCTGGTAGCAGCAAGTTTGCTCATCTATAAAATCACTAAGCTTTTAAGGCTTATTTATAGTCATCCAAAAGATAAAACAGATCAGTTTTACCTTGTGAAATTACCTCATAGTTCTGCTGCATTTTCATTTTTCAATGTCATTTTTTTAGGTGCTCAATTGGATGAAGCGGAAACACAGGCCATCCTAAAACACGAATTGGTGCACGTTAATCAGAAACACAGTTTAGACCTCATGTTCTTTGAAGTGTTTCGGGTGTTGTTTTGGTGTAATCCTATGGTATATATGTATCAAAATCGTATGGTAACACTACATGAGTTTATGGCGGATGCACAGGCTGTAAAACATCAAAACAAATCGGAGTATTATCAAAATTTGTTAACGCAGGTTTTCGATACGAAACACTTGTCTTTCATCAACCCATTTTTTAAACAATCATTAATCAAAAAACGAATCATTATGTTACAAAAATCAAGATCAAAACAAATTCACGTCTTAAAATATGCCCTTTTAATTCCTGTGGTTTTTGGAATGTTGGCTTACACCTCAAGCATACAGAATGCATATGGACAGGAATTAGTAAATCAAAATAATTCGGAAGATTTAAATCAGTATAGTTTTAAGATTAAACTTAATGAAGAATTGACTGATGATCAAAAGAAAAATATCTCAGCTTATGATACTTTTTTAGTACAAAATATCAACAATTATGTGTCATGGATGGACTATGATAACAAAACAGGTTTTGTTCATTTGAGTATTCATTCGGTGGGAGAAAAAATACCTGAAGGCTATTCTAAAAAAATAATAGGTGCAAGGGATGGTTCTGGTCCTTCTTATGTTGCATATTCTAATTATGAGAATTCGCGTACAGAGAAAGTTCAAAAGAACTCAAAATTGAAAGTACAAATGACTGTTAACCAAACCAATTTGATTGAGAGAATTCAAGCCGTAAAAGAACAAATTCAGGCGCAGGGAAATGTTTCTGATCACGAAGATTACGGTTTACAGTTATTGTACAAGATAATTCAAAGCGATGCCCTGGATCAGGATCTAATTGCAAAAGTGCAGACCTATACCGCCAAACAAAGTAAAACACCTTTAGAGTCAAAAATTTCTGCCATTTTCCATCAAATTCAGGCCCAGGGGAATGTTTCACAGGAGGAAGAAAAAGCCTTAAAACAACTTCTTGTTTTTACCAGCGATGGTTTTGATAAACCCATGTTTAATGATGTTATCGATGATATCGAAGTGCCTTTCGCAGTCATTGAACACGTTCCTGTGTATCCTGGTTGTGAGAATGAAGAAGGGAACGCTGCTAAAAAGCGCTGTATGTCTGAGAATATCCAAAAATTCGTAACCAGAAACTTTAATAACAATATTGGAAAAGAGAATGGTCTAACCGGAAGACAACGTATCAATGTGATATTTAAGATAGATCGCAAAGGTAATGTTACAGGAGCTAGTGCTCGTGCGGGTCACCCGGCCCTGGAGCAGGAAGCCTTGCGTGTTATCAATGCACTTCCACAGATGAAACCCGGATTGCAAAAAGGGAAAACGGTAACGGTGCCGTATTCTTTACCGATTATTTTTGAAGTATCCGATGCGCCTAAGGAGAAACAAAATTAATTTCTATAAAAGTTAGTCAGCATATTTTTTTAAAACCGAAGGATTTCCTTCGGTTTTGTTTTTTATGGTCGTGTAGAACCTAAAAAAATTGTACTTTTCGGTATTGGAACGTTTTATGAAGCAACTTTACTTAGGAATTTTAGTTTTATCCCTAACATCGTGTAAATATTTCGATGTAAAAAAAACATCTTCAGAATCCATTCTAAAGGAAAAATTAGAAACTTTTGACTGGAATGATGTCGATGAATATCCTTCCTTTTCCTTTTGCGATTCCTTAATTGAAAAACAAGCCGTTAAGCACTGTTTTGAAAATTACATCACTAAAAACATTCTGAATTTTCTGGAAAAAGAAAAACTGGTTGTTACTCATGATGTGAGCGATACCATCACACTTGATTTTCAGATATCAGAAAAAGGCGAGATTTCATTGTCGGATTTTGAAGTAGATTCGTTAACACTTCGCGAAATCCCCAATATAAATTCACTGATCCAAAATAGTATCGGTGCGTTGCCCAAAATATATCCGGCCACCAAACAAGGACAGCAGGTAAAAACAAAATTCGAGTTGCCTTTAGTGATCCATGTAAAATAAATGCAACTGCAAATAGTTATAGTTATTGAACAATATCCAACGAAACAAAAAGAATTGTTTAGTTTTGTGAGAAGCCAAAGTCCCCGATAAATCCTGTAAATATCTTTGACACCTATGAAATCAAAATCATTAAAATTTCAAGTTCTGTTCTGTTTGTCGCTGGTATGCCTGTTTACGTTTTCCGCGAAAGCGCAAACGGATAAAAGTACTTTAAAAGCGCAGATCGCTCTCGGTGTTAATCATCCTTCAGAATCCGGTTTAGTTTCCGGTTTTGAGGCCAAACCTATTAATTTCCCAACCGTAAATCTGGGGTTGCAATATCAATTTAGTCCTGATTTTGGAGCGAAGTTCGATCTGGGTTACAGCCGGTTTTCAAATAAGGATAACACACAAGAATTCAAGGTCAATGCCACACGCCTGAATTTACAGTTGGTCTATGATGCTTCGGAGGTATTCAACCTCTATCGTTTTGGTGTGTTTTTGCATGCCGGACCGGGCATTACCATGATAAAACCTTTAAGCTATTACAAAGAAAACAAATTGTCCTATTTAAACGTCCTGGTAGGGATTGAGTTTCATTACGGACTGTCCGATACCATGTCGCTGTTTTTAGACGCGTCTTACATGGCGGGATTTGCCAAGGATTTCGACCCGATAACTTCGGGGTACGGTTCTTTTAATGGTGATCTTGCAACGGTATCCATAGGCTTATCATTTTCAATTAGTGGCTGTTATTATTGTGAGCAACGATGAGTAAAGAAAAGATTATTTTAGGGATCGATCCCGGAACAACGATTATGGGTTTTGGCCTGATCAAGGTTGAAAATAAATCCATGACCTTTTTGCAATTGAATGAATTGGATCTCAAAAAATACAGTGATCACTACATCAAATTAAAACTCATTTTTGAACGTACTGTAGAACTTATTGATACCTATAACCCTGATGAGATTGCTATCGAAGCCCCTTTCTTTGGCAAGAACGTACAGAGTATGCTTAAATTAGGCCGGGCGCAAGGCGTTGCTATGGCTGCAGGATTAAGTCGGGAAGTGCCCATTACAGAATATCTTCCGAAGAAAATTAAAATGGCCATTACCGGAAATGGAAATGCCAGTAAAGAACAGGTGGCCAAAATGCTGCAAAGTTTGCTCAACCTGAAAACCCTACCGAAAAACCTGGATGCTACCGATGGTTTGGCGGCTGCGGTGTGTCATTTTTATAACTCCGGAAAACCCACGATTGGGAAGAGTTATACGGGCTGGGATGCTTTTGTAAAGCAGAATCCTAATAAAATAGGATAATCGCTGGAGGTATGGCCGGTATTTATATTCATATTCCGTTTTGCAAACAAGCTTGTTTCTATTGTGATTTTCATTTTTCGACGACTTTAAAAAAGAAAAAAGAGCTCCTTGACGCTTTAGTTAAAGAGTTGGAGCTTCGGCGTGATATTTTTCAAAACACCCCAATCGAAACTATTTATTTTGGTGGCGGAACACCTTCTTTATTATCGCAAAGCGAAATAGAACACCTGATCGAGGCCGTTTACCAAAACTATAATGTTTCCAAAGATCCAGAAATTACCCTTGAGGCCAACCCTGATGATCTTTCGGTTTCCAAATTGAAAGCCCTTTCTAAAAGTCCGGTGAATCGACTGAGTATTGGCGTACAGTCTTTTTTTGAGACCGATCTTAAACTCATGAATCGCGCGCATAATGCGGAAGAAGCAAAACGCTGTTTGGAGACCGCCACAACATATTTTGAGAATATATCTCTGGACCTGATCTACGGTATTCCCGATGCTTCAAACACACATTGGGAAGAGAATATCGATATAGCGTTGTCTTTCAATATACCGCATATTTCAAGCTATGCGCTAACCGTGGAACCAAAAACAGCTTTAGCATCCTTTATAAAAAAAGGGCTCATAAAAAATGTGGATGATTCCCAAAGTCAAGAACAATTTCATATCTTAATAGCACGCTTGGAGGCTGCAGGTTTTATTCATTATGAAACCTCAAATTTTGGAAAACCCGGATATTTCAGTCGGAATAACACCGCTTATTGGCAAGGAAAACCCTATTTAGGGATCGGGCCCTCGGCACATTCGTTTTATCAGAATCAGCGCAGCTGGAATGTTCGTAATAATTCGAAATATATGAAAAGCCTGGAGGAAGCTATTTTACCCCTGGAGGTTGAAACCTTATCAAAAACGGATGCTTATAATGAGTACGTCATGACCGGATTGCGAACCATGTGGGGCGTTTCACTAGAAAAGGTAAACCATGATTTTGGTTCGCTGTATAAGGCTTATTTATTAAAGCAAGCTGAAAAATATATTGAACAGGGTTTTTTAGAATTAAAACAGGAAACCCTGATGGCCACGAGCGAAGGAAAATTTTTAACTGACGGCATTGCAGCCGATTTGTTTAAACTCAATTTATAATGCTAGCAAAAATACACTACCATTCAAGAAAATACACCATCGATTTAGCTAAGCCTCTGGATATTTCCATACCCATGAGAGCTTCAAAAAACAACGTAAATGCCTGGTATATTGATCCACCACGTATTGAAGCCGTGGTTGATGGCGAGTGGGTCGCTAAGGTTTCTGAAGGTGCAAGCGTGAATTTTAATGATATTCATTTTAATCCTCATGGCCATGGCACACATACCGAATGTGTTGGGCATATTGTTGAAGAAGTGCATTCTATCAATGAAAATTTGAAGCAATTCTTTTTCCTGGCGGAAGTGATCACTGTAGCTCCGGAGAAATACATGGAAGACCGGGCCATTTCCAGAAAGCAACTGCAATTCGCTTTGGGTAATAAAAAGCGGGATGCGGTGATCATCAGAACCATACCCAATACCAATGATAAATTATCGCGACAATACTCGCATTCCAACTGGCCCTATTTGCTCGAGGATGCTATAAAATATTTGGTAAAAAAAGGTGTGAAACATTTACTTGTTGATATGCCAAGTGTTGATCGCGAAGAGGATGGTGGTGAATTGCTGGGGCATAATGCCTTTTGGAATACCTCAGGGAAGCTGCGCATGGATACTACCATAACCGAAATGATCTTTGTTCCAAACACGGTTAAGGATGGTACTTATTTTTTGAATTTACAGATCGCACCATTTGAAAATGATGCTACGCCAAGTAAGCCCATTTTATACGCCATTCAACCTTAGATCAGTTAATTTTTGTTGCATCATGAATATAGAAGAATATCGCGATTATTGTCTGAGTAAAAAGGAAGTAACAGAGCATTTTCCCTTTGATAATGACACCCTTGTATTCAAAGTGCTGAACAAAATGTTTGCTTTGGCTTCACTTAAAGAATGGGAGGCGGGTACCGGTTTTATCAATTTAAAGTGCGATCCTGAATATGCTATTGAATTACGCGAACGTTATGAAAGCATCAAACCGGGTTGGCATATGAATAAGCAACAATGGAATAGTGTTTATATTCATCAGGGTGAATTATCGGCAGATTTTATACGATCGCTTATCGATCATTCCTACGATATGGTGGTCAAAACCCTTCCTAAAAAACAACAACAAAAAGTGTTGTAATAACAGCTTTAAAATATAAAAATGAGTTTATTAGAAGCCTTAAAAGAAAGAAGTCATAATAGTTGTGAGCTTTGCGGAGCTCAAAATAGTTTAGAACTATATCAGGTTCCACCGGTATCTACGGGAGGCGTTGATGGTAGTTTGTTGGCTTGCCAAACCTGTATTGAGCAGATTAATGATCCTGAAAAAACAGACCCGCACCATTGGCGGTGTCTAAATGACAGTATGTGGAGTGAATTTGATGCGGTTAAAGTAGTGGCATGGCGGATGCTTTCAAGACTCAAAAAAGAAGGTTGGCCTAAGGATCTTTTGGATATGATGTATTTGGAAGACGATCTGCTCAGTTTTGCCAAAGCTACAGGAGAAGGTCAGGAGGCAAGTGAAAAAATAATTCATCGTGATGTGAATGGTGCTCAACTGGAATCAGGAGATAGTGTCGTTTTAATTAAAGATTTGAAGGTTAAAGGAACAAGTATGACCGCAAAACAAGGTACAGCCGTTAGAAATATTCGTGTAGATCCTGAAAATTCCCAATATATAGAAGGTAAGGTTGGTTCGCAGCAAATTGTTCTGGTAACAGATTACGTTAAAAAACTTTAGATCGAATTTCTATAAGCAGATGGCCTACATTGTTTAAAAGCTTTGAATTGCCTGTTGAAATTCGATAAATTATTAAACCCAACCTCCTGAGCAATATCAGCGATGGCTTTATCTTTCTCAGCTATAAGTTGCTGACAAGCCTTGGAGATACGCAATTCATTTAAAAACTGGACATAGGTTTTATTTGTGCGTTTTTTAAAATATTTACAAAAGGCATTTTTCGTCATATTGGCTACATTGGAAATGGTGTCCAAATGGATATCCCGATCGTAATGGTTCATAGTGTATTCAAAAACATTACGCATACGATGCCCTTCAACATCGGAGTATTTTTTATCATAACTATAGTCTGAAAGAGCGACATATGGCGCTTTGGCTGAAAGCTTAAGTATTTGTAAAAGAATCAAAAACCGATTGAACTTTGAAGCGCGCTCCAATTCAAGGAACAGTTTTTTAACAGGATCCGGTTTTGAGCTGATCTGAAATCCTCGTTTTGCTCGCCTGAAAAATGCTTGCAGGTCTTTGAGCTCGTCCAAATCAAAAAATTTAGATCCGAAAGATGAAGCAGTGAAAAACAGAGTTAACATATGTACATTTCGGGTAATCCCCACATCCGTTTTAAATACATGTGGCAAGTTACTCCCTATCACAATCAAGGTGTTTTTGTTAAAGTAATTTACCGTATCACCAACAACAAGAGTGCCTTCACCTTCCAAAATAAAACTCACTTGAATCTCTTCATGCTGATGAAGTTTGTCATAAAATGCCGTGCCTTTATCCACCTGGTATAACAGATTTCCAAAGTCGGGTTTCGGTATTTTAAAAGGTAAAACTTTCAAAAGCTATAAATTGAATTTGATATTAAAATATGCATATCATATTCAAAAATAATATAAAATAATAAAAAATGGATAATATAATATTATTATTGAGTAACAAAGCATTATTTCTAAAATGAATTAAAGGCTAATTTTATAATATCAAAAAAAATGAAAATTATGAGTATAACCTGGAAGGGCGTTATGCCTGCAATTACAACGCCATTTAAGGCAGATGATACTTTAGATTTAGAACTTTTTAAAGTGAATATTGAAGCCCAACTCCATGCCGGTGTACATGGTATTGTTTTGGGAGGAACTTTAGGTGAGGCGAGTACTTTAACGGATGCCGAGCGTCGGATTCTTACCCGCGAAGCTGTAAAACTGGTTGCCGGTAAAGTGCCGGTTCTCATGAATATTGCGGAACAAACCACGAAAGCAGCTATGGAATTGGCTAAAGTGGCAAAAGCCGATGGTGCTCAAGGCCTGATGATGCTCCCGCCGATGCGCTATAATGCCAGTGATGAAGAAGTTGTTGCCTATTTTAAAGCTGTTGCGGATAGCACGTCCTTACCCATCATGATCTATAATAATCCCATAGATTATAAGATCAAAGTGACACTGGACATGTTTGAAGACCTTTTGAAGAGTTGCCCTAATATTCAGGCGGTAAAAGAGTCCACGCGTGATACTACTAATATAACCAGGATCATCAATAGGTTTGGAGATCGACTTGCCATCATGACGGGCGTAGACACGCTTGCTCTGGAAAGTTTAATATTAGGAGCCGAGGGCTGGGTAGCCGGCCTGGTTGATGCGTTTCCTGCAGAAACGGTGGCTATTTATGAACTTCAAAAAGCGGGACGTATCAAGGAAGCCTTAGCCATTTACCGTTGGTTCATGCCGTTGTTGGAGTTAGATATCCATCCAAAATTAGTACAATACATTAAACTGGCTTCAGTCCATACAGGCATAGGATCTGAATATGTTCGTGCACCGCGACTCACATTACAAGGTGAAGAGCGTAAACGCATAGAGAAAATTATTACTGATGCTTTGGAAAAACGCCCCAAACTTCCTGATTATAAGCAACTGGAAACACTGGTTTAAGATTTTTAAATGATAAATGAGTAAACAAATGATAACTGGAAAAAATTATATCGGTCGGAGCTTAAAAGCCGGAGGTGATAAAACACACAAAACGATTAATCCGAAATTAAATCTGGAAAATCCCACGGCATTTTATGAGGCAACACCTGATGAGGTTGAGGAAGCTGTAAATTTAGCCTGGGAGGCCTTTAAAACCTATCGAAATATGCCGGGATCAAAACGGGCCGCTTTTTTAAATGCCATTGCCGATGAGATTTTAGCTTTGGGAGATGAATTAACAACTATGTTTACCACAGAATCCGGACTCCCGGAAGGTCGTGCCATTGGAGAACGCGGTCGTACCGTAAATCAGTTGCGTAGTTTTGCCGATTTGATTGCTGAAGAAACCTGGCGTGATCTTACTTTTGACCCTGCCGAACCCAACAGAGAACCACTTCCAAAACAGGATCTCCGACGTACTTCAGTGCCTTTAGGTCCTGTGGTTGTGTTTGCAGCGAGCAATTTTCCGTTGGCCTTTTCTACAGCGGGCGGTGATACTGCCAGTGCCTTGGCTGCCGGATGCCCGGTAATTGTAAAAGCACATGCCATGCATTCCGGAACCTCAGAATTGGTAGCTTCAGCTGTTATTAAAGCTGCAGAAAAGACCGGTATGCCCAATGGTGTATTTTCAAATCTTACAGGTCGCGGACGAACCGTTGGCCAGGCTTTAGTAAAACACCCCAAAGTTAAGGCTGTTGGTTTTACAGGAAGTATTTCCGGAGGAAGAACGCTGTTCAATCTGGCGGCACAACGGGAGGAACCCATTCCGGTTTTCGCGGAAATGGGAAGCATCAATCCTGTAGTTATCACTTCGAATGCGCTTGAGAAAAGAGCTGAAGAAATAGCTCAGCAATACGCCGGTTCCATTACTTTGGGAGCAGGACAGTTCTGTACAAATCCCGGTTTGATTTTAACGGTCGAAAGTGATCTTACAAATTCATTTATTGAGACTTTGGCAGAAAAGACTACTGATCTGGACGCGCAGTGTATGTTGCATCCTAATATTAAAAAAGGATACGAAGAGCATGGTACTTTAGTCGCTTCACAGTCCGGAACCGAAACCGTAAAAAAGATCGAAAAGGTTACCGGTGCTAACGATGCTGCCTCGCAAATATGCAAAGTTTCGGGAGACGAATTTTTGAAAAATCCAAAACTCCATACTGAGGTGTTTGGGCCTTTTTCTTTAGTGGTCTCTGCACGTGACGAAGCCCAACTCATAGAGATTATCAATGGTTTGGAAGGCCAACTTACCGGAACTATTATGGCTGAAAAAGAAGATTATCCAACGCTTGGACCTATTGTGGAAGCCCTGGAATATCGCGTTGGCCGTCTCGTGTTTAATGGCGTACCCACAGGCGTTGAGGTTTGTCCGTCCATGCAACATGGGGGTCCGTATCCGGCGTCTACAGATTCCAGATTCACAGCGGTTGGCACGAGTGCGATCAAGCGCTGGGTGCGCCCTGTGAGTTATCAGTCTTTTCCCCAGGAATTATTGCCTGAGGCACTTAAAAATTAATGCGTAATAGATGAGTAGAAATACTTTTGTTTGTATTGATGCCCACACCTGTGGGAACCCTGTTCGGGTGATCAAAGAAGGCGGCCCGGAGCTTATTGGAGCTTCCATGAGTGAAAAACGTCAGCATTTTTTAAAGGAATTCGACTGGATTCGTAAAGGCTTGATGTTCGAGCCTCGCGGTCATGATATGATGAGTGGTAGTATTTTATATCCGCCTCACGATCCGGAAAATGATTTTGGAATATTATTCATTGAAACCTCCGGCTGTTTGCCTATGTGCGGACATGGTACGATCGGAACGATTACGATCGCGATTGAAGAGGGCTTGGTAACACCTAAAATTCCGGGTAATATTAAAATGGAAACGCCTGCTGGTTTGGTTCATATCAAGTATCAACAAACCGGTAAAAAAGTAGACTGGGTAAAACTTACCAACGTGAAAAGTTATCTCGCGGCTGAAAATTTAACCGTCGATTGTCCCGAATTAGGCGAACTACATTTTGATGTCGCCTACGGCGGAAATTTTTACGCCATTATTGATCCTCAAAAGCATTTCTCCGGTGTACATGATTTTTCAGCCGGAAAGATCATCCAGTATTCTCAAGTGGTTCGGCAGCGGATCAATGAGAAATATCCTGATTATTTTATTCATCCGGAAGATCCAACGATACGAAATGTGACTCATATACTTTGGACAGGAAAGCCTATCGATCCCACGTCATCAGGCCGAAATGCCGTGTTTTATGGTGATAAGGCTATAGATCGCAGTCCTTGTGGTACCGGTACTTCTGCGGTTATGGCGCAGCGTCATGCGAAGGGTACTTTAAAAAAAGGGGAGCCATTTATTCATGAAAGTTTTATAGGTAGTAAATTTATCGGGTGTATTGAAGCAGAGACAGAACTCCGGGGTAAGTCGGCTATCATTCCGAGCATTCAGGGTTGGGCCAAGATCTATGGTTACAACACAATTATTATCGACACTGAGGACGATCCGTATGCTTACGGATTTCAGGTTATTTAAAAAGTATGGGAAAGCACATTGTTATAATCGGTGGTGGTATTATAGGCTTAAGTACCGCTTACTTTCTTCAAAAAGAAGGCCATCAGGTGACGGTAGTTGATAAATCGAATTTTAGTTCCGGGGCATCTTATGTGAACGCCGGGTATATTTCGCCAAGTCATTTTATTCCCCTGGCTTCTCCCGGAATTATTACCAAAGGCTTGAAGTGGATGATGAATCCGGCAAGTCCGTTCTACATGAAACCGCGCCTGGATGCCGATTTCATGAAATGGGTGTGGGCCTTTAAGAAGTCGGCTACCAAAGAAAAAGTTGAAAAGGGTATTGTCCCTTTGAAAGATATCAATTTGTTAAGTCGCGAACTTTATGAGACCATGAAAGATTCCGGCGAATTCAGTTTTCATTATGAACGCAAAGGCCTGTTGATGTATTACAAAACAGATAAGGTTGGTGAACATGAATGGCAGGTTGGCCAAAGAGGGATACAAGAAGGTTTGCAAGTAGAACTTCTTTCCGGCGAAGGCCTGAAAAAAATCGAACCCAATGTTGAGCTAGATGTAAAAGGAGCGATATTCTATCATGACGATGCCCATACTACGCCAACTAATTTTATGCCGGAATTGATTCAATATTTAAAGGCTAAAAATGTGACCATTCTGGCTAACGAAACAGTTATGGATGTTGTTCTTTCAGGTAAAAAAATCAATAAAGTAAAAACCGATAAACGCGAACTCACTGCAGATATGGTGGTTTTGGCAGCTGGAACCTGGAGTCCCATATTATCAAAAAAATTAGGATTAAAACTTAAAGTTCAGGCGGGTAAAGGGTATCGCATAAACGTAGAACGTCCTACAGGGATTAGCATACCCTCAATTTTAACTGAAGTCAAAGTTGCAGTAACACCCATGGATGGGTTTACACGATTTGCAGGAACCATGGAAATTGGTGGCATTAATCATGAGATTAATCCGGTGCGTGTAAATGCCATAGCTGAGGCTACAGAAAATTATTATCCGGAACTAAAAATTACGAAAGAGGAAAAAGCGCAGGCAGCTTGTGGATTGCGACCTTTATCGCCGGATGGTTTGCCTTATATTGGAAAAAGTAAGGTCTGTGATAATTTGGTGATCGCAACGGGTCATGCGATGATGGGTTGGAGTTTGGGGCCGGCTACCGGAAAATTAGTATCAGAAATTATCGGAAACAAAAAATCATCCTTAGATTTGTTACCGTTCCACCCGGACAGAACCTTTTAAAACACACTTTTTATGAAAACTTACGGAATTGGTGGTTCTATACCTGAAGCCGAACTCGCAGCCATTGAACCTAAGGCACATTTAGCAAAACCTATCCAAAAATCAGAATTTCAGTCACGGATACAAAAAGCTGCCCGGATGTTGAAGGAAAACAAGGTGCCGGCGATGTATTTACATGCGGGGACCAACTTGTATTATTTTACCGGAACCCGTTGGAATGCCTCTGAGCGTATGGTAGGAGCAATACTGTTTGATGATGGTTCCTTAGAATATATAGCACCGTTTTTCGAGATAGGAACCGTTCTTGATTTTATGTTGGTTGAAGGCCCTGTTCATGGTTGGGAAGAACATGAAAGTCCGTTAAAATTATTTTCAAAAGTTTTAAAGACACATGGCATTGAAGGTGGTACAATTTATACGGATGAAGCCACACCGTTTTTCGTAACCAATGGTATTTTAGAATCGAATAGTAAATTGAACCTGGTAGACGCCAAACCGATCACAGCAGGTTGTCGCATGGTGAAATCTGAAGCTGAACTTGCCATTATGCAGTTGGCTATGGATATTACCCTTGAAGTACAACAGGCAGCGGCCCGAATAATACATCCCGGAATTACGAGTGAAACGGTAACACAGTTCATTCATGAAGCCCATAAACGCTATGGAGCTAAAGCCGGTTCTTATTTTTGTATCGTCCTTTTTGGAGTAGATTCATCTTTTCCGCATGGTGTAAAAACACCTAAACCTTTGAAAGAAAATGATGTGGTTCTTGTGGACACCGGTTGTCAGATCCATGATTATATTTCAGATATTACCAGAACTTATGTTTATGGTGAAGCCAATGATCTTCAAAAACGCATCTGGAATATTGAAAAAGAAGCACAGCAAGTGGCTTTTAAAGCTGCGACTTTGGGTAGCGAATGTGGTAGCATTGATATTGCCGTTAGAAACTATCTTGAGTCTCAAGGATTAGGTCCGGATTATAAATTGCCTGGTCTTCCACATCGTACGGGACACGGCATTGGTTTGGATATTCACGAATGGCCATATCTGGTGAAAAGTGATACCACCAAATTAGAACCGGGCATGTGTGTGAGCAATGAACCCATGCTTTGTGTTCCGGATGAATTCGGTATCCGTCTTGAAGATCACATTTACATGACCGAACAAGGGCCAAATTGGTTTACTGAACCAGCGCATCGTATTGAGGATCCTTTTGGGTTAAGTCTAAAATAACTCAGTCTTTCAACTCGCGACTGTCTAAACGCATCGCCAGCATATATTTTTGAAAACCGGCTTTTTCGTAGGCTTTGATCGCTGATTCATTGGCGGGATAAACGTCCAGGCGAATTTCATAAACGTCCTGTTCTTTACACCAGGCAATAAGGGTATCTATAATTTTTTTGTTATAGCCGTTTCCACGATGTTCTTCAGGCACGAACATAAAGCCCAAATAACCTTGATATTGATGTTTTAAATAATGGCGGTCGGGCAAGATCTTGGCGTATCCTGAAGCTACAAGTTCACCTTCTAATTCTGCAACTAACAAAACGGAATTATCACCTGTGATCAGACTTTTTAGATTGTAATAATTGATATGACCGTCCTGGATCGTTGGATTCATCGGACGTTCAGCTTTAATTACCCCTTGTTCAAATTCTAATAAGGTGGGAATATCTTCGAGGGTCGCTTTTCGAATATTAAGCGTCATAGTTTAACTGGAAGTATCAGCAATAATTTTCCATTCGCCATCGATCTTTTTAAAGACCTGCATAAAAATACCATCGGCATTACCAACTTCACGCTTTAAATGGTATTCACCTAAAACAAAATATGCATCAGCGCAGATCTTGGATATATCATTGATCCTGAAGCTCAAAGTACCGGTGTGATCCTCACTTGGATAGGCTTTTTTGTAGCGCGCTAAAGTAGCATCGTAGCCTTTGGTTACACCATTGGCGCCGTAAAATTTAAGCGAGTCGCTTTTCCAATAACCTTCCATGAATTTTTCGATATTGTTCTTAGACCACGCTAAACGTTGTTCTTTTAATACTTTTTGAATAGCCTTTTTATCGGCTTCTTCATTTTGAGCGTAGCTTCCATAAGCTAACATCAGACAAAGGACAAAAATGATTTTTTTCATATAAAATTTATTTTCGTTTGAAAGATAACATAAAATCTTCATTCAGGATTTTACGCAGGTAAAAAAGCAGTTCTTCAGCATTATTTTGATTGAAAACCAACGGAGGTTTGATCTTTAAAACATTGTGATCCGGGCCATCGCTACTCATTAAAATCCCGAAATCCTTCATGCGGTTTATGAGATATTCTGTATGCTCCGGAAGCGGATTTAAATTAGCATCCGTAAACTCAATGCCCAAAAATAATCCCTGACCGCGTACATCCCCAATAATTGGAAAGTCTTTAGCTAGGTTTAGAAATTCTGCTTTTAAAAAGGTTCCTGTTCGCAAGGCATTATCCTGTAAGTTTTCACGCTTTACTGTTTTTAATACTTCCAATCCTATGGCGCAGGATACCGGGTTGCCACCAAAGGTGTTGAAATATTCCATGCCGTTGGCGAAGGCTTCAGCCACGGCTTGCGTGCAGGCTACAGCACCCAGCGGATGACCATTACCTAGAGGTTTCCCCATGGTGATGATATCCGGAATAACATCGTGCAGTTGAAATCCCCAAAACGTGCTTCCCATGCGGCCGCAACCGGTTTGGACTTCGTCCGAAATACATAAAGCGCCGGCATTTCGAATGTCCTTGTATGCTGCTTTTAAAAAACCTTGAGGGAGTTCAATTTGTCCGCCGCAACTGATGATGGGTTCAATAATGAAGGCTGCCGGGTTACGTCCTTTTTCTTTAATGAAATCCAAACATTTTTTGACTTCCCGCGCATAATGCTTTGCAGCATTTTCATCTCTGCACTTTCCGCGAAAAGTGTCCGGGAGCGGGAAAATATGGGTGTGTTCCGGTTTTCCCTGGCCACCCTTGCCATCAAATTTATAAGAACTAATATCTACACAAAGATTTGTGTTTCCATGATAGCCTGCTTCCGAGGCTATAATATCTTTTTGCCCGGTGTAAACCTTCGCCATGCGTAGCGCCAACTCATTGGCTTCACTTCCGGAATTCACAAAATGGATCACACTCAATTCCAGCGGTAAGGTTTCTAAAAGACCCTCTGCGTATTGATTTATAGTTTCATGTAAATAGCGGGTGTTGGTATTCAAGACCGCCATTTGTTGTTGTCCGGCGCGCACGACATCCGGATGCTCATGGCCTACATGGGCCACGTTGTTTATGGTGTCTAAATATTTTCGACCCAAATCATCCATGAGAAAAGCACCGGAACCCCGTACTATTTTAAGAGGTTCCTTGTATGATAAACTCAGACTTTTACCCAAATGGTTTTTTCTGAATTCTAAAAGATCCTGATCAGCAGGTTTGGATTCGGGTTGAAGGGCACTATCCTTGAATAGTACATTAGGATCGGGACAAATACTTTTCCAAACATGGATCTGATTGGCATAGGCTACTCCGGGAAAATCGAGTTTATAATCCAGCAAGGATAACATGATCTGAAAATGTAAATGTGGTGCCCAACAGCCATTTTCTTCCGGATTCCCTAATTTTCCAATGGCATCACCTTTTTTGATCGTATCTCCAATTGTCAATGTATCTACACTGGCTACAGATAAATGACCGTAAAGCGTGTAAAATTCCAGATCGTTTAGCTGATGCTTTAAAACTATAAGTCCGCCATATTCCTTATAGCCGGCATCGTTTGTAACAATTACGACCTGACCATCAAAGAGGGCATGAACCGGAGTTTGTGCATTTAACCAGTAATCAATTCCCAAATGAATGGTACGACTCTCGCGGCCGTAATTTCCAATTTTATCGTAGGAGGTTGAGGTGTAGAGTGGGCGAGGTTCCAAATAGCCGCCTGCAATGATCTTATCCGGATGGTCTTTTTGAAGGGCATCGATTTTATATTGAAAAAAGTCCAGATCATTGAAATTGGATTGATGTCCGATCCAGGTACTTGAAACACTCAGGTCTAGGGGATAAGCCCCGGAATTAGGAAAATTTGGAAAAAGTTGCTGCAAATTGAACTCTTGAGACTTAGCCCAGGATACGAAGGTTTTTTGCTGGGGATGTGGATCGAAACCACAGGCGCCTCTGAAACTGTAATAGGCAAAGTCGGGAATTACTTTTTTCCAAAGCTTGAGTAATTCCCAGGCCTGGGTTTCACTTACCAGCAAATAGGTGTTTTCTGGATCGCTTTTCTTTCCAAGAGCAGATTTGGTGACAGAGATCACCAAACGCATGGCGATACAGCTGTAAAGATGCTGTAATTCTTCATCTTTCAGTGGAAAAGCCTTATGATAGCCTTGAATAACAGACAAGGCAGCTTCCAGCGGATCCGGATGCTCCATTATGGCGTAAGTGCACGTTATGGCCACATCGTTTATGATCTGGGTATAAATAGCATCACCAAAATCAATAATGCCACTGAGTTTTGGGTTTTTCAGATCTGAACTTACTACGAGATTATGATCATTCAGGTCATTATGTACTATCCCTTTTCGCAATTTTGAGTAGGATGCAGTTTTCATTTCAAAAAGTTTCTGAAAATGAAGCACTAATTTTTGTTCTTCTTCAGAAAAAATATCAAGGTGCTTTTTGGTCCAAAGGGATTGCGCGATATCCCAATCGAATTCATAATGAGCTTTGGGATGGTCGAAGGTTTTTAGTGCCCCGGTAATTTCACCTGCAGCAAGGCCGAGGCTAAAGCGCAGGGTTTCAGTTTGGGGGTTTACGCTGTGCCACATACGACCTGAAACCCAACTTAGAAGGCGTATATAAATCTCGTTGCCATTGTTGTCCTGAATAACAGTGAGTGTCTCTCCTTGTTTGTTAGGAATACATTCTGGAATTCCGAAATTTTTATTAAAATCTGCCAAGTGCATTAAAAGCGCATTTTGATATTCCAGATTTGCTTTTGCTTCAGTAGGACCGGCAATTTTTAGAACATAGTTGGTTCCTTTTTTAGTTTCAACCTTAAAATTTATATCCTGATAACTTACTAACGCGGTGAGTTCACCTTCAACTTGATAGTGTTTAAAAAGTAAAGCTTTGGCTGTTTCTTGGGTAACTTGAACTTGTGTTGGGGTTTGCATATAGTAATTAGAACCAATTGATTTCCGTAAAAATAAATAAAACGGTAATTAAAAATGTTGTTCATCGGTAATATTGACACCAAAATTTTTTTCACCCAATTTACATTTCGATTTATCGAAAAATTCTGGAAAACGGTTTTTCTTGTGGTAAATTTAGGTCAGAATCAGATTATTAGCCTTCCTAAGATTTTATTTTTTAACGTATTAAATCAATAAAAAAATGAATTTGAGAATTACGAATTGCAACAATTTCTTCAAAATTAAAGGCAGTCTGAACCGCGATACCTTAGCTACATTTCAAGCCGAGTTCGAGCATATTTTTGAGCGTTTTAGTTCTTTAACGATCAGTATTGAAGATGTTGAATCCATGGATCGTTATGGTGTGGAAGCTATTGCAGCTTTGCACAAAGAGGCTTTGGCACGGCAAAAATCTATGGCCATTATTGGATTGGGTAGTAAAGATCTTTACGACCATTTCAAATCGCAGGTAGCCGCCTAATTTTATAACACCGATTTTTGTTTTTCATAAAAGGCATCCGCCTGAAGTTTCAGGATGTCTTTCGCCTTTTTGCGCTTATGATCGTAAAGTTCAGCATCCGATTCTAGTTCGGTATACAAACGCTGATTCATCACGGTGTCGGTTTGCAGCATGCCTTCGCGTGCTGTTTTGTTTTGTGTGATATGGGTTTTTATAGCCAGTTCTTCATCGTCCAATTTAAAGTCGTAAGCTCCTTTTGGTGCTAATAATTTTGCCATAATCGGCGCCGTTTCAACCGCCAGGAACAAAAGAAAAATAAAGAATGAAGGTAGCCAGGGGAGTTTTCCTAAAGCCCTGATGCGAGCCATGAGTCCGTCGAAATTATCAATAACCGGTTGCGTCTCGCCCACCTGAGTGTCATAATCGGATTTTAGTTGATCGATTTTGGTTTCAAGGTCACTAATCTTCTTCGCATTTGTTTCCTTTAAAGTTTGCAATTCGGCTAATGCAGCATCGTGTTTTTCTCGCTTTTCTTTATAAACAGGTCCTTTTCCCAATAACTTAGTACCGGTGCGTCCTTCAGCTTCGCCAATGTAAATATCATAGAGATTGTTTACTTCGGTTTCTTTGGTTTTTACCGCATTCTGTAGATCAGCGATTTCTTTTTCCATGGCGGTAATCTCGGGTGTGTATTGTTCCAGAATTTGGTTTTGATTAGCTAGGGTCATGTCGTTTTTTTCTTCCAGAAGGACCTGATTGATCTCCTTTTCGAAAATTTTTAGTTCCAAAGGTTTTGATATGACGACAGCGATGATGATTGCCAGAATAATCCTGGGTGTGGCCTGAATAAATTCACTTTTAAAGCTTCCCGTCTTTTTAATGGTAGAGACAATAAACCGATCGAGATTAAAAATAAGCATGCCCCATACGATTCCGAAAAAGACAGCGATCCAAATATTATCGAAAACGGTATTTAGGGCATAGGCCGCTGCAATAAAGGCCATGAGTGCCGTCAAGAAAACGCTCGCACCAATACCAACATACTTATTTTGTTCTCCGGGACTACAGTCGTCTAAAATTTTTGAATCGGCTCCTGAACACAGGATAAAGAATGATTTTAACATGAAAGAGTGATTTTTGATTGATTGTTTATTAGAACGTAAAAATTGTTGAATTGTTACATAAATCCTCAAAAAATAAAAAAGTTTGAAAAGGGTCTAATTTACTGATATACTGTAACAAGTGTTACATTCCACATGGCACGTTATGCGTACCTTTATATAGGTTTTAAAAACATTGAATTATGAAAACTGTTGTAATTGGAGGGAACTTCGCAGGAATGACTGCAGCCCTCGAGATCAAACGAAAAGGTAAAGCGCAACACGAGGTTGTGTTAATCGACAAATCACCCCTTTTTCTATTTATTCCATCATTAATCTGGGTGCCTTTTGGCCGTAGAAATATTCAGGATATATCATTCAGAAAAGATACTATTTTAGAGAAAAAAGGGGTCACATTCTTAAAAGCGGAAGCGCTGCAGGTAGATACTAAAAAGAATAAAGTAACCACCGATCAGGGTGATGTATTTTACGATCATTTAGTTATTGCAACAGGACCAAAAGTGAAATATGATGTAGCACCAGGAGTTAAAGAATTTGCCCACTACATTGGTACACCCAATGGTGCCATGAAAACAAGAAAAGCGCTTGAGGAATTCAAGAAAAACCCCGGTGACATTGTTATTGGAGCCACTCAAAATGCCGGATGTATGGGTGCCGCTTATGAGTTTTTATTTAACGTTGAAAAATGGCTGAGAGAGCAAAACATCAGAAAAAAAGTAAACTTATACTGGGTGACTCCTGAAACTTTTTTAGGACACTTTGGTATCGACGGTATTACCGGTGGTGAAACCATGTTGAAATCCTTTATGAAAATGTTCCATATCCACTACAGAACCGAAGTGGGAATTAAAGAGGTTTTTGAAGATAAAGTTGCATTGACTTCCGGCGAAGTATTGAATAGCCGATTCACCATGTTAATGCCGCCGTTTGTAGGTGTAGATTTTGTAACTAATTCTAAAGGTTTGAATGCCACTGCTGCAGGTTATATTCCTGTAACCGATGATTACAGACACCGTGATATACCTAATGTATGGGCTGCTGGTATTGCTGTAGACGTGAAATTGCCTTTTACTCCCGGAAAAGTACCATTCTCCGGACCTAAAACAGGCTATCCTTCTGATGAGACCGGTAAAATTGTGGCCGAGAACATCATTAGAACTGCGAATGGTAAAACCGAATTAAAGAAAAAAGCCTGGGGTAAAATACCCGGAATCTGTGTTATGGATGCCGGTAAAAAAGAGGTTATTATTTTAAGTAATAGTCTGTTTAAACCAAGAAAATTTGCCATCATGCTACCGAATGTGATTTTTGATTTTTCTAAAGTTCTTTTTGAAAAATACTTTATGTGGAAAACCCGACACGGGTATTCTCAATTACCATAAGGTTGATTTGTTAGTTTTTGAACAAGGAACAGCCCGTTTAAGACGGGCTGTTTTTTTTGACTTTACCTGAGCGATTACTCTCGATAATAGCTGTAGTTAAAATAAGTGCACCTCCAATAAACGTATTTACATTCGGAATTTCGTTTAAGAACACATAAGCCATGATGATCCCGAAAATAGGTTGCACGCTATTGATCAGGCTGGCTGTACTTACCGAGAAATATTTAAGCGAATGGATGAACAGGGAATGCCCGATGGCCGTTGTTACCAGAGCGAGTAAGATCACATAAGGATATTGTGTTGTTAGGTTGCTCACATCCATAAAGAACATAACCGGAAGCATAACGACGCTCAGGATCCCTATTTGATGCAGCATAAGTACAGTGCCATTATATTTTTTTACATGGCGTTTTAAAAAGAGATTTCGTAGGGCATAACAAAAGGCTGAAAATACACCTAGTAAAATACCTTTAACATCGCTGCTTTCGAAATTGAAATCGGGAGCCAGGATATAAATACCAACAAGAACGATAACCCCCAACAGAATATGCACGGCATTGAATTTTGTTTTAAAGAACAATGGTTCCAGTAATGCTGTTATTACCGGAAAGGTAAAAAGCGACAACATGCCCAGGGCTACGTTAGAGAATTTTAGAGCGTAGAAATAGGTAGTCCAATGTGTTCCCAATAATAGTGCGCTTAGCAAAATAGTGGGAAGATCTTTTGAGGATTTTAGGTTGATGCTATAGGATTTGTAGCGGCAAAACAAATACAAAAACAAACCACCAAGCGCACAGCGCAACCAAATGATGGTTGGTGGTGGTAAATTGATGAATTTTCCCAGGACGCCGGAAGTACTTATTAAAAGTGTGGCTATGGCGAGCATGGAAAGCTCTTTGGTGTGTTGGTTGTTTATCATGATTTACCGTTCTGTGTTAGGGATTGAAGCGGCATCCTTTTTTGACGTAGGAAAAAAAGATACAGCGGAAAGCCCGACGCCCGCCCTAAGGCGGGGGGAACACCCAAATTACTCATTAAACATTTCGGTAAAATATTTATAGAACAACGGTATGGTTTCGATGCCTTTGTAATAGTTGCGTAAGCCATAATGCTCGTTGGGCGAGTGGATGGCGTCGGAATCGAGGCCAAAGCCCATGAGGATGGTTTTGCTTTTTAGTTGCTGCTCGAACAAGGAAACAATAGGGATACTGCCGCCACCGCGATGTGGAATGGCCGGCGTTCCGAAGGTGTCCTCGTATGCTTTACTGGCGGCCTGATATCCGATATTGTCGATCGGCGTAACGTAGGCCTGACCGCCGTGATGTGGGGTTACTTTAATGGTAACGGCATCTGGTGCTATACTTTCAAAATGTTTGGTGAACTTTTCAGTAATATCATGCCAATCCTGGTTAGGAACCAGGCGCATGGAGATTTTGGCGTAAGCCTTGCTGGCGATAACCGTTTTGGCGCCTTCGCCGGTGTAGCCTCCCCAAATACCGTTAACATCGAGGGTTGGGCGAATGCTGTTACGCTCGTTTGTGGTATAGCCTTTTTCGCCATAGATATCAGGAATACCAATGGATTTCTTATAGTTTTCCAGGTTGAAAGGTGCTTTGGCCATTTCGGCGCGTTCCTCTTTTGATAACTCCTGAACCTCATCGTAAAATCCGGGAATGGTGATGCGATTATTCTCATCATGTAATTCTGCGATCATTTTCGCGAGAATGTTGATGGGGTTTGCCACGGCGCCGCCGTAGAGTCCGGAGTGTAGATCGCGGTTGGGTCCGGTAACTTCTACCTCGACATAACTGAGTCCGCGTAAGCCTGTGGTAATAGACGGCACATCGGGAGCGATCATGCCTGTGTCGGAGATCAGGATCACATCGTTTTTCAGTTTTTCACGGTTGTTATTAACATAGGTGCTGAGGTTGACGCTTCCAACTTCTTCTTCGCCTTCGATCATAAATTTCACGTTGCAGGGCAGGGTATTGGTGTTGGTCATTAGTTCCATGGCTTTTACATGCATGTACATCTGGCCTTTATCATCGCAGGCGCCTCGGGCATAAATAGCGCCATCAGGATGAAGCTCGGTCTTTTTAATAACTGGTTCAAAAGGCGGAGAATCCCAAAGATTGATAGGATCCGGTGGTTGCACATCGTAATGGCCGTAAACCAAAACGGTTGGTAATTTTGGGTCGATGATCTTTTCGCCATACACAATAGGATGTCCATCGGTAGTGCAAAGTTCCACCATATCGCAGCCGGCTTTTTCGAGACTGCTTTTAACGGCTTCGGCAGTTTTCAGTACGTCCTTTTTATAAGCGGAATCTGCACTGATAGATGGAATTTTAAGGAGCTCGATAAGTTCATTTAAAAAGCGATCTTTATGGGAATTAATATAGGATTGAATGGTATTCATTATTGGGTTTTTTAGGATTCTTTCAAAAGTATAAAAAAAGAATGTTTTTATGGGTTTGCAGTTTGGAATTTAAAAATCTTGTTTATATTTGCATCCCGATAATTACGGGACTCAGCGGGCGTGGTGGAATTGGTAGACACGCTAGACTTAGGATCTAGTGCCGCGAGGTGTGGGAGTTCGAGTCTCCCCGCCCGCACTGAGAAAAACAAAAGCTTCTTGAATTTCAAGAAGCTTTTTTAATTGGGGTAAAGCATTAACACTAACTTTAATTCAGCATGGTGAGTTCGATCATCGTGTTCCTATTGCAAATGCATATGAATTATTCCAGGGTTTGCAGGATAATGGTGTGGAAACAAAACTTGTGGTGTATAAAGGCTTTGGTCATGGAATTAATAAACCAAAAGAGGTTTTAGCCGCAATCTGGCATAACTGGCAATGGTTTGGAAAATATATTTGGGATGAGGATATTGCCTTGCCTGAAAAGTAAAAAAAGGGGTGGAAAGACACCCCTTTTTTTTTATAACCGAAGTTATGTTCGAATTAGAAAATTAAATTTTTACTAGTTTTACTGTTTTTGAGCCAATGGTTGTTTCGATCACTGCAAAATAAATACCTGTTCTTAACGAAGAGCCATCAATTTTTGCAGTTCTGCCCGATGCATTCATAGCTACAACATGCTTACCTAAAATACTATATAAGCTAATACGATTGATATCTGAGTTCTGGGTGCGGATCAACCATGAATTCTGAGTTGGGTTCGGATAAATCTGTGAATCAATTTGAACTACAGGTTTTGTCGATAAGGTATTATAGGCACCAAAAACAACATCGTCAAAATTAAATATATCATCGGCGCCATTAGCACTGGGAGCAGATTCAATATCAAAAAACAGAACAAATTTATCCCAACTTCTTGCATTATAAGTTGTAAAATCAAAAAATAAGGTTTGCCAGTTTCCAACATCTGTATAATTGGCATCAACAGTAGCTCCGTTTCCTGCCACTTCTACCTTAAGTTTTACAGGAATAGCTCTGGGGCCTCTAACTTTTAACGAAAACCCTTTATCGTTACCAGCGAAATCAAAATAACTTCCTGAAGGAAGCGTATACTGCGCATTGGAGTATAAACCCACGTTTATTCCGTTTATTTCGGCCACTGTAGCACTCGTGTTGATACCAGAATTATCAGGGTTAGCCACTTCTGAAAAAGACGTTACATTGTCGCCAACAAAACCCGAAGCGGTTTCAAAATCAACATTCCATGAGGTAACGAATACCGGTAAAACGGGCTCAGCTTTTTTGTTTGCCGTAAAACTCATATTATCAATATAGGTAACACTATCAGAACTTCTGTTAGGATCGCCACAAGTAAAATCTGTAAAAATTACGATCTGATCAATATTTACTGAAGGCGCATATGATGATATATCCCAGCTTAGAGTTTCCCACTGATTCACTACAGTGTTACTTTGTGATGTAAGTTCGAAAACGGTGGGATATCCGGACCCGTCATACTCCCCTACAAATTTGATTCCGATGCGGCCGATGGTCGATTTATTTACCATCATACTGAATGTTGTCGTCGAGTTGTCTAAACTCCAAACGCCTACAGTGCCATGAACTGTTTCGGCTCCGGCATAGCATGCATTTCCTGTTAGAACATTTAGTTTTAGAACCTTGGTCGAGGCATCAGTGTTAACACCATCAGGATCTGGATTGGTAACGACTTCCGGTGCTGGCGTATCGCCTTCGAACACATTCCAATAGCTGATATCGCTGCCATTCGTGCCGTCTTCAAAAGTAAAGGTATAATTTGTATTCGTTTGGGAATATCCGATAGATATTATCGTGATAAATAATAATAGCGTAATTTTTTTCATGTTGGTGGTCTTAAAATTATTTAATTGGTTGAATCTCAATGGAGATGTCTTAAACCTAATCAATTAAAAACCGTAACAGCTTTTTAAGAACTATACATAAATCATACACCATTGAAATATTTTTATTTTATCGAAACAGGAAAAAATGTTCCCTGATAGCAGGACTTAAGCAGGTTTTCTTGAAAATTTAATTTTTTATGAAAATGAATAAAAGCTGGAATGTATGGGTAATGTAGGGGTGAATTATTCAGAAGTACAGTAAAATTAAGAATATAAATTATTGAAAATCAATAAATAAAGCGAGGTGGGTATCAAAATAGAATTTTTAAATGGTATAAAAATCAGGAAAATGAAACAGCAATAATTTTAAATAATAGCTTTTATCTTCTTACTTAAAAATCCTGTTTTATGATATTTGGCTTGTTCATTTTTGTCCCAAAGCCCCCAATGTGCACCAACAGTACCTTCTTCACCGATTTTCCAGGATTCATCAAAAGCTGAGAAATAGAATAGATCGACGCCTTCATCTCTGGCCCAAAGTTGGGTGTTCGCAAAGGCTTTAATGGCATTCTCAAAGGATGGCACCGCGTCGTGTAATGGCTCACCGACACTTGGCCATCCGGTTTCTGCAATAATTACCGGTTTACCTTGAGCAATTTTTTTGGTTTGTTGATACATATCTTTGATGTAAATCAAAGCGTAATCTATACTGCATCCTTCCCAGTAAGGGTAACAGTTTACAGATACAACATCGCTTAATTCAATTAATTTGGGTGTTGTTGAAAATTGATGATAGGCATCTACATAAGTTAGGGTTGTGTCCGGGATTTGCTGTTTAACATCCTGAATATATTCAAGTAACTGTGTTTCAGTTAAGTCTTTGCGAAATAACACTTCATTACCTACGGATGCCATATCCACATGGCCGGACTTCGCTAATTTAACAAGGTTTTCAATCTCTTTTTTATTGACTTCCAGATCAGTTCCTAACCAGGCTCCGGCGAAGGTTTTCATTCCGAGTTCCTTGGCGATAACAGGTATTAATTCATTACCATCAGTACACGAAAATGATCTTACCCAATTGGTGTAGGGTTTAATGATCTTGAGTCGGCGACGAATTTGTTTCTCGGTAAGTTGACTACCGGGTTTCTGACCTTCAACATATGGCGTGAAGCATAACCCGTGAATGCCTTGTTTTAAGATACGTCCAAAAAGATTTTGTAAGCCATTGAGGGTTTTACTGTTCACTTCACCTCCTGTAAGCGCTAATATTCTATTTGTTTTTAATGACATACTTTTACCAAGAAACTTATAGTTCCCCGCGTCTTTTGATTAGTGATTCTTTAATTTCGTTCACCCGGTCTTCATTCAAACTATATTTCCACATTACCCACATCGCCAAAGCTGCTGTGGTAGCCGGAACTATAATATCCGCGATTCTTAAATTGGTCATGGTATCGAGCGTTTGAACTGTGGAGTTCTGATCGAAACCTACTATTTTCAGCACAAAACCACCCAAAACAAGAGCTATGGCCTGCCCAAGTTTTACCATCCACCAATAGATCGCTCCAAAGGTACTTTCTTTTCTTGGCATACCGTTATCTAGTTCATCCAGATCGCAAACATCTGCTGTCATACTCATCATTAAGGTGAATAATCCACCCATTCCGAAGGCAAATAAAGGAATTGGGACAAAGATCAGCCAGGGGATTTGATTGTCCGGATTAATAGAAAACCATGACATGCCCCAATCATGCAGCAAGGGATTCAAATAATTAAATACGGAAGCTACGATGGAATTCAAACCTTCGCCTAAAGCGGTTTGATTGAATTGATAATTTAGATCTTTATTGAAGCCCCACCATTTGAGTACGTAGCCTACAATAGAAAGTGCTGTGGAAATTAAAAATGCTTTTTTCTTACCCCATTTATTGGCCATTCTGGAAACAATGGGAATTACTATGAAGGCGGTTAGCATGGCATTGATGGTATTAAACCACGCCGGCCAAGTACCTGCGACCTCATAACTACCATTGTACATATAAAATACAATAATGAAAACACCAAAGGCTGCTACAAGCTGGAAGCCGTTAAATACCAAAAAGGTAGCGCCACAGAGTTTCATGAATGGTTTATTTTTTGATACCTGTTTGATACTTATAATGAGATCCTTCATATTCTCCGATAAAGTTCTGAAGTTGATTTTCTTCCTATTCTCCATATGAGTCGAGTCGATACCCTTACAAAACAAGGCCGGTAATATTCCGAAAACGATAGTCATAGCTCCCACAATAAGCGCCATGGTTCTCACGCCCTCGGTTTGTGTATTAAAAGTATCGGAGTCAGGAATAATCACATAGAGCCATGGGACAATGATCCAGGCAATTTGTCCCATACTATTTGCGAAACTCATCAAACGTGTACGCTCATTATAATCTGTTGTCATTTCATAGCCTAAACCAACTAAAGGTGTGGCAAACATGGTATTTCCTACTAAAAACAGGATCTGCAATACCATAACATGCCAGATAATATAGGTTTCTGAAGCGTTATCATCCAGTTGCCACATTAAAAAGAACAGAACACCACTGATAAGCGCACCCCAGAAAATATATGGACGGCGGCGACCCCATTTCGACGTCGTATTGTCTGAAATAAAGCCCATAATAGGATCGGTAAGCGCATCAAAAATTCTGGGAAGACCTCCTAAAAGCCCGGACCACAGCGGATCTACACCCCAGGCAGTCAATAAAAAGAATTGAATAAAAACTCCAAGCGTACCGGGTAAAATATTCAAAATAAAATGACCAGCGCCGAAGGCTGCCTTTTGCCCAACCGGGACGCTATCTCGCAATGCTAGTTTCGTTTTTGCCATGTCTGTAGTTTAGTTAGTTGTGTTGGTGATTAGTTTTGTTGGTATAGTTTTTTTACAATGTTGAAGGTAGCTTTTTTATTCCTATCGAGTTTTACGATGCCCCAGTATTCCTCATTAGGTGAGCCATCATAGGGTACTCCCGAACTATTAGGCGCCCAACCACCGGGATCCTGAGTATCGGCATTACCTGTTTTCCACCAGCCATCGGTAAATTGGAACAAAGTTACGCCCGAACAAATATCTTTATGGTTGAAAATAGCTGTTACAATGTTTTTGTTTGCCTGAGCCTGGGCTTTTTCGTTTTCGCCTTTTTCAAACCCATACGCTGTGGTGGTCATGTAGCTATCGGCTCCAGCTTCTGATAAATACATAGGTTTATCACTTAATGCTTCCCATTGCGGGAAAATGGTTCCCGGTTTATCAAATCGGTATACATTCATGCCCCAGATATCAACGCTTTTGCACTTATCTAATTCTATCTTTTTTGGTAATTCTCCATGAGCTGTAGACACGGGGTGGTTTGTATCTACCTTGTGAATTTCGGTAGCTGCAGCTTCAAGAGCCTTGTACCAATTATTCATATCTCCCTCGAACCATTCTGGATGATAATTGTATTCATTGCCTAATTCCCAAAATAAAATAGCGGGATGATCCTTGTATTTTTTAACGTAGTCGATAAAACTTCCGGAATACATGTCAAAACTTCCGTTTTGATTATAGCCAAAGCCCATGATAATTTTAATGCCTGCTTCAGCAAATTTATCCAGTACTTCTTTTTCCTTGATTGGCTCATAAACACGGATCGTGTTAATACCGGCTTCTTTCATTAATTGGATATCCTGATCCAGATTATTGAACTGCCGCTGGTGACTACCTTTAGGAACCGGGTGATAACAAACACCTTTAATGAGATAAGGTTTTTGATTCACCAATAATTGTCGCCCTTCAAAAGAAACCTGTGTGCGTGTTTGTGAGCAGGACACACACACAGATAACAACAGGACTAAACAAATAATATTTTTCATCTTACTTATGTGTTTCTTTTTCTGAAAAATCAGGGGCTAATACCGTTTTCATTAAGGCCTTTTTATCACCATTCCATGTTTTGGTAACCGGATTTCCATTTCGGCTGAGGCCATCAAATACGCCTTCATCTACAAGATGCCATAAAGCGTATTTTACTTTGCCTTCAATAGTAAAAAGTCCAAAATGATTTTCCGATCCTCCCGGGTTTTGACTATCCTTCCAGATTTCATCAAAGGCTTCAAAATAAAAACACGAAATACCATTTTTATTGGTCCATTCGCGAAGCCCTTTATAATACAAACCTTGTTTATATTCGTCTACAGCTCGCGTACCATCCGGCCCAAAAAAACCATTGGATTCGGAAGCCCAACCCGTTTCTCCAATATGAACGGGTTTATTAACGCCCAGACTTTTCATGTAGGTGACTACACTTTCATATTGTTGCTTGGCGAAGGCAACAGATTTTTGCATTAATAATTTTATTTGAACAGAATCCGGTTTTGAAGCCTCCGCTTCGGAAAGTATCCAGAATTCCTCAGGATTATAATGTGTATCATGCATGGGGTAGGTGTGCATGGAAATATAATCCACAGCATTGATCAATTGGGTTAAGGCAGGAACATGATATTCATCACCGCCACCACCCCATGAGGCAAAATTATCTGAACTGGTAATCCAGAGATTTGAAGCCAGTTTTCCGTCATCTTTAAGATTTTGAAGAAAATTGACCCATTTCAAGATCTCATCAGGTTGCACATAATAACTCGCAGCCCATTTCACCATAGCTTCATTTCCTACAGCAATAATTTTCACAATATCGGGATATGCGGCTGCTAAAGCTGCTGCACGATTGATCTCCATAGCGTTTTCCGCTTCATCACCGGTGTTATGATCCGGCTCAGAAGTATTGGCATTTTTGCATTTTATCCAAGCTCCCAGCATCACGTACATTTCAAAATCGGGATTTTCAGCCTTTAATGATCGAATTGCCTTTAGAATATTCGTGCTTTGTGGTAAATGAACATTGTAAGTGCGAATCATGTGAACCCCCATCGCATCGAGGATTCTGAGATCTTCCTTGATCTCTTCCTGAGTGGGTTGAATATCACGTGAAATGGACCGGTATCCTCCATAAGAAACAGCAAGATAATCAGGATTTCCCAGAATTTCTGATGCTGATTTTCCAACGGTATATGTTGTTCGAGTCTTGCACCCTAACATCAGGGCTAGGACGGTGAAGAGCAACAAATGTTTAATTCCGGCGCGCATAAACTATATGGTTATTGAAACATTGATACGTTCTATAGCCCCGGTTCTTTCAAAGAGGTTTTTACTTAGTTCTTTATCCAACTTAAGAGCTTCAATAGGCTTAGTTTTACCATCTGTAAACACAACTTCCAAAGCATTTTTATCCGCTTTTTTATAGATCACGGGAACCTGACAACACGTAAAACATAGCTCTCCGGGATTTAAATGGATGGATTTTTCTTCATCATTTAAAGCGGTATAATGAAAGGTGTTTTCTGTATTTAAAAATTCTTTGGATTGTAATAAACGCGGATTAAAATAGAGTTGGCCTTCGGTTACAAAAACGCCTAATTCTCCAAATCGACTTAAGATATCTTCTTTTACTTGTCCGGTCATACCTGGTTGTTGTGCCCCTTTGGTTGCCGGGGTATGTGAATAGGGATCCGTTGGGAAAGCCCCGTAAAGATCTGGAGATTTATGCACTCCAATTCCGGCATTGATCTCGTAATAATGATCCAGTAAACCACCAATGATCTTTTCACTTTCTCCAGAGCGAACTGCGCCTAAACAATTTTCCTGAACAGCAAGTAAGAGTTTAGAAACCATGTGCCAGTAAATGGACCCTAAACCTTCATAACCAAAAAAGGTTCCGGATCTGCCTGTAAAGGCTTTATGATTGAAGACCTCTTCAAAAATGGCAAGAACTTTTGATGCTTCTTGAGCTACGAGTTCCGGATAATCCCCGGAAACCTGATTTAAGGCTTGTTTTAAACTTTTAGCGTTATTGAAGTTTGCATTAAAATGATAATCCCCCAATATATCTTTTTCAATAATAGCAATGTTACCATCCCTCACTAATTGTTGCAACAGTTTTGATCCTTCTACTTTGGAAGCCGGAATGTTATTTTTCTTATCGAAACGTGGTAAGTCTTTATTTGGATAAAGAATATAACTGTACTGATCTTCGCGGAATAGCGCACTACTTTTTAATCCATTTAAAAGACTTAAAGCTTCGTTTGGCGAGAGGTAACCGGAACTTAAAACGGCCACCTGACCTTCAAGCATTTCCGGTAAATACGAAATTGAGATCTCTTCGGAATTTTCCAGTGTCATTAAGTTGTAAGCATGATACATTTCGTCAGAACGCTTGTTTGCACGGATCGAATGCTCTAAATAGTTTTGTGTGATTGTGATGAAATCCAACAAATCTGTTTTGGAAATTGATTTCTTTTTCCCGTTAAAGCCTTTTTCATAAATATTTAAACGGTAATTGCTTCCGGCAGTTCCTAAGGCATCAAGCACTGTTTTTCTATCCTTATTTGAAACAGGACCTTCTAATATGCTTTCATGTTCTCTGAGTCCTGTATGGATTGCAGCAAAGAAATCAGCAAAGGCTTCAGATAATACAATATCCTTATCTGGCGCTTGCTCCAATATGGTGTTAAAGAAATTCAGAAAACGACGCAAGTAATAAAGCGTCACCATAGAAACTCCGTTACCTACCAAAGCGTTGTTGGCGTCGTTCCATTCGGGGCGCTGTGTATTAAGCCAAATACCGCCTTCAGGGATAAAATTTGAAACTTTTGCCAAAACTGTGGCTAAAAGTTTTTCAACTAAATTAACGTTATATATTTGGTTGTTCTGATCTGTGATCAACGCAGCATCAGCACCCAGAACGGCCTTTTTATTTTGGATTTCTTCATTTAATTTGTAATCGAAATCAATGGTGTCTTTCGGGTTATTTAAGGTGTCCTGATAGCTTTTAATTTTGTAAGGCACATTGGCATATACAAAAACATTATCATGGAACAAGGATTCCAAACGCGAAGGATAATAGTCGTTTATGAACTCCAAAAACTTCAATAAATAGATGATCTGATGATCACCCCAATAGCCAATATACGACCACGGATCGTGTTCTTCAATAACCTCCCAGTCAAATCCGTCTTTAGTTACACGATAAGGATTATAGCCTTCAAATGTTGAAGCGTTCAGGAATTTATGGATCATACTTTCAATGAACTCCGGATAGGCGTGAGCCAAAGCTTCCCAGTTTTGGAAGATATCGCGCCAGTTGCCCTCGTAATCGAGTATTTTCGAACCGTCAATTTCATTTTTTGTATTTATTGAAAAGCGATTCCAGGGACGACTTGGGTCACCATGACGTCTGCTGAATTTAAGTGGTAAATATTCCAGGCAAAGACGTTTCAAATGTGGGTTATCGCTCTTATTTGAAAAAGACTTTATAGTGTCTGTGGAAAATACTTCCGGTAACGCTTCCAAATCATTTTTATGAGCGTCATAAACGGCTTTGTTCGCTTTACTTAAATACAGAAGAAAGTCTGCTTTTTCAATATTGTAATCGTCATCAAAAATACCACCACGCATAATATTGAACATGGTATTTGCAAAATGCCGGGTATTGGTTAGAGGGTCGGCGGTAAGTTGTAAACCATCAGCTGCACCAACAAATTTGATCAGATTTTCAGTTCCGGCCTCAACATCTTTTTTAATTATTTCGGTAATATCGTTTTGTTTGATTTTTTCTGAAAGTGCTACTACTTGTGTAATAGATTTAGAAACATCAGCAATGAACATCCAGCTTTTTTCAGTATTGGTGTCAATTTCGATATCTGAAACTACAAAATAGGCGCCTTTTTCAGCTTTCATATCGATTTCCTGAGTAACGGAATAACCTTTTCTAAAATCATTAAGCTGTAGAGACGATATGAGATATGTTGGATCTTCAATACCTAAAGACCACACCGTATTTGCTTTTAAGGCCTCACTAGGTTCTGCTTTATCTACGATAACAGCACTAAGAGCATAAGTGCCCAAGCCAACATCAGGATATAATTCGCTCTTTTTATAGGCATCAACGAGATTACTTCGCGTGGCTTGTAATTCTGAGTTTACGTTTGCCGGAACAATATTCTGCAGACCATCAAGAACCGTAATTTTTATGGATTTATCTCCGGTATTACGTAGCGTAGACGTTTTAATAAAACCAAATTCATCAGAAGAATTCCATTCATATCTGAAGGCGAGGTCCAGATCTGTATTGATCTCCTCAAAAATGACTTTATTTCCGTAGCTATTCTTATAAAGATTTCTATGGATATCATATTGACCCATCTGGCGTTCCGAAAAGGGCTCCCAGATCAAAGTACCTGTATCCTTATGAATTTGAAAAATAGTCTTACTTCCGGTAATATCAGCTGATTCGGTTATTTTATCATCGGTATAATAAGGGAATAAGGCAAATTCGGCATTTCTTCGACCGGCCGTTAAACCGCCATTACTGGAAATAAACAACCAGTGATTGGAATCGCTCACAATACTCATAAAAAAAGGACGCATCTTATCAACATTAGCTATTTTGTAATAGCTTTCATTATTGATACTTACCAATGCTCCTTTAACTTCGTTATCTTCTGTAATGTTATGTTTTAATTCTGTTTGCATGGCCTTAGTCATGTACTTAAATTTTTTTCTATTTGTGAAGTTCGTTTATTGATATAATCGAACATAATCAATTTCCATAGTATCCTGAGTAAATCCTGCCGGAACAGTTCCACCTAAAGTTCCGCCCATGGCGATATTCAGAATTAAAAAGAAATTTTTATTGAATGGTAAATTATTATTTAGAGCGATCTCGTAATATTGCACATTGTCAACGAATACTCTAATGAAGGTTTCAGACCATTGCATTTCATAAACATGAAATTGCGATGCAGCATTTGAAATCGAGGTTTTTAAACCATAACTCGCGGTGTTTCCACTATTACTGTCATACCAATGGCAAGTAGCTAGAACTTCATTTTTGTTTGTGCCGGTTTGCTCCATGATATCAATTTCACCACATCGTGGCCAACCAACGTTATCAAAGTCGTTTCCTAGCATCCAGATCGCAGGCCAGGTTCCGGCTGAACCCGGAAGTTTGGCTCTTACCTTTAATGTCCCGTATTTAAATTCTTTTAGATTTTCAGTTTTTAAACGCGCTGAAGTGTATCCTCCCGCGCCATCAGATTTAGCGATTATTTTGAGGATTCCATTTTCAACCACAGCATTATTTGTGCTGTTTGTATAGGTTTGTAATTCCTGGTTACCCCAACCACCGGCTCCAATATCGTAAGTCCAGTTATTGGTGTCGGGCTTTCCGTCTTTAAAAAATTCGTCGGCCCAAACCGGGGCAGCACCATTGTAAAAAGAAACGGTAACTTGTTTCGTTAGGTTTATGGAATTATTGGTATTGGAATAGGCTATAACTTTAATATCATGTATCGCTATACCTTCTTTATCGTTAAAAGTTACCTGATATTTTCCATCAGTGCTTTGGATCGCTGAGCCATCATCAATAATGAATTCATAATTTACAGCATTTGTAGCTTGAGCTACCAAATTCACAACGCCGGAACCATCTCCATAAGGTTCATTTGTGCTAATACCTTGTACGTTTGTTGAAAGTGTAAGATTTGTAGGTACTGTATCGGTTGGTGGATTTACCGGAGGTGAATTTTCAGAACTTGAACAAGAAAAAAGTGCAAGCATGGTTAAATGGATTAAATAAACAAGTCTTTTAAGCATCGCTTGTGGTTTTTAAAAATGAAGGTTTTAAATTAAGGGGGCCATACAGCCCCCCTAAATTTAATAAATTAACACTTTAAGCTGGGAATTATTAATCTACGGCAATAAGTTTGAATCCCCAATCGAATTCGCCGTTACCATCTAAGGTTTTTATAGTCATTTTGTTTGGCGAACGCTCAATAATTTGATATTTATGATCGCCACCGGTATAATAGCCAATAAAGCCCAGGCCACTTAGCGTTATGGTTTCCACATCACCCGGTGCGGATAAAGACCAGGTTTCAGTGTAATCGTCATATGGATAATTGAGAATATCAGCATTATCCTGGGTTCCACCTGCGCCATTTAATTCCTGAATAAGACCATCACGGCCAAAAACGTCACCATTTGTAATGTGGGTAAACGTTCCGTCTTCATTGAAGATATAACGATCGTCATACATACCAACGCCATCCTTAGCATTTGCTGGCGCGCCATAATATCCGAAAGGATTATCTCCATTAGGAGCTCCTAAACCAAAATGGTTGTCTACTTCTGCCTCAATACGCCAGGTTCTTTGACCCGTACCATATAGCATTTCTAAAAGATCGGCTGGTGGCTCGTATAACGATAATACGTCGATATCAATTGTTTTTGTTGTGGAAGCACCTCCGGTACCGTAGGCTACTACAGTAATCGGATAGGTGTTATTTCCTAAGGTGGCAAAAATATGGTCTACTTTACCTCCCTTTTGTAAAACGGTTTGTCCCTGAACGATCACGTGGAAAGACGTTGCATTATCAGCAGAAGCTGAAATTTCAACCTGACCACTTCCCAACCCGGGAGCAGATGTAACATCGAGAACACCATCGCCATCAACGTCATCAAGATATTTTACTGATATTTGAACGTTTGAGGGCGCTGTGAGTTCACCAAACGGAATATCTTCATTTTGGCATCCGTAGAAGAACAGGAGCCCGAAGATTAACGTTCCAATTATATATTTTAAATGTTTCATTGTATTTAATTTAAATTATTCGTCAGATTAATTGGTTAAGGTAAAATCATCATAGTAATACGATGAACCGTCTCCTGCTGTACCGAAATCGAAAAATATCACTACACGCACATAATCAGCTGCAGGAGCAGCGCTAAAGTCGTATGTTAGAGTTTCCCAACTGTTGGCCACAGTAGTTGTCATATCTACTTCGTGTGTAACTGAAGCATCAATATTTTCTAACTTAAGTTTTACCGTAATTCCGGACTTAGGCGACCAGGTTTTTAAACTAATACTGGTATATGATGTTAGATCGAGTGGTGTACCAACTTCGAAGAACGTACCAGCCCATACTTCTGAGCCATTGCCTTTAACAAGTTCTGCCACATTAGCACTGGTATTAACGCCAGACATATCAGGGTTGGAAATTACTTGAGATGATGCACCTCCAAAGCCGGTAAAGGCTGGCGCGGCACCTTCAAAATCCTGGAATCCTAATGGCTGTAACTGACCTGTTCCTTTTAATTCAACATCGTCGTAATAGTATGTTGTGCCATCTCCGCCGGTTCCAAAGTCGAAGAACATAACAACACGTACATAATCTGCTGCAGGTGCTGATGAGAAATCAAATAACAAGTTCTCCCAGGCGTTAGCAACTGTTGTAGTTTGATCAACCTCATAAGTTACAGAGGCATCTACATTTTCTAATTTCAATTTAACAGTAATACCTACTTTTGGAGACCAGGTTTTTACGTTAATTGAGCTAAATGTTGAAAGATCAATTGGTGTTCCTGTTTCAAAGAAACTTCCTGCCCAAACTTCGGCACCATTACCTTTGGTAAGTGCTGCCACATTAGCGCTGGTATTGATACCGGAAGCATCAGGGTTAGCAATGACCTGTGTTCCTGCGCCACCGAAATCGATGAATGTAGGAGCAGGACCTTCAAAATCCTGAACCATTTGTGAAATTGGTACGCCTGCGTAGTCTTGTTTAATATTGTCTACATAGAACGTCCAGTCAGGACCACCTGTACCAACGGTGCCGAAATCAAAGAACCAAACAAGTTTCTGATAAGTTTGATTTGGATCAAGTAAACCGGTGAAATCAATGCTTACGTTCTCCCAGGCACTATTACCTTGAAGTGTAACTTCTTTTTCAACGAATATTCCAGCGTCATTCAAATTCTCGAGTTTGAATAATAATTTTCCGCCAGGTCTTGGTGACCATACATCAAGATTGATCACTTTTTTATTGCTGAAATCAATAGGTGATGATAAGATGATTACATCTCCAGCCCAAACTTCAGGACCGTTTTTCACCGTTTTTCCAACAGTAGCAGAGTTATTTCCGTTCATGTCCGGGTTAGGTACTACTTCTGCTGAAGCGCCACCAAATCCAATAAACTTACTGGCATCGAAAATTTCGAAATCAACAGGCATTTCAACTGGCACATTTACAGTAACTGTAGTTGTACCTTCTGTTGATTCTGCACCACCACTTAGGGCTACCACTTTAAGCGTATAATCGCCTACGGCGGAATATTCAAAACCAACGGTTCCATCTAATTGAAGCGGTGTTGCTACTTCATCCGGATTTGAAGTGTCAAAATACACTTCAAAAGCAGCTGCAAAATCAGCTGTGGCAGAAACAAGCACTCTAAATGGATTGGTTGGATCTATTTGTGCATCGATTGCTAAGTTTTCAGGAGCTTTAAATGATACTACAAGATCTTGTGTTATCACATTTTTTAATCCTGTTAGGCCGATGGCTTCTACAGTTAAAGAATAAGTTCCTTCGGCATAAACATGCTCGAAACTTTCGCCTTGTTTTACCGAGGCCTTATCTGTAGTACCGTCACCTAAATCTATATTATAGGTTACAGCACCTTGTCCGTTAGGCGTTATTGAGACCAAGCCGGAGTTATCCTGCGTTATTTGGAACGCCAGAGAAATATCACTCGGAGCTCGATGTGACTCAACAAAGCTCAAATCGTGGTTGTCCTGGTCGCAACTTACGAGAAGTACCAAAACAAAACTGATTAAATATTTTAATGTTTTCATATCTTATTTTTTTATTAGTAACCGGGGTTTTGATCCCAACGGTTACCGGATAGTTGGATTTCTTGAATAGGAATCGGGAATAGGTTGTTCTTCGGAGCCTGGAAGCCTGGAATATAATCTGCAGCTTTACCCATTCTCACTAGATCGAAGAACCGGTGTCCTTCACCCATAAGCTCTAAACGACGTTCTTTCAAAATGACATCTTCAAAACTACTTGCAGAAAGGCCTGCATAATCCGATGGATCTGGAGTGTTAACCGGCAAACCAAAAGCTCTTCTATGAACCATATTTAAAGCCTCATAAGAATCAGAGGTTGGGTTACCGCTATTGGCCTTAGCAGAGGCTTCAGCATACATCAACAAAACATCAGCATAGCGAATAACACGTGTGTTATTTGGATTCGTAAGCGCTGCATCAGGTAAATTCAAATCACCTTTTCGAGCAATATACTTTCTGTTGAAATATCCTGTTTGCTCATAACCTGCGTCTTCATCATAAGAGGCATCCGGATGATCTGCAAGCCATTGGTTGATATCTAATATTGAGTAATCTCTTCGGATATCACCATCTTCATAAGCATCAAAAGATTCCTGAGTTGGTACGTTGAAACTATATCCAAAATCAAAGAAAGGACCTTGGTATCCTCTCGGACCGTTAAACCCGATAGCGTAGTTTCCTTCTAAACAATAGAAACAATCATAAGATCCACCTTCAATATCTGAATACTGAATTTCGAATACAGATTCAGGACCATTTTCGTGATCGTTCTCCCACATTAAAGGAGCTTCTGTAGTTAGTAATGAGTATACATTGCTATCGATAACTGATTTTAGTGCGGCAGCGGATTGAGGATATTTTTTATCAAATAAATATACTTTCCCGAGAAGCGCTTGAGCAGCTCCTTTAGTTATTCTACCTGTTTCATTTACTGTTAAAGGTAAATTAGCTGCAGCAAATTCCAAATCTTCTTCAATTTGAGCATATACATCAGCTACCGGAGTACGATCGATATCAAATTGATCACCGAACTGAATTCGAGTATCAATGGCCATCGGCACCGGACCGAACCATTTCACTAATTGGAAATAATAATACGCTCTTAAGAAACGTGTTTGTGCGATAACACTGGTTTTATTTGGAAAATCGATTTTGTCTTTAAATTCCATAATGTAATTCGCACGGTTTACACCAGTGTACATCCAGGTCCAGATATCTCTTAACTGAGCGTTAACCGGATTATGGATCATGTCGTCTATTTCTTGAAAACCAGGTGTGTCAAGAGCATCCTGACCACCACAAAGGGTGTTGTCTGAGGCAATTTCGCCTAATTGGTAAATTTTCGCTGTAGATTGCAACATATCGTAGGCTGCTACCAAAGCTTTTTGATAATCTTCTTCAGTGTTGAAGAAATCCTCTGTGTTAGGATCTGGCGATTTTACATCGATAAAATCATCAGAACACGAATACATTGCTATTAAAGCAAAAAACGCAAGGATTTTAAATTTTATATTTTTCATAATCACTTATTAAAATTTTAAGTTAATTCCGAACAAGAATGTTTTAGCACTTGGATAAAATCCCTGGTCAATACCACCACCAATTGGGGCGCCATTAGAAGCAGTCGGATCGTATCCACTATATTTTGTTAGCGTAAACAAATTGTTTGCAGAAACATACATGCGTAGTTTGTTTATTTTCGTATTCTCTAGAACTTTATCAGAGAAGGAGTATCCAAACTGAATGTTTTGTAAACGAATGAATGAACCATCCTCAACATAATAATCAGAGAACAAGGCGTTAGGAGATGCACCACCTGTAACACGAGGGTACTCGTTCGTAGTTCCAGGGCCTGTCCAACGTCTTAATCTGTAAACGGTGCTATTTGTAAGCGGGTTGTTGTTCTCGTAGTTTCTTACGATATCGTTACCTACAGATGCAAAAGCATAAGCTGAGAAATCGAAGTTTTTGTAATCAAGACTAACATTTATACCCATAGTAGCATCAGGAATAGGATTTCCCAGGTCAACCTTATCATCTTCGTTTATAACACCATCATTATTCTGATCTATAAATCTGATGTCACCTGGTTGCGGAGCCACGTTGGTTACAGCTGAATTATTGATCTCATCCTGAGTTTGGTAAATACCATCGGTTTGGTAACCGTAAAAATAACCTAAAGCATGACCGGCTTCCATACGTGATGGCGCTGGTTGGCCAATACCAAAAGCACCTCCTTCAAGAACACCTGTATCAGTATTTACGTATTTTACTTCATTCCTAAGATATGTTACGTTGTAGTTAACACTCAATTTTAGATCGTTTGAAAACGTGTTCGTATATCCAAGTACTAATTCAGCTCCTTCATTTTCAACAACACCACCATTAACATATGGGGCACCACCAACACCTAGCAATCCTGAAATTTGAGGAACAACCAGTAAGTCTTCAGTACGTCTTTTAAAGTAATCAGCGGTAACACTAATTTTGTTATTTGCCAATTTCATATCCAGACCAATGTCGAGGGTCTTTTGTTTTTCCCACTTGATTTCTGGATTTCCAATAGCACCACTTGCGGTACCAATAACTTCCTGATTATTGAAAATATAGGTTCCTTCACCATTTAACAGAGACAGGTATCTGAAAGCACCAATTCTGGAGTTACCAATAATACCATAAGATCCTCTTATTTTTAAGAAGTTAATTGTTTTACTATCCTTTAAGAAGTTTTCATCGGAGGCTACCCAACCAATAGATCCTGAAGGGAAGTAACCAAATTTGTTTTCGGGACCAAAGTTTGAAGAACCATCACGACGAATTACAGCAGAAAATAAGTACTTTCCTTTATAATCGTATTGTGCTCTTGCGAAATACGATAATAAACGTGAATCGAATGTAGGATATCTTCCGGTATTACGGTTAAAAAGTTGAACACGGCTGGCATTTTCTAAAGTAGCATCAGCAGGATCATTGCTTGGAAGACCATAGCCTGTTCCACCTTTAAATTCACCAGTTTCTTTTGAAATAGATGAACCAAGCATCAATTTCACATTGTGAACATCGCCAAAGGTGTTTTCGTATTTCAGGATGTTATCAAACAGGTAATCTCTGTAATAAGTATCAGAAAGCGTCACCGTGGCTTCATCGAGAACGTTGAATACTTTTCCGCTACCAAAGAAAGCAACTGGATCAAATATTTTTCCTTTTACTTCGGAATAGTTGAATTGAATATTTGTTTGAACTGAAAAATGATCTAAAAAGTCATACGATAAACTAGCATTACCACTAAGTCTAAAAATTTTAGTTCTGTTGTAGTTATCATCAATTTGTGCAATTGGGTTAATAACTTCAGCTCCCAGACCGTCAGCAATTGTGTAATCACCATTGGCATCTCTTACTCCTAAAGTCGGATTCATATTCAAGGCATTGAACAATACCGAAGCATTAGAGTTTTCAGGAAGGTTTCTTTTATTAGAACGCGTAATACGAATACCGGTTACTAATTTGAAATTTTTCAAGAAATCGAGGTTATAATTAGCACTATTGGTAAAACGAGTAAAGTTTGAGGCTGATCCTCCTACGATACCATCTTGTGTTAAGAAACCACCACTGTAAGAATAGGTGCTTTTCTCCCCACCACCACTTAATCTTATGTTGTGGTTTTGGATGGCTGCGTTTTCAAAAACCTGATCTTGCCAATCAGTGCCTTCACCTAATGAAGCAATATTAGTGTATGGAGGTTCATTACCACCGGCTGCTAAAGCTTCGTTCACTATTAAGGCGTATTCAGTAGCGTTTAAAACAGGAATTTTTCTTGTTGTTTGCTGAAATCCACCATAAGCGTTGTATTCAACAGTTAATGGCATTTCTTTTCTACCGGACTTCGTTTTGATCAAAATAACACCATTCGCTGCCTGTACCCCATAGATACCTGCAGTGGCATCTTTAAGGATGTTGATGCTTTCAATGTCATTGGGGTTTAATACACTTAAGTCTTCAATTCTGGCACCATCCACTAAAATCAATGGTCTGTTATCACCATTTGTAGAGATACCACGAATACTAATTGTGGCGCCACCACCCGGAGAACCGGATTGAGTTGTAATGTTTACACCGGCTACTTGTCCTTGGAGTGCTTGTTCAATGCGTTGTGGTTTAAGAGCCTCAATGTCCTGAGATCCCACAACACTAACAGCACCTGTAGTTTCTTTTTTAGTTTGAGTACCATAACCAATAACAACAACCTCGTTTAATTGAGCGAGGTCTTCCTGCATGGTTACTGTAAGTTTTGAACTGTCGGTTACTTTAAGTGTTTTTGTTACATAGCCAACGTAACTAAAGGAAAGGGTTGCGCCAACTTCTACATTTGCGATGGAAAAACCACCATCAAAGTCGGTAACAGCTCCTTTACTTGTGTTTACAACAACAACGTTAACACCTGGAATAGGAACTCCAGAGTTGTCTTGTACAATTCCACTAACCTGAACTGTTTGTGCACTGGCTATTGCGACACACAGAAAAGTTAGAATTTTTAAAAAGGTTTGTCTCATTTGAGTTAAGTTTTAGTTTTTTGTAAATTTATGAAGCTGATATTGTTAACAATCATTTAACACCTTTACAAAAAATATACATGTCAAAATAAATCGCTCAAATTTGCGAAAACCTTAATAATTGCGGTGGTTTATTGTGAATTTAAGAATACGTTGTATAGGTCTAAAAACCTTCAATGTTGTGGTATTGTATAGGTAAAATTTGAAGATGTTGTGGATTAAATTTCCAGAATATAGTCGGAGAGGCTCGAATTATGCTCTAAATTCAGCTTTTTCCGCAAACGATAACGTTTTACTTCCACACTACGTGGTGAAATGTTAAGTAGTGGTGCTATTTCTTTAGAAGATAAGTTTAAACGCAAATAAGCGCAGAGGCGAAGGTCGTTCGAGGTAAGTTCAGGATGTAGCGATTTTATTTTTTTCAAAAAGTCTTTATCGGCATTATTAAAAGCTTCTTCAAATAATTTCCAGTCATCACTATCACTTAAATTACGATCGATAATTCGATTGATTTTTTTAAGATCTCTCACATTGTCGATGCCTTCCAATTCCTTTTTAATGTTATTTAAAAATTCATTTTTCTTAATAAGGCTCATGGTCGAAATGCCCAACTCTCTATTTTTGTTTTCAATATCCTGACGCAGCTTTTCATTATTAAAGCGCATGAGTTGTTGTTTATTCTCTAATTCTTTCAATTCAAGTTCGCGCGTGGTTTTTTCTAACAAGCGCTCACGTTGTTTTTTATAATAATGCTTGTAAATATTATGCATTAATATGGAAAATAAAACAACGAGAAGAACATACACGATAATCATGGTTTTAGATACGTACCATGGCCTAGCGATGGTAAACGTGTAAGACGCTGTATTTTGTGATAGATTATTACCAATTTTAGCTCTTACCAAAAATTGATAATCTCCAAAAGGTAAATTTTGAAATGTTATTGTTGGCGTATCAGACCAATCACTCCATTGGGAATATAAACCTTCCAATTTATATTGATAGGCTACATCCAGGAATTTATTAAACTCAGGTACATTGTATTCAAAAGTGATATTGTTGTATTTATATGCAAAGGTTTTATCGGCGGTTTTATCAACCAAAATGGTGCTATCAGCAATAGCATGGTTAATGATACTATTGATATTTATTTTGTAGTCTTTACGGTTTAACTTATTTAAATCTAAAACGACGTAGCCGCTGGAGGTTCCGATAAGATAATGATCTTGATAAAGCCAGGTGATGTTTTCGTAACCGGTTAACCCTTTTGGTAATGTTCCGGATATAGGAATTCTATTTATTTTAGGTGTTTTGGCAAATTTTCCTGTAGTCACGTAGTTCAGATTGTTTTCAGAAAAATTCCATAACATATCGTGTTCTTTATCCAGGATCAATTTTCCCGACAAATAATTTCCCGGTGTATAAAGTTTAGAAAGAATGGTGTCTTTTTCAAATTTGTCATTCAAACTATGATATTTAAATACTCCGGATCTGTCACTGTAAAGAATAGAGCCATTGTATTTTACAATACAGGATTTTAAACTTTTGCCAACAGCAGTATCGATCTTAGTTTCTACAGCTTCGGTTAATTCCGGATTCACCGTAATCTTGAAAACACCTTTATTTTCGTGACTCATAAAAATGGTATTGTTCTGAATCTCAAAAAAGCGACTGGAAATATCGAAGTTCGCTATTTTGTTTCGGATGTTCCAACCGGTAACACCATTTTCTATGATGTACAATCCACTATAATTCCCTTGTAAAAATAGTTTCGGATGATCCGGGATAGGTTTAATATCCCATGATCCTCTGGCTTGCAGCGCCAGGGTTGCTTTATTTTCTTTAATAATGAATGTGCCGGTGTCGTGACAACAGAACAATGTATTGTTTATGACCTTCAAATTCCAAACCGGCCCTTGTGTATTTTTAATAAGATTGAAGTTATTGTTGTTAGCATCGAGCTTTCGGTAAAATAACCCCTGATTGGTCCCAAGATATAGGATGTTATCGTAAATCATTGAGGTATAAACGGTACCAAGTTTTCCTTCGTTTTCTGTGAACAAAGAAAACGGAGAATTCATATTGATACAATTAATACCGTTGTCTAAGGCTAGCCAAATATTTGATTTATCATCTTCGAAAATATAATGAATGGTGTTGTTACTTAAACCGGTCTCAGTATCAATCCTTCGTAAAATATCTCCGGAAGCAGATAAGTGAATAATACCGTTGGAACGTGTTCCTAATATGTATGATCCGTCTTGTAATTTAGTACTTCGATAAACACTTACTTCATTTAGTGTGTTATTTGCTGAAACCTCCCATTTATTTAAGCCGTCTTCTTTTAGGCAGTAAAATCCATTATTTTCAGTTTCAATTAACAAGGTTTTTTTTTCCTTGTATATATTAACAAGGAGATTTTCCTTTAAAATTGGATGGTCGGATACTAATTGTGGCTCACCATTATCAATACGGTATAATCCATTTCTTTCTTTTTGGAAATAAATATCAACGTCTACTTTAAACACTTTATATATGTTAGCATCAGAGGTAATGCGGCTACAAGTATTTTTATCCTTATCATAGATGTAAATACTTTTAAAAGATTGAAATAAAATATAACCATCAACAGCAATAATATTCCAGAATTCTTCGTCTTCAAAGAAATTAATATTTAATTCATCAGAAATAGAGTGGTAATCTAAGGTCCCCAGGTTATTTTCTTTCCAATAACCAAATTCACGATAGCAGCCGGTGTAGATCAAATTGTCGATAACATGCACAGAACGCATGATACCACTAGGGGATGGATATAATTTCCAACGGGCACCATTAAATTCTAACAGGCCACTATTGTTGGCTACATAAATATAATGGTCTTTAGATTGGGAGATGCTCCAATTTTGATTTTCGGCGTTGTATTCCTTGGGCTGATATATGGCAATAGGAGGTAATTCCTGCGCCAGAGAAATAAATGTTGAAAAAAAAATAAAATATAACAGAAACCAGGGATGTTTCACAGAAGTTTATTTTATGTTGAGGTGCTAATTTAATGAATTTCCCATTATTATTGAACTTATTTAAATTTTGTATGGTAAGGGTTTGGTTATTTTCGGGGTTTGATTTTCATGATTTAATGGTCTTAAAATGCCCTTAAAAGTTGAATTCAATAAAAATAAAAAAATCCATAGGTGTCTTCATGACACTTATGGATTTTTATTATATATTTGCAAAGATATTTTTATGTAGACGATATAAAAATTTTTACCATAAATGTTATCAACTTTATTTTAACAAAAACGAAATCAACGCAATTAAGTACCAATTACAATGAACAAAAAAATCGATCAGCAGGCAGCAGATAATATTAGAGCACTGGCTGTAGCCATGGTAGAAAAGGCAAAATCAGGACATCCCGGAGGTCCCATGGGAGGTGCAGACTATATGCACATTCTTTATTCAGAATTTTTTAATTACGATCCCACAGACATGACCTGGCCTTTCAGAGATCGGTTTTTTATGGACGCCGGCCATTTATCAACCTTAATGTATGCCCAATACTACCTTCTTGGTAATTATGCTAAATCTGATATTGAGCAATTCAGACAGTGGGGTTCCATCACTCCTGGTCATCCTGAAGTCGATGTGAAACGTGGTGTTGAAAATACTTCCGGACCTCTTGGTCAGGGACATACTATGGGTGTAGGAGCAGCCATTGCAGCTAAATTTTTGCAGGCGCGATTTGGAGATTGGATGAACCATAAAATTTATGGTTTTATTTCTGATGGGGGTATTCAGGAAGAAATATCACAGGGAGCAGGACGTATTGCAGGTCATTTAGGCTTAAGTAATTTTATCATGTTCTTTGATTCTAACGATATTCAATTATCTACACCAACTGATGAGGTTACTACGGAAGATACGGCCATGAAATATGAGGCCTGGGGCTGGAAGGTGCTTACCATTGATGGACATAATCATGATGAAATTCGTGCCGCCCTTACAAAGGCTAATAACGAAACTGAAAAACCAACCTTAATTATAGGTAAGACTATTATGGGTAAAGGTTGTGTAACTGCAGACGGAGAAATTTTTGAAGGCCACACTGAATTACATGGTCAGCCTATCGGTAATACCGGCGCGGACTATATCAAAACGTTGATCAACTTAGGTGCTGATCCTGAAAAACCTTTTGAGATTTTTGATGAAGTAAATGCATTCTATAAAGATATCATCGCTAAAAAAACGGAGCAAGCTGCTTCAAAGAAAGCTGAAATCGCTGCGTGGAAAAAAGATAATGAAGCTTTAGCGAAAAAACTGGATTTCTTTTTCTCTGGTGAATTACCTGAATTGGATTTCTCTGAAATTACCCATAAAGAAGGTCTGGCTACAAGAGCAGCCTCATCAAATGTATTAGGTTATTTAGCGGAGCATGTTGAGAATATGATCGTTTCTTCTGCGGATTTATCAAACAGTGATAAAACAGATGGATTCTTGAAGAAAACGCACGCCATTCAAAAAGGCGATTTCACGGGATCATTCCTTCAGGCAGGTGTAGCTGAGTTGACCATGGCGGCCATAGCCAACGGATTGGCACTGCACGGCGGTGTAATTCCTGTGGTTGGAACATTCTTTGTGTTCTCAGATTACATGAAACCGGCCATTCGTTTAAGTGGTATTCAGCAATTGCCTGTAAAATACGTTTGGACGCATGATGCTTTTAGAGTAGGTGAAGATGGACCAACCCACCAACCTATTGAGCAGGAAGCCCAAATTCGATTATTGGAAAAACTTAAAAATCACAGTGGTAAAGCGAGCTTCTTAGCACTTCGTCCTGCTGATTCTGCTGAAACCAGTGTAGCCTGGAAAATGGCACTGGAAAATACAGATACACCTTCCGGACTCATTCTTTCCAGACAAGGTATAAAAGATGTGCCTGCTCAGGGTGACTCCAGATACAATGATGCCTTAGCGGCTGAAAAGGGTGGTTACTTAGTTAAAGAAGTTGATAACCCGGATGTGGTTCTTGTAGCCAATGGATCAGAAGTTTCAACACTGATAGAAGCGGCTTCAATTTTGGAAGCTGAGCACAATTTAAAAGTGAATATTGCTTCAATAATTTCCGAAGGGGTATTCAGAACACAAGATCACGCTTACCAGGAATATATCATCCCTAAAAATAAACCTTTATTTGGATTAACCGCAGGATTACCGGTAAACCTCGAAGGCCTTGTTGGTGATAAAGGATATGTATTCGGCGTTGACCATTTCGGATATTCTGCTCCGGCAAAAGTTCTCGATGATAAATTTGGATTTACAGGAGAAAAAGTGAGTAAAGAAGTATTGAATTATTTAAAAACATTTTAAAAAAATATTATGAAATTTTTTATTGACACAGCGAACCTCGATGATATAAAAGAAGCCCAGGCTCTGGGGATTTTAGACGGTGTAACAACTAATCCATCTTTAATGGCTAAGGAAGGGATTACCGGCGCGGAAAACATAACAAACCACTACAAGAAAATATGCGACATTGTGGATGGTGATGTGAGTGCTGAAGTAATTTCCACAGATTTTGAAGGTATGGTGAAAGAAGGTGAGGCACTTGCTGCTTTACATCCGCAAATTGTGGTAAAATTACCGGTGATCGCCGATGGTATCAAGGCTTGTAAATACTTTTCAGATAAAGGTATCAGAACGAATGTGACCTTAGTGTTCTCTCCCGGTCAGGCCCTTTTGGCAGCCAAGGCAGGTGCAACGTATGTTTCACCATTTTTAGGACGTTTGGATGATGTCTCAACGGATGGTTTGAACCTGATTGCAGAGATCAGACAGATCTATGATAACTACGGTTTTGAGACTCAGATTCTGGCCGCTTCAATTCGCCATACGATGCATGTTATTGATTGTGCAAAATTAGGTAGCGATGTGATGACTGGCCCTTTATCGTCTATTACAGGCTTGTTAAAACATCCTTTAACTGATATCGGTTTGGCGAAGTTTCTTGAAGATTACAAAAAGGGAAACTAATAGCGCTTTAATAGATTTTAAATGAGAATTGAAAGTCTGTTCGATCAACAAACCCAGCAGATCAAGATCGCTGTGGATTGTATTATTTTTGGTTTCAATAATAATCGATTAGAATGTCTCTTAATTCACAGAGGTGCTGAACCTCAAAAAGGAAAATGGTCATTAATTGGCGGTTTCATTGGGAACGACGAAGATCTCGATGAAGCCGCCAATCGTGTTCTATTCAATTTATCCGGGTTAGAAAATGTGTATATGGAGCAGGTAAAGGCCTTTGGTAAAGCCAATCGCGATCCCAGAGGACGCACCATTTCGATCTCTTACACTGCTTTGATTCTAAGGTCAGAGTACGATGATGATAGAATAGAGGAGCATGGCGCTAAATGGTTTCCGGTAGATAATCTTCCCGAACTGGCCTTCGATCACGTTTCTATGGTTCATTCTGCTATAACCCGTTTGCGTCGCCGGGTTCGAAATACCCCTATCGCTTTAAATTTATTACCTGAAAAATTTACTATTCCACAACTTCAGGCCTTGTACGAAGGTATCTTAAATGAATCTTTAGATAAACGTAATTTCCGCAGAAAGCTCAACCAGATCAGTGCCTTTGTAAAACTTGATGAGAAAGATATGTCGGCTTCGCGCCGAGGTGCTTTTTTATATACTTTTGATCAGGATCGTTATAACCATGATCAATACTTTAACCTTTAAGGTTTTTAATCCTTAGGTTTAGTTCCTATTTTTACATAAAACTTTTTAAATGACTTCAGTCGACGATTTATTGGATCTACTCATTCTGGATCATGTAAGCGACCATACTTTTACAGGAACTAGCAAATCTATTGGAAGTCCGCAGGTTTTTGGCGGACAAGTATTGGCGCAAGCTGCGAATGCGGCTTACAGGACGGTAAAGAATGGACGAATATTACATTCCTTACACGCCTACTTTTTAGAGGCTGGCGATCTTAATACGCCCATTGACTATAAAGTAGATATTCTACGTGATGGTGGTAGTTTTTCCGTACGCCGGGTGACTGCGAGCCAGAAGGATCGTATTATTTTTATCATGGCATCCTCTTTTCATAAAAAGGAAACCGGTTACAGCCATCAAAAAGCCATGAAATCGGATCTCAAACAGCCCGAGGAATTACTGAGCTGGACCGATATTTTACATCAGTTTAATGATTATTTACCCAGCGGATTAAAAGCGTTTTTTGAAGTGGATCGCCCCATCGACTTTAAACCCACCGTAATTGCAAATCCTATGGAACGCAAAGATCTGCCGCCATTTAATGATGTTTGGTTCAAGCTAAAAGGGAATGTTGATGATTTGGATCTCGCAACCAAACAACAAATCCTGACTTATATTTCAGATTATAATATCCTGGTTTCAGCGATGAATCCTCATGCCAGTAAAGCACATTGGGGTAATATTCAATCGGCGAGCTTAGATCACTCCATGTGGTTTTTCAGAGATTTCGATTTTAAAGATTGGTTACTTTTCTCTATTGAATCCCCAAATGCTAACGCTGCAAGAGGTTTTGCCAGAGGGAATATTTATACCAGAGATGGTGTATTGATTGCCTCTGTAGCTCAAGAAGGTTTAATGCGACCGAAAAATTAAGATGACTCAGATATTAAAAATAGGACATCGTGGCGCCAGAGGCTATGTGGCGGAAAACACGCTACCGTCATTTCAAAAAGCTATCGATCTCGGAGCTGACGGTATTGAGTTGGATGTGCATGTTTGTGCTTCCGGAGCGTTGGTCGTTTTTCATGATTTTACCCTTGGTCGCGTAACGAATGGGAAAGGAAAAATTTCAAATTTCACATTAAAAGAACTTAAAAAACTCAAAGTTTTAAAGAATTTTCAGATTCCAACCTTAGTTGAGGTACTCGATCTGGTTGATAAAAAATGCTTTGTTAATGTGGAATTGAAGGGCAAAGGAACTGCTGAGGAGGCTTGTGATATCATAGAAACCTATGTTCTGAAAAAAGGCTGGAGTTATAGCGACTTTATCATTTCTAGTTTTAAAGAAGATCTTTTAAAAAAGGCGTTTCAACATAATAAAAATATCCCATTGGCCGTCCTTACGGAAACCAGTTTAAAGAAGGCACTAACTTTTGCTGAAACCATAAACGCGAAGGCTATTAATCCTGATTTTAATTTATTATCTGAAGATGCTGTGAACCAAATTCACAAGAAAGGTTTTAAAATAAATGTTTGGACAGTGAATGAACCTTCGGATATTGAACGAATGAAAACATTTGGTGTAGACGGCATAATAACCGACTTTCCTGATAGGATATGATATCAAAAGATGTGATCATTGTTGGTGGCGGTGCTGCAGGATTTTTTGCAGCCATCAATCTTGCTAAACGACGCCCAGACCTCAAAATTTGTATTCTTGAGCGCGGAAACACGGTACTTAATAAAGTTAAAGTTTCGGGTGGCGGACGTTGTAATGTAACCCATGCCGAATTTATCCCCAGGAACTTAATTGAAAATTATCCCCGAGGTGACAAAGAATTATTAGGACCTTTTCATCAATTCATGACCGGAGATACGATTACATGGTTTGAAAAGCGCGGTGTTTCCCTGAAAATTGAAGATGATGGTCGGATGTTTCCCGAATCTGATTCTTCCCAAACCATTATAGATTGTTTTTTAAATGAAGCTCAAAAGCATGGTGTAGAAATTCTTTTAAATCATTCGGTAAAAAATATCCAAAAAGAAGGAGATCGCTTTATCGTTGGTACAAATAAAAACACATTTGATGCTGAATCTGTTTTGGTAGCTGCAGGAAGTAATCCCAAAATTTGGGAGCTTTTAAAAGAACTTGGACATACGATCGTTGCGCCGGTTCCTTCCTTATTCACCTTTAATTGTAAAGATGATCGGATTAAGGATATTCCCGGTGTGGTGGTACCTCATGTTCATGTTAAGATTTTAAACACAGATTTAGAAAGCACGGGTCCTTTGCTCATGACACACTGGGGTTTTAGTGCGCCGGCGATATTAAAACTTTCTGCTTTTGGAGCTATTGAATTAGCGGCCTGCAATTATAAATTCGATATTGAAATAAATTTTATTACTATGGATATGGAGTCGGCTATAGAAAAATTAAAAACCTTAAAACACGATCTCAGCAAGAAATTAGTTCGTAAATCGGCTTCCTTTGATATCCCGAAACGACTTTGGGAAAAATTGGTTTTATCAGCAGGCATAAACGAAAATATGCGATGGGCAGAACTAAATAAAAATCAGTTAGAGGCATTGGCAGATCAGCTGACTCAGGCCGTTTTCAATATCGACGGAAAAAGTACGTTTAAGGAAGAATTTGTAACGGCAGGAGGCGTTGACCTGAAAGAAGTGAATTTTAAGACCTTCGAAAGCAAATGTTGTGAAAATCTTTATTTTGCAGGGGAGGTTTTAAATATTGATGCGATTACTGGCGGATTTAATTTTCAGAATGCCTGGACGGGAGCTTTTATTGCCGCTCAAAATATAGGAGCTTAAGATGTATTTTTTCGAACGTGCATGTCGAAAGTTATTATCTTTGCCCACAGAAATATAAAATATGACGGACGCCCAATTTATTCCAAAACCCTACACAAAAAGCTTGAACAGTGGTGCTTTTACCTGGTCGTCACCAAGCAACATTGCTTTGGTGAAATACTGGGGGAAACGCGAGAATCAAATACCTGAAAATCCGTCAATCAGTTTTACACTTAATGCATGTAAAACAACAACGACAATACATTTTTCAAAAAAGGAAGATCAGCGCGATTTTTCATTTACCATATTGCTAGATGGCAAGGAAGCACCGGATTTCAAACCTAAAATCCTCACTTTTTTTGAACGCGTTGAAACGTATTTGCCCTTTTTGAAATCCTATCATTTTCGAATTGAAACTTCAAATTCATTCCCTCATAGTTCTGGAATTGCTTCTTCGGCTTCAGGCATGAGCGCACTTGCATTATGTTTGATGAGTATTGAAAAGGCCATGTCCGATAACCTTTCGGAAGCAGACTTTATAAAGAAAGCTTCTTTTCTGGCCCGTCTTGGTTCCGGAAGTGCCTGCCGCAGTATTGAAGGTGATTTGGTAGTTTGGGGTGAACATGAGGGCATTGAGGGAAGTTCTAATTTATACGGAATAAAATACCCATATGAAGTGCATGAGGTATTTAAAAATTATCACGATACTATTCTGTTGGTTGATAAAGGAGAAAAGCAGGTTAGTAGCACGGTTGGCCACAATTTAATGTTTGGTCATCCGTTCGCTAAGCAACGTTTTGAACAAGCCGGAAATAATCTGTCGCAGTTGAAAGGAATTTTAAAGAGCGGCGACTTAGAGGGCTTTATGAGTTTGGTGGAGCAGGAAGCACTGACGCTTCATGCCATGATGATGACGAGCAACCCGTATTTCATTTTAATGAAACCAAATACATTAAAAATTATAAATGCGATTTGGGCGTATCGTGAAAAAACAAAAGCCCATCTCTGTTTTACTTTGGATGCCGGAGCCAATGTGCACCTATTATTTCCCGATTATGAAGCAAAACAGATTGGCGAATTTATTAAAAATGAACTAGTTGCATTTTGCCAAAATGGTCATTATATTAGTGACAGAATTGGTTTTGGTGCAAAACTGTTGTAATTTTGTACAACTATCAAATAAAAATTGCTTAATGAAAGGCCCTTTATTTTACTCGAAAATCTTACTCTTTGGTGAGTATGGTATCATCAAAGATTCCAAAGGTTTGTCCATTCCTTATAACTTCTACAATGGCGCTTTAAAAGTGGATAAAAATCCTTCGGAGAAGGCCATAAAATCAAATGAAGGTTTGAAGCGATTTGCGGCATATCTGGAAAACATTGATGACAGTCTGGTGCAGTTTGATATGGACGCTTTGAATCACGATCTTGATGAAGGCATGTATTTTGATTCTTCCATTCCGCAAGGGTATGGTGTAGGTAGTAGTGGTGCTTTAGTGGCTGCCATTTATTATAATTATGCCAAAGATAAAATTACAGTACTGGAGAATTTAACACGCGAAAAGCTGTTGAATTTGAAGGCTATTTTTGCGGAAATGGAGTCATTTTTTCACGGTAAATCTTCTGGTCTTGATCCTTTAAACAGTTATTTGAGTATCCCAATTCTGATTAATTCTAAAGATAATATCGAGGCTACCGGAATTCCAGCACAGCAAAGTAATGGTAAAGGAGCCGTATTCTTAATTGATAGTGGTGTTATTGGCGAAACTGCTCCGATGGTAAGTATTTTTATGGAAAACATGAAGCAGGAAGGTTTCCGTAACATGTTGAAGGATCAATTCATAAAACATACGGATGCCTGCGTTGAAGATTTCCTTACCGGAAACATCAAATCCTTATTCAAAAACACCAAACAATTATCCAAGGTTGTTCTTAATCACTTTAAACCAATGATTCCCACGCAATTCCACGACCTTTGGAAAAAAGGCCTGGAAACGAACCAGTATTATTTGAAGTTATGCGGATCTGGTGGTGGTGGTTATATTTTAGGATTTACCGAGGATATCGAAAAAGCAAAACAGGCTCTCGCCGGTTACAAATTAGAGGTTGTTTATAATTTCTAGAAGTATTTTTATTCTTCTCACTAAAAGGTCCGCAAGGGCAATTATTAAATAAGGACCTGGTATGACAGCTACAAAACAGAAACATATCATTCTTAAGTTTTTTAGTATGTTCTCTGCAGTGCGTGGCTACAATATTTTGGTGATGGTTATTGCCCAATACCTGGCTTCCATCTATATCATGGCGCACGATAAACCTTTAAGATCTGTGCTTTTTGATGAAAATTTACTCATGTTGGTTTTAGCATCTGCTGCTACGATTGCGGGTGGTTATATTATCAACAACTTTTACGATTCTGAAAAAGACCTGATCAACCGCCCCTTGAAAACCCAATTGGACCAATTCGTAAGTCAGAATACCAAACTATCTTTCTATTTTGTGCTTAATTTTGCAGCCGTAATCATGGCAAGTTATGTATCGTTTAATGCGGTGCTATTCTTTTCAGGTTATATTTTTGGAATTTGGTTTTATTCACACAAACTTAAAAAGTTGCCTTTTGTTGGGAATTTAACTTCGGCGATCCTCACGATCACCCCATTTTTTGCGATTTTCCTGTATTATAAGAATTTCGAAACGGTCATTTTTATTCACGCAATGTATTTATTCTTATTGATTTCCATGCGAGAACTCACCAAAGATCTGGAAAATATTAAAGGAGATCTGGTTCAAAATTATCAAACCATACCGGTAGTTTATGGTGAAAAAGTGTCAAAAATTATGCTTACTATTTTAGCGATACTCACTTTGATCCCAACGTATTTGCTATTGAATTATTTCGATGTTGGTTACATGTACCTCTACTTCTATTTTAGTACATTTTTGCTTTTGGTATTTCTTTGGGTATTGCGTTTATCTAAAAGAAAATTACATTACCTGATTCTCCATAACATCCTCAAATTCATTATCGTTTCCGGTGTGTTTTGTATTGTTTTAATCAAGGTTAGCGTTGTTTTAAATCGGATTTAGTAAATTATAGGGATTAAAATCGTTAGTGATTAATTTAACTATATCTTTGCAAAAAAATTCAGAAGTAATGAGCAGACATCAAGGGAGTAAGGGAAAAGGAAAAGCTTCAGGACGCGGTATGGATAATAAGCGTTCCAAGAGTTACGCACGCGGAAATGCCCCTGTAAAAAAATCAACAGGAACTCCTAAAAAGGCATCCGATTCCAATGAAATCAGATTGAATAAATATGTGGCCAATGCGGGTATTTGTTCCCGTAGGGAAGCTGATGTGCATATTGCAACCGGTTTGGTAACCGTAAATGGCAAGGTGGTTACAGAAATGGGCTATAAAGTAAAACTCAATGATGACGTTCGCTTTGATGGGTCTCGAATCAATCCTGAAAAAAAAGCCTATGTGCTTCTTAATAAGCCTAAAGGTTTCGCAACAACAACCAGCGATAGCAAAGGACCAACGGTTATGGATTTAGTAGCGAATGCAACCAAGTCGGATATTAAGCCAATTGGACGTTTAGGACGTAATTCTAAGGGTTTAATATTGTTTACCAATGACGATAAAATACACGATAAATTTACCAATTCTAAACACGGTGTGCCGCGACTATTTCATATTGAACTGGATAAGAATTTGAAGTTGGAGGATTTGAAAAAGATTGAAAGTGGTTTTAAGATCGATGGTAAGTTAATAACCGTTGAAGAGATCAGTTACATTGATGGTGCTTCGAAAAAGGAAATTGGTTTGAAAATCAAGAATACCGGAAACAGCATCATTCGAACTATTTTTGAACACTTTAATTACAATATCATCAGCATCGATTGTGTAGCTATTGCACATCTTACTAAAAAAGATATTCCTCGAGGCCACTGGAAACATTTGAGCAAGCAGGAATTGAATCAGTTGCAAATGTTGTAGAAATAAAGTTATTTCGAGAGTAGCGAAGCAATCCTTGGAAAGAGATTACCACGTCACTGCGTTTCTCGCAATAACAAAAAGGACCGTCATTGCGAGAGAAGCGAAGCAATCTGTTTCATGAGATTACCAAATTATTACCTTCCTGGCCATGACCAGGCTTCGTTTTCCTTTCTAATCATTCTCAAAATTCATAGCATAGGTAAAATAATCGTAATCCTTCGTCTTGGGTAATTTGTATTTATAGGTCGTTTCCATTCGAATCTCCAGCTTAATATAGCCCTTTAAGCCTACTATGCCATCTTCAAAGGGATCCTGATTCAGCACCAGAAAAGCGTGTTCAATGAATTGCTTTTCTGTAACGTGCTCGGTACTGGGTTTTATCCATAATTGAAAACTGTGATTCGTAACCTTTAAACTTCTTTCAATTTGTATTTGGGTCTCGTCACCGCAATTGCCATCTGAGTTTTCCAGTTTCAGAATCATACAATTTTCATTGATTTTAAGGATCGAGAATTTCCTACCTATTTGATCCTCTTTAGGATGATTAGAAAATATCAGGTTATTTTTTTTTAGATACTTCGAATTTTTATCGATTGAAATAGTTTGGGAATAACTGACTTGTACAATAAACAATGTCAAGACCAGCCATAGAACGGACTTGAATTTAAACATGATGGTTTTTGGTTTATTAATAGCAGTATCTAAGATATTAAAAATCAATTAAATACAGATGTTAAAAAACGAATTTTTGAATGTTGTGGTTTAGATTATCCTATTATTTTAAAACGCTATGCCACTTATCGCTCTCGGCATAATCTTTAAGGACTTGATTTCTATTGATCAATAAACGAGTCATGTACCATTTTAAAAATAAGATGTTGGCCAGCCTTCCGAAGATTCCCAGGGGTGCCTGATAATAAAAGAATTCGGTCATTATGGTTTGTTGTTTGAAGGTAATAAAAACATGCTCGTGCCTCATGGTTTTGAAAGGACCTGTAACCATTTCGTCTACAAAAAAATGAGGCTGATCGAATTCCGTTATTTTAGAACGAAGCTTAAGGTATACGCCAAAGTGTTTAGCACGCCATGTTACGGAATCATTTAATTCTAAAAGCCCCGTTGTTTTACCATCAATAGCTTTTTCTCTGGTATGCAATAAGGAAATTCTGTGTAAATCAACACTTCGTGCCAGATCAAAAACGATGGCTTGTTTCGCTTTAATTACGGTTTTTAATTCGATGATCGGCATTTAGTGGTTGAGGTTTTCTAGCGTATTCTGGTTTGTTTATGGTTGTAAATCAAGATGTTATAGAGCGCGATTGATTTCTGAAAACAATATAGTGAAAACTTAAGAAAATTCGTATAATTAAATTAAATAAGAAAGCTTTTTTCTGAATTTAGTGCTGTTTCTCGTTGTATTTTAATTTTCTTAAAACTTACGGATTCGCGTTAGGGATTGTAGTGAAAAGCCCACAGCGCTAAAGCGCGAGGACTTGCAACGGAAAGCCCGACCCGCAGGGGAACGCCCAAAAAATTATTTTACAAAACGATTGCTGTGTTAAAAAATAATTTACATTTGCGGCTCGCTTAGCTGAACAATTTGAAACCTGTTTCTATGTTCGGGCTTTTGAAATTCAGGAAGTCATATTCAAAAGCAGCTTACAGATTAAGCAACCGAATTTTAAAGCTAACTTCCGCTACCTCAATCCATGCCGCGCCAAACGGCTTTGGCTTGGTGCCTATAACTCAAAATCAAATACGTATTTGATTGGTTTTGTTTTTCTCATTGTTTACTTTTAAGGAGCAAAACTAATTTAAAAACTATTTTTACTACACATTGAATACGAAATACATTGATTTAATAAATCAGACATTTGATTTTCCTCAGGAAGAATTTAAAGTTGAAAAGGGGCAACTACAGTTTCACGATATTGATTTGATGGCTTTAACTGAAACCTATGGGGCGCCTCTAAAGTTTACTTATTTACCGCAAATTTCGAATAATATTAACCGCGCTAAAAGGTGGTTTGACGAAGCTATTAAAAAGCATAAATACAAAGGAAAGTATTACTATTGTTATTGTACCAAAAGTTCTCATTTTAAACATGTTTTGGATGAGGCTTTGAAAAATGACATTCATATTGAAACGTCTTCGGCTTTTGATATTGATATTGTTGAACAGTTGAAAGCCACGGGTAAAATTACGGATGATACCTACGTCATTAGTAACGGTTTTAAACGTGCTCAATACGTTACCAATATTGCGCGATTGATCAATAACGGTCATAAAAATGCGATTCCGATTATTGATAACTACGAGGAGATCGACCTGCTTTCACAAGAAATTAAAGGCCACTTTAATGTGGGAATTCGGATTGCTTCCGAAGAGGAACCTAAATTTGAATTCTATACCTCGCGTCTTGGAATTGGTTACAAAAATATTTTACCATTTTATAAAAGTCAGATAGCAACCAACGAAAAAGTGTCACTAAAAATGCTACACTTTTTTATAAATACCGGAATTCGCGATAATGCCTATTACTGGAACGAATTGCTGAAATGTTTGCGCGTTTATATTAGTTTGAAAAAGATTTGTCCCACTTTAGACAGTCTGAATATAGGTGGCGGATTCCCAATAAAAAATTCTCTGGCTTTTGAATTTGATTATGAATATATGATCGATGAGATCATAAATCAGATCCAGCTCACCTGTGAAGAGGAAGGTGTGGATGTTCCCAATATTTTTACCGAATTTGGTAGTTTTACCGTGGGTGAAAGCGGCGGTGCTATTTATGAAGTTTTGTATCAAAAGCAACAGAACGATCGTGAGAAATGGAATATGATTAACTCATCCTTCATTACAACACTTCCTGATACCTGGGCGATTAATAAACGTTTTATTTTATTGCCTATAAATCGTTGGCAGGATAGCTATGAGCGTGTGCTACTGGGCGGTTTAACCTGTGATAGCGACGATTATTACAACAGTGAGCAGCACATGAATGCGATCTATTTGCCAAAGTATCATAAAGAAAAACCGTTGTATATTGGGTTTTTTAATACCGGAGCTTATCAGGAAACGATTGGTGGTTTTGGCGGCTTGCAACACTGCCTGATTCCTTCACCGAAACACATTTTAATAGATAAGGATGCCAGTGGTAAATTGGTTTCCAAAGTGTTTAGTGAGCAACAGGAAAGTGCCGATCTGCTTCAAATTTTAGGGTATGATACCCACAAATAATTCGTAGAAAGATTAAAAGAATACTGAAAAACAGCTTGATTAATACTGAAATATAATTTGATAATGAGTACAAAAGGACCAATTTCTCAATTCATAGAAAAACATTATTTACACTTTAATGCTGCCGCTCTGGTGGATGCTGCAAAAGGTTATGAAGACCAGTTAAACAAGGGTGCGAAAATGCTGGTATCGTTGGCGGGAGCGATGAGTACTGCCGAGCTTGGTAAAAGTTTTGCCGAAATGATCCGCCAGGATAAGGTGCATATTATTTCTTGCACAGGGGCGAATCTTGAAGAAGATATCATGAATTTGGTAGCACACTCACATTACAAACGCGTACCACATTATCGGGATCTTACGCCAAAAGAGGAATGGGGCCTTCTTGAAAAGGGATTAAACCGGGTAACGGATACTTGTATACCTGAAGAAGAGGCGTTTCGTCGTTTGCAAAAACATATTTTTGAAATTTGGAAGGAAGCTGAGGCTAAAGGAGAACGCTACTTGCCGCATGAGTATATGTATAAAATGTTGCTTTCAGGCGTTTTAGAAGCGTATTATGAGATTGATATTAAAGATTCCTGGATGTATGCGGCGGCTGAAAAAAACCTGCCAATTGTTTGTCCGGGTTGGGAAGACAGCACCATGGGTAATATTTTTGCCAGTTATGTGGTAAAAGGTGAGTTGAAAGCCAGTACCATGAAATCGGGTATTGAATACATGACCTTTTTAGCTGATTGGTATACTGCTAATTCAGAAAAAGGTATTGGATTTTTCCAAATTGGTGGTGGTATTGCAGGTGATTTTCCAATTTGTGTAGTGCCTATGTTGTATCAGGATCTGGAACGTACCGATACACCATTCTGGAGTTATTTTTGCCAGATCAGTGATTCTACAACGAGTTACGGATCTTATTCCGGTGCGGTACCTAATGAAAAAATCACCTGGGGTAAATTAGATATTGACACCCCTAAATTTATTGTAGAAAGTGATGCTACTATTGTTGCGCCATTAATTTTTGCTTATCTTTTGGGCATGTAAATTGATGCTAAAAAGAAATTTAAATCCACTAGAATGAAAAATAAGAATGATAACCGGAAACGTGTCATTGTAGATTTTAAAAAACTAACCCCTGAAATCTTAGCGATGTTGGTGGAGAAATATCCTGATGGTTATGATGACGATCAGATCATTTCATTCAGAAATCAACATAACGAAATTATTGAGGCAGTTGAGGTTACCACAGAGGATACCAAATATTTGGTGAAGGTTAGTACCAAGCTTGCCGTAACCATGGAAAACTATGATGAGGACGACTATGAAGATTTTGATACCGACGATCCGGATGCCGTTCAGGATCCTGATATTCCGGATGGCGAACTGGAGGATGACGACGACGATGATAACGATTAACCAATTATAAATACCATGAGAACAGCTGTTTTTAAATCCTACAAAAACGGTTATTTTACGTTTTGGTTTGAAAATGGCGAGGAATTAGCTTTTGAGGAAGTTCATCCGCGCGTTTTAAAACAATACGACCTAAAAAACGATAAGAGTTTAGTTGATACCAATTTCAGAATAACCTTTGTGGAAGACGACTCAGACGATGAAGTTATTTATCGTGTTGAAAGTTTGAAGCCACTTTAATTTTTTATTTGATTCTTTTGCGAGAGTAAGGAGCCCAAGAGGGTTGTTGCAAATTATAGCTCTATGTATACGGTAGTTGCTTACCAGATTGCCAGTGCTATCAGCATAAAGTCAAGCAGAGAAAAGTTGGCCTGGCGATTGCTTTTTCAGGATAGCGACGAACTCTTTTATGCGATATCAGAGGACAAATTCATCTATATTTTTCAATATGGCATAGTCAGTTTTTTTAATATGTCGCCTTCAGAAATGAGTGGTGCGTTGGAACAATTAATCCCGTATTGTTTTCATTATTCCTCTGAAAAACTCTCAGATTCCGTTCAAGTTTCGGTAGAACCCAATACCTTAAAAGTTACTTTCGACACCGTTATTCTGCCAAATTTAGATCAAGAAATGATCCGTTTAGTGCTATTAAACACGTCGCAATCGGTAGCCTTAGATCGGTATTCAGAAATTACGCAAGAGTTACTTGCCGAAACAAATGAGCATACGTTGTTTTTGGAAGAACATGGAAAACTGGATATTTCAGGACATAATTTAAAACGATATATTGGCAGAGTGTTGAATATCAAGAATAAAATTGCTGAGAACCTTTATATTTTTGACTCCCCTGAAATTACCTGGGAGATTGAAGAACTCAATAAATTAAATCAGGATTTAAAGCAAGTCTTTGATCTCAAAGATCATTACAGATTGATTAATGATCGTATTGAAATAATTAAAGAAAATCTGGAGCTTTTTAAAGATATTATGGATCACAATGAAAGCAGCAGGCTGGAGTGGATCATCATTATTCTGATCGTCATTGAAGTCATCGATCTGTTTATAGCCAAACTTGCAAATTGGATCTGAATTTTAAAGGCAGAACAATTTAAGTCACGGATTTTGATCCTTTTTTTATAAAAAGTTCCCAGAGGAAAACACCGTAAACAATGCCGTATTCAATACTAATTATAATGAGATTTTCAGATTTATCGGAGTCATCAACATGCAAGTATGCCAAATAGCTTAGGAATATAACAGCACTCCAAACCAGAGGAAACTTAAAACGTGTAAAAATGCTTAAAAATAAAAGCGTGGCAATATACCAGGGATGCACGGTTGTAGCTGTAAAGTAATAAAAGCTTAGGGCGAAAAGCATTGTGGTAATGAGTTGTGCCATGGTTTTATTTTTTCTAAAAACAGCTAATAGCATGACCGCTAAAAACACGATAATCGCGATCCATTTTCCTATAGTGGCGATCTCATTATAGCCTCGAAACCCATAGCCTATAGCTCTGGCAATGTAATACAAACTGGCATTGAACTCGAACTTTTGAAACCACAGCGCTACAGTATCTAAATAGTTTTCAAAAAAGGAACGGGAGTAAAAAGGAGCAAACAGAGCCAGCGTAATGATTCCAATAATGAAATAAAAAACCAGTAGTCTTTTTACCCTAAGGTGTGAAGGTTCCGTTTCGTTATGCTTATTATGTTTTACCCGGAACCATTGGAAAAATAAGGGTAAAAATAAAAGCGGCATCAATTTTACTGAGATCGATGCTGCAAAAGGAATTGCCGCTAAACCCCATTTTCCAAGATGAAGTAAATACAAACTCCATATTAAAAAGAAGATCATCAAGCCGTCAAAATGTAAATTTCCGGTAAGTTCAATGATGATGAAGGGATTCAGAATATACCAAAATATTAAATGCTCCGGTTTTCCAAGGAGTTTCAATAACTTCTTTCCAAAATAAAGCGTCCCAAAATCAGCAGCGATTAGGATCAATCTCAAGATTATAACAGATCCCAAAATACTTTTATTCGCCAACAGGGCTGCTATGATAAAACACCATTGATTTATTGGTGGATAATTTGAGAGATGACTTGCATTTAAAACACCCATGCCATGATAAAGCGTTTCAGCTTGAGCTACCGGAAACAGACCGCTCGAAATAAAATTTTCAACGTTATGGATAAAAGGATTAAAACCTTCTAAAATAATGCGGCCATCCCAAATAAAACGATAAAAATCCTGAGATAAATTGGGGATACTCAACAAAAAAATAGCCCGAAAACCAAAAGCTAACCATGTTAAGACCTTGGGTTGATCCTTTAGTTTATTGATAAGAATGATAAAGAAAACAAATAAACCGAAGTATAAACTTAGAAGTTTAAAATAATCGGTTCGTTCCAGATCATAAGCAAAACTCCAGTAAAACAAGGTGCTTAAAAGCACTAATAAAATAATCGGTACCTTATTATTTAAGTATGAACTTTTACCTAACATGTATCAAAGATACATTAAAATGAAGTCGGAAATTTTAAACTTTTGAGGTTATCGATTTAAAGAATACATAACCAAAACCGATGAAAAGCATCAGGTGAAATGGGAATAGCCCGAAGTCTCCACCTTGATCACCTACTACAAAGGCACTGTACAATCCGAAACCAAAATACAACATAAGCAAACCTTCAAAAATAACATTCACAGAAATGTTCTTATTGATGTATTTATTAGTTTTCCAATTGTCTTTAAATTTGCTAATGTTAAATTTCGGAGTCCGTACAAATTCACTTTTCTTACCTAAATGGCCTTCAATAACGGCAATGGTATTGTGCAATGAGAAGCCCATCGCGATGGAGAAAAACACGAAGAACATTCCTACATAGCGAATGAAATTCTTAATGCCATCGCCATAAATGTTCCTGTACATGATCCAGTAGCAAATGAAGAAAATTACAGTACTGGTCACAAAGAAACTCATCACTATAAAATATGTCTTTAAATGCGCGTATTCATTTTTAATGTAGAGCATAGGAATACTTAAAATCGCTACGATAAGGATATTCAGGAACATGGTACTATTTAGCAAATGAAGTAATCCATGTACTTTTGTTTTAGCTGATATATTATGACTTTTCAAAACACGCCAAAGCATTTTTCTAAAGTTCTCAGCACCACCTTTATTCCAACGGAACTGTTGCGAGCGCGCCGCACTTATCACAATTGGTAATTCAGCTGGTGTTTCAACATCCTCAAGATATTTGAATTTCCAATTTTTAAGTTGTGCTCTATAACTTAGATCAAGATCCTCTGTTAAGGTATCACCTTCCCAGTTTCCGGCATCGATGATACACGCTTTACGCCAAACACCCGCGGTACCGTTAAAATTGATAAAATGCCCTTTACTGTTTCTACCCACTTGTTCCAGAGTAAAGTGCGCATCCAAGGCAAAAGCTTGTATTTTCGTTAGGATAGAATAGTTTCGGTTGATATGTCCCCAGCGGGTTTGTACCACACCAATATTTGGATTTTTAAAATAAGGAACGGTACGTTTCAGCCAGTCTTCCTCAGGTAGAAAGTCAGAATCAAAAATGGCTATAAATTCACCTTTAGCCGTTTTTAAACCTTCCTTCAATGCTCCAGCTTTAAAGCCTACGCGATTTTCACGCGTCATGTGTTTTATATCAAGTCCAGTCTTTTGTAATTTTTCTATGTGCGCTCGAGTGGTCTCTACAGTTTCATCTGTAGAATCATCCAACACCTGAATTTCCAATTTGTCATTAGGATAATCGATTTTCGCAATATTATCCAATAACCGATCCATAACATACATTTCGTTATACACCGGTAACTGTATGGTGACCATGGGGATCTCATCCGGATTCGAAAAATCGAATTTAACTGAAGTATCCTCCTTACGCTTGGCAGTGAGATAATTAAACAATAAGTTCAGTTGTGCCAACGCATAGGCTAAAATCATGATCAATGCGAAGGTATAAACTACTATAATTATCTTTTCTAAAATCATTTAATACTGTATTTAAAAATCCAACCCAGAATTTTTATGCCTGCAAATATAGCACCTTTTACCGTACCTGAAACTTTTGAAACACCAATTCTGTTTCTATAATGAATTTGAACCTCAGAATATTGTAGTTTTTGTTTCAGGGCTTTAAGTTGCATTTCTACGGTCCAACCATAGGTTTTGTCTTGCATGTTCAGGGCTAAGAGCTTTTCGTATTTAATAGCTCGAAAGGGTCCAAGGTCGGTAAATTTTGCATTAAAAAAAAATCGCATTAAAGTTGTGGCCAGCCAGTTTCCAAAGATCTGTGGTGTGGTCATCGAACCGTTTTCTCTGAGATGTTTGGCGCGAGCGCCGATAACAAAGTCTATGTTTTCTTGCAGAATAGGACGAACAATTTTAGTCAATTCTTCAGGATAATCGCTGTAATCACCATCTAAAAATACCACGATATCCGGTTTTGTTTGCTGTCGGTCGATATAGTCCATCCCTTTTAAACAGGCATAGCCATAGCCTTTATTCGTTTCAGTAAGAACAGTAGCCCCGGCTTTTTCGGCATTGGCTTCCGTAGCATCGGTTGAGCCGTTACTTACAACAATCACTTCATCTACGATTTTTGGAATCTCCTGGATGACGAGTGCGATAGAATCTGCCTCATTGAAGGCGGGAATAATAACTTTAATAACGGCCATGGGTTAAACTTAGGCTGCAAAAATACAATTGTTTAAGGAATTATTTTTTATTAACCAGATCCATTAAATCCACATCGTTCCCTAATAAGATCTCATTGGAATTTATGCGCCCTTTCATGGTATCATTTTCGAGTTTTAAAACACCTCTTGGGCAAACGGCACTGCAAATTCCACAGCCTACACAGCTGGAGCGTACAATATTTTCTCCTTTCTGAGCATATGCACGCACATCGATACCCATTTCACAATAAGTGGAACAATTTCCGCAGGAAATGCATTGCCCGCCATTGGTGGTAATTCTGAATTTTGAAAATAACCGTTGCTGAAATCCTAAAATAGCGGCCATGGGACAACCGAAGCGACACCAAACACGACTGCCAAAAATGGGATAAAAACCGGTGCCGATAACTCCGGAAAAAATAGAACCAATGTAAAGACCGTAGGCGGATCGTAAGGAACTCGCTTTGATCAAAAAGATCTTATCGGTAGTACCGGTATAGTGCATGGCAAAAAGTGAGGCGATAATTACAAAATAACCTATGGCACCGTAGCGGGCATCTTTACCTAAACTGTGCCGTTTAAATATCATAACAAGTGTAAAAACCAGAGTTAGGAGCACCCCAACACCTGTTAAAAAAACGTTTTGAGTTAACCAATAGCGTGAAGGATCTCTACCTAAATAGGTGTAAATAACAGCGGTTGTCATGATCACAGAAAACACCAAAACGGTATGAATTAGCCAGCGCTCCAGCTTCCAGGCTTTCAAAGATTTGTCGCTAAGTTGTCTAAAAGAATCTCCCGCAGTTTCAGCAAGTCCGCCACAACCACAAACCCAGGAGCAATACCAGCGCTTACCATATTTATAGGTTAAAATAGGAGTGATAATGAATATCGAAACGATGCCAAAAATCAGCATGGATAAACCAAGAGTTCCTGAAGATAAAAACCCATTTACAGACCATTGATCGAATAAATAATAATTTAAAGGCCAGATACTTTTTAAATCGTAATAGGGTAAATTATAATTTGGACTTTCGTTCAGGCGCGACATGAATTCCGGAATCAAAAAAGCAAAACCTAATTGAAAGAACATCACAGACATAGTCCGGAGTTTTTCGTAGCGATTATGCCGATATTTTAAAATGAATTTATATCCGAAAATAGTTATAGCCAGGGTGTATAGTGTGCCATAAACAAACCATTGGCTCGCGGGATTCCCGCTTAATAATTTACTCAGCGGATCGAATAAACCCACAAGTCCGGTGTTTTCTCCACCATCCGATGCTAGTCCCAGAAGATTTGGGTAAAAGTATAGTACGATATAAAATAAGGTGAGCACAATTCCTAAAATCCAACTTATGGTGCCACGGGACGTTATAGCTTTAAACCAAACACCATCATTTTTAATACCTTCATGTTTGTTTAAATAGAGGTCGTGCGTAAATAATACAACACCCAAAGTTATCAGGCCTAAAGCTAAAGTAAGAAACAGACCTTGATGGGGAAAGCTTGTGTTCAAAAGGGCTAAAAGTAAAATAAACAATCCGGAGGTCCCCAAAGCAACAGCACCCTTTTGTTTGGATGACAAAGGTTGAGCGTCGGGTTTAACCAAAGCCATGGAGGTATTTAGTTTTAAACTCATAGGTTTACAGTATCATAGTTTTTTAAGTAGGCTTTTTTAATGTCATTTTCGAAATGTGCATAAAACTCAGGATCAAAATTTGCTTCAGCTAAATGATCGATCACAAAATCGATATCCCGTTTTTCAGTAAGCCACCGATCAAAAACCTCATGACCCATCCGAATACCAAACGTATTGATGCCTAGAAGTGTTCTCTCAGTTTTATGATAAGCCAGGGTTATGCATTTTGTTTTGTCGTTATGTTCCCAATGAAAATGAACTTCATGGTCGGAAGGTTTGGATGACACCCAACCGTAAGTTTGATATTCAATATCAAAGAATTTAGCCGAATTAAACCAATGCCCGGGATTGTATTTCATCCGATTTCCACAGATGGTTTGAGCTAAAGTTTCACCCATCATACGACCGGTATACCAAACGGCTTCAACAGGTTTTCGTCGCCCAATGGCTTCTTCTTGCTCAGCACAATCACCAATGGCATAAACAGCTTCCACATTCGTTTCTAAATAGCGGTTTACTATCACACCACGATGCGTTTTTATTCCGGAATCCTTTAAGAAATCAATATTCGGTGAAACGCCGGGAGTCAGACCAACGAGATTACAGGGAATTTCTTCGTTTGTTTCTGCGATCACAATAGATTTCACTGTGCCATTCTCATCGGCTTTAATTTCTTTTAAATTTGAATTTAGTCGCAGATCAATCCCATGACTTATTATATGTTGTGTGATCATCTTACTATCTCCTTCAGGGAGAACATTGCCCCAAAAACCGGATTCTCGCACTAAAAAAGTAACAGGAATATTTCGGGTATTAAGCATTTCTGCCAATTCTACCCCAATCAAACCACCACCAACAATTACAGCACGCTGGCACACTTTATTGTTTGGCGCATAAATTTCCAGATTCTCCAGATCTTGCTTATGATACAAGCCGGTAACACCCTTTAGATCTTGTCCGGGCCAACCAAATTTATTGGGTTTACTTCCTGTAGCGATAATGAGTTTATCGTAATGTATTGTACTGCCATCATCTAAATGAAGCATTTTATTTTCCGGTGTGATGTGGTTTACAAAACCTTGTTTAAGATCGATACGATTTTTTTTCCAGAACCAATTTTCATAAGGTTGGGTCTGCTCAAAGGTCATATGCCCCATGTAAACATACATCAAGGCTGTTCGTGAGAAAAAAAAGGGGGTTTCAGTTGAAATGATTGTTATTTTCTTATCAGAATTCTTGCGGATATGCCGTGCTGCAGTTACACCTGCAATTCCATTTCCTATAATAACAATGTGCTCCATAAAGGCGATTTGTTGTGAATCAGTCGAAGTTAAAGATAAGAACTTAACAGAAGTTTAATTTAAAAACCGAATAATTTTTGAAAATGGATTAGTATCTTTCCCTAAAGCTTAGGCTTATTATGAGATCAAAAATAGCCAAATACCTGTCTGTTATATTATGTTTTATTCTGGCATCCTGTGGTGGCCAGACTAAAAAAATTGATGGCGTTAGTTTCGTGGCTTCCCGTGATGCTATTGATGCACAACATATTCAACCGGTTATTAATTTAAATGCTAATTATGCCTCGGTAATGCCTTTCGGATTTATACGCGATCTGAAACATCCGGAACTCATTTTTAACACGGAGCGCCAATGGTTTGGTGAGCGGGTTGAAGGTGTGAAGCAATACATAAAAGTATTGCAGGATCATGATATTCAGGTCATGTTAAAACCTCAGATCTGGGTATGGCGCGGTGAATTTACCGGTCAAATAACCATGGCGAGTGAAGCCGATTGGAAAACTTTTGAGAAATCCTATTCAAACTTTATTTTAACCTACGCGAAACTGGCAGAACAACTTCATGTATCCTTGTTTTGTATAGGTACTGAGCTAAAGAACTTTACGCATGAGCGTCCTCAATTTTGGAAGGACCTAATTTCGAAAATTAGAGTTGTTTATAAAGGGAAATTAACTTATGCGGCTAATTGGAATGAGTATGAAACAGTGCCGTTCTGGAGTGATCTGGATTATGTTGGCATAGACGCTTATTTTCCGGTGAGTGATAAAAAAATGCCCAGTGTAGAAGATTGTTTAGCGGGATGGGAAAAATATAAACCTGAAATTAAGGCCTTATCTGATCAGGTTAAGAAATCCGTTTTATTTACTGAATACGGTTATCGCAGTGTCGATTACACCGGGAAAGCGCCCTGGGTGAGCGACCGTAATATGAAGGGTGTTAATGTTAAGGCTCAATACAATGCTACTGAGGCGCTGTTTAAAACCTTTTGGAATGAATCCTGGTTTTCTGGAGGTTTTCTGTGGAAGTGGTTTCATGATCACGACAGGGTAGGAGGTGAAAATAATACCATGTATACCCCACAGAACAAGCCGGTAGAAGCCCTGATCAAAAAACAATACAGCTTAAATGGCTAATATCTAAGCAAAATTTTAAAATCAATTTATTCATGCGAACTTTTGTTGTAGGCGACATTCATGGCGGACTCAAAGCCTTGATTCAACTTTTAAATACTATGGAAATTACTGAGGAAGACCAACTCATCTTTTTGGGTGACTATGTTGATGGTTGGTCGGAGTCGGCCCAGGTGATTCAGTTTTTAATGGAATTAGAAAATAAGTTCTCGTGTATCTTCATCAAAGGCAACCATGATATTTGGTGCGAAAATTGGTTGGAGGATGGCACCGTAAATCCTTCCTGGTATATTCATGGCGGTAAAGCTACCATGGAAAGTTATGCTGATTTTTCAAAAGAAGCTAAACATGAACATTTGAAATTTTTCAAAACGATGAAATCCTATTATTTAGATGCTGATAATCGTTTGTTCATTCACGCCGGATTTACCTCGATGCACGGCGTGGAAAAAGAAGTGAATACGGGTACTTTTTTTTACGATCGAACACTTTGGGAAATGGCCCTGGCCCTGGATGAAAACATTAAAAAGGACAACCCTAATTACCCCAACCGTTTAAAGCATTACAACGAAATTTATATCGGGCATACCCCTACGATTCGCTATGATTCTGAAATGCCAATGCAAGCGGCCACCATTTGGAATATGGATACCGGAGCAGCGTTTACCGGCCGGTTATCTGCTATGAATATCGATACAAAGGCTGTTTATCAAAGTGATCCCTTACCAAGATTATATCCAAAGGAAAAAGGTCGAAATTAAGATTGCAAAACATGCTTTTTGTAATATTCATTCAAATGCATAGCAGAAGCTCCAAAGAACTTTTTTAAATGAATTACAGCATAATAGTACTGCAGTTTCCAAACGCCGTGAGACCTGTACGTTCGAGCCGAAGTAATGAGCCACTTATTGATTACAACAAAAGACTTTCGTTTGTATAATTTCCTGATGAGGTCGTTGTCTTCGTATATAAAGAAGGTCTCGTCGTAACCTCCAACGTCATTAAACAGGGTTTTGGTAACAAATAGACTTTGGTCGCCGCCACGGCAAGCTGGAAAAGGTAGTTGCGTAAGCCAACCAGCCAATTTCAGCCAAAAGTGATTACTGTCGAATTTCATTTTGAAACATCCTGCTTTATTTCCTTTGGAAACCTCATTAAGAATCAAATGATCGAAATTTTTAGGAGGTAGTGAATCTGCATGTAAAAAATAAAGGATCTCGCCCTGAGCTTTTCTTGCACCGAGATTCATTTGTTTCGCACGACCCTTTTCAGAATTAAAAACATGAATGTTCTGAGTGTTTTTCAGCAATTTTAATGTGTCATCATCACTTCCGCCATCTACAAAAATGAGCTCCGTAGTTTTTGGGTTTGATATGTTTTGGGTGAGATGTTCCAAAAGTTTAGGTATGGTATTCACCTCGTTTAAAACCGGTATGATGATGGAAATCTTAATCATTCAAATCCCAATTGTAGTTTTTAAATCGGATGCGCGCGTTTTTTGAAACTTCAATATCGGCAAAACGATTTAGAAAATCAATGAGGCTCCCATGTTGTTCAAAATCACTTCGGAACCATTGAAATATTTTGGAGATTTCTATACTGTTTTCTGAAAGGTCATTGCGTTTTGGATCATTGATGAAATCTTTCGCAGCTTGATCCAATTGATCGTTCAAATGATCTGGTTTATAGGCGGAGTTCCTCAATTTCGGACAGGAATATGAAGCACAAACGATTGCAAAATGAATGCGTGGTTCCTGCATTTTACGCAGTATCTGGTGCTCTATAAAATCCAGATCGTAGGTTTTATCATCCAAAGTCCACAGTTCTTGTTTCCAGGGATTTCGAATATCCTTAATACTATTTACAGGATCATGTCTTAAAATGAGATCTATCGTTAGCGCATTATACGCGTTGATCCAATAGGCTAATGTTTCCGGTTTCGACCAATTGCTTTGAGGTGTTTGTTTGCCTAAAATTGTAATGTAATTTTTTAAGGCAGGCCAGTCCTTTTTAAAACCCCGGTAGTTTACATGACCATCGTTAGAAACGTGCTTTTGAAGCAGGTTTGTCCAAAGCATATGGTTCACCTTTTGTGCTGTTTTAGGTTGAATAGCATCCGAATCCAAAGCGGTCTTCGGAAACACAACAAAACTGAGTAAAAAAAGCATAGATAAAACTTTCATCTTATTAATTTACTGCTTTTTTTTAAGTGGATAAAGCTCTTGGTGCATAAAATCCTTGGGAAAGGTCTCGTCATTGGCAAAGCCTAATTCAATATCCCGACCATCATGAGGAACGAAATCAGTTCTAAAAATATAATCCCAAATACTAAGCGTTAAACCGTAATTAACCCCGTAGCGTGCGTGGTTTGGTAATTCTTTGGCATGATGCCAAATGTGCATTTTTGGATTATTAAAAATGTACTTCAGGATACCGTAATCCCAACCCAGGTTGGCATGATTCAAATGTCCGATGGCGATGGTAAAAAAGTAAACAATAGCAACATCTTGAGCATGATAATTAGCAACCAGGGCCAAGGGGATATAGAGTAATGATTTGTAAACCACAGGTTCCATCCAGTGATATCTTAAATGCGCTGCAAATCCCATTTCCTTAACGGAATGATGAACCTTGTGAAAATTCCAAAGCCAGGGTACCCGGTGTAATAATCGGTGGGTGTTCCATTGCACAAAATCACTCACCAAAAAGAAAATGAGTAAGCCCAGCCATTTTGGAAGATCATCTGCATTGAATAGTCGTAATTCAGCAAGATTTAACCCTATAAGATTCAGAACATCGTTTAAGGCAGCTTCAGCTGTGTTGGAAAGAGCAATAAGGATGATCAGATTCAACAGAAAAAAATTGAAAAACATGTAAAAGGTATCCAACCAAAAATCTTTACGGAATAAGGCCTGATTTTTACGCCATGGGAAAGCAGCTTCTAAAAGCCAAACGATCAGTGAAATGAGAATTAATCCATAGAAATAATTATCCCATTGGTTTTGAAATAGAAATTCTTTTTTCAGATAATTCCAGTAACCGGAATAGGCGTTCAATAAAATGTCCCAATACTTTTCCATGGCCTATTTTACACTCTAGAATATTAAATTTAGCAACAGCCGCCACCATCGTAATGGTAAGTGGACGGACTGATAAATATATCATCACGATGCAACGCAGCAAGGGCTCCTGCGGTTTTATCACAAACCGCCAGAGGTTGATTCTGTAGGAGCACATGGCCTTTGTTATCATCAAAATAATCGTCTTCCCCATAATAAATAGCAGCTTTACCGGTAAAAATACACGGGCCGTCTTCAGGCATCGGATCTTTAATGGCAGCAACTTCTATAGATTCTATGTAAATCAACTCATCCGTTGGATAATGTTTAGGATCTAATATGCGATAGGGTTTACGAGCACGAATTTCAATCGTGCCAAAACCGGCATCGGTAAGCATTTTTACGTATTCCTTGATGGGTAAACTACCACTTAAACACAGTGCTCGCAAGCGATCATCGTTACGCAAGGTGTCGTTCATGGGCTGTTCGCAGGTTGGATCGCTCATTACCAGACGTCCGTGAGGTTTCAAAACCCTGTACATTTCAGAAATTGCTTTTTTAAGATCATCGGTCTTGAAAATATTAAATAAACAATTCTGTGCCGCCACATCAATACTGTTATCTTCTACAGGTAAGTTCAGTGCGTCGCCTTTTTTAAGATCAACAAATTCACTTTTAAACCATGGGTTTTGAGCTTCAGCTTCTTTAAAATTCTTCCGTGAAGCTTCAAGCATTTCGTCTACCACATCAATACCTACAACACCACCTTTTTGGCGGTTGAAATATGCAAATTGCAGCAATTCCATGCCACCGCCTACACCAACATATAACATTTTAGGATTGTTTGCCAGATCACGAGGGTGCACTGTGCTGCCACACCCATAATTCATCTCCTGCATGATCTTTGGAATTTTCAATCCAGGGAGTTCCCAAATAGGATTTGTTGTACAGCAAAGCCCAATATCTGGGGTTAGGGCTGCTTCTTTGTAAACATTCTGGGTGGTTTCGTGATAACTCATATAGGTGCAATTAATGTGATGCACAAGATAAGTCGTTTTGCCTAATAAAACATAACAAGTCAGATGCGATCCTTAGGTTTTTTGATTTTTATTACTGCCCAAAAACATCTATTTTGCGAAAAATATCGTAAGTAACACGTAAACCAAACTGTAGCGTGTCGCTTATTGGTTGCCTCCCTCACGACACAATATGCATTATAGATACGTTTTAGTAATTAACCAAAGCGGCTTTTTGCTGCACCAAAATGAATTAACCACTAAAAGAAAATTATGAGAAGATTTTTTATTTTTTCTATGCTGCTCCTTGCAGGACATTCGGGATTTGCCCAAATTGGAACCGACAGAAGTCCCTGGTTTTTTGAAATTGGAGCTAATGTTGTAGACGTTTATCCTGTTGGAGAAAACGCGCCCCAAGGACCTTTATTCGATGAATTTTTTAATGCTAATGATCACTGGAATTTTGGTATCCCGAGTGCTCGTTTTGGGTACTATTTTAAAGATGATGTATTTGTTAGTTTAAGAGGATCTTTTAACAGTATCACACGTTGGGGGGAATTTCCCGGGCAGTATTCGGCTAATGTAAATAGCTTGAATTATATTGGTGTTGATGCGATGATCAATAAGGATCTGAAAAAAATATTCAAAAACGAAAATCTTGAGCCGTATATCGCCGCTGGTTTTGGCTATACCTGGATTCATGAAGGTGCTTATAATTCCAATTCAAATTTGGAGCAAAGTCTGGTAGGCGCGGGGACACTCAATGCCAGTATTGGTTTGAAGTATTGGATTTCAGAGACCTTTGGTTTGAGTATCGATACGACCTATAAGCACAGTTTTGAATCGTATTTAACCAAGCATTTCCAACATAATTTTGGATTGATATTCAGGTTTAGAAGAACGGATTGCGATTGTTATTAGGAATTCGTCATTACGAGGAGGTAACGACGTGGTAATCTTATGAAATGAATTTCTAATCATAAGATGGCTTCACTTTGTTATCAATGACGTTTCAATTCGTCATTACGAGGAGGCAACGACGTGGTAACCTAATGAAATGAATTTCTAATCATGAGATTGCTTCACTTGGTTCGCAATGACGTTCCGATTCGTCATTACGAGGAGGCAACGACGTGGTAATCTCCTCAAGCGCCTTGAAAGTGCAACTCCCGAAGGCCCGACCATTGCGGTAACGCCCCAAATTTAAAGTGTTCTTATTAATTCTTTAAACAGCGTGATCATGTTAGGTTCGGCCTTTCCTGCATTGGCAATAATATCCTGAATATCTACCGGTTCTAAATTGTCAGGATCGCATTCATCAGTGAGTACAGAAACGGCGGCAGCCTTCAATTTAAGATGATTTGCTACGATTATTTCCGGAACGGTGCTCATTCCTACGGCATCGGCACCCATGATCTTGAGCATGCGATATTCGGCACGAGTTTCAAGTTGGGGTCCAACCACACTAGCGTACACGCCTTCGTGCAGCCTGATATTTTTTCGTTTGGCGATAGCTTTGAATTGCTTGTTGATCTCGGCGTCATAAGGCGCACTCATATCTGTAAACCGTTCTCCCAGAAATTCCACACCTTTAAACGCCAGAGGAGAACTACCTTGCAGGTTGATATGGTCTTCGATGAGCATCAGTTCGCCTTTTTTGAAATCAAGATTGATGGCTCCCGCAGCATTTGAAACTAATAAGGTTTGAATACCCAGTTTCTCCATAATGCGCACCGGAAAAGTAACATCCTGTAGTGTGTAGCCCTCGTAAAGATGAAAACGACCTTGCATCACCACAATGGTTTTTCCTTCTAATTCGCCATAAATAAGTTTTCCTTTATGAAACTCAACCGTGGCTGTTGGGAAATTAGGAATATGGTTGTAGCTGGCCTCGTTGAAAATATTGATCTCTTCAATAAGTTGCCCTAAACCGGTACCAAGAATGATCCCTATTTCAGGGTTTTCGAAGCCTTTGTCTTTTAGGTAGGTTACTGTTTCTTCAATGATCTTCTCCATAATGTTGTTCTATTTTTTGTCGAAGGATGTTGTTGCTTTTGTAAAATGATGATTTCTTTAGATCCTCAAAGGTATCGATGTCATTCAAAGTTTCCAATAAACCATAAGTTATGTTTTTATTATCGAGTTCCTGAAGTGTTGATTCAAGTAAGGTTGAGGTGCTCCAGGCCTTGTTTTTAAAAACCTGTGATTGTAATTCAGACATCCCGATCAAGTAGTAACCACCATCGTGGGCCGGACCGAAAACCAGGGTGTTTTGGTTTAAGGCTTCTAAAGCCTTTTTTATAAGTTTAGCATTGATATCCGGCAAGTCAGAGCCGATGAGAATAATGCGCTGATATCCATCTTGAAATCCTTTTTGAAAGCCCTTGTGCATGCGTTCTCCCAGATCAGAACCTTCCTGAACGTGTTTTTCAAAACCTTTCCAGCCCCTAGATTCAAGGGTTTCAGAAAAATAAACCTGTTTGTCGTGTTTTAAACGGACTAAGGTATCTTTTGTGAGGTTAACGAGGGATTCATAAACCTCAAAAGCGGCCTGATCGCCAATGGATTTTGCCAAACGCGTTTTCACCCTTCCGGGAACAGCATTTTTTACAAATACAATAATGAGATCTTTAGTCATAAACCGAAATGCCATTTGTTAACCACTTACCCCATGGTTTGGAAAAGGTGTGAATACTATCCGTCAGTTTGTTCTGTTTATTATAAACGAGATGCTTTTTGTTTTTCCATTCAATAATGCCACCGTATAAATTGAACACATTGGAATAACCCGCTTTTTTTAATTTTGTAGCTATATTCTCAGAACGCACACCAATAGTACAATATACAACGATGTTACTGGTTTTATTGGGAATAAGCGCCTCCGTTCTTTTAAGATCGAAGTGTTTGTAACCTACCTCTTTTGCGTTTTTGATATGGCTAACCTGATATTCCTTATTCTCCCGGGCGTCTAACAAAATGAGTTTGGGATTATCCGGATTTAATTGGTCCGGCATGATGTAAGAAACCTCATTTTTATTATACTTTTTTAGAACATTTACTAAGCTGTTCTGCGAAAAACAGGTAAGCGTTCCAACCAGAAATAAAAATATGACACCCTTTTTCATGTTAAGCTACAGATCCCTGACAACTACTTCCGGCTCCTGCAGTGCAACCATAACAGTGTTGAGAAATGACGATCTCGCGACCTTCCAAAAGGTCTTCATTATATTCACTGATATGTTTCACGTTGCTATTCACGGGTAGTTCCAGCATTTGGTTAAAATCGCAATCGTATAAATACCCATCCCAACTCACAGAAAGGGTATTGGTGCACATCACGTTAGCCACGGCAGCCGGATTGTAAGCTTCAACCAGATTATACATATAATCTTCATAATTCTCTGATGCGATCAGGTATTCCAAAAAACGTGATATCGGTAAATTGGTAATGGCGAATAAATTATGAAAATGAATATTGAAATCTTCCAACAAGGCTTTTTTAAAATCTTTTTCCATGGAAGCTTGATCGCCGGGAAGAAATGCGCCCGAAGGATTATAAACCAGATCCAGCTTTAAGTCGCTACCAGGCATGCCATAACCTACGGCATTAAGTTCTTGAAGTGCTTTTATAGAACTATCAAAAACACCGTCGCCACGTTGTTTGTCAGTTTTTCCGCGCGTCCAGTGCGGCATGGAACTTACCACATGCACCTTGTGTTTTTTGAAAAATTCCGGTAGATCGTGATACTTTTTGTTGGCACGGATGATGGTTAAATTGGAACGAACTATAAAATCCTTAACACCAATTTTTGAAGCTTCTTCAACGAACCAACGGAAATTCGGATTCATTTCAGGCGCTCCACCGGTAAGGTCCAAAGTATGGGCGCCGGTATTTTTTATAACGTCCAAACATTGTTGCATGGTTTCACGCGTCATGATCTCTTTGCGGTCCGGACCGGCATCCACGTGGCAATGCTTGCATACCTGATTGCACATGTAACCCACGTTGATCTGCAGGATTTCCAAAGGTTTTGCCTTAAGGGGAAATTGATTCGTTTCTGCGATCTTATCCTTGAATTTTGGTAAATCACCATTGCGGAAGATTCCGTTCGATAAAATTTCCAGTTGATTTTTACTTTGGGCTAAATCGCTTTCACGCTTGTGTAGTGATTTTATCGTCATAAATTACATATCGAGTTTATTCACTTTATTCATCATTTGCACGCCGTGTACCAGAGAGGCACCGCCACGAATAGCGCCAGCCACATGAAGTGCTTCCATCATCTCTTCCTTGGTTATGCCGCGCTGTAAACCATCACCGGTGTAGGCGTCAATACAATACGGACACTGAATGGTATGAGCCACAGCTAATGCAATAAGTGATTTTTCTCTTGCGGTAAGGGCGCCTTCTTCAAATACTTTAGAATAATAATCGAAAAACTTAGCGCCGAGTTCTTCGTTCCAGTCGCTTATGTTTCCAAATTTTTTGAGGTCGGCAGGGTCGTAATATGTTTTTTGCATGATTCTTTTTTTTCTAAAGATAAAGATAGATATGTGTAAAGTCGAAAACTTTAAGCTTTCTTAACAAAAAAAAGACGCCTCAGTGCGGCGTCTTTTAGTTTTATCTATTGAAATTATACAGGATTAGTCTCGTAGTACGCTTCTTGAAATTACAATCTTTTGAATTTCGGAAGTTCCTTCATAGATCTGTGTAATTTTCGCATCACGCATCAAACGTTCCACGTGGTATTCCTTCACAAAACCATTTCCTCCGTGAATTTGTACCGCCTCTACCGTGTGTTCCATAGCGACTTTCGAGGCGTAAAGTTTTGCCATAGCACTGGATTTATCATAGTTATTACCCTGATCTTTATCCCAGGCCGCCTGCATTACCAAATGACGCGCTGCAGCAATATCAGTATACATGTCGGCAAGTTTAAAAGCAATCGCCTGATGATTACTGATCTCTGTTCCAAAGGCTTTACGCTCTTTAGAATACTTAAGCGCTAGCTCATAAGCGCCAGAAGCAATTCCTAAAGCTTGGGCCGCAATACCGATACGTCCTCCGGAAAGAGTTTTCATCGCAAAGCGGAAACCTGATCCGTTAGCACCAATACGATTTTCTTTTGGCACTTTTACATCATTGAATTGCAGGGTATGTGTGTCGCTTCCGCGGATACCTAATTTGTTTTCTTTGGGTCCGATATGAAAACCTTCCGTGCCGCGTTCCACAATAAATGCATTAATTCCGTGGGAACCTTTGTCTTTATCGGTTTGTGCGATCACAAGATATACATCGGCGCGACCACCATTAGTGATCCAGTTCTTAGTCCCATTCAAAAGGTAATAATCACCTTTGTCAATGGCTGTGGTGCGTTGTGAAGTAGCATCACTACCGGCTTCAGGTTCGCTTAAACAAAAAGCACCTACGAATTCGCCTGTGGCAAGTTTTGGTAAATATGTTTCTTTTTGAGCCTCTGAACCATATTTTTCGATACCGTAACAAACCAAAGAGTTATTTACCGAAACAATCACAGAAGCTGAAGCATCTATTTTAGACAATTCCTCCATGATCAAAACATAGGAAATGGTATCCATACCACTACCGCCGTATTTCGGGTCTACCATAATCCCCATAAATCCGAGCTCTCCCATTTTCTTCACAAGTTCATCGGGAAACTCCTGTTTTTCATCACGTTCAATGACACCCGGAAGTAATTCAGTTTGGGCAAAATCTCGAGCGGCATCGCGTATCATGAGGTGTTCTTCAGTAAGGCTAAAATCCATAATTCGTAATTATTAGGTTGTTTTTTATAAAAAAGTTTACAAATATACCGTTTTGATGTGAATTTTTCAATTTTGATTGTTATTTTTACCCCAATATGAAGAAAAATTTATTTCGGGTTATTGGCGTCATGTCTGGCACCTCTCTCGATGGTATCGATCTGGTTGATGTTACATTTGAATTTGAAGAAAAATGGCGTTATACGATACACCATTCTGAAACGGTAAAATATCCTGAAACCTGGTATCAAACCTTAAAACATTTGGTAACATTTTCAGAGGTACAATTGCGTGAAATAGATGCCGATTACACCGAATTTTTAGCTCATATTATTCAAAGGTTTATTTCTAAAAATCATATAAACGGGATAGATGCGGTTTGCTCTCACGGGCATACAGCAAAACATGAACCGGCCAAGGGTTACACCTATCAAATAGGGAATCTCTCTATGCTTTCAAAAAAATTAAAACAAACCGTAGTTTGTGATTTCAGAGCACAAGATGTGGCTTTGGGCGGGCAAGGTGCTCCTTTGGTTCCTATTGGAGACAAACTGTTGTTTTCTGATTATACTTTCTGTTTGAATTTAGGTGGTTTTGCTAATATTTCTTTTGAAAACGAGGGTGAGCGTATCGCGTATGATATTTGCCCGGTTAACAGTGTACTTAATCATTATGCGAATCGCTTAGGTTTTGAATATGATAATGAAGGTTCTATGGCTTCAAAAGGTTCTGTAGATGATCTACTTTTAAAGCGTTTGAATGATCTAGATTTTTATGCTTTGCCATTTCCGAAATCTCTAGGTATAGAATGGGTCAATTCAGAAATTCTTCCACGAATCAATAAGATGGATCTGCCGGTAGAAATTGTGCTGAGAACATTTACTGAGCATATTACTGATCAAATCAGTGAAGTGCTAAACACAACAACCGGCGCTACCGTGCTTATTACCGGAGGTGGGGCATACCATACTTTTTTAATAGATCGGTTAAGAGAAAAAACCTCAAATCAACTTCATATCCCGAATTCTGATCTTGTTGAATTTAAAGAAGCGCTCATTTTTGGTTTTCTAGGGGTTTTAAAATTGCGTGACGAAGTAAATTGTTTGAAAAGTGTTACAGGAGCCTCCAAAAACCACAGTTCCGGTAAAATATTTACACCATAAATAGGGCATTTTTAACCGTGAAGCCTTTTAGTTTTTTATATTTGTTGAATTAATAATCGAAACCCTTTTCTAATGACACAGTTGTAGCTACGCTTCATGAAATGCCATCCAAAAAAACACAAAAAAGCGAAACGAAAACATAATTAATTAGAAATGAAAGAATTATTAAAGAAATATGAAAATAAAGCCCCGGAGATAGTTTTTAACTGGAAAGATTCTGAGACCGATGCTGAAGGCTGGGTTGTTATTAACTCCCTGCGCGGTGGCGCCGCCGGTGGAGGAACCAGGATGCGAAAAGGGCTGGATATGAATGAGGTTTTATCACTTGCTAAAACCATGGAGATCAAATTTACCGTTTCCGGTCCGCCCATTGGAGGCGCAAAGTCGGGTATCAATTTCGATCCGCATGACCCAAGGAAAAAAGGTGTTTTAGAGCGCTGGTATAAAGCCGTATCGCCATTATTGAAAAGTTACTACGGTACCGGTGGGGATTTGAATGTTGATGAAATTCACGAGGTGATTCCGATCACTGAAGAAAGTGGTGTTTGGCACCCACAGGAAGGTGTTTTTAACGGACATTTTAAACCCACGGAAGCTGATAAAATAAATAGAATAGGACAATTACGTCAAGGTGTGATCAAAGTGATCGAAAATCCAATCTATTCACCCGATGTAAGGCGAAAATATACGGTAGCAGATATGATCACCGGATTTGGTGTTGCTGAAGCTGTCAAACATTTTTACGATATTTATGGTGGCGAGGTTATAGGAAAGCGCGCTGTAATCCAGGGATTTGGTAATGTTGGCGCTGCTGCAGCCTACTATTTGTCGCAAATGGGCGCGAAGATTGTAGGCATTATTGATATTGCCGGAGGGTTAATTAATGAGGAAGGTTTTTCGTTTGAAGAAATTAAAACCTTATTTTTAGCTAAAAATGGAAATACCTTGAAAGCGGATGATCTTATTCCTTTCGAGGAGATCAATAAAAGAATTTGGGAAATTCAAACTGAAATCTTTGCGCCTTGTGCAGCATCGCGTTTGATTACCCGCGATCAGATTGATGAGATGATTGGAAGTGGTCTGGAAGTTATTTCGTGCGGGGCTAATGTGCCTTTTGCTGATAAAGAAATTTTCTTCGGGCCCATAATGGAGCAAACAGACACTCGTGTGAGTTTAATACCGGATTTCATATCGAATTGCGGAATGGCACGAGTTTTTGCTTATTTTATGGAGCGCCGTGTGCAGATGACAGATGAAGCCATTTTTAATGATACATCCAATCGCATAAAAGAAGCGATTGAGAGAATACATAATAAAAACAATTCAAAAACAGGGATAAGCGCCACTGCTTTTGAAATTGCATTAAACCAACTTATTTAAATTTTACCACATGGATGCTCTAATTATTTTAATATTTGCGATGGGTTATTTAGCGATAACCCTTGAACACAGTTTAAAAATAGACAAACTTATCCCTGCTCTGGTCATGATGGCCTTAATGTGGGCTCTCATTTCTTTGGGTATTGATGCGTTTCCCAATTGGTTTGATTCTGCGGAACATACGCTGATGGAAAATTTTGGTCTGTTAGATCACGTGCAGAAAATCGATCTGATGGAGGAAACCTTGCTACATCATTTGGGAAAAACGTCTGAAATTTTAGTATTCCTTCTGGGTGCCATGACCATCGTTGAGATCATTGATTATTTCGATGGCTTTTCAACAATTAAAGATTTTGTTCATACCAAGAGTAAAAGAAAAATTCTTTGGGTGTTTTCACTTTTAGCCTTTTTTCTTTCTGCGATCATCGATAACCTTACGGCAACAATCGTACTGATTTCGATACTTCAGAAGGTGGTAAAAGACCGTGAGGTAAGACTGTGGTATGCCGGTTTGATTATTATTGCGGCAAATGCCGGAGGAGCATGGTCTCCAATAGGCGACGTTACCACCACCATGTTATGGATTGGTAAAAAAGTTACTACCAGTCATTTGTTGGGTTATCTCTTTGTACCATCTTTCCTGTGTATGGCTGTGCCTTCATTAATTGCATCCTTCCTGCCCGTTTTCAAAGGCGATCTCGAATTTGATGATACCGAAGAAAAGAAAAAATCCAGATTTAGTGGCACCATGCTTTATTTAGGATTAGGAGCTATTGTTTTTGTTCCTGTTTTTAAAATGATCACACACTTGCCTCCATACGTTGGTATGATGCTTTCATTAGGCGTTGTTGCGATTTTCGCAGAAATTTATAGTAGCTCAAAATTCAGTATGACCGAGTATGATTCTGAAGAAAGCGATGCTGCTGCACATCACAGTCCGGTGCATCATTCCTTATCAAGGATCGAATTACCTAGTATTCTGTTTTTCTTAGGGATTTTGATGGCCGTTGCGGCACTGGAATCGCTGGGGATCCTATTTAATTTTGCAGAGTCGTTACAACAGCATATGCCGCTTCTCGGAACCGAAACACACTATGCTTATGAAGCTCATACGGTTTCCGATATCGTAATCTTGCTTCTTGGTGTTGGTTCGGCAATCATTGATAATGTGCCTTTAGTGGCTGCCACCTTAGGTATGTTCCACGAACCTATCGATAACGAATTATGGCATTTTGTAGCCTATTCTGCAGGTACCGGAGGATCGATGCTTATTATTGGTTCTGCTGCCGGTGTAGTAGCCATGGGCATGGAAAAAATCAATTTCTTCTGGTATTTGAAGAAGATATCATGGTTGGCATTAATTGGTTTCCTCGTGGGTGCTGCGGCCTTTATGGTTACCAGGACCTTATTTTAAACATACTTTAAAACAAAAACCTACGTTATACAATTGCAATAAACAACCATTATATGCTTTTAAAATTATTACAAACCCAAACAGATGCTGCTCAGGCTGCCGCGAATAGTGAGCCTGTTGAGAAGTCATTATCTATCATTGAACTTATAACTAGTGGCGGTTTAGCCGGTCAATTAATTATTGCCGTATTATTCGTGCTCCTAATTATAGCTTGTTACATTTATTTTGAACGCTTATTCGCTATAAAAGCCGCTTCTAAAGTAGATGCTAACTTTATGAATCAAATTAAAGACCATGTGAGTAACGGTAAAATAGAAGCAGCACAATTGTTATGTGCACAATTAAATACGCCGGTATCACGATTAATTGGAAAAGGAATTTCCAGAATAGGAAAACCTCTGGCGGATATAAATACCGCCATAGAAAATGCAGGACGATTGGAAATTTATGGTCTTGAGAAGAACGTAAGTATACTTGCGACAATTTCAGGAGCGGCCCCAATGATCGGGTTCCTTGGAACCGTTGTTGGTATGATTCTTGCCATTTTTGAATTGGCGAATTCGGGAGGAACAATCCAAATGGATGTACTGGCAGGCGGTCTTTACACCGCTATGACCACCACAGTGGCTGGACTTATCGTCGGAATTGTAGCCTATATTGCCTACAACCATCTGGTAGTTCGTACCGATAAAGTAGTATATCAAATGGAAGCTAATTCTTTGGAATTCCTAGATCACTTAAACGAACCTACGTAATATGAATTTTAGAGGAAGAAACAAGGTAACACCGGAATTCAATATGTCGTCAATGACAGATATTGTGTTCCTTTTGCTTATCTTTTTTATGATCGCCTCAACCCTGGTAACAACCAACGCTATTGATATTGTGTTGCCAAAAGCCAGTGGAAAAACCGAGAATAAAAAATCGGTTTCGGTGAGTATCAAAAAAGATTTAACCTATTATATCGATCAAAAGCGGGTTGGTGAAAGTATTCTGGAAAATGAATTGATGGCAGCCCTATCGGATCAGGCAAAACCAACTATCATTTTACGTGCTGAAAAATCAGTACCTGTTGAGAATGTGGTTAAGGTTATGGATATTGCCAACCGAAATAAAGTTAAAGTTATTTTAGCCGTACGGCCTAATTAATGAGCTATTTTAAAACAAAATACGAGAAGGATTCGGCGAAGCTCACGGCGCTTATCGCTATTATTCTTTTACTACTATTATTTGTAGTGGGAACCCCTTACATGGATCCTCCTGAAGAATATGGTGTCGCTGTTAATTTTGGTAATAGTAATTTTGGAAGTGGAATTGTGCAGCCTAAACAACCGGTTAAATCTGAGCCAAAACAGGTAGAAACACCACCACAAACTGAAAAAACGGCTGCAGAGCCAACAAAATCAGCGGAAGCAAAAGAAGAGGTTTTAACGGCCGATAATGCCGAAGACATTGCTATAAAAAAACAAAAGGAAGCAGAGGCCAAGGCCAAGGCTATAGCCGAAGCAAAAGCCAAGGCTGAAGCCGAGCGTATTGCGGAAGAAAAGCGCGAACAGGAAGAAAAAAAGAAAAAGCTTGATGCTTTGATAGGCGGAGTTAGTAGATCTGATGGCCCAACAGGAAGTGAGGGTGATGATTCGGTTTCCGGAGATAAAGGGCAACTCAATGGCGATCCCTATGCGCCAAGTTATTTTGGTGGCGAAGGTACCGGAAGTGGCGGAGTGGGTTATGGTTTAAATGGACGGGGTCGTGCAACCTATAGAACCTTAAAACAAGAGTGTAACGAGTCCGGTTTGGTGATTGTTAAAATAACCGTGAACCAGGCGGGAAACGTTATCGAAGCTATCCCGGGAGTTAAAGGTACCACCAATACTGATCCATGTTTATTAGAACCTGCGAAAAAAATTGCCTTATCTCATAAATGGCCTGCAGACTATAATGCGCCAGTAAAACAAATAGGCTTCGTAAAAGTTAACTTCAAATTGGGTCAATAACCCATGTCATATAAAGAAACCCTCCATTGGATGTTTGCACAGCTTCCTATGTATCAACATCAGGGAAAAGCTGCCTATAAAGCGGATCTTTCAAACACTTTAATTCTTACAGATTACCTTGATCATCCTGAAACCGGATTTAAATCTGTTCATGTTGCCGGTACAAATGGCAAAGGGTCTACAAGCCATATGATCGCTTCGGTATTACAGGAAGCCGGTTATAAGGTAGGTTTGTATACGTCACCCCATTTAAAGGATTTTAGGGAACGCATTAAGATTAATGGTGAACCCGTTTCAAAAGGCTATGTAATGGATTTTATTGCAAAACATAAGTCTTTTTTTGAATCTCATGCCTTGTCGTTTTTTGAAATGACCGTTGGAATGGCTTTTCAATATTTTAAGGAACAGAATGTTGATATCGCCATTATTGAAGTAGGCATGGGAGGTCGCCTGGATTCTACAAATATTATTACTCCGGAAGTATCAGTAATTACCAATATTGGATTCGATCATATGCAATTCCTTGGAGATACCCTTGAAAAAATTGCCGAAGAAAAAGGGGGCATTATAAAACCGGGAGTACCGGTTGTCATTGGGGAAACTCAAAAAGAAACGGCACCCGTTTTCAACCGCATTGCGAAAGAGAAAAACGTTGAAATTAAGTTCGCAGATGCCATGGAATATGCAACGTATATATCCGACCTGAAAGGCATATATCAGGCAAAAAATATCAAAACGGCGGTTCAAACACTTTACGAATTACGTCGAAATGGTTGGGGTATTTCTGATGAGGCTATAGAAAAGGGTTTGTCTCATGTAGTAAAAAATACCGGCTTATTGGGGCGTTGGCAAGTTTTACAACAACAACCATTAGCGATTTGCGATACGGCACATAACAAAGAAGGTTTAACTTACGTCATGCAGCAATTGGAAACCTTAAATGCAAAAAGTTTGCACCTGGTGATTGGCGTGGTAAACGATAAAGATTTAAGTCGGATTATTCCTTTATTTCCGAAAACGGCACATTATTATTTCTGCAGACCGAATATTCCCAGAGGACTTGACGCAGAAATTTTAAAGAACGAATTCCTAAAATATGGTTTCCATGGAAATACGTACAGCTCAGTTAATGAAGCGTATAAAATGGCTTTAGAAAAAGCGTCAAATGAAGATGTGATCTTTGTTGGTGGAAGCACTTTTGTAGTGGCCGAAATTATTTAAAATATTTATAAAAAAGTTTTTGCAGTATTAAAAACTAATTTATATTTGCAGTCCAATTTAGAGGGCGCGTAGCTCAGTTGGTTCAGAGCATTTGGTTTACACCCAAAGGGTCAGGGGTTCGAATCCCTTCGCGCCCACGAATAAATAGAAAAAACGCCGAGTTTACTCGAGCGTTTTTTTTTGTTTACACTATTTTCAAAGCAGTACACTTTCTGATGTACATATTCAAGTCTCCCGAATATCAACAAATTTTGTCATGCTGAACTTGTTTCAGCATCTAAGCTCTAAATCAGATAGACCCTGAAACAAGTTCAGGGTGACAGCATTAATCGGAGGTTAGTAAATACCGAGTGTGTCAAGCATTTTTTGTTTGGACTATTTTTTAAGCAGTATACTTTCTGATGTACATATTCAAATCTCCCGAATATCATCAAATTTTGTCATGCTGAACTTGTTTCAGCATCTAAGTTCTACATCAGATAGACCCTGAAACAAGTTCAGGGTGACAGCATTAATCGGAGGATAATAGATATGGAGTTTACTCGAGCGTTTTTTTTGTTTACACTATTTTTAAGCAGTACACTTTCTGATGTACATATTCAAGTCTCCCTTAGATAGCCAAATTTTGTCATGCTGAACTTGTTTCAGCATCTAAAAGCTACTTAAGGTAGACCCTGAAACAAGTTCAGGGTGACAGCATTAATTGGAGGATAATAGATACGGAGTTTACTTGAGCATTTTTTTATTTGAACTTTTTTTAAAGCATTACGCTTTCTGTTGTACCTATACAAACCTCCCGAATATCACCAAATTTTGTCATGCTGAACTTGTTTCAGCATCTAAAAGCTACATAAGATAGACCCTGAAACAAGTTCAGGGTGACAGCATCAATCGGAGGATAATAAATACGGCGTTTGTCAAGCGTTTCTTATAGCAATACCTAAGATAAAAATTAATTAAAAAATACGCGTAAAACCAGGTTGGTTGTCAATCCGAGCGAATGTTGCTTTACCTCTTTTACGCTATTGTTTTCAATGTGGTAATAGTTATTAATGATATTATCTACATTAAAAAGATTCCAAATCGAAGCCCCTAGATTAGCATGCGTATTCGGATTTATTTTAATGTTGTATAACGCAGATAAATCGAACTTCCAGTAGTCATCTAGAGAAGAACTGTTAGGGTCTTTATAAATAATTTTATTATCCACTATATTATCTCCATCCACGGGCTCTGTGGTAGGCTTCCCGGTGTGCCAATTTAGTCCGACAGCAATTTTTAAATTTTTTGTTTTAAATGAGGTGCCCAGACTCATGGAGTGTTCAATGTTAAAATTACTTGGAAACGGATAAGGTTCAAAATCCTCAAAATCATAGGTATTATCCATAAAAGAATAACTCATCCATGTATTGAATTTATGAAGTCGTTTTCTTATTAAAAAATCAAGTCCAAAAATCTTATAACTTCCATGAGATTTCACAAATTCATATTGGTTAAGAAATCCTTGACTTTGTGCCGTAATTCCATTTACTCTTTTTTCATAAACTTCCGTACTTAAAAGCCAACCGGCTTTGCTAAAATTTAAACCTGTGGAAAATTGTTGACTTCGTAATATGGGAATGTCTTGATTGTTTGATAATTGCCACCGTCGCCTTTCTATGCCCAAAAAGTCATTTTGAAAATTGATGATTTGCGAGGTACTTTGATTTTTAAATTCCCCTAAAATTTCAAAAGTGAAATATTCAAGAAATCGTTGATTAAAACTAAAGCGAGGTTCAATAATGGTTTTGTTAAATTTTTCAATATAATTAGCTCGAAGACCAAAATCAAGATTGGTTTTTGTGCTCTTTGATCTAAATCCTAAATTGGAAAAAAGGCCATGTATTCTTAATACCTCGGATATCTTTTTTCTGTAGATCGGGTTATCAACATCGTCCAGATTGGTTATTTCAGTCTCAATAAATTGATAACCGTTTAACAGGGTAAAACTGTTGTTAATTTTAAGTTCTGTTATTAATTTTATACTTGTTTCTGAAACCTTATTTTCTTGAAGATAGCGCTGTGAAGCCAAAATATTTTCATTTACGGCTCGAAGTTTGTAGTCAGTTTCGTAGGCTTCCAGGGTAGAAGTAAAATTCTTATTCCAAAGTCTTTTGTACTGAATACCTTCTGCGATACTATTCTGACTGACCTCACTTTGTTTCGATTTTTCTTGATTATCAACCACGGTGTTTTCATTAAATCGCAACGTATTACTCACATTAATAAAATTCACTTTTAAAAAGTCCTTTTCACTCATGTTATAAATCCAACGTAATGAGGTATCATAAAAATCGAATCTTTTATCAGAATTTGTAATGTTTGAATTATTACTTTCCACTTCAGTATTTTGAGAAATCCTCTCAAAAAACTCGCGATAAGTTGGCGTCTTTACAAAATCGCTAAGAGATTTTCGCGCCGCTACCTGGAGTGAAGAATTACGACCTATAGGAATATCCGAAAATCCGTTAATATCTGTGAAATTTACACCTATATTCCCTTTAAAATTTGAATTTACCTGCTCCTCCGTTTGCATAGAAATGGTGCCTGAAACCCCATCCGTATAACTGACGTCCGTGCCATTTTTGGTAAGCATTACTTTTTGAGTAATCTGTGGGTTGAACATGGAAATTAAACCAAAAAAATGACCTGACTGATACATTTTAATATCGTCCCATAAAATCAGGTTTTGGTCGTTTGTCCCACCGCGAATATTAATGTTGGAAACTGTTTCATTAATACTGTGAATACCCGGAAAGGCCTGTATTAATTTTAGAACATCGGATTCGACCAAACCCGGTAAAATTCCAAAATTTGAAAAATTCATTTCATAGGCACCATCATTTAATTTATTAATGCCATTTGTGATATAATTGGATACGATAACCTCTGAAAGATTTTGAAATTTAGGCTGAAGAAAAATTTCTGAACACTCTCCGGATTTGAGATCATTAAAAGCTGCAACAAGAGTTTTAAATCCAATATGGCGAATGGTAATGCTGTCCTTATTTTGGCTCATTTCCAATTGAAAATAGCCAGATGAATCACTGGTGGTTGAATTTAGTATTCCTTGAATGGTGGCTGATTCTATGGGATCATGATTTTCAATATTTTTCAAAAAACCACATAAGAGCAAAGGAGGTTTTTGATTAACCAAAATCAAATTTTTGTTTAATACTGAAAATACTAAGCGGGTATGCTTTTCAAAATAGCTCAATATTTCATCTAAGGAGAGGTTATTTGGTGGGGCCTCTAATGTTATTCCAGAAACCAAAGCTTCATCATAATTAAATTGCACCTGATATTTAGACTGAAGCGCATGGAATAACTCTGAAATCGGCTTCTTATGAGCCGGATTTTGAGCATTTAACGAAAAGGAGATGAAAAGAAAAATGCAAATAGAAAGACCTGTTGCGCTATTGATTTTTCCCATGAATAATGACAATTTTTGATGATCGCAATTCAAAGGTTAAATTCATAGGTTTAGTAATAGAAATGAGAGCGTTTTTCAAATTGTCATTAACAAAACCCCCGGTGAACAGGCGTTCAGTATCAACATCATTATAGATTATTTCAATATTATACTGCCGTTCCAGCTCAGCGAAAACCTCTTTCAAAGGAACAGCTTCAAAATTACTTTTGTTTTCCAACCAGGAAGGTTGCGAAGATGCTATTTTTCTTTTCGCATAAATTCCGTTTGATATTTGGTAAGAGTCTCCTTTTTCAAGGATTTTTTCGATGCCATTTGAAGATACTTTCACACGTCCTTCAAAGCACTTCACTGAAAAATATTGGTCGCGTTGTTTTACGTTAAAGCGGGTGCCAACTACCGTTACAATACCTTGATTGGTAATTACGTTAAATGTTTTTCCTTTTGAAACTTTAAAATAGGCTTCGCCGCTTAAGCGCACTTCTCTTTTAGAAATCCAATTGGTTTTATTGTATTCAATTCCTGAAAGAGCGTTTAAAGTTACAACAGAGTGATCGGGTAACTCAACCTTAGTTTTTTCCATAGCAAGCGTTTCAACCGTAACCATGGGGTTTGAGAACAACACCCAATAAACGCCAAAAGCAATAACCAAAACAGCGGCTATTTTCAGTATGGGCATGAGCAACGTTCTCTTTTTTGAAAAGGTTTTTTTTGAGTTATAATCCGCTTTGAATTTGTGAAATTCTTCAACCGTAGAAATTTCAGAGGCCTTAAAAAGTTTTGCGTTTTCGACTATAGATAAATTTAGTTCATAATCATTTCTGGCCTTAAATGTTTCCATTTCGGCATCAGTCAATGCATCATTCAACCATTTTTCTAATAATTTATCTTTATTCATTTAGGAACTATCATTTTTTAATATAACAATTTAAAGTCGAAATCTCCTGATTATTATAATGAGAATCCATCCAATTCATTTCTTAAAATTTCGAAAGCGGAATAGATTCTATATTCAACCACTTTTTGGGTAACACCTAAAATTTCTGCAATTTCTCTGTGCTTTTTTCCTTCAGCCTTACTTAATAAAAAAGCTGTGCGTTGCTCTTCAGATAAGGACTCCAATACCTTTTTATAGCGTTGAAGAAATTGTTCTTTTTCAAACAGAAACTCTGGATTTTCATGCGTATAATCCTTAGGTTTCGTGTTCTGGTACTTTAAAACAACCTTTTTATGTTTAATATTATTTAAAGCAATGTTATTCGCTACGGTAAATAAAAATGATTTTGCTTTATTAAAACTTACTTTTTTACAATGATCCCAAAGTTTAATGAACGCCTCTTGAGTAAGATCTTTCGGGTTCACTTCCTCGCCATATTTGTAATACAAATAATCATGCAATCCTTGAGCAAAAGCCTCATACACTTTCTCGAAGACCGCTTCTTTGCAAATAGATTTATCAAACTCTTCAGACAAATTGTAAAATTTTCAATTAAAAGTATATAAATATTTATTCAATTAAAATTAAAGCAGGCAGAATCGTATTTCCTTTGTTTTGAAGTTATTAATTTCTACTAAATATTCGATCAGGATTAAAAATTTTTAAAAAAATTGATTTCAATCAAAAAGTGTTTTTTAATCGGAATTATTTTTTTAAGATAATTTTCAGGATAATTTTAGAGTAAGTTGTTCTATTAATAGAAGACGCAACAAACCTAATATGAAAGTAGATTTCAAATTATTTTATTTATTTCTTTTTTTGATGCTTTTGTTGACCTCCTGCAGAACAGAAGATACGGAGTTTACCCAGGCCACTAATGATCAAAATTTGATGCCTAATTCATTGTTGGTAAATCTCATGCAGGCAACAGCGATGAATGATGGGTCCATTGATAATATTCTTGATAAAGCCAATTGTTTTAGTATCCAACTGCCTATAACGGTATTGGCAAATGGTACTGAGATTATCTTAAATAATGAGGATGACCTTAACGCTGTTGAATTTATTTTTGATACCACGGACGATGATACAGATACTTTGGAAATTATTTTTCCTATTTCGATTGTCTTGAGTGATTTTACGGAGGTTGAAATTCAGAATAACAATGAGCTTATTAATTACGCAAGTCAATGTAATGGTGAAAATGAAATGGATAGTGATATTGAATGCCTCGATTTTGAATACCCTATTTTGGCAACTGTTTTTAGCTCTTCCCAAGAAATAATAGAAACATTAACGCTTAACAATGATCGTGATCTTTACGAATTTCTCCACAATATTGATGAAAACGACATCATCAATATAGAGTTTCCTATAACAGTCTATTTGTTTGATGGAACCGAAATAACACTTTATAATCTGAGCGAACTTAAAGAAGCCATCGAGATTTATGGTAATGATTGTGACGAAGATGACGATTTCAATTTTAATGACGACGATTGTAACCAATGTACCCAAGAGGAACTAATTTCATTTTTAACGAATTGCAACGGTTGGGAAATAGACCAATTAGAGCGCAATAAAAACGATTATGATAATTATTACGATGGGTACTATTTTAATTTTTATGAGGACGGTACTATTTATGTTTATTGGTCAGGAATTGAAGCGCTTGGAACCTGGACGGTTAGTGGCTCAGGCAACAATATGACTGTTGTTATCGATATTCCTCAACTGCCATATTGTAATAACAATTGGACTCTGCACGAAATACAGACCTACTCCGGTGAAACCAGGGTAGACCTTAGAGTAGGTAATGATGATAGATTAAGATATTTTAATTTTTGTTATTAATGACATTTAGGATTGAACTTAAAAAGCTTTATAGAAGGTTTTAAGTTTTTAAAATATTAGAAAAAGAAGAATTGTTTTTTCCCTAAGGGGATTGTCCTAGATGTCAGATGCCCAGTCTCCAAATAAAAACCGTGAACTGACCTGCTTGTTATTTGAAAATCTATGCAAAAGAAATGGATGGTTTTAATATTAGCTCTTGTGTTAGGCTACTTGATATATAATTACATCTATCACGAGCATCGGAACATACAAGAAGAACCTGCTGAATTTGTGATGAATTCGAATGATTTAGAAGCGGAATTTTATGCCAACCCAAAAGCTTCTGAGCAAAAATATTTGAATAAAATAATCGAGGTTCAAGGAAATTTAACGGATCAAAATAAACTTGATTTAACCTTAAATAACAAGGTGTTTTGTCAATTTGATTCTCAGTTAGATAGTCTTAAATCAAATAATATAAAAGTAAAAGGCCGGTTTATTGGCTATGATGACCTTTTGGACCTAATTAAAATGGACCATTGTAAAATAGAAACTCAAAATCATTAAATTATGAAAACACAATTACTTATTATTTTATTATTCAGTTTGTTCAGTGTTTCTGCACAAACAACGTATCAGATTTACTGGAGTATTGGAGTGAATGGTGCAGCAGCAAGCAAAACTATTAGCGTTGGTGATACCGTAGAATGGATTTGGGATGATGATTTTAACCATACCGTTACCGGAATTGCAGGAAGTAGTGTAGAGCCAAATTTTGATAGTGGAAACCAATCCGGATTAGGATATGTATACTCAAAAACCTTTACTGTTGAGGGCGTGAATGATTACGAATGTTCAATTCATCCGTTATCTATGTATGGTACGATAACCGTTCAAAACAGTTTAGGAATAGATGAAAATGCGATTGCCCAATTTGAAATGTTTCCTAATCCTTCAAATGCAATTCTTAATCTCAAATTACCTCAAAAACTAAGTACTGTAGATGTTCATGTTTATGATCTGTTAGGAAAGGAGCTCTTAAACAGATCGTACGAAAATAGTAATCTCATTAAAGTTAATATTTCAGACTTGTCTAGAGGTATTTACCTGGTTAAACTATCGTCGGATACCTCCGCCAAAACTAAGCAATTTGTAAAAATTTAAAATGTTGAAAACTCTTTTATACATACTCATTTGTATTCCCATCTTTTCATTTTCCCAAAACAATTTGCTTGAGGAAATAAATACGGATTCCATAGGCAATCAAGATATCTCTGCTGTTTTTAAAGGGATAAAGATTGTTAATTTCGAATCGACAAAACTAATTTCTAAAGGAGAATTCATATTCATGGTTTCCCATCGATTCGGTAGTATTGAGAATGGATTTGATAGTTTTTTCGGATTGGATAATGCAGTAACACGCTTAAATTTTGTGTTCGGACTTTCTGATGCAATTAATATAAATGCTTCGAGGAGTTCTTTCCAAAAAACCTATGAGGCCTCAGTAAAAATCAGGTTCATAAGTCAACAGGAAAATGGTTTTCCTTTTACTCTGGTATCTTATAACACCATTTTATGTAATACAGCTTTAAGTAGTTCAAACCTCCCTAAACTGGAATTTCAACATCGCTTAGGTTATATGTCCCAACTGCTCGTTTCCAGAAAGTTAAACTCCGGTTTATCTCTGGAATTGGCCCCAACATTTTTTCACGACAACTATGTTGCCATTGATGATCAGGATAATTCACAATTTGCTCTGGGGTTAGGAGGGCGGTATAAGTTAGGTAAACGATGGTCTTTAAATGTTGATTATGGTTGGCATTTAAATAGAGCTGCGGATTCGCCATACAAAAATCCGCTTTCCATAGGTGTGGATATTGAAACCGGTGGACACGTTTTTCAATTGCTATTTACTAATGCTCAGGCAATGAATACCAATGGTTTTTTAGGTCAGGCAACAGGCGATTGGGGTCAGGGAGATATTTATTTTGGATTTAATTTAACCCGAATTTTTAATTAGAATCATGTTCAAAAAGAAAAAATTAATATTCGTTTTTATCTGCTTATCGGCGCTTAGTTGTACCAGTGTGAGTACAGATGATTTAATAGAAGATTTACCACAAGGGAATACAATAACCTATGTGGATCACGTAAAACCAATTATTGATAACAATTGTATTAGCTGCCATGGAATTTCACCAACAAATGGGGCCAGTATTTCTCTGGTAAGCTATACCAATGTAAAAAATGGCGTGTTGAATAATAATTTAATAAGTAAAATTAATGGTAACGGTCCGGGAAGTTTAATGCCTTATGGCGGACAAAAATTACCTCAAAATCTTATTGATATTATAACAGAATGGCAGGCCATGGGATTTATTGAAAAATAGTACAACTTAAATTTAGAAAATTATGAAACTTAAACATGCTCTTTCACTTTTAGTCATCACGGCATTACTTTTTAACTGCTCCTCTGATAGTGCTAATCCGGGTTCGCCTGATCCAACACCTGATCCAACTCCGGATCCTACGAATAGCACTAAAGTGACTTATACTTCGGATATCGCAAGTATAATAAATGGCAATTGTATTTCTTGCCATAGTGATCCACCTGTTAATAGTGCACCAATGGCTTTAACAACCTATGCCCAGGTAAAAAACTATGTTGATTTGATTATAACGCGTGTCAATAGTTCCACAAATCCAATGCCACCGTCTCCTAACGATCCATTATCGGATAGTGATAAAAGTCTTATTCAGCAATGGAAAGATGATGGTTTATTGGAGAATTAAATTCAATATAACGTCATTGTGGAATGAAAAATTTTTTGGTGTTAATTATATTTATTTTCGGCTCCTGGGCCAATGCACAAAATAGGTATATTACTAAAACAGGGTTAATAAGTTTTGAAGCTTCTGTGCCGTCCTTTGAGGAGGTTGCTGCAACAAATAAATCAGTTACAGCAATTATTAATACCGATAATGGAGATATTGCTGCCTTGGCTTTGGTAACCGGATTTAGGTTTAAAAATGCTTTGATGGAGGAGCATTTCAATGAAAACTATGCTGAATCTAATAAGTTTCCAAAGGCTGTTTTTAAAGGAACAATTGAAGGTTTTTCGCTTCAAAAGGAAGCTAAGAATTTAATACTTCGTGGGGAATTAACATTTCATGGTGTTAAAAGACCACTGAATAGCATACCGGTTATTTTATCTTTTAAAAAAAATGAAGTTTATATGAAAGGAAAATTCAAGGTACTCGCTTCAGACTTTGAGATTGAAATTCCTAAAATTGTGAGGAATAAAATTGCAGAAGATATCGTGGTTACTTTTGAATTTGAGCTTGAAAAAAAGGATAATTAGCATCGTTTTCTTGTTTATACTATTTTCAAAGTAGTACACTTTCTGATGTACATATCCAAATCTCACGTATATTCCCAAATTTTGTCATGCTGAACTTGTTTCAGCATCTAAGCTCTAAATCAGATAGACCCTGAAACAAGTTCAGGGTGACAGCATTAAGCGGAGGATAATAGATACGGAGTTTACTTGAGCATTTTTTTGACTTTTTTCAAAGCAGTACGCTTTTTGGTGTACGTATGCAAATCTCCCTGATATTGCCGAACTTTGTCATGCTGAACTTGTTTCAGCATCTAAATTCTGCATATAATAGACCCTGAAACAAGTTCAGGGTGACGCCATCAATCGGAGGGTAGTAAATATCGAGTGTGTCAAGAGCTTTTTTGTTTGGACTATTTTTAAAGCATTACGCTTTCTTTTGTACCTATACAAACCTCTCTGACCTTACTAAATTTTGTCATGCTGAACTTGTTTCAGTATCTAAATTCTAGATCAGATAAGACCCTAAAACAAGTTCAGGGTGACAGCATTAAGCGGAGGATAATAGATACGGAGTTTACTTGAGCATTTTTTTGACTTTTTTCAAAGAACTACGCTTTTTGATGTACATATCCAAATCTCCTGGATATCACCAAATTTTGTCATGTTGAACTTGTTTCAGCATCTAAATTCTGCATCAGATAGCCCCTGAAACAAGTTCAGGGTGACAGCATTAATCAGAGTATTTGGATGGAGAAGTTACACTGAAACACTCTGGAAGCTTTTAATGGAATTATACCCTCTTTTTGTTCAAGTTTTTTATTGTGATCGTAATTGTCTGAAATGCCATGCCAGGGTTCAACACATACAAAAGGAGAATTTCCGGCAGACCAAATGCCTAAATACGGGTAGTTCCTAAAGGTTACCTTGAGGTATTTTTTATTTGTTGGTTTGTACACAAAGGTTGCTGTTGAAAACGGATTTGGATTAAAAGTTAAAGAGCCTTCATCAAATAAGGTATCGGAAATATTTATCTCCCCCGGAGCGTTCATAACTTCAGAATAATCATCAATATATAACCCATCATTCTTATTTTTAGTTTTAGTTTTGATCTTCTTATCAAATACCAAGTCATAATCGTGGCGGTTTTGTCCCGGTTCAAAAGGACAGTTAAATGCCGGATGGGCACCCAGGGAAAAATACATGGTGTCAGAATTAGGATTTTTAACCGTGTAATTAACCTGGAGTGTGTTTCCTTTCAAAGTGTATTTTATTTGCAGTACATAATCGAAAGGATACATTTTTTTAGTTTCGGTATTAGCCTGTTGTTCGAAGGTAATAGCGTTCGGTGACTTTTTAATTACTTTAAAATCGTAATCGCGTGCAAAACCATGTTGAGGCATCGAATAGGTTTTTCCGTTTAAGATGTATTCTTTATCCTTTAAAGGGCCTACAATTGGAAACAATATGGGTGCATGTCGATTCCAGTAATTCGGGTCTGCCTGCCAAATATATTCAAGAGAATCTGACTTTAAACTGGCTAATTCTGCACCTTTAGCCAAAATAGTTGCGGTTAATTTTTCGTTGGATATAGTATAGGAAGTTTGTTGTGCATTCACCCTGGTGGTTGCCAAACTTATGATTAAAAGAATACTGTAAACAAAACAAACGGAATAATTGTTTTTCATTGTACCGATGACCTAAAGGGTTTATAACATGAAAGGTAAAATTAATTTTTATCAAAAGTGTTAAGGTTAGTAAATTGTCGGTTTAGGTTCAAAAAGCGTCATTACTTAAGAATTTATTAATTTTAAGTCTTGTTATTAACAAAAAATTAATTTAATTGCTCTTAAAATAAATATTTGATATTCTTTGAGTCTATGTTATTGTGATTACGAAAAAACGAAATATAACCACTTTTTTAAATTCCGTAAGGTTTATTTTTTGCCTGACCGTAATTGGGGTTTTTCAGTTGTCTTTTGCTCAAAATACCGTTGAGTTTAAACAACTATCCGGTGAAAATGTTTCTACACAGAGCATCACCTACGCTGTAGTTCAGGATAGTATTGGAAACGTGTGGATAGCCTCTGAAGAAGGCGTTTTAAAACACAACTCAAAATTCTATAAAGTTTATAATACGTACAATGGTTTGCCAAGTTCTGTAAGTAACAGAACCATGGATATTTTTATAGATTCCAAACAACGAATTTGGGCGGGAATGGAAAATGGTATTTGTTTATACGACAATACTCTTGACCGGTTCAATCTCGTTGGAAAAACACCTGATATAAACCCTTCTTTAGTGAATGAAATTATTGAAGATGATCAAGGAAATATTTGGATCGCTTGTTATAATGGTCTTTGGAAATACAATCCTAATGGTAAGGAAGATACGCTTGTTCGTTTAATAAGTAATCATGTTCTATATTCCATTTATTATTTAGAGCATCAAATATTTGTTGGTGCTTCAGACGGTTTGTATGTATACGATATTAAGAGTGATATTTTAAGCCCTGTTTCATCTGATATTAAAAATGTAGATTTAATCAATAAGGCTAATAATGCCTTATTCGTGGGAACAAAATCTGGAAAAATTTTTACCCTTAATCCAACTGGAAACATATTAAAACCGCTTGATTTTAAAAACCCAGGACATTATCCGATCTCTGATATTTGCAATGACGATCTTGGAAATATTTATTTGGCCACCGATGGAGATGGCTTGTACTATTTAGATAGAAATTTTAACGTTCTAAATCATTTTGTAGACGATATTGATGACAAGAACTCTATTTCCAGTAATGGCATTTATGATGTGGAAATAGGTAACGAGGGGATTTTATGGTTGGCAACTTACGGTGGTGGTGTGAATTATTTTAATTCGTATCGCTTGCCTTTTAATAAGATTCAGCACCGAATCAATAATGAAAACAGTTTAGTTACAAATTTCACGAGATCGATTGCTATTGATAAGAACAATAAGCTTTGGTTTGGCACAAAAAAAGGTGTTAGTATTTGGAACCCGAAAACAAATACATGGAAACATCTCAATGATTTTTCCGGTCCGGGAAGTAGTGATAACGTCGTTTTAGCCCTTGCTGCAGATGATGAATATATGTGGATGGGAACCTATAACAGTGGTTTGCTAAGAGTTAATATAAATACTTTTCGCATCACGAAATTTGATTCGAAGAAATCGGAAAAACTCCAGTTAAAAAAGGTTTACACGGTTTGTAAAGACTCTCATAATAATATTTGGTTCGGGGGAATACAGGGCGACGTTACTGTTATAAGATCAAATGGAAAAATAGACACCTATCCCATTCAGCCTGTAAAGTCCATTATAGAATCTAATTCTGGTGATATTATTGCCGCCGGAAAAAATGGAGCCTTCAGAATCAATCCAAACAAATCACGGTTCGAACTCATTGAGGGTACAAGACCAACACCACAAAGTAGAGCGTATTCTAATATTAACGCTTTGGCCCAATTAAATAACGGAACATTACTTTTAGCAACTAATGGTACGGGTTTAATGTTTTATGATCTTAATAGCCAACAATGCAAAAAGCTGGATATGCGATCGGGTTTACCCTCTGATATCATTCAAGGAGTCATTGTTCAGGATAACAACAATATCTGGGCGAGCACTACGAAAGGTTTGGCTCATATAAAAACGAGTGCTAAAGATACCATCATTAATATTTACGACAAACGTGATGGTTTAGCTTGTACCGAATTTAATTACGGTAGTTTCGCTAAGCTTAAAGATTCACTTTTCGCTTTTGGAGGTGTGGACGGAGTAACAACCTATAATCCTTATGAAATTAAAGGCCATAACTATAAACCGGCCGTTGTATTTGATAAGTTCAGGTTGTTCAATAAAGATGTTGATCCCGGTGATTCAAAAATTTTGCAGAAGCATATCAATGTTACCAAAAATATTACGCTTAAAAGTAGTGAAAACTCCATTCAATTGGCGTTTACCGGTATTTCTCATGGGACCCCTTCAAAAATTAAATACTCATGGCAACTGGAAGGATTCGATCCGGATTGGAGCACGCCCAGCCATAACGCATTTGCTACATATACCAACCTGAGTTCAGGTACATATACGTTTAAGGTGAAAGCGGCTGATAAATATGGAAATTTTGGTAAGGCACGTACCATTAATATAACGGTTTTATCACCATGGTGGGCAACCAATGAAGCTATTTTTGTTTACGTACTTATAATTTTAGGGGTCATTTTACTCATTATCCATTTTACGAGTGTTATTGTAAATAAAAGAAATGCTGATGAGCAAATTGATATGTTCAATAACATTACGCATGAAATAAAAACACCTTTAACTATATTATTATCATCACTTGATAATGCTACAGAAAAAGCGAAACACGATATTCCAAAAGATCAAATAAAAACAACCGTAAAACGGATTAGCTCATTATTTGAACAGATGCTTAACTTTCATAAAGTGACTACAGATAAATCAGGTAAAAGCTATGTTTCTCCTATTAATCTTGAAAAGCATATTCAAAAGATAGTAAGTGATTTTAATCCATTGTTTGAAGACCACAATTTAAAAATTGAAATTAGGAATAAATGGACCAACGAATTATTCTATTACAATAAGGAAACCTTTGATAAGGTGGTACTTAACTTAATTTCGAATGCCATAAAATATTCTTTCGATGATAATAAAATCATTATTGAACTCGATAAAACAAAGTCCGGTGAACTTAAACTAAAGGTGATAGATTTTGGGATGGGCATTCCAAAAGACCAACAAAAGTACATTCTCAAACGTTACTACCGGGCTAGAAATGTTATTAATAGCCAAAGACCAGGCACTGGTTTAGGCCTTATAATGATCAAGAAACTCATCGAGAAAAATGGAGGATCTATCCAATTTGAAAGTCAGGAGAACCGGGGAACAACCTTTACCGTAGTATTGAAGAATTTTAAAGCTAGACACCAACATCAGGAAACTAACTCTGAAAAAATTCAAATTCAGGGAGATATATTAATTGAACATGAGGATCCCAGTGAATTGGCGGAATTGAGTGATAATAAGATTTTGATCGTTGAAGATAATGATGAGCTACGAAATATTCTGGTAGAATCATTAGGAACACATTTTCAGGTTTTTGAAGCGCACAACGGGGAGGAAGGTTTAAAAATGGCGATGCAAAATTTCCCCGACCTCATTCTAACAGATCTTATTATGCCGGAAATGGACGGTATTGAAATGTCAAAGCGTATCAAGAACGATATTAATTTGAATCACATTCCAATTTTTATGCTCACGGTGCTTCAAAATTCTGTTCAAAAACTGGAAAGTATAGAAAGTGGTATTTCAGAGTACATAGAGAAACCTATCAACATGCCATTTCTTTTGGCTAAAATCGTAAACACATTTAAATGGCAGCAAAAGTTGCGAGAAAAATATGTTCACGAGACAGATGCGGATAATGCTGCATCTTTCAGAAATGAGAATGATCAGAAATTTTTAGAAGATCTCGAAGAATCTGTGCTTCAAAATATTGAAAATAATAACTTCTCTGTACACGATCTATCGAACATTTTTGGCATGAGTAGAACCTCACTTTATATGAAATTGAAAAGTCTTGTTGATCTTTCACCCCAGGATTTTATTATTCATACTAAATTAAAACTAGCTAAAAAACTACTTATTCAGGGGGATAAAAGTATCAAAGAAGTGGCCTATGCTTCTGGCTTTTCCAATCCTAAATATTTTAGTACCTCTTTCAAGAAATTTTACGGACAAACTCCAACAGGTTTTGTGGATAGTTTACAAGACTGAAATTCAGAATAGTAGATTTTTATAATTCAGTATATTTTATTGCCAAATTTTATAAATACCATAGTTTTAGGGGGTTTATATTGTGAAAAAGCTAGAATTTGACGATAAATATACCCTTTTTGATAATTATTAAAACTCGAAAAAGCATTAAAAAATTAGTTTAGCATGAACTAAACTCAAAAAATAAATTACCAACTAGACTAAAAATTTAAGAGCTGATTTCAGACACTAAATTTTAAGACTAATAACTAAAAAACAATGAAGTACACAAAGCAATTACTCTTTCTACTTTTTGCCATGTTTCCTTTGGCGATGCTGGCACAACATACAGTAAGTGGTGTTGTAACAGACGAAACAAACTTTCCCTTACCGGGAGCCTCTATTGTAGTTAAGGGAACATCAAAAGGAGAAGTCACGGATTTTGATGGAAAATTTAAGATAACTCTCAGTGAAACACCGAGCACACTGGTTGTAAGTTACCTGGGTTATGTGACCAAGGAGGTTATTATTACAGACCAGAAAACAATCAGTATTGTTCTTAAACAAGATAACGAACAATTAGATGAGGTTGTTGTTATTGGTTATGGTGAGGTTGACCGTAAAGATCTAACCGGTTCTGTAACCTCTGTTCTTCCGAAAAAGGACGCTGTTGCGCAATCTCAAGGTGTTGAAAATTTACTTCAGGGTCGTGCTGCAGGGGTGCTTGTAAGTGCCAATGGCACAGAACCAGGTGCGCCGTCCAGTATTCGGATTCGAGGGGTGAATAGTTTAACCGGTAATACACAGCCATTATATGTTATAGATGGTGTTATTGTAGATTCGGCCACAGAAGATACCTTGGATCCTTTGTCAGGAGGAAGCAGTTATTTGTCTCCACAAGGAGGTATATCGGGTATTAACCCAAGAGATATTGAAAGTATCGAAGTATTAAAAGATGCTTCCGCCACCGCAATTTATGGTTCCAGAGGAGCAAACGGTGTAATACTTATTACCACAAAGCAGGGTAAACCTGGTAACGCTAAAATTAATTACAGCTCAACAACCAAAATAGGTAATATCACCAGAAATATTGATGTGCTGGATCCAAAACAATATATAGAGTATCAAAATGAGTACAGAGCAAATTTAGGCTACGATCCTTCTTTTTATATATACCCAAACGGTAGTGCAGCGTATTACCAAACAAGTGAGCAATACATGATCGACAATGCGAATTCTATAGATAGAATACAGGGTATAGATTGGAGTAAAGATACTTATAGATCAACAATAAACTTAAATCAAAGAATAACCGCCTCAGGAGGTGGTGATAATAACAGATATTATTATGGTGCCGGATTTACGGATACCAAAGGTCTTATTCCCAGAACCTATGCTAAAAGTATCGATTTTGTTGCGAACTTAAGGAATGACCTTACTGATAAGTTAAAGCTTCACACGAAGATATCAGCAAATTATCAAAAAAATTCTGCATCTAAAGGAACAGATAATTTAGGTGGTACAAATAATAATCTGGTAAGACAAATTATTTCCGGAGCTCCTATTTTGAACTTTCAGGATAATTTCTTCGGAACCGATTTTGAAGAATCCCTTGATGGTCCAAGAGCCTGGATCAAGGATTATGATGATTATTCCCGCGAAGCCCGAATTCTGGGATCTATTAAATTAGATTATGATATTTCTGATGTATTTACCTACCGCGTGCAGTTTGGAGGGGATTACAGAAATAAAGAACGTAAAGTTTGGTATGGCACAGGGGTTTTTAGAGGTAAGAATGCTAATGGTGAGGCCGGTATAAGTACATTAAAACGTTTCAGATATAATGTTGATAATACCCTGATGTTCAAAAAAAGATTCAACAATAAACACAGAATAAACGGAACTGTTGGGGTGATTTTTGATCAAAATCAAATACAAAGAACAACCAATCAGGCTTCAGATTTTCCAAATAAGGATTTAAGAGCTGATGGTATTTCAACAGGTCAGGTATATCAACCTTTGTTTTTCGATAAACAACAGGAAACTATTATTTCCTTTTTAGGTCGATTTAACTATACCTTAATGAATCGTTACCTTTTTACTGCAACATTCAGAGCAGATGGTAGTAGTAAATTTGCTGAAGGAAAACGTTGGGGTAAATTCCCGGCATTAGCTTTCGCCTGGAAAATGAACAAAGAAAAATTCCTCCGCAAGGTGGATTGGCTTTCTGAGGCTAAGTTACGTTTAGGTTGGGGGCTTACCGGTAATCAGGGTATTCCAAATTACCGCACTATTACGCCTTTCGGTCCAACCCAAACACCGTATTCCGATGCTAATGGGGGAGCCCTTACCGCAATTATTCCAACGAATTTGGCCAACCCCGATCTTACCTGGGAAACTACGAGTCAGTATAACGCTGGTTTCGACCTGGGTATTGATGACGATCGATACACTGCAACCGTGGATGTATATTACAAGAAAATATCAGATCTTCTGTTGAATGTTGAAATTGGACCTTCTAATGGTTTTGAAAACTATTATGCTAACCAGGGTGATTTGATCAACAAAGGGTTGGAAATAAGTTTAGCAGGCGATATTATTAGAACAGATAACTTTACCTGGAACCTCTATGGAAACATTTCTTTCAATAGAAATAAAATTGACAGATTAGGTATTCCGCCTGCACAATTCGGTACAGAAACGTATAGTGCCTTTTTAGGTAGACAAGTTTCTGGTGGTAACTACTTTAAAGTACCAGCGAATATCTTTATTGAAGGTCAGGCTCCTGCACTATTTTATGGTTATGCCACAGATGGTATTATTTCAAATGAAGCGCAGTTAAGTGCCGCACCTACCTTTAGAGGTATAGCACCGCAATTAGGTGATGTGTATCTGGTGGACCAAAATAATGATGGTAACATTACAGATGCTGATCTCACCGTTATCGGAGATCCAAACCCTGATTTTAATTACGGATTTGGTTCAAGTTTTGAATATAAAAATTTATCGTTAAGTTTCTTTTTTAACGGCGTGCAAGGCAATGACATCGCTAATGGGAACTTACTACGTGAAGCCTATGCCGATGCCAATTCTAACAACATAAGAACAGAAGCTTATGTTAATGCCTGGAGACCATCTAATCCTAACGGAACCTATCCGAGAGTGGGTTATGATCTGGCTCGTGATACAGGTTTTACAGACCGATTAATTGAAGACGGTAGTTTTCTTCGGTTGAATTATGTGACCCTGGGTTACAACATTCCTGTGGATAATATTCCGGCCATATCGAATGCCTATATTTCAATATCAGGTCAGAACTTATTACTATTCACGAAGTACAGTGGCTTCGATCCTGAGGTTAATAGTTTTTCCTTTGATCCGCTTCGAGTTGGTTTAGATTGGAGTTCTTTTCCAAATCAAAAATCATACTCTATCTCATTAAACATAACATTTTAAGCATATCATCATGAAAAATAAAATATATATACTCTATTTTCTAACCTTGTTTGCAGCGTTTCAAAGTTGCGACAGTGCCTTAGAAGAATTACCCGAGACCTATTACAACGAAGATCAAATATTCTCATCTGTAGATGGTGTGGAAACGGCCATTAATGGTTTGTATCAAAGTTATGCCGATCCGGCATATCACGGTTCATCCTGGCACGGCCTTATCGCACCTCATTCAGGAAAATTTTGGTCTAATCAAGGCGCTAGTTCTGATGCCACAAGCTTGAACTGTTCTCCAATTAATACCTGGTTAACACGTTTATGGCCTCAAATGTATCAGACTGTTAATGTGGCCAATGTGATCATCAATAACCTGGAAAACTCCGATGCTGATCTATCGAACAAAGAATCAGCCTTGGGTCAGGCCTATTTCATGAGAGGTGTCGTTTATTTTGATCTTGTAAGACTGTTTGGCGGTGTTCCAATTAAAACGAAACCGGCAACGGCGGAAACATTGCACACGCCAAGAGCTTCAAAAGAAGAAGTTTATAGTCTCATTATTTCCGATCTGGAAAAGGCCAAGACCATGATGCCAGAACTTGGTGCTAATGTGCCCGGCAGACCGGCAAATCTTGCAGCTTACGTTTATCTGGCGAAAGTATATGTGCAATTGGCTGGAGAAGATGGAGGAGATCCTTCTTACTGGCAAAAGGCTTATGATGAAATTATGCCGGTTTATGGAAAGTATAGCCTGACACCTACCTATGCTGAACTGTTTGAACAAGGAAATGAAAATACTGTTGAATCAATTTTTGAAATTCAATACGCTCAAAATGGGGCAACAAGAAATTCCGATGTTATCAGAATGTACACCCCACAAAATAGTGCTTATATAGCTACAGATCAAAGAACATTTGGCCGTATCAGACCGAATAAAGAAACCTTTGATCAGCATGTAGCACAATATCCTGGTGATCCTAGAATAGATGCCACATTTATTTATGATTTCTATTTGCTACGAGATGGTTCAGAACAAAAAACTTATCCGGCAAAAGACAGAGGTAATGATGGCTACGCATACATCAGAAAATATCTGGACTACAACTATAATGGTACCACAACCAGTAGAAATTTTATAGTGTTACGTTATGCTGATGTGCTGTTAACACTGGCTGAAATTGAGAACGAACTTAACGGACCGGCAAACGCTTATCCTTATGTGAATGAAGTTTTGGCCAGAGCACGACATACGGCCAGTGGTGATGCCACAGCGCCGGCAGATTGGAGTGGTATGACTCAGGATGAGTTCAGAATGCGCATTATGAGAGAGCGCCAATATGAACTACTGGCAGAAGGACATGAATGGTTTGATGTAAGACGTCGTGGCTATGAGTATTTCCTTCAGGAAGTTGTAGAACCTCATAATGCAAATCCAACTTTTGATACGAGAAAAGATTATATGTATCCGGTTAGTGTGAAAAACATGCTGTTACCTATCCCGTCAACTGAAATTTCAGGTAACCAGGCCATAACTCAAGCTGATCAAAATCCTGGATATTAATTGAAATGAAATACAATTTGAATTCCCGCAATACTTTATTGTATCTGATTGTGTTTGTCTTGTTTGCTGCCTGCAAACAAGACAATACATCAGTGTCTAACAATGGTGAACCTCTATATCTAGATGCTTCAGCCAAAATTGAAGATCGCGTAAACGATCTCATGGCCCGGATGACACTTGAAGATAAAGTAGCTCAAATGTCGCAATACGTAGGTTTAGAACATATGCGCAAAGCGATGAAAAACCTCAAGGCAGACGAATTGGATAAAAACGATGCACAAGGATTTTATCCCGGCTATTCCATTCAAGATATTGCCGATATGGCAGCGGAAGGTAAAATAGGGTCTTTTTTACACGTAGTAACCGCTGAGGAGGCTAATGAGCTACAAAAGCTTGCTCAAAAATCACCTTTAAAAATTCCATTACTTATCGGTATTGATGCCATTCATGGTAACGGTCTTTACAACGGTGCTACAATTTATCCTTCTCCCATTACACAGGCTGCTACCTGGGATGATGCTTTGTTAAAAGAGGCGAGTAAACAAACAGCCCTTGAAATGCGCGCCACCGGTTCTCATTGGGCCTTTACGCCGAACATTGATGTACTGCGCGATCCACGTTGGGGACGCACCGGAGAAACCTTTGGTGAAGATCCTTATTTGGTAGGAAAAATGGGATTGGCTACCATCCAGGGCTTACAATCTGATGATTTTGAAAGCGGAACCTATTTACCCAATCATGTCATCGCTTGTGCTAAACATTTAATTGGCGGAGGCGAATCTCTTAACGGTCTTAATGCCTCTCCGCTGGATGTGTCGAAACGTACCTTGTTTGAAATATTTTTACCGCCTTATAAAGAAGCTGTAAGAGAAGGAAACCTGTTTTCTATTATGTTATCGCACAATGAAGTGAATGGCGTTCCCGCGCATATGGACAAATTTCTTATGACCGATGTGATGAGAGACCGCTGGGGATTTAATGGATTTTATGTGAGTGACTGGAATGATGTTTCCAGAATTGCAAATTGGCATCATATTGCTAAAGATTACAAGGAAGCCTCGCTGCTTTCAGTGGCCGCAGGACTGGATATGAATATGCACGGACCTAAGTTTGCGGATTATGTGATCCAATTGGTGAAAGAGGGTAAATTACCTCAGGAACGCATTGATGAGGCTTGTAGTAAAATATTGGAAGCTAAATTTCGATTGGGTTTATTTGAAAATCCATTTGTTGAGGTTGGGAAGGAAAACGAAGTTGTTTTTAATAAAACACATCAGGAAACATCCTTAAAACAAGCTCGTGAAGCTATAACCTTGTTAAAGAATAATGGCATTCTGCCGTTGAAAGGAAGTAATAAATCCATATTTGTAACGGGTCCGAATGCCAATAACGAAACGATTATGGGCGATTGGGTTTACGAACAACCCGCAGAAAATACAACGACAGTTTATGAAGGCATAAAAGCACTGGGAGAAAAAAATGGATTTAAGGTAGATTACTTTAATGCCGGCGAACGCTCAAGAAAAATGAAAGACAGTGATATTGATAAGGCTGCTACTTTGGCCAAACAATACGATATGACGATACTCGTTCTGGGTGAAAATTCATTTCGGTATGACTGGCCTAATAAAACGACCGGTGAAAATATTGATCGGGCGACACTTGAACTTTCCGGAAAACAAATGGCCCTGGCCAACAAAATCCTGGCTAACGGTAAACCGGTTATTGTGGTTTATGTAAGTGGTAGTCCTATTGCAGAACCCGAGTTGGAAAATCAAGCCAACGCCGTTATTTACGCCTACGAACCCGGATCCTTCGGAGGGCAGGCGGTTGCAGAAACTATTTTCGGAGCATTGAATCCTGGCGGAAAACTTCCCGTAACCATCCCGAGATCTGTAGGTCAATTGCAAATGGTTTACAACCACAAGCCTACCATGTATATTCATAAGTACAATACCGAGGAGAAAGTACCATTACATCCTTTTGGATTTGGATTAAGTTATACCACGTTTAAAATCTCTGAACCACGATTATCACAAGAAACCTTTTCATCAATTAATGATACTATTCAGGTTTCAGTAGATGTTACGAATACCGGAGAAATGGCCGGCGATGAGATTGTTCAAATGTATATCAGAGACAATATAAGTTCATTTACAAGACCGGTGAAGGAACTCAAAGGTTATAAACGGGTTCACCTGGAACCGGGAGAAACTACTACGGTGACTTTGCCCATAACCGCGAACTGCCTGGCTTTTTATGACGCTGATTTCAACTTCGTAGTTGAGCCTGGAGAATTTACGGTTATGACAGGAGATTCCTCGGCTGATAAGGATTTGAAAAAAGTAACATTCGAGGCTACCGAAACCATTAACCTTAAAGAATAAGAACAGAAATAAAGTCATAAATAATTAAAAAATTAAATGAAACGAAAAATAACATTAGCATCCCTTCTTGCCTTAACGGCGTTTGTTGTCTTCGCTTCCTTTTCGTGTAAAAACGACAGTAACAAAGCGACAAATGAGGAGGAATCTCAGGAAAAACCGAATATTATTTACGTCATGGCTGATGATCTTACCATTCAGGCAATTAGTGCTTATGGTGGCATCTATAAAGATATTGCGCCAACACCGAATATTGACAGATTGGCGAATGAGGGTATGTTATTTGAAGATGTGCTTTGTACCAATGCTATCTGTGGCCCAAGTAGAGCCAGTATTTTAACCGGAGATTACAGTAATGTAAATGGTTATTATAAAAATGAAAGTGGTGGAAAATTTGATGCTTCAAAATGGACCTTTCCTCAGGAATTTCAAAAGAATGGCTATCAAACCAGTTTGTTTGGAAAATGGCATTTGGGTTCTGAGCCTAAAGGTTTCGACGTTTTTAAATATCATAATTCCGCAGGGCAACAGGGACATTATTGGGATCCTGTTTACAATGAAAATGGTAAGGATGTTAAAGAAACCGGTTATTCCAGTAACTTAACAACCAATTTTGCCTTGAACTGGCTGGAGAATCAACGCGATAAAAGTGCTCCTTTTTTAATGTTGTTACAATACAAAGCGCCACATCGTCCTTGGGAACCTGACCATAAATATGAAAAGCTTTGGGAAGATGTTGAAATGCCTTATCCGGTAACTTTCAATGATGATTATAAAGGAAGAGAGTTAACAGCCGGAGATACGGAAATGACGGTTGATTTTTTCTCTCGTCGTGATATGAAACTAAAATCGCCCGATAGCTTAGAAGGTAAGGAGCGCCTGGCCTGGGAGTTTTATGGAGCTAAACCGGGAGAACTTGTGCAACCAGAGGGTATGAGCTATCAGGATGGTAGAAAATGGCGTTATCAGAATTTTATAAAGGACTATTTGGCCTGTGTGAAATCTGTTGATGATAATCTCGGGCGTGTTCTTGATTATCTGGATAAAAACGGATTAACAAATAACACCATGATTGTTTTAACTTCCGACCAGGGATTTTATCTAGGTGATCACGGTTTTTTTGATAAACGCTTCATTTATGAAGAATCACTGCGTATGCCATTTATCGTGAGATTTCCAAAAATGGTAAAACCCGGATCTGTGAATCACGATATCATCTCGAATATCGATTTTGCTCCAACCTTTATGGATATCGCCGGGATCAACACAGATCATGAGGTGCAGGGGAAAAGCTTCAAAAAAGTTTTACAGGGCAATACACCAGAGGATTGGCAGCAGGCCATGTATTATCACTACTACGAATTCCCATATTGGCATCATGTGCAGCCTCATTATGGTATTCGAACCCCTCAATATACGCTTGCTCATTTTTATTATAACATTGATGTTTGGGAACTGTATGATCGTGAAAAAGACCCTAATGAATTACATAACATTATAAACGATCCTCAATATTCCAATGTAGTGGAACATCTCAAAGAAGAATTAAAAGGCCTCATGAAACAATATGGAGATGATGAATCTCTGGCCGATTTCAGAAAAATAACCGATAAGGATTTTGGATTAATTGTTGATAAACCTGATGGAGAGACCTCCGTTAGAGATATTGTCAACAAAAACAATACAAGAAAATAATATGAAAAATATATTTGCCATAATGCTGTGTTTAGCAACTTTGAGTTGCAAGGCACAAACCAATACTCAAAAGAAAAATATTCTTTTTATTGCCGTTGATGATTTGAAACCTTTGCTTTCGAATTACGGTCACTCCGAAATGATCACACCAAATTTCGACCGTCTGGCAAAAATGGGTATGACTTTTACAAATGCTTATGTGCAATATGCCGTTTGTGGTCCGTCTCGAGCTAGTGTGATGACAGGAACTTATCCGGATATTACCAAGGTTTGGGACTTGCACACGGATTTTAGAAAATCGGCTCCGGATCTTGTTTCTATGCCCGAATATTTGATCTCTCAAGGGTACGAAACCACGGCTATTGGTAAAATCTACCACAAACCATCGGCCGCTCCGGGGCATGATGGTAAAAGCTGGAGTATTCCATGGATCCAACCGGATAATTTTGATCCAAAATACGGTGATCCTATGTTTGAATTTTATCAAAATCCCGAAACCAAGAAGGAAATGCAGGCTTTAATAGACCAAGCGACTTCCAAAGGATTGAACAGAGGGAAGCTTCGTAGTTATGTATTTGATCGCATCAAACCAAGTACCGAAGATGTAGATGTATCAGATGAAGCTTATCTTGATGGACTTTACACTGAAGAGGCTCTAAGAAAATTAGATATTCTAATGAAAGGTGATAAACCATGGTTCCTGGGTGTGGGTTACCAAAAACCACATTTACCCTTTATTGCTCCTAAAAAATACTGGGATCTATATGATGAAGATAAAATTGAATTAGCGAAATTTCAGGAACTAGCTGAAGGAACACCGGAATTTGCCTATCATTCTTTTGGTGAATTAAGAGCTTTCAGCGATATCCCGGATAGTCTAAAAATTGGAGACAAAATACCGGAAGCCAAACAGCGGCATCTCATTCATGGCTATATGGCCTGCACCTCTTATATCGATGCCCAATTAGGTAAATTGTTAGATGCTCTTGAAGCGCGTGGTATTTTAGAAAATACGGTTATTGTACTTTGGGGTGATCACGGTTGGCACCTGGGCGATCACACAGAATGGTGTAAACATTCTAATTTTGAACAAGCTACACGCATTCCTTTCATGTTTGCAGGTCCGGGTGTTGCCAAAAACCAAACAAGCCATAATCCTGTAAATTTATTGGATACTTTTCCAACACTTTTTGATCTTGCGGGTGTCCCAATATCAGATCAGGCTGAAGGTATTTCTCTAGTGCCTTTATTGGACGATGATCCTGCTACAACAGTTAACCAGGACGCCGCATTTCATCAATATCGCAGAGGACCTCGCATGGGTTATGGAATTCGTACCGATCGTTACCGTTACACCCTGTGGCTAGACCATAATTACAGAAGTTTTAAGCCGTATAAAGAAGATTATATTGTTGGTGAAGAGTTCTATGATTATGAAAAAGATCCGTTGGAAACCAAGAACCATGTTAAGGAACCCGAGTATCAAAAGGAGGTTCAAAAGTTAAAAGCTGAATTATTGAAGCATTTGGCCAAAATTGGTCAGGATGCCAATAAAATCAAGAATAATAAAACGAATATTAAAGGATAGTATGAGAGCTCATTTGAAATATATCGTAATCCTTGCAGCTGTTCTTTTCTTGCGAAATTTACAAGCCCAGGAAAAGCCAAATGTATTATTTATTATAGTGGATGATTGGGGGTACCACGATCTAAGTCGTAATGGCTCTGTGATGTATAACACGCCAAACGTTGATCAGTTGGCGGAAAACGGATTTACCTTTGATAATGCATATTCCAGCTATCCACGTTGCGTTCCTTCACGTTTCGGTATCATGACGGGAACTTATCCTCTTAAAGAGAATCATGGTAACCCGGGTTCTATTCCGGAGGCTCGTAATTTTGCCAGGCAATTTGCTAATGAAGGCTACTATTCTTTTTACGTTGGGAAATGGCATCTGGGAGATCATGAAGACAGTCCCGTTGGCATGGGCTTTAGTTCTTCATTCGCAGCCGGTAAAGCGGGTGGTACACACTCACGGTTTTATCCTTTTAATGAGCCAAAAAAAGATCGTAAAAAAGGAGGAAAAGCACCCATTGAAGATGTTGAAGATTACGCTAAACCAGGTGATTACTTAACAGATGTTCTAACGAGAAGAACCATTCAATACATCAAGGAAAATAAGAATAAACCTTTTATGGGTGTATTGGCTTACTATGCAGTGCATACACCTATTGAAGCAAAGGAAAAAGATATCAAACGTAACGAGGAGCAAATGAAGCATGTCGATTTTGGCGATGGACCAACTTACGTTAAAGAAGGTAATGGTGATACCCGTGTAAAACAAAATTACCCGCCCTACGCCGGATTAGTTGAAAATGTTGATGAAAATATTGGAAAGCTAATTCAAACATTAAAAGATGAAGGGCTTTACGAAAACACCCTTATTGTGTTGACTTCAGATCATGGCGGACTCTCAACTAGAGGACCAAATAACCGATTAATTCCAACGTCCAATGCACCCTTAAGAGCAGGGAAAGGATGGATTTATGAAGGAGGTATCAAAGTGCCATTGATTTTCAAACTGCCACACGGAGAACCGGGTGAAGATAAGGAAACGGTTATCCTGGGTATGGATGTATTCCCAACGATCATTGATCTGGTGTTGGACAAAAAAATAAAAGGTATTGACGGAGTAAGTATGAAGGACGAGATCCTTAATAAAAAACCCGGGCCAGAACGCACCGTGTACTGGAACTCTTATAAAGCGCGTCCGAATTCTACAGGCGATGATAAGACTTCCGCGATTCGGATTGGTGATTATAAATTATTGCAATTCGTGGAAACCGGTAAAGTGGAATTGTATAACGTGGTTACCGATATTTCTGAGAAACACGATCTTTCAAAAGAAATGCCTGAAAAGGCTGCCAGTATGCTAGCAAAACTGGAAAAATTCAAAAAGGATCGACATGTGAAAATGAAACCTAATCACAAAGGTGGTAGAAATAATATTGAATACGAAAAGCCAAAGAAATAATGAACCAAAAGATTTTGTATTTTCTTTTTATTTGTACGGTTTTTTCAGGCTTTTCGCAGGAAGAAAAAGCCATAGATAAAATTAAATCGATTCCCCCATTACGTGTTGGTGCTACCTTGAATTATGAGGAGTTGGGAACCAAAAAAGAAAAATTATTTCTAAAGGATTTTAAGTACTTAACACCTGCAAATGCGGCTAAACAAACTCGGGTTCATCCGAAACCTGGAGAATGGGATTGGACTGAACTTAATGATTTTATTGATTTCGCGAATGATCATCATTTAGTTGTAAGGTTGCATTCACCTGTTAGTCCGCAGGCTTCTAAATGGGCCAAGGCAGATCACAGAACTCCGGAAGAGTTATCGAAAATCATGGAGGAATACATGATGGCCATCACTCAAAAATTCAATAATGAATCTTGTGTGAAATATATGGACGTTGTTAATGAAACCATTTTAGGTGATGGTTCATGGTTCGGGCCAAAAGAAGGAACGCATCAATGGGAAAATCCCTGGCTAAAAATGGGCTATGATGAAAATGGATATCCGCTATACATTTTGAAAGCATTCGAGATCGCAACAAAATATGGATCTAACAAAGAATTGGTTTATAATCAAAATGTAGGTATGGAAACCCCGATGTGGAATAAAGTAAAAGAAACGGTTCTTTATTTAAGATCGAAAGGTTACCGGGTAGATGGTATTGGATGGCAAGCGCATTTACTTTTGGGTGCCAAACGAAAAGATTTTGTTGATAACATGGATGAAACTATTCAAAAATTGAGCGATTTAATTGATTGGGCTCACAGTCATGATTTAGCCTTTCACATTACTGAATTAGATTACCTGGTTCGAAATAATGAAGCAGATCAGTTGAAAAGTGAACGTCAAATCCAAAAAAAAGTGTACGATAAAATCGTAGATGTACTTATTGAAAAAAGTAAGCAGGGTGAAGTTACACTCAATCTATGGGATTTAAGTGTGAGACCAAAAAAAGGTACAGGAAATTTTCAATCGATCTACGACAACAAATTTAAACCTATTCCCGCGTATTACAGTGTACAAAAAGCTTTAAAGGTTAGTAGAAATGAAATATAGGTATTTTAAATATCTGAGTGTTTTCTTTTTAATCACGTTATTGTTTTTTTCTTGTAAACAGAAAAAGACCGAAGAGGAAATATCTAAAAAACCCAATATACTTGTCATTCATGTAGATGATCTGGGGTATTACGATCTGAGTTTAACGGGATCTAAAATATATCAAACGCCTAATATCGATGGTTTGGCAAAGCAATCTGTGCGATTTAATAATGCTTATGCTAATTATCCGCGTTGTGTCCCTTCACGCTATGCTATGATGACAGGAGGATATCCTATTCAAAATGGAACGGTTCCTGATGACGGTTTTGAAATCGGAGCTATTTCAAACGATAAAAATTATATAAAGCATATTGAAGCAGCAGGATATCAAACGGCCTATTTTGGTAAATGGCATTTAGGAGCAGGTGCCAGTAGTCCTAAGGGGTTTGGCTATAATTTTTCACTGGCAGCGGGAGCAGCAGGCTCTCCCATTAGTTATTTTTATCCGTTTAATACACCAAAACATAATTGGAAAACCAATAAGAAATCTATCGTGGATATGGATTCTATTGGAAAAGAAGGCGATTACCTTTCCGATGTTTTAACCGATCAGGTTATTAAATACATCAAAAATCGGGATACAAAGAAACCCTTTATGGCCATGTTAGCCTTTTATGCGGTGCATCAACCTCTTGAAGCCAAGCCGGAGGATGTGGAAAGAAATAAAAAAGAAATTTCCCAATTTGATTTTGGCGATCAACCTGAATATATAAAAGAAGGAACAGGGCGAACCAAAATGCGTCAGGATAATCCTGTGTATGCCGGTATGGTTGAAAATATGGATGAAAATGTTGGTAAGCTCTTAAAGGTTCTAGACGATTTACAAATTTCAGATAATACTATTGTGATTTTATCTTCGGACCATGGCGGACTCTCCAATGACGGTTATAAGCAACGTCATTTGGCCACTTCGAATTTTCCATTACGTGCGGGTAAAGGCTGGTTGTATGATGGCGGACTTAAAGTGCCTTTATTTGTAAAATGGAAGAATCACTTTCAACCTCGCGATGAAAACGCATCTTTAGTGATGCTTATGGATGTGTTTCCTACTATTTTGGATATGACTTCCGGAGAAAAACTGGATACCGATGGTCAAAGTTTTTTACCTGTTTTGAATAACAAAGAGTACTGGCCTGAAAGAACCGTTTTTTGGCACTCGCCAAATGCCAGACCGAAAAACACAGGTGATACTAAATCTTCTGCTATTCGTGTGGGCGATTACAAATTGATCAATTGGTATGAAGAAGGAAGAACGGAATTATACAACATAAAGAAAGATCCTTCAGAATCTCACAACCTTGCTAAAGAAATGCCTGAAAAAACGGATACCTTGCTGAAGGAATTAGATGAATGGAAAGCGAATTTTTAATGTCAGGATTATGAAACTTACTGGGTTCGGTTTTATATTCTTTTTAGGCTTCTTGCTTCAGGCACAGTCCTATATTCCCAATATAGATCCGGAAGTTATCACTTATAAAACAATAGACACTATTGCCCTGAAATTGCACATGTACAAGCCCACGGATTACGATTCTAATAAAACATATAACAGTATTGTTTTTTTTCATGGTGGCGGTTGGAACAGTGGCAGTTATAAGGCCTTTAAAAGACAATGCAGATATTTAGCGTCAAGAGGTATGATTACTTTTTCTGCGGATTATCGGATTTTTAATGTCCACGGCACGTCTCCTTTTGAAGCCGTAGCGGATGCAAAATCTGCGATACGCTATCTTAGAGCACATGCAGATGCTTTGCATATTAATCCAAATAAAATAGCGGCAGGAGGAGGGTCAGCCGGAGGGCATTTAGCAGCCGTTTGCGGTAATATTGGAGGTTTAGAGGGAGCGAATGAAGATTTAAATATTAGCTCTAAACCAAATGCTTTGGTGTTATTTAATCCGGTTTATGATAATAGTAAGAATGGCTATGGTTATCGAAAAATGAAAGGGCGTTATTTGGAAATTTCTCCTTTGCACAACATTACTAAAGGTGCTCCGCCCACCATTGTTTTTTTTGGCAAAAACGACAAAACAACACCTGTAGCCTCTTCCAGAGACTATGAGAAAAAAATGAAAGCTGTTGGTAGTCGTTGTGATTTGTATTTGTATCAAGGCGCGGAGCATGCTTTTTTCCATAGGAAACCTTATTTTGAAGACACTTTAAGAAAAACGGATAATTTCCTAAAAACTCTGGGTTATATTGATGGTAAATCCACCATAAATGATGCTGACAAAATCAATAAAAAGATAAAATCATGAAAAATATAAGCTACACCCTGATATTCATTTTAGTAATGTCTTTGTTGGTAGGATGTCAAGAGAAAATTCAGAAATCTGAAAATAAAGAACAGGTAGAAAAACCAAATATCCTCTGGATCGTGTGTGAGGATATTAGTCCGACTTTATCATTTTATGGAGATTCAACTGCGAAAACGCCCAATCTTGATAAACTGGCTAAGGAAAGTGTTGTGTATGATAATGCTTTTGCTACTGTTGGTGTTTGCGCACCTTGTAGGTCTTCAATTATAACGAGCATGTATCCAACAACCATAGGAACCATGCACATGAGAACCGGACAAGACGTGCAATCCTGGGGAAATCGAAGTTATAAGACCAAAGAGGAACTGGGTCGAAATGATATCACCGGAGAACCTATCCGGCAATATTCTGCAGTTATTCCTGCCGAAGTAAAATGTTTTACGGAATATTTGAGAGCCGATGGCTACTATTGTACCAATAATCAAAAAACAGATTATCAATTTGCAGCTCCTGTGACCGCCTGGGATGAAAATAACAGAAAAGCGCACTGGCGAAACCGTCCTGAAGGAAAACCGTTCTTTTCGGTTTTCAATATTGATGATACCCATGAAAGTAAACTTTGGAAACATGAAAATTTACCACTTACGGTAAATCCAGACAGTGTTTATGTGCCACCTTATTTTCCCGATAATGCGGCGTCAAAGCATATGGTAGCGAGAAATTACAGCAATATCGAACTTATGGATGCCAAGGTTGGAGCCATTTTAAAACAATTAAAAGAGGATGGCTTGTACGACAATACCATTGTATTCTTTTACAGCGATCATGGTGGGCCTCTACCGCGAGAAAAACGTGAGATCTATGATTCCGGGCTGAAAACACCATTTTTAATTAAGGACATTAACAGTAAAACCAAGGGGAGAACCGATCGGTTGATCTCTTATGTTGATCTGGGTGCAACAGTACTCAGCCTCGCAGGAGTGAAACCACCGGAATATATGGAAGGAAAGGCGTTTCGGGGAAAATACGATGCGCAAAAGCGCGATTATGTGTTTGGTAGTTCAGATCGTTTTGATGAATACTCAGACCGCATCCGTTCGGTTCGAAATAAACAATTTTTATACTTGCGAAATTTCTTCCCGGAATTGCCTAAATACAAAGATATCAGCTATAGAAAACAAATTCCGATGATGTCTAATTTTCTTAAACTTGAAAAAGAAGGAAAGCTCAACGACGTACAGCAAAGCTGGTTTGAAACCAAAACCAAGGAAGAACTTTATGATTGTAACAATGATCCCTTCAATCTTAACAATCTTGCAGACGATCCAAAGTATGCTGAGGTTTTAGGTCAAATGCGAACGGCTTTTAGAGATCATTACGAAGGTTATGCCGATATGGGGCAGATGCCGGAAACCGAATTGATCGATATCATGTGGCCCGGTTTTAAACAACCCTCAACAGAGGATCCAAACATCTTGTATGATAACGGTAAGTTGGCAATTGAATGTGCCACAGAAGGGGCTTCCATTGCTTACATCATATCCGACGGTCCTGATAAAAAATTTGATTTCAATAGTCACTGGCAACTTTACACGAAACCTATTTCAGTAGAAAAAGGTAAATACATTTACACCATGGCACAACGTATTGGTTACAAGGAAAGTGGTATCATAACCAAAAAAATATAATGGAATACAACCAGTATTAAAGGGAGTAAGATTGTGCCTGGACCGAAAGTAGACCCATTCTGACAATTTTAATACCCTCTATCGGTGTGTTTTTTGAGAGTTTTACCAAAACCAATTTAACTAAATACACCATGAAACTTAAACCACTATTTACCGTATTTTTTATTTGTATTCTTTTTCTGTCTTGTGAAAAGGGATCCTCAGATTTAATTACGTCAAATACTAATCCAACTCAAAATGACACCTTAAAAGGTCCGGGTGCGACTAAAGGCTCTGGCTTACTACCAGTTGATTATGTGGCTCAGTTAGGTAAAGGATTCGATGTAACCTGGGCAGAATTCTCAAAATACATGGACTTGTTCAATGAACAAGTCGTAATCGATTTTCATGAGGCCGGATTTACCAATGTTAGAATTCGTGTTCAGGATGAAGATCTTGGACCTGATTTTATTTCTATGTTAAAAGGGCAGGTCGATTTTTGTTTGGCTCACAATATTTATCCCATTATAGCATATCAAGGCCATTATATTGAAGATACAGCCACCAGTGATGCAGATGCTAAAGACCACCTTACTACTTGGTGGCGAAAACTGGCTTTGGAATTCAAAGATTATTCTGAAAACTTAACCTTTAATATCATGGTTGAAATTTCAGGCACGTACAAAAAGAATTACACAGCCATAAATGACTTTTACGCTTCTGCGCTTTCAGCCATTCGGGAAAGCAATCCAAAACGTATCGTTATTTTCCCGCCTGTAAATTTATCGAATCCTGATTATTTGCAATACCTGCAATTGCCAAAAGATAAGTACACCATGGTAGAATGGCATTTTTACGCAGCTGGACCAACCAAAGATTCTACTAACAAAAAATATTGGAATGACGGATCTACAGCTCAGGAGCGTGCGAATATTACGGATCCTATTAATACGGCTGTGAACTGGATGCAACAAACAGGCTATGTAACCTGGGTGGGCGCCTGGATGGCCGGAAACTATAATAAAGGTAATGATTTTGATATCCCAGCTCAAGTGGCTTTTGCATCTTTCATGACCAGATCTCTTGATGCTTATAACATTCCATGGTCTGTAAATGCCGGTAACAAATATTACGATTATGCCAATAATGTTTGGTTTACAGAAACTCCTGACGCCGCGGGAATTCCGGTTCGTGATGTTATATTAGATCCAGACGCCATTGGACTGTACGATGGTGATAATTACGCCGGAAATGCTTTCAGATTATCTGAAGGAAATTATACCCTTTCAGATCTACAAAGCATTGGAATAAATCAAGACAATATTAAGTCTATTATGGTACCCTTCGATTTTAAAGTTGAATTGTATACCGAAGATAATTTTGGAGGAACGAAAATGACTTACACCACAACTTCAAAAGGCTTGACAGGAACCATCGGTTCTATTAAAGTTGTTAATCTACATTCTTATAACTAGAATTTTATAAAAAAGCATTATTGATAAAAAATAGCCTGTAAAAATGCTTTTTTGTTAATAATTTACTTAAAATAAACTCTATCTGACAATTTTCGAACCTCTAAATAAGTGATTTTCATGACATTTACAGAAACTAAGTAAACTATATATTTCATGAAACTAAAACTAATCATAATCACCATCCTATTGTCTGCGCTTTATTTTACCTGTGCAAAAGATGAAGTTCAGGCGAATGGAACTGGTGTGGCAAATTTTTCATTAAAAGAAATCACTGAAGTAGAAAACGCCACTACTGCTTTAGGAATTAACATCGGTATCGACGCCTACAATCATGCTGCAGGAACCATTTCAGTGTCCGTTACCGGTGGAGAATACGGAACCGATTTTGAAACTAGCGCAGGTAGTGCGTCGTTTGATCTTGAGGTAGATGCAAACAGCTTGTTGGAAACTTTCTCTATTCAACCTGTTGATGATGATCTGATTGAAGACAACAAAACTTTAACTATTACCTTAACCGATGCTACGGGTGGTATAGAATTAGGCGAAAATTTGACGATCTCATTTACCATCCTGGATAATGACGATCCCCTTGTAGCCCTTGTTGGTTTTGAAAGTGATTCAGGTAGTATTCAGGAAAATGATGCATCGAGCACAACCATAAATATGCCTTTTGATCAGGAATCAACAAATGGTGGAATAATTACTATTGAAGCCACAGGGGATGCTGTTTACGGTACTGATTATACGGTTGAAGGACAGACTAGTGCAACAATGACTATTAATGTTCCGGCAGGAGCTACAACGGCCAGTATTAATGTGCAACCTATCGATAATTCGGAATACGCAGTGGATAAAAACATCATTTTTACGATTACAGATGTTTCCGGCGGACTTGCGATTGGAACAACTCCGGAAACTACAATAACCATTGTGAATGATGACGAAGCACCAAATCCTACGATCGATTTTAATGCATCCAATCCTGTAACCATTGATGAAGGAGCAGGTACGGTAACCCTTAATTTTGATATTTCCGGAACAACTACAGCAGATGCTACGATTGAGATAACGGCATCAGGCACAGCTACTGTAGGAGATGACTATAGCTTTAATGGTGATACCACAAGTCCTTATAATTTGATGATCCCCGCAGGTTCATCCTCCGCTTCACTAGACCTGGTAATTATTGATGATACGACCTTTGAAGGTGATGAAGCCTTCACTTTGGATATGACCAATGCCTCAGGAGGATTAAATCTTGGTTCGACATTAATTCAGTATAACACGACCATTGTAGAAAATGATCCGGATCCAAGCGCCTATAGTTATGTTGAAACCTTTGAATCCAACGATGGTTCCAATACTTATTTAAATGATGTGCTAGGTTTCCAAAACATCATATTACCAACACAGGATATTTCTAACAAACAAATTGATTTGATTACCAATTCCGGTTCGTTTAGTGACGTCAATGACGTAACTGCAACTTCAGATAACGGATTGAACCTGTTTTATAACAGTAATCAGGTTGCTGCTGATTTCGGACTGATTGATAATGTGGTTGTAACACCCGTTCAAACAGGAAGAGGAACGATTGATATTTCTGTTGATGTATCCTACGCTTTCAAAAATCAGAACTCAGGTGAGGCTACAATTTATTGGTCGCAAACCTATGATGGTTCAGGCACTTTTAACGAAAGTGATTGGACGGTTCTTGGTTCTGAAACGGTAGCAAGTATGGATGGTGAGGGTTATGGTAATAATACCTATAAAAGAGAAACCTTTACTGTTAACGCAACGGGTGATTTTTATATCGCGATGCGTGTTACCCAAACCATTGATTTTGATTTTTACAGAACCAGATGGCGCTTTGATAATGTGAAAGCCATCGCTCAATAATTAATAACCAAAAAAAACTGAAACAAAAATGAAACGAATAATAACAGCAATTTTACTGATTATTGGATTTTCCCTAAGTGTATCCGCTCAATCAAAAATGAAGGAGAAAGCTTCTGAACGCGCAAACAAATTAAATATGGAGATTGTTGCCGGGGATAAATCTCAGGCCTTGACAGACGATCAAATGGCGCAAATAACGGAATTGGAAATGAAGCGCCTTGAAGAGGTAAGAGGCTTACGCAAAAGTAATGCTGATAAAGAAGCTATAAAGGCTGTAAACAAAAAGTACTTCAAGCAGATGTATTCTGAAGTTCTAACCAAGAAACAGAAGAAAGCGCGCCGTGAAGGAAAAGATAAGGTTAAAAAGAAATGATGGTTAGTAGTTAATAATGAAGCACTTAATATTTCCCATTACGATATTTCTTTTCGTTTTATTTTCCGGGCAAAGTATTGGCCAGGCGACCCCACAGGAAATGGTTGCAAAAATGGGCAGAGGTATTAATTTGGGAAATGTTCTAAGTGCACCTTATGAGGGTAACTGGGCACCTGCTGTGGAAGAAACCTATTTTGATGATGTTTTGAACGAAGGTTTTTCGACGGTAAGAATACCAATTCGATTTGATAAGCACACCACGGCATTGGCAGATGTTACCTATACAGATTCGAGTAATAACTATATAGGGAGCCCTAATGATTATACCGTGGACCCTACATTTTTAGATCGTGTAGAACAAGTTACAGATTGGGCATTAACCAGAGGTTTAGTAGCAATTATTGATGTACATGGCGATAAATGGTATTGGGAAAGTTACGACGCTACAAGTCCAGAATATAAAACAGGAAATGACCTTCTTGCGGCTGAAGACCGATTTCGTGCGATATGGACCGCTATTTCGGATCGTTTTCAATTAAAATCTGAGAATTTATTATTCGAAATTATGAATGAGCCTTATTTTAATATGTCCGCTTCTCAGGTAGATAATGTAAATACTAATATTTTAAGTATCATCAGGCAAACCAATCCCACACGAAATGTGATCATTACCGGTGGTGGGGCGAATTCCTGGCAGGCCCCATTACAAATATCGAGTTCACTCATTTCAAGTGATGTGCATTTAATTGCAACATTTCATTATTACGTACCATTTAAATTTACAAGTTCCTCAAAACAACAATATTCTGATTATAACTGGGGAACTGATGCTGATAAAGCCAATGTGGATAGTCATTTTGATACTGTTTTAAATTGGTCTCAAACGAATAACATTCCCGTTTTTTTAGGGGAGTTTGGTGCCGACAACTATTGTGGTTATGATTATGTAAATAATACTTGTGGTGGTTATGGCGGCCCTGATAATACCTCCAGAGTATTGTATCATGAATATGTTGCAGATGCTGCTATAAGTAGGGGATTCAGTTTTACAGCCTGGGATGCCGGTGAAAAATCTAATAAAACCATTTACAAAGTTTCAGACAGGAGCTGGGTGGAAGACGTTAAAAATGCCATCTTAGGCAATGGTACGCTAGGTGTCGATCAAGTAAAATCAAAAAAAGATTTTCAATTATTCCCAAATCCAGCGACAAGTGTCGTAAATATTCAAACTCACAGAACTATTTCAAATATTCACCTAATCAGTAGTTTAGGTCAGTTGTTCTCTACGGAAAACTCAAGAACTATTGATGTTTCAGATCTAAAATCCGGGATATATCTGGTTAAGGTCTTATTCAAAAACGGTGAAACCAATTGTAAAAAATTACTAATTAATTAATTCAAAACTAAACACTAAAATCATGAGAAAAATTACGCTATTAACTTTAATCTTAATCCCCTTGTTTGGATTTTCCCAAACCTTTGATTTTACTAGCTCTTCCGATGGTTGGGATGCAGTTACTACAGGTGCAACATTAACCCCGAATGCTACCTTTGTGGCTGTCGACTTAACCGAAGGTGTTAATAACCCTAAATTCGGAAGTACCACGGCAGGCGTAGATGGTGTTACGAACACCATTTGTGCGGTAACCTTACAAAATCTGAGTGCTAACGGACCAACATTCTTGAGAATTTCTTATCCAAAAGCTGCCGGTGGTCGCGTTTATCAACAACAAGATATTACAGCCGGTGATTCAGGATATGTTACCTATTATTTTGATTTAACCAATTCGGAGTGGGGCGATACCGCTACGGAAGATGATATTCAGGTTCATTTTAAAGCAGCTGGTAATGCTACCTATACGGTTCCGGTTGGAGGAGTAACGGTTAATATCGATAAAATTGAATTTATTTCCTCTATACCAACCACTTTGAGAGAAACTTATACGTTTGATACAGATAACGATACTGAAGGGTTTGTGGCTACTAACGGAAGTATTTCAGGCCCTGCAGGAGGTATATTAACGTTTACTCCTGATCCTGGTAAATATGCCAAAATTGAGCAAACTTTACATCATATTAATGCCGATACACATAAGTATGTACACATAACTTTGAAAAATAATTCAGCAACAAATGATCAACTTAGATTTATTTATGGTACGAATACCAGAACAATGACCATGAGTACCAGCGATGCATCGGACCAAACCTATACTTTTGATCTTTCTGATGCCGGAACTGATCCTGAATGGACCGGTAATCAGACGTTTACTATAGGTATTGGTTCAACCATTTCCGCTAATCCCGGGCAGGCTAATGATTCCGGAACGGTTGAATTCAATTCCATCGTAGCGGATAATACACTTGCAAATCGAGAATTTAATACAGCAACATTTAGTATGTACCCTAATCCGGCTCGAAATGTTCTGAACTTTCAAACTAAAGATGAAATTTCAACTATTAAAATTTATGATATCACCGGTAAAGTGGTGATGACTTCATCCACTTTAAGTGATAAAAGAATGAACGTTTCTCAATTGACCACCGGAATATATCTCGTACACTTACAAACCCGTGACAATAAAAACGGTATTCGTAAGCTTGTAAAGCAATAAAGTTCAACCTCCCTTTGTAATGATTAATAGCGTTACAACTGAAAAAAACCTGTTAGTTCATGGCTAACAGGTTTTTTAATTTTTGCTTTGTAAAGCATTCTAAACTTCGACGTAATTAAATTCCCCAGACCTTTCTAAACTGTGTCATGCTGAACTTGTTTCAGTATCTAAGCTCTAAATCCGATAGACCCTGAAACAAGTTCAGGGTGACAGCATTAATCGGAGGATAATAGATATGGAGTTTACTCGAGCGTTTTTTTTACACTATTTTTTAAGCAGTACGCTTATTGATATGCTTTAGCAAAACTCTCCGACGTTTCTAAAATTTGTCATGCTGAACTTGTTTCAGCATCTAAGTTCTACATCAGATAGACCCTGAAACGAGTTCAGGGTGACAGCACCAATCAGAGGATAATAGATATGGAGTTTACTTGAGCATTTTTTTATTTGAACTTTTTTAAAGCATTACGCTTTCTGTTGTACCAATACAAACCTCTCGGACCTTACTAAATTTTGTCATGCTGAACTTGTTTCAGCATCTAAGCTCTAAATCAGATAGACCCTGAAACAAGTTCAGGGTAACAAATTCAGATAAAGGATAATATCTCTCACGTATACTTAAGAGCTTTTATGGTTTGGTTTTATTAATGAATTAAAGACCTTTATCTATAAGTTTACCTCAGAAAACGATTTATTGAGAGCAACCCAATGCCATTCTGATTTACCAAAATTACCTGAATCTTGGATAACTTTCATATGTGTTTCGTTGATTATTTCCACGGTTATTTTTCCATTTAATTGATCTTTTCCTGCAGGAATATCCGCCCATGTCAGTTCTAATGTATCGTCTTTTATTTTTCCGAGGCCAACATGGCACCAGTTTTCACCTAGATTTACATCATCGGTCTTTTGATTCATCCCAAGCCAAAAAACATTATTTTCTACAACATTTATCCAAAACGGATTTTTACCCATAGATTGCCAGAGGCCTGGTTTAATTAACGGTTTTGAGTTTGACATTTTTATGGTTTTTATTGGGTTTTGATTTGGTAAATAACTTTTTGTCTGCTTCGAGTTTTTTAGATCCTCTCTGAGGATTTTTATTTTGGTTTTTGCGTTTTCATTGTTGGGATTATGAGCAAGAGATTTTTCATAATTTTTTATGGCGTTTTCTATATTGCCCAAATGATCATAGGCCTCTGCTAAACTATCAAAAGCATTGAATGATTTTGGATAGTTTTTAGTATTCATAATAAAGAAAGCTAAGGCTTCTGACTTTTTGTTTTGATCATTGCTTCTTAGCATCGTGTAGCCTATGCGATTTACAAGAGCTTCAGGAGGATTAACATTCCATGAAAGCCGATCCGACAAGGTTTGAAAATGTTGCTCAAGTTGCTTCGTGTTTTTTACATCACGGTAGTAAACCCCATAACCATCAAACAAGGCTGAAATGCCATGATAAAAAGCAAGGGGTGGAACGGAACCGTGATTTTCATTTTCAAAGTATTCTAATTTACCAGGAAACTCATTCTTACATTTACTGTTTAGGGCTTCATAGAACCGCACATGCCTATCGCGATTTCTAAAATTTCGTTTTCCCCAGTTAGCAGTAGCTATGTAAATAAACCGCTCAAAAGAATTGTCGGTAACAGTAGCTAATTTATTATCCATGGTAGTAGCATCCCAGGCGCCAAAGCTGGGATCCACAGCAAGAAATGCATTAAAAAGAGTGTGTTCTTTCATATAGGTATGCGCAGCTAATAACCCTCCGAGAGAATGCCCGAATAGAATTCTGTATGGTTCAGTCCTGTAGTTCTCATCCAGGAAAGGGATGAGTTCATTTTCTAGAAAGCTTAAAAACCTTTCGCCACCCCCGGAGTCATTTTTTCGTGTTGTAATGATTTTATCTGGTGTGAAATCTCGTCTTCGGTTGATATTCTCTATGGCGACTATGATCATCTCAGGGATTTTCAAATTTCCGTTATAACCCGAGCTCATATAATTCACCATGCCGCTTATGGATTGAAAATGTATATTTCCGTCGAGAACAATAAGTACCGGATATCTTTTATAGGATGAGTTTTTATCATTGTAGCCTTCGGGAAGGCTCACCAAAAATGGTCTATTTTCATTTAAAATTTTTGAATGAAGTGTGTGTTTCGTTCCGATTGTAATTTGTTCATTGTTTTGAGAAATTGCCTGAATGATTCCTAAAAGGAAAAAACTTATAATCAGGATGGCTTTTTTCATAATATTACTTTGTTTGAATTTTGAAAAGTGTTGGTAGTTAGGAGATATTTGCTAAAATTTTATTCAGGGTTTTATTTAGTTGTTCCAATTCTTCTTCTGGAATTCCAGAAAATGCCGCTTCGCGGTTGGTCTTTATTACAGGTTCTAATTTTGATAATATTGTTTTTCCTTTCGTAGTGAGTTCAATTTTGAATCTTCTACGGTCGTCCTTATTTATTGTTCTCTTCAGGAAATTTTTATTCACCATAAGGTCGATCATTCTTGTAATTGACGCGGAATCTTTAAAAACCATTTCAGCTATTTCTTTCTGACTTAATTTCGGGTAACTATCCAGATATTGCAATATCAACTTTTGATCGACCGTAATATCGTCAACAACGTTTAAAAAGTTTCGGGTAGAAAATTTTCTATAGGTTTTAATGGTTTTTTCGATCGTGTAGAAAACGGTCTTTGCAGGGGTCTTCATAATATTTGTTTGATACAAATGTAATTGATATATCAATTAAAAATAAATATTATTCAAATTTTATTCAAAAAATATGCACTTTAAGATTTGGAAATCAGGAGAACACGAAAAATAAAAACTTGATTTTACTGTCGATATTTTTGTGTATCTTGACATATTATTTTTTGATTCAGCTTTTTTTATTACTTTTCGTACAAACTACCAATTGCTATGAATGATATTAATATCAAATCAGCTTACCATGAAATATTTAAGTCTTACGATAATCCCTCTCTCGAACATCACATAAACAAAATCATTGAATTAGACGATTATCTGCCTTATAGTTCAACATTTTTCTGCATCACGAATACGCAGAACCTAACCTTTGAATATGTGAGTAAGAACATGCGATCTTGTTTAGGTCTTGACAAAAGCCTTTTTGAGGAGCATGGGATGCGTTATTTTTGGAGTAGGATGCACCCGGACGATCTTGAGAAATGGCTGCAAGCCTTAAATAGTCTGATGGAATTTACATTAAATGAAATTCCGGAAGGGGATAGAGAGAAAATGACCTACACATGGAACTACAGGTTTAAAAATGCTGATGATGAGTATGTGAATATCATTCAGAATACAAGTCCTCTGGAATTTGATACAAATAATAAGCCTATCATAGGCCTTGCACACTATACCGTATTGCATCCTGATATTAATTTGCAGATTTGTGCTTCTGCGAAACGCTTGAATGCCCATAATGAATACGATACGATGTATTTCAATAACTTCTCTCAGAAATTGATTTCTGATGGGATAAGTAACAGAGAACGTGATGTGATTCGCTTATTGGTTTTAAATTATTCTAGTAAAGAAATTGCCGAAAAACTGAATATTAGTCCGAATACTGTGGACACACACCGCCGAAATATTCTAAAAAAATTGAACATTTCTTCTACCGGCGAACTTATAGGTATGATGAAATTAAATCAGTTTTTGATATAAAAGGTTAAACAAAACGCCGTTATTTAACTTATTTCCTGACAAATCAATATGTTAAAATTTAAAAATATTGAAAAATACTCATTTTGAGTATTGCGTCGTATGCTTTTTTGTATGATATTTGAACAGCTATTAGTCAATTCTTAGGGAGGATTATCTAAACGGAAAAAGTGTCTGATGAATTTCAGGCACTTTTTTATTTATAGCATATCTTCTTATTATTCAGGAAGTAAATCTAAAAGTCGCTCCATGGCCATACCTCGAGACCCTTTTATTAGGATGGTTTTATGATTTAAATTGGAAAGATCTGTAGCTTGCTTGAATGCTTCAAAGGTTTTGAAATGAGATATTTTATTTGATGTTGTAGCAGCCTCTGAAAAATGTTTTCCAATACAAGTGATAGCCTCTATATCCAAGGAATTTGCAAGTTCTTCAATATTTTGATGCTCTTTCAACGCATCTTCACCCAATTCAAACATATCACCTAGAAATGCCATTTTAGATCCGGATTGCCGGCTAAGATTTAAAAGCGCAGCGCGCATACTTGTTGGATTAGCATTATAGGCATCCAAAATGATCTTATTTGTTCCTAAAATTTTAATTTGAGAGCGATTGTTTGATGGTACATAACTTTCTATGGCATGTTTTATAGACAACTTATCCACTTTAAAATAATGCCCCATAGCCACTGCGAAAGCTATATTAGTAAAGTTGTAATCTCCGATAAGTTGGCTTTGGATCTCTAACCCATTATAAGCCAGTCTTACAAAAGGATTGGCATTCTTAAAATCTACAGGAACATCCTGATTTGAATTTCCGAAGGTAAAACGGTTTATACCTTCTGTTTTTTCCATTTGGATAGGGTCTTCAGCATTAACAAAAGCGGTTTTTTCGTGAGATTTTAAATAGTCATACATCTCACTTTTTCCCTTTATAATGCCTGCAACGCCGCCAAAACCTTCAAGATGAGCTTTACCATAGTTGGTGATCAAACCAAAATCGGGTTGCGCAATACTACATAAAAATTCAATTTCTTTCTGATGGTTGGCGCCCATTTCAACGATACCCAGTTCAGTATCCGGGGTCATGGATAACAATGTTAGCGGCACGCCAATGTGATTATTTAGGTTTCCTACGGTAGCAGTGGTTTTGTATTTCTGAGAAAGTACGGCGTTTATAAGTTCTTTTGTTGTCGTTTTCCCGTTACTTCCGGTTAGAGCAACTATTGGCGTTTTTAAATAAAATCGATGAAAAGTTGCCAGTTCCTGAAGGGCTTTCAAACAGTCCTTAACAAAAATAATGTTTTCAGATGTTTGGAATTCTACCTCGTCTACAATGGCGAATTTTGCGCCTTGTTTTAAGGCCTCTTCCGCGTAAGCGTTACCATTGAAGTTCTCGCCCTTTAAGGCAAAAAACATAGCGTTTTTACTAATTTTTCTGGTATCGGTTGATACCGCTTGGCATTCTAAAAAAAGCTGGTGTAGATGTGCTGTGTCCAATGATTTTGTTTTACAAATAAATGTATTAAAAAAGTCCTAACTAATGTCAGGACTTTTTTGATTTTTATGCTTAAAAACGTATTTAATTTTTTGTTTTCTTTTGCGTTTTAGATTTTGAACCTACTCGCGACATCGCACATCGGAAACCAATATAATCGGTAGCCATATCTTGTGGGAAGTATCGGCGTTGAGCAGGATCTAACCAATAAGCTCTGTCTTTCCATGAGCCCCCTTTGTAAACACGAACTTCATCGCTAATTAAAGAGGTTCTGGTATTACTCTTATCATATTCTCTGATGATTTTACCATTCTCATCTCTTTCAATTTTGTTTACTGGAGAGTTGTACATTTTTCGTGTTTGAGCTTCTTCATCGGTGTTTTCATCATCATCACCAAAACTTTGGTAATTTCTTGAAGAACGTTTGTCGCCATCTCTGAAGTTTATTTCGTCACTTCTATCGAAATTAGTACGAAGATAAGTCTCATTTTCGTCTACAGGTACTTGAACGATTTCACCAGGTAAATTTCTGGCTACCACTTTCCCGTTCGAAAGTGTATCATACTGGATATTATCAGCACCAACAACTTTTACCGTACCATCATCATTAATCGCATTTTTAGTGTAAACGTTTCCTCGGAAGTAGTTAAAATCATTGTACTCGCCATCAACTATAGGTCTGTAAACATCAGCGACCCATTCGGCTACGTTACCGGCCATATCGTACAATCCGTAATCATTAGGCTCGTATGATTTCACCTTGTTCGTGATATCGGCACCATCGTCAGACCAACCTGCGATTCCGCCGTAGTCACCTTTTCCTTGTTTGAAGTTAGCCAATTGGTCGCCGCGATATTTACGGGAACCATTACGGGTATATTGACCTTCCCAAGGATATTTTTTACGACCTCTATAAAGGTTATAACTTCTTAATTCGCTTAAACCAAGTGCGGCGTATTCCCATTCAGTTTCTGTTGGGAGTCTGTATTTTGGAGAAATAATTCCGGTTGCTCTTGTAGCGTAAATATTAGTTTCGTTTCCGTCTGCATCCGTTCTAGTAAAACGTTTGCTTTTACCATCACCATTCAATACTTCTTCATTACCACCATAGGTTAAAGTTGGTGCATTGATATAAGTATCAGTACTAAAAGTAGATTCGGCGTTAACATCCAAAACCTTGGCATCACGTTTTAAATAACCTGCCTTTTCAAGGTTGTATTCGTTAACACGATCTGAACGCCAGTTTGCAAACTCTACAGCTTGAATCCAACTTACACCTACCACAGGATATTGTCCGTAAGCAGGGTGACGCAAATAGTTATCCGTCATCACTTCATTATAGCCCAAGCGGTTTCTCCAAACTAAAGTATCTGGTAAAGCGCCATTATAAATGGCTCTGAATTTTTCTTCTGATGGGGGATAAACACGTTTGATCCAGTCAAGGTACTCGAGGTACATCTCGTTGGTCACCTCAGTTTCATCCATGTAAAAAGATTGTACGTGCTGCTGAGTTGGTGTGTTGTTCCAATCGTGCATCACATCATCTTGAACACGTCCTTTTGTAAATGTTCCACCTTCAATAAATACAAGACCAGGAGAAGTTTCCTGCTCTTTAAAATCTGTATTGTACTGAAAACCACCATCTTTGGAATTAATTTCCCAACCGGTAGCTCTGGAACTATTTCTCGAACTCGAAGATTTTTTACAACTGGTTGCAACTACCGTGAGAGCCGCTACTAGCAGTATCTTGTACGTTACTATTTTTTTCATATCCATACGTTTAAGTAAGCTAAAAATATTTTATTTGGTGCTGCAATATAACAATTAAACCGAACAACGCAAGTGATTTTATGCATTTTAACCAAAAAAAAGAGCATTTCACCCTATTTTTGATGCATTTCGTCGATGATTTTATTCGTTTTATTACTCCGTTAGTCTAATTAAAACGTCAATTTTCCTAAAATATTATCTTTACTTTTGTTCAAATATTATTATTTGTGAATTAGCAATACTATTGCGTTAGTTAGGAACGTTATTTGGTGATGAAGAAAGTTTTAGGGTATATTTTATTAATGATCTCGGTAGCAGGATTTGCACAGCAAAAAACCTTTAACCTGAATTGGGACGGTGATTACAAAATTTCTGATGGAAATGAGACCATGGTTCTTCCTGCATTCGATCCGGCTTATTTCAATTTTGATACCGAAAACGGATTAAACTTTATAGCTCAATGGGAAACCTCTCAAATTGTGAACGAGGCTTCACTGCAAATTTCTAACGTTATTTATGCTAATTTATCTTCTACGGAATTAAAAGATCTGGATCCGAAAAAAATTCCAAGTACGTTAAAAACAAGTTTAAAAAATGCCACAGCTCGTGGTAAACGTTTTGTAATACTTCAAATGTCGCCTATTATAAAGTCCAGTTCAGGCAGTTTTCAAAAAGTAGTGTCATTTCAAGTTTCCTATGGATTTGGCTCTAACCTTGGAAAAATAAGTACACAGAATAAATTCAGTTTACAAAAAGGGGTGAGCAGCTCTGTTCTTAGTTCAGGACTTTGGTACAAATTCTATATTGATTCCACTGGTGTATACAAATTATCTAAAGATTTCATTCGTGCTTTAGGTGTTAGCGTTGATGGTTTAGACCCCAGAACGGTTAAGATTTATGGTAATGGCGGGGCCATGATCCCTTATACCAATCAAACGCCTTACCCAATAGATGTTCAGGAGAATGCCATAGAATTTGTTGGCGAAAGCGATGGTGTTTTTAATGACGACGATTATATTTTGTTCTTTGCTGATGGTCCCAAACAATTTAATTCCGAAAGTAATACACACATTAATTGCTATACAGACAAAACCTATTATTATCTGAATATAAGCCCGGGAAATGGGAAACGAATCCAGGCTGCTATTCAGCCTCAGGGTACTGTTGATATGGCCATAAGTACCTTTGATGATTATCAGTTTTATGAAGAAGATAATTTCAATATTGCGAATTTGGGTAGACGCTGGTTTGCCGATCGCTTTGATATTGAAAATTTAAAAACGTTAACTTTTAATTTACCCAATTTAGTAACTACAGAACCGGTTCATATAAAAGTCCTTGCAGCTGCAGCCTCAGCTTCTCAAAGCACCATGGATGTTCGGGTAAATAGCGCTAATGTGGCTTCTATAACTTTGCCAAAAGCTCCAACCTTTAATTTAGCATCAGATGGATTCTATGATGGTGATATTAATGTTTCCGGATCGGTTTTAAATGTTGCTTTGGAATATAATAATCAAGGAAATCCTTCAGCAAAAGGCTATTTGGATTATGTTTCCATAGAGGCTGTTCGGGGTTTGACCTTCAATGACAAGCAATTTTTATTTCAAAAAAAGGATGCTGCACTTAATTCTGGTATAGCCTCTTACACGTTAAGTAATGCAAGTAATGTTTCTGAAGTATGGGATGTAACTGATAAATATAATGTAACCGCTATAAAAAATACCGACGCTAATAATAGCTTTACATTTAATGCTAATTTAGGCACCTTAAGAAAATATCAGGTGGTAACGTCTTTAGATTTTTACCAACCGCAAATGGACTCTGATCCAACGCTGACCAATCAAGATCTTAAGGGCACAATTTTTAATGACAGCCAGGGGCAATTCCAGGATATCGATTATGTCATTATTACGCCTGTGGCCTTGTTGTCTCAGGCAGAGCGCCTGGCTGCAATTCACAAACAGCAAAGCAATCTCAATGTTAAAGTGGTAACGTTAGATCTTATTTATAACGAATTCAGTACAGGGAATCCCGATATAGGTGCTATCAGGAACTTTATAAAATATGTTTACGACAATCCGAGCACCACGCAAAATCGTGTTAAATATGTTTGTCTGTTTGGAGACGGTTCTTTTGATTATAAAGACCGCATTCCCAACAATACGAATATTGTTCCCTCTTGGTATTCTTATAATAGTTTTAGTGAAACCAATTCTTTTGTTTCTGATGATTTTTATGGCATGATGGATCCTCAAGAGGGCACAATGGTAGCTTCAGATAAACTAGATATTGCTGTTGGTCGCATTCTGGCGGATTCGCCACAACGCGCTCAGGAACTTGTGGATAAGATCGCCACTTATTACGAAAAAAAATCTTTCGGTAGTTGGAGAAATAATTATGTTGTGGTCTCCGATGACGTCGATCAGGACTGGGAAGGTATTATTGAAGAAACCTCCGAAGCTATTGCGAATGAGGTTGTACAGAATAAACCTTTTATTAATATTATTAAAATTTATGCGGATGCCTATAAACAAGAAACTTCCGCCGGAGGCGAAAGATATCCTCAGGTGAATACCGCTCTGGTAAATGCCATTGATACCGGCGCCTTAATTTTTAATTATTTCGGTCATGGTGGTGAAGATGCTCTTGCTCAGGAACGTATTTTTCTGAAACCGGATATTGAAAATCTGCGGAATTTCAATAAACTGCATTGCTTTGTAACGGTGACTTGCGAATTCACCAAATTCGATAATCCCTACAGAGAAACTGCCGGTGAACTTATTTATTGGAACAAACAAGCAGGCTCCATTGGTTTAATTACCACAACGCGCCAGGTATTTGTTACCTTCGGAATTAATTTCAACAAAATTTTAGGGCAATATTTATTTTCATACAGTACCAATGATACGTTTGGTGATTATGAATACCCTACAATGGCTGAAGCTTTACGCTTAGCTAAGAATAATATTGGCGGTCCCAATTTGGAACAAAAGCGATTGGTGTTTTTTATTGGCGACCCGGCAATGACCCTGGCATTTCCAAAACCCAGAGTTCGTTTAACTAGTATAAACGATGTACCGGTAGGGCAGGCCACTGATACTTTGAAGGCCCTAAGCTATGTGAAATTAGCCGGAGAGGTCACTGACATTTCAGGCAATTTGTTAACCAATTATAATGGAGTTTTATCTACGACAATTTTCGATAAGAATATTCAAAGGCAAACTTTGGCCAATGATGGCACTCGAAATAATGGTGTTTTAGTTAAAATGGATTTTGAAACTTTGGGTGAAATTATTTTTAGAGGTCAGGCTTCTGTTAAGAACGGACAATTTGCTTTTGATTTTGTAGTTCCAAAGGACATTGGAATTCCGGTTGGTTTTGGAAAAGTGAGTTTTTACTCTGAGAACGATGCGGCTCTCGAAGATCAAACAGGAGCGAGTGTCAATACAGTAAAAATTGGTGGACTTAACGAAAATGCCGTCAATGATAATACGGGTCCCATAATTAACCTCTTTATGAATGACGAAAGTTTTGTTTCAGGAGGTATCACAAACGAATCGCCAACCTTGCTTGCAAAACTATCGGATGAAAACGGTATAAACACAGCTAGTGGTGTAGGGCATGATATCGTAGCTATTTTGGATGGTGATGAAACAAACCCCTTCATCTTGAATGATTATTATCAAACGGAAGTAGACGATTACACTAAAGGTTTAGTGACTTTTCCTTTTCGGGATCTTGCTCCGGGATTACACACCTTAACGCTAAAGGCCTGGGATGTATTTAATAATTCATCTATTCAGGAGATTCAATTTATCGTTTATGATAAAGATCAGAGCCTGGTACTGGAAAATGTATTAAATTACCCAAATCCTTTCGTGAATTACACGGAATTTTGGTTCAATCACAATAGTTCGGCACCTTTAGACGTTTCTATACAGATATTCACGGTATCCGGAAAATTGGTTCGAACCCTTCAAGGGCAAACCACCGGAGCAGGAGTAACAACGAGCACCTTATCCAGAGATATTATTTGGGATGGTCGTGATGATTTTGGAGATAAACTGGGAAAAGGTGTTTACATTTATAAATTAACTGTGTATTCCAGTGTTTTGGATAAAAGAGCAGAAAAAATTGAAAAACTAGTCATACTATAAAACTAAATTTCTAACTAACACTAACAATGAAGAAACTAATATGTTCATTGATACTACTTATTGGTATCAAGGAAGTTACAGCACAAACCACTATAATTCCCAACCAGAATGATTCCCGGGTGATCACTACCGGAATGCCATTTTTACTCATAGCGCCAGATGCTCGCGCAGCATCGATGGGAGATATGGGTGTGGCAACTTCTGTTGATGCCTTTTCACAACAATGGAATCCCTCAAAATATGTGTTTTCTGAGGAGAAATCGGGAATAGGAGTAAGTTATACCCCTTATTTAAGTAAGCTGGTTAATGATATATTTTTAGGAAATGTTACTTATTTTAATCGTCTTGATGAGCGAAGCGCATTTGGTGTAAGTTTAAAATATTTTTCTCTTGGAAATATTGAATTTCTGGCTGATGAGTTTTCTACAGCCTTGATACAACGTCCGAATGAATTTACTTTGGATGCTTCATATTCCTTACGCTTAAGCGATCAATTTGCTATGGGGGTAGCCATGCGTTATTTACGCTCGGATTTGAGACTAACCGGCGTGGATGGCGATGCCTCTCCCGCGAGTACTTTTGGAGTAGATATTTCCGGTTATTACCAGGGTGAAGAACAGGCCTATGCTGATTTTAATGGTCGTTGGCGTGCCGGATTTGCAATTCAAAATATGGGTCCGAAATTTAAATATGATGCGGCAGGGCAGGAAAACTTTCAACCTACCAACTTGCGTTTAGGAGCCGGTTTCGATTTTATTCTGGACAACTACAACACGGTAGCCGTGACTCTGGAAACAACAAAATTATTGGTGCCAACACCACCCATTCTTGGAACCGAATATGAGTATACAGACACGAATGGAAACGGACAGTATGATGAAGGTACAGACACTCTAGGAAATCAGGTTTCTGATACGAACGGAGTTATTTATCAAGGAAAATCACAGGATGTTGGATTTGTAGAAGGAATGTTCCAATCCTTCGGAGATGCTCCCGGTGGTTTCAGTGAGGAATTAAAAGAATTTACCTGGGCCCTCGGATCAGAGTATCGTTATCAGGATGCATTCGCTTTTAGATTGGGTTATTTTAATGAGAGCCAGGATAAAGGTGCTCGAAAATTTATCGCGCTGGGAGCCGGATTTAAAGCTAATATTGTAAACATTGACCTATCGTATTTGTTCTCTGCTTCAAAAGTTCAAAGCCCGCTTGAAAACACATTGCGTTTTTCATTAACCTTTAATTTTGGTGCGGATTCTTACCGTGAATATTAAAAGTTAAACAAACATGATAACAAAAAAACTATTGCCAAAAGCAATAGTTTTTTTGTTTTATCTTAGTACAACCAATATGTAAATAATGAAAGAAGTTAAAGTGGCTTCGGTTTTAGAGGTTTTTGATGATTTGAATGAATTGTCAAATGATGTTCAACAATTAATGGAAAAAGCCATTGAAGCCCGAAAACAAGCCTATGCACCCTATTCTAACTTTCAGGTTGGAGCGGCTCTATTAATGGAAAACAATGAGATTGTTATTGGAAGTAATCAGGAAAATGCCTCCTATCCTTCAGGATTGTGTGCTGAACGCACGGCTATTTACTACGCAGGCGCCCGATTTCCCAAAATTCGGATATTAAAAATGGCTATTTCTGCGGGTTCAAAAATGAAACTTTCAGAAAAGCCAATTCCACCCTGTGGAGCCTGTCGGCAAGCTATTGCAGAGTATGAAATTAAGCAACAATTTCCCATCGAAATTTACTTTATGGGAGAAACGGGAAAGGTAGCAAAATCAGCATCTTTGAAAAATTTGTTGCCTTTTTTATTTGATAACTCTGTGCTATAACGATTTCGGTTAAATTTATACTTGAAGTGTTTTCTCAATAACGTTCAAAGTGTTACTTTTGTATTTCGTGTATTAAACATAACGATCCATGCAAAAAATAACAAAAGAGGTATACCTCAATTGGTATGAAGAAATGTCATTCTGGAGAAAGTTTGAAGATAAACTAGCTGCAGTATACATTCAACAAAAAGTTAGAGGTTTTCTTCATTTATATAACGGTCAGGAGGCCGTACTGGCAGGTGCTTTACATGCCATGGATTTATCCAAGGATAAAATGATAACCGCTTATCGTAATCACGTTCAACCCATTGGGATGGGCGTAGATCCGAAACGCGTGATGGCTGAGCTTTACGGTAAAGCTACAGGAACGTCACACGGACTTGGAGGTTCGATGCATATTTTCTCCAAAGAACATCGGTTTTATGGAGGACACGGTATTGTAGGAGGTCAAATTCCTTTAGGTGCCGGAATAGCTTTTGGTGATAAATACAAAGGAAGCGATGCCGTAACACTTTGTTGTTTTGGTGATGGTGCTGCTCGTCAGGGATCACTTCACGAAACGTTTAACCTGGCTATGCTTTGGCAACTTCCCGTAGTCTTTATTTGTGAAAATAATGGTTATGCTATGGGAACTTCCGTAGCCAGAACAGCAAGTCATACAGACGTTTGGAAACTTGGATTGGGTTATGAAATGCCTTGTGGTCCGGTAGACGGAATGAATCCTGTTAAGGTAGCTGAAGGTTTAGATGAAGCCATTCAGCGTGCTCGCAAAGGCGGTGGGCCAACGTTCTTAGAGCTAAAAACATATCGCTACAGAGGACATTCGATGTCTGATGCACAGCACTACAGAACTAAAAAAGAAGTAGAAGATTATAAAAAGATAGATCCAATCACCCAGGTTAAGGAGGTTATTTTAGAGAAGAAATATGCGAGTGAAGAAGATCTGAAAAAAATTGATAAACGTGTGAAAGAACGCGTTGCCGAATGTGAAAAATTTGCTGAAGAATCGCCATTCCCCGAGAAAAATGTGATGTACGATGCGGTTTATGAGCAAAAAGACTATCCATTCATTACTAATAATATTTAAACTATGGCTACAGTAGTAAACATGCCGCGCTTAAGCGACACGATGGAGGAAGGAACCGTCGCCACCTGGCTCAAAAAAGTTGGTGATAAAGTAGAAGAAGGTGATATCCTGGCAGAAATTGAAACCGATAAAGCTACCATGGAATTTGAGTCCTTCAATGAAGGAACGTTACTTTACATTGGTGTTAAAGAGGGAGAAACCACAAAGGTTGATGATCTTTTGGCAATTATCGGCGAAGAAGGGGAAGACGTTTCAGATTTAATTGAAGGTAAAGGAAAATCTGAAGAAAAATCAGCACCTTCTGAATCTAAAGCTGAAGCTGCTGATTCCAAAGAAGAAACTTCCGAAAAATCTGAAAAGACTGCTGAAACACCAGAACTTCCTGAAGGGGTTACTATAGTGACCATGCCTCGCTTAAGTGATACCATGGAGGAAGGTACCGTAGCTACCTGGTTGAAAAAAGTAGGTGATAAAGTAGAAGAAGGTGATATTTTAGCAGAAATTGAAACCGATAAGGCTACGATGGAATTTGAATCTTTCCAATCGGGAACTTTACTAGAAATAGGTTTAAAAGAAGGAGAATCTGCCAAGGTTGATGCCTTGCTAGCTATCATTGGTCCTGAAGGCACCGATGTTTCAGGCATTGCTGCAAATTATAAACCTGAATCTGCCGACGATTCGAAAGCGGAAGAACCAAAAGCAGCACCTAAAACAGAAGCTCCAAAAGAGGAATCTAAACCGGCGCCTGCAGCACAACCTCAGGAACGCAAAGCGGCTCCGGCGCCTATTGAATCCAACGGACGTATTTTCGTTTCACCTTTAGCGAAAAAATTAGCAGAGGAAAAAGGTATTAATTTGAATCAAGTTCAAGGTTCGGGTGATCACGGTCGTATTGTAAAACGCGATATTGAAAATTATACGCCGGGAGCCGCTGCATCTGTTGGTAAGTTTGTACCAATGGGTCAAGAAGATTTTGAAGAATTGCCAAACTCGCAAATGCGAAAAGCAATTGCCAAGTCACTGACCAATTCAAAATTCTCAGCGCCACATTATTATTTGGCTGTGGAATTCGATATGGATAATGCCATTGCCTTCAGAAGTCAATTCAATTCCATTCCGGATACGAAAATATCCTATAACGATATGGTTGTTAAAGCCTGTGCTTTAGCCTTAAAACAACATCCGCAAGTAAACTCGCAATGGTTCCCGGACAAAATGCGCTTGAATCATCATGTGCATATGGGCGTTGCTGTGGCTGTACCTGACGGACTCGTTGTTCCGGTAGTGCGATTTGCCAATGAAAAGACCTTACCACAAATTGGTGCTGAGGTTAAAGAATTAGCGGGTAAGGCACGAAATAAAAAATTAACGCCTCAGGAAATGGAAGGAAGTACATTTACCATTTCAAACCTTGGTATGTTTGGTATCGATTATTTTACATCGATCATCAATCAACCTAACTCGGCTATTTTATCTGTAGGTGCTATTGTTCAGAAACCAGTAGTTAAAAATGGTCAGGTGGTTCCAGGAAATACCATGAAACTAACTTTGGCATGTGACCACAGAACTGTGGATGGTGCTACAGGAGCTCAATTCCTTGAAACTTTAAAAGGTTACATTGAGAACCCGGTAACCATGCTGGTTTAAGATAACTTAAGAAAACATAAAAAAACCACTTCATTTGAAGTGGTTTTTTTATAATTACACTGTTTTGATTTACTGTTCATTGGCTGTTGATGGATCGATAACAGTTTCTACTTTACTTATTTTATTCGCAGGGAAACCGCCTTTTTTAGCATGCTCTCTAACGAGTTCCTCATTTTCCGCTAGATATACACAGTAAATTTTGTCACCGGTTACAAAGCTGTTCATCCATTTAATGTTTGATCCCATCCCATCCAGTACACTACAAGATTTCTTGGAGATATTGGTAAGATCCTCCGTGGTGGATGCACCTACATTCGGAATTTCACGTTCAATAACGTACATGTTCATTTTTGGCGTGCTGGCTTCTTTTCTTAAAAGATCGGCAGCAGTACTTTCTTGAGCCATAATAATTGGTGTTGTTAATAAACTTACTAGAATAAGTACTGATTTAAGAGTTTTCATAAGAGTTGGTTTGTTAGTTAATAATGAAGTTTTTATTTCATTACTAATTTACGAGAAGCGCACAAGGTTAATTTGGACAAATCATGCAAATGATAGCACATTTATTGCATAATTCGTTTTAAATAAGATTTATTTAAGTGATTTTGAGTAGTTTGATGGAAGCACGCCAAAAGCATTTTTAAATTGTTTTGAAAAATAACCTACACTATTGAAACCCGCTTCGAAGGCAATTTCGGAGATATTGCCATTCTGTGTTTTAATACGCTCTAGTGCCTGGCTTAATCGGTAATTTCTAATAAAGGCATTGGGAGGTTTTTCAGTTAAACGCATGATATTACGGTAGAGTTGAGATTTACTCAGACCCATATCCTGACTGAAACGATCCATATTCAATTTAGGGTCCTGCCAGTTAGCATCTATAAATTTGCAAACTTTCTTTATGAATTTTTCATCATCAGGAGTAAGAATGTAGGCGTTTTTTAGAGCTTTTCTTTTGGGTCCTTCTTCCTGATGATAAGTAGCTCTTAATTCACTATTGATAATTATTGGTGCCTTCACAAAAGTGCAAACTCTTTTGAGGTGCGAAATGGCTTCTTCAAAAAAGGAGTTGGTGTCAGGAGTAACAGGATATCCGGAAACGATACCAATGGTAAAGGCATTGTCATGGAAATTATTGGCCTGTTTTTCCAAGGAAATTATTTCCGCAGTCTTAATGGCCTTTTTAGCGTTTTTGAAGCAAGCCAGTATTTCGGTAGCATTGGCGGAGGTTATCACACCTTCATTTTCCTTGACAAGCTTTTCAATTTTCAATTTAAAATGGCTCTTAAAACCAGAATCATTTTTAAAACTATTAAGATTATTAAGGTGTTTTAAATTGAGCATCATGAGGATGCGATATGCAGGATCGTTGATCTTTGGTAGTTTTCCAGGACTATCTGTTTCAGGATCACTCATGCGGCCTAAAAAAGTTTCAACTATGTTCGGTTCAACTTCAATTATGGTTGTTGGAAGATCGCCATGAGATTCTTTGTGCAAATTAAAAACAGCCTCCCTGTCCGGCGCCTGAATTAAACAAAAGGCGTATTTCTGGTCCAGATCCAGCCAATAAGTAAATCCTTTGCAGTTATGCTTATGCTCAATATCCAGATCCTTTTGATGGAGCTCTGATAATTTTTCGGGTGTTATATCGTGCGGCAATTCGTGCCGGTCCATATATATTGGCATGGTTGATTTTTTTCTCTAAATTAATGATTTTTTAATGGTTAAACGATATATTTTGTTAGGCGCGCCTATATTTTGGAGTTAAATATTATTTTTCTTTCAAAATGGATTGATTCGAAAGGTATTTGAATCCTAATTTCAATCAAAATAGCAACTTTTTTATACCTTTAGTCGCTAAAAAAATTTTATGAAAAAGATCGTTTCCTTACTATTTGTCCTGGCTCTTTTTAGTTGTAAAGCTCAGGAAGCGCCAATACAAAAATCTCAAATTAAGGCTGATCTTGAGTATTTGGCTTCCGATAGTCTGCAAGGCCGCGAAACCGGTAGTCCGGGTATTGAAAAAGCAGCTCAATTTATTGAGGCTAACTTCAAATCGAACCAAATCAAACCTTTTTTTAAAACCTATCGCGACAGCTTTAATATTCAAAATATCGTGGGTTACAATATTGTAGGCTATAAAGAAGGTGAGGACCCTGAATTAAAAAATGAGTTCGTTATATTAGGAGCTCATTACGACCATATCGGTTTTGGAAAAAAAGTAGATGGCGATTCTATTGCAAATGGTGCTAATGATGACGCCTCCGGAACCGTAGCTATTTTGGCCTGGGCCAGATATTTTGCCAAACATCACACCAAGCGGAGTGTTTTGTTTACCTTGTACTCCGGAGAAGAAAAAGGACTAAAAGGATCGGCGCATTTGGCTTCAAAATTAAAAGATTTGGATCTGAATGTTTATACCATGATCAATATTGAAATGATTGGAGTGCCTCGAGACAACGAATTTGCATTAGCATATATAACCGGATATAACAGATCGAATATGGCAGAAAAATTGAACTCTTACGCCCAGGATACCATAATTAGATTTTTACCGCAAGCCAAAAAATTAAATCTTTTCATGCGTTCTGATAATTATCCGTTTTTTAGGGAATTTCATGTTCCGGCACAAGCCATATCAACTTTCGATTTTACAAATTTCAACTATTATCATCATGTTGATGATGAGGTTGACAAAATGGATTTTGATCATATGACACGATTTGTAAACGAGATGATTCCTGCCTTAAGCGGTATGGTTAATGCACCAATGGACGAAATAAAACTAAATGAGAATGAGTAAAAATGTTATTATTACAGGAACCAGTCGCGGTATTGGCTTTGAACTGGTAAAATTATTTGCTAAAGCGGGTCATGAAGTTTTGGCGCTCTCGCGGAATGAAAAGCCGGTTAAAGATTTAAATCTCAAAGGTGTTTCCTGTTTTTCTTTCGATTTGAATGATTCTGAAGCCTACAAAAAAGTTGAAGATTTTGTATCTAAAAACTGGAAACAGGTTGATATATTAATTAATAATGCCGGGGCTCTTGTAAATAAACCTTTTTCTGATACAACAACGGCAGACTTTGAAATCGTTTACAAAACCAATGTTTTTGGTGTAGCCGAATTAACTCGAAATATTTTGCCTTTTATGACTAAAGGAAGTCATGTACTCACCATCAGTTCCATGGGAGGCGTGCAGGGCAGTATGAAATTTCCCGGATTGGCGGCGTATAGTTCCAGTAAAGGGGCGGTAATTACCTTAACCGAGTTATTGGCTGAAGAATACAAAGAATCAGGTATTTCATTTAATGTGTTAGCTCTAGGGGCCGTTCAAACGGAAATGTTGGAAGAAGCCTTTCCCGGATATCAGGCTCCAACAACAGCTTTTGAAATGGCAGACTACATTTTTGAGTTTTCACTCAATGGAAATAAATACTATAACGGGAAATTACTTCAGGTATCTAATTCTACACCTTAATGTTTATCGAATTAATGTGTTTTTTTTCTGGAATAAAATAATATATTCATCAATTTTCCTATTTTAGGAGCGTGAAGAATATTCTGTCAATTCTATTTTTTTTCCTAAGCTTCTGTTCTGTAGCGCAAATTACACTTACCCATAATGTTGGAAATACGCCAATTGATACAGGAATGTTTTCCTGTGAGGATAGCGATGAAGGTTGGTCAAGAATTTTTAAACTGTCTGACTTTGGAATAAATCCAAATGAACAGTTTTTTATTAATTCTGGTCAAGTGGCTTTAAGTGAGTCCAATACGGGAGCACGTCTATCTTTTAGTGTTTTTAGTATTGATGAAAATTTTCCTGTCTTTTTTCAATCACAGTATCCTCGAACTGTATTGGGAACTCGGAGTGTTGGACTGGCACCGTTTATTAGTGGTAATCCGGAAATTGTTGAAGTAAATTTTGAAGAGCCCATTGTTGTTCCGGCTGGCACAGACAGAATATTGGTTACTGTGCACAAATCGGTCGATTCTTATAATCCCGAATCGGCTAGGGTTGTTGTTGCAGGTACAGCTGAAGATACTGGTGAATCCTGGTATCATGGCTGTGATGGAAATTATACTTTAACTAAAACTACTGAGTTAAATAATCCTGTTCCAAATGCAAATTTTTATATCAATGTAACAGGTGAAGCTATTGATATTTCAAACTCAGGTGATTTACTTAGATTGTCTCATAATGTAGGTGATAGCTTGATAAGAACTTCAATGTTTGGATGCTCCTCGGCTATGTTTTATTGGGCTAGAGTTTTTGATTTGGATCAATTTGGTTTGCTAACTAATGAAGAATTAGTTATTAATTCCGGTCAAGTAGGGATAAGCGGTTCTGACGGAGGAGCTAGTATTAAATTTAATATTTATAAAATTGATGACAATTTCCCTAATTCATTTTCAGAATCTAATTTAATAGGTAGTAGCCAATCTGTTAGGCTACCGAATATTAGTGATTATTACCCGAGAATAATAAATATCACCTTTGATAAGCCCATCATTATAAATCCTGCAGTTAATAAAATTTTAGTGGAGGTTGTACATGAGACTGTTTGGGGTAGTGGAGTTATGTTTATTGCCGGGACAGAAATAGATGATGACTTTTCATGGTATAAAGGTTGCGGAACTAAAGATTACTATGAGAATTATTGTAATATGAAATATATTACCACAGAAGAGCTCGGACGTCCAGATGGGAAATTTTATATCAACCTTACAGGTGCTAAGAATGTGGTATCAGAGCGTAAATTTGAAATATTCACATCAAGTATTTGTTCAGAGTTTTTAAAAGAGTTTAGAGTAGAAGAAAAAGAAAATATTGCTTCTGTAATTTGGGATTTTGGTGATCCGGCTTCAGGAACCAACAATAGCTCGGCAGATTTATCTCCTTTTCACGATTTTTCACAAGATGGTATATATACTATCACAGCAACTGTAACAGGAAAAGATGGAAGTGTCGAGGTATTGACTGAAACCATTAATGTTAAAGAACCACCCAATGCTTATGGTATTGAAAATATTTATGCTTGTGAAGATACTTTTAATTCGGGCATATCTTCTACATTCGACACATCAGGCTTAGTAGCACAAGTGCTTGGTGGGCAAACTAACAGGATTGTGAAGTTTATTGATGGAAGTGGAAATGAATATGATTTGTTGCCTAATCCATTTACTAATACTGTTGTGGGTACTGAAACTATAACGGTTAGAGTTTCTCATGATGATAATCCATGTTGTTATTCTGAGACTACTTTTGATTTGATTGTAAACCCTCAACCTAATCTGGAAAGTGTTACAGACTTAGTGAATTGTTCAAATGAGACTAATGGTTTTGCTTTTTTTAACTTACAGTTAGTCAAGGAAGAAATAAGTTCAAATAATTCAAATGTAGAAATCCACTTTTATTTTGAAAATGGACAGGAGATCACGGGTTCTTTAGATAATATTGAGAATAATATACCTCACGAAGAAGTAATTACAGTTAATGCAATACATACTTCAACAGGATGCATCAATTCAAAAACTTTTAAATTGAAAACAAATCCTTTTCCTGAGGCCCATCCTTTAAATGAAATTTTCGGTTGCGATGATAATAACGATGGCATTTCTGAATATTTTGATACCTCAAATATTATTCAGGATGTTTTAGGTGATCAAACAGATTTAGATGTAACCTTTTTTGATTTAAATGGAAATAAATTGGTTTCGCCCTTGTCTAACCCCTACACGAATACTGTTCCAAATCAAGAAACCTTAATCGTACGTGTAACCAACCCACAAACCAGTTGTTATTCTGAAACGTCGTTAGTATTAAAAACGACCAGTGAGCCTCAAATTAATCAGCCCCAAATACGGTATGCTTGTGATACAGGTGGTGGTTATGCTGATTTTGATACTTCAAATTTAAAATCACAAATCATTGGAGATCAGCATAATTTGAGTGTTATTTATTATGATGAATCAGGTAATCTCATTGGAAACTCGTTTCCGTCGTCATTCAGAAACACAAAACCCTGGAATCAAACTATTTATGTAAGGGTCGAGAATGATCTTAATAACCTTTGTTATTCCGAAACACATTTTAATCTCGTTGTAAAGCAACTTCCTGAGGTTGTTTTGGAGGAAAGCTATTATTTGTGTGATCTGGAGCCCTCACTTTCACTGAACGTTGCTAGTGGTTTTGATAGTTATCAATGGATTTATCAGGATGGAGAAATCTTATCAAATACTAATGAAGTTAATTTGATAAACTCTGGAAATTACAAATTAAAAATATCTAGGAGTGAAGATGGCATTACCTGTGAGAATAGTTTTGAATTTAAACTCGTACGATCTGCATTGCCAACCATAACCGATGTTAAATATAACGAATTGTCCGACGATAATTTTATTGAGATTATAGCCACAGGTGATGGTGATTTTGAATATTCGATAGATGGTATAAATTATCAGGACTCTAATTTGTTTCATAATTTGTTGGGAGGTATTTATAATGTTCATGTAAGAGATAAATTGGGTTGTGGTGAAGATTTTGAATCGGTTACCGTAGTAGATTACCCAAAGTATTTCACACCAAATGATGATGCGGTAAATGATACCTGGCAAATCAGAGGTATTTCCAAATATCCTCAGGCTAAAATTTTTATTTTTGATAGATATGGCAAGTTGTTAAAACAACTTACTCCAAATAGTATAGGTTGGAATGGTTTATATAAAGGTGAAAAACTACCATCAACAGATTACTGGTTCCGTGTAGAATTAGATAATGAACATTATTTTATAGGACATTTTGCCCTAAAATATTAAAGTACCTGTAAAATATTTTATTTTACACCTCCTTCCTCTTCTTTTAAATATAACCGTATTTTTGCGCCATGACAGAGCATCTCACTGATTATATTCCCGAACTGGCCTTACCTCGCGTAAGGAAGCTCTTAGAACACGATCATTTGGTGGTTAAAATAAAAAAGGAGCGCAAAACGCGTCATGGAGATTATTTAGCCTTACCCAATGGCAGGCATCAAATTACGATCAATTCAAATTTAAATCATTACCGTTTCCTGATCACTCTGCTTCATGAAATTGCGCATTTTGAGGCTTATCAGAATTATGGTCGTTTTATAAAACCTCATGGTAAAGAATGGAAACATACCTTTCAACGGATTATGTTGCCTTTTTTGAATCCTGAGATTTTTCCGGATGAACTATTGCCACTTTTGGCAAAACATTTTAAAAACCCAAAAGCTACCAGTGATACCGATACAGCTTTGGCTCTGGCATTAAAAAAATTTGATGAACCCAACAATAAAACGTATATTTTTGAAATTCCCTTAGGGCGTCATTTCCGAATTTACAACGGGAAAATATTCAAAATGGGAAAGAAACGTGTCAAGCGTTATGAGTGCATAGAGATTAAATCAGGACGTATTTATTTATTTAATCCGAATGCTGAAGTAGAATTATTAAACAACTAACATGAACAAGAATTATTATGCCATTTTAATGGCTGGAGGCGTAGGATCGCGATTTTGGCCGGTAAGCACACAAGAATTTCCAAAACAATTTCACGATATGTTGGGAACCGGTGATACCTTGATTCAAAAGACATTTCATCGTTTAGCACATTTTATTCCAAAGGAAAACATCTATATTTTAACCAACGAACGCTATAACGATCTGGTATTAGAACAATTACCCGAAGTTACTCAGAAGCAGGTCGTTCTGGAACCCGCTATGCGGAATACAGCACCTTGTATTTTGTATGCTTCTCTTAAAATTCAAAAGGAAAATCCGGATGCGCTTATGATCGTGGCGCCAAGTGATCACTGGATCGAAGATGAAGCGACCTTTTCAAAAAATGTTGAACAGGCTTTTGAATTCTGCGCTTCAAATGATGCTTTAATGACGCTTGGGATCCAGCCAACTTTCCCTAACACGGGGTATGGCTATATTGAATTTGATAAAAAAGCTGAAAAAACCATTAAACCGGTAGATCAGTTTAGAGAAAAACCGGATTATGACACTGCAAAAGCCTTTATAGAACAAGGTAATTTTTTATGGAATGCCGGTATTTTTATGTGGAGCGTTAAAAGTGTGGTTGAAGCATTTAAAGGTAACCAACCAAATTTGTTCAAATTGTTTGAATCCGGGATTTCAACCTATAACACCGATGCAGAAACCGATTTTATTAAAGAGAACTACCCGAAAGCGGAGAATATTTCTGTTGATTATGCGATCATGGAAAAATCGTCTAATGTTTATGTGATCGCTGCTGAATTTGATTGGAACGACCTCGGAACCTGGGGAAGTCTCTACGATAAATTGAAAAAAGACGAGAATAATAATGCCGTAGTAAATGCCAGAACATTAGTAGAAGATGCCTCAGGTAACATGTTGCGGACCAAAAAAGATAAAATTGTAGTTATTGATGGTCTGAACGATTATATCATTGTTGATAAAGAGGAAGTTTTGCTTATCTTTCCTAAATCAAAAGAACAGGACATCAAAAAAGTACTCCAGGCTGTTAAAGACAAGTTTGGTGAGCAATATGGTTAAAAATGGCAGAAGAAAATAAGTTCAATTTCTCTGAGGAAGAGGAAGCAAAGCACGAGCAGGCTGTAGAAAAATCAAAAGAAGCCGTTAAAAAAGATGCTCAGGGTTTAGTTAAAAGTGTAAAACGATTTCTCAAGGAATTGTTGGATTTTCGTGGCGATACAGATCGCGATGAAACCGTGAAAGCCATCAAAGGGGATATATCCTTTAAAGGGGCTACAGCGTGGATCTTGATCTGTTCTATTTTTGTAGCCTCCATCGGTTTGAATGCCAATTCTACCGCAGTGGTTATCGGTGCCATGTTAATTTCCCCACTTATGGGTCCTATTTTAGGTTGTGGTCTATCCATTGCCATTAATGATATTGATACTTTAAAACGCTCGTTGATAAACCTCGCGATCATGATCGTTTTAAGTTTAATCACTGCTTTTTTATTCTTTTATATTTTTCCACTAAGTGAAGATACCTCGGAATTATTGGGTCGCGTGAAACCTGATATTCGTGATGTTTTGATTGCTTTTTTTGGTGGTATGGCCTTGATTATTGCCCGAACCAAACGTGGTACAATAGCCTCCGTAATTTTTGGGGTAGCTATTGCCACAGCCTTAATGCCTCCGTTGTGTACTGCAGGATATGGTCTGGCTATAGGCAACTGGATGTATTTTGGCGGAGCCATGTATTTATTCATCATCAATACTATTTTTATTGCGCTGGCCACCTTTATTGTGGTAAAGGTTTTGGGCTTCCCAATGCTGAAATATGTGAATTCCGCGAAGCGAAAACGCACCGCGCGAATAGCTTCTTTATTGGCTATTGTGGTGATGATCCCGGCCGTATGGACCTTTATTAATGTGGTAAAGGAGAGTAATTTTAGCCGCGACGCGAAAAGTTATGTCATTAATGAATTAGGTACAATGCCCGATCTACCACATGTGGATTATTTAAAAAAGAATGTAACCTATAAATATTCCAATAATGGCGAATCTACTATTGAACTCAATACCTTTGGGTTAGATGTTATTCCTGAAAAGACGATCGCCGCTTTACAAGACCGCATGTCGAAATACGGTGCTTTGGCGAATACAAAGCTTGTAATAAATCAAAATCAGTCAAGCAGCTTTGATAATTTTAGATATATGTCGGAGTTGCGAACGCGAGATTCTCTTGATTTGCTGTCACAGACTCAAAAAATTTCATTTTTAGAAAATAAGGTGCGTCAATTATCGAGGTATGAAAAAAATACGATTCCCTTAAAGGAATTTCTAGACGAACTTAAAATTAATTATGAGACCATCGATGAGTTTAGCTACGCGAATGTGATCCGTTCTAATTTCAAAAAAATGGATACCATTCCTGAATTTTCTGTAAAATGGATTGATTCATTATCAAATGATGCCTCGAGGGAAAAAGACAAGAAAAGACTGGAACGTTGGTTAAAGGAGAAGTACGATCTGGATACCCTTGTTGTGAAACGTCTGAATTAATTAATTTCTTCAAGGTACATTTTACGTACGCGTTTGAAAAGATTGGAAGAATAAACAAAGTCCGTAATAGATTCGTTCTCGGTTTTAAAAATATTCCTGTTAGAACCTTCCCATTCTTTGATACCATTCTTTAGGAAAACGATCTTTTCACCAATTTCCATAACGGAGTTCATATCGTGAGAGTTTATCACTGTGGTCATGTTATATTCAATGGTAATCTCCTGGATCAAATTGTCGATAACAATGGCCGTTTTTGGATCGAGCCCTGAATTAGGTTCGTCACAAAACAAATATTTCGGATTGTTCACGATAGCACGGGCTATAGCAACCCGTTTCTGCATTCCGCCGGAAGCCTCACTAGGCATTTTATAATGAGCATCTTTTAAGTTCACACGATTTAATACAAAGTTGGCCCGATCTTCCATTTCACTCTTACTCATTTTGGTAAACATCTGTAACGGAAACATCACGTTTTGAACGATATTCATGGAATCGAATAAGGCGCTTCCCTGAAAAACCATCCCCATTTTGGCACGTAAATTCCGTTTTTCATCTTCTGTGAGTCCCGCAAAAACTTCACCGTCATAAGAAATGGTTCCTTCTTCAAATTCAAATAATCCCAAAAGGCATTTTAGAAATACCGTTTTTCCGGATCCACTTTGCCCAATGATCATGTTGGTCTTTCCTTCCTCGAACGTCGTAGAAATACCTTTTAAAATATGGCTGTCGCCAAAGGATTTATGTAAATTCTTAACTTCTATCATTAGGTCAACAGCATTTGAGTTAAAACATAATTAAGTACAATAATAAGGACGCTCGTCCAAACAAAGGATGTTGTACTGGCCTTACCAACTTCAAGCGCACCACCGGTCATGTAATAGCCGTGGTAGGAAGGTACCGTAGCTAAAATGAAAGCAAATACTATCGTTTTTATATAAGCGTATCCTATTTGGAAAGGAATAAAGTCGTATTGAATTCCGGTAATATAATCCTGCAACGTACTAAAGCCCCCATAAACACTGGCTGCCATACCTCCGAGAATTCCTAAAACCATCGCGATGGTAATGATAAAGGGATACGTTAACAGGGCAATAAATTTCGGGAAAACCAGATAATTAAGAGAATTAATTCCCATAACCTCCAAGGCGTCAATTTGTTCTGTAACACGCATGGTACCTATACTGGAGGTTATAAATGAACCTACCTTACCAGCCATAATAATAGACATGAATGTAGGTGCAAATTCTAGAATAATCGATTGCCGCGTTGCAAATCCAACAAGATATTTTGGGATTAATGGATTGTCAATATTTAGTGAGGTTTGTATCGTAACAACGCCACCAACGAAAAATGAAATGAAAGCGACAATTCCAATAGAATTATTAATCAGATCGTCGATATCCTTAAAGATAAGTAGTTTCATTACCGACCATTTGGTGGGCTTTCGAAACATTTCAGCAATCATTAAAAAGTACGTTCCTATGTTGCGTAGGTAAGTCATATAAATTTTATGAATTGCTAAAGTAAAAAAAGTTACGCGTATTTAACCTTATTTTTACATAATCCTCTTTTAAAATATCTATTTTTGAGCCCCTAAAAGAATGAATAATGGCTAAAACAAGTTATGCTTTACTCTTGGTGTTTATACTAAGTTTGTCTTGTAAAGCACAAATATCCCAAACGAAATCCACAATAGAATATTCAGAAAGACCCAAACTTGTGGTTGGTATTGTGGTCGACCAAATGCGATACGATTACCTTACCCGCTTTTATAATAAGTTTGGGGATGAAGGTTTCAAGCGTATGATCCATGAAGGTTATAATTGTAAGAATAATCATTTCAATTATGCCCCTACTAAAACAGGACCTGGACATGCTTCAATATTCACCGGAACCACGCCTAAATATCACGGCATCATAGGAAATGATTGGTTCAACAAAAAAACCGGAAAAAGCATTTATTGTGTTGAGGATGATAGTGTTTTACCATTAGGAACGGAGAGTAAAGACGGAAAAATGTCGCCGCATTTAATGTTAACAACAACATTTGGAGATGAAAACCGGTTGTTTACCCAGATGCGCGGGAAAACTATAGGAATTTCCATAAAACATCGAAGCGCCATTTTGCCTGCAGGGCATGCTGCAAATGCCGCTTATTGGTTCGATTATGAACACAACGGCACAGGAAACTGGATATCCAGTACTTATTACATGAAAGACTTACCGCAATGGGTAAAAGATTTTAACGCTTCGCGGAAAGTTGACTCGTATTGGCAGGTATGGAATACACTGTATCCTATTGAAACCTACACAGAAAGTGGCAGTGATCTAAATACATTTGAACGTATTTATAATGGAAGAAAACAGGCTACTTTTCCATATGATTTGAATGCATTGAAATCTGAAAATGAAAATTATAAGTTACTGGCTGAAAGTCCGTTTGGTAACACGATGATTACTGATTTCGCTATCGCTGCACTTAAAAATGAAGCTTTAGGACAGGATGATATCACCGATGTACTTACCGTAAGCTACACCAGTACGGATAAAGTAGGTCATGATTTTGGACCGAATTCCAAGGAAGTTGAAGATACCTATATTCGTTTGGATCTTGAATTAGCACGCTTATTGAAAACTTTGGATGAGCAGGTTGGAAAAGGGGAGTACACCGTTTTTCTAACAGCCGATCATGGCGCTCCGAATGTGCCAAGATACTTATTATCCAAAAAGATTCCTGCAGGATTATTTGATGAAAAGCAAATGAAGAAGGATCTTAATAGTTACCTGGAAAAAAGCTATAAGGTGCCACAATTAGTTTGGAGTGTGAGCAATGATCAGATCTTTTTCGACCATGATAAAATTGATTCAAATAAATTGAACCTCTCTGAAATAAAATCAAAAGTTGCTGATACCTTGTTGCAGTATCGATTGATCGATAAGGTTTATAGTACTTCCGATATCAACCAGTTTGAAGGACCATCAGGATACATAGAAACGATGTTGGCAAACGGACATAATCAAAAACGCTCCGGCGATATGCTATATGTGTATGATCCCGAAGTATTTAAGGATAATAAATGGAATAGAACAGGAACAGATCATCACTCCACTTATAATTACGATACCCATGTACCGTTACTATTTTTTGGAAAAGGAATAAAGCATGGAGCAACTTTTGAGCGTACCGCGATAACTGATATTGCGCCAACTATGTCGGCCCTTTTAAATATTAGTTTTCCAAATGCAGCCATTGGAAATCCGCTCACGTTTGTTTTAAAATAGGTTTTAAGATCTGCTTAAAAAATTCAGTTTCCCCAACATGCCTTTCCAACGGAGTTTGCGGATAAACTTCCCTTCGGCTTCTGAAACTAAATAATCTGCTTGTTCTTTTTTGGCCTTAAAATAGCCTGCGATATAATCATTTAGCAAGCCCATTTGGCCTTTTCGATAGGCCAGTTTTAAACCGGAAATAAAGGTTATTACAAGGCCATAACGCATTTTATACATGGCCTCGCCTTGTAAATATTTTGATGCTTTACTATAGCTTTGTCCTGTGGGTTTTAAGTGTTTTACATGAAGGGTATCATCCGTTAATAAGTCCCAATGGTGATACTTGGCCAATAATTCATCTACCGTATCCCAGCCCATCGAACGTTTCAGTTTTCCGATATCCTTAAAACACTGTTTTCTATAGGCTTTTAGTCCACCACGTATATGATCCTTTCGGGTTAAATTTTCAAGAATCCATTGTCCGTTTTTTTCAATATAACAAAATCCTGCAGCCATACCCAGCCGTTTATTTTTTTTAAAGTGAAGGGCCAATTGCTCCAGATAGTTTTCCGGAAAAATAAGGTCGGCGTCAAATTTACAAACCACATCATAGCTTTCGTCCAGGGTCTTCAGACCTTTGTAGAACGCATTGATAATTTTTGAGCCTGGTAAATGTTCGTTCGATGATTTAGAATGTATTACCGAAATCCACGAATGTTTATTCGTAAATAATTGAACCACCTCGCCCGTAGTATCGTTAGAGTTGTCATTCACCACAACCAAACGCTTTGGTAAAAGGGTTTGTCTGGTCAATGATTCTAAAGTGCTTCCGATAACATCGGCTTCATTATGCGCTGGAATAACAATGTAAAAGTTCATATAAGGCCAATAATAAGTACAAATATGACTATTTTTGTTCGGTAACTGAGTAAATTTGGAAAAAAAGGTATTTATAATTATTGTTTCCTACAACGGAGAACATTGGATAGAAAAGAACTTACAATCCCTGCGGCAATCGATCTATCCCGTTTCAACGATTGTTATCGACAATAAGTCTACCGATACTACGGTATCTCTCGTTCAGAAATTTACTGAGGTAGAACTTATTGAATCAGAGGAAAACCTGGGGTTTGGTAAAGCAAATAATTTAGGGATCAGAAGGGCCATACAGCGCGGGGCTGATTATGTTTTTCTTCTGAACCAGGATACCTGGATTTTTCCTGAAACCATGAAAGCTTTGGTTGACACTGCGGCGAATAATCCGGAATTTGGAATTCTTAGTCCGTTACATTTCTCTGCAGATAATACGACCTTAGACGCAAATTTTGAACGTTATTACCAGCGCAAAACAAAAACTATTTCCGAAAATTTAATTGAAGTACCTTTTGTAAATGCGGCCGCCTGGCTCATCCCGAAACGGGTTATTAAGCAGGTTGGTTTGTTTGAACCTTTGTTCAGTCATTATGGTGAGGACAGAAATTACGTTGATCGCGTTGGATATCATCAATTTAAAATCGGTGTTGTAAAACGAACTAAAATGGTTCATGATAGAGTTATACAACGCCATTTTAAAAAAGACGTGATCCAATCGAAGTTCATGATGCTTTCCACGGTACTAAACGTTAATCATTCCCTTATAATGGGATATTTAAAAGCCTTTCGATCGGTTTTCGGATTGCCTAAGTATTTTTCAAAATTCTATGGAAGTTCCCAAATTCTCAGACTTTTCTTTACCTTGTTGTTTTATTTTGCCGGATTAAAACTCCGCATAATTACGTTGTATAAAAAACGATCAAGTTACAAGTAATGAAAGAAATCAGACCGCGTCAACAGGCATTTTGGTACACGCTAATCAATTATTTTGGTGTGGCCATCGGAATCATTTCTTCATTATTCATTTATCCTTTAGACAAAGAATTTTTAGGACTCGTGCGTTATGTAGATAGCATTGCACAAATATTATTTCCTTTGATGGTTTTCGGTGGAGCACAGGCTTTGATCCATTTTTATCCTAACTTAAATGAAGAAAATAAAAGCTATCTTTTTAAATATGGCATAATTACAATTCTTGCTATCAGTTTTGTTCTTTTTCTAGTGCTTTTATTAGGAAACTACGTCGTTACCTGGGAGAATTACAAATACTTGTTTTACGCATTTCCGCTGGGATTTGTATTAGCTTTTGTTGAATTGTTTAAAAGGCAGGCTACTAATATTGAAAAGTTAGAAATACCAACGCTTTACGAAAAGATCATTCCTAAAATTATGCTGCCTTCCATTTTCGGGCTTTTGATTTTTGGATATTTAAATGTGATAAATGCCTTGTGGACCTTTGTAGGATCGTATTTTTTATTGCTTTTGCTTTTAGTGTTGTATATGCTCAAGCACTATAAGGCCATAAAGGGATTTAATTTTAGATCGTTGTTTTCTCAGATTTCCCGAAAGGAATATTATAGTTATAGTTTGTTTTCTTTTTTAGGGAGTTTTGGCTCTTTACTGGCTTTTAGGATTGATGCCTTTATGATACCTGAGTTCTTGTCTTTTGAGGCCAACGGAACGTTTAATATTGGGGTGGCCCTGGCGTCTTCCCTGGCAATTCCCGCTACAGGGATCTTTTTAGTCTATGCTCCAAAAATCTCGGACTATATCAAAAGCAAAAATATTAGCGAACTAGGTGTAAAATACAAGGAAATTGCGAGGTTGTTGTTTTTTGTAGGTGCGGTTTTATACACTTCAGTCTTATTGGGTATTGATTCGCTTTTTCAACTTTTACCAACCTATGATAAATTGGTCGATACTATTCCCATTATCGTTCTTCTTGGCGCTAACGTACTTTTTAATATGGCCACGGGATTTAATTCTGAAATTATCTCCTATTCAAAATATTATCGGTTTAACGTGGTTTCCGTTTTGATCCTGGCCTTAACCAACATTCTACTAAATCTATATTTCCTTACCCAAACCAATCTTGGTATTATTGGTGTTGCTTACGCCTCTATAATTGCTATGGTAAGTTTTAACTGTTTTAAATTGGTTTTTATTTACAGGAAATTCGGAATATTACCTTTCGACAAAAACTATTTGAAATTAGTATTGTTGGTTGTGCTATCCTTTATGGTATTTTATTCCCTGCCCGAATTTTCAAATAATATTCTAAACCTCCTTGTGAAGGTAGGCTTGAATGCCATTGTTGTTGTTGTACTAACTCACAAATTTCAACTCATAAAAGATCTAAACATTTGGTTGAAAATGAAATAAAAATTAATTTATCGGAGAAATCAACAAATACAACTTTAATATTATGAGCTTATCGAAAAAAGTTATATTTTGAAGTCATAAAAGCACCAATACGAACCAGACTCCTTTAAATTGCCTCGTTACTTCTTTTTTATTTGTTTTTTATTCATATAATGAAAATTGTTTTTCGGGTCAATTATCAAATGGGGATTTGTTTGGTGGTTCAGTATGTTTACTAAATACTAACAGCAATAACTTAAAAATCGGCGTAGGAGCCTATCGCGATAGTGAAAATGGAACCAATAAAGGCGCTGTCTGGATTCTTAATTTTGGAGAACTAACATATGCAATCGAATCATTTTCAAACCCTAATTGCGATGCGATGGATGGGAATATTACATTCTCAGGGCTGGAAGCTAATAAAACTTATCAGGTTAGTTACAATAATGGTTCTTTAAAGACGATTAATCAAAACTCAGACCCTGATGGGAGATTGATTTTAACTAGTCAGTCTTCAGGTACTTACTCAGATATCGTGGTAACCGATGTAAATACAAAATGTTCGAAAAATATTGGACAAATAGAATTGTCTTCTTTTTCATTGAATGCGAATTCTGCATTTTCCAATCCAACCACGTGTAATGCGCCTGACGGAAGTATAACAATATCCGGTCTATCGGTCAACAGGTCTTATTCAATAACATATAATGATGGTTCGAATCAGTTCGTTACCCAGGTTTCTGATGCAAACGGAACATTAGTATTATCAGGCTTACAAGCAGGAAGTTATTCAGAAATAGAGATTTCAGATCCCCAAACGGGATGCAGTGAAAATTTAGGACAAATAGATCTTTCAGCGCCTCCACTTACGGCACAAATAAGTTTCCGAAATCCAACTTCCTGTGATGCTTTTGATGGCGCATTTATGGTATCCGGTTTGCTGGAAAATACTACCTATGAACTTAGCTACAGCGACTATGTTTCTCATTCAGAAACACTGATTTCCGATGCTAATGGAATTATATATTTGAATGGTTTGCCAAGTGGGATTTATTCGAATATTGAGGTAAAACAAATTAATAGTAATTGTTTGGTTAATCTACCTGATGTAAAGCTCGAATGTATTTCCAGAGAAGTTAACCAATGTTTTAAATCAAAACAATACTTTACTCCCAACGGTGATGGTCAAAATGATTTCTGGAGTCTTGAAATACTTGATATTAATTGTGATTTTAAACTCAATATCTTTGACCGATATGGTAAATTAATAAAAACCTTAAATCCTGAAAATAATAAGTGGGATGGAACCTACAGAGGAGCAAAAATGCCCGCTGATGATTATTGGTTTTTGGTTAATTATTTTTACGATTCTAAGCCATACGAATTTAAGTCGCATTTTGCACTTATAAGGTAGTCAAGAATTTAATTTTGATACACAATCGCATTAATATTCATTCCTGCGCCTACACTTGCGAACATAATAATATCGCCTTTTTGAATAGATTGATTCTCTAGTTCACCATTTAAAATGAGATCGTAAAGGGTTGGTACTGTTGCAACACTGGAATTGCCAAGTTTACCAATACTCATGGGCATCACATTTTCCGGCATCTCCAAACCATAAAGGTTATAAAAACGCTTCACGATGGCTTCATCCATTTTTTCATTAGCCTGATGTATCAGAACCTTTTTTAGGTCTTTAATATCAACACCACTTTTATCCAGGCACGATTTCATTGCTAAAGGCACATTAGTGATGGCAAATTCGTAAATTTTTCGGCCGTACATTTTAATGTAGCGTCGGTTATCATTGATCTCTTGATTATTGGTTTCTCCGAAGAAAATAAAATGGGCTTCATCCAGAGAATAGGTTACAGAATCATGAGCTAAGATTCCCGCAGATGTGTCTGTAGTATCTTCAATATTTTGAAGTACAGCAGCGCCGGCACCATCACTATAAATCATGGAATCACGGTCATATGGGTCAATAACTCGCGAAAGTGTTTCAGCACCAATCACTAAACAGTTTTTGGCCATACCCGCTTTGATATATGCCTGAGCCTGAATAACACCTTCCACCCAACCCGGACAACCAAATAGAATGTCGTAAGCTACGCAACGTGGATTTTTTATACGCAGCAAATGCTTGACACGAGAGGCAATACTTGGAACCGTATCACTTTGATGGCTACCAAAACGAACATCACCATAGTTGTGAGCCACAATAATATAATCGAGTTCTTCCCGACTAATACCAGCTTTTTCAATAGCGCGCTCTGCGGCAAAAGATGCCAGATCCGAGTTGTTTAGGTGATCTTTGGCATAACGACGTTCGTCTATACCCGTTATGGCTTTAAATTTACGAACTATGGTTTCATTTGAAGCATTTATAGCAGAACCATCACTGTTTAAAAACGTATGGTTGTGGAACGCGGCATTTTTTTCAACATAAGAAGGAATATAGCTCCCCGTTCCGGTTATTTTTATTTTCATAAATTAATTTCTCTGTATTTAATTTAGTCCAAGGCAATTTAAGACCTTTATAAAAAATAACGCGAATGTGAACCTCAAAATTTACGATGTTCAAAAGTACCTTCTAAGCCTCTTGATACGCTTCAATAGGGGCACAGGAGCATACTAAATTCCTGTCTCCATAAGCATCATCAACACGTCTTACACTTGGCCAAAATTTATTATGTCTAACGAATTCCAGGGGATAAGCAGCATATTCTCTGGAATAAGGCAAATGCCAATCATTAGCCGTGATCATTTCCAAAGTATGCGGTGCATTTTTCAAAACATTATTATCTCCTTCGTCGGAAATAGACTCAATTTCCTTTTTAATGGATATCATGGCATCACAAAAACGATCCATTTCGGCTTTACTTTCACTTTCCGTAGGTTCAATCATCATGGTACCATTCACCGGAAACGATACGGTTGGCGCATGGAATCCATAATCCATTAAACGTTTTGCAATATCAGTAACTTCAATACCATATGCTTTGAATGGTCTGCAGTCAATAATCATTTCATGAGCAGCACGACCTTGCTCTCCGGAATATAAAGTGTTGTAACTGCCTTCTAAGCGTTTTTTGATATAATTCGCATTTAAGATAGCCACTTTTGTAGCTTCTGTTAATCCTTCTGAACCTAACATTTTTATGTATCCATAAGAAATTAAACAGGCTAAAGCCGATCCAAAAGGTGCTCCCGAAATAGAGGATATAGGGTGATCTCCACCGGTTCTTCTTATTGGATTACTCGGTAAAAACGGAACTAATTGTTTGGCTACGCAAATAGGCCCAACTCCCGGTCCGCCACCACCATGAGGAATAGCGAAGGTTTTATGAAGGTTGAGGTGACAAACATCTGCACCGATATTCCCCGGATTAGTTAATCCAACCTGAGCATTCATATTGGCACCGTCCATATAGACCTGGCCACCATTATCGTGAATTATTTGAGTAATTTCTCGTATTCTTGACTCATAAACACCGTGAGTTGATGGATAGGTAACCATTAGTGCGGCTAGATTGTCTTTATACAATTCTGCTTTTTCACGCACATCATCAACATCGATGTTGCCATCTTCTGATGCTTTAGTGACCACCACTTTCATACCTGCCATAACTGCACTTGCAGGATTGGTCCCGTGTGCGGAAGAAGGAATTAAGCAAATATTTCTATGAGATTCTCCTCTAGATTCGTGATAGGCACGGATCACCATTAATCCTGCGAATTCTCCCTGAGCTCCGGAATTAGGTTGTAATGATGTTCCGGCAAAACCGGTAATCTTAGTCAGTTGATTTTCCAGATCTTTCAGAACTTTGAAATAGCCTTTGGCTTGCTTTTTTGCTACAAACGGATGAATGTTGGCCCATTTAAAAATACTTAATGGTAACATTTCCGAAGCGGCATTCAACTTCATCGTACATGAACCCAATGGGATCATGGAATGATTTAAGGCCAGATCCTTGCGCTCAAGCATTTTGATGTAGCGCATTAATTCTGTTTCCGAATGATAGGTATTAAAAACTTCCTCAGTTAAAAACCCTGTTTTGCGCTGTAATGATTCAGGAATAATGTTAACATGTGGCACATTATCTAAAACAATAGTTTCTTTTTCTGCAGCTTCGGCAAAAACCGAGATGAGGTAATTAAGATCTCGTAATGACGTGGTTTCATTAAGCGATACGGTAACCGTTTTTCGGTCCTGGTAACAAAGATTTACTTTCTTTTTGGTAGCAATTCGCTTCATGCGTTTTGCCTTCGTTTTAATTTGAAGTGTATCGAAAAAGGTTTTATTGATTTGTTTGTATCCTAATTTTCCTAAAACTTCAGCCAGTGCCACGGTTTTATCATGAACGCGTTGAGCAATTGATTTCAGACCTTCAGGGCCATGATAAACGGCATACATACTTGCCATTACAGCTAATAACACCTGAGCCGTACAAATGTTAGAAGTGGCTTTATCCCGTTTAATATGCTGCTCTCTAGTTTGAAGTGCCATACGTAAGGCACGATTACCATCAGTATCTTTGGTGATACCAATAATTCGGCCTGGAATAAAACGTTTATAAGCTTCTTTGGTTGCGAAATAAGCGGCATGTGGACCACCAAAGCCCATAGGTATTCCAAACCGCTGGGTCGTACCAACAACAACATCAGCACCAAACTTTCCGGGAGCCTCGAGCTTCGTTAAACTCAAAATATCAGCGGCAACAGCTACTTTTATATTCGCAGCATTTGCATTTTCAATAAACGTTTTAATATCTGTGATCTCACCGGCTTTTCCGGGATATTGCAATAATGCTCCAAAATAGTCTGAAGAAAAATCAAAGTCTTCTTCCTTGCCTATGACCAATTCAATACCAATGGGGACAGCGCGTGTTTCTAGAACAGCTAAGGTTTGTGGTAAGGTTCTGTCTGACACAAAGAATTTTACGATGTCATCCTTTTTCTGCTGGCGGTCCCGAACGGCAAATAATAAGGCCATGGCCTCAGCCGCCGAGGTACTTTCATCTAGAAGCGAGGCATTGGCAATTTCCATACCCGTAAGTTCCATAACCATCGTTTGGAAATTCAACAAGGCTTCTAAACGTCCTTGGGCTATTTCAGCCTGATAAGGTGTGTAAGCGGTGTACCAACCCGGACTTTCCAAAACATTGCGCTGAATTACCGCGGGAGTAATAGTAGGGTGGTAGCCCAAACCAATATAGGTTTTGTATACTTTATTCTTTTTAGATAACTCATGAATATGTAACAAATACTCGTATTCGGTCATGGGTTCATCAAGATCGAGAGGCTTTTTTAAACGAATATCCGCAGGTACCGTCTCGTTAATGAGCTGATCTAACGAGTCCACTCCTATGGTTTCCAACATTAATTTCCGATCTTCTTCTCTAGGGCCAATATGGCGTAGTGCAAAAGCTTTTGTATTCATTAAGTTGCAATATGTTATATAATTTTGCAAAAGTAAGTAATAATTAACGTGAATTAATGGATAAAAAGGAAAGTTTTTAACCAATTGCAATCGTTATTAACAGATTGTGTATTTTTATAAAATGAAGGTGTTTAAACAAGTTTTTAATTTTTACATTGATAGTAGTATTCACGTGGCTTTATCGGCGGTCAGCCTCTCGTGGATCACGCTTTTAGACTTGCAGATTCCTTTGGATTTAAACCTCTTGTTTTTTGTGTTTTTTGCCTCGATCACTGGCTATAATTTTGTGAAGTACTTTGGTATTGCAAAATTTCATCATCGTAGTTTAACCAATAAGCTCAAAATGATCCAGATATTTTCCTTTTTCTGTTTTATTTTGATGGGTTATTTTGGTCTGCAATTGAGCTTAAGAACTCTGTATTACATTGGCGGATTTGGATTAGTAACTTTCTTGTATGCGATACCTTTTTTACCAAAACGATTCTTTATAGATCAGGAAAAAAATCTGCGTAGTGTTGTTGGGTTAAAAATTTATTTGATTGCACTGGTTTGGATGGGTGTTACGGTATTTCTTCCCGTAATTGAACATCAAATTCATGTAGATCAGTCGGTGATAATTATTGCTTTACAACGCTTTTTGATTGTTTTGGTATTAATGTTGCCTTTTGAGATCAGGGACCTTAGGTATGATAGTTTAAGATTGTCAACGGTCCCGCAACAAATTGGTGTGAAGCTCACAAAAATAATAGGTACAGTTCTGCTATTCGTGACTTTATTCTTGAACTACTTTATAAAAACAAGTTCCGATTTTACACGCGGTGTCTTGCTCGTTATAATACTTATATTGTTTTTGTTATTAATTACTTCGAATAAAGAGCAAGGGAAGTATCACAGTGCTTTCTGGGTAGAAGGTGTGCCTGTATTTTGGTTACTGTTAAGGCTTTTGGAATATTATTAAGCGCCTTTTTTAATTAAGGAATCAAGATCTTTTTTCATGCGCTTTTTACACTCCCTATCTAAACATCTTACCTGTGATTTTTTTATCAATTTTGTTAGCTTGATATTGTTCCTGGTATACCTTCTGCATGCTCTGCAATATAAGAGATGGGCATAAAGTTTCAATTTTTCAGACAAGGAGGACTCCTTGTATTGTGTTTTGTCACAATTGTGATTGGCTTCTTTACAGGGAATAAAAATCTTAAACATAATTAAAACCAGTTTTCTTTTAAACATTGTGCCATTGCCGTGCGTGCTCTATGAATTATTACCCAAAGATTAGACGCTTTAATATTGAGTTCATTACAAATTACTTCAGTTTCAAAACCTTCGATGCTTTTCATTTTAAATACTTCGGCCTGTTTCTTAGGGAGTTTTTCAAGACACCGGTAGATGGCATCACCAAGCTCTTCATTTTGCATGGCGTCTTCCGCCGTTTTATCAAAGGGATCGGCAACGCGTTCTTCCAACCAATCACCTTCACCTTCTGAGTCCTCGGAATAGTTCATCCGAACTTCAGCCTGACCTTTTTTCGAATTAATCTTCCGGTAATAATCAATGATTTTGCGTTTTAAAATGGAAATAAGCCAGGTACGTTCACTGGCTTCACCTTTAAAATTTTTCATTGATTTTAATCCTGCCAAAAAGGTGTCCTGCACCAAATCCTGAGCAATATCTTTATCATTTACACGCACGATCGTATAGTTATACAGATAGTCGGCGTATAAATCGATCCACTGATCAGGATGAAGTTCATGCTCAGGCATAATGCAATTTTTTGATACCCAAAAATAAACTAAAAAAATGGAACATTTATTTAATTAAGCCTGCTCGTTTCAAAAGAGCTTCGGGTTCCGGTTCTTTACCTCGAAACCTTTTGTATAAAACCATCGGGTCTTCCGTACCACCCTGGGATAACACATGGGTTCTGAACTTCCCGGCTACGGTTTTGCTAAAAATGCCTTCTTCTTTAAAATATTCAAAAGCATCGGCATCAAGAACCTCGGCCCATTTGTAACTGTAATACCCCGAGGAATAACCACCCTGAAAAATATGTGAAAATGCGGTGCTCATACAGTTTTCGGGAACATCCGGGTAAAGTCGGCTGTTTTCGAAAGCCTCCAATTCGTGGGTTTTTACATCGGTTATTTTTGAAGGATCAATGCCATGCCAACTCATGTCTAACAAACCGAAACTTAATTGGCGAAGGGTTTGCATACCTTCATTAAAGGTAGCTGATTCTTTGATCTTTTTTACATATTCCATAGGAATCATCTCGCCGGTTTCATAGTGTTTGGCAAAAATTTCCAAAGCTTCTTTTTCATAACACCAATTTTCTAAAATCTGACTGGGTAATTCTACAAAATCCCAGTAAACACTGGTTCCCGATAAACTAGGGTAGGTGGTGTTTGCCAGCATACCGTGCAAGGCATGACCGAACTCATGGAATAGTGTTGTTACCTCATTAAAAGTAAGTAATGAAGGTTTGGTTTTTGTTGGTTTTGTAAAGTTGCAAACAATAGAAATATGAGGTCTGTGATTTTCTCCGTTTTTAACAAACTGCGGTTTGTAAACCGTCATCCAGGCACCATTTCGTTTTCCGGGACGCGGGAAAAAGTCGGCATAAAAAATAGCTACCAATGCGCCATTGCCTTGCGTTACTTTATAGGTTAAAACCTCGTCGTTGTATTTGTCAATGTTATCGATAAGCTCAAAATTGAGATCATATAACTTGTTGGCAACGGTAAACACACCATCAATAACATTTTCAAGTTTGAAATAGGGCTTCAACAACTCATCATCCAGATTAAATAATTTTTGTTTTAATTTTTCCGAATAATAGGCGCCATCCCATTTTTCAAGGTGATCGATACCATCCAATTCTTTAGCAAAATTCTCAAGAGTTTTAAACTCCCGTTCTGCCGCAGGTTTTGCCTTTTCCAAAAGTTCATTCAGGAATTCAGTTACTTTTTCCGGGGTTTCGGCCATACGCTCTTCCAAAACAAAATGCGCATGGGTTTTATAACCTAAAAGTTGGGCGCGCTCGAAACGCAATTTGGCTATTTCTAAAACAATATCCTGATTATCCAGATCATCTTTATGAAAACCCTTAGAACCAAATGCCAACGCCATTTTTTTACGTAATGCTCTATTCTCAACATAGGTCATAAACGGAATGTAACTTGGGTAATCCAGTGTAAATAACCAACCTTCCTTTTCTTTGGATTCAGCTAAATGTTTCGCGGCTTCCTTTGCGCCTTCCGGTAACCCTGTAATGTCATTTTCATCAGTTACCAGCAACTCAAAACGATTGGTTTCAGCCAGAACATGTTCTCCGAATTTCAGCTTCAACTGTGATAATTTTTTATCGATCTCACGAAGGCGTAACTTCTTATCTTCGGGTAAATTGGCACCGTTCCGAGAAAAGCTCTTATATTTTTTATCCAGAAGTCTGGCCTGTTCCGTGGTTAAATTTAATTGTTCTCTTGAATCATAAACCGATTTGATACGTTTAAAAAGCTCTTGGTTTAGTGTTATATCATTACTGAATTCCGAGAGCATCGGTGATACTTCCTGAGCAATTTCCTGAATGGTTTTGTTAGTTTCTGCCGAATTCAAATTGAAAAAAATACTGGAGATAATATCGAGTTGTTCTCCTGCAAACTCCAGGGCTTCTATGGTATTTTCGAAAGTTGGAGGGTCTTGATTTTCAACAATATCGTCAATTTCGGCTCGAGCCTTATCCATCGATTCGACGAACGACGGCATGAAATCTTCAGTCTTAATTTTTGAAAAAGGTGCTGAATTATAAGGAGTTGCAAAAGGTATTTTTAGGTATTTGTTCATTTTTTAAAAAAAATAATTTTTTAGGATTGGAATTATTATGCGCACATAATAATTTTTTTCTATATTCGTCTCAGATACTTCATGAGTGACTAACTCAAAAGAATTATTGTTAATAGCTAAAAAAGCCTCATTCATTTGAGGCTTTTTTTATTTTAGGTCTTTAGCAGATTCGTTTACTTTAGTTTTTAAGCCTTCTTTGTAAGCTATGATTTTGTCGCGAACACCGGTATCTTGTGCTCCGATGATCTGAGCGGCTAAAATTCCCGCATTTTTTGCGCCATTAAGAGCTACAGTAGCCACAGGCACACCACCGGGCATTTGCAAAATAGAAAGCACAGAATCCCAACCATCAATAGAATTACTGCTTTTAACAGGTACGCCAATAACGGGCAATGGTGATAGTGATGCAATCATTCCGGGTAGATGGGCTGCACCTCCGGCACCGGCAATTATAACCGAAAAGCCTCTAGTATGTGCATTTTTACCGTAATCGAAAAGTTTATCCGGGGTACGATGCGCTGATACAATATCAACTTCTACTTCAATCTCGAATCCTTTTAAGATGTCGATGGCATCTTGCATAACGGGAAGGTCACTTTTACTTCCCATAATAACTCCTACTTTGCTCATGTTAATTAAATTTTCTAATGTAATACTTTTGATCGGCTGTATTTAAGTAACCGAAATAAAACGCATCATTTCTTTTGAATTTTATTTTGGCTTCGGCTCTTACGCCTTTAGGATCTTTACCTTCTTCTACCAGAAAGTCATCCATCTTTTTAAAATAGCCGGAATCAACATCCAAAGCTAAATTATAATTGTTTTTATCAAGATAAAAATCCAATGAATTTGTTCTTGAGTAGGAAGGTGTAAATATCATCGTAGGTGGTGGGCTACCAAATCCATTACCCATACCTCCCATCATTATAACCCCTCCTGAACTATAAAAATAACCACCTATGGTAACAAGGTAATTATTCTTTGTCTCAACGACTTTTAATCCCACTTCACTTTGAAAATTAGTAATTTGTCTAAGCCGATTTTTTATGCTGGCATCCTTGTCAATTTGAGTCTTAGGAATCGAATGAGTTTTTAATATTTCCTCGGAAATCACCAAATTTCTATCAGCATAATATGGAGAATTTGAATCAAAGGTTTTATCGAATAAATAACTGTTCGAGTTTAAATCCAGAACATTTAATGCAACCCGTTTTTTAGTTGCCTTTAAAAGAAATAATTTATTATCTAACAAAAATGAATTCACTTTTCTACCGGTATTTTCGTTTCTTGGAAAAAAAGTTCTAGAATTTTGCCGGGTTAAAATAGAGTAATCATTAAGGTTAATTTCAATTAATGAATTGAAATCTTTATTAGAATCCAAACCAATGTATAGTTTGTCGCCTCTAACATAAATTTTACTTGGAGCACTTATAGATTGAATATCAGTAGGTTGATTTTCATGTATAACTTTGAAGTTAACCGTGAATTCGAAACCGAACAGATATTTTCTCAAATAATCGGGTCTCTCGGGAAAATCGATTAATTTGTTGTTATAATAGAGAGGTCCTTTTTTAATATTAACGTTGTGCGATGTGTTTTCTAAATTAAGGTCCAGGCGGTATAATCTTAAAATAGGATAATCTTGAAGTAAAGTTAACATGTAAAATGCATCCTTATAGGTGAATGTGCTCAAGAATTGTTCATTCTCAAAATTAAATTCCATGGTCTTTTGAACCACTTGATGGGTTTCAAAATCATAAACAACAAAAAAATAATTTTTTTTCGATTTACCCTGCAGCATTTTTTCCTTTTCAAAAACCACAGCCTGCTTTTGTTTATCACCGAAGGTCGCTATTTCGTCATAATAGCTTGGATCTGTTTTATTGATCCGAATACTGTCAGTTCTCTCGAAAGCATCATTAAAACGGCTAAAAGCAATAAGTTCGTCTTTAGTAAACGTCAGATTAAAGAAACCATCATAGCTTGTATAATATGCATTTACGGGGTCGTTGTCCTTACCTACCGGCACAACTACATTTTCATTAGCTTCGAAAACAATATCTTGAGCATAAAAAATGGATGAAATGAATAATATGGCTAGTGTAACTGGTAAGTTTTTTGTCATTAGGTGCTTATTACTTTAATTAATCCTTTCACTTGTTCAGCAATCTTCCGGGCTTCATTCAAATCTTCGTTTACAATAGTGACATGACCCATTTTACGGAATGGTCGCGTTTGCTTCTTACCATAAATATGGGGTGTTACACCAGCCATTTTCATAATTTCAGCGATGTTTTCATAAACCACATCACCGGTATATCCTTCTGCTCCAACAAGATTTACCATAACGCCGCCAACTTTGCTATCCGTCTTTCCTAAAGGAAGACCTAAAATAGCTCGAATGTGTTGTTCGAATTGCGAGGTATAACTGGCTTCAATGGTTTGATGTCCTGAATTGTGAGGTCTTGGTGCGACTTCATTGATTAATATCTCGTCATTTTGAGTTTGAAACATTTCCACCGCAAGTAATCCAACATGATTATAAGCTTCAGAAGTTTTTAGAGCCACTTCTTGCGCTTTTTTAGCAACTGCTTCCGGTATTCTGGCAGGACAGATCACATATTCCACCTGATTGGCTTCCGGGTGAAATTCCATTTCTACAACGGGGTAACTTTTTACCTCGCCGGCGGCACTGCGGGCAACAATCACTGCGAGTTCATTTTTAAAAGGAACTAATTCTTCAGCAATACATTCTCCTTTGGGCAGACCTTCAAGATCTTCAATCGATTTTACAATTTTTACGCCCTGGCCATCATAGCCAAATTGTGCAACCTTCCAGACAAATGGCAATTTTAATCCACCGTGGTTTATGGCTTCTTTGATCTCGGATAAGTAAGCAAATCTGGAAAACGGTGCCGTTGGTAAATTATGATCTACGTAAAACAATTTTTGTTTTGCCTTATTTTGAATGGTACGTAATGTTTTAGATGACGGATATACTTTAACACCTTCCTTTTCAAGATCGGCCAGCGCCTCAATATTTACGTTTTCAATTTCGATAGTGAGAACGTCTACGTGTTTTCCAAAATTATAAACCGCATCATAATCTAAAAGATCACCGAGGTGAAATTCATCACAAGCAATCCGACAAGGTGCCGCTTCACTGGCTTCTAAAACACAGGTGTAAATGTCAAATTTTCGCGTATTGTAAAGCAGCATTTTTCCGAGTTGGCCGCCACCTAAAATACCGAGCTTAAAATTTGAAGAAAAGTAATTCATGTTGTTATTTTGGGTAAAATCGTCATCAATGATACGCAAAAATACACTTAAATCTTAAAATACTCAGGAAATGGCAATTCAAAAATGGGTATTCCTTAATCTATTGATTATCTTTGCATCCTTAAAAACAAGTTATAGTGATTAAACTTCACGATAAATATTTTAAACCGTTTATCTCGGCTAAGGAAATTGATGCTATCTTAGATAAAATGGTTGCTGAAATCTCTAAAGATGTTGGAGACGAAATACCTGTTTTTGTGGGTATTTTGAACGGCTCTTTCATGGTGGTTAGCGATTTTGTGAAAAAGTATCCGAAACCCTGCGAAGTTACTTTTATTAAGTTAGCTTCTTATGAAGGCGTGAAATCTACCGAGGATATCCAACGTTTAATTGGATTGACTCAGGATCTCACAGACCGCACGGTTATTATTTTGGAAGATATTATTGATACCGGAAATACGCTTAATGAAGTGTATCGTATTTTTAATAATGAAAGGGTAAAAACTTTAAAAATTGCGACTCTGTTTCATAAACCGGAAGCTTACAATAAGGATTTCAAATTGCATTACGTTGGAAAGGAAATTCCAAACAAATTCATAGTAGGTTATGGTTTAGATTATAACGGTTTAGGACGCGATATTCCTGAAGTTTATCAAATAAAAGAAACACAACACATGACAAATTTAGTGCTTTTTGGCCCTCCTGGAGCAGGTAAAGGAACACAAGCGAATTTCTTAAAAGAAAAATATAATTTAGTACATATTTCTACCGGTGATGTTTTTAGATTCAACATCAAAAATGAAACAGCACTGGGGATGTTGGCCAAGTCCTACATGGATAAAGGCGAGTTGGTTCCCGATCAGGTAACCATTGATATGTTGAATGCTGAGGTTGAAAAAAACGCCGATGCTAAAGGCTTTATTTTTGATGGTTTCCCAAGAACCAATGCGCAGGCAAAGGCTTTAGATAAATTAATGGATTCGAAGGATTCTCAAATTAATGCGATGATCGCTTTGGAAGTAGACGATGATATCCTTGTAGAACGTCTTTTGAAACGTGGTGAGACCAGCGGTAGACCTGATGATGCTAACGAATCTGTGATCAGAACCAGAATTTCTGAATACTACAAAAAAACAGCGATATTAAAGGACTATTACTCAGCACAGGACAAATATTTTGGCGTTGATGGTGTAGGTTCTATTGAAGATATCACAAAACGCTTAAGTGCTGTAATCGATAAGCTGTAATAAGCTCCTGAAATATTAATTTAATTTTTCCGCAAAGCGGAACCCATAACGCATGACTGAAGGTAATTTTGTTGATTATATAAAACTGTATGTCGCTTCCGGAAATGGAGGTAAGGGTTCTGCGCACTTACATCGCGAAAAATATGTAGCTAAAGGCGGCCCTGATGGTGGCGATGGCGGTCGTGGTGGTCATGTGATCGTTCGTGGAAATAAGAATCTTTGGACACTTTTTCATCTTAAATTTAAAAAACATGTTCGAGCCGGTCATGGTGAGCACGGAAGTAAAAGCCGAAGTACCGGTGCCGATGGCGAGGATGCTATAATAGAAGTGCCGTTAGGAACCGTAGTTCGAGATACCGAAACCAACAAGGTTCTTTTTGAGATTACCGAAGATGGCGAAGAAAAAATCCTGGCTAAAGGTGGCAAAGGCGGTCTTGGAAACTGGCATTTTAAATCGTCTACCAATCAAACACCACGGTATGCCCAACCCGGTTTACCCATGGAAGAAAAAGATGTAACTCTTGAACTTAAAGTACTTGCCGACGTTGGTTTAGTAGGGTTTCCAAATGCCGGAAAATCAACATTGCTCTCGGTTATCACTTCAGCAAAACCCAAAATTGCAGATTACGAATTCACAACATTGAAACCCAATTTAGGAATTGTTGAATATCGCGATTTCAAGACCTTTGTTATGGCTGATATTCCCGGTATAATTGAAGGTGCTGCGGAAGGAAAAGGTTTAGGGCATTACTTTTTACGACACATTGAACGAAACTCTATTTTACTGTTTTTGATTCCTGCAGATGCTAAAGACATCAAAGAACAATACGATATTTTGTTGGATGAGTTGCGTCGTTATAACCCTGAAATGCTTGATAAAGATCGCTTGGTTGCCATTTCCAAAAGTGATATGCTCGACGCCGAGCTGAAAGCTGAGATGAAAGCCGAATTGGATAAAACACTTCCGGTACCTTTTCTCTTTATTTCATCTGTGGCGCAACAAGGACTTACCGAACTCAAGGATGTACTTTGGAAGCTGTTGAACGCTAATGAAAACGCTCCAAAATCCAGTTCGAAATAATTTCTAAAGCATTTGGAGAAAAGGTTTCTTCAATTTTACTGTATTCTTGCGGCATTCCTGTTTCGGCTGTTTGAAATAAATGATTAAGTCCTTCTAACGCTTTTATAGTAACATCAGTATTTTGTGCTTTTTCCAAACCGGCTTTTATTCCTTCTAAATTGAGATCGGCCAAAACCTGAACATCCTTACTGCCGTTTAAAGCTAATACCGGACAGGTCGTTTCTTGTAAATAATCCTTAGGATCGATCCGAATGAAAGCTTTGATCCATGGCGATTTCAATGTTTTGAGTTGTTGCTCGATCATTACCGGAGTAATGTATGGTGCTAAAACAGACATGGGATTTTTCGCCTTATAATCATTAAGGCCTCTGGTTACCCGAGCTGCGATGGAATCTTCATTTTTAGTGGTTTTAATCACCTCATAAATAGTTTTACTCAATGTATCATTTTCATCTAACTGAATTTGTGGTACACCGGAAAGCATTCCAACCTTTTTAGCCTGACTTCGTAAAATTTCTGCACCATCAACGCCTGGTCCTGCGAGTAAAACCACAAAGGCTACATCTTTGTTTTTAGAAGCTACCATAGGTGCTATGAGTCCGCCTTCACTATGGCCTATTAAACCAATTGCAGAAGTGTCAATATCGGTTCTTTGTTTTAAAAAAGTGAAAGCAGCTTCGGCATCTGTAGCGAAATCGTATGAGGTTCCCGTTGAAAAATCACCTTCAGAATTCCCAACTCCTCGATCGTCATAGCGAAGAACAGCAATACCGTGACGGCTCAAATAATCTGCTAAAACTAAAAATGGGCTGTGATTGAACTGTTTCACAGTTTCATTTCTGTCCTGTGGACCAGACCCGGTAATTAAAATGGCAACCGGTGGGTTTTTAATGTTCTTGGGAATAGTCAGTGTTCCTTCAAATGTAATATTATTAGCCTTTGGATTTTTAAAATGTACGGTGTCGGAAGTATAGTTGAATGGTGCTTCGGGTGTTTGAGGTCTTTTTGCTTGCGAAAAAACAACAGTAAAACTCAAAAGGAAAATGATTTTAAATAAGAAGCCTCTCATAGAATTTAAAATTTAAGAATCTAATTTTTTAAAGGTGACGTAGGAGTAAAGCACAGGAATAAGTGACATGGTAATCACAATCCCAATAAATATTTTAGAACTGAGTTCTTTCTTAAAAATCAAACAACAGATCACAATAAGTAAACCACCAACAAACCAAAGTTTGCCTCCTAATTGATGCGTTTTTTTCCAAACGGTTTCGTTTTCCAGAGTCCATGGCGTGCGGATTCCGATAAAGTAATTCGCTTTAATAGTTTTCATATAATTTCCTAAAACAACAAAAAGTAATCCCAGAACAATAAAAAGTAAATTAGGATTATGCATGGCTTGTTCCTTAACGCTATAAATAATAAAGACAGCAATACCGGACATGAATAGTAGCAGGAAGAATTTCAAATTGTAATATTTCTGTCCCATGTTTTGAAGTTTCTTCTTAGGATCTATGAACGGAATTATTGAAAGTAAACCATACATGAATATGGTAAATAGGCAAGTTGTCCAAATCAATGTGGATTTATCCCCCCAATTATCTATCTCTCCTTTAAAATTCCAATGAAGCGGGACGGTTTCAGGTAAACTATTCCATACATAGGCCAAATAGACCAATGGTATGGCAATAATGAGAAGCAACGGAAGTTCTTTTTTTAATTTCATCGGTTTATTTTTTAAGCGTTATCAACCATTGCAGTACATCTTCAAGTATGGTTGTATTGATGGAATAGGTGATGAATTGTCCTTGTTTTTCACTGGTAACTAATTCGGCACGTTTTAAAATATCTAAATGATGAGAAATACTGGGTTTCGAAATATCGAAGGCTTCAGCAATATCACCAGCCGTCATGTCGCCTTGTTTTAAAAGCTCGAGAATCTGACGCCGGGTTTCATCGTTTAAAGCTTTAAATAAATAATTCATCATTTAGGTATTTAGACAAATATCTAAATATATAATGAAATGAGCAAATATTTTAGTTTAAGATCATAAAAACCAGCTGATTTTTAATTAAATTTAAAGAAAAATAGGTGTTATGAAATTTCTTAAATGGTCGATACTTTTTTTAGTGATGAGCTCCTGCGCTCCAATTTATGTGACCTATGATTACGATCGGGGAACCAATTTCAATCAATACAAGACTTACAATTATTACAGTGATATGAAACCGGGTTTGAGCGATCTTGACACGAGACGTTTATTAGATGCTTTGGACGCTAAATTGAAAACGATGGGTATGGAATTATCAGATAACCCTGGCTTTTTTATAGATATCAGTAGTCAGGCATTCCAGCAAGCGCCTAATCAAACTGTGGGTCTTGGCGTTGGTGGTGGAGGCCGAAATATGGGTGGAGGTATTTCTATTGGCTTGCCTATAGGTCAGGGTCAGATTAACCGTCAGATCACTATCGATTTTGTAGATGAAAACAAGAAACAATTATTCTGGCAGGCTGTAGGTGATTACCGATTTAATCCGGATGCCACACCTGAAAATCGATTGGCTCGAATTCAGCAATTAGTTGATAAGGTAATGTCGAAATATCCACCCAAAAAATAGCTTGCTTCTCGCTTCAAATTTTATAATTATCCTAACATTTTATCTTTTGGGAAGGCCTGTTGTTTTCGTAAATTCGTATAAAATCAGAAAAAAGAAATTAATATGAGTTTATTAGAAAATAAAGTTGCTTTGGTTACAGGAGGAACAAAGGGTATCGGGTATGCCGTTGCCTTGGCCCTGCTTAATGAAGGAGTAAAAGTAGCTATAACAAGTCGCCATGAAAAAGCGGCACAAGATGCTGCCAGTGAATTAGTTAAAGCCTCCAAAACCGGAGCGAAAGCGTTGGGTATTGAAGCCGATGTTAAAGATTATGATAGCCAGGCTCAAGCTGTTGCTAAAACACTTGAGGCTTTTGGTCAATTGGATATTGTGATTGCTAATGCCGGTCTGGGACATTTTGCTGCTGTAGATGAATTAACCGTAGCGCAGTGGAAAGAAACAATTGATACCAATCTTAGTGGCGTTTTCTATTCTATAAAAAGTAGTGTAGAGGCCTTAAAAAAATCAGAAGGTTATTTTATTTCCATTTCAAGTTTAGCCGGCACCAATTTCTTCGCTAAAGGTTCTGCCTATAATGCCAGTAAATTTGGGGTAACCGGTTTTACACAAGCTGCCATGCTCGATCTACGGCAATACAATATAAAAGTGAGTACGATTATGCCAGGCTCTGTGGCAACCCATTTTAACGGGCATACTCCAAACAGTGAAGATGCCTGGAAAATTCAGGGAGAAGATATAGGAATGTTGGTTATCGACCTACTAAAAATGCATCCAAGAACCTTACCAAGTAAGATTGAAGTAAGACCAACAATGCCACCGAGTAAATAAGAATTCATTTATTTAATGTACCTTAATAGGCTTATCAACGATTTGAAATGAAATATTACGATAAGCCTTTCGTTATGTTATGGATATGTTTTTCCTAAATAGATAAGAAATCTTAAATTTGCATTTTCACCCTGTATATGATGAAGAAAATTCTGTACCTACTTCTGTTACCTGCCACCATGTTTGGGCAAAACGCGCTTTCTGGTGTTGAGGTATTTCTTCAAAATAAACAATACGACAAAGCGGAACAGTTAATAAAAGTTTTTCTTGAAAAAGAGCCTAACAATCAGCAAGCTATTGAACTTTTGGGTGATTCCTATGGTTACCAGAAAAAATGGGATAATGCTCTGGAGGAATATAAAAAATTAATTGAACTTAACAGTAATAATGCCGATTACCATTACAAATATGGAGGCGTTTTAGGAATGAAGGCCTTGGAAAACAAGTTTAAAGCGCTAAGCTATATTGGCGATGTGAAAGCTTCTTTTTTAAAAGCCATTGAATTAGATCCAAAACATATTGAGGCGCGCTGGGCACTGGTAGAATTGTACATGCAATTACCGGGAATTTTTGGGGGAAGCAAAACCAAATCCTTAAAATATGCGCATGAGCTTTTGGATTTATCGAAACTGGATGGTTATTTGGCATTAGGTTATGTTTATGAATACGATAATCAACCGGAATTGGCTGAAAAATATTATAAAATGGGGATCGATGAGAGTGATGCTTTAAGTGCTAACTCTGGTAAAAAACGAGGTAGGGATAGCAAAACACCTCAAGGCGCATTAAACAGGAACGCTTTGTATTATCAATTAGGAAAAGTGGCTGCCGAGTATAATATAGATCTGGAAAAAGGTGAAGCCTGTTTGCATACCTACATCCGGAATTACAGCTCCAAGGATGGTGTTCCAAAAGCCTGGGCACATTATCGTTTAGCTCAGATCCAAATGCACAAACAAAACAAGAAAGAGGCTCTAAAGTATATCGACCTGGCTTTAGCTGAATTACCACAGATAAAATCTTTCAAGGCTGAAAAGCAAAAAATACTGGATCGTTAGGCCTTAGTTTTTCAATTATAGAAATCAGCAATTTCATCTGGCTTTTAGAAGGTCAATTTCTATATTTACAGTCTGAATATTTTCTAAAAAAAAATCAACATAAAATACAATGAAGGTACATTTTATTGCTATTGGAGGTGCTGCCATGCACAATCTGGCTTTGGCTTTACAACAAATGGGCTATGAAGTAACCGGTAGCGACGATACTATTTTTGAGCCTTCAAAATCCCGTTTGGAAAATGCCGGTTTGTTGCCGGAAAACTTTGGATGGTTTCCTGAAAAAATATCAAATGCCTTGGATGCCGTTGTTTTAGGAATGCACGCAAAAGCTGATAATCCAGAGCTTTTGAAAGCCCAGGACCTTGGATTGAAAATTTATAGTTATCCGGAGTTTTTATACGAACAGTCTAAAGAAAAAACCCGTGTTGTTATTGGTGGAAGCCACGGAAAAACAACAATAACCTCCATGATTCTGCATGTGATGCATTATCACGATCGCGACGTAGATTATATGGTGGGTGCCCAACTGGAAGGTTTTGATTTGATGGTAAAACTTACGGAAGAAAATGATTTTATTGTTTTGGAAGGCGATGAGTATTTGAGTTCACCTATTGATCGTCGACCAAAATTTCATTTATACAAACCGAATATTGCCTTATTAAGTGGTATAGCCTGGGATCATATCAATGTGTTTCCAACCTATGAGAATTATGTTGAGCAATTCCGGATTTTTGTAGATTCTATTGTTAACGGAGGAAGTATCAATTACAATGAAGAAGATCCTGAAGTAAAACGCGTGGTGGAAGCTTCAGAAAACCCCATCCGAAAAATTCCTTACCACACACCGGATTATACGATCGAGAACGGACAAACCTTTTTAGAAACTTCCGAAGGGCCTTTACCTATTGAAGTTTTTGGAAAACACAATCTAAATAATCTGGCGGGTGCAAAATGGATCTGTCAGCATATGGGTATAGATGAGGACGATTTTTATGAGGCCATTGCAACCTTCAAAGGAGCGAGCAAACGTCTTGAAAAATTAGGAGAAACAAGTTCTAGTGCCGCTTATAAAGATTTTGCACATTCGCCAAGTAAAGTAAAGGCAACTACCGAAGCCGTTAAGGCACAATACCCGAACTATCGGCTTTTGGCATGTTTGGAATTGCACACTTATAGCAGTTTGAATGCAGAATTTCTAAAGGAATATAAAGGCGCTCTGGATGCAGCCGATGAGGCCGTGGTTTTTTATTCCCCCGATGCTGTTGCCATTAAAAAATTGGATGCGGTAAGTAAAGATCAAATTGCGACTGCTTTTGATCGTGAGGATCTCATTATTTATACCAATCCCGAGGCATTTAAAAGCTTTTTATTCGATCAAAATTTAAAAAATACAGCGCTGCTTTTAATGAGCTCTGGAAACTATGGTGGTTTAGATTTTGAAGACGTAAAAGAACTCCTTTAGTCGGAAAAAAATAATTCAAAATAATTAAAACCGTCTGTTTAATCTTCAAATAAATTGTTTGATAAATTCACAATATTTATATTTATCAAATGACTGAAAAAAGCCCCTCGTTTTCAATAAAACACTGGAGCCAGGCAGATCAGCCCCGAGAAAAACTACTGTATAAAGGACAAGCCGCTTTGAGTGATGCTGAGTTGGTGGCCATTTTAATTGGTTCTGGAAATAGGGATGAGAGTGCTGTGGCTTTGTGTCAACGTATTTTAAAGCAGGTTGATAACAATCTAAGTGCTTTAGGAAAAATGTCTTTAAAACAATTAATGGACTTTAAAGGCATTGGTGAAGCCAAGGCTATTACTATTTTGGCCGCTTTGGAATTGGGGCGAAGAAGACGTTTAGAGGATGCTCAAAAACAAACAAAAATTAGTTCAAGCAATTCGGTCTTTGAGTTGATGCAACCACTGATTGGAGAATTACAGCATGAAGAATTTTGGATCATTTATTTAAATCATTCAAATAAGGTCATTCAAAAAAATCAATTGAGCAAAGGAGGCATCACGGGAACTTTGGTAGATGTGCGACTGGTTTTAAAACAAGCGCTCGAGTTGGGTGCTACCAGTTTGATCTTAGCTCATAATCATCCGTCAGGTACCCTAAAACCCAGTGAGGCCGACAAAAGAATTACAGAAAAATTGAAAACCGCAGCAAAAGTTTTGGATATAACCGTACTCGACCATCTTATTATCACAGAAAAAGCATACTTTAGTTTTGCAGATGAAACTCTTCTTTAATGTTATTAGTTTATACGCATAACATCTCACCACGTCTCAAATATGTTTTTCGGCATATTTGTACCAGAGTATTGGGTGTTAAAGTCGATTTTACGAACACCATAGAATCCTTTATTGCGCACAATAGCTTAAAAATGTCGTACACCAAACAGCAGTTGGGTAGCGAGTTCTTTATTAAAAGTCATGACATTTTATTTGAACAAGGTTTGAATGATTTCGACATCCATGTTTCTGATTGGGACAACACAAAGTGTTTCTTTCCAAACGGGGAGAAGAGCGCCATACCTTATGATATTTTTGCGGCATCATTTTATTTGTTATCGCGGTATGAAGAATATTTGCCTCATGTGAAAGATGAATACGGTCGGTTTATGGCCACCGAAAGCCTGGCATACAAACATAATTTTTTGCGCCAGCCTGTTGTAGATATCTGGGCATATAAATTCAAAGCCGCCTTACAAAAGCAATTTCCCGACTACGAGTTTCCTGAGCAGCATTACAGCATTAAACCGATTATTGATGTTCCTGTAGCCTATCATTTTAAGTTGAAGGGACTCATGCGTACAACGGGCGGTACCGTTAAAGATTTTTTCAAATTTCGATTACGGGATCTCTACATGCGCTATGCGGTTTTACTTGGGTTTAAACACGATCCTTACGATACATTTAAATACATTATTAACCGTCAGAAGCTAAGTAAATTTAAATTTCTTTTTTTCTTTTTGATTGGAGATTACTCAACTTATGACAAGGGGATCAACCCCAATAAACGCAATTTTGTTTCCCTAATTAAACATGTTGCCGATTATTGTGAAGTCGGATTGAAAGCTTCCTATTTTGCCATCGATGATGCCGAGATACTCAAAAAAGAGAAGAAACGAATGGAAGAAATCATCAATATGCCTTTAAAATCTAGCAGGCAATCATTTTCCCGATTAAATTTACCGGATTCCTATAGAAATTTAATTGAATTAGAAATTCAGGAGGATTATACCATGGGCTATGTTAACCAACTAGGTTTTCGTGCAGGGAGTTGCACACCGTTTTTGTTCTATGATCTGGATTACGAAGTACAAACCCCATTAAAGATTTGTCCTTATCATTTTTTAGATTATGCCCTTTTAAAAGAGCATTCATTACTCGACAAGAAGAAGGCTTTGGGAGCACTAATTGATGAAGTAAAGGCCGTAAATGGTGAATTCACCGCGGTGTTTCATAATTATACTTTTAGCGAGAATGAACGCTGGAACGGCTATAAAGAATTGTTCAATATGATATTAAATTCGGCTCAGGATGAAGATTAAAGGCATAACTGATGTGTTTTTCGATCTAGATCATACGCTTTGGGATTTTGATAAAAATTCAGCGTTAACTTTTGATAAAATATTTAAAAGCAATGCTATTTCGGTGAATTTAAACGAGTTCATTGAAGTTTACGAGCCAATAAATCTGAATTATTGGAAACTTTACAGGGAGAACAGAATAAGCAAATCCGATCTTCGGTTCAAACGTTTGGATGATGCCTTTAGAGCTCTTGACATTGTTTTGGAGGCCGAACAGATCCATATGCTCTCCGAAGATTATATCACCTGGCTCAGTAGTTTCAATCATTTATTCGATCATACTGAAGAGATCCTGAATTATCTAAGTAATCAGTATAAATTACACATCATTACTAACGGTTTTGAGGAGGTTCAGCACAAAAAGTTAACACATTCTAATATCATTCATTATTTCGATACCATTACAAATTCTGAATCGGTTGGGGTTAAAAAACCACATCCGGATATTTTTCATCATGCTTTGAAACAGGCCAACACCAGCAGTGAAAAAAGTGTGATGATTGGCGATAATTATGAAGCCGATGTGCTTGGAGCTCGTGATATAGGCATGGAAGTTATTTTCTTCAACATTAGAAACGATGCTATTGACGAAGTTATTCCTCAGATCAATCATTTATCATTATTGAAAAACTATCTTTAGTATGGTTTTGCATTAGACGACCGCTGAATTTTTAAAATGTATGCTTATCTTTAAATTCTAATTATTATAAAAATAAAAATGAAAACCACGCTATTAACGCTTATTACAAGCTTCATTATAGGTTTCAATGCTTTGGCTCAGACCAGTTTGAATGATTATAAATATGTGATTGTTCCAAAGAAATATGAATTTCTGAAAGAGCCTAATCAATATCAGATCAATGCACTTTCTAAATTTTTATTTAAAAAATATGGTTTTGATGCCTATATGGAAGGCGAACAATTACCTGAAGATTTGCAGAAAAATCGTTGCCTGGCCTTAAATTCTGATTTAGTAGAGGACAGTGGTTTGTTTAAAACAAAATTGAACCTGGTTCTTAAAAATTGTGATGGAGTAGAGGTTTACAAGGGTCCGGAAGGTGAAAGCCGGGAGAAAGATTTTAAAAGAGCTTTTACCGAAGCTACTCGAAATGCCTTTAAGCCTTTAGAATTATTAAATTACAGTTATCAGCCAAAAACCGATATGGTTGCTGAATCTAAACAATCTCAGGACAAGCCAGAAATTAAGAAACCTGAGGCGGAAATGCTTACGGAGGCCCCTAAAAAAAAGCAAAACGAAGTGATCGTTGTTGCTACACCACAAGTTCCCACGGCAATATCCAATACAAGTTCAGAAACCTTATACGCTCAGGAAATCACGAATGGTTATCAGTTAGTTGATAGGTCTCCAAAAGTTGTGTATCGCATGTTCAATACACAAGTTGCAGATGTTTACCTGGTTGAAAATCGATCAGCAGTCATTTACAAGACTAATGGACAATGGATCTACGAGGCTTTAGAAAATGGTGTGGTTTCTCAAAAAGTACTGAATATTAAGTTTTAAGCTTAGTAATCATATTTCGATTTCCAACGATTTTTTAAGAATTCCCGATGCGCTTTCTCACGTGCATTTTCTCCGGGTTCATAAAATCTGGTGTTTTTAATGCTGTCGGGAAGAAACTCCTGATCAACAAAATTATTTGCATAATCGTGGGCGTATTTATAGTCGGCGCCGTATCCTAATTCCTTCATGAGTTTTGTTGGCGCATTGCGTAGATCTAAAGGAATTTGTAGATCGCCGGTTTCTTTAACCATCTGTTGTGCCGCACCAATAGCCTTATAGGAGGCATTACTTTTTGGAGAGCATGCTAAATAAATAGCGCATTGACTCAAAATAATACGAGATTCCGGATACCCAATGGTACTCACAGCTTGAAACGTATTATTAGCAATTACCAAAGCGGTCGGGTTTGCCATACCAATATCCTCACTGGCCGAAATGAGCATACGACGCGCAATAAATTTAACATCTTCACCACCTTCTATCATACGGGCCAGCCAATACACGGCACCATTCGGGTCACTTCCACGAATCGATTTTATGAAAGCCGAAACAATATCGTAGTGCTGTTCACCGGTCTTATCATATTTTACGGTGCTGTTTTGAAGTTTGTCCATTACTAAAGCGTCCGTAATCTCAATGGTATCACTATCGATCGCATTAACAACCAGTTCAAAAAGATTCAATAGTTTTCGGGCATCCCCGCCAGACAATCTAAGTAAAGCTTTCGTTTCTTTTAAGGTGATATTTTTTTTCGAAAGGAACTCATCTGTTTCCAGAGCCCGATTTAAAAGGGTTTCCAGATCTGTTTTTTCAAATGCGTTAAGAATATAAACCTGACACCGCGACAGCAAGGCGGAGATTACCTCAAAACTCGGATTTTCCGTAGTGGCACCAATTAAGGTCACCCAACCTTTCTCTACAGCTTGTAAAAGAGAATCTTGTTGCGATTTACTAAATCGGTGGATCTCATCAATAAATAATATAGGGTTTTTCGTGGTGAACAAGCCACCACTTTGCTTTGCTTTTTCAATAACTTCCCTCACATCTTTTACCCCGGAATTTATGGCACTTAAAGCATAAAAAGGCCGTTCAGATTCAGAAGCTATGATATGAGCCAGCGTTGTTTTTCCGGTTCCCGGAGGTCCCCAAAAAATCATCGATGGAATCAATCCGTGTTTTAAATGTTGGGTTAATGCACCCTTTTCGCCTATCAAATGTGCCTGACTCACATAGTCCTTCAGGTGTTTTGGTCGTAAGCGTTCTGCCAATGGCTCATTTGCATTCATAAACGTAAAATTAAAGCAAAATTTTTAAGTTTTGGGCGTGTCCCCCGATAAAAATCGGGGGTTGTGCTTTCCACACTACACGGTAGTTTGCTATAATCCCTGTCTGCCGGTAGGCAGGACTCACGTAGCATACTGCCAATTTAGCATCAGGCTGCAACTTGGAGTATTATTTGCTATATTTAATCAAATGAAGTCAAAATCACAGTTCCAATTCACTACCGGAGTCGTTGGCTATCCGGTATTTTTCGTTTTATTCCTTTGGATCGTTTTCTGGTTCGAAGTGCGTTTTGGATACAATTTCAACACCTTCGGAATTTACCCGAGAACCTTCGCGGGATTACGAGGAGTTGTTTTGAGTCCGTTTATCCATAGTAGCATAGAACATTTGTACCATAATAGCATGCCTTTACTAATCTTGAGTATGGCTTTATTCTATTTCTATCGTGCTATTGCCTGGCGTGTCTTAATATATGGTGTATTAATTTCCGGATTTCTTACCTGGTGTATTGCAAGACCAGCGTATCATATTGGGGCCAGCGGACTCATTTACGTGCTTTTCAGTTTTATTTTCTTTAAAGGTATCATTGCAAAGAATTATAGATTTGTAGCGCTTTCTCTGGGTGTTATTTTTCTATATGGAAGCATGATCTGGTATGTATTTCCTGTAGAGGAGGGCATGTCGTGGGAAGGTCATTTGGCTGGTTTGATCACCGGACTGGTTTTTGCTTTGTTTTTTAAAAAAGAAATAGCTGGGCGACAAACTTATGCCTGGGAACAACCCGATTTTAAGGAAGCGGATGATCCCTTTTTAAACCATTTTGATGAAGATGGAAATTTTATCGAAACAAAACCTGAAGAAATAGAGGAGGAGGACTCTCAACAGATCATTATCAATTATAATTACAAAAAAAAGAAAAAGGATTAAAGGCGTTGTCTAACGGCTTCATATAAAAAGGCGCCACAAGCAACACTCACATTTAAAGATTCAATCTCCCCTAAAAGAGGCAGTTTAGCTTTATGATCAACCACTTTTAAAATGGATGGGTTGATACCTCGCCCTTCAGAACCCATAACAATGGCTGTAGGTTCTTTAAAGGAAACATCATATAATGTTTGATTGGTTTTCTCAGTAGCAGCTACAACTTTTATACCTGAGGCTTGCATGTAAAACACGGCGTCCTTAATGTGATCTACTTTGCAAATAGGCACTTTAAAAACGGCACCGGCACTGGTTTTAATGGTATCGCCATTTACTGGAGCACCGCCTTTTTTCTGGATAATGATACCATGCACTCCGGTACATTCTGCAGTACGAATGATTGCGCCAAAATTCCGAACATCACTCAATTGATCTAGTAGTAAAAAAAGTGGCGTTTCTCCAGATTCAACAATCTGTAATATCAAGGTCTCCATATCATGAAATTCCACAGGAGAAATTTGTGCTACAGCCCCTTGATGATTCTTTTTTGTAAGTCGGTTTAATTTTTCAACCGGAACATAAGAAGTATTAATGCCTTCAGCACGTATTAGGGATTCCAGCTGGTTGAATAGTTCACCATGAAGTCCTTTTTGTAAAAAAACTTTATCGATGGTCTTTCCTGAAGTTACGGCTTCAATAATAGCCCGTAAACCAAAAATTTGGGTCTGATCTTCCATGGTCTAAAGGTATAAAAAAAGAGCCTGAGAAATCAGGCTCTTTTTAATATTTAAATCGGTGCGTAATTACTTGGTATCAAAAGCAGTTGATTCGCTAGCACCAAAGGCACCGCCGCCGGTAACTTTTACAACACCACCAATGGTTAGGGTGTAGTCACCTAAAACACCACCGTCGTCCATACCATCACTAAATTCATCTGTGAAAACAAGAGTATAATCTCTACCGGCACATAAGGTAATAGATTCGCTTACGGAACCACGTTTGTAATCAGCATAAGTACCAGCTTCAGCCTCAACTACAGTACCTCCTAAAGCGTCAGTAATATACCAACCGGTCTCCTCTGAATAATAATCAAAGTTAATGTCCAGTGTTGCGGTTATTTCTTCACACTGTTGGATGTAATTCACGGTTGTTGATGATCCTGTATTAAGACCTTCCTCCGCCATATCAAATTTGATTACGACAGCGTTGTTACCAATACCCAGATCAACATCGCTTAATGCAACGGATAAGGTACCTTCATTTGTTCCTCCAGGAATAGTTACTGAACCTGGTACGGTAAATGAGCCTGCTGCAGCTGTGGAGTTTGCAGCATCAACAGCGACATTAAATGTTCTGTCTGCTCCTGTTATATTCGAAGTATAAACTGGTATATCTACTGTGGTTGACCCAGAAACAGGAACCGACGTCGAATATGAAGCTTTACCAAATGCAACATAGTTTAGATCTGCCTCAAGCAAGCTGTCCTCACAGCTTTGGATGGTGAACAAAGCCAAAAATGTTACACATATATATATTAATTTTTTCATGAGTTTAAATTTTAATTATTTTGTTCACTAACGAATGGGTTGTTCAAAATTTCAGCTTCTGGAATTTCAAAAGTCATTTTTTCATCATCATAAGGAATAGGAACACCTACAAAAGAAAGGTGATTAGGTCCTCTTGTTCTTGTTTCCTTATTACGCTTCATTTCTAAATAACTTTTACCTTCACCCCATAACTCAATTCTAGTTTGAAGAGAAATTTCATCCAATAAAGCCTGACCGGATAAACCATCCACATAAGAAGCATCAGGTACTCTCAAGTTCATTAAAGCCTTCAGACTCGTTCTGGCCGCCGGTTCGTTTCCTATTTTAGCATTAGCTTCTGCATTAAGTAAGTACATCTCAGCTACACGCATGTAGATATAATCGGCTACAACAGAGGTAGAAGCTCCGTAAGGTGTTCTACTGGCATCATAAAATTTATTTAACGGTTGTAAGAATCTTACAGATGTTGAAACATCATAAAATTGTCCTTTTCTTACATCATCAGCTGGAATTTTATCATAAAGATCTTCATCAATTACTTTATAATCTCCATAAGCTGCGTAGCTATAAGAGAAGTAGTCCATTTGACCCCACCAAGACACCAAATCCAATCCGGAGTCAAGAGTGATATCAGCACCCCACATCCATCCTGGTGTGTTTACATCATTAAATCCGCCTAATACTTCTGTTTCGTTCATTAAAGTGAACTCTCCAGAACCAATGATTTGATCCGTAAGCGTTTTAATTTCTTGGTTTTTATCACCCATAGCACCATATACATAGGCTAAAATTCCTTTGGCTACATTTTGGTTGATTTGAACTTTATCAGTTCTTTCGAAACCGTTTAACAACGAAATTGCAGAGGTCAAATCACTGATCATAAGATCATAAATTTGTGACGCAGGAACTTTAGGCCCATTTTGGTCTTCTAAATCATCATAAAATGGTAAAATATTCTCTGATGGATCATATTTCTTTTGGAAATATTGAGTTAAATAGAAGTAGGAATGCGCTCTAATTGCTTTAGCTTGTCCCATAATGTATTGGTTTTCCACATTTTCAGGAATCGCATCATTACCACCCAAAGCACCAATTACGGTATTCGCTGATCGGATAATTCTGTAATAATATCTCCACACCTGATAATTGTCGGTGTAAGTATAATCTTGAGTACACTGATATTCAGTGATACTTGCACGGTACCATCCATAAGTACTTACGGAAAGAGCCATATCACTGGATAACATATCAGCGAAAATGTCATAACCTTTCTGACCGAAATCATCGTGACCACCGGTGCCCCCTGTGCCTGTCTGGAACATCAAGGCATAAATACCTGACATGGTTCCTGCGATTACATCAGGGTTTTTAGAAGCGGCTTCAGCAACTTGTTGCGTTGTGATAAACTCCGAAGGTTCCTTTTCTAAAAAGTCTTTACTACAGCTATTTGATAGTATTAAGGTCGCTGTAACTAACGTTAATTTAAATATATTTTTCATATTCTTTTTTTTTTAAAATTTAACTCTAACACCTAAGGTGAAAGTACTTAAAGGAGCGTAAAGTCTACGACCTGAGTTACCACTTTCACTAGTAGTTGGGTTGAAACCGTTTCTCTTGGTTTTGATAAATAAATTATCTCCAGAAGCCCAAATATTTAAGGAATTAATACCTGTATTCTTAATGAATTTTTCTGGGAATGTATAGCCAAGTAAAACGTTGTTAAGTGCTAAATAATCTGTTTTTGTTAAAAAACGAGATGACGTAGAAGTACTGTTTTGGTCAATACCGTCGGCTAATCTTGGTACACTAGTAATATCACCTGGTTGCATCCATCTGTTTAGAATGTCTTGGTGGTAGTTATTACCTAAAGTACCAAAACGGTCACTCATTAATTCTGCGTATTGCGCATCATATGCCCAACCTCCAATACTGTAAGTAAACTGAGCTGCAAAATTAAAGTTACCAAACGTACTTGCTAATCTGAAAGCACCACGTAAATCTGGAATTGCACTTTTGTTTATATAAACATTAGCGGCATCAGCATAGTTTGTAGTCGTTCTTTTTTTGATATTAGCTCCAGGCACTAAAGTTTGATACTCTACAATAGAACCAGTTCTGTTTTGAAGATTTGTATCTACCGGAACCCAAGGACTATTTGAGTTAGATGAAGGTTCACCCGCATCTAATACGTTGTTATTGTTGATATCATCATAATATTGGTACCACATTGGTGCTCCATTTGAAGGGTCAACACCTGCATATTCTCTCATATAAAAATCAAAGATAGATCGACCTACAGAGTAACCGTAAAATGCGGCAGAGTTATCTAAAATCTTCTGTTCTCCTGTAGCAGGGTCTAAAGGCATTCTAGTAATCTCATTGGTTAAGATCTCACCATTAGCCGTAAGGTCTAAAGTAAAGTCTTTGTTATCAATGATATGACCGGTTAAATCAAATTCTATACCTTTATTAGTTAATTCTCCGTCGTTAACCGTAATTACAGCAATACCTGCAGAAGGTCCTACACGTCTATCAAATAATAAATTATCAGTTCTTTTGTCGTAGTAGTCAACACTACCGTCTAAAAATGATCCCAGGCTAAATTCAACACCAGCTTGGAACATTTTCGAAGTTTCCCATGTTAGATCAGGGTTACCATTTGTATTCGCAGAAATAGCAATACCATTTAATAAAGATGTTGTAAACGTGTCATAACCATCATAATAACCTAAACCGGCTTGATCACCATTCACACCGTAAGAACCTTTCACCTTTAAGAAAGAGAAAATGGTATTTTTCATGAAGTCCTCATTTGAAACTACCCAGGCAGCTCCAACAGATCCAAATGTTCCCCATTTATCATTAACAAATCTTGAAGATCCATCAGTTCTTAACGATGCGGTTAAGAAGTACTTATCTCTATAGTTATAATTGATTTGAGAGAAATATGATTCAATGCTGAAACCTTCTTCAAAACCAGTAGGAGGCGATAGGTTAAAAAGGAAGTTATCCAGTTCTAACAAACCATCCACAACAACCAAGGCTTTAGATTGAGTTGATTCGTGAAATGTAAAATCAGTAGTTTCGTGAGCTGCTAATGCTTCAACAGAGTGATCTCCAAACTTTTTATTAAATCTTAATAATTGCAAAAAGTTCTGATTCCAGCGTTCTCTATCTCTAACAAACAAACTTCCAGGGTTATCACCTGTTGATCCTCCTCCATAAAAAGGGTTAGAATAATTTTTGTAATGCTCAATAGAGTATTGAGAACCGTAACGAGTTTCTAATGTCAAATAATCAGTGAATGTAATATTCATAGATAAATTGGTGTTCAATTCGTGTCTTTTAAAACCAACACGGTCATATAATGCCGTAGCAATTGGGTTTAACCCGTCTGATTGGTTTCTAGCACGATATCCTGAAATATTACCAAAGTCATACACATTACCGCCAAAAATAGGATCTGGTACTAACTGGTAGTTATCATCTCTTAAAAATACTGGGAAAATAGGTGCTGTTTTATCTGCAAATTCAAACACGTTTTCAGAACCTACAGTTTGTCCGTTATTTCTACTAATAGAATAAGCATAACCTAAGTTTGCACCAATATTTAGCCATTTTTTGATATCTGAATCAACTTTTAAACGGGTATTATAACGGTCATAACCAGTGTTGATGGCGTATCCGTCATCATTCAAATAACCCAAAGAAAAGTAGTAGTTAGATTTATCTGATCCACCGCCCATTCTTAAACTTCCTTCTTTTCTGTAAGCAGAATCAAAGGCAGCGTCTGAGTATAAAAGTGGTGTATATCTTCTAGTTACATTAGGTCTTACAGTATGAGTTACAGGGTCAATTAATTCGCTGGCAGAATTTACATTCCACATGTTGTACCCCGGATCTAAATACCCAGCGCTAAATAAGTTTGCGTTGGCAAATGCAACGGGATCAGCCTGACCAGAAATAACACCTCTGTTATAAATACCTTCCCATGCAAGACCGATATACTGTTCAGGATTTCTGATAACGTTATAACGCGGAATTAACTGATCGTTGATACCGGTTTTAACTTCAACTTCAATGTAAGAATCTTTAGAAGACCCTGATTTTGTATTGATTAAAATTACACCGTTAGCACCACGAGAACCATAAATAGCAGTTGCAGTTGCATCTTTTAACACGGTTGTACTTTTAATATCCGATGGAGCAATAGCATTCAAACTACCATTGTACGGAACACCGTCAACCACATAAAGCGGACTTCTGTTACCGTTAACAGAACCATAACCTCTGATTCGTACTGTTGATGTTGTACCAGGTTGTCCCGAAGTATTAATTACAGTTACACCGGCAACCTCACCATTTAATGCTTGAGAAATGTTAGAAACGTTTTTAATTTCTAATTCCTTGGCATCAACCGTTTTCACAGTACCTGCAAAGGCTTGTTTGGTAGAGGTACCATAACCTACGATCAGAACTTCTTCAAGCGATTCTGTGCTTTCTTCCATAGTTACATTGATCGTGTTAGAGCTACCTACTGCAACTTCTCTTGTGGTATACCCAACAAAAGTGAACACTAAGGTAGAACCCTGTGCAGCTTTAATTGAGTATTTTCCATCAAAATCTGTTGATGTACCTGTAGAGGTACCTTTAATTAAAACAGTAGCTCCAGGTAAAGGGAGGCCAGTTGCATCTGATACCGTACCTGAAATTGTTTTTTCTTGTGCAAAAGAAATTTGCACCACAAACGCCAGTAAAAGCGTTAGCAATCCACTAAACTTTGTTTTCATTATTATAATTATTAGAGTTAGTCAAGTCCAAAAATCTTAATAAATAGTTAATAAAACAACAAAACACCGTTAAAATTTGAGGTAAAATTGAGGAATTAGGCAGTATTCCTTAAAAATTTAACACAGGGGTAAGAAAAAACTGATATTAATATTAAAGTTTTAAGGTAGATTTTTCAATATTTTGTTAGGATTTTACTTGAATTAAACGCTGTTAAAAATGCTTATTTTTCAAAAATATATCTGACGAGTTTCTTCTAAATTAGAATTTGAATAATGAGTTAATCTTCAAGGTTTTTGTGTTGTTTTTTGAAAAGAGCTTTAATTTGTAATCTATTTTTTGTCAAACTCCTGAACATAAAAATATATTTTTTATCATTTTCTCAGTTTGAATTTCAATTTTATCGGTTTTTTTTGATACTCAAGCTTAAATTATGTACTTTCAAAAAATCAATCAACAAACAAAATTTTCGAGACTTATTTGAAATTTAATTTTTAAATAGCTCTACTACACTGCTAACACTACTTCTTTTGAAAAAATTACTAGTTATAATTGTTTTTCTTATGGCTTCTATGGGCTTCGCCCAAAAGGAATCTGCGAACTGGTATTTTGGTGTTTTTGCTGGTATGCAATTCAAAACCAATACACCAACACCTTTGTTGGATGGGAAGCTGTCTACAAGTGAAGGTTGTGCTACCATCTCAAATTCAAATGGAGATCTTTTATTCTACACGGATGGTGTTCAAGTTTGGGACAGGAAACATGATTTAATGCCTAATGGTTTTGGACTATTTGGTCATAGTTCAAGCACCGAGTCGGCAATTATTATCCCAAAACCCGGAACAACAACGCATTACTACATTTTTACTGTAGATCTTCCTAGTTATTATTTAAAAGATGTGCCTGAAATACATGGTGTCAATTACTCTGAGGTGGATCTGAATTTGAATAATGGATTTGGAGATATTGTGCCCGGTACCAAAAACACACCGTTGATTACCTACAACCCTAACAACGCCACCGAGAAGGAGTTCAAATCTACAGAAAAGATTACTGCAGTAGCCCATAGTGATGGAACCTCTATTTGGGTGATTACCTATTTTATAAATAAGTTTTTAGCTTTCAAGGTTGACTATAACGGTGTAAATGTTAATCCCGTAATTTCTACAGTTCCGGAATCTGTAAATCCTGTTATAAATGCCGAAGGTGTAAATATTTCTGCAATAGGCTACTTAAAAGCGTCTCCCGATGGCAGTAAACTCGCAATTGCCCATAGTTCAACGTTTGCCGGTAGCCCGCGTTCCGGACGAAAAAAATCAGGAAAAGTTTTACTTTATGATTTTGATGACTCAAGTGGCGGCGTAACAAACCAAAGAATTTTATTAACGAACGCCTATCCGTATGGGGTGGAGTTTTCCCCAAATTCGAAGTTATTGTATATTACAAATAATGTTTTTAATGAATCAGACGATTTTGTTGAAGGAAATTTGTTTCAATATGACGTTACTAGTTCTAATGTTGCAAATTCCAGAAAAACAATAAGCACGACTCAAAATATAGCGGGGGCTTTGCAATTAGCTCTTAATGGAAAAATATATAGGGCGGGGTACAAGGTAGCTACTGTTGGTACAAGTCTATCTGTAATTGATAATCCGGATATTCCGGGAACGGCTTGTAATTATTCTGAGAATTCAGTTGGCCTTGGTGGAAATAACAAATATGTCCGACTGGGATTACCACCTTTCATACAATCTATTTTCCTCTTTACATTCGATTACGAATTTACTTGTTTAGGTGATGCAACCCATTTTTACATTACAACAGATGACGTTTATGACACTGTGCTTTGGGACTTTGGAGATGGTGAAACATCTACTTTAGAAGAACCTTATCATGAATATACTGTGCCAGGAAATTACCAGGTAAGTTTAACTTTATTTCAAAACGGGGTGAAACGCGATCCCTTTATTAAGTCTATTTTTATTCAGGAAGCACCCCAGGTTTTAGATACGACATACGATTTGGTTCAATGTGATTCTTATGACGGCGACCCCAATGATGGTATAGCTACCTTCGATTTAGATCAAGCTAATGAGCCGATAAGCCTGGGTAATGGAGCTGATGTTAAAGTATTTTATTATCACACCCAAAATGACGCTGTTAACGATACGCTTAAAGTAAATGGGCTTGGTCCAATCTATAAAAATCAATCGCCGGATGAAGTATTGTATGCCAAAGTATATGGGTTAACTTCAGATTGTTATAACCTTGCCACAGTAAAACTAAAAACCACACAACCTGTAAATGTAGGTGTTCAAGAACTTTTTTCCTGCGATTATGATAACGATGGTGTTGCTGATTTTGATTTAGCCGCTAAGGCTGCTGAAATCAAAAGTCAATTGAATCTTTCTACCAATGTAGAAATTACGTTTTATAAAACGGCCAGTGCAGCTGCGGTTGGACGTAATAACTTACCAGATATATACGCTTCAAATACAGACGATATTTATATTCGTGTTGAATCAGACAATAGTTGCTACGGCGAGGGGACTTTACAACTTTTTGTGAAGTCGTTTCCGGAGTTAGCTGATCAGGATATTCAAATTTGTAAAACAGAATATCCGTATACAATTTCGTCAGGAATGAATCCAGCACTGCGGAATGATTATTCTTATATATGGAATACAGGCGCTACAACACCGGAAATAATGGTAGAGGCACCCGGAGCTTATGAAGTTCTGGTTTATGACCCGAACGTTGATTGTGAACAAACCGTTTTAGTAAATGTGAAAGAATACGAATTACCTTTGATTCAGGATCTAAATATTGATGGGCATAGTATCAATGTTGCTCTTGGCAATACACCAACAGAAGTTTTTCTGTATGCTTTAGATGATCCTAATGGTGAATTTCAGGATTCAGGATTATTTACAGGTATCAGGGAAGGGGAACATGAGTTGTTCGTAAAAGATGCGAATAGTTGTCAAATGGTATCAAAATCATTTTATATTTTCGGCTTTCCAAAATATTTTACGCCAAACAATGACGGATCTAATGATGTTTGGAATGTTTATGGCCTAGATCGTGATAAATACGATATTAGTGTACTCTACATCAAAATATTTGATCGTTATGGTAAGTTGTTAAAGACATTCAATCCATTCCTTACCGCAGGTTGGGACGGGACCTTCAATGGTAAACTTTTAACACCTGACGATTATTGGTATTATATGCAATTACCGAACGGCGAAGAATACAGAGGGCATTTTTCACTTAAAATTTAGTTTTAATTCCAAACTGTATTTGTCAGCCATTCAATACCATCCCGTAAATATGAAACGTAATCGCATGGCTGGTAATGGTCTAATCCCGGTGCTACCACAAAGGTGATGTCTGAACCAGCGTTAATAGAGGCATCTACGTAACCTTGTGTAGTGGCTAATGGAAATAATTGATCGTTCTCCCCGTGAATGACATACAACGGTTTTTGAATGGCTTCTATGGAGCCATCATTTTTAACCGTATTATAAGAGGTAGCCATTGGAATTGCGGCTGAAAACATATCAGGGAAATATTGCATATAGAACCAGCTTCCATTGCCGCCATCACTGTAGCCTGTTATAGCTGTTTTTGTTGTATCAACATATAGGTAAGAGGTAGCAAGATCATAGAGGGCTAATATCTGAATTTGATTATTTACCTCATACCACAATTTCCCATCGCTGTTGGGACTAATAATATAGGCATCTAAAATCCCATCGGTTGCAGGTTCAATTAAACAACCCGTACTTTTATGAATATCGGCTGATACCGTTCGTGCTGATCCATGTAAATTAAAAATGAGTGGTTTTTTGTTGGTGTCGCTGGCACCTTCAGGTACAATAACCCTAAATTTCCAAAAGAGACCTTCTGTTAAGGATTCTAGCTGAACATCGTTTATACCTGGTTGTAAGTTTAAGTTTTGGAAATCATTTCGAACATCTTGTTCAGTACGCGGTAGGTCTGGGTTTGTATTACCGCCTGTATTATCAAATTCTCCTTCAAAATTTACATCGGATTTATTACAGCCTACCAGACTGATTACCATAGCCGCAATTATGCCTATCGTTTTTAGTTGGTTCATTTTGGTTTTTTTAAAGTTCTTCTTTTTATTAAGACTGAAATTAATGGTAATTGTTACAATAACAAATATTTAAATAAAAAAAGCTGCCCCAATTGGAGCAGCTTTTAAAATTATTAACAAAATTATTTAGGAATTAATTAGCGTCCCAGAATAATTTAGTTGTTTGCTCGTCACCACCGATAGCAGTTGAACCTGCCATCCAGTTAGCTTCATTTAAGTTTTGTTCGTTTACTGGATATGTGTAACGTGTTGGTACAGGTAATCCACTAATAGCAGGAAGATTTAGAGTAGGAGCATCGTACATTCTCCAAACTGTCCATCCCTCAAAACCTCTGTTGTACATAGCCAACCAAAATTGCGTACCTATTTTTTCTCTCCAGTCTCCCGAAGCTGTAGCGTATGCTACTTCAGGCTTGGCTAAATAAGATGCAACGTCTGCTACACCCCAATAATCGAAAGATGCTGTGATCCCGTTATTGTAGTGTTCTTCAGCAGTACCTCCAACAGACCAACCTCTGGCTGCAGCATCAGCAAGGTAAAAAGATACCTCTGCGTAATCCATTAAGGAAGCTGGATTCGTTGGATCAGTTAGCATGTCACCTACGTGAGTATAACTTTCGTAAGAGTTGTTTTCTCCGTAAGGACCGCCGTCGTACGTATCAGGCCCTAAGTTCTCGTTAAAGTAAACAGGTCTTCTTGGATCATCTAATCCATTCATGATATCTACCAGGGTATTCGCAGCTACGAAATCGTTTCTACCAGACTGCACTAATGAAGTCCAAACTGGGTTTGGATTCGAAGTTCCTAAATAAACGAATGATGCATTATCTGCGTTTGAGCTAAATACACCAGCACTATAAGCACTTTCAACAGCAGATTTAGCAACTGTAGCATTTGAATCAGCTAAACGGATACCTATTCTTAATTTTAATGATGCTGCAAATTTGTGCCAAGCACTTACATCACCACCATATAGGTTATCGATAGAGAAACCTTCACCGCTTCCACCAAGGTCTGCAATAGCTGCATCTATACGAGATAATAAATCAGTATAAATTGTAGCTGCGTCATCATAAGCAGGAAGTGGATAGGTACCGGCATCCAAAGCTTGAGAATAAGGAATGTCTCCAAAGGTATCTACCATTTGTTGCCACGTATAAACTAAAAGTACTTCAGTTTGTGCCATTCTTACAGTTTTATCTGCTGCTGACATATCACTTTCCATAACTATGTTCTGAGCGTCTGTTAAGTCTAATAATACATCTCTGTACATTTCAGACCAGTGATTTTGAGGAATATTTCTATTCGTTAAATCGAAGTTCGCCTCATCTGTATACGTGGTTTCTGTCCAATATTGACTAAACATCCTGTAAACATTCGTGTTTACGTTGGTGCTCGTCATTTGATCTACCAAACTCTTCATAGCGTCATTAAAAAGGAATGCCGCGTCAACCTGAGTTGGATTTTTCGGATCTCTGTTGTAGTTCTCATATTGGTTGTCACTCATACATGACGCCAAGACTACCAGAGATAAAATTGTTATAAATATTTTTCTCATAATTTATTTTTTTAGAACTTAAGTTTAAGATTAGCTCCAACTTCTTTTACCGCTGGATATGAACCTGATTGGTATCCTTGAATGTTACCCGCACCTAAACCAGCTTCTGGGTCTGCATAAGGAACACTCTTGTCAATGATCCATAAGTTTCTACCGATTACTGATAACGAAGCACTAGTAAATGGAGTTTTACCTAATATATTATCAGTGAAGTTGTAAGTTAAACTTACCTCTCTCAGTTTTACAAATCCAGCATCATAAACGTGAGCTGCATTAGGAGCCCGGGCATATCCCCAACCGTTGGCGTACCAACCTACATAGTTTCTTGTTTGGTTTGGAGATCCGTCAGCATTTACACCTGGTAAAATAACACCACCACTATCAGCACCGTAGTTACCGGCAGTTCCAGTAATAGGATCTCTTACAGGGTTGCCTAGATCGTTAGTTCCAGCAGAGAAATCGTATAAACCAGTTGCATAACCATACCAAGTATCAAGAGAGAATACATCACCTCCTTTTTGGATATCGATTAAGAAACTTAAGTTAAGATTTTTGTATGTGAAACTGTTGAAAACACCACCCGTCCAATCAGGGTTAATATCTCCAATTACTACGTTATTATCACTTGTTCTTTGGTAAGCACCTACATAAGATCCACTAGGAGCGTCATCTGCTGTATAAATAGTTGGCTGACCGTTAGTGTAAACATAGTCTCTACCTCTAATAGTACCGTAAGGCTGACCAGGAGTTGCATTCAACGATACACCACCTTGGAAAGAACCTAACTGTAAGTTGTCTATACCATCAGTAAGCTCAACAACTAAACTTTCGTTCTTAGCCCAGTTTAAAGTTACATCCCAGGCAAAATTTTCAAGTTTGATTGGCGTTACATTGAATTGTACTTCCCAACCTTTGTTTTGAATAGTACCTGCGTTAAGTAATGCCGATGTATAACCTGTAGCATTTGATACCGGTACACTTGTAATCTGGTTGATGTTTTTAGCATCGTAGTACGTTACATCAAATCCTAAACGGTTATCCAAGAACTTCATTTCTAAACCAATTTCCCAGTTTTTCTGTTCTTCAGGTAATAAATTACGATTTGAACGTGCTCCCGGGTTACTTGCTAAACCACCATTAAATGGAGGTGTTACAATATTGTAAGAGTTGAATACTCTGTATGGATCAGTATCATTACCTACGATACCGTAGTTTCCTCTTAATTTACCGAAGCTCAACCAATCTGCGTCCATAATTTGCGAGAAAATCAAAGATCCTGTAATAGACCAGTAATCATAAGTGTTTTTCGCTTTTGGAAGAGCAGATGATCTATCTACACGGTAAGTTCCTTCTATGTAAGCAAAATTGTCATATCCTAAACTTGCTTGTCCATAAATACCGTCAACCATTTTGGTTGCGTCATACTCAGCAGTTGTAATAGGTCCTGAGCTGTTTGAAAGAGAATATAAGCTTTTTAATAATAAACCATCGTTGGTAGTACCAGTGATAGTGTTCCAATCATTTCTTCTTAATGTGAAACCTACTGTACCTGCAAGATTTAATTTCTCAGTTAAATCTTTATTGAAGTTCAACATTAAATCGTAGTTATACTCAGATACATTTCTGTTTCTTCTTGTATAATCTGGAATGTTAGAACTTCCAACGTTTGTTCTCTCTTCTTGTAATTCAGCATAAGAGTCGAAAGTGAATCGGCCCATAACTGACAACCAATCTGTTAATTCATAATCTAGAACAACGTTACCAAAGAAACGATTTCTTGTATCGGTTTCGTAGTTTTCGTAGAATGTCCAGTATGGGTTATCAGAGTAAATTGGTGTTGGATTATCAAATCCGTAAACGTTCCAAGTTGTATTCTGTCTTGTTGCGAAATAACTTTCTTTTTGCTCTTTAAAATCAACGTTCATTTGCGACCATTGTCTGAACTGTTGCATGATGTTGTTGGAGTCATAACCTGTACCGTAACGTCCTTTACCATCAGTTTTAGTAAAGTTGAAAACCGTAGAAACTGTTAATTTATCAGTTAAATCCTGAGATCCATTAAAGTTGATAGAGTTTCTTTTAACCTCTGAATTTGGTAAGTTACCAGTTTGCATCATGTTGGTTAAACCTAAACGGAATGAACCAGTTTCACTACCACCATCAAGGGATACAGAATTAACTGCAGTTGTAGATGTTTCCCAAACATAGTTTGGATCATGAGCACCTGCTACCCATGGTGTAGCTTGTTTGTAAGTATCTAATTCCGGGTAAACAGAATTCCATTGATACACTAATAAGTTAGGATCGAAAGCGGCACCGTAAGATGCATCTTCTGTAAATACTGTTGTTACATCATCAATTCCATCACCATTTACATCATATAATCCAAAATAGTTTCCAGGGCCATCGTAAAACGGACCGTAACCAGCTCCATATTTTTTCTGGTATGTTGGTAAAGTTGTTTTATCAACTGTACCCATCATTAAACTTGAATTGATGGTAACACCAAGACCTTTGTTCTTGCTTCCTTTTTTAGTTGTAATCATGATTACACCGTTGGCAGCTCTAGAACCGTATAATGCAGATGCAGCAGCACCTTTCAATACGTTGATGGACTCAATGTCATCTGGGTTAATATCTCCGGCAGCGTTACCAAAGTCATAACCACCACGTCCAGTAGCCTGGCTACCTGTGTTTGGCGTATCGTTGTTAATTGGCACACCATCTACAACAAATAGCGCCTGGTTGTTTCCTGCAATCGATGCATTACCACGAATCACCGCGTTTACAGAACCACCTAAGGTACCAGATGCTTTAATGTCCAGACCGGCAACTTTACCGGAAAGAGAGTTCACGAAGTTTTGGCTTTGTACCTTCGATACGGCATCACCCGCAACCTCCTGAGTGGCATAACCTAAACTCTTTTTCTCTCTTTTAATACCTAAGGCTGTTACCACCACTTCTTCAAGGGCTTCAGCATCCTCAGACATCTGAACGTTAATGGTACTGGAGGCCCCTACAACAACTTCTTTGGTTGTATACCCTACAAAACTAAAAACCAAGGTAGAACCTTGACTTGTTTGAATAGAATAATTACCGTCGAAATCTGTTGAGGTACCATTAGCTGTACCTTTTACTAAAACAGTGGCACCAGGAAGTGGTAAGCCCGAAGCATCGGTCACCGTTCCTGAAACTGTCTTTTCTTGTGCAAATGTTAGTTGCACGACAAACGCTAGTAATAGCGTTAGAATTCCACTAAACTTTGTTTTCATTTTATAATTATTTGAATTAGTCAATGCCAAAAATCATAATAAAAAGTTAATTAAACAATAAATAACGGTTAAATTTTGCTTTTGGCATCTAAATTTAAAGGATATGAAAGAAAAGTGCTCAAAAATTGTAATTACTCAAAAGTTGGTGGTGAGACTAACGTGTACTTTCGAATTTGATACCTTAAACGGTTCATTCTCAATTTTAGCCGCTGCGTAGTTCAACTTAAACAGTCCTGCTTTTGTTATAATTCCCAGGCCAATTCCGTAACTAAATAGCTTTTTTTTCATATTCGAAATTTTATTTTCGAAATACCCCAAATCTGTAATGGAATGAACATATAAATTGTTGCTTAAGGACAATCGGTATTCTGTATTCAAAATCCCATAGCTATTTGCCAGTAAACTATTTTCCTGAAACCCTCTTATGGAATTGATGCCACCAAAACGCAGTAATTCATTTTCAAATAAAGTATCAGAGACTAAGGATTCAACATGCCCACGAAAGTAAATGCTGTTTTTAATATTTAAATTGAAAATGTGCATGGCATCTACTATAAGAAAGGATTGTTTCGTTGTCATACCATCGCTCTTTCTGGAACCTAAGTTACCTTCAAAATAAAAACTAGATTTAAATGGAAAGAGTAGATTGCTGAATTGCGGATTTCTAAAGTGATAACTGCCTGAAAAAAAACGCGTTGCATAGTTTGCTAAATTCGAAGTTGTAGCGTTGTTTAATAAATTATTGGATGTTCTCGAGGTTATTCCCAAGGCAATGCGATGCTTCGAAGACATTTGATAATTGGTTTTAAAAGATTGGTCAACCGTAGTAAATGATGAATCTCGCCTGAACAAGCGTAACGCTAACTCTGCTCCGAGCGGAGAGTTAAATAAATAAGGCATGTCGATATTAACCTCAAATTGTTGCTGGTCGGTTTCATCACTCTTGTAAAATATCCGGAAGCTTTCACCATAATTTAACGTGTTAACCAGGTTCAAATTCAAATAACCGTTAAATTGAATTTTATTAGTGGTCTCATTGGTGCCAAAACCTAAAAAACCGTCAAAAGTATTACTTTTCCTTTTTTCCAGATAGAGGTAAAGGGTTGTTGAATCTTTTGTAAAAAGGACTTCCGGTGATTTGAGTTGACTTGCGAAATTTAAATTACGAAGTTGTCCAGTTTTCTCTTTGATTTCCGATAGATTGAATAACTGTCCTTTTTTAATATTTAAGAAATAGCGAAGAAAGCTTTTTGGAAACTTTTCATAGCCCTTAATTTCAATCGCATCAATATGTCTTATTTGTTCGTCGGGAATCAACGTAAGATCAGCAGTTAAATCATCTCCTTCGATTTCAAGATTTTTAAGTTGAATTTTACTGAAAGGGATACCCTGCTCTGAAATTTTTGAACTGAGAAAATGTAATGCCGATTCTAAACTACTGAAAGGTATCTCAAAATAGTTGTCTGTAACCTGAGATGATATCAAACTCAATAGAGCAGAGGTAAGCCATTCCTTATTATCATATCGTATTTTAATGGTTTCAAACTTTTTACCCAGTTTAAAACTTACAAAATAAGTGGAATCATTTTCCTTGGTTAAGGCTGAATGTTGAGATTCAATATACCCCATTTTATATATGATGTTTTGAACGGAATCTACTTCCCGATAAATTCCCGAAACATCCTCAAATATGTTTCTGTAATTAAGAACCTCCAAAACTGTTGTGTCTCTTTCAGACTCTCCTTCAATTTTTAAATGAAGATTTTGAGCCGAAATACCTGTTGAAAACACACCACATATAATAAGGTAAAAAAAGTAGTATTTTTGCACGGTTTATATCACGCCTTTAGGTTGTAAATCTAACGGAAAAAGAACAGTTTTAATATGGATGGAAATTTTATTTTTTAAAACTCTTAAAAATTAATGTTTTAGGATTTGAATAATTAATTTAAATTTCTACCTTTGCAGCCCTTTAATCAAGGGATTTTAAAATTTATAGGAATTATATATGCCAACAATTTCACAATTAGTACGAAAAGGAAGAGCCAAAATAACCAAGAAGAGTAAATCGGCTGCTTTAAATTCGTGTCCTCAGAGACGTGGTGTGTGTACTCGTGTTTATACAACAACGCCTAAGAAACCTAACTCAGCAATGCGTAAGGTAGCAAGGGTTCGTTTAACAAACGGAAACGAGGTTAACGCATACATCGGTGGTGAAGGTCACAATTTACAAGAGCACTCGATAGTATTGGTTAGAGGTGGAAGGGTAAAGGATTTACCAGGAGTTAGATATCACATCGTTCGTGGTGCCTTAGACACAGCAGGTGTTGCAGGTAGAACACAACGTAGATCTAAGTATGGTGCAAAACGCCCTAAAAAGTAATTAACACTTTAAGAAGAAGACATGAGAAAAAGAGCAGCAAAAAAGAGACCGCTTCTACCGGATCCACGTTTTAACGATCAGCTTGTAACGCGATTCGTTAATATGATGATGTGGGATGGAAAGAAGTCTGTAGCTTTTAAAGTATTCTACGATGCAATTGATATTGTAGACTCAAAAAAGACTGACGAAGAAAAAACAGCCTTAGATCTTTGGAAAGATGCTTTATCGAATGTGATGCCTCACGTAGAAGTACGTAGTCGTCGTGTTGGTGGTGCAACCTTCCAGATTCCAATGCAAATTCGTCCGGACCGTAAAGTATCTACAGCCATGAAATGGTTAATTAGTTACTCACGTAAAAGAAATGAAAAATCCATGGCGTTACGCTTGGCTTCAGAAATTTTAGCAGCCGCTAAAGAAGAAGGAGCAGCAGTTAAAAAACGTATTGATACGCATAAAATGGCAGAAGCTAATAAAGCATTCTCTCACTTTAGATTTTAAAATATAATGGCAAGAGATTTAAAATATACTAGAAATATAGGTATTGCTGCACATATTGATGCAGGAAAAACAACGACTACAGAACGTATTCTTTACTATACGGGAGTATCTCACAAAATTGGTGAGGTTCACGATGGTGCTGCAACTATGGACTGGATGGAGCAAGAGCAAGAGCGTGGTATTACCATTACCTCTGCGGCTACAACCTGTTCCTGGAAGTTCCCAATGGAAAATGCACAACCTACTCCTGACACTAAAGATTACCACTTTAATATTATTGACACTCCGGGCCACGTGGATTTTACCGTTGAGGTAAACCGTTCCTTACGTGTTCTTGATGGTTTGGTGTTCTTATTTAGTGCGGTTGATGGTGTAGAGCCTCAATCAGAAACAAACTGGAGATTGGCTGATAACTATAAAGTACCTCGTATTGGTTTCGTTAATAAAATGGACCGTCAGGGATCTAACTTTTTAGGAGTTTGTCAGCAAGTTAAAGATATGTTGAAGTCTAACGCGGTGCCAATCGTATTGAATATTGGTGACGAGATCGACTTTAAAGGTATTATCGATTTAGTAAAGAACAGAGCTATCGTTTGGCATGATGAAACGCAAGGGGCAACTTTTGATGTTATCGAAATTCCGGACGAATTAAAAGCTGAAGCAAAAAAATACAGAGCCTTATTAATTGAGGAAGTAGCTACTTATGATGAAAATCTTCTTGAGAAATTCATGGAAGATGAAGATTCAATTACTGAAGATGAAGTGCATGCCGCACTTAGAGCAGCAGTAATGGATATGGCTATCATCCCAATGATCTGCGGTTCTGCGTTTAAAAATAAAGGTGTTCAATTCTTATTAGATGCCGTTTGTCGTTACTTACCATCTCCGTTAGATAGAGATAACATCGTAGGAACGAATCCGGAAACTGGTGAGAAAGAATCACGTAGACCAAGTATTGATGCACCGTTTTCTGCATTGGCATTTAAAATTGCTACCGATCCTTTCGTAGGACGTTTAGCATTCTTTAGAGCGTACTCAGGTCACCTGGATGCCGGTTCTTATGTATTGAATAACCGTTCAGGTAAAAAAGAACGTATTTCACGTATCTACCAAATGCACTCAAACAAACAAAACGCTATTGATTTTATCAATGCCGGAGATATTGGAGCAGCTGTTGGATTTAAAGATATTAAAACCGGAGATACCCTATCTGATGAAAAACACCCGATTGTATTAGAATCTATGGATTTCCCAGATCCTGTAATCGGTATTGCTGTTGAGCCTAAAACCAAAGCTGATGTTGATAAATTAGGTATGGCTTTAGCTAAATTAGCTGAAGAAGATCCAACATTTACAGCAAGAACAGATGAGGCTTCAGGACAAACAATTATATCAGGAATGGGTGAGCTTCACTTAGATATTATCGTTGATCGTTTACGTCGCGAATTTAAGGTTGAAGTAAATCAAGGTCAACCTCAGGTTGAGTACAAAGAAGCTATTACACAGCGTGCAAACCACAGAGAAGTATACAAGAAACAATCCGGTGGACGTGGTAAATTTGCTGATATTGTATTTACCCTTGAGCCAGCTGAAGAAGGTAAGCATGGTTTAGAATTTGTTTCTGAAATTAAAGGTGGTAACGTTCCTAAGGAATTTATTCCATCCATTGAGAAAGGATTCCAAATGGCGATGCAAAACGGACCTTTAGCCGGATATGAAATTGACGCGATGAAAGTAACCTTAACTGATGGATCTTACCATGATGTGGATTCGGATCAGTTATCGTTCGAATTGGCTGCTAAAATTGGATTTAAAAATGCTGCCAAAGCTGCAAAAGCCGTAATCATGGAACCCATCATGAAACTTGAGGTAATTACTCCTGAAGAAAACATGGGTGACATTGTAGGTGATTTAAATAGAAGACGTGGTCAGGTGAACAATATGGGTGATCGTGCAGGAGCTAAAACTGTAAAAGCTTTAGTGCCGCTTTCAGAAATGTTTGGTTATGTAACCACATTGAGAACCCTGTCATCAGGTCGTGCAACTTCAACAATGGAATTTTCACATTATGCCGAAACTCCTTCTAATATATCTGAAGAAGTAATTAAGGCAGCTAAAGGCGTGGAAGCTTAAAATCTAAGAAAATGAGTCAAAAAATTAGAATAAAATTAAAATCCTACGATCACAACTTAGTAGACAAGTCTGCTGATAAGATTGTAAAAACAGTAAAAAGTACAGGGGCTGTGGTAACCGGACCAATTCCATTACCAACGCACAAGAAAATTTTCACTGTATTACGTTCTCCACACGTTAACAAAAAGTCGAGAGAGCAGTTCCAATTAAGTTCATTTAAAAGACTTTTGGACATCTACTCGTCTTCATCAAAAACCATTGATGCGTTAATGAAGCTTGAATTGCCAAGTGGAGTTGAAGTAGAGATTAAAGTATAATTATAGGGCGATACTAGCTATCGAACTAACATGTCCCACCGATGCGGTCGCGGGAAAAACGGATAAATACATTTCAGGGACGAAAGGTATTTTGTCCCTGAAATTTTTTAAATAAGAAAAAGAGGTTGAATTAAATTTCAACAAGTAGTAACATTAATAATTAATAAATATGTCTGGGTTAATTGGAAAAAAAATCGGTATGACCAGCTTATTCGATGACAACGGAAAGAACATTCCTTGTACAGTAATCGAAGCAGGTCCATGTATCGTTACCCAAGTCAGAACCGAAGAAGTTGATGGCTATAAAGCCATTCAGGTTGGTTTCGATGACGCGACAGAAAAAAGCACTACTAAAGCTGATCAAGGTCACTTTAAAAAGGCTGGTACTTCTGTAAAACGCAAGGTCGTTGAATTCAAAGGTTTTGATAAGGAGTACAAATTAGGTGATGCCATCACTGTTGAGCATTTCAACGAAGGTGAGTTTGTGGACATCGCAGGAACGTCTAAAGGAAAAGGATTCCAGGGGGTTGTAAAACGTCATGGTTTTGGTGGTGTAGGTCAAGCGACTCACGGTCAGCATAACCGTTTAAGAGCACCTGGTTCTATTGGAGCTGCATCATATCCTGCTCGTGTTTTTAAAGGCATGAAAATGGCAGGCCGTATGGGTGGTGAAAAAGTAAAAGTTCAAAATTTAAGAGTTTTAAAAGTAGTGCCTGAAAAGAATCTACTTGTTGTGAAAGGCTGTGTGCCAGGTCACAAAAACGCTTATGTAATTATTAGAAAGTAATGAAAGTAGCAGTTTTAGATATAAACGGAAAAGACACCGGAAGAAAGGCAGACCTTTCTCAAGATGTGTATGCTATTGAGCCTAATAATCACGCTGTATATTTGGATGTTAAACAATATTTAGCAAACCAACGTCAGGGAACTCACAAAGCTAAAGAACGTGCTGAGATCGCTGGTAGTACACGTAAAATTAAAAAGCAAAAAGGAACTGGTACTGCGAGAGCAGGTAGCATCAAATCTGGTGTTTTCAAAGGTGGCGGACGTATGTTTGGTCCAAGACCAAGAAACTACAGTTTCAAATTGAATAAAAACCTAAAGCGTTTGGCTCGTAAATCAGCCTTAAGTATAAAAGCTGGAGAGAAAGCAATTACTGTTTTAGAGGACTTCAATTTTGATGAACCTAAAACAAAAAACTTTACTGCAGTTTTAAAGGCTTTAGAACTAGAAAACAAAAAGTCTTTGTTTGTGTTGGGCGGTAACAATAATAACGTATATTTGTCATCGCGTAATTTGAAAGGCTCTGTGGTTATAACTAGCTCAGAATTAAGCACTTACAAAATTTTAAACGCAAATCAAGTAATCCTTTTAGAAGGTGCGCTAGAAGGTATTGAATTAAATTTAAGTAAATAGAAACCATGAATATCTTAATTAAACCGATAATCACAGAAAAAGCAACCGGCGATAGCGAGTTAAGAAACCGCTATACGTTTGCAGTGAACTCAAAGGCGAACAAGATAGAAATTAAAAAAGCCGTTGAAGAGGCTTATGGGGTTTCTGTTGAAAAAGTTCGTACTATAAATGTCCGTCCAGAAAGAAGTACCAAATACACAAAAAATGGTATTCAACATGGTAAAACAAATGCTGTTAAAAAAGCAATTGTACAGCTGGCGGAAGGTGAAATGATTGATTTATACAGTAATCTGTAATTAAGACAACTATGTCAGTAAGAAAATTAAAACCGATCACACCAGGACAGCGTTTTAGAGTAGTAAACGGGTATGACGCCGTGACTACTGATAAGCCGGAGAAGAGCTTGCTCGTTCCGAATAAAAAGTCTGGTGGTAGAAACAGTCAAGGTAAAATGACCATGCGCTACATTGGTGGTGGTCATAAGAAAAGATACCGTTTAATAGATTTTAAAAGAAACAAAGTTGGTATTCCGGCGGAAGTTAAATCTATTGAATACGATCCGAACAGAACCGCTTTTATCGCTTTATTGAATTATCAAGATGGTGAAAAAAGTTATATCATAGCTCAAAATGGTTTACAAGTTGGGCAAAATGTGGTATCTGGTTATGAAGGTGTTGCTCCTGAAATAGGAAATGCAATGCCATTAAGTCAAATTCCTTTAGGGACTATTATTTCTTGTGTAGAGTTACGTCCGGGACAAGGTGCTGTTATGGCGCGTAGTGCTGGAGCATTTGCTCAAATTATGGCACGAGAAGGAAAGTTCACAACCATTAAATTGCCTTCAGGTGAAACCAGATTGATTCTTAGTGCTTGTATGGCAACTGTAGGTGTTGTATCAAACTCTGATCATCAGTTATTAGTTGGTGGTAAAGCCGGTAGAACACGATGGTTAGGAAGACGACCAAGAACCAGACCAGTAGTGATGAACCCAATCGATCACCCAATGGGTGGTGGTGAAGGTCGCGCTTCAGGTGGTCACCCACGTTCTAGAAAGGGCATCCCTGCGAAAGGATACAGAACCCGTTCTAAAACAAAATATAGTAACAAATACATTGTAGAACGTAGAAAGAAATAAGACATGGCAAGATCATTAAAAAAAGGACCTTACGTTCATTATAAATTAGAAAGAAAAGTTGCTGCTAATGTTGAGAACAACAAAAAGACAGTAATTAAAACCTGGTCAAGAGCCAGTATGATTACTCCTGATTTTGTTGGACAAACGATCGCAGTGCACAATGGCCGTCAATTCGTTCCAGTATATGTTACTGAAAACATGGTAGGTCATAAATTAGGAGAATTTTCACCAACGCGTTCATTCCGTGGACATGCCGGTGCTAAAAATAAAGGTAAAAAGTAGTAAGCTATGGGAAGTCGTAAAAAAGAAATGGCAGACGCTATTAAGGAAGCAAAAAAGCATGTGGCTTTTGCAAAGCTTAATAATTGTCCTACGTCACCAAGAAAAATGCGCTTAGTAGCCGATTTAGTAAGAGGTGAAAAGGTACAGGATGCTCTTAATATCTTAAAATTCAACCAAAAGGAAGCTTCTGGTCGTTTAGAAAAGTTATTATTGTCAGCTATCGCGAATTGGCAATCAAAAAATGAGGATGCTGATGTAGAATCTGCAGACCTTATTGTAAAAGAGATCAGAGTGGATGGCGGATCTATGTTAAAAAGATTACGTCCGGCACCTCAGGGTCGCGCTCACAGAATAAGAAAACGTTCAAACCACGTTACATTAGTGGTAGGAGCTAATAATAACACACAAAGCTAAGATAGAAGTATGGGACAAAAGACAAATCCAATCGGAAATCGCTTAGGAATTATCAGAGGATGGGAATCTAACTGGTACGGAGGAAACGATTATGGCGATAAACTTGCCGAAGACGATAAGATTAGAAAATACGTTCACGCGCGTTTATCTAAAGCTAGTGTAAGTAGAGTAATTATCGAAAGAACTTTAAAGCTTGTAACCGTTACTATCACTACGGCCAGACCAGGTATCATTATTGGTAAAGGTGGCCAGGAGGTAGACAAGTTAAAAGAAGAACTTAAGAAGATTACAGGAAAAGAAGTTCAGATCAACATCTTTGAAATAAAGAGACCTGAACTTGATGCACATTTAGTAGCAGCGAGTATTGCACGTCAAATTGAAAACAGAATTTCATACCGTCGTGCCATTAAAATGGCTATTGCTGCAACAATGCGCATGAACGCTGAGGGAATAAAAATTGAAATTAGTGGTCGTTTAAACGGTGCTGAAATGGCACGTAGCGAACACTATAAAGAAGGACGTATTCCATTATCAACCTTCAGAGCCGATATTGATTATGCTTTAGTTGAAGCCCACACTACTTACGGTAGATTAGGGGTTAAAGTATGGATCATGAAAGGTGAAGTGTATGGTAAAAGAGAACTTTCTCCACTTGTTGGTTTATCTAAGAAGCAAGGAAAAGGTGGAGGAAGAGGAACCAAAGGACCTCGTCGTAGAAAGTAATTTTTTATAAAGTAAAGAAAAATGTTACAGCCTAAAAGAACAAAATTTCGTAAGCAGCAAAAAGGACGTATGAAGGGGATTGCCGGAAGAGGGCATCAACTTTCAAACGGAACTTTTGGAATAAAAGCGTTAGACACGAACTTTATTACAGCGCGTCAAATTGAAGCCGCACGTATTGCCGCTACACGTTACATGAAAAGAGAAGGGCAACTTTGGATTAAAATTTATCCGGACAAGCCTATCACTAAGAAACCTCTTGAAGTACGTATGGGTAAAGGTAAAGGTGCTGTTGAGTATTGGGTAGCGCCTGTATTACCAGGACGTATTTTATTTGAAGTTGGTGGTGTGTCTTTAGAAATTGCTAAAGAAGCATTGCGTTTAGCAGCTCAAAAATTACCGGTTAAAACTAAGTTTATAATTGCTAGAGATTATGAAGCATAATTTATTTGATATTATGAAACAATCAGAAATTAAAGAATTATCTGTAGCTGAGTTGCAAGAAAAACTTGGTGAGGTAAAAAAGAGTTATTCAGATCTAAAATTAGCTCATGCAATTTCTCCTTTAGAAAATCCAATTCAGTTACGTGGTTTAAGACGTACTGTAGCAAGGATTGCAACCGAATTAACTAAAAGAGAACAATAATTTTGCTGAAGATGGAAACAAGAAAATTAAGAAAAGAACGTATAGGAGTAGTTACTAGTAACAAGATGCAAAAATCTATTGTTGTTGCAGAGGTTAAAAAAGTAAAGCACCCTATGTATGGTAAGTTCGTGTTGAAAACGAAAAAATACGTTGCACACGACGAAACAAATGATTGTAACATTGGAGATACTGTAAAGATCATGGAAACACGACCTTTAAGTAAATCTAAATGTTGGAGATTAGTAGAAATCATTGAAAGAGCTAAATAATTATGGTACAGCAAGAATCAAGATTAAGAGTAGCAGATAACACCGGAGCGAAAGAGGTTTTAACCATTCGCGTACTTGGTGGAACAAAAAAGAGATATGCCTCTGTAGGAGACAAAATCGTTGTTTCTGTTAAAGATGCAACACCTAATGGAAACATTAAAAAAGGTGCTGTTTCTACCGCAGTTGTTGTGCGTACTAAAAAAGAAGTTAGACGACCAGACGGATCATACATCCGTTTCGATGATAATGCCTGTGTATTATTGAACCCTACCGGGGAAATGAGAGGTACACGTGTATTTGGTCCTGTAGCTAGAGAACTTCGTGATAAACAATTCATGAAAATTGTATCATTAGCACCTGAAGTGCTTTAATACATTATAAGATGACAAAGTTTAAAATAAAAACTGGAGATACTGTAAGAGTTATTGCTGGAGATCACAAAGGATCTGAAGGTAAAGTTCTTGAGGTACTCACAGCGAAAAACAAAGCGATCGTTGAGGGAATTAATTTGGTTAAGAAACACACGAAGCCAAGTACTCAAAACCCTCAAGGAGGAATCGTTGAGAAAGAAGCACCTATTCACGTGTCTAATTTATCATTGTTAACCAAAAAAGGCGAAACAACACGAGTTGGATACAGAATGGAAGGTGATAAAAAAGTAAGATTTTCAGTAAAATCTAATGAAGTAATATAGTTATGGCATATTCACCAAGACTTAAAGAAGATTATAAAAGCAGGGTTATTGCAGCGTTAACCGAAGAGTTCGGTTACGAGAACGTAATGCAAGTGCCTAAACTAAAAAAGATAGTAATATCTAAAGGTGTAGGAGCCGCTGTGGCAGATAAAAAGCTAATTGACCATGCAATTGAAGAATTAACTGCAATCTCAGGTCAAAGAGCTGTTGCAACCATGTCTAAAAAAGACGTTGCATCTTTCAAATTGCGTAAAGGAATGCCCATTGGAGCAAAAGTAACTTTACGTGGTGAAAGAATGTACGAGTTTTTAGATCGTTTAGTAACTACCGCCTTACCACGTGTAAGAGATTTTAACGGTATCAAAGCTACTGGTTTTGATGGTCGTGGAAATTACAATCTAGGAATTACTGAGCAAATTATCTTTCCGGAAATCAATATCGATAAGGTAAATAAGATCACCGGTATGGATATTACATTTGTAACCTCTGCTGAAACAGATAAAGAAGCAAAATCATTATTATCCGAATTAGGATTACCTTTTAAAAAGAATTAAGATATGGCTAAAGAATCAATGAAAGCCCGTGAGGTAAAAAGAGCAAAAACAGTAGCTAAGTATGCAGCAAAACGCAAAGCTTTAAAGGAAGCAGGCGATTATGAAGCATTACAAAAGTTGCCTAAAAATGCGTCTCCAATTCGTATGCATAATAGATGTAAATTAACAGGACGACCTAAAGGTTATATGAGAGATTTTGGTATTTCTCGTGTGATGTTTAGAGAAATGGCCAATAAAGGTCTGATTCCTGGAGTAAGAAAAGCAAGTTGGTAATATTATTTAAATAATCAGGTTTCAGGTTTGAGTCTTGCTCGAAAACCAAAACCACAAAATCAATTCATTATGTACTCAGATCCAATTGCGGATTATTTGACAAGAATTAGAAACGCAGTACGTGCTAACCACAGAGTGGTAGAGATACCGGCATCTAATTTAAAAAAGGACATCACTAAAATATTATTCGAACAAGGATATATTTTAAGTTACAAATTTGATGATTCCTCTGTGCAAGGCACTATTAAAATAGCGCTTAAGTACAACAAAGAAACAAAAGAACCAGTAATTAAGAAACTTCAAAGAATCAGTAGACCAGGTTTACGTAAGTACGCCGGTGCTGATGAATTACCACGTATCTTAAATGGTCTTGGTATTGCTATCGTTTCCACTTCTCACGGAGTGATGACAGGCAAACAGGCCAAAAGAGATAATGTAGGTGGCGAAGTTTTATGTTACGTATACTAATTTAAAAGCCAGAAAGAAATGTCAAGAATAGGAAACAATCCAGTAGCCATTCCAGAAGGTGTTACAGTAGATGTAAAAGACAACGTTGTTACTGTAAAAGGAAAATTAGGTGAGCTAACTCAAAATTACGATTCTGTTGAAATTAAAGTGGAAGAAGGAAATGTGTTCGTAAAACGTGCTGACGATTCTAAAGATCAAAAAGCAAAACACGGATTATACAGAGCTTTAATGAAGAATATGATTGAAGGTGTATCTAAAGGATGGACTAAAGAATTGGAATTGGTTGGTGTAGGTTACAGAGCCTCAAATCAAGGCCAGAAATTAGATTTAGCTATCGGATTTTCACACAACATCGTTATGGATATCGCTCCTGAGATCAAAGTAGAAACTGTTACAGAAAAAGGTAAAAATCCAATCGTGAAATTAACCTCTTTCGACAAACAATTAGTGGGTCAGGTAGCAGCGAAAATTCGTGGTTTTAGAAAACCAGAGCCTTACAAAGGAAAAGGAATTAAGTTTGTTGGTGAACAAATAAGAAGAAAAGCAGGTAAATCAGCTTAATAAATTAGTTATGGCATTAACAAAGAATCAAAGAAGAATAAGAATTAAAAACAGAATTCGCAAGATTGTTTCTGGTACAGAAGCCAGACCAAGATTGACTGTTTTTAGAAGTAATAAAGAAATTTATGCTCAAGTTGTAGATGACAATACCGGTAATACTATCGCTGCTGCATCTTCAAGAGATAAAGAGATCAAGACTGCTAAAGCTAATAAAACCGAAGTTGCTGCTTTGGTGGGTAAGGCTGTTGCTGAGAAAGCTTTAAAAGCAGGTGTAGAAACAATCGCTTTCGATAGAGGTGGTTACTTATATCACGGAAGAGTTAAATCGTTAGCCGAAGGTGCTAGAGAAGGCGGACTAAAATTTTAAAATATTATGTTTCAAAAATATAAAAGCGCAGAATTAGTAAAACCAGGTGGATTAGATCTTAAAGATCGTTTAGTTGGTGTACAACGTGTTACCAAAGTAACAAAAGGTGGTAGAGCATTTGGTTTTTCAGCCATTGTTGTAGTAGGTAACGAAAATGGTGTTGTTGGACAAGGTTTAGGAAAATCTAAAGATGTGGCCAGCGCTATTGCTAAGGCTGTTGAAGATGCTAAGAAAAACTTAGTTCGTATTCCTATTATTAAAGGAACTGTTCCTCATGAGCAAAAAGGTAAATATGGTGGCGCTCGCGTTAACATTATTCCAGCTGCTCCAGGTACAGGAGTAATTGCCGGTGGTGCTGTAAGAACAGTATTAGAAGCCGTAGGTGTGCACGATGTATTATCAAAATCTCAAGGGTCTTCAAACCCACACAACGTGGTAAAAGCAACATTTGATGCTTTATTACAGTTAAGAGATGCGAACACTATTGCACGTGACAGAGGATTATCACTTGAACAAGTTTTTAACGCTTAATACGTACAGAGATGGCAAAGATTAAAGTAACCAAAGTTAAAAGCGCAATCAATCGTACACAAAGACAAAAAAGAACTTTAGAAGCTCTTGGTCTTAATAAGATTGGTCAGGTAAAAGAACACGAGGCAACACCTAACATTCTTGGGATGATTGCTAAAGTTAAACATTTAGTTTCTGTAGAGGAAGCAAAATAATTTAAACTGAAAAATGGATTTAAGTAATTTAAAACCTGCAGAAGGTTCAGTAAAACATGATGGAAAACGCGTTGGACGTGGACAAGGTTCCGGTAAAGGTGGTACGGCTACTCGTGGCCACAAAGGAGCAAAATCACGTTCAGGTTATTCTAAGAAAATAGGTTTTGAAGGTGGTCAAATGCCGCTTCAAAGACGTGTTCCTAAGTTTGGATTTACCAATATTAACCGTGTGGCGTATCAAGGTATTAATCTCGATACTTTACAAGCATTGGTAGATGAGAAAAAGGTAAAAGATACAATTGATTTAGATGTGCTCATGACAAATCGTTTGGCTGGAAAAAATGATCTGGTTAAAGTTTTAGGTCGTGGTGAATTAAAAGCAAAATTAAAAGTATCTGCTCATAAGTTTAGTGCTTCAGCAAAAGCTGCTATTGAAGCTGCAGGAGGAGAAGCAATAACTTTATAAGCCGGATTTATATGAAAATTATAGAATCAATAAAGAATGTTTGGAAAATAGAAGAATTAAGAGATAGAATCATCTTAACCTTAGGTCTTCTTTTGGTATATCGATTTGGCGCACAGGTAGTATTACCAGGCGTTGATGTAGCTCAGTTAGAAGGTTTAGCAAAGAGTACAGACTCTGGCCTTTTAGGACTACTTAACGCATTTACTGGTGGTGCTTTTGCAAAAGCTTCTGTGTTTGCCCTGGGTATTATGCCTTACATTTCTGCTTCTATTGTTGTTCAGTTAATGGGTATTGCAATTCCGTACCTTCAAAAATTACAAAAAGAAGGAGCGAGTGGGCAAAAGAAAATAACACAAATTACCCGTTGGTTAACCATCGCTATTTGTTTGTTGCAGGCACCTGGTTATTTAGCTAGTTTACCTGCCTTAGGTATTCCACAAAGCGCCTTTTTATTAGGTACAGGACCTTTATTCTATTTCTCTTCTGTTTCCATTTTGGTAACAGGTACCATCTTCGCGATGTGGCTTGGAGAGAAAATAACAGATAAAGGTATTGGTAATGGTATCTCCCTTTTAATTATGGTAGGTATCCTGGCCAGAATGCCAAAAGTATTCTTGCAAAACGCCGTAACGCGTCTGGAAGGAAATAATGTGATGCTAATTCTTTTTGAATTGGTGATCTGGTTTGTTATTATTCTTGCAGCCGTAATGTTAACCATGGGTGTTCGTAAGATCGCAGTGCAATATGCCAGACGTACGGCATCAGGTGGTTATGAAAGAAATGCTATGGCCGGATCCAGACAATATATCCCATTAAAGCTTAATGCTTCAGGGGTAATGCCTATTATCTTTGCACAAGCTATTATGTTTGTGCCTAATTTAATAGGAAAGTCATTAGGTAGTGCCAGTGCCGCAGGGCAGTGGATTCAATCTAATTTCTCTGATATCTTTGGATTCTGGTACAATTTAGTATTCGCCTTATTAATTATAGTATTCACCTATTTTTATACAGCGATTACCGTGCCTACCAACAAGATGGCAGACGATTTGAAACGTAGTGGTGGTTTTATCCCAGGCATTCGTCCGGGAACCGAAACCTCTGAATATTTAGATAAGATCATGTCTCAGATCACCTTACCGGGATCTATATTCTTAGCATTAATAGCTGTATTCCCGGCGTTCATTGTAAAGATCATGGATGTACAACAAGGATGGGCGTTGTTCTTTGGAGGAACTTCACTACTGATTATGGTTGGAGTTGCAATCGATACCATGCAACAAGTAAATTCATACTTGTTGAACAGACATTATGACGGCTTGATGAAAACAGGTAAAAATAGAAAAGCAGTAGCTTAATATATAAAATACTATGGCAAAACAAGCAGCAATAGAACAAGACGGAACCATCATTGAAGCATTATCAAATGCGATGTTTCGTGTTGAATTAGAAAACGGTCACATCGTGACAGCGCATATTTCCGGTAAAATGCGTATGCATTACATTAAATTGTTGCCGGGTGATAAAGTGAAATTAGAAATGAGTCCTTACGATTTAACGAAGGCTCGTATAACTTATAGATACTAAGTACGAGTCCGAAAGACAACGTAATGGTAATATAAAAAACAACAACAAGATGAAAGTAAGAGCATCTATTAAGAAAAGAAGTGCAGATTGTAAAATCGTACGTAGAAAAGGTAGACTTTACGTGATAAACAAAAAGAATCCTAGATTTAAACAAAGACAAGGGTAAATTATGGCAAGAATTGCAGGTGTAGACATACCGAAAAACAAAAGAGGAGTTATTGCTTTAACTTATATCTATGGGATAGGTAAAAGTAGAGCACAAGAAATTTTAGCCGCTGCTAAAGTTGACGAAAGTACAAAAGTTCAAGATTGGACTGACGATGAAATAGGTGCCATCCGTGAAGCGGTCGGTACGTATACTATCGAAGGTGAATTACGTTCTGAACAACAAATGAACATTAAACGTTTAATGGACATTGGATGCTACAGAGGTATTCGTCATAGAGCAGGCTTACCTTTAAGAGGTCAGCGTACGAAAAACAATTCTAGAACCAGAAAAGGTAGAAGAAAAACTGTTGCTAACAAGAAGAAAGCAACGAAATAATAATTAACAATTTAGTCTTTAGTATTTAGACGTTGGAAGGAATCTGTTTGAAATTTTACGGTTTAGGATTCTAGCGACTATCACTAAACAACTAAGCACTAGAAAATATGGCAAAAACAAGCACAAAAAAACGTAAAGTTAATGTTGACTCTGTAGGAGAAGCACATGTTACCGCTTCTTTTAACAACATCATTATCTCATTAACCAACAAAAAAGGCGATGTAATTTCATGGTCTTCAGCTGGAAAAATGGGATTCAGAGGGTCTAAAAAGAATACACCTTACGCAGCACAATTAGCTGCTGAAGATGCTGCAGGTGTAGCATCAGAAGCTGGTTTAAAGAAAGTAAAGGTTTACGTTAAAGGACCTGGTAATGGTAGAGAATCTGCCATCCGATCTATTCACAATGCAGGTATCGAAGTAACTGAAATCATCGATGTTACGCCATTACCACATAATGGATGTCGTCCTCCAAAACGTAGACGCGTTTAATCAAATTTAATAATAACAAGTATCAACGAGAGATAGAACCAACTATCGAAGGATAAGACTAAGACCTTAATTCATAGTTGCTCTCATTAAAACAACAATTTAGAAATGGCAAGATATACTGGTCCTAAAACTAAGATAGCTCGTAAATTTGGCGAAGCTATTTTCGGAGATGATAAATCTTTTGAGAAAAGAAATTATCCTCCAGGTCAACATGGTAACAACAGACGTCGTGGTAAAAAGTCTGAATATGCGATCCAATTAATGGAAAAGCAAAAAGCTAAATATACTTACGGTATTTTAGAAAGACAATTCCGCGGATTATTTAAAAAAGCACGTGCTTCTCAAGGAATCACAGGTGAAGTGTTGTTACAACTTTGTGAATCTCGTTTAGACAACGTAGTATTCCGTATGGGGATTGCCCCAACAAGAAGTGCTGCAAGACAACTCGTTTCTCACAGACATATTACTGTAAACGGAAATTTGGTAAACATCCCATCCTACCAATTAAAAGCTGGTGATGTTGTTGCGGTACGTGAAAAATCAAAATCACTTGAAGCTATTGATAAATCACTTTCAAATTCAAGTCACGTATACGAATGGATTACCTGGAACGATGAAACTAAGGAAGGAACGTATGTTTCTGTGCCTGCAAGAATTCAAATTCCAGAAAACATTAATGAGCAGTTCATCGTCGAATTGTACTCTAAATAATTATAAATTAACCATATTGGTATTTGGCCAAAGGGTTTATTTGTTCTTCTTCAAACTTATAAACCGCGCAACCAAATAACAATTAAAACGAAGAAATAAAAATTATGGCAGTATTTAATTTTCAGAAGCCCGATAAAGTAATCATGATTGATTCAACCGATTATGAAGGCAAATTCGAATTTCGTCCTTTAGAACCCGGTTACGGATTAACAGTAGGTAACGCATTACGTAGAGTTTTACTCTCTTCATTAGAAGGGTTTGCTATTACATCGGTTAGAATAGAAGGTGTAGACCACGAATTCTCTGCAATTTCAGGTGTAGTTGAAGATGTTACAGAAATCATCTTAAACCTAAAACAAGTACGTTTCAAGCGTCAAATTGACGATATTGATAACGAATCTGTTTCCATCTCAATCTCAGGTCAAGAGCGTATTACCGCCGGCGATTTCCAGAAATTCATTTCCGGATTTCAAGTATTGAACACCGAGTTGGTAATTTGTAACTTAGATCCTAAAGTGAATTTCAATATAGAAATCACTATTGAAAAAGGACGTGGATATGTTCCTGCTGAAGAAAATAAAAAAGCTTCTGCACCAATGGGTACAATCTTTACAGATTCTATTTATACGCCAATAAAAAACGTTAAGTATAGTATTGAGAACTATCGTGTAGAGCAAAAAACCGATTACGAAAAATTGGTTTTTGAGATCATTACTGATGGTTCAATTACACCACAAGACGCTTTAACTGAAGCAGCGAAAACTTTAATTCACCACTTCATGTTATTCTCTGATGAGCGTATCACTTTAGAAGCTGATGAGATCGCTCAAACAGAAACTTATGATGAAGAATCACTTCACATGAGACAGTTGCTTAAAACAAAATTGATCGACATGGACCTATCTGTTCGTGCCTTGAATTGTTTGAAAGCAGCTGAAGTTGATACTTTAGGCGACTTGGTATCATTCAATAAAAACGATCTAATGAAGTTCCGTAACTTCGGTAAAAAATCATTAACTGAGCTTGAAGAGCTTGTAAATGTTAAAGGTTTGAATTTTGGAATGGATTTAAGCAAATACAAATTAGATAAAGATTAATTACTAAAAACCGGCTTTTATAATTTGCTCCTCAGAAGAGTTGCAGCAAGATAAAGGTCTAAATCAAAGGTCATGAGACACGGAAAGAAAACAAATCATTTAGGCAGAAAAACTGCGCACAGAAAATCAATGTTGGCTAATATGGCGTGTTCCTTAATTGAGCACAAACGTATTAACACAACTGTAGCTAAAGCAAAAGCTTTAAAGCAGTTTGTTGAGCCTATGATTACAAAATCTAAGGAAGATACGACACACAACAGACGTATTGTAATGTCGCGTTTAAGACAAAAAGATGCGGTAACTGAATTGTTCAGAGAAGTTGCTGTGAAAGTAGCCGACAGACCGGGAGGTTATACCCGAATCATTAAATTGGGTAACCGATTAGGTGATAATGCCGATATGGCGATGATAGAATTAGTTGATTACAACGAAATCTATAACGCTGGTAAGAAATCTAAGAAATCTACAAGAAGAAGTAGACGTGGTGGTTCAGGTAGTTCTAAGCCTGCAGCAGCGGCTTCAACTGAAAAGAAAGAAGCTTCAAACGAAGAAGAATAAATGTTAATAAGCATTTGAAATATAAAGGATAAACTATTTTAGTTTATCCTTTTTTTTATGCAATTTTGTGAAACTTTTCTAAGATAGATACGGCTCATTTTGCCCACTATCTAAGACCTATAAATTAACAAATGAAATATCAAAAACGACAAAAAGCCATCATTCTTCTAGCGGATGGTACTATTTTTTACGGAAAAGCAGTTGGTAATAAACAAGGCACTTCATTTGGAGAGGTATGCTTCAATACCGGTATGACAGGGTATCAAGAGATTTTCACTGATCCTTCGTACTTCGGTCAGATTATGGTAGCTACCAATGCACATATTGGAAATTACGGTACTAACGAAGATGAGGTGGAATCTGATTCTGTAAAAATTGCCGGTTTAGTGGTTAAAAATTTTAGTTATGATTATTCCAGACCAGCAGCCGATAGTTCTTTAGAAGCGTTTTTAGATAAAAATAATTTATTGGCCATTTCAGATGTCGACACACGCGCATTGGTGAGCTACATTCGCGATCACGGTGCCATGAATGCTGTTATTTCTACGGAAGTTGACAACATCGAAGGTCTAAAACAACAATTAGCAGAAGTGCCTAACATGGTGGGTCTTGAGTTGGCTTCAAAAGTGTCGACTAAAGAACCGTATTTCTATGGTAATGAAAATGCGACCTATAAAATTTCTGCCTTAGATATTGGGATAAAAAAGAATATTTTACGAAACCTGGCAAAGCGCGATGCCTATATTAAAGTGTTTCCATACGATGCCAGTTTTGAAGACCTTGCAGGTTTTGATCCGGATGGTTATTTCTTATCCAACGGCCCCGGAGACCCGGAACCTTTAAAGAGCGCCCAAAATGTGGCAAAAGAAATAATCAAGCGCGATCTGCCGTTATTTGGAATTTGTTTAGGACATCAAATTATTGCTTTGGCAAACGGTATTTCAACCTATAAAATGTATAACGGACACCGCGGCATCAATCACCCGGTGAAAAATATAATTACCGGAAAAGGAGAAATGACCTCTCAAAACCACGGTTTCGCCATTAATAGAGAAGAAGCAGAGGCGCATCCTGATCTGGAGATCACACATGTTCATTTAAATGATGATACGGTTGCCGGTATCCGCATGAAAAATAAAAATTGTTTCTCGGTACAATACCATCCGGAAGCCAGCCCTGGGCCACATGATTCATCATATCTTTTTGATCAATTCATAGAAAATATCAAAAAACAAAAGGCCCTGGTTTAAACTAAAACGTTATAGCCCTAATTTTAAGTTTTTCTTGAAGAACATCTTAAAATAAACAAGAATAAGCCGTAAATTTGAGGGATAAAAAAGTATAAAACAAACCATTATGAGTGTAATTATAGATATTCACGCGAGACAAATTTTAGATTCAAGAGGAAATCCTACCATCGAAGTTGACGTCGTTACTGAAAGTGAAACCTTAGGCCGTGCTGCTGTACCATCAGGAGCATCAACCGGAGAACATGAGGCAGTAGAGTTACGTGATGGTGGCAAAGCATACATGGGTAAAGGCGTATCCAAAGCTGTGGATAACGTTAACAATATTATTGCCCAGGAATTATTAGGGGTATCCGTTTTTGAACAAAACCTGATCGATCAGATCATGATAGATTTAGATGGAACACCAAACAAATCAAAATTAGGCGCTAACGCCATTTTAGGGGTGTCATTGGCCGTTTCCAAAGCCGCTGCGAACGAATTGGGCTTACCGCTTTACCGTTATGTAGGTGGGGTTTCTGCTAATACCTTACCCGTACCAATGATGAACATTATCAATGGTGGTTCACATAGTGATGCGCCAATCGCATTTCAGGAGTTTATGATCATGCCTGTTAAGGCAGAAAGTTTTACTCATGCAATGCAAATGGGAACAGAGATTTTCCATAATCTGAAAAAAGTATTACACGACAGAGATCTTAGTACCGCTGTGGGTGATGAAGGTGGTTTTGCACCGAATTTGGCCGGAGGAACTGAAGATGCTTTAGAAACTATAGCTAAGGCCGTGGAGAACGCAGGTTATAAATTTGGTGATGAAGTAAAAATCGCTTTGGATTGTGCTTCAGCTGAATTTTACGAAGATGGAAAATATAACTACAAGAAATTCGAAGGGGACTCAGGCGAGGTTAGAACTTCTAAAGAACAAGCCGATTACCTGGCACAATTAGTAGATAAATACCCCATTGTATCGATTGAAGATGGTATGGATGAAAACGATTGGGAAGGATGGAAATACCTTACTGAATTAATTGGAGATAAGGTTCAATTGGTTGGTGATGATCTTTTTGTAACGAATGTAGAGCGTTTATCTCGCGGAATCGAAAACGGTATTGCGAATTCCATTTTGATCAAAGTAAATCAGATTGGAACTTTAACGGAAACCATTGCAGCGGTTAATATGGCACAAAATGCAGGCTACACTTGCGTGATGTCGCACCGTTCCGGCGAAACGGAAGATAATACCATTGCAGATCTGGCTGTCGCTTTAAATACCGGACAAATTAAAACCGGTTCGGCTTCCAGAAGTGATCGTATGGCAAAATATAACCAATTGCTTCGTATTGAAGAAGAATTGGGTGCCGTGGCTTATTTTCCTCAGGAAAAAGCCTTCAAAATTAAATAAGAAAAACGCTTATAATTTTAAAAGCGATTATCCTAAAGGATAGTCGCTTTTTTTTATTGGTTTTGGCAATAGAGTTATTGGTTAAATCTTTGCTAGATGCCTTTACAAATAGGGCTTTATTTCGTAACTTAGCGTTCCGCAAAATATAATATAAAAACCAATTAAACATATGGCTGAAACTGCTACAATTGAGATAGACGGAGTAAAATATGAATTCCCTGTAGTAACGGGTACAGAAAATGAAGTTGCTATTGATATTTCCAAATTACGAGGTTCCACAAAAGGCGTGATTACCCTGGATTCTGGATTTAAAAATACCGGGTCTTGCGAAAGTGCAATAACTTTCCTGGACGGTGAAAAAGGTATTTTGCGCTACCGTGGATATTCCATTGAGGAATTAGCCGAAAAAGCTGATTTTCTTGAAGTGGCTTACCTTTTGATTTTTGGAGAATTACCTACCATAGAACAATTAGAGAAATTTCATTCGGATATAAAGAAACATTCGTTTGTTGATGATGATGTAAAGAAAATATTAGATGCCTTTCCGAAGGCTGCACATCCTATGGGTGTATTGGCTTCATTAACGAGTGCGTTAACAGCCTTTAATCCATCGTGCGTAAATGTAGATTCTGTAGAGGATATGTATAATGCCATTGTGCGTATTTTAGGTAAGTTCCCAATTTTGGTGGCTTGGACCATGCGCAAGAAAAATGGTTTACCATTGTATTATGGAGACGACTCTCTGGGGTATGTGGAAAATATTTTGAAAATGATGTTTAAACAACCTAACCAGGATAAATATGTGCAAAATCCTATCTTGGTTAATGCTTTAGATAAATTACTTATTCTACACGCAGATCACGAACAAAATTGTTCGACTTCAACGGTTAGAATTGTGGGATCATCCCACGCCGGATTATTTGCGTCGCTATCTGCAGGTATTTCGGCACTTTGGGGGCCACTTCACGGTGGTGCAAACCAGGCCGTATTGGAAATGCTTGAGGCCATTAAAGCAGATGGTGGAGATACGGCAAAATACATGGAAAAAGCAAAAGATAAAAACGATCCTTTCCGTTTAATGGGCTTTGGACACCGTGTTTATAAGAACTTTGATCCAAGAGCCAAGATTATTAAAAAGGCCGCCGATGAGGTTTTAAGTGATCTGGGCATTGAGGATCCTATTTTAGATATCGCTAAAGGTCTTGAAAAACAAGCCCTGGAAGATTCTTATTTTGTAGATAGAAAATTATATCCTAACGTGGATTTTTATTCAGGAATTATTTACAGAGGTATGGGAATCCCAACAGACATGTTCACCGTAATGTTCGCTTTAGGACGTTTACCGGGCTGGATCGCTCAATGGCGTGAAATGCGTATGCGTAAGGAGCCAATTGGCCGTCCCAGACAATTGTATATCGGTGAAACTGAGCGTAAATTTGTTACTATCGAAAAACGCTAAGCTTTCCTTTAATAATATATTTTTTCAAAGCTTCATGCCCATGGCATGAAGCTTTTGTTTTTAGGTAAATTATTTTTTTTGATTCCTTGAAAAATGTGTTCAATAATCACTAGTTTTGACAGGAAAAAATTCAAAAAAATTAGGTTTGAGTCAATTGCAATTACATGTTATTAATGAAACCGCACGCCTTCGTGCTGTGGTGCTGGGTACTGCCGAAAGTAATGGTCCAATTCCTAAAATTGAGGATTGTTACGACCCAAAAAGTATCGAACATATTAAGGCGGGAACTTATCCTACTGAATCTGATATGGTTCAGGAAATGGAAGCCGTAGCTGCCGTTTTTAAAAAATATGATGTTCAGGTTTTCAGACCGGAAATTATTAAGGACTGTAATCAAATATTTTCCCGCGATATCGCCTTCGTTATTGAAGATAAAATAATTAAAGCTAACATTCTGCCGCATCGTGAGGAGGAGGTTGCTGCCATAGATTATATTTGGGAGCAGGTAGATCCTTCAAAACGGATTATCCTTCCGGAAGATTGTCATGTAGAAGGTGGTGACGTAATGCCTTGGAACGATCATATTTTTATTGGCACTTATTACGGTGAGGATTATGCTGATTTTATTACCGCAAGAACCAATAAAAAGGCTGTAGAAGCGATCAAAGACCTTTTTCCTAATAAAACGGTTAAGGCTTTCGAATTAAGAAAATCAAACACTGATCCAAAGGAAAATGCTTTGCATCTCGATTGTTGTTTCAACCCTATTGGGAAAAATAAAGCCATTATTCATAAAAACGGATTCTTACATGAAGCGGATTATGAGTGGTTGGTAAATTTCTTTGGAAAAGACAATGTTTTCGAAATAACCAAAAATGAAATGTATCAAATGTTTAGTAATGTTTTTTCAATCTCAGAGAACGTGATCATTTCGGAGAAGAATTTTACACGGTTAAATCAGTGGCTTCGTGAACAAGGTTTTACGGTTGAGGAAGTACCTTATCATGAAATAGGAAAACAGGAAGGCCTCTTGCGCTGTTCAACCATGCCATTAATACGCGATTAAATTTATATGCGACAACAATATACCAATACCATCTTGATGATTCGTCCGATTCACTTCCGGATGAACGAACAAACGGCGGTTAATAACTATTACCAGCATTCCATTGAAGATATGCTTCCTGAAACTATCAATAAAAAAGCTCAGGAAGAGTTTGATACTTACGTTGAGAAATTACGGGGTATAGGGGTTAATGTTATTGTGGTTCAGGATACTGAGGAATTCGATACACCCGATTCTATTTTTCCAAATAACTGGGTATCCTTCCATGAGAACGGTGTGGTGGGAGTGTATCCCATGTTTGCAGTAAACCGTCGTTTTGAGCGCCGCGAAGATATTTTTCTTAAAATTGAGGAGCTAGGTTATAAGATAACGCATATAGTGGATTATACCAGTGCTGAAGCAGAGGCTTTATTTTTAGAGGGTACTGGAAGTATCGCATTAGATCGTGTTAATCACAAGGCCTACTGTGCTTTGTCGCCCCGTGCTGACGAAGATCTTTTTATTGAATTTTGCGAGGACTTTGAATATACTCCTGTAATTTTTACAGCGAATCAAACAGTAGAAGGGGAACGCAAGGCCATATATCATACGAATGTGATGATGTGTATTGGTGATACTTTTGCGGTAATTTGTCTGGATAGTATTGATGATAAAAAGGAGCGAAAGAACGTGGTGAAGCATTTAAAAAGCGATGGCAAGGAAATCATTCCTATAACGGAAGAACAAGTAAATCATTTTGCCGGGAATATGCTTCAGGTTTTGGGTGCCAACGATACACCTTATCTTATTATGAGTCAAGCTGCTTATGATTCTTTAACGCCGCAGCAAATAAAAACACTAGAAAAACACACGAAGATCATGTCCAGTTCTTTGGATACTATTGAAACTTGTGGTGGGGGTAGTGCGCGATGTATGATGGCTGAGGTGTTTTTACCAAAAGCCTGATATTATTTATCGCCGCTTGGTCTGGATTTAGGTAATTCAACATAGAACGTTGTTCCTACATTCAACGTGCTTTCTACCCAGATTTTTCCATTATTTAATTCTACAAGCTCTTTACAAATTGAAAGTCCTAAACCGGTTCCTTTTTCATTATCGGTACCCATCGTAGTAAAGGTGTTGTTCTTAAATAGTTTTTGAAGATTCTCTTTAGAAATACCAACACCGGTATCTGCCACGCTTATTACGCAGCTACCATTACTGATGTGATTTGAAATGGTAATCGTGTCGCCGTTCTTACAGAATTTTAATGCATTAGCCAATAAGTTCTGAATTACGATCTCGATCATACTCCTGTCAGCATAAGCGAAATCCCGCAAAGAGTGGTCGATCAAAGAAATACCTTTACTTTCCAGACGTTGTTCAATTAATTTTGTTTTGGCTTCAAAAACCTCCTGAATGTCAAATAAACTTGGTTTGGGCTCTAAAGACTGCATTTGTGATTTAGACCAATTCAACAAGTTAAATAACAATAACGATGCGTTATTGGCATTTTCACTTAATTCCGGAATCAGATTATCAAACTCCTCACGAGATAAAGACCCATCCTTTAGTAAATCAATAAAGCCATTAATAGAAGATAATGAGTCTTTTAAATCGTGAGAAACAATGGAAAATAATTTATCTTTTACATTATTAACGCTTTCAAGGTGTTTGGTTTGTTCTTTAAAAGCATCATTCTGTAACTGTAATTTTATATTTTTTTCTTCTAATTCCTGTGTATACCTGATATTGTCGGTACGTTTTAAATAAAGCAGAACGATAAGAATGATTACAAAAACAAGGGCCCCTACTAAAGCGTAGAAAATGATTTTATATTTATTGAATTCGTCCTTATCCAAAGCAGATCCGGAATCTGTAACCGTCGTTTGGTTTACTGTATTGATGTCTTTGTCAAAATTGGGATCTAACTCAAGCATCACTTGATTGGCATTCGATTTTAATGGAGAATTACTCGCTTTTTCAATTTGATTTTTTAAGGTGTAATATTTCCGCTGCCACTCAAACGCTTGCTCAAATTTTCGTTCTGTAGAATCTAGGACCTTTCTTAAATTATAATTGATAAGCAGCTCTTGCTTATGGTTTAAAGATTCTGCTATTTCTCCGGCTTCGATCAATTGTTTTTCAGCAATTTTTAATCGGTCTTCCTTTAGATTAAGTTTTCCAAGATTATTTAAGGTTACCAATAAATTAGACTTGTCATCAGCTCGGTAATTAATATTGTAGGCTTTTACTAAATAATCCTGAGCTTTATCGTAATCGTTAAATTTCAAATATTCACCACCAAGTTTCGGGTAAATAACACCTTTAATAGAGTCGGTATTAACATAGCTCAAAACGATTTCGTAATAATCAATAGCCTTCCGATACTCCTTTTTCATGGAATATAATTCGGCTAATTTGGAATTTGATGCAATAATGCCTTGTTTATCATTTACCTGTTCCTGAATTTCTAAGGCTTTCAGGTAATATTCAATAGCTTTATCAAATGCATTTATTTCATAGTAGGCATTCGCTAAACTTGCATAGGCTAAATTTAACTCGCTTGTTAAATGCTTATGTTCCAGGCTCTTTATAGCGGCTAAACAATATTGTAAACCTTTGGCATAATTACCACGTTTAATTTCAATTAAGCCAATACTATTATTCACTTTAGCAACGTTCAGCGTATCTCTTAGTTGCTGGAAAAGATCTTTTGATTTCGTATACCCGTTAATAGCATTGATATAATCATCTTTTTGGGCGTACACAAGTGCCTTATAAAACATGATTTCTGCTCTTGGCTTAGGATAATTGAGAGCGTTGGCCAGTTTTTCACTTTGAATGATGTAAGTGAGAGCCTTGTCGTATTCTCCAATATTATAAAGTGATTTTATTAATTTCAATGAGGTATCTACCTTGGCGCTGTCCTGATTTTGAAAGGCCAACTCAACGGCAAGACTGTCTATCTCTTTAGTTTGACTAAAACCTAGAATAGAACAGAAAAGGATGATCAAAGTAATTATTCTCCTCATATAACATAGTATCACAACTTGACATTAAAAACCAGTAAAACTTGTCTTAGTTGAGGGAAAAAAGAAAGCTTTATTTCGTTGTGATTTGTTAGTTAGTATTCCAAATTGCTTTGGACATATTAATAGCTTTACTTAACAAAAGTTGCAAAAAGCAGCATCATAATCTAATTTTCAGGTTTTTCTACCAAAATATTAGACGAAACGCGAGCCAAAAATTTGGCAAAAAATCGACGAATAGACGAACGGCAGATATCATAGAAAAAAGGCACTTCTATCGATGAAATGCACGTTTTTATGATAACCATTTTTAGGGTTGGAAATGGATTTAATTTGTTGGATTTATCATACATAATTGAGATAATTCGTCCGCTTATTTGAGCCGAAAATATCGCTTTGCGCTTCAATAAAAGTTTTATCTTTGCACTCTTAAAACCATTTGATTTATGAATCTTCAGGAAACCCTTGAAAAACATATAAAACAGGCTGTTGCCGATAGCTTTGAGGTGGCCATACCCTCTGTTGAATTTCAGGCCACAAGGAAGGAATTTGCCGGGGATATTACTGTAGTTGTTTTTCCTTTACTGCGCTTCATAAAAGGAAATCCGGTGGCCATTGGCGAACAAATAGGAAATTTTTTAGTAGATCAAGTTGCCGAGGTGAAGGGTTTTAATGTAGTTAAAGGGTTTTTGAATATCGAGATCAGTGATTCTTATTATTTAAATTTCTTTAACGAAATAAAAGATGAAGCTACTTATGGTTTCAAGCCAATCTCTCCAAATGAGAAGGCTATTATGGTAGAATATTCATCGCCAAACACGAATAAGCCACTTCATTTAGGACATATTCGTAACAATTTATTGGGTTACAGTGTGGCTGAAATTTTAAAAGCTTCCGGTAAAAAGGTTTACAAAACACAGATTATTAATGATCGCGGAATACATATTTGTAAAAGTATGCTGGCCTGGCAGAAATTTGGTGATGGCGAAACTCCGGAAAGTACAGGTTTAAAGGGTGATAAACTGGTTGGGAATTATTACGTTAAATTCGATCAGGAATATAAAAAGGAAGTGGAAAGCCTTGTGAAAGAAGGTGTTTCAGAGGAAACTGCAAAGAAAGAAGCTCCGCTTCTTTTAGAAGCGCAGGCCATGCTACGGAAATGGGAAGCAGGTGATCCTGATGTGGTAGCGCTTTGGGAAAAAATGAATGGCTGGGTTTATGAAGGCTTCAATGAAACTTATGAAACTCTAGGGGTTGATTTTGATAAACTGTACTACGAAAGTAATACCTATTTATTGGGAAAATCCTTTGTTGAAGAAGGGCTTAAAAAAGGCGTTTTTCATAAAGAAGATGATGGTTCCGTTTGGTGCGATCTTACCGAAGATGGTTTAGATAAAAAAATCGTACAACGGGCTGATGGTACGGCCGTGTATATGACTCAGGATATTGGTACCGCGATACAACGGATCCAGGATTTTCCGGATGTTGGCGGTATGGTTTACACCGTTGGGAATGAACAGGATTATCATTTCAAGGTCTTATTCCTGATTCTGAAAAAATTAGGCTTTGATTGGGCCGACAATTTATACCACTTAAGTTATGGTATGGTTGATCTACCGAGTGGAAAAATGAAGAGTAGAGAAGGTACCGTAGTAGATGCTGACGACCTGATCCGGGAAATGGCCGAAACGGCAGGAGAAATTTCAGAAGAACTAGGGAAATTAGATGGTTATTCGGAAGCTGAAAAGCAGGCCTTGTATCACACTATTGGTCTCGGAGCACTTAAATATTTTATTTTGAAGGTTGATCCTAGAAAACGCATATTGTTCGATCCAAAAGAATCTATCGATTTTCAAGGAAATACCGGGCCTTTTATTCAATATACCTACGCCCGAATTCAATCTATTTTAAGAAAGGCAGATGTCAATTTAAAAGATAGTGTTTCTTCAACAGGATTTGAGCTTCACGAGAAAGAGCGAGAATTATTAAAGCAACTGCAATTATTCCCTGAAACTATTCAGCAGGCAGCAGCACAACACAGCCCGGCTGTAATTGCGAATTACACGTATGATCTGGTGAAAGAGTTCAATTCTTTTTATCAAAATGTATCCATTTTGGGAGCCGACACCGCCAATGAAAAACTTTTCAGAGTACAATTGGCAAACAGTGTGGCGAATACGATCAAAAATGCTTTTAAGGTTTTAGGTATTGAAGTGCCTGAACGCATGTAGTATTAAAATTTCACCATGAAACTTATATTGGGTGTAAAGCCTAAAGATTCATTTTCAACCTTATTGACATTATTATTATCATCTAAAACATAATAGGTTTTAATAATGTTCTTATTGTTCAATAAATTCCATATGGAAGCTCCAAAATTTCCTTCTACTGTATCCGAAATTTGAAAACGATAACGTGCTGAAAAATCAGTGCGGAGGTAATCTTTAAGGTTCGCACTATTCGGGCTGGAATATGCGATTTCATTATCATTAGGATCATCATTTGTCGCAGGTGGCGTATCAGGAATACCGCTATGCCAATTCAACCCTAAAGCTAATTTTAAATTATTATAAGTGTAGGTGCCTGCAAAGGTTAACGCATGGCGGATATCGATATTATTAGGGAAAGATGCACCATTATTCAAGGAATCAAAAGTATAATTGTTATTACTATAGGTATAGGACACCCAGGTGCTAAAAACCGTTCCAAATTGCTTGTTCAAAAGGGCTTCAACACCGGTGATCGTGTAATCTCCGATGGCATTTATAAACTGATATTGGTTCTGAAAGCCCTGACTTCGCGTGGTAATTCCGGTTACTTTTTTAGCAAAGCCTTCTACACCCGCTAAAAAGCCGTTTTTATTAAAATGTATACCAGCTGATACCTGCTTACTTTTAATCACCGGTACCGGATAAATGTTTTTTCCATTGATCGTAATGACTTCGGTATTATTATTAGCATTTACCCAACGCCTATTTTCAATACCAAGAAAATCATTTTGAAGATCGATGATCTGAGACGCCGTTTGACTTTTAAGTTCGCCCTGGGCTTCAAAACGGAAATAATTCCAAAACCGCTGACTAAAAGTGACACGAGGTTCAACTAAAACCATGTCAAACTTCGGGATGTAATTAATTCGAGTTCCGGCGATCAATTTTGTTCGGGAATCATAGGAGGTATAGTCGTATTCACCAAACAAGGCATGCGTTCTAACAACATCCTTAAGATAACTTCTGAATCTTGGATTGTTAACGTCCTCCAAATTACTGATGCCTACTTCCTTGAATTGGTAACCGGCATTAAATTTAAACAGATCGTTGGCATTATAATTAAGATCAAACTTCAAGGATCCGTCATAAATTTCATTGGCTTGAATCAATCGCTGATTATTTAAAACATCATAATTTAGAGCATCCAGATCGTAATTGGTAACGTACGCCTGTACTTTGGTGGATAAATTATCGGTCCAATCTCGAGTATAACTCAAGCCAATCGCACCATTGCGTTGTGTAAGTTTACTGTTTAATACTTCGTCCCGATTGTTAATGGTTGACTGCTCATCATAATTCAAATCATTAAAAACATTGAAGAAATGTATACGGATTTTGTCCTTTTCAGTAATATCCCATAAAAACTTAGCGGTAACATCATAGAAAAAGAAGGTTTCATTCTGTGAAATGGAATTACCGTTCTTTTGGGCATTCGTAAAATCAGAATCCTGAAAAATTCTTTTGGAATATTGTTCAAAAGGCGGTGTATTTAAAAAATCTGTAAGGGAGCGTCGGGAAGATACTTGAAGTTCGGTATGATCAGAAATTGGAATTTTAGCATAACCTACAGCATTGATGAGGTTAAAGCCTGCGCCACCGTGAAATTCACCATCAATATCATCAGGCAATTGCATATCAATAATGCTGGAAATACCATCACCGTATTTTGCCGGTGTACCATTTTTATACATTTTGATCGAACTGGCTATAAACGGGTTAAACGCGGAAATAAGTCCGAAAAAATGGCCAGATTGATACATTTTAATTCCGTCCCAAAGAATTAAATTCTGATCATGAGTACCACCGCGCACATTAATATTCGATACGGTTTCATCTGAGCTGATTACTCCGGGAAGGGCTTGAATGGTTTGAAGAACATCAGGCTCGATCAATCCCGGTAAAATTCCAAATTTTTCAGGTTTTATTGTAATAGATCCACTGTTCAGCTTATTGATACCCGAAGTTAAATAATTGGTTACAGTAACTTCATTAAGACGTTGTGTCCTTACAAATGGCCGACGTTTTTTATTTTCTTTTTTAATGACAATAAAACGATTGTCCAGAAATTGAAATTCTAAATGAGTCTCCAATGTTAAGAATTCCAGGGCTTCTTCTAAACCTAATTCAGGATCAGGAATCGTGGCAACTTTATTTTCAATGGTAGCATCAACAAAAGAAAAGCTAACACCAAAGGTTTTTTCAAGTTGTTTTAAAATAAGAGAAAGGGGTTGTTTTTCCATTCGAGTTTCCTGGGCGATCAGGCATCCGGAGCTCAAAAGAAAAATAAGAATAATACCAGGAAACCACCCTTTTCTAATCACCTTTTATTGTAATCTTATCGTTTGATTTATTATAAGTTACGTTCAAAGGTAAGGTAATGGATTTTAAGGCTAAATTAATATCGTCGTGGGTAAAACTCCCTGTAAACAATTGCGTAGCGTCTACATTTTCAAGTTTCACAGAAACAGCGTATTGACGCTCAAATTCTGCAATTACCCTACTATACGGCATACTTTCAAATGTACTCTCATGATTTATCCACGAAGGCTTTGAGCGTAATTCTTTTTCTTTAGCAATCATTTTCCCATCGATAATTAAAAATCGGTCACCGGGTTTTAATTTTGTTTCTAGGGTATCGTAAGTTACGCCCACTAAGCCTTCGTAGCAAATAACCTCAAAGTAATTGTTACGTTGTTTTACATTGAATTGTGTTCCGTAAACGGTTACCGTACCGTTACTGGTAATAACCTTAAAAGTGGATCCTTTAGATACTTTAAAAAAGGCTTCACCTTGTAATTTAACATCACGTTCTTTTTTCCAGTGACTTTTATTGAAAGCTAAAACAGAGCCGGCATTAAGTTCCACACTGGAATTATCGGGTAGTTCAATGGAAGTTCTCTGCGCCATGGCCGTGGTAACCGTGGTATCGAGGGTTGTTGTATAATAATAAAGACCAAAGCATAGGGCTAAAATAGCCGCAACTCGGAAAAACGGATTGACCCAGGACGATTTTGATCTTTGAGCTTTTTTATTTTGTAGTGCTTTATTTAAAGCATCATATTCTTCAGATGTATTGTAGGTTTCAGCTTTAAAACCTTGTAGGTTTTGCTGTAACTTCATCAAATCATCATAGTCATCAAGCGCTTTAAAAGCGTTGAGCTCTTGATCATTCAGGTCGTTATTCAACCATTTTAATATGAGTGTTTCTCTATCCATGATATTCTAATACAACTATATAACAATTAACTTTTCATTTTTCCTACCTCGTGGTAAAAAAATATGGAACTATAATTCTTTAATGTCTTTACGGAGTTTTTCCAGGGCACCGTAAATGCGTTTTTCTACAGCCTTTGTTGAAATATCCAAGATCTCAGCTATTTCTTTAAAGCGTTTGCCTTCCACGCGATTCATCAAAAAGGCAACACGTTGGGCTTCGGTTAAGTTCGAAAGTGCTTTTTGGAGTTTTTCATGATATTCCTGCTCCTGCATCAAAAATTCAGGGTTCTCATGTGTATAGTTTTTCGGTTTTTCTTGCTGATGTTTTAAAACGACCTTTTGATGTGCTACTTCATTCAGCATTAAATTATTCGCGGTAGTAAACAAAAAACTCCTGGCTTTTTCAGGGGGAACTTTCGAGCAATTTTGCCAAAGTTTTATAAAGGCTTCCTGAACTTTATCTCTGGGGTTTAACAAGGAACCAAACTTATAATACAGGAATTGAAATAAATTTTCGGAATGTTTATTAAAAATGGAAGAAAAGAGCTGCTCTTCACAAACATTGTCATATAGTTTTTTTTCCATTTATCGTGTGGTTCTGTGTACTAAAATAAAAAAAAAGCAGGTACGGGGTAGGAATTTTTAAAGTTTAGCTGTTTCATTAACAAAACGCTATGTTTAACAAATCCAAAAAACCATGAGAACACATTTGAAACGCTTATTTTTTGTTCCTTTTTTTGCCCTATTTATTTTGACCTCGTGTCAGAATGATGTCACTGACATTACGCCTCCAAACGCCTCTGAAGCTTTGTTGGCAGAATCGCAGTTAACTGAAGATATTAACGCCACCGCGATCATGGATGGCTCGTACGATAATATTATCGATCATGCAAGTTGTCTTTCTGTAGAGTTACCAATTACGGTGATCGTTCATGGGTTGGAAATCCACATTGATTCCCCGGAAGATTTTAAAGTTATCGAACGCATCTTTAAAGAATTCGATAACGATGAAGATGTTCTGGATATCGTTTTCCCTATTACCATAATAAAAGCAAATCACGACGAAGTGGTGATTGAAAATATGGAAGCACTACGAGCGTTAGCTCAGGAGTGTAATGGTGAAAATGAACCTGATGAAGATATCGAATGTATCGATTTTGTATATCCCTTGACATTTTCTATTTACAATGCCGATTTTCAGGTTATTGAAACGGTAAATATTGAGAATGATACACAGTTATATCGCTTTATTCAACGTGTTAAAAAATCAGAAGTTTTTGCAAGTTTGAATTTTCCGGTAACGATGAAACTCGCCGATGGTACAGAGATCGTTGTAAATAGTAATGCCCAATTACAACAAACCATTGAGGATGCAAAAAATGCCTGTGATGAAGATGATGATAATGATTACGGTGATGACGATTTCACATTAGAACGATTAAATACCGTTTTAACATCTTGCCCCTGGGTGGTATATGAATTTGAAAGAAATCAAGACGACTTAATCGAGGTTTATCATGAATATGCCATCGTTTTCAAAGAAGATGGTGTTGTAAAAGTTAAAGCCAGAAACGGCGATATGTATACCGGAACCTGGACTTCTGAAGTTACCGATACAGGCGCTTTGATTAGTCTGCAATTTGATATGCTTACAGATTTTAACCTGCAATGGCATGTTTATGATCTGGATGACGGACGCATTAAACTCTTCCAGGAAGGCGGAAACCGCATTATATTGAAGAAAAACTGCGATATCATCTTTGATATCACAAAAGAGCGAATTGAAAATTATTTACAGGAATGCTTGTGGCGTGTTGCGCGCTTAGAAGTTGATGGTACCGATAATGAAGCTGATTATATTGGAACGCCATTGAAATTCTTTGCAGACAATATAGTTAAGATTCGTGTGAACGGTGAGTTCGTGCAAGGGACGTATCAAGTTGTACCTGCCAACAATGGTTTTGTTTTACAGATCACACTCGATGGTCGTCCAAACCTACAATTAGAATGGTTTGTAACGGTACTTGAAGCCGATCGTATTAAATTAGAAGCTCTTGGTCAAACCAACAGCGAAATGGTATTGAGACGTTTTTGTCCTATGGACGATGCTGATATAAACTATATTAACGATGTCCTTATTTCCAGTACCTGGGAAGTAGCTAAATACTATATCGTTGATGGTGAGGTGAACAATACAGAAAATTACCTGGGCTATAATATTGAATTTTTGGAAAGTGGCTACATTAAAGTTACTGATCCTAATAATGGATTAATCGACGGATCTTGGTTGGCTTACAGAAATGAAGGCCTGTACCTGGGCATGAATTACGGCATAGAACCCCCTTTTCAAGTGCTCAACCACCGCTGGAAGATTGCTCAGGTTTCCGAGACCCGAATCGAATTACACGATCTAGATACTAACGGAAACGTGGAACGTATTTTAGTCCTTGAAATAAAAGTATAAAGATTGTTTTTGGTGAAAAGGAAACGTTCATATTTAAGTAGGTTAGGTTAATTACTAAGTAGTTTCCTTTTTAAAGGCTGTCATGTGCATATGGCAGCCTTTTTTTTATGCACTTTGCCGGGTCAGTCTTTATAAATAACTTTCAAATCCTTAACTTTGCACTTCTTAAAATTCAGAGCGTAATATGTTTAATAATTTAAGCGAAAAATTAGATAGTGCCTTACACTTACTGAAAGGGCATGGAAGTATCACGGAGGTTAATGTAGCAGAGACTTTAAAAGAGGTACGACGTGCCTTACTGGATGCCGATGTGAACTTTAAAACAGCCAAGGAGTTTACCAATACTGTTAAGGAAAAAGCGTTGGGGCAAAACGTATTAACGACCCTGCAACCCGGACAGCTGATGGTAAAGATCGTTAAAGACGAACTTACCGAACTTATGGGTGGTGATGCCGAGGGCATTGACCTTTCAGGAAATCCTAGTGTCATTTTGATGTCGGGTTTACAAGGTTCAGGTAAAACAACCTTTTCCGGTAAACTGGCCAATTATCTTAAAAATAAAAAAACCAAAAAGCCTCTATTGGTTGCCTGTGATGTGTATCGTCCGGCGGCGATCGATCAGTTACATGTTGTTGGTGATCAGATCCATGTAGAGGTGTTTAGTGATAAAGGAAATCAAGATCCCGTTGCGATCGCCAAAGCGGGTATTGCTCATGCCAAGGCTAATGGTCATAATGTGGTAATCATTGATACCGCTGGTCGTTTAGCTGTGGATGAGACCATGATGAATGAGATCTCGAATATCCATAAAGCGATCAAACCACAGGAAACATTATTTGTGGTAGATGCCATGACCGGTCAGGATGCTGTAAATACTGCTAAAGCTTTTAACGATATCTTGAATTTTGATGGTGTTATTCTTACCAAATTAGATGGTGATACACGAGGTGGTGCGGCACTTTCCATTAAATCTGTGGTTAATAAACCGATCAAATTTATCGGTACCGGAGAAAAAATGGAAGCTATAGATGTGTTCTACCCATCACGTATGGCGGATCGAATTCTAGGTATGGGTGATGTGGTTTCCCTAGTGGAACGTGCCCAGGAACAATACGACGAAGCTGAAGCCAGGAAACTTCAGAAGAAGATCGCTAAAAATCAGTTCGGTTTTGATGATTTCCTGAATCAGATTCAGCAGATCAAAAAAATGGGGAATATGAAAGACCTGATGGGAATGATTCCCGGAGTCGGAAAAATGATGAAGAATGTGGATATTGATGATGATGCCTTCAAAGGGATCGAAGCTATTATACATTCCATGACACCAAAAGAACGTGCTAATCCCGGTATTTTTGATGCCAGTAGAAAAAAACGTATCGCCAAAGGTTCCGGAACCTCCGTACAACAAGTTAATCAATTATTGAAGCAATTCAATCAAATGAGTAAAATGATGAAGATGATGCAAGGTGGTGGCGGTAAAAAGATGATGCAAATGATGCAGAACATGCGCTAAGCCTTCATTTTAAAAAATTCTAAATGATCCAACATAACATGACAATTTTAGACGGAAACAAGACCAGCAAGGATATTAAAAATGAAATTGCCGCCCAGGTAGAGCGAATGAAGGCGAAAGGTGAAAAAGTGCCGCATTTGGCAGCGGTTCTTGTAGGTACTGATGGGGCGAGTATGACGTATGTAAATTCCAAGGTCAAAGATTGTGAAATGGTTGGTTTCAAATCGACTTTAATTGATCTTCCGGAAGAAACTTCGGAGGAAAAATTATTGCAGATCGTTCATGATCTAAACACGGATGACGATGTTGATGGATTCATCGTGCAGTTGCCCTTACCAAAACATATCGACGAACAAAAAGTTTTAATGGCCATTAACCCGGATAAGGATGTGGATGGTTTTCACCCTACCAATGTTGGGAAAATGACCCTTGGCTTGCCAACCTTCATTTCAGCAACGCCCTTTGGTATTATGGAATTACTGGAGCGTTATGAGATTGAAACTTCCGGAAAACACGTGGTCGTTATGGGGAGAAGTCATATCGTTGGACGTCCTATGAGTATTTTGCTGAGCCAGAAGCGCAAAGCCGGTAATGCTACCGTTACAGTGGTTCACTCCAGAACTACTAATTTAAAGGAGATCACCAAACAAGCGGATATTATTGTAGCTGCCATTGGAATTTCAGAATTCCTTACTGCAGATATGGTAAAAGATGGAGTTGTGGTTATTGATGTTGGTATAACACGCGTTCCTGATGATACTAAAAAACGCGGTTACCGTTTAGCCGGAGATGTCGATTTTGAGAGCGTAAGCAAAAAAGCAAGTTATATCACACCCGTTCCCGGAGGTGTAGGCCCTATGACACGGGCTATGCTATTAAAGAATACGCTGCTCGCCAGAGAACGTCATTCCTAGTAAATCATCTTACTTAGCGAAAATCATACTCATATCCTTAAACGCTTTAAATTCCAGAGCGTTTCCTGAAGGGTCATAAAAGAACATGGTAGCTTGTTCTCCCGGTTTTCCCTTAAATCGGATATAAGGAGCAATCACAAATTCAATATTTTTCGATTTTAAGTCTTCCGCGAAGGTGTGAAAAACATCCCAGTCTAAAATTACACCGAAATGCGGTACCGGAACATCATGTCCGTCAACTGGATTTGTGTGAAGCGTTGAATCATTAGCCTTTGGTTTATAATGGATCACCATCTGGTGACCGAAAAAATTGAAATCCACCCAATGGTCATCACTGCGACCTTCTTCACAACCAAGTACATCGCGATAAAAAGTTCTGCATGCTGCTAAATCATGAACAGGTATAGCTAAATGAAAGGGGGAAAGCGTGGTTTTCATAGCGTTATTTTTTAGGTTTTTTTGGAATATGTGTTTTTGATGAATCGCTGATCAGATTTTGTAATTCTTGAAGTTCTGTTTTTGTGAGCTCACGATATTTCCCAACAGGAACATCCAGGGTCACATTCATAATGCGCACACGCTTCAGACTTTGTACTTCATAATTCAAATAGGAACACATGCGTCGTATTTGACGATTCAATCCCTGGGTGAGTACGATCTTAAAAGTAAAGCTGTCTAATTTTTCAACCTTACATTTTTTCGTTTTTTGCTTTAAATCTTCCAGGTAAATACCACCACGCATTCTCATAATAAACGTTTGAGATATTGGTTTATCTACAGTAACAATATATTCTTTTTCGTGATTATTGCTGGCTCTTAGAATTTTATTTACAATATCGCCATCATCCGTCAGAAAGATCAAGCCTTCACTCATTTTATCCAATCGCCCCACAGGGAAGATTCGTTTTGGATAGTTGATGTAATCGATGATATTATCTTTTTCAACACGCGTGTCGGTAGTGCATACAATACCAACCGGCTTGTTAAATGCAAGATAAACAAAGGCGTCCGTAGTGTTTTTAATAATTTCACCATCAACGGCCACAACATCACCAACGGCGATCTTTGTTCCCATTTCAGGAACAACGCCGTTAATGGTCACCCGGCCTTCTTCGATGAGCTTATCCGCTTTGCGGCGAGAGCAATAGCCCGCTTCACTCAAAAATTTATTTATTCGTGTTAGTTCTTGATCACCCATAAGTATTCACAAAAGTACAACAAACTTAAGCCATTAAAAACTCGGTAATATGCTTATAAACCGCTTCACTTTTTAGACCATGTCCCAAACCTTTGGTTTCAATGAGTTTGGCATTCAACATATGTGTTTTATAATCGTTAGCATCACTAAAAGGAATGATAGGATCTTTTTGATCGTGAATGATGAGGCCTTCGGCGGAAATGTCTTTTGAAAATTCAAACGCATTGAAAAATTCCGGAGGATGTTTAAATTCCTTTTCTATGTTGGTCGTGATAGCTTTCATGACTCTGGAGGAATAATCCATCATTTGCCCATAACGTTTTAAAATTCCGGTGAAATTGGATGGAGCTCCCAGTAAAACAATTTTTTTCAGTCCTGAAACCTTATGAAAAGAAATACTGAAAACGGTTGCCATACCACCTACGGAATGCCCAATGATGCTGTCGGCCTTATGCTTTTTAGCCACTTCAGCCAAACAAGCGCTGTAATCCAGAGTATTAAAACGTTTTCCTGAAGAATTACCATGGGCAGGACCATCCAAAGAAATTACGGTAAAGTCCAGAGCAGTGAGTGCATGGATCAAATCCCGCCATCGGTACGTATTGCTTTCCCAACCATGAGCTAAAATAACGGTGTCTCCGGTTCCTTGCCATTTATAGGTTTGAATATCAAAACCCCGACAATCAAAAGTGTCGTATTTTGCTTCTTTTAAAAAAGCTTGCTCATCTTCACTAAACCTCCCTTTAAGCGGTGTGCCAAAAAGTTTTATGGCCAATCGTGCTGCTAATGATTTGGAAAAAATACCGATGACATTAATGATGAAGCCAATAATTTTAGGAAGATAGGGTTTCATTTAGTCCTCTCGGTTTACCAGATCCATAGAAAAAGCCGGAGTGCAAACCGCCAAATACTCGCAAGGCTCTGTGAAAGGGTTTGAATATTGAACTCGGGTGTTTTTTTCAATTTTGATTGATTGACCGGCTTCCAGAACGATCGTCTCACCTTCAATAATAAATTGTTTTTTACCTTTTATGATGAAGGTATATTCATCAAATTCCGGAATTTGAAAAGGCTCACTCCAACCTGCGGGAGCAATCATATGAGCAATACTTATTTGAGAATTTCCATCTGAAGCCAAACCAAAATGTTCCTCGATGACTTTACCATCGTTGGTGGGCACTACAAAAGGGTTTTTCTGTATGGTATATTTTGCCATAGCTTTTAGTTGTTCCAGTTTATAAAAAAGTATTTTATTTTAGCGTCGTCCGGGATATGTGTTTCCTCAATATTTAGGTTCATATCAAATCTCAGATTTGCCGGAAGTTCTTTTTTATCAATAGAAAACGTGGCATTCAATTCATTAACACTCACCAGTATGGTGTTGATCATGTTATTGATTTTTGAAATTTTATAGTATGACCTTATACTCCTAAAAGTACTCTGCGTTGTAATGTTTGAAACTGTTTTATAACGAGGATCGATGATTTGAACATTCTCAATAACGGATGTCGAATCTAAAGCATTTTTCGGTGTTAATACCAGTAGTTTTTTTCCGCCTTTTTCAAAAATATAATAATCATTCTTGGCGCCCATAAATTCATCACCACCGGTGTGGGTCACTATCGAGTCGTTAGGAAAAACAGCCTTCAGGTCTTTTACCTGGGTAGAGTCTGTAAGCAAGCCAACATGGTGTTTACCAATTTCAAAAGGATCTTGTTCTCGTTTACAACTAATAGTTACTAAGGCAATAAGGATAATGCCATAAATGGATTGTCGCATAAATAGTTTTATATAATTAATTATTCTTTAAGTTATTTTTTCATCACTTTGGTTAAAATACCAAAAACACTGCGGATAAAAGTGGCACTGGTAAGTACTTTTACAACAGGATTCATTCGTTGATATTGACTCCTCGAACGACTTGTAGAACGTGACGAAGTTCGATCAAGTTCTTCCTGTTCTTTCTTAGCCTTGGCTTTCGCTTCCTCAGCATCAGCTTTAGCTATTTTTTCATTTAGTAATTCATAAGCACTTTCACGGTCGATGGTTTCGTTGTATTTTTTTACCAAACTCGATTCAGACAAGAGGTTTTTCAATTCAGAATCTGTAAGTACATCCATACGGCTCATAGGTGCTCGCATCATGGTTGCTGCCAAAGGTGTTGGTCTGCCTTTTTCATCCAAGGCCGATACCAAAGCTTCGCCAATTCCTAGAGAAGTTAAAACTTCTGTAGTATCGTAATAATCGGAATCCGGATAGTTTTGTGCGGTCATTTTGATCGCTTTTCTATCATTCGCCGTAAAGGCTCTCAAGGCGTGTTGCACTTTTAAACCTAATTGACCTAAAACATCTTCTGGAACATCTGTGGGGTTCTGGGTTACAAAATACAATCCAACACCTTTACTACGGATGAGTTTAACGATACTTTCAATTTGATCAAGTAAGGCTTTGGAGGCTTCACTGAAAATTAAATGCGCTTCATCAATAAATATTACCAATTCAGGACGATCACTATCGCCTTGCTCCGGAAAGGTCGAATAAATTTCAGCTAATAAACTCAACATAAAGGTTGAAAAGAGTTTTGGCCGATCTTGTATGTCTGTCAATCGAATGATATTAATATACCCTCTGCCATTCTCATCAATACGCTGAAGATCATTTACTTCAAATGAGGTTTCTCCAAAAAAGAGATCGGCTCCTTGTTGTTCCAGTTCAACAACTTTTCTTAGGATGGCTCCGGTTGAGGCTGTTGAAATTCGTCCGTACGATTTTTCAAATGCTTCTTTGCCTTCATCAGTAGCGTACTGTAATATTTTTTTAAAATCCTTAAGGTCTAGAATGGGTAATTTATTATCATCACAATACTGAAAAATAACGGCAACAATCCCTGTCTGAACATCACTTAAGTCTAAAATGCGCGATAATAATACGGGACCAAATTCGCTTACTGTGGCGCGTAAACGTACACCGTTCTGCTCAGAAAGCGTTAATATTTCTACGGGGAACTTTTTAGCTTCAAAAGGCAAACCGATCTTTTCATGGCGTTCATCAATTTTTGGATGTCCCGGACTCGGTTCTGCCAAACCACTCAAATCACCTTTAATGTCCATAAGTAAAACAGGAACACCGCGATCACTGAGATTTTCAGCTAAAACCTGCAATGATTTTGTTTTTCCCGTACCTGTAGCGCCGGCAATAAGACCATGACGGTTCATGGTTTTTAATGGAATCTTAACGTGGGCTCCGGTAATGGTTTCACCGTCTAACATGGCTGCACCCACTGGAATGTACTCACCTTTAAAGGTATAGCCCTCGGTGATGTACTTAAAAAAGTCCTCAGTATTTGGCATTGGTTAATTTTTTTATAAAAATAACTATTCTCCTTGAATTCGTAGGAACAAGATATGTAAAACTTTGAATAAATTCAGGGCAATACCGTATCTTTGCGCCCTATGAATAAAGCAATGCAAATACAGGTAGATAAAGGCGAAATGCTGCCTTTGATGGAGGAATTTTACACCATTCAGGGTGAAGGATATTACAAGGGTACAGCGGCGTATTTTATTCGTTTGGGAGGTTGTGATGTAGGTTGCCATTGGTGCGATGTTAAGGAAAGTTGGAACGCAGATCTGCACCCACCAACAGCCGCGAAGGATATTGTGGAAAATGCTGAAAAATACAGTGATACTATTGTGGTTACCGGAGGAGAACCTCTCATGTGGGACATGACCTTACTTACCAATTTGCTCAAGGAAAAGCAATTGAAAGTGCATATTGAAACCTCCGGAGCCTATCCGCTTACCGGAACCTGGGATTGGATCTGTTTATCGCCTAAAAAACTAAAATTACCTACGGAAGAAGTTTACGCCAAAGCAAATGAACTGAAAGTGATTATATACAACAAAGATGATTTTCGCTTCGCGGAAGAACAAGCTGCCAAGGTGAATAAGGACTGTATTTTATACATGCAACCGGAGTGGAGTAAACGTGATAAGGTGATTCCTGAGATTGTTGATTATGTGATGAAACATCCAAAATGGAAAGTATCACTTCAAACACACAAGTATTTGAATATCCCTTAGTGTGTATAGCACAAATAAAAAAAGGTTCAAATGAGTAATTCATTTGAACCTTTTTTAGTTTCTATATTTTGTTTATGCCTTAGTAAAAGGAACTGTGATTCGTTTTTTACCCCAACCAATATGCATATCAACACCGTTGTCCGAAGCTGTAAACATAATTCCTAAAGCTTCAACAGAATCATCACTCGTTGTAACAGGAATTTTAATTCGAGCCACGTCTTTTGATTCATCATAAAAATAAGAACCCCAGGTGTTTAAATCGGTATTCACAATAGCGGTCCATTCATCTTCTCCCGGAATAGTATAAAAAGTATAAGTACCGGCTTTAATAGTGGTGTCACCTAATTTCATATCGGTATAAAGCGTAAGCTGGTCAGCTTCGTTTGCTCCGGTTCTCCATACTTTTCCAGCTGGTGCAAGTTTATTTATATCACGGTCCTTCAATTGTGGTCTACTGTAAATAATTTTAATCAGTTTATTGGATTCCTTGTAACTGGAAGGAAAAGCAGCAGCATCCATAGGACTTGCATCTAATTTAGGAAAATCCTGAGCCTGAACATTTAAGGCTGTTAACATGGCAAATACCATGGTGATCGTGGTAATTAGTTTTGTTTTTTTCATAAGAATTGATTTTTTAGTTGGTCTAAAATTAAATGTTATTTTTCTTAAAGTTTTTATAAAAGTTACGTTATACTGTTAAAGTTTGGAAGTACACGGTTGAAAATCAAATAAAAAAGCTTCAGTTTTTACTGAAGCTTTATAAGGTCTTAAAAGTTTTTGAAAATTATTTTGGTTTCTTGATAGTAACATTCATTTCCTCAATTTTTTTGAGTGAAAGTTGTGATGGTGCGCCAAATAAAAGATCTTCACTGGTTCCTGTTTTTGGAAATGCCATGACCTCCCTAATCGAAACTTTTTTCTCCAGGATCATCAACAACCGGTCAATTCCCCAGGCGATACCCCCGTGTGGTGGTGCGCCATAATGAAAGGCCTTATACATGGTCCCGACACTTTTTAACATGTCTTCTTTCGAATAGCCCATATTGCGATAAGTGGCTTCCAAAATTTCCGGTTTATGAGCCCGAATAGAGCCGCCTCCAATTTCGTAACCATTCAAAATAAGATCGTATTGCTGGGCAATGATGCTTCCTATTTCGTCATCCTTACCATTCATGTGTTTTTCGATATCCTGTACCGCAGGCATGGAGAAGGGGTTGTGTGTAAAGGTCCAACGGCCTTCTTCCGTTTTTTCAAACATTGGAAAATCAATTACCCAGGCAGGTCGCAATTCTTTAGGATTGATCAATTTAAGCATGGCACCAAGTTCCTGTCGGACGGCATCCAAAGCTTTGTTCGCTGTGCCGTAATCCGCAGCAGAGAAAAATACAATATCGCCTACTTCAGCTTTAGTTCTTTCTATGATTCCGGCGGCAATGTCTTCGCCTAAAAACTTAATGATTGGCGATTGTAAATCATTGGGGTTTACAATAATATAAGCTAAACCACCTAAACCATGGTGCTGTGCAATGCTTGTAAGTTTCTCGATCTGACCCTTTGATAAGCGTTTTTTACCTTGTTCTTCAGCTGTTACCTTTATGCATTTTACAATACCGCCTTCATCGATTGGTTTACTAAATACCTGAAAGCTTGTGTCTTTAACAATATCAGTAATGTCCTGAAGTTTCAACCCAAAACGCAGATCCGGACGGTCGCAGCCGTAATGATCCATAGCTTCCTGATACGTTAGGATCTCAAAGGGCTTCAGTTGCCATTTTTTTCCGTAAATTCTAGTAACAACCTCATTGAACATTTTAGTGTTCAAATCTATGATCTGCTGCATACTGGCAAACGCCATTTCAAGATCTAACTGGGTAAATTCCGGCTGTCGATCACCCCGGGAATCCTCGTCTCTAAAACAGCGTGCAATCTGGAAATATTTTTCATAACCACTAACCATTAGCATTTGTTTGAACTGCTGCGGGGCTTGTGGAAGCGTGTAAAATGCTCCGGCCTGTTTGCGGGTAGGCACAATAAATTCCCGAGCACCTTCATCAGTTCCTGCACTTAAAATAGGCGTTTCAATTTCCAGAAAATCCTCGTTATCCAAAATATCACGAAGCAATTTGATCACTTTATGACGATTCACAATAGCACGACGCACATCGTCGTTTCTGTGATCTAAAAACTTATATTGAAAACGTGTATTTTCATTAGTTTTGGTGGCGCGTTTAATTTCAAAAGGCAAGGTGCGGGATAAGTTTAATATGTCTAAACTTACCGCTTCCAATTCAATGGTTCCTGTACGAAGCGCTTTGTTATAATCATCAGCTTCACGTTGCACTATCGTTCCTGAAACCATGATAACCGACTCCGGTTTTAGCTTTACTAATTCGTCTAAATTTGGAAAGGATTCCCGGCGTAAGCACACTTGAAAAATTTCAGTACTGGAATCACGTAGATCAATAAAAATAAGTTCACCGTGATCTCGAACACTGGATACCCAGCCGGATAAGGTAACTTTCTGTCCGATACTTTCCTCTGAAAGTTGGGAGGCCAGGTGCGTGCGATAACTATCTTTGATAACCAAAGGTATTTCAGGTAAGCTTTCTTCAGGTTTTGAAGTCGCCTTGGGGCTTTTACTTTTTGGTTTTTCTTCTGAAATCTGACTTGTAGTTTCCGCAGTTTTATCTCCGGATAAATTTGCTATAATACGTTCACGAATGATCTTTCCAGGAGCGCCTTTACCAATAATGCCAATAACTTTACCTACAAGAATTCCTGCTTTACCATGATTTCCTGAAGCGATATCATCTGCAATCTCTTTATTTTCAGTGATCACTTTTTGAATAGCTTCCTGAATTTTAGTTTCAGAAATACTATGTTCTTCAAAATAAGTCTGATAATCAAAATCCGGATCTTTTAATAATTCGCTAAGCGCATGTTGCACCAAAACGGCAGTAACTTCTTCGTCTTTAAAACTTTTAAATATGGCGATGAAATCATTAGGATTTTGGATCTTATCATAATCCTCCGGTTTGATATTATTGGCCAGCGTTTTCGCTACAAAAGAAGGATCTTGAATAGCATCGTTAAGCGTCATAAACGTTTTAGAACGTAAAGCGTCGGCAGTAAAGAACTTAGCGTCTTGCGGTAAAACGCCGCCTTTAATAAGAATAGATTCTACAGCAAAGGGTAGGGCTGAATTATCAACATGGATAGCTTCCACAGCTTCTTTGATGGAAACAAATGGCAGATCCGGTTCACTGATAAAGCGATAATCTGCTTCGAATTCTTTTTTACGCATCGTTCGGGTTTGTTTCAATTCTGCATCGAACAATACGGTGGTTTGATCCGGTCTGAATTCCTTATGCTCAAAGTAATAGTTGAGTTGTTTCTCAACTTCCTCTTTTAAAGCCTCGATCATAAACTTGAAAGAGTTTAGGTTTTTTATTTCCGTCCGCGGATTTAAACTGTAACTGTGTTTTTTTCGAAGGGAAACCGACACATCAGATTTGAACTCTCCCTTTTCAAGATTCGCCTCAGAAACGCCCAGATTCTGGACGATACGTTGAATATACTGTGCGTAAATAGAAGCGTCTTCAATATGACGAATACAAGGTTCGGTTACGATCTCAATTAAAGGCACACCGGCTTTGTTGAAATCCACCAAAGAAAATTTCTTCTCATGCAGCAACTTCGCAGCATCTTCTTCGATGTGAACCTGCGTTAAATTCACCGTAAATTGTGAACCATCATTTCGGAAACAAGAAACCTGTCCGTCCGGGATGATCGGGTTGTGAAACTGCGTTATCTGTATATTTTTTGGGTTGTCCGGATACTCATAATGTTTCCTGTCCCAGGAGATCACATCATTTTCGAACGAGGATTTTACGGCCTTTCCAAAATAAATGGCTTTAATAATCGCTTCTTTGTTAATAGCTGGTAAAACACCCATTTGCCCTGTGCAAACCGAACAAATATTCGTGTTTGGAATTTCGGTTTCCGTGTTGGCGCAAGAGCAGAATAATTTTGTTTTCGTGTTCAGGCGCACATGGGTTTCCAAACCGATAACGAGTTCCAGGTCGTGGGCTTTCAATGCCTTGTCAATTGCTTCTAACTCCATTACAATAGTGTTTTTAATGTGTTAGCAAATTGCAAAACAAGGGTGTCTTTTGTTTTGGCGGCTGTGATCTGTAAACCGGTTTCAGGACCTTGAGGCACCGTAAGAGTTGGTAATTGCCCAAGGCTAAAACCAACGGTATAGGCATCCGATAGATACATGGCCAATGGATCCTTCAAACTATCACCGATTTTAGGCGGTGTATTTGGTGTTACGGGCGAAAGAATAATATCAACGGCTTTAAAATCTTCTTCAAAGTTGTTCGCAATAGCATCGCGCAGGGCTAGACCTTTCAAATAAATGGCATCACTAAAACCTTGAGATAACACCTGGTTGCCTCCAACAATACGACGTTTACTTTCTTCTGAAAAATTTTCAGAACGGGTTACCGCATAGGATTCTTTAAGCGATTCGGCTTCAATACGATTGCCGTAGTTGGTACCGTCCAGGCGCGATAGGTTAGAGGCCGTCTCCGCCATGGCCAGCGTATAATAGGTTGAAACTAAAGTTTCGGAATCAAAGAAATCCAGAGCTTTAACTTCAATATGGTTTTCTTTTAAAGTATCAACAACTTTTAAAAAATCAGCTTTAATCTTTGGGTTGATCGCCTCGCTATCGATAAAGTTTTTAAAATAGCCAACAGATTTTACTGCTTTGGTGTCCTGAATACTTTCTTTGGAAATTTCTGTGGCGTCGTAACTCGTTTGGTCTTTAACATCTTTTCCGCTCATAACGTTGAGTACCAATCGAATATCTTCAACTGATTTCGCGATAGGTCCAACACAGTCCGTTGAGGAAGCATAGGCCATCAAACCATAACGGGAAATTCGTCCGTAAGTTGGTTTCAAGCCATAAACGCCATTGTATCCCGCAGGTTGCCGAATGGAACCTCCGGTATCACCACCAATAGAAAATACCGTATAACCTAAAGCCACATTAACTGCAGAACCGCCACTGGAACCACCGCCAACTAACTCCGGATTCCGAGCATTGTTAACGGCACCAAAAATGGTATTCTCACTGGAAGAACCATGACCAAAACTGTCGCAGTTTTCCTTAACAACTGGTATTGCCCCGGCATCTAAAAGTTTTTGAATGGCAGTTGCGGTGTACGCTGATTTATAGTTTTGTAATAATTTGGAACTTGCGGTAGTGTATGTTCCTTGCAGCATGTAAACATCTTTTATTCCAAAAGGGATACCTTCCAAAATTCCGATAGGTTCTCCATTTGAGATTTTAGCGTCTACTTGGGCTGCACGTTCTAAAGCGTAATCCGGTAATAAACTATTTACAGTATGATGGGTGTTGGCAGCAAGTGCATCTAATTTGTTCTGGACCAATGCGGTACAGGACAATTCCTTATTCATCAATTGTTGATGAATTTTCAATATTTGAGATTCCATGATTATTCTTCAATAACTTTTGAAACAACTAAATAACCATCTTTCTCTTTTGGAAAGTTCTCTTTAATGATCGCTTTTTCAAGTTCAGAACTCTCAACAACCATATCAGATCTCAAGGCATTTACGGATACATGATTATTCTGATTATTATTAAAAGAGGGATTATTATTTGTTTGTGCATTTTTAATCACTTCAAATAATTTGTTTACAGCCGCGCTGGGCTTCGCTCCTTTAATACTCGACAAAACGTCGACGGTCATCATCTTACTCATGTCTTTTTTCTGTGTTAGATTCTAAACTTAATTAAGAGGGTAAAATTACGAAAGTTTTTAAGGAGTAAACAACTTATCACATTTAAAAATAAAACAGATTATGGTCTTTTGAATATGAATTACAAATAGTTACATTATTATGAATTTTAATGGGGAATACTTAAGAATTTTATCGTTTACCCTATTTTTAATAATTTATTAAAACCTGAATAAAAATCCTTCGTAATAAAAGCCTTTTAAAAACCGAATGTTTTTGACAATATTTGATGATTTCAGACTGCTTTTAAAAGGTTTGAAAATGGCTTAGAAGAGATCTAAGCGATTTACTAAAAAGCACACGGTGACAAAACCCATAAAATCAAACAAAATCCATTTTAAGCCACTTTTTAAGCGATTTAAGACACTTTTAAGTAATTAACAAATGTTGATAATTATATTTAAGAAGCGATAAAAAGCTTTAAAAAAGCAGGATAATTTCTTATATTTGTTTGTATTCAAAAGGATGCTGAGCAGCATCTTTTTTTTTGAAAAAAGACAAACTAAAATAAAGATAAATTATAAAAGATGAGCGAACCAAAAGAAGAGTTTAATAAGCATAATTATTCTGCTGATAGTATTCAGGCTTTAGAAGGAATGGAGCATGTACGTATGCGTCCTTCCATGTATATTGGTGATGTAGGTGTACGCGGATTGCACCATCTTGTGTATGAAGTTGTAGATAACTCCATAGACGAAGCTTTAGCAGGCCATTGTAATAAAATCTCGGTTACCATCAATGAAGACAATTCCATTACCACGGAAGATGATGGTCGTGGAATTCCTGTTGACCTTCACAAGAAAGAAGGCGTTTCAGCACTCGAGGTTGTCATGACAAAAATTGGTGCCGGTGGTAAATTCGACAAAGATTCCTATAAAGTGTCCGGTGGATTGCATGGCGTTGGTGTGAGTTGTGTGAACGCGCTGTCTGAACATTTAAAAGCCACGGTTTATAGAAATGGAAAGATCTGGGAGCAGGAATACGAACGCGGGAAACCATTATATCCTGTGAAACCTATTGGTGATACTGATCTTCGCGGAACGGTAGTAACCTTTAAACCAGACCCAACGATTTTTACCCAAACTTTAGAATACAGCTATGACACCCTCGCGAGTAGAATGCGTGAATTAGCATATTTAAATAAAGGCATCAAAATTGAACTCATTGACAGACGTTCGAAAAAAGAAGATGGTTCTTTTGAGGGAGAAATATTTTATTCGGAAGAAGGTCTTAAAGAATTTATCAAATATCTTGATGGCAACCGTGAGCCTTTAATGCGTGATGTGATTGCCTTTGAAGGAGAGAAAAATGGGGTTCCTGTTGAGGTAGCTATGGTTTACAATACCTCTTACGCTGAAAACTTACACTCGTATGTGAACAATATTAATACCCACGAAGGAGGAACGCATTTATCAGGTTTCCGTCGTGGATTAACACATACCCTTAAAAAATATGCGGATGAATCCGGGATGTTGGATAAACTGAAGTTCGACATTGCGGGTGATGACTTCCGTGAAGGGCTCACAGCGATCGTATCCGTAAAAGTTGCCGAACCACAATTTGAAGGCCAGACTAAAACAAAATTAGGAAACCGTGAGGTATCTGCTTCTGTCAGTCAGGCTGTTTCCGAAATGCTTACAGATTATTTGGAAGAGCATCCGGATGATGCTAAAATTATAGTACAAAAAGTAATCTTAGCGGCTCAGGCGCGTCATGCGGCTCAGAAAGCTCGTGAAATGGTACAGCGTAAAACCGTTATGAGCATCGGTGGTTTACCCGGGAAATTAAGTGACTGTTCAGAACAAGATCCTGCACAATGTGAAGTGTTTCTTGTAGAGGGTGATTCTGCAGGCGGAACAGCTAAGCAAGGACGGGACCGTAAATTCCAGGCCATTCTTCCACTTCGTGGAAAAATCCTGAATGTTGAAAAAGCCATGACCCATAAGGTTTTTGAAAATGAAGAAATTAAAAATATTTTCACGGCACTGGGCGTAACGATCGGAACGGAAGATGACAGCAAAGCACTGAATTTATCGAAGCTACGTTATCATAAAATCGTGATCATGTGTGACGCCGATATTGATGGATCGCATATTGCTACTTTAATTTTAACTTTCTTCTTCAGATATATGAAAGAGCTTATTGAAGCCGGCCACGTGTATATTGCAACACCGCCTCTATACTTAATTAAAAAAGGCTCGAAAAAACAATATGCATGGAGTGATAAGGAACGCGACCAGATCAATCAGGAATTTGGTGGAAGCGCCGGTATCCAACGTTACAAAGGTCTTGGTGAGATGAACGCAGAGCAATTGTGGGATACTACGATGAACCCTGAATTTAGAACACTACGTCAGGTGAATATCGATAACGGTACCGAGGCTGATAGAATTTTCTCCATGCTCATGGGTGATGAGGTACCACCGCGTCGTGATTTTATTGAGAAAAATGCTATTTATGCGAATATTGATGTATAGAGATCAAGGATAATTACAAAGACAAAAGGCTATCAGAAATGATAGCCTTTTTTATGATAATGAGATGTGATTTATCTTATTAAATTTTATTTACCTCCGTTAGCTTGTATATCAGCTAAACATTGAGAATCAAAATCCGGAGGGGTATTACTTATGTTCGAAATACCTATTGAGGATTCTGTAGCCCAATACATCAAACAGGATTGGTCTGTACAATGATGCGGATGATTTGGAACATCCTCATGATCGGTTTGCATAGGAGATCCGAGGTTCACTAAACCAAAAAGATGACCAAATTCGTGGAAAATAACAGTAGATTCCAATAAGGATTGGCTGGGAGCAAAGGGTCCCCCACTTAAACTTTTAACTGTTTTTTCGTAAATAACATAAGAGGTATTCCAGTAGGCTGTTCCTAGAATAACGGTACTTCCATCGGCGGCATCCTTATCGGATTTGCCATCAGAAAAATAGGCCCAAACCGCTACAGTTTTATCAGAATTATAATAAAGACGATTATCCCGTTCAATCTGGGCGATATCGTCAATGGTGTAAACCTCTTGTCCCGGTGAAGGAATGGAACGTTTTTTAACTGTAATTCCTGAGGGTTTATAAGTATGTTGTTGCAAAAAGTTTAAAAAATTGGTCTCGGTTGTCGTGCTGGGCTCATAACCCTCTACATAAACCAATTCAACAACCATGCTGGTAAATTTATCGTCAGATAACAAGTCGTGGGCAGAACTCCCGGTGGTTTGTCTATTGATGGCCTTATTAACAACGGTGGTCCCACCCTGACTACTAATTGGCTCATCTTTAGAACAACTGTAAAATACAGTAAGAACTAAAAAAAGAACAAAGAGTTTACGTTTCATTTTGGTTCGGGTTTAAATATTACAAACAGCTCTCTGCTTGGCAGGTTACTGTTTCAATCCGTAACATTTACGCAATTTTCGCGATTGAGGTTTTAAAATGTAAATATAAAACGCCTAAAGGTATGTAAGTATTTTGAAAACTATTATATTTTTGGCTTATCAATAAAAATTTAACCTACAAATACCTTAAAAAGGCTTTCGCCGAAAATGACTTGACTAGTCAAATTTTATGTTTAATCTGATAAAAACATCGGTAAAACGCAATTTTTTTCGATAAAATGTTGTTTTGAAAGAAATTTTTACTATGTTTGTATCTCCAAATCTATGTTATAAATGAAAAAGTTATGTTTGTTCTCGTTGCTGATTTTAGCAACACTTTCTGTAAAAGCTCAAAATTTTGATGAGTTATTAACTGCCGGAAAGGAAAATGCCGCTCGATTTGCGAACGATTATTTGGCCCCTGCTACAAATGGGCTTATTCACAGTATGAATGCCAACTGGTTTAATACTGCTGATGCTAAACCCCTGGGTGGATTTGAGATTTCTATTATTACCAATGCTGCTCTGTATAAGGACAAGCATAAATCCTTTTTAATGGATATAGCAGATTATAATAATCCAAATCAAGATTATACCGTAGCCTTTGCAGATGGTTCCAGTACAAAAATGGTGTCCACAGCTTTAGGAGAAAATAATCCTGATGTTGATATTGAAGTTACATACACCGATTCCAACACAGGCCTTAGCCGAACAGAAACAATTACCCTTCCGGATGGTATTGGAAACAGTACAGGTAAACTTTTGCCTACTGCCTTTATTCAAGGTGCTGTAGGTTTAATTAAAGGTATTGAAGTAAAAGCCCGTTTTTTACCAAAAATAAAAACCAAGGATACAGATATTAGTATGTATGGTGCTGGCTTGCAAATGGAATTTACCAAATGGTTACCGGCTGATAAAATATTGCCTGTGGCTATTTCAGGTTTGGTGGCCTATACGCATTTAGATGGCAAGTATGATATCACCGAGTCATCAGGAGTTAGCGGTAATAACCAGCGTTTAGAAACAGGTACTAATACGGTGTTATTAGAATTAATTGCCTCAACCAAGTTGCCTGTATTTAATGTTTATGGTGGTCTTGGATATATTTCAGGTAAGTCAAATACTGATTTATTAGGTACGTATACATTTAACGACCCTATTTTGGGCATACCAACAAGCACGACCGATCCGTTTTCCGTATCAAGTAAAGTATCAGATGTTCGGGGCACGGTAGGCGTAAAATTAAAGCTGAGTGTATTCAGAATAAACGCAGAATATCACATCTCTGATTTCGATGCGGTTTCCGTTGGATTACACTTCGGTTTTAGATAAAATATTTAGTTTTAATTTTCATGAATAATGATTATTAGTTTTAGTTAGTTTAGTTATTGTTACTTATTAAAAGGTACAGGATTTTTATCTTGTGCCTTTTTTTATTTAACGCTTATTAATTCGTAATTTTGCATGACTTTCGTTGTTTTACATGGCGCTGCTTCAGCGGTTTTTAAGCAATGCAAAAGTCGCCAATTAAACGTATATTAATCAAAACATATAAAAATACATTTTATGAAAGTTACAGTTGTAGGTGCCGGTGCTGTTGGTGCCAGTTGTGCAGAATATATTGCATTGAAGAATTTTGCATCCGAAGTCGTATTATTAGACATTAAAGAAGGCTATGCCGAAGGAAAGGCCATGGATTTAATGCAATGTGCTTCTTTAAACGGATTTGATACTAAAATTACCGGCGTAACCAACGATTACAGTAAAACAGCTGATAGTGATATTTGTGTTATTACCTCCGGGATTCCAAGAAAACCAGGGATGACACGGGAAGAACTTATCGGAATTAATGCAGGCATTGTTAAAGATGTATCTTCTAATTTGATCAAGAACTCTCCAAATGCGGTGATTATTGTAGTGAGTAACCCTATGGATACCATGACCTATTTGGTACACAAAACGTCCAATTTACCAAAGAACAAAATTATTGGAATGGGTGGTGCCTTGGATTCAGCTCGTTTTAAATATCGTTTAGCAGAAGCTTTGGATGCTCCGATTAGCGATGTAGACGGTATGGTAATTGGAGGTCACAGTGATACAGGAATGGTTCCTTTAACCTCACATGCCACAAGAAATAGTATTAAAGTTTCCGAGTTTTTAAGTGAAGAACGCTTAAATCAGGTAGCTGAAGATACTAAAGTAGGAGGTGCTACTTTAACTAAACTTTTAGGAACTTCTGCCTGGTATGCTCCCGGAGCTGCCGTAAGTGGTTTGGTACAAGCTATTGCCTGCGACCAGAAGAAAATGTTCCCTTGTTCTACCTTACTGGAAGGTGAATACGGTTTGAATGACATTTGTATTGGTGTTCCTGTGATTTTAGGTAGAGATGGTATTGAAAAAATTGTTGATGTGCCATTAAGTGATGCAGAGAAAGAACACATGCAAACAAGTGCAGAAGGCGTTCGAAAAACAAATGGTTTATTAGATGTTTAATAAGCACTAAAACCCTTCATAATATTTAACTAAAGACTGTAGAAATACAGTCTTTATTTTTTTATATTTGGCCCATGCGATTAAAAAGCTACATTCTAATTGTTTTATTGGCGGTTCTAGGCGTGCTATCTCTGCACAAAAATCAGGCGCCTAATCAAGAGATTGTCATTCAATTTCATGACGTAGCTATTCATTCAGATGCCGCCCAAAGTACCATTGCAGGTATTAAGGCGCAGCTGGAACATTTAGGCGTTACCAATATTAAAATCAAGGATCAGGAAAATGGAACGCTTCACATTTGTTACCATAGCGAAAAGGCCATTGCTGATGTAAGGAAAACTTTTTCTGAAGATGAGGCCTTAGATGTTGATGTTACCGCATCTGCAGAAAATCAAGAGGCTCCACAATCGCCCGTAAATGATCATACCTTATCCTATAAGCTTGATATTTTTGAGATTCAAAAGCAAGATCCAAATCATCTGGATTTAAATGGTGTGTCTGTACCTGTTCTAAAATTAAAAACAGAACATTTTTTTGAACCAAATAAAGTATTGACTTGTCATTTTGATGATCCTTACCAACTATCATATTTCAACAAAAATACGCCGAAACCGGCTGATTATAGCGCTAAGTTAAAGCGCCACGTTTCACAAAGAACACCTCAGGTTCGCGCCGGACCTAATTGCTAATAACAAGGTCTCTCTTGAAAATTCGTATTGAAAATTTTCTAAATAGACTTTCTTAAGCAACGACTTCAGTACAAAAAACAACGAATCATTAATTACAAAATAATTATTGTCAAATCGTAGCGTAAACTATATATTTGCGCGTTTCTAAAAAAATTTGACACAAAATATAAAACAATGCAAAACAAAGGATTAGTAAGACTATTTGCTATTTTGTTTGGTTTGGTAAGTATCTACCAATTATCATTTACCTTCAAAAATAGTGCTATAGAAAATGAGGCTGAGAATGTAGCCATCAATAAAATTCCTGCTTCCGAAGCCAATTATCGCGAATTGCGAAGTAAGGAAGAGGCCCGGTACTTAGATTCCATCGCCAACGATACCGTATTTAACATCGGAATCGCTAAGTTTACTTATAATCAAGTTAAAGAAAAGGCTATGCCGTTAGGTTTAGACCTTAAAGGTGGTGTAAGTGTAACGCTGCAGATTTCGGTGAAAGATATTTTGCTAGGTCTGGCAAACCATTCTAAAAATCCGGTTTTTAATAAAGCCTTGGATGACGCTAGCGAAATGCAAAAGAACAGTCAGAATACCTATTTAGAGGATTTCTTTATAGCTTTTGACAAAATTAAAGGAGATACCAAATTAGCTTCACCTGATATTTTTTATACCAAAGCTTTGGATGGTGAAATTAACGGAACCATGACTGATGATGAGGTGAAAACGATCATCGAGAAAAAAGTTGATGAATCTATCGTTTCTGCTTTTGAGGTATTACGTAAGCGTATTGATGAATTTGGTGTTACCCAACCAACTATTCAGCGTTTAGGAACTTCAGGTCGAATTCTTGTAGAATTACCTGGAGTGAAGGATAAGGAGCGTGCCATACGTTTATTACAAAATACTGCCCAATTAGAATTTTGGGAGGTAAATAAAAGTCAGGCAATTTATACATTCTTATCACAGGCTAACGAAGCTTTAAAAGATATTGTAGGCAATCAGGATGAAGAAAAAGCGAAAAAGTCACAGGATGCTGAGGATGCCGGACAAGATTCAACTATTGATGATCTTTTAGGTGAAGCAGCTACAGATTCTACAGCTGTAAAACCCGAAAGCAATCCGCTAACAAGTTTATTGTTCCAAACGCCAAATCCAGCTGCCATAGCAATGATCAACGAGAAGGATAAAGATAAGGTGAAGCGTTATTTAAATATGCCGCAGATCCGTTCTTTATTGCCTCCGGAACAACGCTATACTAAATTTGCTTTTGGAAAAGCACAAGATGACAGCGAACTTATCAATTTATATGCTTTAGTTGGAAATCGTGATGATGTTCCTGAATTAAGTGGTTCTGTAATTGTCGATGCTCGTCAAGCTTTTGGTCAAACCAATAAGCCGGAGGTTTCTATGCAGATGAACTCCAAAGGGGCAAAGATCTGGGAAGAAATGACCACGAAAGCTTATAATGATAAAGGTTATATAGCCATTGTACTTGATGATATTGTTTATTCTGCACCGGGTGTATCCAATGGTCCTATTACCGGTGGTAATTCATCTATTTCAGGAAACTTTACCCTGAATGAAGCGATCGATTTAGCCAACGTACTACGTGCCGGTAAATTACCTGCATCTGCCGATATTATTCAAAGTGAAGTTGTAGGTCCGTCTTTAGGTCAGGAATCTATTGATAGTGGTACAACATCATTCTTAATTGCTTTAGCTTTAGTATTAATTTGGATGCTAGTTTACTACGGTAAAGCCGGTGGTTATGCCGATATTGCCATGTTGCTAAACCTCTTGCTGATTTTCGGGGTCCTCTCGGGTCTCGGCGCCGTGTTAACCTTGCCTGGTATTGCAGGTATCGTATTAACAATCGGTATGTCAGTGGATGCGAACGTACTTATCTATGAGAGGATCAGGGAAGAGTTGGACAAAGGTAAAGGTCTGCGCGACTCCATTAATGATGGTTTCAGCAATGCTTTATCATCTATTTTAGATGCTAACATTACAACCGGGTTAACCGCTTTAATCTTATTCATTTTTGGTTCCGGACCTATTAAAGGTTTTGCAACTACCTTATTAATTGGTATTGGTACATCTTTGTTCACGGCTATTTTCATAACCCGTTTATTAATTGACTGGTATATTGGTAAAAAGAGTCATCTTACCTTCACGACTGCAATTACGAAAAACCTGTTCAAGAACATTAACGTTAATTTCTTGAAAAAACGTAAGATTGCGTATATCGCATCTGGAACAGCCATTTTGATCAGTTTAGGGTCGTTATTTACAAACGGACTTGATCAAGGTGTAGATTTCGTTGGGGGTAGAACCTATCAAGTACGTTTCGCTCATGATGTAAGTCCGACTGAAATTGAAGGTGTTCTTACAGATGTTTTTGGTAGTGCAGAAGTAAAAACATTTGGTACTGCAAATCAATTGAAGATCACTACGAAATACAAAGTGAATGAAGCCAGCAGTGAAGTTGATGAAGAAATGAGAAATATGTTGTTCAAGGCTTTACAACCGTATTTGGAAGGCCTGACGTATGATGACTTTATTAGTGACTCAGATACAAAAACGGTTGGTTTATTGAAGTATGATAAAGTAACGCCAACGATTGCCGATGACATTAAGCAAGAATCTGTTTGGGCCGTTTTAGGATCCTTACTTGTTGTATTCTTGTATATTCTATTACGTTTCAAACGTTGGCAGTTCTCTTTAGGTGCCGTAGTTGCCGTATTCCATGATGTATTAATTACACTTGGTATATTCTCATTAACCTATAAATTCATGCCTTTCACTATGGAGATCGATCAGTCTTTCATCGCGGCGATCCTAACGGTAATTGGTTACTCGCTGAACGATACTGTGGTAGTATTCGATAGGATCAGGGAATATTTTAATGAGCACACAAAATGGCCGCTTAATAAAGTGATCAACTTATCCTTGAGCAGCACATTAAGTAGAACCTTGAACACCTCGCTTACCACCTTGGTGGTATTATTGGCCATCTTCATTTTTGGTGGAGATTCCATCCGAGGCTTTATGTTCGCATTAATTGTGGGTATTGTGGTAGGTACGTATTCATCGTTATTTATTGCAACACCAATTATGTACGATTCTGTAAATAAGAAAGAAGACGATAAATAAAAAAGGAACTGACTAATTCAATTGTTCTTTAAAGCCTGTTAACGTGAGTTGACAGGCTTTTTTTATTTTGAAATAAAAAGAAGAATAAAAGAGAATTAATCTTTTTTGAAAGCAATTGAATCTCCTGCAGAAAGCTTCCATACATCCGATAAACCGCCATTTACCTCCAAAACATATTTAGCAGGACCTTCGGAAGGTAAAGAGCCTTCATTGAAAGGTTCTGCATTTTTTTGAATACTTACGATCTTTTGATTGGCATCTAAATAAATAATATCTAATGGAATTTCGGTATTTTTCATATAGAAATAGCGGGGTGCTTCATCCTGAAATACGAACAGCATGCCGCGATCATTTTTCATGGTATTGCGATACATGAGTCCGGTTTCCCGATCAAATTCTGTATCCGCAATTTCTATTTCCAAAGGAATAGTGGTACTATCTTTTTTAAAAATGGTAAGTGTGCCTTCTTTTTTAAAGGTGATCTTCGTTTGTTTAACGGCTTTGCTGTGGTCTTTACAGGACACATTCAGAGATAAACTAAATGTGCCTAACGCAATTAGTGAAGCCAGAGAAACAGTCTTCGCATTCATGATTTGAATTTATTTTACAGGTTGTTTCGGTTTGTATTGAAACATAAAGTATAATCCGATCAAAATAAACGGAATACTTAGCCATTGTCCGGTATCTAAACCAAACCAATTGATGTATTCATCTCCTTGAGGTTCTTTTACAAATTCCACAAAGAAACGAACCGTCCAAAGCAGAATTAAGAATAATCCAAAAAGGAATCCGGTTTGGTTCTTTTTATCAGTTTTAGAATAAAAATACCATAAAATCAGAAACACGAAAATATAACAAAAGGACTCATAAAGCTGTGCAGGATGTCTGAAGGGTACCTGATCTACCAGTTCTTTATTTTTGCCAATAGCGTCATAAGCTTTATGAACATTTTTAATTCCGGTTAGTCTAACGGCTTCATAACGGTTATAATAGTTTTGGATAAAGCGAACGCCCAAATCAGAGTTTGTTACTTTTCCAATGATCTCAGAATTAATGAAATTACCGATACGGATGAACACCGCGCCCGAAGCTACTGAAATAACAACACGATCCAGAATCCAAATTAAAGATTTGTACTTGTATTTTCTTCGGTATAAATATAAACCGATGATGATCCCGATAGCAGCACCATGACTCGCCAGTCCTTGAAACCCTGTAAACTCGAATCCGCCTTTAAATTTAAAGGGTAAGAAGATGCTGAAAAAATCCTGAGTTATCAGTTCGGATTGATAAAATAAGACATGTCCTAAACGTGCACCGATCATGGTTGAAAGCACCGTGTACATAAATAAAGGATCGAGGTATTTTAAATCTACCTTTTCCTTTTTGTAAATATATTTCATGATGTACCAACCTAATATAAAGGCTACTACCCACATTAAACTATAAAAGTGGAGTTTGAAGTTCCCAACAATGTCGATACCCGTTAACGGATTCCAATCAAATTTTAATAGCTGCATGGTCTTAATTTTTCGGCATAAAGATAATTAAAAGCAAAGGTCTTTATGTAACTTTAGTTTATTAGTTCTGTAACTTCTACTACAAAAATCAGGTTGGTCTTTGGAGGTATACCCGGCATACCGTATTCCCCGTATGCGAGATAATAAGGAATGAATAGGGTAGCTCTATCGCCAACACTTAATTGTCTGAGACCTTCTTTAAATCCTGCGATCATTTGGGCATCCGGACTCAAGTCGCAATTAATGGGTTGATAGCCGTTCGCTTCTTTGCGCTGTTCATTAACCATATTGTTAGCCTCGGCAGTCTTAAGTTCACTGGTCTCAAGGAGTTTTCCATTTTCAAAATAAAGAGAATAATGCGCTAAAACATCAGAAGTTTCATTGAGTTTTGGACCATTTCCTTTTTTCGAAATAAAATACTTTAAACCTGAAGGCAAGGCAACGGCTTTTTCTTTTTGTTTTTCAAATTTTTCTTTATTCGATCGGAGTAGTGCGGCTTCTTTTTCGGCTTTCTCCTTTTCTTGACGTTCTGCTTTTTTAAGCGCTTCTAAAAATACTTCCGGAGCATCAAAATTCTTGGCTTCACTTCCCTTTCTTATAATATTAACCTCTTCAATAGTGTCCTTTTGTTCTATTGTATCAATAACCTGCAAACCTTTAATAATTTCTCCAAAAACGGTATGGCAACTTATCCTGCTGTTCTCGCAGGGTTTTAAAATTCCATCCTCGTCGTAAGCATTTAACCAGGGTGTTTCTTTAAGGGTTATATAAAATTGACTTCCGTTGGTATTATAGCCTGAATTGGCCATGGCAAGAATTCCTTTTTTATCGTGCTTTAGATCCGGTGAAAACTCGTCGTTAAATTTATAGCCGGGTCCGCCTTTACCAGTTCCTGTAGGATCACCACCCTGGATAACAAAATCTTTTACAACGCGATGAAATAAAAGTCCGTTATAAAACTTTTTACCTTTGTAAATGCTGTCTGCCAGAGGGTTATCGCCCTCTGCGAGTGATACAAAATTAGCAACAGTTGCCGGGGCCTTTTTATAGTAAAGTTCTGCCAGCATGGTGCCTTTGTTGGTTACGAATTCGGCATAAAGCCCATCCTTTAAATCGGGGTATTGTGCTTTGCAGGCACTTAAATTTAAAACAAGTAATAAACCTAAAACCCTAAAAACAGGCTTTGATAATACCATGGTTAATTGGTTTGATTTTGACTGATAGAATTTAATGTAACTTCGCAAATAAGTGGTTCGTTACGACCTATTTTATATTCGTCGCCGTAGTACCCATATGCTTTTTGAGAAGGGAAAATGAAAGTTACGGTTTCCCCTGGTTTCATTAATTTTAAACCTTCACGAAGTCCTGAAAATAATTCTTCTTTATCCACAACGTAATCCTGATTTTTCAGGTCATTTTTGGAATAGATCAATTGACCATTTAATGATTTTACGTTGTAATCGTAATTAATAATATCTCCAAAAGCCGGTGTGGCTAGTGAATCAGCCTCGGTTTTAGTGTTGTAGTAATACCAAAAACCGTGCTCTGAGGTCAGGTAATGATTATCATTTTGCTTCATGATCTTTTCAATACTAGCATACTCTCTGGCATTGAGTGCTTTATTGCGGGCGATCGATTCATCAATGAAAGAACCCGTTTTGGTGGTAATTGGTTTTCTGGCTTCTTGCGATTTGCAGTTAAAAAGGGCCAATGTTAAAACCAATAGCATTAATTTATTCATCGTTCAGGGCTTTATTATACTCAGGCAATATACTAATAAATTTTTCAACGGTATCTTTTAAAGATAAATGACTTTTTCCTCCGGCAGCATTGATATGCCCCCCACCGTTGAAGTGCTCGCGCGCCATGGCGTTTACCGAGAAGTTGCCCTCCGAGCGAAGCGAAATTTTTACAATGCCTTCCTGTTTATCTTCTATGAAAATAGCAGCGAGAACAACATTTTCCAATGATAATCCGTAATTAACGAAACCTTCGGTGTCACCTTTTCTAAAATGGAATTTATTAAGTTCTTCCTGTGACAAGGTTATATACGCCGTTCTGGATTCTGGAATAACCTTTAAATTACTGAGTGCACAGCCCAGGAGTTGCAATCTATTATAGCTATTTGAATCAAAGACGTGGTTGTGAATATCACTGTTTTTAGCGCCAGCATCAATAAGATGTGCAATAACCTGATGTGTTAAACTGGTGGTGGAAGAAAAACGAAAAGAACCGGTATCAGTCATAATTCCTGTATATAAACAGGTGGCAATCTCCCGATTCATGTGTTGTAATCCATCGAGTTCGTCTATAAAATGATAGATCATTTCGGAGGTGGAACTCATATTAACATCGCTGTACATATATTTTGCAAAAGGCTCAGGTTCCTGATGGTGATCGATCATGATCTTCAATGCCTTGCTTTTCTCAAGGGGTTTCTCCATGTCGCCGGTGCGATGAAAAGCATTAAAATCCAGAGCGAAAATAATATCTGCATTATTGATTTGGGCTTCAGAAATCTCAGTTTGAGTATCAAATTTGAGAACTGATTCATGTCCGGGCATCCATTTTAAAAATGAAGGATAATCATTGGGTACAATAACCTGCACATTTTGCTGATACGCATTTAAAAAGTGGTATAATCCAAGGCTGGAACCCATAGCGTCGCCATCGGGATTCTTATGGGTTACAATGACTATGTTATGCTCCGTTTCAAGAAGCTTTTTTATATTGGAAAAATCTTTTAGCGTCATAGAAAGCGAATATACAATTTAATAAAATACAGGTACAAGAGATTAACGTACTTTTAATGGGATTTGTTAATTAGATTTAAAATTTCATCGATGGTCTGAAATAGCCATAAATTTTAAAGTAAAAAGTTTTTTATTACCGGTAGTAGAGTTTCCTTTAAAAAGCTGTACTTTTGCCAAAATTTTTAAAAAAACAAAATGGCAACAAATAGAACATTTACCATGATTAAGCCTGATGCTGTTGAGAACGGACACATTGGTGCGATATTAGAAAAAATATCAGCTTCAGGATTCCGGATTGTGGCTATGAAATTAACACAAATGACTGCTGCGGATGCTAAAACATTTTATGCGATCCATAAAGAGCGTCCGTTTTTTGGGGAACTTGTTGAGTACATGACCAGTGGCCCTATTGTAGCAGCTATTTTAGAAAAAGACAATGCGGTTGAGGATTTTAGAACTTTAATAGGCGCAACAAATCCTGAGGAAGCAGCTGAAGGAACCATTAGAAAACTTTACGCAAAATCGATTGGTGAAAACGCTATTCACGGTAGTGATAGTGATGAAAATGCAGCTATAGAAGGCGCATTTCATTTTTCCGGTCGGGAGATGTTTTAAATTACTGCTGCCGCGTTAGGGATTGAAGCAAGCTACCTTGTAGCGCGGAAAGCCCGACCCGCTGGGGAACGCCCAAAGAGATATAAACTAAAAAAGGGAACCTAAACTGGTTCCCTTTTTTTAATGAAAGTTTGAAAGTGTATATCTTAGATTACTCTTACGTTTACGGCGTTTAGCCCTTTTCTTCCTTCTTGTAAATCGAATTCTACGTTATCGCCTTGACGAATTTCTTCAGTTAAACCGGAAACGTGTACGAAATGTTCTTTTTGTGTGTCATCCTCAACGATAAAACCAAAACCTTTAGTGTCGTTGAAGAATTTTACTGTACCTTTTGTCATTATGTAATAATTAATAAATTTTGCAACAAAGGTACGGTAAATTGTGATATGTTGTAGGAATAAAAGTGTTTATTTCAAATTATTTTTAAGAATTAATTATCTTAAAATCAGTTTTTTAATAAGGGGTTTACCCAGCGCTTCGTTAAGCATGTTGATTATTTTTTGCTTTCCGTAGCTTAGTTCTTCGCGTAATACGCTAGAACTGAGTTTTACATATAAAGTATCATGCTCCAGATTTACGCTCGTGGTGTAGTTGTTTACGCCGTTACCCATTAATTCCCGCCAGGCCTCGGCAACATGAACTTTGTTCAGTCCGCCCTCAAGTTTGTTGGTCTCAACAAATTCCTTTAAGGCATCACTAAGACTCAAATGTTCATTGTTTCGTTTTGCCATAACTATAATTTAAATATTTCGTAGGATTGATGAACTTGTTTTACGGCGTTCTCAGTACGATCAGCATGGGTATCGCTAATAAATAACTGTCCGAAATTTTCATCATCCACCAATTTGATTATTTGTGCGACTCGATTTTCATCTAATTTATCGAAAATATCATCGAGGAGCAAAATAGGATTTACGCCACTTTGGTTTTTTATAAAATCGAATTGAGCCAGCTTCAAAGCAATCAAAAACGATTTTTGTTGTCCCTGACTCCCGAATTTTTTGATGGGATGCTCTTCAATATCGAATAAAAGGTCGTCCTTATGAATACCAACACTGGTGTATTGCAAGCTGCGGTCTTTACCAATGTTTTTTTCAAGCAGTGTTTTAAGATCTGAATCGAAAAGATCACTTTTATAACTTAGTGAAACCACTTCATTACCATTACTTATGGCGAGATATCGATCTTTGAAAATAGGAATAAAGGTCTTTAAAAAGGCATCGCGTTTATCAAAAATAACCTGTCCGTAATCGTTAAGTTGTGTGTTATAAACATCTAAAGTATCTTGGTTGTAGGTATGATTTAATACGAAATATTTTAATAATGCATTGCGTTGGGCGAGTACTTTATTATAATTGATAAGGGCATTGAGGTAACTTTTGTCGCCCTGTGAAATAACACTGTCAATAAATTTTCTTCTTGTGTCACTGCCTTCTATGATTAAGTCGCGATCGGCCGGTGAAATGATCACCAAGGGTAAAAATCCAATATGCTCGCTAAACTTTTCATAAGGTTTACCATTTCGCTTGATCACTTTTTTTTGTCCCCGTTTCAGACTAACAATGATTTTTTCTTCAGTCCCTTCTTTATCATAATCACCTTGAACCACAAAAAAATCCTCGTCGTGTTTTATGTTTTGGGTGGCTATCGGGTTAAAGTAACTTTTTCCAAAGGACAAGTGGTAAATGGCATCCAGTACATTGGTTTTTCCAATACCGTTATTTCCAACCACACAATTAATTTTAGCATTGAATTGGAACACTTTACTGTCGAAGTTTTTATAATTGAGTAGGGAAAGGGATTTTAAAATCATATAGGAAACGACTTTATACGCGTTGCTTTGGTGTTTTTAGCTCAAAAGGATATGCAAATTATTGAAAAATATCAAATAAATACGCTTTTAGTTAGGAAGAAAAATTATATTTTTGCGCCACAATAAACAAGCATAAGACTTTTAGCATGGCTACGTATAAAAAGAGAGGTCACAAACCTAAAACGAAAGAGGACAAGCAAAACGCTATTGAAGAGCAATCAACCACGGCGGGTGTATTTAATACCCTGGATGAAACGGCCTCGAAGACTGAGGATTTTGTACAGAAAAACCAAAAATATATATTCATTATCATCGGAATTGTTGCGGTAGTTGTTCTGGGCTCTTTGGTTTATAAGGAGTTCATTCACAAGCCAAAACAAACCACTGCGATGAACGATATGTTCCAGGCACAGAAATACTTCAATGAAGCTATTAATGACGCAGACAACGATTCATTGTATAATTTGGCGCTAAATGGTGGTGAAGGAAAATTTGGAATGTTAGACATTATCGATCAGTACGGTGGCACAGATGCAGCTAACTTAGCGAACTACTATGCCGGAACAGCCTATTTAAAATTAAAGGATTACCAAAATGCTGTGACATATTTAAGTGATTTTGAAAGTGATGATGAGATCCTTGCGCCTTTAGCGAAGGGAAATATTGGAGATGCTTTTATTCAGTTGAATCAACCTGAAGATGCTTTAGGATATTATGAAGAAGCTGCGAACATGCGCGATAACGAATACACCACACCAATGTATTTATTTAAGGCCGGAACAACTGCTTTAGATCTTGGACAAGCTGATAAAGCGCTTAAATATTTTAAGCGTATTAAAGAGGATTATCCAAAATCGTCTGAGGCAGAATCAGTTGAGGTTTTTATCGGTAAAGCTGAGGTGCTTGCCAAGAAATAATTCCAAGGTAATATGGCTACGGCAAATAAAAATTTATCACAATACGATAAAGCAACAATCCCAGACGCGAGTAAATTTCGGTTTGGGATTGTTGTTTCTGAGTGGAATGATAGTATCACCGAAAATCTTTATCAGGGGGCTTATGACGCTTTAATAGAAAATGGTGTTTTGCCCAGCAATATTATTCGTTGGAACGTGCCCGGAAGTTTTGAACTGGTATATGGATGTAAAAAAATGCAAGATCGTATGGTGAATGCTATTATTGCCATAGGAAGCGTGATCCAGGGAGAAACCAAGCATTTCGATTTTGTTTGCGAGGCTGTTTCACAGGGCATCAAAGATTTGAATGTTAAGGGTGAAACGCCCGTTATTTTTTGTGTTCTAACTGATAATACCTTGCAACAAGCTAAGGACCGCGCCGGTGGTAAGCATGGCAATAAAGGGACTGAAGCCGCTATTGCAGCCATCAAAATGGCAGAACTTCGCAAGAATAGCTAAGTAACATCGCATTCACTTTCTAAAATTTCGGTTACCTTGGTGATTACCTCATGGTAACTTTGTAAGTTGATTTTTCATCTTCAGCTTTGTTAACAATTTTTGCCAAATCCCGTTTAGGTTTCTGCCTATTTTTAAGTACTTTTGAAGGATAACCAGAGGAGCATCATGTTCAAACAACGTAAACCCAGACGCTTTAATTATCAGCCTAAATTTTCTCAGGAAAATCAAGCGCGGACTGCCGATGGTGAAGCAGAAGATGACAACAAAGCATTTCTGAGGCAATGGCGGGAAGAACGTCGTGCAAGACGTAAATCGCGCCCTATGTTTTCGATGCGTACCTTGCTCATTGTTTTGGTATTATTATTGATTTGTATTTACATGTTACAACATAAATACATTCAATAAAAAATAAGATTATGGGAATTTTTAGCACACGAAGAAATAAGCGTTTCAACTACATGCCTCGTTATTTTGATAATAAAGGTAAGGATGGTAGTCCGTTTGAAATGAAGCATAAGTTTGATGATTTCAGACAGACAGTTGGAAGTCAAAAAGGACTTAAAACTAAGTTCAAAAAAGCCTGGAGTGATTATAAAGATAACCCAAATCGTGAAGCCAACAGACGTGTGCTTATTATTATTGGTATCCTGGTTTTAATATTTTTATTCATAATCGATTTCGATTTATCTATCTTCTTTTCTAAATAAATCTATGTCAGACGTCATACAGCTTTTACCAGACCATGTCGCAAACCAAATTGCTGCTGGAGAAGTTGTACAACGACCAGCCTCAGTAGTTAAGGAACTTATGGAAAACGCCATAGATGCGGAGGCCCAAACCATAAAACTTATTGTGAAGGATGCGGGTAAAACCCTTATTCAGGTTATTGATGATGGTAATGGCATGAGTCCAACAGATGCCCGTTTGAGTTTTGAACGGCATGCCACATCAAAAATTCGATCTGCTGAAGACCTTTTTCAATTGCATACCAAGGGATTTCGTGGTGAGGCGCTAGCCAGTATCGCGGCCATAGCCCATGTTGAACTAAAAACCAAGCAAATTGGGGATGAAGTAGGGACGGCCCTGGTTATTGAAGGAAGTGAGATAAGTTCTCAGGAGGTGGTTGTAACACCAAAAGGGACCTCCGTTTCAGTTAAAAACCTCTTTTTTAATATTCCCGCAAGGCGGAATTTTTTAAAGTCGAATTCAGTAGAATTACGACACATCATTGATGAGTTTCATCGGGTCGCTATGGCACATCCCGGTTTAAGTTTTTCTATGTATCACAATGGAAGCGAAAGTTTTAATTTGCCTGTGAGCAATTATCGGCAACGCATCGTGAATATTTTTGGAAGTAAAACGAATGAGAAACTGGTACCGGTAACCGAAGAGACCGAAGTTGTAAATATTTCCGGTTTTGTGGGCAAGCCTGAGTTTGCTAAAAAAACGCGTGGCGAACAGTATTTCTTTGTGAATCACAGGTTTATTAAAAGTCCGTATTTAAATCACGCCATTGGAGCGGCTTTCGAAGGACTTTTAAAACAAGGTACACATCCAAGCTATTTTCTATATCTTGAGGTTGATCCGCAAACCATCGATATCAATATTCATCCTACAAAAACCGAAATAAAGTTCGATGATGAACATACGATTTATGCCCTTTTGCGTTCAGCGGTAAAGCATAGTTTAGGGCAATTCAATATTGCTCCCGTTTTAGATTTCGATCAGGATGAGAATTTACAAACACCTTATCATTTAAGAAATAAACCGGCTAGTGCTCCGGGTATCGAGGTAGATCGGAATTTTAATCCGTTCCGAGAGGAAACGGCTTCCAGACCGAAACAACAGAGCAGTCGTTTTAGTAAGCCTGCACCACAACAATGGGAAAGCCTGTATGTAGGCCTGGAATCAAAAAGTTCCGAAAGTTCGGATAATTTCAGTGAGGTTCATTTTGAAAGCGACCCAGAAACAACCTCAATGTTCGATGATACACAGGAAAACCTTAATAATCAAAGTACTTATCAACTTCATAATAAATACATTGTAAGTCCGATTAAATCGGGTATGTTGGTGATAGACCAACACCGGGCGCATCAACGTATCTTATATGAAGACTATTTAAAAAATATTACGATAAAAGAAGCGGTAACCCAGCAATTGCTTTTTCCATTGACGATGCATTTTTCAAAACAGGAAATTGCGATGATCTCACAATTGAAGGAGGATCTTGAAGCAGCCGGTTTTATTTTTGATGAAGTGAAAAACGAAACGGTTTCGGTAAGTGGTGTACCGGTTGGCGTTTCCGAAAGTGAGGTGTCCATTATTTTGGAGGCTTTGTTACGCGATGTTGAGAATGATGTACCCGACACGCATTTTAGTGCCGTGGATCTGTTGGCCAAATCCATTGCCAAAAGTTTAGCGATTAAAACCGGCCAACATTTACAAAAAGATGAACAGGAACATTTGGTAAATAAGTTGTTTGCTTGTAAAGAACCCAATGTTTCTCCTACTAATAAACCCACGTTTATCACGATGAGCGTTGATGAACTGGATAAAAAATTTATATAGTTATGATGCGAATTACAGATACCGTTAAACATTTGATAATTATCAATGTGATTGTTTTTGTTGGGATGCTTACTATAGGTAGAAACGGTATGTTTGATAGTCTATTTGCGATGCATTTCCCAAATAATAAGGCCTTCGAACCCTGGCAAGTAGTAACCCACATGTTCATGCATGCTAATTTTATGCACATTGGTTTTAATATGTTAGCCCTGTGGATGTTTGGCTCCCCTGTAGAACAGGTATTAGGCTCAAAACGATTTCTATTTATATATTTTTCTGCCGGATTGGGTGCCGTAGCATTACAAACTGGATATTATTACTGGCAATATTTACCGGATTATAACGCTTTATTGAATTCAGGTTTAACTGCTGAAAGTATAAAATCTATGCTCACTAGCGGACAAACATCTGGAGCTTTATCCCAATTACAAGTGGATCAATTACGACATATTTTTCCATTCTATAATGCGGTAATGGTAGGAGCATCGGGCTGTATTATGGGAATTTTAGCGGCTTTTGGAATGATGAATCCCGAGGCTAGATTGATGATGATCTTCTTGCCGATCCCAATCAAAGCGAAATATTTTATTCCGGGAATTATTATTTTAGATTTGATATCAGGACTAACCGGAAAATCGTTCTTTAGTCCGAGTAATACCGCATTTTTTGCCCACGTTGGAGGAGCTTTGATAGGTTTTATAATTATGTGGTACTGGAAAAAGAATCAGTTTAATAACAAACGCTGGTATTAATGAGCGATTTTTTACAAGACATAAAGTATAAATACGCCCGTCTCAATGTTCTCGAAAAGATCATTGTGGTAAACGTGATCATTTTTTTATTGAGTCTGGTTCTTCGAAAATATTTTTTCTGGTTTGAATTGCCAAGTGATTTTTCTGAGGCCATTGTAAAACCATGGACAATCGTAACCTATGCCTTTTTGCATTATGAACCACTTCACATCCTATTTAATATGTTGTGGTTGTATGTTATAGGGCGCATGTTCTTAAATCTGTTCAGTGCGAAAATGGCTTTGAATGTTTATTTTCTTGGAGCTATAAGTGGCGGAATTTTGTTTGTAGCTTGTTATTCTCTATTTCCAGAGACCTTTGGACGGAATTACCTTGTTGGTGCTTCTGCTGCGGTTCGGGCCTTACTTATCTTTTTGTGTGCTTATATGCCCAATCAGGAATTACGCGTTTTTACTTTTAATATCAAATTATGGTATATCGGAGCCTTCGTGGTTATTCTGGATATCATAGGTGTATTTGGAGTGAATTCCGGAGGTAATTTGGCTCATTTAGGAGGTGCCATTTTAGGGTATTTCTACGCAAAACAACTAACAAAAGGCAAGGATATCGGTTCCGGTTTTGCAAAGTTTATGGATGGTATAGTCGACTTTTTTAAATTCAAAAAGAAAGGGCCATTAAAAACCGTTCATAAGAATAAAAGTAAGGTAGGCGGTTATACTAAATCTGATTTTGGTGAGTTTAATGACCAAAAGAAAATCGACGTTATTCTGGATAAAATCAGTAAAAGTGGTTACGATAGTTTAACCGAAGAAGAAAAGGAATATTTATTCAGAGCCGGTAAATAGTTACATGAGAAAGCGCAGCATCTCCAATAAGCTAATTTATTATATCAATGTGTTTTTTGCGTTGCTTTTGCTTCTATCTTTCATTTTGCCGTACTTACCACCCAAAACTTTTGCTTTTTTATCAGTTTTAAATTTAGGGGTATCAATCCTCATAATTATTAATGCATTATTCTTTTTGTATTGGTTGGTATTACTAAAGCGGGAGTTATTTTTATCTTTTACCATTTTACTTTTGGGGTATTTTTTATTTGGGACCTTGTATAAATTTTCTAGTGAAAAAAGGGTAGAAGATCCCGGGAATTTTAAGGTTATGAATTACAATGTCCGTTTGTTCAATTTGTACAAATGGATTCCGGAAGACCATATTGAAGATAAGATTGCCGATTTTATTAAAAAAGAGTCCCCCGATATTTTGAGTTTCCAGGAATACCATCCTCATAGCGATATTGATCTTTCTATTTTTAAATATAAATTTGAAAAGATTGCAGGGAAACGCACGAAATATGGGCAGGCGATTTTTTCCCAATTTCCTATAATAAACAAGGGTTCTATAGAATTTCCTCATACCGGTAACAATGCCATTTTTATTGATATTGTAAAAAAGCAGGATACAATTCGGGTATACAATGTGCATTTACAATCGCTACGAATCAATACGAATGTAGACAGCTTGAAAAAGGAAAAATCGGAGCGCCTTATCAAGCGGATTGGAAGCACCTTTAAAATGCAACAGTCTCAAACGGAATTGTTTTTAAAACATAAGGCGCAATGCCATTACAAAATGATCATTTGCGGTGATTTTAACAATACCGCTTTTTCCTATGTTTATCGCAAGATCAAAGGGGACTTGAATGATACCTTTAAAGAAGCGGGTTCCGGTTTTGGCAGCTCGTATTATATTAAATCTTTTCCGTTGAAATACTTTCCCATGCGGATCGATTTTATCCTCGCCGATCCGGCTTTTGTAGTTAATGGATATCAGAGCTATACCCAAAAATTTTCGGATCATTATCCTATTTCGGCGACCTTGAGTTTGAAGAAGGAATAAACCACTTCGTCATTACGAGAAGCGCAGCAACGTGGTAATCTTTTGAAACAGATTGCCTCACTTGCTCGCAATGACGGTTCGTTTCGTCATTACGAGGAACGCAGTGACGTGGTAATCTTAAGAAAGGAATCCAAAGAAACAGATTGCTTCGCTTGCTCGCAATAAGGGTTCATGGAGCAATTCCTGAGTAAGCAGGAATCCATTATGGGGTTTGTAAAATAGATCTTTTAGATTACCGCTTTCGCGGGAATGACAACATAGGATGACAAGTGTTTCGTAATGAAAAAGGATCAAATGAAAACGAATACCCACGTTAGGCCTGCCTGCCGGCAGGCAGGGATTGAGGCTTTGTTGGAGCGCCTTGCAAAGCGCGACTGCCGAAAGCCCGACCCTTGTGGTAACGTCCAAAATTACATAAAACTACAATCTAAAACATCGGCGAGGATGTGAATAAGCAAACCGAGGCCTAAAAGGCGTGTTTTTTTGAAAAATAATAATGCCACATAAATGCCTATGGCCCAATATTGATGCAGCGGATGAAAGTTGATGCTACAGCGGTTGGGATCGAAAATGGGTGTGGCAAATACATGATCTACGTCGATTAGAATACAAGCGAGCATGATCACATAGGCGACTTTCCATTGTTTTGGATAAAATACGAGCGCCACCATTAGAGGTAAGAGGAGGTGCGTGCCGTAATGTACCAGATTTTGTAGCATTACCGGAAGTTAAGGGTTTGGGATTCCAGATAATTTACTGCATTAGGACCTTCGTTAAACAGGAGATCGAGAATGCTTAGGTTTGGTAAAAAACCATGTTTTGTTTCGAAAACCTGAGTATAGGTTTGGAAATTGAAAGTCGGCTCTTTTTTTGCGTTTACCAAATAGCGAAGATCTTTAATTGATGCTTCCGGTTGTGCCTGAAATTCTTCAGTTTTCTTAGGATTCAAGTCAATTTGTAAGCAGTCGCAAATGGTTTCAAAGCATTTTAAATTATAGTCTAGTAAGAAAGTAACTTCGTTTTTGAATAAGGGCCGTAGCTCGTCTTCAAAATACTCGAAAAAGGGCGAGGTACGATAGGCTGAGAGCAGTGATTTCCAGTGCTGACTCTGCCAATTCTCCTCATTAAAAATTTTGACATCCTTGTATCTCTGTCTATTTTTTTGAGTGAAAATAACGGGAATATTTAAAGCTAATTTTCCGTTTGCGCCGTAAATGTAACAGCGATTTCTATAGGTTTGTTTTACATAATTATCCTGCATTTCAAAATGTACCCTTTCCGCTTGTGCCATAGCTGAAAAAGATGCTATGTTAGGGAAATAGGTTGGATGCAGTAAAACTATCATGAAAAACCAGATTTAAAATTTTAGCAACCTCATTAACTAGGCTTTTTTCTTGCGTTTTCTGAATTTCGAATAGCCCAAATAAGCGAACAGAGCTATCAAAAACGGAATGAAATAGGAGGTTGGTTTCTTATCACCATTTACGGTAGTAAAGAAACGATCCCAACGCGGGTGTTTACCATCCCAGCTCATCCAAATGAATATTGGTTTGCCAACCACATGATCGAAAGGTACAAAGCCCCAGCGGCGGGCATCTACGGAATTGTGGCGGTTATCACCCATCATCCAGTAATAATTCTGCTTGAAGGTATAACGGTTAGCTGGTTTATCGTTGATAATTATCTGACCGTCCTTAACGCTTAAAGTGTTGCCTTCATATTCGGTAATAACACGTTTGTATAATGGTAAATTTTTCGTGGTGATGTTGATACTTTTTCCTTTTTCCGGAATGTAAAGCGGACCGAAGAAATCAACATTCCAATTATAGGTAGAATCCTGAGGAAAAATATCCGGATTCCAAACGCCTTTTTCAGCGATGTTTTTCTGAATACTTAACACGTTAGGGTTGTCTTTGAACTTGTTGTAGGCTTCATCAGAAATCGCTGAGAAATAATAGGTATTCTGTGCGTTCATGATACCAAAACCGTCAGTAATATCGTAACGATCTTTCATGACCTTTGGATTGAACTGGTAGTTTTTAGGTTGTACTAAATAACTAAACTGTAATTGCGCGGTTCCGGGTAATTTATTTTGCTTACCGTTAATATACACATAACCATTTCGAACCTCAAGCGTATCGCCTGGCAGCCCAACACAACGTTTCACTAAATTGGTCTTTTTATCGATGGGCTTGTAATAATTCCGGTCTGGTTTGAACTGGTTCATATCCAGCAAGGTATCTGCTGGCTGATTAAAAACGACTATGTCGTTATGTTTTATTTTTTGAAAACCCGGTAAACGCATATAAGGTAATTCAAACGTATTCTCCCAGGCGGATTTTCTGTTTTCGTAATCATCACTAAAAAGATAGGATTTAATGCCAAGTCCGGGAATAGTATCGTGAACCATAGGAGCCGCTACTGTAGTCATAGGTACACGGGCTCCATAATTAAATTTACTCACAAAAAGGAAATCGCCTACCAATAAGGATTTTTCTAAGGACGAAGACGGAATGGTGAAAGGCTGAATAAAATAGGTATGAACGATCGTTGCCGCCACAATGGCAAATAAAATGGAACTTACCCAATCGCCCGAAGAAGACTTGGGTTGTAAACTTCGGTCTTCAATATATTCAACATTGGCAACATAGTTTAGGTAAAAGTTGTAAAAGCCTAGTGTAACCACGGCCAAAAAGGTGTCGAGGTACGTGTTTTTACCAAAACTTCTCGCAGTTTCTACCCAAACAATAATGAACATGATCAGGTTCACGATGGGTAAAAACAATAGAATGATCCACCACCATGGGCGTTTAATTATTTTCAGTAAAATAATACCGTTATATAGTGGGACAAAGGCTTCCCAGGCTTTACGACCAGCTTTTTGGTAGAGTTTCCAGGTTCCTAATCCGTGAATAATTTGAATGATCAGGATAAAAATAAACCACTGCGAGAATGTCATAATTTTAATTTTTTATTCTTTAGTTAGTAGTAAAACTAGAGGTTCTTGTTACTTAGGACTTCCGGATTAACCAATATTTAACACATCGTTCATGGTAAAGACCCCCGTTTTCTCCTTTAACCATTCGGCTGCAATTACAGCACCTAAAGCAAATCCTTGCCGACTGTGCGCCTTATGTTGTATCATCAGGGTATCAACCTCGCTTTCATAGGTTACGGTATGCGTACCCGGAACATCATCAACACGCTTCGCGGAAATTGGCAAACTGCTGCCGGAACTATCGTTTAACTTCCATTCGGTATAGGCTTCATGGTTATCAATAATTCCTTCAGCCAGTGTTATGGCTGTACCACTAGGCGCGTCTAATTTTTTAGTGTGATGGATCTCTTCCATAGAAACCTTGTATTGCTCCAGCTGGCTCATCATTTTCGCCAGGCTCTTATTCAACTCGAAAAAAATATTTACACCCAAGCTAAAATTTGAAGCATAAATAAAGGCGCCTTTTTTCTCCTTGCAAAGAGAAACAGCTTCATTATATTTATCCAACCACCCTGTTGTACCTGAAACCACAGGAACCTGATGATAAAAACAATTCGATATATTATTGAATGCCGCGTCCGGAATACTGAAATCGATGGCCACATCAGCTTTTGTGATATCATATTCGGTATCGCCCTTATCAACACGCAATACAATTTCATGGCCACGATCCACAGCTATTTTTTCGATCGTTTGACCCATGCGTCCATATCCTAATAAAGCAATTTTCATCTTTGTTAAAATTTTAAATTCAAACTGACTCCAAAATGACCCCTGGAATCAATATTATTAAGTTCATAATGTGGATTAAGGGACAAGTCCTGATCGACGTTAAATTGCAGTAAATGGGCATCCACATTAGCATCAATAATATTTAAAGCATACATGCCGATAAGCACTAACAACGAAAGCTCACGATTACGACGATAGAATTTTTGGCCACGTTGTAAACCATCCGTCGTTACTCTTGGACTGGCTAATTTATTTCCCTCAGCGTCATAGTAAAACTCGTCGGTCTCAAATCCTGCCAACCTGCTTTTGTAGGCATCACGGTAGCGGTTGTATTCATTGGTGTTATGAATATAAAAGTAAACACCTGTACCCAGAGCACCATAAACCAGGGGAATTTTCCAATATTTTTTATTGTAAGCTTGTCCTAATCCCGGAAGCACAGCCGAGTAGAAGGCGGCTTTGGAAGGTGATAATGGATCGATGGTTTTACGCGCTAATTGAACGGAATCAACCAAAACTTCTTCACTTGTTGTTTCTTTTTCAGGTTGTTTTTTTTCCTGGGCTGAAATGGCGTAGCTGAGTAAAAAGAAAAAACATCCTGTTATAAGGATCTTATTTTTCACCTTGAACTAATTTTTTTATGCGGTTAAAATCTTCTTCTGAATGAAAAGGAATCGTAATTTTTCCTTTACCACTTTTAGAGACTTTAACGTCAATTTTATGTCCGAAGTATTCAGAAAATACCTGTACGCCCTTTTTTATATACTTTGGAACGGTTTCGGATTCTGTATTTTTCGAAGTTGGTTTGGCTTCTCCTTTTTGATGATAGTTACGAACAAGATCTTCAGTTTCTCTTACTGAAAGTTTATCAGATAGGATTTTTTCATAAATCTCAAGTTGATCAGCCTGATCGTCTATAGCGATTAAAGCACGCCCATGACCCATGGAAATAAAACCGTCACGCATCCCGGTTTGGATGATAGGGTCTAATTTTAATAGGCGTAAATAATTCGTAATGGTAGAGCGCTTTTTACCAACACGTTCACTCATTTGTTCCTGAGTGAGTTGAATTTCGTCGATTAAGCGTTGATAGGATAAGGCTATTTCAATCGGATCTAAATCCTGGCGTTGAATATTTTCAACAAGAGCCATTTCCAAAGATTCCTGGTCGTTGGCAATACGAATATAGGCAGGAATAGTTTCGAGATTCAAAAGTTTCGATGCACGATAACGACGTTCACCCGAAACTAACTGGTATTTGTTAAAACCCAGTTTTCTAACGGTGATAGGCTGAATGATTCCAAGCTCTTTTACAGAGGAAGCCAATTCCTGAATGGATTCTTCACTGAAATTAGTTCTTGGTTGAAACGGATTGACCTCAATAAAATCGAGATCTAATTCAATAATATTACCAATGACCTTTTCAGCATTTTTATCCTTTGCTGATTTGATATCGTTGTCAGGATCATTCAATAAAGCCGATAAACCTCTACCTAAAGCCTGTTTTTTGTTTGCCTTCGCCATACTTAATCATTTTTATCGATAATTTCTTTTGCCAAACTTAGGTAATTTGTGGCACCTTTACTAGCGGCATCGTAATCAATAATGCTTTCGCCATAGCTTGGTGCCTCACTTAAACGTACATTACGCTGAATGATGGTTTTAAATACCATATCATTAAAATGCTTTTGGACCTCTTCAACCACTTGATTTGATAAGCGTAAACGCGAATCGTACATGGTTAATAACAAGCCTTCTATATCCAGTTCAGGATTATGTATTTTTTGAACACTTTTAATGGTGTTTAATAGTTTGCCTAGTCCTTCCAAAGCAAAATACTCACATTGAATAGGAATGATAACAGCATTGGCCGCCGTGAGTGCATTCAAAGTTAATAATCCCAGGGACGGTGCGCAATCTATAATGATATAATCGTAATCGTTCTTTATATCATCCAGGGCATTTTTCAGCATGTATTCTCTTGATGGTTTATCAACCAGTTCAATCTCGATTGCTACGAGGTCTATATGTGCCGGAATAATATCCAGATTTGGTGTTTCTGTTTTAATTACAGCTTCCTTGGCTGCAGCAGAATGCTCTAAAAGTTGATAGGTTCCAAGCTCTACAGAATCGACATCAATTCCAATTCCTGAGGTTGCATTAGCTTGAGGGTCGGCATCAATTAACAATACTTTCTTCTCTAAAACACCTAAAGAGGCGGCTAAATTCACAGATGTGGTGGTTTTACCAACGCCTCCTTTTTGGTTAGCAATTGCTATTATTTTACCCATTAATGATTTGGTTTTATGAATGGTAAAAATACAATTATTTGTCAGTAATAAAAACGGAAATTGTTAACAAATAGACGAACTACAAGGTGTTCAGAATAACAAAAACTTCGATAAAGGACACTTGTACCGTTATTTATATTTTTTTTTAGATTTTTTTATTTTTTAAGTTCTATATTTAGACGTAAGAAAAAACTAACAATAATTAATCTAATCTTTTTTTATGAAAACATTGAAACAACACCTTTACTTATTACTGTTGATCTTTATGCTAAGTGCTTCAGGTTATGCCCAGCTAAAGCCTACAGCGTCTGTAGAAGGTATTACGGAGTATCAGCTTAATAATGGTTTAAAAGTGCTTCTTTTCCCGGATAATTCTTCGCAAACAATTACCGTAAATATGACCTACAAGGTAGGCTCAAGAAATGAAGGCTATGGTGAAAAAGGTATGGCACATTTACTGGAACATATGTTATTTAAGGGTTCTACAGACCATACCGATATTCCTAAGGAACTAACCGAACACGGTGCAAGGCCAAACGGATCAACGTATTTTGATAGAACAAATTATTTTGAAACATTTAATGCAACCGATGAAAATCTGGCATGGGCTTTAGATCTTGAGGCTGATCGTATGGTGAATTCCTTTATCGCTAAAAAGGATCTCGAATCTGAATTTTCAGTGGTTCGTAACGAATTTGAACGCGGTGAAAATAGCCCGGCAAGAGTTTTGAATCAGGAGGTTGTGAGCGCTGCATATTTGTGGCATAATTATGGAAAATCTACCATAGGAAACCGTTCAGATATCGAGCGTGTGCCTATTGAAAACCTTCAGGCATTTTATAAAAAGTATTACCGCCCGGATAATGCCGTACTCATGATTACCGGGAAATTTGATCCTTCAAAAACATTGGAAATGGTTCAAAAGGATTTTGGTGATATTAAGAATCCAGCAACACCGTTGCGAGATATTCCTACGATTGAACCACCACAGGATGGTGAGAAACGCGTGACTTTGAGTCGCGTTGGCGATCTCCAGATCGTATCTGCACTTTATCATATTCCAGCAGGTTCAGCCGAGGATTATGCCGCCATAGCTATTGGAGAGAATATTTTAACAGATCGACCTTCAGGACGATTGTATAAAGCTTTAATTGACACCCAAAAAGCGTCTTCTGTAAGTGGATATTCTCCTTTCACAAAAGAGCCTTCTTTTGAATATTTTAGTGTGAGTGTGCCTTCTGATAAATCTTTGTCGGAAGCTGAAACGACACTATTAGGAGTTCTGGACAGTCTAAAACAAAAACCTGTAACAGAAGAGGAGGTTAATCGCGCTAAGGCAAATCTACTCAAGCAATATGATCAAATTTTTAGAAATTCTGCGTATTTGGGTACCTTCATGAGTGAATTTATTGGTGCCGGAGATTGGCGTTTGGCATTCATTCAACGGGATCGGGTAGAAGCCATGACACCTGAAAAAGTTAATGCGGCGCTTCAGAAGTATTTTATAAAAACCAACCGTACTGTTGGTACCTTTGTTCCAACTAAAACACCGGAGCGCGTTACTATTCCTCATACGGAGAACCTTGATAGTTTGGTAAATACTTATAAGGGCAAAAAAGGATTGGATGCCGGCGAAACTTTCGATGTGTCTTATGACAATATTGAAAAGCGTCTCGAAAAAGGTACAATAAATGGGCTTCCTATTGAATACGGTTTTATAAAGAAGAACAACCGTGGTAAAACCGTTACACTTTCCCTGACCATGAGAACAGGTGATGTTAATGATTTTATGAACATGGGGCGCACAGCTAGTTACACGGCCAGACTGCTGAACAAAGGCACCGAAAATAATTCGCAACAAGACATAGAAGATAAATTAAGTGCTTTAAAATCGTCTATCTTTTTTTCAGGCTCCAATGGTCGTTTGAGTGCTTCGGTAAGGTCTACAGAGGAAAATTTAATGGCTACCTTGGATTTAATGATGGATATGCTGAAGCATCCTAAATTTAGCAATGAAGAATTAGAAAAATTGAAAACTCAGGATATGGCTGCCATTGAACGGAATAAAACGGAGCCACAGTTTTTGGCCATCAAAGAGTTAGGGCTTTTGAATGAGCATTACGATAAGGGACATCCTTTGCACAGTAATTCACTTGAAGAGGATATTGCCGAAATTAATGATGCAAACCTTGCGGACATCCAAAAATATTATGATACCTTCTATGGTATTTCAGATAATGCTACCCTGGTAGCCATTGGAAATATCGATGAGGCTGCATTAAAAGGCTACTTTGAATCCCAGTTTGCAGATTTTAGATGTGATAAATCTTTTGAACCCATTTTAAGTAAGTATTACCCGAATGTAGCAGCTAATGAAAATATTATGACACCCGATAAGAAAAATGCTTTTTCTTATGGCATGATGACCTTTGAAGGTAATATCACCGAAGCTGATTATCCTGCTTTGGAAATTGCCGGTGCCATTTTTGGAGGTGGTTTTTTAAGCTCCAGAATTGCTACAAGACTGCGCCAACAAGATGGTGTTAGCTATGGTGTTGGAGGACGAGTTTCGGTAGATTCTAACCCGAAAGAAAATAATTCCAGTATTGCAGTTTATGCTATTTATGCCCCTGAAAACGCTGAAAAGGTTCAGAAAGGTTTTAGTGAAGAGGTTGCACGGTATATCAATGATGGGATCACTGAAGACGAACTGAAACAGGCCATTAATGGTTGGGTTCAGGGTGAGGCTGTTTCCCGGGCCAAGGATAACGAACTTGCCGGTACCATTAATAACAACCTGTTTTACGATAGAGATATGTCGTTTTACAAGGCTATTGAAGATAAAGTGAAAGCTCTTACGGTTGAAGACGTTAATAAGGTCATTAAAAAGTACTTTAAACTGTTTGATAAGTGGACGGTGGTAAATGCCGGAGATTTTAATAAATCTATGGATTCAAAAGAGTAAAAATTATGATCTCAAAAAAAACCGCTTAGTTTTTCTAAGCGGTTTTTTTATTTCTATAATGCGTTGTTATTCAATTAGAATATCTAAAATCCTTATGGCAGCATCACTTATTTTTGTTCCGGGCCCGAATACGGCTACTGCTCCGGCATCAAACAGAAACTGATAATCTTGTTTGGGTATCACGCCACCAACGATCACCATAATATCATCGCGTCCATATTTTTTTAATGCTTTGATCACTTCAGGAACCAAAGTTTTATGTCCGGCAGCCAATGAAGAAATACCTAGAATATGAACATCATTTTCTACGGCTTGTTTTGCAGCTTCCTGTGGTGTTTGAAATAACGGACCAATATCTACATCAAAACCAAGATCGGCATACGCAGTCGCAACAACTTTAGCACCACGATCGTGACCGTCCTGTCCCATTTTAGCAATCATGATACGCGGTCTACGCCCGTCTTGTTCCGCAAAAATATCCGCCATTTCTCTGGCTTTTTTGAAGGATTCATCGTTTTTTATCGCTTTGCTATACACGCCTGATACTGATTTAATTTGTGCTTTATAGCGCCCATAAACTTGTTCAAGGGCTGAACTTATTTCACCTAAGGTGGCCCTGTGTCGGGCGGCTTCCACGGCTAAAGCTAATAAATTTTCTTTACCATTACGGGCAGCATCCGTTAATTTGCCTAAAGCTTCTTTAACGGCATCTGAATTTCGCTTGGCTTTAAGATCATTTAAACGCTTGATTTGTTGTTTTCGCACCGTGTTGTTATCTACTTCAAGCGTGCTAATCGCATCTTCCCGATCTAACTTATATTTATTTACACCAACAATAATGTCTTCATTAGAATCTATTCTGGCTTGTTTTTTGGCGGCGGCTTCTTCTATGCGCATTTTCGGGATACCGGCCTCTATGGCTTTTGTCATACCGCCCAGTTTTTCCACTTCTTCAATGAGTTTCCAAGCTTTTTGGGCAATATCATCCGTTAATTTTTCTACATAATAACTTCCTGCCCAGGGATCAACAGTTCTGGTAATCTGCGTTTCTTCTTGTAAATATATTTGTGTATTCCTCGCAATTCTAGCGGAAAAATCAGTAGGTAAGGCGATGGCCTCGTCCAGAGCATTAGTATGCAAACTTTGCGTGCCACCGAAAGCTGCCGCAGCGGCTTCAATGGTGGTTCTGGCTACATTATTAAAAGGATCCTGCTCAGTTAAGCTCCAACCTGAAGTTTGCGAATGTGTTCTGAGTGCTAAAGATTTTGGGTTTTTAGGGTTGAATTGTTTTACCAGTTTTGCCCATAACATACGTGCTGCACGCATTTTCGCAATTTCCATAAAATGATTCATGCCTATCGCCCAGAAAAAGGACAAACGAGGAGCGAAAGTATCGATATCCATGCCTGCTTCAAGTCCTTTTCGAATATATTCTAAACCATCAGCGAGGGTATAGGCCAATTCTATATCACAGGTAGCACCGGCTTCCTGCATGTGATAACCTGAAATACTGATGCTGTTGAATTTCGGCATATTTTTACTTGAATATTCAAAAATATCCGAAATGATCTTCATCGAAGGGCTTGGCGGATAAATGTAGGTATTCCGAACCATAAACTCCTTTAGAATATCATTTTGAATGGTTCCTGCCAATTGCTCCGGGGCTACACCTTGTTCTTCTGCTGCTACAATATAAAAAGCCATAATGGGCAGTACGGCACCATTCATGGTCATGGAAACGCTCATTTTATCCAAAGGAATTTGATCGAATAGAATTTTCATATCCTCTACCGAATCAATCGCTACACCGGCTTTACCTACATCGCCAACCACACGCTCATGATCGCTGTCGTAACCGCGGTGGGTTGCCAGATCAAAAGCTACGGATAGCCCTTTTTGTCCGGCTGCTAAATTTCGCCGGTAAAAGGCATTACTTTCTTCCGCAGTACTAAAACCTGCATACTGTCTGATCGTCCACGGTCTACTAACATACATGGTGCTGTAAGGTCCGCGCAGAAAAGGTGGAATACCTGCAACAAAATCGAGATGCTCCAGATCTTCAAGATCTTTTGGTGTGTAAACCGGTTGTAAGGGAATCTCTTCAGAAGTCATAAATTCGCTTTTTGCGAATTTAAGTTCTGCTTGATTTGTTTTAAGTTGAATATGTTGAATGTCTTTTCTCAAAAAGATAGATTTTGCAGATTTTAAATTTTAGTTTCTTGGTATTTTATTGAAATCAACAGCCTCATAAGGATCCGATTTCAAATTTACAAGCGACAAATCCTCATCAAAAAGTTTGGCATAGAACATATCAAAAGCCACGTAAGCTGCCAGGTATTTATCTGTAACTACAGCTCTGTAATTGGAAGCTAGAGGTGCCCCGAAGAGCTCCGGACTCATGTAATTGGTTTCCAATAAGGCATTAAGCGTTGTTTGCAATTTAGTTTCTTTAATGTTTTGAACCAGGCATTTAAAGAACGGACTATTATAGTCTAAATGGCTTCTCGGGTTTTCGGCATCCCAAATATTTTCATTTTTAAGCGCCTGAAAAACTTCAACGGAATGTTTAGAGGCTATATCAGTGAGTTTGATACGGTTATTAACCACGCCATTAATAAAACGAGAATAAGCCAAAGTTAGATTTTGCCCGGATAACTTGCTATAATTTCGGTTCAGGTCATTTTCAAAACTGTAAAGCGCTTCATTAAATAGCGCGTTGTTTTGATTTGGACAATCAATAACAGGTTTTTCATTAGAAAATTTGTAATCTGTAAACGTGTTTTTTTTGTTACAACTAAAAATAATTAAGGCAAAAACTAAAGCCAGGTAATGCAATTTAGATCTCATGGTATTATTCATTTTTTAATCGGTCTTGTTCCAATTGTTCTGATAAACGTTTTCCTATGATAGGTTCAATTAATGTTTTATGTGGTTTTGTTTTAATAAAAGGATAAAGTTCCAAATCGTCCTTCATCTTGTCATTGGGGTTTGGGTGTTTGTTCGTTCCCAAAATAACAACCTCTCCTTTATTGAACTGCTCTTGTTCCTTAACGGCACTTTCTTTTATTTTCTTTTGAATGATGCCATTTTTCAGCTGACTTAAAAAACCGCCATGGGCTTCAATATCTTTAAAAAGAGCAAGGGCTTTTTCTGCTAATTGTTCCGTTAAGGATTCAATATAATAAGTTCCATCCGCCGGATTATTTACTTTGTCAAAATAACTTTCATTTTTTAAAATAAGCAACTGATTTCGCGCAATGCGTTCACCAAACTCATTGGTTTTATGATAAATAGCATCATAAGGTAAATTGGTTACCACATCAGCACCGCCCAGAACAGCACTCATAGATTCCGTGGTGGTTCGGAGCATATTGGTGTTGTAATCATAAATGGTCTTGTTGCGTTTTGTGGGTACAGCGGTTATTTTGCAATTTGCTTTAATGTGATATGCTTCAGAAAGTGATTGCCACAACAAACGCAAGGCTCTTAATTTGCCGATCTCAAAAAAGTAATTAGAACCTACTGAAACTTTAAAAACAACTTGAAGGGTCTCCAAAAATTCGAAGTCCATAGCTTTTTCTTGAGCCTTTTCTATTTGGTTTAAATATTCATTAACCTGGGCCAAAGCGTAGGCCAATTGCTGAACCATATTTGCCCCGGCATTTTGATACATTGACGTATTGACCGTTATGCTGTTCGTGATTTTTACCGTAGTAAGGAAATCAGAAAAATCAGTTTTTAGATCTTTATAAAAATTGCCGGTTGAAGCTAAATGACCAATGATATCGTTATTGATAAAAATTCCGGCTTCCCCTTTTAAAGCATACAGAGACTTTATGAAATCGATATCAATAAAAAGAAGATCGAAATAAATGGGAACACGATCCAGATCAATGTTTTGCAATAAATTTTTTACCGAAACTTCAGAATTCGGAATTATAAACTGCATACTTTCAGCGCCACGCGCGATGGCATCTATGGCATGTGAATTGCTTTTTTCAGTATCGGCTACATAAATGGTTTGACCAATTTTCCAATTTGAAGGATTCGCCTTGGGAGCAGATCCGGAGGTTTTCTGGTCGTCGGCATGGTAAAATGGTTTTACTGCAATACCCTCATTGGAGTGCCAAACCAGAGTTTCGTTATAATCTGCACCTTTAAGATCAAATTGGATCTTTTGTTTCCACTGTTTCGCGGATACCGGTTCGAATGCATCAAATAAAGGATTGGTTTTACTCATGTGGGTTGGCATTTATACTATCTTCGTATTCTATGATGTAAATTTCTTCGTTGTCGCGCTTCATATAATATTTTTCACGGGCAAATTTTTCAAGACCCTCTTCGGTCTTTAAGGTTTTTATGGCTGCGTTATCTTCCTTAATCTGTTCAAGATAATAGTCCTTTTCACTTTTTAAATCGTCAATATCATTGTTCAATTCATGATGAATGAGCCAGGAATTTGCATCAAAAAAGATCATCCAGATCGCAAATCCCGTAAGGATCAGAATAAAGATATTCTTAAAAGGTTTGAATATTTTATGCTTGAAAAAAGCCATGCTTAAAGTCGGTTGTTTATTATAGTTCGAACGATATCAATGGCCACAGTATTGTATTTGTTATTCGGAATAATGATATCTGCAAATTCTTTCATAGGTTCTATAAACTGATTGTGCATGGGTTTCAATGTGTTTTGATAACGACTCAAAACCTCGTCCAGATCTCTTCCGCGTTCAGCGATATCTCGCTTCAAACGCCGGATTAATCGTTCATCACTATCAGCATGCACAAATATTTTAATATCGAACATATCGCGTAAAGAAGGATGTGTTAAAATAAGGATACCTTCCACGATCATCACCTTTCTGGGTTGCGTTACGATCACATCACCGGTTCTATTATGTTTAACGAATGAATATACCGGCTGATCCACAGCCTGACCTGCTCTTAGCATTTTAAGATGCGTTTCCAGTAAATCAAAATCGATGGATTGCGGATGATCAAAATTAATGGCCACCCGTTCATTATAGCTGAGGTGCGAGGTATCTTTGTAGTAAGAGTCTTGAGATATGATGCCAACCTCACCTTCCGGAAGCTCGTTCAGAATTTGATTCACCACGGTCGTTTTTCCACAACCGGTGCCGCCCGCAATACCTATAATGAGCATGATTTGGTTTTTAATTAGCTAGTCACAAATTTAGTTAAATCAGTCTCTAATCGAACTAAAAAGCGCTATTTTTTTATTGAAGCCACTTCCGCTTCGGTAACCATTTCCGTATTTTTATTTCCCCAGCTATTATTGATATAATTCATAACGTCGGCAATTTCGTCATCACCTAAACCAGGAGGCGGCATAAAGTTGTTGTAGGTTTTTCCATTCACTACAATTTCTCCTTGCTGACCGTATTTCAAACCATGGATACTTTCCTTACGATTTTTCATGAGATAATCGGAATTTGCCAAAGGCGGATATACATTCGCTACACCTTCACCTGAAGCCAGGTGGCAATTCATGCAAAAGTCCGTGTAAATATCGGCGCCTCGTTTGATACTTTCCTGCAAAGGATCCTGTGAGGTATATTGATCGCCTTCAAAATTTAAATAAAAAAACGCAAAACAGATTAATATGGCAGAACTTAGTAGGATGGGTTTCATAGTATTATTTTTTTACGATTTTAAAAATACCTTTACCTTCTACTGAAATATAAATAGTGCCGTCCGGTGCCTGAACTACATCTCTTACGCGGCCAATGCCTTCAAACAATTTTTCGCGTTTTACTACTTCATTATTTTCCAGAATGAGTCGCTCCAAATATTGAAATTTAAGAGATCCTACCAGTAAGTTTCCTTTCCAGTCGGGATACTTTTCAGAATCGACAATCACAAATCCGTTTGGGGCTATCGATGGTACCCAATAGAAAAGTGGTTGTTCCATGCCCTCTTTTTCAGTGATATCAGTAAATGAAGTTCCGTTGTAATTGATGCCATAAGAAATAACCGGCCATCCATAATTTTTTCCTTTTTGGATGATGTTGATCTCATCGCCACCCTGCGGACCGTGTTCGTGCTCCCAAATCTCCCCGGTAAAAGGATTTTTTGTAAGTCCTTGCGGATTTCTATGTCCGTAGCTATAGATGGCTTTCTTAGCGCCCGGTTCGTTTACGAATGGATTATCAGCAGGAATGGAACCATCATCATTCAAACGGTAAATTTTTCCACCATCGCGAGTAATATCTTGTGGATTTTCATCGCGGTTACCACGTTCGCCAATCGAGAAAAAGAGATACCCGTCATTATCAAAAACGATACGAGATCCAAAATGCTGTCCTTTTTTGGTATTTGGTGCAGCCTTATATAGTTTTTCGATCGAAACTAAAGCATCATTTTCAAGCTTCGCTCTGATCAAAGCTGTGTTACCGCCATCGCCTTCACCCTCAGATGAGGCATAGGTAATGTACAACCAACCATTGTTTTCATAATTGGGGTGTGTGGCAATATCCATTAAACCACCCTGACCTCTAACATAGACATCAGGAAGGCCGGTAACCATTGTTTTCTTTCCATTTTTAAAGTGTATTAATTCACCACTTTTTTCTGTGATGAGCATACTTCCATCGGGTAGAAAGGTCATACCCCACGGAATAATCATGTCCGGAACTACCAGTTCCGTAGTATAATTAAGATTTTCCGGGGTTTCAGCCTTTACTTTGGAAGGCGTTTGTTGCGCACAAGCCAGAAAGAATAGCGCTGAAAAAAATATACTTAAAAGGGAATTTTTCATAGTTGATGATTTTTTGAACGTAAATTTAAAAAGAATAATTCAATTGAATTCCTGTGAAATAATTTACCGGATTTCCCGGGTAATAATAACGTGGTGCGCTGCCGCCGAATCCTGTGGCGTTAATTAGCACTTGAGAAGCGTATTTGGTGTCGAAAATATTATTCAACCCGAAAAACAGATCGAAATTTAAGGATCCGGAAATGGCTTTTTTAAACCCTAATTTTAAATTAGTTAAACTGTAGCTTTTCGAGTATAAACTATTACTGTCTGTTATTGGAATTTGCCCAACCTGTTGATAATTAAGATTTCCGTATAATCCGAACGCGGTTTCAAAATCAATGATCGCGTTAAAGACATCTGAAGGTACACCGGTAAGATCATTACCTGAATAATTGTTTCCATCATTTATGAACTCTCGAAACGTAAATTGATTCTTGGTATAACTTATTTGCGAATTGAGCTGCGATTTTTCAGAATTTAGCCATTGATAAGATAAACCTAGTTCCAATCCATCATGGCGCGTTTTTCCGGCATTGAGACCAATATACTGGTCTTGCGCTGTTCGTTGTGCTACTAAAAGATTTTTTAAGGCCAATCTAAATAATGATATGGAGTATTGCAGACGATTTTCCAAAAATGCACCTCTGGAGCCTACTTCATAGTTCCAACCGGTCTCGGGTTTTAAATTGGTATTTATTTGGCCGTCCGGCAATAAGGTCTCGCCTGATGAAATAGGTGAGAAACCATGACTCACGCTGGAAAAAATACTGATATTGTCATTAATAAGATAGGAGGTTCCCAATTTGGGTGAAAGGATCGTTTTGTAGGTGTAATTTCCGGATTGATCGGGGTTTTCCGTTGAAATCGGGAAACGATCTTTTAAAGTGTAAGCGATTTGATTCAGATTCATTCCCATAGAAATAGTCCAATCTTTGGAGGCTTCAAAATTAACTTCCGCGAAAGCGTTATAATAATAGCGATGCTCTCTAAAGTCGGATAATTCATTACCCTGAACGCTACCGGTTCCGGGAGGATAATCTTCATATAAATTTTCAAAGGTGGCGTAGTTGTAACAATCGTGAAATAGTTCCCCACCTAAGGTCCATTTAAAAGATTTGCTTTGTCCCAGAAGCCGGCTTCGTAATCCGAAGGCTGAGGTATTTTCCTTTAAAATATTGAACGGTCTGGGTTCATAGGATTTTCTCAGGCTTGTAAAAACACTTGTAAGTTGCTTAAGGTTAGGATTATAATCGTGAGACCAGGAGAGTCCGGCAATCAAGCGGTCTGCATCTTCATAACCTTTCGCTTGTTTCCAGGTAAACGCTGCAGCTTCCGGATGATTTAAATAAGTATCCTCATTAACAGAACTTGGAATGAACGCTTTAAGATGCACAAAACTCCCAAAAAAAGTGAGTTGATTAGACTTGTTGAGATAATTGTCGGAGCTTAATGTAAAGGTTTGCCTGTCGTAGTTATTATTTTCCCGGTAACCATCGCTTGAGGTATGACTATAAATGGCTTTTAAGGCTGAATTCTTAAAACCAACATTGGCCTTGGTCATTGATTTAAGGAGTCCAAAAGAACCTACTGTAAATTCAGTTTGAACATCTGATCGATTTAAAATAGCATTTTCAGGTTCTAAACGGATAACGCCTCCTAATCCTGCGCCATAAATACTGGAGGCGGCACCTTTCACGATTTCAAATCTCGCAATGGAACCCAATTCAAAATCTTCAATATTGGTTTCGCCACTGCCGTTTGTTAATGGAATATCTTTAAAATAGGCACGTATTTTAGACGTACCGAATGGCGTGCGCGCTCCAATACCTCGGATGGTAATTCTGTTGGTATTTAAAGCACCGCTTTGCATAAAAATTCCCGGAACACGGTTTAAGGTCTTGTCAAAATTCAAGATATTACTTCGCTGAATATCAGTCTCAGAAATAATAGCAACTGAAGCGGTAGCCTTTTTCAGTCTTTCAGGAATTTGACTTGAACTTACCAGGACTTCATCAAGTTGGGAGGGGTCTAGATCCAGTTGAATAACATAATATTCGCCGGATTCTAAAAGCATTTTTTTCCCCTCGTAACCCAGTAATTCAAATTGATATTCGCCCGCTTGATCTAGAGAAAAATTTCCTTTAGCGTCAGCATAGCTGATACTTTTATTATCCAAAGAAATGGTTACAAAGGGTAATGGCGTTCCATTTACAGCATCAACAATCTTACCGGTAATAAGCTTTTGAGCAAAGCTTGAATTCAAACCTGAAAAAACTAAAAGGATAAAAATGTATTTGACTTTAAAAGGCATTCATAGTGGAGGTTATATCAAAGGTTGCAAATCTAACCAAAAAACTAAAATATTTTTGTAAATCGGTATGGAGAAAACAATAAAAAAAGTATATTTGCACCCCGCTAAGGATAACCAATTCGGGGTGTAGCGTAGCCCGGTTATCGCGCCTGCTTTGGGAGCAGGAGGTCGCAGGTTCGAATCCTGCCACCCCGACAAAGAGAAGCCAGTAATCTGATTGATTATTGGCTTTTTTATTTTTGAAATGTTGAAAGTGATAACTTTCATTAATGGAATAAATCAAAAAGACATAAACATCAAATGGTGCCGGCTTCACTTTAGCACCAACCTCATAATCAGGATCATGCCAATAATCCTGCCACCCCGACAAAGAGAAGCCAATAATCAATCAGATTACTGGCTTTTTTATTTTAAAGAATTTTTTACCTAATCCGTAATCAAATTAAAAGCCCCCATTGTTACAAATTGTACATCCGCGTCAAAATCCTTAGCGTTTAAAACCTGCGTGTAACCATTTGAGGTTATACCCACTTGTATAAGCACTTTTTTGTAGCTGGTAGCACCTGTTTTTAACAGAGCATAATTCGCATTTTCTACATTTACGATGGCTTCACTCGGTAAGGCATCAAACTTCTGGCTGGAGGTAATAATATCAGACTCAATATACATGCCCGGTGCAAATAATTTGGCATCCTCCATATGTATTAAATCGCCATGAATATTAATAGTGCGATCTCTAGTATTAATACTTTTGTTGATGAGGTGTACTTCACCTTCATAAATGCTATCACTATCCTGTAAATGAAATTTAATTGGTTGTTCTTCTTTAATTGAAGGCAGATCTTTTTCAAAAACCTTCAGTTCGAGATGCAACTGGCTGCCATCTGTTATGATCAAAGCCACATCCGAAGGATTTAAAAACATCCCCTGAGCGGTTTCAATATCTGTAACTATACCTGAAATAGGGGCGTATACTTTAATTGCTGAGGTTAAATTGGCGCCGGTTAAAGTACTCGGGTTTATGTTCATTAATCTTAACTTCTTTTCTAAGGATTGGTATTGCGCAAGCGTTACGCGATAGTCCGATTCTGCCTTTAAAAAACTCTTTTTTGAGGTAATATTTTCTGCGAGTAAGGTTTTTTGGCGGTCGTACTCTGATTTTAAAAAATCCAATTTCGATTTGGCCTCAAGGTAATCCTGTTGCATTTGGATATAATTTGGATTTTCCAGAGTAAATAAAACCTGTCCTTTTTTCACTTTATCACCCGGTAGCAAGCGGAGATCCTTCACATAACCGGCAAAATAGGCACTTACCGAAGCTTTGTTTTCCGGCGGTACATCAAGCATACCATTGGCTTTCACCGTGGTATAAAAGGTTTGGTTTGAGATTTTTCCTAAGGCCATACCAGAGGATTCAAATTGCGATTTTGAAATGGACACCAGGTTTTCTTCTTGAGCTCCGGAATTATTGATTTCAATAACATCTTGTTTTTTCTCTGAATTGCAAGAGGAAAGTGCTACCAAAAGTCCAATTAATATTCCTGCACTTTGAACTTTATATTTTATTTGTTTTAACATGGTTATCATACCTTAATACGTTATATAATTTAATTCTAGAACCGTTTCGTTATACTGATGCAAGTTTTCCAGGTAATTGATCTCAATAGTTCTGGCATTTTCCAAAAGTTGAACATATTGAAGAAAATCAATTTCACCACTTTGAAAGGCTTTTGAAGCTGTTTTTGTTAATTCTTTTGAAAGTGATTTTCCGGTGCTGTTATAATAATCTACAGCCTCTTTATATTTTTTAAGATCGGCCTTCAAACTTTGATATTTGGTTTTCAGCTGAATCCTGTAATTTTCATACTGATCTTCTTTGATCATAGTTTCTGTCCTGGCCGCGTTTATTTTCGATTTGTTCGCACCAAACCAAAGCGGAATAGCCAAACCGGCCTGAAACCCATTGTACGTTTTAGCATTTAATCCATCATTTGTTCCCTGAAAAAAATTTAGATTAATATCCGGAAGCAACTGCTGGCGCGCTAATGAAAGTTTGGATTCCGAGAGATTTTTAGCGGTTTCTAAATACTGGATTTCCGGGTGCTGCAATACATCCCAGGGCTTTACTTCCAGAAGTGGAGAAGGCTGGATCGGGACAACATACATGGTGTCGGATTGCAACCATTGGTTCAGATTCAGGTTTGCTTTACCAAGATTCTCATCACTTTGTTTTAGGAGTAAAGAAATTTCTTTTTGCTTGCTTTCCGCTGTAAGCTTCTCCAATAAATTGGTCTCACCTAACTCAAAACGTCGATTCGCGGCTTTCGAAAAAACACGGTATAAACTATCGAGATATTGGTAATGTGAAACTACGTGTTTTCTGTAAACCACATTATAATAGGCCTTGTAAACGGCTTTTTTCAATTCACGAGAATTTAATTCGTAAGCTTTTTGAGATAGTTCCGTTTTTTGTTTTTCAACCCGGTGTTGAGTCCTATAAATGGTTGGAAATTTAAAGGATTGGTTCACTCCAATAATTTTTAAAGGTAAACCGTTTTCAGCTAGATTATTTTGGTCGTAATGATAGTAGATCTCGGTTTTATCAATGTCCCAGGCGCTGCCCTGCAGTTGTTTCGATTGATTCACCTGGTTTTCCGCAGCTTTCAAACCTTTGTTATTTTCCATTGCAATTTGAACAGCCTGATCTGCCGTGATCGTTTGATTTTGAGAAATACCAAACATCGGAATCAATAGCAACACTAAACCTAAAAGCTTTTTGTTTTTACGTTTTAGTTTCGGAGGATGTCCCTTTCTATCGAACATAGCATAAAGAACAGGTAAGACGATAAGGGTAAGTGCTGTAGCGCTTATAAGTCCGCCAACAACAACAGTAGCCAAGGGTCGTTGTACTTCCGCTCCGGCCGACGTTGAGACTGCCATAGGTAAAAAACCTAAAGCTGCTGCCGCCGCAGTAAGCAATACAGGTCGTAATCTATTATTTGTTCCCATAAGGATACGTTTATTAATGTTTTGAACGCCGTGCGCTTTAAGTTCCTTGAACTCTTCAATAAGTACTATGCCGTTGAGAACGGCAATTCCAAAAAGTGCTATAAAACCAACACCTGCAGATATACTAAAAGGCATGCCTCTAAAATAGAGTAGTAGCACCCCTCCGATTGCAGAAAGCGGAATGGCTGAATAAATCATCAAGGCTTCTTTTACAGAATCGAAGGCAAAATAAAGTAAGATGAAAATGAGTACCAGAGCTATTGGGATGGCAATTTTCAAACGATCGGATGCCGTTCTTAAATTTTCGAACTGACCACCATAACTCACCGTATAACCTACCGGTAAATTTATTTTTGTGTTTACGATATTTTGAACATCCTTCACCACGGATTCCAGGTCTCGGTTTCTTACATTCACACCCACCACAATGCGTCGTTTTGTGTTGTCTCGGGAAATTTTAGCCGGACCTTTGGTATAGCTTATTTCTGCTAATTCACTTAGAGGAACACTTTGTCCATTTGGAAGGAGTACGGATGCGGTTTCCAGATTTTGGATATTTTCTCGATGTTTTTTGTCAAAACGAACTACGAGATTGAATTGCTTTTCCCCTTCAAAAACGGTTCCTGCCGGTAGTCCTGCAAATCCCATAGTTATAATTTTGTTTAGGTCTTCTATATTCAACCCGTATTTTGCAATCTTTTTACGGTTGTATTTTACGGACATTTGAGGTAGTCCGGCAGTTTTTTCCACGGAGATATCTGCTGCTCCCGGAACATGCTGAATGGCTTTTTCAACCTCTAGCGCTTTCTTGTATAAAACGTCCAGATCCTCACCAAAGATCTTTATAGCCAGATCGGCGCGAACACCGGTAATAAGCTCATTGAAGCGCATTTCGATGGGTTGTGTGAACTCGTATTCCACACCGGGTATTTCGGAGAGTTTTTCCTTGAATTTACTGGCGAGTTCGTCTTTTGTATCGGCAGAAACCCATTCGCTTTTTGGTTTTAGTTTGATGATTACATCACTTTCTTCCATCGACATGGGGTCTGTTGGAACTTCAGCTGCACCTATTCGGGTGACCACCTGATCTACCTCCGGAAAGGTTTTCAGGATATTTTCCATACGGGTTGTTAATGCAACGGTTTTACCCAGTGAGGTCCCGGTTTTTAAATAAGGCTGAATTACAAAATCACCTTCATCCAGTGTAGGCACGAATTCACCACCCATATTTTTGAAAATCAAAAGGGTAATTATTAAAAGCGATAGCGCGAGCCCCAATACCAGCCTTTTTTTACGAAGCGCCCATGCCATGGTGGGTTGATATTTGTCCTCTAAAAAGGTTATCAATTTCGATGAAATCGTTTTCTTTTTAGGATCTGTAGGTTTAATGAAGATGGATGCCATCACAGGAATATAGGTAAAGCAAAGCACCATGGCACCTATAAGTGCAAAACAGAATACCAGTGCCATAGGACGGAACATTTTTCCTTCAACATTTACCAGAGATAAAATAGGAATGAAAACGATAAGAATGATAAGTTGCCCGAATACGGCAGAATTCATCATTTTTGAAGCGCCATGAAAGGTAATATTGTCTATTAAACCTTGTTTTTCGGATTTTGGTAAACTCAATAATTTAGAACGCTGACTCGTGATCTGATAGGCAATAAATTCTACAATAATAACGGCACCATCAATGATGATCCCGAAATCGATGGCTCCTAAACTCATCAAATTAGCATCTACGCCAAATATATACATCAATGACAGTGCGAATAATAAACATAGGGGAATAACCGAGGCCACAACCAAACCTGAACGGAGGTTTCCTAAAAGAAGCACCACTACAAAAATAACTATAAGGCAACCAAGAATAAGATTCTCTGCAATGGTAGTCGTGGTTTTTGCAATGAGTTCACTACGATCTAAAAATGGATTGATTTGGATGCCGGGTGGTAAAGAGGATTTTATCTCGTTTACACGAGTTTTAACGGCATTGATCACGGCATTAGAATTCGCATCTTTTAACATCATGACCTGACCTAATACTTTTTCGCCTTCACCATTACCGGTAATTGCGCCAAATCGGTTGGCCTTCCCAAAGCCTACATCCGCCACATCTTTTACCAAAACAGGAATACCATCTCTGGTAGTGATTACAATATTACGAATGTCCTCCAGAGTTTTTACCAGACCTTCACCACGAATAAAATAACTTTCGTTGGCTTTTTCGATGTAACTTCCACCAGCGATACTGTTATTTTTTTCAATGGCATCATAAGCGTCAAAAACGGAAATGTTTAAGGCTCTTAATTGTTCAGGATTTAGCGCAACCTCATATTGTTTTAAATAGCCGCCCCAGGTGTTTACCTCAACCACGCCGGGAATACCGGAGAGTTGTCGTTTGACGATCCAATCCTGGATGGTTCGAATGTCAGTTAACGAATATTGGTCTTTATATTTAGGATCGACATCAATAACATATTGATAAATTTCTCCTAAACCTGTGGATACCGGCCCCATAAAAGGTGTTCCGAAGCCTTCAGGAATTTTCTCTTTAGCATTCTTTATTTTTTCCGCAATGAGCTGCCTTGGTAAATACGTGCCTAAATCATCATCAAAAACAACGGTTACAACGGATAATCCGAATTTAGAAACAGATCGAATATCTTTTACACCAGGCAAATTTGCCATTTCTAGTTCTACTGGATAGGTTAGAAATTTTTCGACATCTTCTGTTGAAAGATTTCTTGAAGTTGTAATAACCTGTACCTGATTGTTCGTAATATCGGGAACAGCACCGATGGGAATGTTGGTTAACGAATATATTCCAAAACCTACAATCCCTGAAACAAATAGAAAAATAATAAGCTTATGATGGATACTATATTGAATGATTTTCTCTAACATGCCTGTTTTTTTAGTGCATCACAAATTTATATTCAGGGCACAAAAAAAACGCGAAATCTTCCTTAAGATTTGCTTAAAAATGAGATTGCAAAAAAGATTAAAAATGCTATTTATTGAAATAAACAATGAAGATAGATCCCTTTCCAAGCTCACTTTTTACCTCAATTTCAGCGTTTATAGACTCAGCTGATTTTTGAGCTATGGAAAGTCCTAAACCATTGCCAGTAATACTCTTGTGGTTCAGGGCATCAGATCTGAAAAAATGATTGAAAATATTAGGAATGTCTTCCGATTTTATACCAATACCTTCATCCTGGATTTTGCACATCACCTGCCTTTTTGAGGCGTAAAGTATAATTTGAATGGTTTGCTTGTTTTTAGAATATTTTATAGCGTTCGAAATGATGTTGTCTAAAATAAGCGTTGCGTAATATTTGGGAAGCTCTATATTTTCCCGAATCTTATTTTCAAAAATAACCCTAAGGTTTTTGATGGTGATATCATTTTGATGTTGCTTTAGAATGTCATTAATCAAGATGTTGAGAGAAATTTGCTCTTCGTTAATTTGCTCCTGTGAAGAATCCAGGCGAGCAAGGAGTAATAATTGTTCAATAGTATCAGACATAGTATCAATTTCTGAGAGACAATAGTCTATTTTTTCTTCATACTCTTGTTGGGTTCTAGGTTTCCGGATCAAAACCTCCAAATTACCTCGTAAAGTAGCCAGAGGCGTTCGCAATTCATGCGAGGCATCTGAAGTGAACTGGCGCTCGCGTTCTATAGCATTTTCAATGCGTTGCAGTAATTTGTTGATACCCGTAGAAAGATCGTAGAGTTCATCTTGATATTCAGGTAAAGCAACCCGTTCATTCAAATTATTTTTGGTGATCCGATTGGTAGTATTGGTGATGTTTTTAACCGGAATAATACTTCGCCCGGCTAAATATCTGGAAATAAAATAAAGCACAGAAAGTAAAAGCAGATAGGATATAATCAGAATATTTCTGAGATTCAACAAAACCATAATCGAAGGTTCCAATGAAATCGCAGCGATTAAATACCCTTTGGTCTCACCGTTGCTTTGTATTGGTTTTTGAATTTGCCGAATAGCTTTGTCCTTCAAAAAGGTATTAAAATGAAGGCCGTAGCTTTGGGCATCCTTAAAGGGTAATTCATCATTTTTTAAATTTGGTGATTTATCCATGGTCTTACCATTGGCATCAGCGATCTGAATAAATACGGGGTTTATTTGAATCTCGCGGTGCTCGTTTTCTTCCCATTCGGCTTTATTAAAAAAGGTGATCTTATCGCCTTGTAACTGGAGTTCTCCGGCGTGTTTTGAAGCTTCAAAGGATAGATCTTTGTCCAGGTTATCATACATAGAATTCTTAACCACAAAATATACGACTCCAAAAATAATGGCAACGATAATCGCTGTGGCGATCATGTAATACAAGGCAATTCTATTTCTAAAACTTAAATTCATTTTATTTTTTCTTGAGTTTCATTAAGAATATAACCTATACCTCTAATGGTCTCAATATAGTTTGTCTCATTAAGTTGGAGCTTCTTTCTAATGGCATTGATATATACATCAATAACACCGGTATTGTATTCAAAATGAATGTCCCACACATCTTTTATAATCTGAGTGCGTTCGCAAACATGGCCTTTATGTCTCATTAAATACTCTAATAATGCGAATTCTTTCTGTGTTAATGAAATTTCTTCCGACCCTTTAAAAACTTTGTGATTGCCGGTATTCAAAGTAATGTCTCCTATTTTAAATTCCTTTTCATCTCTTGCGGTATTTCGAAACTGCACCTTAATACGTTGTAATAATTCTTCAAAATGAAACGGTTTTTTAATATAATCATTAGCGCCAGATTTCAACCCTAGAATAGTTTCATCAACGGTATCTTTTGCGGTTAAAAAAATAATGGGTGTTTCAGTATGTTTTTCTCTAAAAGCCTGGCAAATTTCAATACCACTCAGACCCGGAAGCATCCAATCTAATAGGAGAAGATCGTAGGTTCCGGTTAGTGCTGATTTTAAACCTGCGTTACCATCTTCATGGACATCTACCACATAGGATTCTTCTTCTAAACCTTGTTTTAAAAAGTTTGAAATACCGGGTTCGTCTTCAACAATAAGAATTCTCATGTTACAAAAGTTGATTATTAATTTGAATAAATCAAAATACCTGCCTTAAGATTTCATTAAAAATTGACCAAAATCATTGCACATTTCGAACCTAAAAATAACCTTAATGAATTAAAAACTTCCATTTCAAAAGTTATTTAATGATTTACAATACAAGATAATAATCTTTAATATTCGCACTCATGAAAAAATTTATACTTTCAATTTTTCTGTGCTTTTTCTATAATCAGTCACCAGGTCAAATTAGTCGTTTTCCTTATTATGAAGGGTTTGAAAACGTGACTCTTTCTGAAGGGACAAACGTTTATTTTATGCATAATTGGTTTGGGAATTTTGTGGATGGAACCAGGTTGTTTTTTGAAAACTCCAATGCTAAAAGTGGCGTTCAGTCTTTAGGTTTGTGGCCTATAGTTGAAGAAGGTGAAGATGAGGAAGAAGTTGAAATTATTGCCCAGGTAGACCTCGATCTTACAGGTTTGGAACATGTGGTTTCTGACTTTTGGTTAGCTACAGTGGCTACCGGCGCTATGAAGCATGTAAAATTATACATGATGATCTCCCTGGATGGAGGCCAAACCTTTGGTCCCAAATTTATAATGGGAACTGACCACCGTGGCTTCCCTAACATGAATATGCCGTTTACGGAATTTTTATTTGCACTTCATCCGGATACCTTTGATAATCCTTTAGTTGTTTTACGATTTTTAGCCAAGGCCGGTGCAAAATCCGGAACTGCGGCAAAAATTCTTATTGATGATGTTACCATTTATGCTGCTCCTGAGGATATATTTCCACCACTGGTGGCAGAACCCTCTGTTAAAGATGTGAATCAAGTGAATATTCAATTTAGTGAGCCGTTAGGAGCATCGGCATTAAACCCTGATCATTATATATTTTTGAATGCTACACCACTTGTGGAGCGTGTTAGTTTTTCGAAACCAGATCTGGTGTCTTTGCATTTATCGATTCCTATTAAAATAGGTAAGTATTACAACCTATTGGTCTCAGGTGTTGAGGATTTGGTGGGGAATATTATGGAGCCCAGAAGTTTTACCCTGGTTTATAATCCACTCAAGGAAGGCTTAGTGATTACCGAGATTATGTATGATGAACCACCCGCAGGGCAAAATGATCATTTGGAATTTTTAGAATTATATAATTATACTGAAGAGCCCATAGAACTTGGTGGCTTAATGATAAAAGGAGGAATTGCAAGCGGAAAACTACCAGAAATTACAATGCCTCCAAAATCCTATTGGGTAACAGTCAAAGATGCTGCCGCCTTTTCCGGTTTCTTTGGATTTTCTGCCTACCAATGGCATGGTGCCAACCTAAGTAATGATGAACCCGAGGCTATATTTATAACAAATACAGAACACCATTCCGGTGTAAAAATTGATTCTCTTACTTATGGTATTGGCTTGCCCTGGCCTTCCGGAGCTGCAGGTGGCGGTTATTCCATGGAATTGATAGATCCTCTTTCAGACCATACAGATCCCGGTAACTGGCAGAATTCCACAACCTATTTTGGTATGTATAACGGCACTGCTATTTATGCGTCGCCGGGTGTGGAAAATAAAGTTTTAGGAATTCACAACCCATTTTTAGAGAAACAAATTGCGGTATACCCAAATCCAACATCAGATTGGTTAAGTATTGACTCCAAAATTCCATTAACTAAAGTTGAGATCTATTCACTTTGGGGAAATCAAATTCAGGTTTTAAATAGTGGTTTAGAGCTTATTTCAATAAGGTATTTACCTCCCGGAATTTACTTGATTAAGATAAGTTCCGGTTCGGGTACGGTTGTTAAAAAAATAATAAAATCTTAGATTAAACTTATTATTTCCGCTACAGGCATTGGTGTTATCTATGGTAACTGATGGAAATCATTTCACGGGTTAGAGGCCGGATTTATTTTTACACCATTATTAATTTTTAAATTAAACCACTATGAAACCTATACTCTTATTAGGAACCTTATTATTAATGGGAACATCAACCCTAGTTGCTCAGGATAAATTACAGGATCGAGATCGTGATCAGGATCAGGATCGTGTTATGTTAGTAGACGGCGATGTGTTGCAAATTCGTGACCGTGATCAAATTCGTCTTCAAGATCAAATTGTGTTGGATGACGGGACAGTCGTAAATCCAGACGGTACTTACATTACCAAAGATCGTCAAAGATTACGTTTACAAGATGGAGAATGTCTTGATAACGATGGTGTTAAATACCGTAACGAATATCAATATCGTTACAAAGTTCAACAAGAGAACAAAGGATTAACACCAAATCAGATCCAGGAACGTAACCAAAACAGATTTCAAGTTGCAATGATTGATGGTGAAGCTTATCAAATCCAAAATCAGTCACAATTTAAAATCACAGAGCAAATGCGACTCAATAATGGTACTACAGTGAATCCTGATGGCACCTATCAAACCAGAGATCGTAAACAAATGCAATTAAAAGATGGCGAATGTTTGAATATGGACGGTGAAATGTATAAGAATACATTCCAATATCGAAAAATGATAAATAAGAAATCCACCATCAAAAATAAAATGCAAATAAAGCCCCAGGTAAAAAAACAAACCAAACGCGCTGGTGCTTAGATAAACAACGAAAGGGATTTTAGTTATAAAATCCCTTTTTTAATTTTTTTAGTTATGAAACCCTTTGAAATTAAAATAGTCTTTTTGATGTTGGCTTTTTTTGGCAGTCCTTTTCTTTTTGGGCAAAATACATCAGAAACCAAAAAACAAGTGACCACAAGTGAGGATTCGTATCTTTCGGTAGGTTTAAATTTTATTAGTGATGCTGTTTATATGGGTAGAAAAGATTCCATTTCAGCACCGTATATTTTTCCAACACTTACATACCACAATAAAAGTGGTTTTTATGTTACAGGATCTTTATCATACCTCACCAAATCCAATGAAAGTAGAGTTGATCTATTTTTAGGAACCTTAGGTTTTGATTTTTCTTCAGATAAATTCAGCGGAGATATCTCTTTCACTAAATATTTTTTCAACAATGATAGTTATAATGTGATCTCTGAGGTTGAAGCTGATATAACCGCTATGGCGCGTTATGATTTTAATTTTTTAACCACGTCACTTACCTTTATCACATTTTTCAACAATGGCGGGAGTTCAGACTTTATTTTGAACCCTGAAATTAGTCATGATTTTGTAAGTATAAGTGGTGATTTTCAAATATCACCTGCAGTAGGTGTTTACTTTGGCTCTCAAAATTTCTATGAACAATACTATATATACAACCGTTTTGGAAGTGGTAGAGGAAAAGGAACAGGACAGACAACCACGACAACTTCAACCGTAGTGCTCAATGAACGTGATAGCTTCGATCTGATGGCTATAGAATTTAGTCTTCCAATTTGGTATGTTTCAGACCCTATAACAGTGTACGGAATGCCTGTTTTGGTAATACCTCAAAATCCGGCAACTCTAACCGTGGATTCTACGATTTATGAGGAAGATTTAGAAAATGTTTTTTATATCGTTTTAGGTGTGAAATATAAGTTTTAAACCCCACAATTATTTATCACTATTACCAGTGATTTTCCCCCAAACTGACTGGTGTCATTTATTCCATTTAAGTGTATGGTTACATTTGAAAAAGGCTGTAAACCTACAGTATTATTGCTGTTTAAGGTTTGTGTGCCAACTATTTAATTGTTTAATTAATCCATAAAATCATGAAAACAATAATTACTTTTATAAGGATATTGCTCTTTCTGCCCTTTATATTCTTTTATTCTAATCACTCCGTTTTTGCACAAGGAGGCCCCGGTGGCGGTAATGGTCCTGGAGGCGGCGGTAATGGTCCGGGCGGTGGTGGTCATGAACCACCAACAGAAACTGCGGGTAATAACTTGTCATTCCCTGTTATTTTTGCAGACGGAGGCACCAAAGTATTGCCCGGTACTATGGAAGCGTATTCCCTTCAAGGCGTATGGTGGTATGTGTGGGGCGAAGATCCGGTAGATCCGCAAGCACCACTTTACAGCTGTCAACCACTAGATACAGATGAAAGTTTGTGTAGTGATGGTTCCGTTCCCGGAGATGGCATTTCAACCCTATTTAAAGCATATATTCAGAAGGATCCCGATAATGTTTGGCAAGCATATAATACCTCAGTACCTCCGGGAGAAACCTTGAATATAGATTGGGTAGACTGGGGTGATGACCTTGAATCCATAGCCTGGAAAATCAATTCTAAAGTGAGAACGGAAGTTGTGCTTTTAGAGGATATTGATTCTGTAACAGAGTTCGCTATGCGGCATGTAGATAGTTGGGGTATTGATGAGGTTCATGGAGCTCAGACAACGTTGAATAATGAGCCCATTTATGGTCCAGGAACTCAGGCAACGGTTTACACGCCAAATGGTAGGTTGACCGTTCAAAAATTGAATTTTAATAAATCTAGTATTGATCCATCCAGACTAACCTGGATTCCCGGGACTGGATGGACCGAGACCAATCCCGAAGATCCCAATATCATTAATGAAGCCATTTTTGACCAGGCCGTTTCTGAAGCCGGAACCGGACCTGAATACTTTAATGCTGAAATTAATGTAAAAGGTAAAATAATGTTTGGTTATACCTGGGATGTATCAAGTTTAAATGAAGGAGAAGGATACTACCGAATGACCTTTAGTTTTGATGAAGGGGATGAAGCTCTTGGAACTGCAAAATTTAATGAATTTACGCAGATCATTGTAGCCGAAGAAGAGGAAGAAACAGTATCCGTTGCCGAGGAAGGTGGTCCTGGAAGTGGCGGTGTTCCTGTAATGGACCCTTCAAATAATCTAACCTATATCGATATCCTTGTTGGTGATTTTGTGGGTGATGATCTTCCCTGGGTGGCTGTAACAGGTCTGGAACTCATTGATGCGGAAAATGATGTGTCTTTAGGAACACTAACCGATGGTATGCAAATTAATATGAGTGAATTTCCTGTTTCAAACCTAAGTATTGAAGCTTTGGTTACAGATGATGTGGGAAGTGTTCAGTTTCAACTAAGCGGAGAAAGTACTGCTTCACGCGTAGAAAACACAGCTCCTTATACACTTTATGGCCAAACAAACGGAGATTATAATGGACACAACTTTACCGAAGGAACCTACACCTTGGTGGTAACACCATATGCCAGTGATGATTTAAGCGGTGAAGCAGGAACACCAGTAACGGTTTCGTTTGAGGTGTCTGCTGCTCCCGAACCAACGGCAGGAAACAATTTGTCATTTCCGGTTATTTTTGCCGATGGCGGTTCAAAAGTGTTACCGGGTACCATGGGAGAATACACTTTACAGGGTGAATGGTGGTATGTTTGGGGCGAAGATCCTATAGACCCTCAAGCGCCACTTTACAGCTGTAAACCTTTAGATACCGACGAAAGTTTGTGCATGGACGGTTCAACACCCGGTGATGGAGTTTCTGAGTTATACAAGGCCTATATCCAAAAGGATTTTCAAAATATCTGGCAGGCCTATAATACCTCCGTGCCTGATGGTGAAGTTCTTGGTATTGATTGGATCGACTGGGGAGATAACCTGGAATCAGTAGCCTGGGAGTTAAATTCGAAAGTGAGAACCGAGTTGGTGCTATTAGAAGATATTGATTCTGTGGCTCAGTTTGCCATGCGACATGTGAATAGTTGGGGTACAGATGAGGTTCATGGTGCTCAGACAACCCTTGATGGCGATGTGGTTTATGGTCCCGGTACTCAGGCAACGGTGTATTCGCCAAATGGCCGACTTACTATTCAAAAAATGAATTATAAGAGTGGTAGTTTTTATCCGGGTAGATTAACCTGGCAGCCGGAAATTGGTTGGACAGAAACTGACCCAGAGGATGTTAATATTATTAATGAACCTATTTTTAATTTGGCAGCTTCCGAGGCTGGTACAGGTCCCGGTTATTTTAGTGCAGAGATCAATGTGAAGGGTAAGATTATTTATGGTTATACCTGGGATATCAATCAAATGAATGAAGGTGAAGGACACTACCGACTTACATTTAGTTTTGATGCCGGTGATGGTATTAGTGGTACAGCTGGATTTGACGAGTTTACTCAAATTATAGTGCCCATTGAAGAAGAAGCGGTGGCAGAGGAAGAAGGTCCCGGTGAAGGTGGTGTTGCTATTCTCGATCTTGAGAACAATATTACCTACATGGATGTATTGGTAGGAAATGCAGGCCCTGTTTTGAGCGTTGCTAAAAATCAAATAGAATCCTTTAAATTATATCCAAATCCTGTAACTAATGGTGTTGTTTATATTCAAAGTTCGTCAGGGTATTTAGTAGATGTTTATAATATTATTGGCCAAAAAGTGATCTCTACAACTTTTGAACCCTCTAATAAGATTAAAAAACTGAATTTAAGTGCATTGCAATCCGGTTTATATCTATTACAACTTAGTGACGGTGAAAAGGTGTCAGTTAAAAAACTGATCGTAAGGTAAGCCTTAAAGGTAGCCTCTATCAAAAAGAATGCCCTGATGATGGGAAAATCATCAGGGCATTTTATTTTTATTTAACATGTGAAATGAATTTATAACAGAAGAAAATTAATTTCTTCTCCCTCTATCATCTGAGCGTCGGTCGTTGTGATACACTCTTATATTATCTCCAAAATAATTATCTACACGCACTTGTTTCGCATGTCTGAAGTTTATGTGATTATATCTGGGAGGTAGCGTGTTAACTCGAATCCAAACGCCATTGTCTAAATATAAATAATTACGAAGTGTTAAGTCGTAGTAAATGGTATATTCCGGGAAATATACGTAGCGTACATTAATCACCCGATGTGGATAAAACCAACCCGGAACAGGATAGTTTGGTCTGGACGATATAATAACCGGACCACAACTTTCCAGTATTAAAAAAGCTGCAGCCGCAATGATAAGTTTCGAAAGTGAAATCGTTTTCATGATTTTTGTTTTTTTAATGAAATCAATGAGGCTAATAATATAATTCGTTTATAATGCCTTCTTTTTCTAAAGCTTTTATAATGGCTTTTACATATTTGTTTACTGAGGCATTTACCGAAGAAGGATCAACAAGATTGTAAGAGGCTACCCAAACCAGAGATTTTTTATTGGTGTCCTTAAGATTATAAAGTGTAGACTCAATTGTGTAAACCTTATATTTTTCATAATAACCTCGATCAAAATAGACATCCTGATAGAAATAATAATACCGGCCAAAACGTGGCCAGTAATAATTGCGGATGTACCAATCTCCGGTATAACTTGTTTTTTCATTGACACCCTTCACCGCTGAGATCAGAACGGCATCAAAACCTTCATGAGCTAGTTTGTTAACTTCCTTTTCAATGGTTTCTTCACTTTGTTTGGTATTAGTAAAGCTTGGAGCAAATACATTATAACTTTCAACCGCATTTATACCACGGTCACGAAAGGCCGACTGTAATTGAGATTCAAAGGTTCTTCTGGCTGTCAGGTTATCCGTAACGCCAACAATCAATACTTTTGTAGGTTGGAAATCAGTATAATTTGAGTTTCTCCAACTATCGATCATTCTTGAAGATGAGCAACTAAAACTCACTAAAATTATTCCTAATACATAACTTAAATTTTTCATAACAAATCCTTTTAATTATGATATAAATGAACAATTTAAAGGTGAAATCTGAAATGATATTCATCACTTTAAAAGTCTTATAGCTGTTATAATTAGAGGTGTTTAATACCGGTTTAGGAGATCACACTGATGATTCCGATAAGAAGAATAAGTATCAATACGAAATTTCTAAATTGTTCTTGTGAAACCCGGGTAAGAATCCGTTTTCCTATATAAGTTCCAATAATACTAACGGCTATCAAAATAGGAACCAAATACATGTCGTGTTTATGCATGTAGCCATTCAAATAATACACCACGGTTCTACTGGAATCTACAGCCATATCGATAACAGCGGAAGTGGCTATAAATTTATCTTTGTTCATTCTGAACGCGGCCAGGGTAATTCCGCGAATGGCTCCACCGGTTCCTAAGAGTCCTGCACTTAAACCGGAGAGCGATCCCCCAACGATGGCGTTTTTCGTTTTTGGTTGAATGTGAAGATGTTTAAAAATGAGAAAGACTAAACTCAGGCTTATAAGAAAAAATCCGAGGAAGTAGGTCAGTATTTTAGGGTCGAAATACTTGCTTAAATAAGCTCCAATGGATACAAATATCACCGCGGGAATACCGAGCGATACAATGATTTTTTTATCGATCCCTTTTTTGAAAAGTACAATTTTAGAGAGATTGCTAGACAAATGATATAAAGCCGTGATGCCCAGAACGGATTGAAAATCGAAGAAAAAATTAGCAACAGGAACAAAAAAAACCGAAGATCCAAAACCACCTATCGTACCAATTATCTCAGCAATAAATGATAGTACAATAAAGACAGGAAGGTATCGGGTAAGCACAATGGTTTACAGTTTTAAAAATTTACGATGTTATATTTTTCGGTACTAAAAACCTTTGGGGCAAAACCATTTTTTACTGGATTGCCGGATCGTGAACACCGGTATCAATAAAGCCTGGATTTATAAGTTGCTCTTCATCTAATATAATCACAACCAATCGAACATACTCATTCACCGTATCATCTACTGAATTGGGATCGGTAACATCAATGTAACCTTTCCAGATCAGTTCTCTGGGATTGGTAGGGCATATACAATACATGGAAGTTTCAGTATGATAAATCGAATATTCTTCGTAATAATCAGGATTGTAATAAGCATCCTGATATTTCAAATAATCCTCTTTGAATTTGGTATAGCCCGGATCAAAACTCTTATAATTTGTTTTGTAGGCTATTTTATCTTCCACGCCAATCACTTTGGTCAATAAAATGGTATCGAATCCTTCATTGATGAGTTTGTCTTCCAAAGCACTAAGATCTTCTTCAGTTTTCTTTTCCGAAGTGAAAGATGCTCTCAAAAATTCTGAGCTTGTTACCGCGGCAACACCTCTAAGCTCATAAGCTTCTTTAAGTCCGTTTTCAAATTGTAATCTTGCTTTTTTATTTGAAGTCATGCCCACAATAAGAACTTTATTCGGACTATAGGTATCGATATCGGGGTTTTTCCAAAAATCATTAAACTCCAATGATGAACAACCAAGTGCTAAAAAACATAATCCTATGTATTTTAAGACTTTCATGATGTTTTTATTATAATTCTATTCAAGCAGGCGCTTTTGTTTGCCCTCTTTTAGCACACCTTTTACAACAGTAAATAATTCTGTTTTTATGGTTTTATAGCGATCTAAAAAGTTTTTAACATTAATAATGAGTTTTACGTGTTTGTTCTTAAAGGCTTTTTCTTTATCAAATTCGTTGATGCCATCAACCATAATGCTTAAGCCTTTCTCATGATTTTTTACAATCTCCAAAAGAGCATCGGTTTCTTTTTGGATCTTGCTCAGTTTATCAATAACCTTTTTACTTTCAGCAAAGTGTTTTGAATCGATAAGTTGTAGGGTATACGACTTTATAAGATCATCTAAAAACAGCTCTTCATCTTTGGCAAATTCCAATTCTGAAAGCCAATTTCTGGAATCTCTGTGCATGTTCTCAGCGTTTAACCAAACATCGTATTTGGCATTAATTTCTTTAGTTTCCATGGCGTATTAGTTTAAAATTTTAAAAAAGCAGAAAGTAATATGAGGTTGATATTACTTTCTGCTTAAAAAGTTTAATCAACTTTAATTACTTTTTTAGGAGGTTCTTTTGTTACAGCTTCTTCTTTTTTAATCAATTTAAGTTTCAAGATGCCATCTTTGTAAGTTGCTTTTACATCTTGATCTAAATCTATTGAAGGTGGTAACATCATAGAACGTTGGAAAGATTTATAATTGAATTCGTTGCGAGCATATTCATTTTCTTTCACTTCTTTTTCTTCTTCTTTTTTACCTGAAATATGAAGTACATCATCTTCAATAGTCACATTAAAATCCTTTTTGTTGAATCCGGGAGCTGCTAATTCAAACTCAAAATCTTTGTTATGTTCTTTAATATTCAATGCAGGCATCAAACTGTCATCTTCAAAGAAATCATCTTTAAAAATATCGTCGAAACGCATTAAATTATCAAAATTTGTGTTGAATAAGCTGCTGCCCCAAGGTCTTAAAAAGGTATTGCTCCATGGCGTAACCAAACGGTTTTCTGCTGGAGTCATTCTGTTACGCTTGCTGCGTTTTGCTAATGTTGTCATAATATTAATATTTTAAATTGAACATGTATTTTGCTCATTAAATATATCCAAGGAAGCGCCTTTTCACAATGATATATATCAGTCTGAACGGTTGCCTGAAGTTGTCCTGTTGATAATTTTTTTAGTTTATCAACACACTTTTTAGGTATGGAAACAACTTGAATTTAAAGTCTGAAAGACTGTTTTGATAGTTTACAACCCGCATTTCCATAGTGTCCTGCGCCTTAATAAAAAAGTTATCGCAAGCCATATCCTGACATTCTAATTTATTTTTGATTAGATGTAAATGACTTTGAAGATCATTTAACAGGTCACTGCGTTTTTTCTCCAATACCTGAACTTCATTTTTAAAACCTGAAAGGCGCTCATATAAATTAAGCATTTGACTTTTATAAATGGGCTTTTCCAACAGAACATCGTAGAACTCGAGTTCAATGTCCAGATTTTCCAATTTTGAAATGGCTTTCGTGATGTTATATTGCAGTTCTTCAATGGTTTTATTACCGTTGAAGCTTCTATAAAATTCTAATGTTTCCATAACGTTTTCTTTTAAAATTAGAGTATCAGTTTTTTTACATCGGCAAGTTTCGGGACAGTTACCTGCCATTTAAAAGTGGTTTCGATTTTCACTCTGAATGCATCCAGAGCTGTGGGTTCGCCATGAACTAGGAAAACCTGTTCAGGGATATTTTTTATGTTGCGCATCCAATCCAGTAACTCGTTCTGGTCGGCGTGTGCCGATAAACTTTGGATACTTTCTATGGTTGCTTTTACAGGATAGTATTTTCCAAATAAGCGAATTTCATGAGTGCCGTCCTGTAGCTGCCGGCCTCGGGTACCATCGGCTTGATATCCGACTAGAAGGACGTTGGTAGTTGGTTCGTCAATTAATTGCTGCAAATAGGTGAGTACACGACCACCGGTAACCATGCCGCTTCCTGCAATTACAATTTTCGGACGTTTGTCGTCAATGGTTTCCCAGGTTTCCTGGTAGGATTCCAAAATGTTCACATGCTCACACATGTTGTGATATGCGGTCTCGGATAATTTGTGCCATTTTGGAAATCGGTGAAAAACATCCAGAACATTATTTCCCATAGGGCTGTCAACAAAAATGGGAATGTTCGGAATTTTATTAGTTTGATACAGTTTCCAGAGTAAATAGATCAGGGTTTGTAGTCGCTCCACCGCAAAACTAGGGATGATTAAATGGCCTCGGTTTTGGATGGTTTTTTTAATAAGTTTTGCCAATATTCCGGAGACATCCTCTTTGGGGTGTAGTTTATCGCCATAGGTACTTTCCATGAATAGATAGTCGGCCCATTCCGGCTTTTTAGGATCATCCAAAAGATAATCGTTTGGTCGGCCAACATCACCTGAGAAAACCACACGCTTACCAAAAAGATCTAATTCTATAAAAGTGGCACCGATAATATGGCCATTAAACTGAAAGCGATAACTGATATTATCTGAAAGTTTGATCCATTTATCAGGAACCTCGGCTTTGAAATATTTTAGTGTTTTTTCAGCCTCCTTTATGGTATAAAAAGGTAACGCGGGATCATGCTTTGAGTATTTTTCTTCATTGGCCTTTTCCGCCTCTTCCTCCTGGATTTTAGCGCTGTCCTTGAGAATGATCTCTGAAATAGCCAATGTTGGTGCTGTTCCTATTATGTTACCTTGAAAGCCCTGTTTGACTAATCTTGGGAGGTATCCCACATGATCCAGATGACCATGCGTTAGCAGCACCACATCAATAGTTTTAACATCAAAAGGCAATGGGCTCCAGTTTAACTCCCGTAAAGGTTTTAAACCTTGAAACATACCGCAATCAATAAGGATATTGCGCTCTGAAGTTTCCACCAGAAATTTGGATCCTGTTACCACTCCCGCGGCTCCTAAAAAATGTATTCTTGTAATCGCACTCATGGTCTTTAAGATTTACAAAGCATACTTATTTCATTTAAAATGCGTTTTTTACGCGTTTCAGAAACCCCTAAATGATCCAAATAAAAATTATCACCAATGAGCTCCCGGCATAACACAATATCACGACTTAATAAAAATTGTTTTTCTCGGTTGGTGAGTAGGGTAGAAACAGTAATGGGGTATAAGCCCAGGCGATCGATACGGTCTTTTAGTCCTTCGTTTTCAGGATAATCCCAACTCAATAAGTATAAATTAGCGCATTTTCCATAGGCAATAGCATCGAGCGTAAATCGTGTATTTGTAACCACCCAACCCTGCGTTAGGATAGACGAGTTTTTTAAATCTTTATCCCAATGGGCCTTAATATCGTTATACCTCGAGTGGATATATAAGGGAATTTTTACATTACAATTGATGCCTTTTTCTCTGTGAAATTTGCACTCAATAATTGTAGTATTACCATTTTTATTAGCCATAACATCTACTTCGTGTGAAACACAACGTCCTTGGATTATGGTGTCAACTTCGGTTTTGTAACCCGAATATTTTAAAATCGCACCTATAAAACGCTCAAAGGGAAAACCTGTTGGTCCCAATTCATAAATAGCTTTTTTAAGCTTATATCTTGAGGCTAAATGCCGTTCTTTTTTCTTAAGCATGGCGAATGCCCGGTTGTAGATTTCCTTGGTTGAAATACCCTGATATAACTCGTCCCGAACGGTATCGATAATGTGATTAACTGTTTCCTCATCGGCACCAACCCGGATTAGTGAGGAACGTAGTTTTTCAAGAGAAAATTTTGCTTTTTCCCCGGATGATTTGATAATATCGAAGGTTTCTGTTTTCATGATAACTACTATAAAAAAGTAAAAAGGAATACATCGGTTTTAATTCCTTAGATCATGCATAACCAAAATAGGAACTCTGGAAATATAGGCGATCTGTTTCACCAAAGGATGGGTTAACATGCTGTGAAAAAAGCTGTGTTTTTTGTTAATGAAAGCTACCATGTCGCTCTCGCGGCTTTCAACAAAACAATTTATTCCTATGGGGACTTCCACATGACTCAGGTGGTGATAGGTATGGGCAACCGGATAGAAGTATTCCTCCAGAAGCGCCTTATTATTCTCTTGCTTTTCATTGAGCTTTTTCTCAGAATTTATATGCAAAATCCGAATCGCAGCATTACATTTTTGAGCGAGATCGATTAAATAATCTAATTCCCGATGCTTGATATGGGTTTTGTAACTTGTAGGAAAAACGATCTCCTTCGGAAGGTCTCGTTTTGCAAGCTCGGGAACCACAATAACAGGACAGTTTCTTACTTTTTCCATGACCTCAGTGGCCACACTTCCAAAGGTATTGGAACGTGAATCCGTTTTTCCCTTGGTTCCCATTACGATCATATTGATGTCTTTTTCTTCTACAATAATCTTGATCGCTTCAACAACACTGTTATAGCGGGCCATGGTTTCAAAATGATGTTTTGAATTGTGGTAATCCTTTAAAACAAGCATGTCCATTACCTTTGCAAGACCGTCTTCTGCATCCGATTTAGCCGACTCATAAAGTTCTGATCCGGGCTCCATGTTCAATAAGCTTCCAATCATGTCGCTGTTTCCGTTAAAGACATTCAATATGTAAAAATCGCAATGGTCTTTTTTATATAATTCCATAGCATAACTGATTGCATGCCAGGCATTTTTAGAAAAATCTGTAGGGAGTAAAATCTTGCGCTTCATGGCTTTACGTTTAGGTTGTTACATAAATTTACTCTTAATAGCACATGATCGCAATGATAAATATCAGCTCATTCCGGTATCACTAAAAAGGGTATTTTAGGGTGAAATCCTATATTTTGAATGACCGGTTCATTCATAATTTTCTCAACCCAGCTGTGTTTATATCGCACCATAGCTAAGAGATCTATCTCCAATTCATCCACAAAATCATGGATCTCTTTGGCTTTTTTAGCATATTTAGGCATCCAATGAATACTGTACTCATAGGTATCCAGATAATTTTGAAGGGACGATAGATTGTACTTTTGAATGTTGTTGAGATCGTCTTCCTCATTGATGTGAATGATCCTGAGTTTTGAATTGAAAAGATCTGCAATGACCTTAACCTGACGCAATTCTTTGGGATCGTAGAACCTGTTGTAATCCGTAGGTAAAGCTATTTGTTTTGGTTCGATAAAATCATATTCTTCAGGAATGATCAAAAGGGAACAATCATTCAAGGTTTTACTGATATTAACGGTGTTACTTCCTAAGAAAAATCGTTTAGCCCCGGATGCACCTTTGGTTCCCATAACCACCATTTCGATATTCCATTCTAAAATGGCTTTTTTTATAGCCCTATAAAGCTCGTCTGTGGTTAAAATGATCTGAAAATCATGATTTGCATTAGCATCTGAGGTTTCAGCCAGTTCACGTAATGCCAATAATTCCTTCATCGCATCTTGCTCCATAGTTTTGATAAGGCGATTGGACAGGTTTGAAAGCATCGACACTTTTATGGTTACGCTATGCAGAAAATAAAATGTGCAATACTCATCTTTAAACAACTTTAATGCATAAACGATAGCATTCCAGGCGTTGTCTGAGAAATCCGTTGGCAATAAAATGTGTCGTTTCATGGCTGTCGATGTTTTAAATTAGGTTTGGAGAGGAATCACCAAAAAGGGAACATTAACATGAAATCCGATTTGTTTTATGGTATTTTTAAAGAATAAATTTTCGAAGAATGAATGTTTATTATTGATCATGACCAACAAATTAATTTTCGCTTTTAATTGAAAGTTGGCAATACCTTCTTCAACAGTCTGGAAACTTACATCATGGAACAAATGTGCAATATTTTTAAAGCTCTCTTCGAGGAATTTTTTATTTTCTTCCTGAAACTTGGTGAGGTCGTAACCACTGGAAATATGGAGAATGTTTACCCGGGTATTGTATAATGAACAGATCTCTAAAATGGGTTTTAGATCGCGATGTCTGAACGCCACTTCAAAGTCATTTGGAAACAATACTTCGTGCGGTGTTTCAAAGAAGAATTTTCCCGGAACAGCAATTACGGGGCATTTAACGCTTTTTAGAACATGCACGGTATTCGATCCGAACAAAATCTCTTTGGCTCCGGTAGCCCCTTGAGTTCCCATAATAACATAATGGATGTTTTTTTCTTCAACCTGGTATTCAACTTCCTGGATCAAGGTGTTAAAAGCAGAAATGGCTTCAATGGTGTGTTTCGGGTTTTTAAACTCCGTTTTAATTCTGGTTCTGAATTCCTCTAAACCATTTAGAGAATTTTCACGAACCGTGTCCTGAATGCCATATTGTGCCGGAGAGGCTAAAACATATTCCACATGATAAACTACAGGGGTATAGGTGTTCAATAAATAAAAAGTACAGGTCTCGTTTTTGAAAAGCTGGACGGCATACGATACGGCGTTCCAGGAATTATCTGAAAAATCGATGGGAAGGAGTATATTTTTCATGGCTTTAAGATTTTAATTCATTTATTCGCGTTTCAGGTTTTGTAATGCTAAAAAGGGGATATCAATATTCAAGCTTAGTTCGTCCACTTTAGATTGTTCTATGATATCCTCTAAAAAAGAATGTCGGGTGTTTACCATTACCAGCATATCTATGTGATTTTCTTTAATGTATTTATAAATAGTGTTGATGAAATGTTTGCTCTTTTCCACTTTAAACCGGAGTTCATTTTTACATAGCGTTTCTTTTATAAAGTTTTGATTGTCCTTTTGTCGCATTGATAATTTTTCCGAAGCTGAGATGTATAGCATATCGATCACTGCTCTGTAGGGTGAGGCCATTTCACATAGCAATTTTAACTCTCTACGTTTATAAGGGATGAGGTAATTTGTTGGGAAAAGTATGTGTTTAGGCTGGGTGTATTTAAAGTTTACGGGAATGGCCAGTACAGGGCAAGGAACATATTTTATCACTTGCAGCGCATGACTCCCGAAGGTGATTGTTTTATCGTTGGTTCTCCCTTTGGTGCCCATAATGATAAGGTCGATATTTTCTTTTTCTACGATGGTTTCGGCTTCATCGACCAGCACATTATTTGATGAAACAATAAAAAAGCTGTGATTTGGGTTTGGCGAAAAGTCTTTTATATTAGTAACAATGTCCTTTAACTGTTCTTCGGAATTCTCACTAACCGACCGGGTAACGTTTTCCAAACCTTCTTTTTCAATCAGATCTTCATCGGCATAAATATCATCCTGGAAGGCATGCATAATATAAAATTCGCTGAGCTCATATTTCAAAAGATCTACAGCATATTTTAATGCATTGAATGCATTTTCAGAGAAATCCGTGGGTATTAATATCTTTCGCATCACATCAGGAGTTTCTTTAAAATTAAAGCCTACACCTGCTTGATACAATGATATTTATCATAATTGGAAAGGGTTTTGTAGCGGCGTGTTTTAAACGCAAAAAAGGGAACGCCGTTTTACCGAACATCCCCTTTTTTCAATCACATACTTACACCTGTGAATTGATTAATAGCTAGTGTTTTGATAAGAAACAGGAAGCCGGAACTTCCTGTTTCTTTTATTGAAACTATTTGAAATTATTAGGTAACTTTTCCTTCATTAACATCTCTCAAAAGTAATATTAAAACTTCAGAAAACTAATAAGTATCAAACGTTTCAAAATCTCGGGCCAATCATTACCGTTAATGCATTACCCCTAAATATTTTAAAAAACAGGAGATCGCAATCTCCTGTTTTTCCAAAGTCTTTAGTGTTATTATTTGGCATTCGGTTTTGCTTCAATGTGTTCTTTATTTCTAAAGTCGACATCATTGGGTTTTCCTGCTAAAAAATAGCTCTAAACACTTTGTTCATCGGTCTTATCAATTTTCATGATGAAGACCAGTTTGAAGTTAATATGGATAAGAACTTTTAATTATGATGCTAATTTACAGCACTGCATCCACTCAAAAAATGATATTTATCATGTTTTGGAAAATTATATGGGTACCACTTCGTAAACGGCATTAAGTAGGTATACTCCGGTTAAGAACAACAGGATGTAAATAACTTGCACCAATTTTACGTTAATGAATTTTAAGAACGATACGGTTTGTTTTGGAAAAATAAACAAGGATAAACCTATATATAATGCCAACCAACCCATAAGTGTAATGATTATTCTCCAATTTGCTTCCCAAATATTATGAAATAGGATGTTCAATAACCCGATAACTATGGCAAACAAGGACGCCAGGATCAAAAACTTTTCATCGTTAAGATCTGAAAAAATTTGTCGGATCCTCGATGGGTTTAAGCTTAATATCAAAAAGAAAATAATAAGATACCAACCCCAAAACAGGCCTAAAAAATCGGATGTATTCATCTTCAAAGTTTATTTTTCGTGTAATACTAAAAATGGTGTTTCAGTGTGATAACTTATTTCTTCTACACGGGAATGAAATAGAATTTGTTGAAAATAATTGAGGTTTTTTGCTACCATACTGATCAAATCAACATGCCGGCTTTGAACAAAACATTCAATAGCATCTTCAATTCTTTTATTGGTTAAATAATGGAAGCTGTGTTCAACATCACTGAAATAATCATCTACCAATTCCCGATTTAATTTTTGTTCGCTGTTAAGTTCAATTTTCTTTTTACTTACATGAACAATTCGTAATGCCGCTTTTTGCTCTTCAACAAGGTCTGAAATAGGTTCCAGGATCTCTAAGTTATAATTCATTGAAAAATCTGTTGGGAAAGCTATTTCCTTTAAGGGTGTAAATTTGGCTTGTTCAGGAACAACCAAAGTGTTGCATTTAACCTTCGTAATAACATCACCGGTGTTGCTACCAACAATAATCTCCTTCAAACCTGATGTACCTTTGGTTCCCATGACAATGAGATCGATACGATTTTCTTCAACCTGTTTGCGTATAGCATCGATAAAAAAATTATAATCTGAAAGGGTGTAAAATCTGTGATTCTTATTGTCGGGATAGTGCACCGCAATACGCTTCATAACTTGACGCAATTTACGCTTGGTAGGTTTGGTGTAGATCTTCAATAATAATTCTTCATCGGCCAGAAAGGGAGCTCCATCCATAAAATTATCAGTGACCTTATTGACGTGCAGTACGTAAAAGTTGCAAGCCTCGTTTTCAAACAATCGAATGGCATAATCAATGGCATTCCATGAATTTTCTGAAAAATCTGTTGGTAATAGTATGTTTTTCATTTCTTTAAATTTTTTATACCTCTAAATTACAGGGAACTGCAGGGAGATAAAATGATATTAATCATGTAATAAATGACTTTGATTTTTTCCTAGGTAATAGTTTTTAACCGCTCCAGATCAACGACTTTTATATTTCTTCCTTCAGCCTTAATAATACCTAACTTTTTAAATTCTGTTAGGGCTCTGATCAAGGTTTCCGTTGCAATTCCGGCTACACTTGCCAGATCGTTTCTTGAAATTTTAATGGGGTCGTCGGGTTTTCTATTTATTTTTTCAGCAAACTTTAATATCGTAGCAGCTGTTTTTTTGTTCACTGTGCCGTAAGCAATTTGTAATAATTGTTCTTTAACATCAGATAGATTGTCGGCAAGCAATTCAATAAGTTCTAAAACTACCTTGTGATTTTTGTTGAGCAATTCTGTAAATTCTAGAATGGAAACGCCCAGAAGGGTCGTGTCGGCAATAGCCGTGGCGGTTTCCTGATGCGGGATATTTGTGGTAAACGAGGTGTAATCGAACAGATCGTCTTCTTTGTATAAGGCGGTTACCAGTTCTTTTCCCTGCTCGTCCATACGATGGCATTTTACAGCTCCTTTGCTTATAAGATAGATGTAATTGGAGTGGTCTCTCTCATAATAAATGATGTCGTCCTTTTTATAATTGAACTCGGTTCCGTAGTCGTCAAAAAAGTTCTTGAGATCATTCAGGGTTTTTATCTCATCTTTTTCCTGAGTTAGCGCAAAGCCATTTTTATGGGCTTGATTCAATTCCTCTAAAATCGCGGCCTTTGCAAGTCTGCTTTCAATAGCGCTTATAATATCATCTTCTGTGAAGGGCTTCGTAATGTAATCATCGGCCCCTAGATTCATTCCTTTTCTCACGTCTTGTCTTTCGGTTTTAGCGGAGAGAAATACAAAAGGGATCCTATTTGTTTTTTTGTCTTTTGAAAGAATTTCCAAGGTACCATAACCGTCTAACTCCGGCATCATAATATCGCAAACAATAATATCGGGAATATGTTTCTTTGCCATTTCTACACCAATTTTTCCGTTTGCGGCGGTTAGAATCTTGTATTTGGATAGTTCCAAAAGCTCGGCGGTGTTTTCTCGTAAAACGGAATCGTCCTCAACTAATAATACTGTTTTCATAGCTTTTCTGTATTAGGAAATGTAATTTCAAAGGTGGTGCCTTTACCTTCTTCACTTTCAAAAAATATACTGCCTCCAAGGTTTTCGAGATGGGTTTTCACAATATTGAGACCAATTCCATTTCCTTGCGTATTAATAACATTCTGCGCTCTGAAGTAACGTTCAAAGATGTGTTTCTGATCTTTTTCAGGGATACCGTAACCTTGGTCCCTTACCGTTATTATGGTGTTCTTTGGTTCCTGTTTCACCTTTAAATCTATGGTTGTTCCTTCATCTGAATATTTTATAGCATTGTGCAATAGATTTGATAAAATGAGATGAATTATTTTTTCGTCTTGATACACGGAAAGACCATCAATGTCTTCAGGATACTGAATTTGTTGTCCTTTTTTAAGAAGCATATTAGCATCATATACCGCCTGATCGATGACCTTACTTAAATTGAACTGGTTTAATCGATAATTTACTTTTCCGGTTTCTAATTTTTCCAGGGATAAAAAGTCATTTATAATATTGTTGAGGTAATACACCTTGTCGATGATGGTCTTGATGTGTTTCTGACGTTTGTCTGCATGTTCTTTAACAACATATTTTCTAAGGAGCTCGCTCGAGGTTAAAATAGCACTTAACGGCGTTTTAAACTCATGTGAAACCATGGATAAGAAATTCGTTTTGATCTCATTTAGTTCCTTTTCCTTGCTTAGCGCTTTTTCTAGCTGGTGGGTGCGTTCTTCAACTTGTTTTTCCAGCTTTTTAGTGTAGTTTTTTCGCTCGGTAATATCTAAAGCAATCGCTATAAAAACATTTTTGTTGTATAATTTTGAACGTTGAAAATGCACTTCAACAGGATAGGTTGTACCGTCTTTTCGAATGTGTTCGTTTTCGTATTTTACTTTTTCAACGTTCTTTTTTTGCAACACATTTATGGTTTCCTGAAGCCGCTTTCTGTTCTCAGGCGGTTTAATATCCAAAATGGTCATGTGCTTCAATTCTTCAAAAGTGTAGCCCAGGTTTTGTTGCGCACCAAAATTAACATTCAAAAACTTCAAGGTTTCAGCATCCAAAACATAAATCTCATTTAGCGATTCGTTTAATATGGAACCTAAATGATGCCGTTCTTCTTCCTGCTGGATTTTATGGGTTACGTCATTCTGGATACCAATAAAATTGGTAACTATACCCTCTGAATCTGTTATGGGGAACACATATAAATCGTTCCAGAATAAAGTACCGTCTTTTTTGTAATTACGTAATGTGGCTTGGCAACTTTGGCCTTTGCTAATGCAATCCCGAAGTTTTTTCAAAGGGGGTTGGTCGCGATCGTCTTTTTGTAAAAAACGACAGTTATGATTAAGGATTTCTTTGTCAGAATAACCGGTAAGTTTTTGAAAGGCCGAATTGTAAAAAATAATAGGATTATCGTGTTTTAAGGCATCCGTGATCACGATCCCGTTCTGAGCCGATTGCAAAGCTTTAGTGCGCAACATGAGATTTCTCTCAATTTCCTTTTTTTCCGAAATATCTCGAAATACGGCCATAACATAGGTTTTGTCATACACCGTGAAAGGATTCAATTCAGCATCCACACTGATAATCGTTCCATCCTTTTTTACGCCATAAATATCTTTGGTTTCACTCATTTTGATCCGCTTACCATTTTTAATGATGGTTTTAAACTGACTGGTGTAAACCTTATGAAAGTTAGATGGAGTAAGGATATTTAACGATTTTCCTAAAAGTTCCTTTTTTGAATAGCCGAAAATAGCCTCCGAAGCCGCATTCAGGTCTACAATATTTTGTTCAAAATCAACAATAATCACGCCTTCAGAAATGGTTTCTAAAAGAATTTTGAAAATTTGTTGATCATGTTGATACATAACAACTTACAAGTTTGGTGGAATGATGTAAAATTAAGTGAAATACCCAGCTTTAAAACTGACTTTTATCATGGTTTGAAGTGTAGTATTGACTTATATTTAAGTTTGTTAAAATGTATTATTATGGAAACGAAAAAGAAGTTAACACATAAGTTTTACCAAAACCTTGGTAAACTGTTTTATGCTGTGGCTGCAGCAGATAGGCAGGTGCGCGATGCGGAGTTTGACAAGTTGAAAACACTGGTAAAAAATCAGTGGTTAGATGTTGATCCCATCACCGACGAATTTGATACAGATGCCGCTTATGAAATTGAAATTGTTTTTGATTTTCTTAAAAGTGAAGAGCGTATGAATATTTATTCATACTATAAAGATTTTGTAGATTATAAAAACGAACAACCCCATTTGTTCACCCCTGAGGTAAAACAACTCATTTTAAAAACAGCCAATGCCATTGCGGCTTCATTTTCCGGTATCAATAAGTCAGAATTAATTTTATTGGCTAAATTAGATATGGAATTAAAAAAGTAAATTCATGAGTAACTTTATTAGCATCATAAATTCAGATATTCCCGTTTTGATCGATTTTCATGCCGTTTGGTGTGGTCCGTGCAAAGTGCAGGCACCTATTTTAAAAGAGGTAAAACACGAACTTAACGACGGCGTAAAGATCATTAAAATTGATGTGGATAAAAATCCCGCTTTAGCGGCAAAATACCAGGTTCGTGGTGTCCCTACCATGGCACTTTTTAAAAATGGCAAATTACTTTGGCGGCAGTCCGGAGTGCTTCAAAAAAACGACATTATAGGGGTTATTAAACAGTACGCTTAATACGATTTATTTATCATGATAAATATCATTTTCTAATAGCTCGAATGACCTTAATTTAGATGGCTATTTAAAATGTCATGTCATGAAAAATTTACTCCTTATTTGGTTAATAATACCCGTATTTGCCTTTTCGCAAATTACGGAAGATCTCGATTTTATTGCGCCTTTTAATGACGGTCTGGCTGCTGTTCAAAAGGGAAAATCCTGGGGATTTATAGATCAGTCAGGTGCTTTGGTTATTCCTTTTCGTAATGATTTGGTAGTCTCCAGAACAAACGGTTTACTATACCCTGTTTTTCAAAATGATCGTTGTTTAATATCAACGATTAAAGATGGGATCACTTATTTCGGTTTTATTGATACCACAGGAAAAACGGTGATTGCCCCTCAATTTTTAAATGCTACAAATTTTGAAAATAATGCTGCCATAGCCTTAAATATCTTGAAACAGGACCTGGGCGATAATGGTATTTTAGGAAAGCATGTGGTAGGCTATCGCTACTTTGAAGTTGTTATCGATCCCTACGGAAACATTGGAACCTATTTAAATCCCAAAGGAACGAATATGGCTCTGGACAAAAAATACCTAAAAACACCACCCGTAATAACCTCGAGACAAATATCAGATCAGATATACGCCGTACGTACCGAAAATAATAAATGGAAACTTGTTCTTGTTGATCAGGAAACAGCATTTTAAATGAGAGCGAATCTTCAAATAGGGCACATTGGTGGTATCAACATCCTGGTTCACTGGACATTCATTTTTTTGATTATTTGGATTGTTGTTAGTGAATTGTATCGTGGTGGTGATGCCACCAGTATTTTATTTAACATCATTGTGCTTATTGGAATTTTCGCCTCTATTATCCTTCATGAGTTGGGACATGCTTTGGTTGCCAAACGCTTCCATATTCAAACGGAAAAAATCACTTTATTACCCATTGGTGGTATGGCCAGTTTTAAACGCATGCCAAAATCGCCAAAAAAAGAATTTTTGGTAAGTATGGCAGGTCCTCTGGTAAACCTTATCATCGCTATATTCTTATATTACAGTATACCTGTAAAGGTTTATTTTCAAATGAATTTTACCGAAGCTTTTGAGTTTTTAATGAACTTTTCTTTAAGTAGTTTCCTTTTTTATCTTTTTGCGGCCAATGCGGTACTTTTCATTTTTAATCTCATACCGGCGTTTCCAATGGATGGCGGGCGTATGCTGAGAGCGCTTCTTGCCATGAAAATGAGTCGTATCAAAGCCACTAGAATAGCTACGAGTGTAGCCCATATTATAGCTGTATTGTTCTTATTTTCAGGGCTCTTATACAATCCGTTTTTGGTGATTATAGCCATTTTTATATTTTTTAGCGCTTTCGCGGAAAATCAAATGGTACAGCAAAAGGCCCTGCTAAAAGGTCATGCTGTAGAAGAAGCAATGATGATAAACATGACCACATTACTACCGGATGATCCCATAGATATAGCCGTAAACCACATTATTTTCGGAACAGAAAAAAATTTCATTGTTGTTGAAGATCATCAAGTAAAGGGTATTTTGTATCATAAAGATATCATTGATAATTCCAACAAAAACCTTTCAGTGAAGGAGGTCATGAAAACAAAGTTTCAATTATTAAAGTATTCCGATAATTTAGTGGATGCCTATAATCTTATCGTAAATAAAAAGAATGCTTTCATTCCCGTTATGAAGGATGATAAACTAGCGGGCGTCATTGATGCCACAAATCTCAACGAATTTTTATTACTGCAGGCTAAATTGGCGTATTAGAAAAGGATTACTTCGCTTGCAATATTTTTTTCTTGGTTTATGACTTAAGTCATTTAAAATCCCCCAACAAAAGGGTATTTTTATTTCATGATCAAAATTTAAACCCATGAAAAATTATTCCGAAACACCGCCTTCACAAATTAATAAGCAAATAAGTTGGAAAAATTTACAGCATCTTATGGAACAACTTAAGAGTAATCTGGATTTTTATTATCTGGATTTGAGTTCTTTGGAAAACCTGATAGAATATTATTTTTCGAAACTTGTGGCTCAGGAGAATTTGGATGAATTACGCGAATTACAACAGGAAGTTTTTAACCTCAAAACGCAATGTGATTATTTAAAACAGCGCTTGCGCGTTGATATGGATGGAAAAGAGGCTTTTCTTCAAAATCCACCGGTTTTTAAGGATGAAAATGAAGAACTTGAACACGAAATTTATAAATTTGTTACTGAGGAAAATGAGTTGGAAAAGGCTATTTTCAGCATGATCCAGGAAGTTCTTGGCAGTGAAGCCTCAGAAAATCTGACTCTTAATTAATTGAGATCATGAAAACGATACAAAGCATTGAGGACAAGATTTTAAAACTCACCGATACTATTGAAAATGACTATCCCGAACTGTATGCTTATTTGGATGAAAATCCGGTAACCATGCCATCTTTGGACCATCCCAATATTACGGTAGCAGTCATGGAGGATTACCTTAAAAGCTTACAACAAATTTTAAAACACCATATAGAAACCCATAAAAAATAATTCATGGCTTTTATTGATTATTATAAGATTCTAGGTTTACCCAAGGATGCTTCTGAAAATGATATAAAAAAAGCCTATAGAAAACTGGCTCGTAAATATCATCCGGATCTCAATCCGAACGATCCTGTGGCGGAGAAAAAGTTTAAAGAGATCAACGAAGCTAATGAGGTATTGAGTCATCCCGAGAATCGGAAAAAATACGATCAGTATGGCGAGCATTGGCAACATGCTGACGAATATGAAAAGGCTCAACAACAACAACGAAGTCAGCAACAATATCAACGGCAATATCAAGGGGCTTCAGGAGGCTATTCCGAAGAGGATTTTTCAGATTTTTTCCGCGATATGTTCGGAGGTGGCGGAGGTTTTTCCGGTGCTCGAGGTGGTGGGCACGTAAAATTTCGTGGTCAGGATTATAATGCTCAGCTTCAGCTCGACCTCAAAGATGTCTACACAAAACACAAACGTACCTTAACCGTTAATGGCAAGAATATCCGGATCACCATTCCTGCGGGTGTAGAGCATGGTCAGATCATCAAAATTAAAGGCCATGGCGGAAAAGGCGTTAATGGTGGTCCTAATGGCGATCTTTACATTGAATTTTCTATTATTAACCATTCAAAATTCAAAAGAGACAAAGACAATCTTTATGCTACCGTAGATCTCGATCTCTATACCGCAATTTTGGGCGGAGATCTTCTGGTAGATACGTTTGATGGCCAGGTGAAATTGAATATAAAACCGGAAACCCAGAACGGAACTAAAGTAAAACTTAAAGGTAAAGGATTTCCGAAATATAAAAAGGACGGGCAGTTTGGTGATTTATATATTACCTATCAAATTAAATTACCGACAAACTTATCGAAAGCCGAGAAAGATTTAGTAAAACAGTTACAAAAACTTCGTAAATAATGGAAACAACAGATCTTATACCGGTTCAAATGGTTTGTAAACACTATAAAATCCCTGTTGCTTTCATAAATAATTTGGAAGCCTTTGAACTAATAGAAATTACAAGTGAGAATGATGATATATTCATTCATAAAACGCAATTGAAACGTGTGGAAAAAATGGCGCGCATGCATTACGATCTGGACATAAATTTTGAAGGCATTGATGTCATTTACAATTTATTAGATCAGGTGAATGAATTAAAAAAAGAGATTACAGATCTGCATAACAGACTTCGGTTATATGAGGATTTATAAACCCCGGTTATGGAACATATCAAACAATGGGTAGCAGATAATCCTACACTGGCAAGTGTGGTGAAATTTGCTTTGCTCGTTGTTTTCGTTTTAAGTATCATCCAGCTTCTTCGTAGGTTTTTGCGAAAACAAGTCACCGATACTACAGCGCGATACAAATCTCAAAAAGGTATTGAAGTTGTGGGTTATATAATTCTGATCCTGCTTTCTTTCTCTTATTTTACCGGAACCATTAAAGATCTAACCTTAGTTTTGGGGCTGTTCACTGCAGGAGTTGCTTTTACGCTTCAGGAGCTCATACTTAGTGTTGCAGGCTCCTTGTACATTTTTACTGTTAAGGTTTATACACCCGGCGACCGTATCGAAATTAATAATATCAAAGGAGATGTGATTGATGTCGATACTATTTACACCACCATGATGGAAATTGGGCAGTGGGTAAGCAGCGATAATTACACCGGACGCATCGTTAAGCTTAGTAACGCCTTTGTTTTTAAAGGACCTGTATATAATTACTCCAAAGACTTTCCCTTTATTTGGGACGAATTTAACTTACCAATAAAATACGGCTCAGATATTGCTTTGACCGAGGCGATCCTGACCAAAATTTCTTCACAAACACTTTCACAATTCACTACAAACTCAAAAAAGCAATGGCGCGATGTGGTCAATAAATACTACATCGAAGATGCCATGCTCGACCCTACCATTGCTGTTACTTTAACAGACAATTGGATTCAATTTAATCTGCGATATATCGTAGATTATAAGAAAAGACGTTCCACCAAGAATGCCTTACAGAGTGAAATTTATAATGAAATTTTAAAAACCAAGGGCAAAGTAAAACTAGCTTCTGCAACGTTGGAGCTTATGCGATTACCCGAAATAGAGGTAAAAGTAACTTCCTAGACAGCCACTAGAAAATAAATTTCTGGTTTTCCTTAAGAGTGCAGTGTACTAATATTAGGCAAGGTCCTGAAAACCTTAAGTAATATTAGTTACAAAGAAGACGATTCAGTCTATTTATTTTTGCGCCATAATAAGATAAATCTATGAAAATCAAAATCTTTATAACAATTAGCTTTTTAACACTAAACCTCATGCTACAGGCGCAAGAGGTTGTTCCAATTTCAAAATCGGATGTGCTAGCAAAGGTATCTGAAAACAATACAAGCATTAAGATTTCAGAAGAAGAATTTAAACAGGCCCGTGCAGATTACCGGCAAACGAATGCTGTGTTTTTACCCAATATTACTTTGAGTCATACAGCAATCGCTACCAATAATCCTTTGATGGCCTTCGGATCTAAATTAAACCAGGAAATTGTTACGCAAAACGATTTTAATCCGGCTTTATTGAATGACCCGGGTCAGATCGAGAATTATGCAACTATGTTGGAAATCCAGCAACCTCTTATCAATTTGGATGGGGTTTATCAGCGCAAGGCTGCGCATTCCAAAATGGAGGCTATGTCTTTGAAAACGCAGCGTACTCAAGATTATTTAGCTTTTGAGGTTGAAAAGGCTTACATGCAACTGCAATTAGCTTACAAAGCTGTGAAAGTTTGGGAACAAGCTTTAAAAACAGCTCAGGCCAATAAAAAAATGGTTGAGGATAATTTCAAACAAGGGTATTTACAACGTGCCGATGTCCTTAATATGGAGGTACGTGTAACCGAAGTTGAGAACCAATTGCAAAATGCCAAGAGTAACGTCCAGAACGCTTCCAATTATGTGTCATTTTTAATGAATGACGACCGTTTTGTGATCTATAAACCTTCTGATGACCTGGATTTGAATCAGGCAGATGTAGTATTTGATGCTGTTCCGGTAAACAGAGCCGATATTAAAGCTATGGCTTTGGCTTCAGAAGCTTATAAGGCCATGAACAAAGCTGATAAAATGGACTTTCTACCAACCTTGAATGCTTTTGGGAATTACCAGTTGTACGATGATCAAATATTTCAAGGCGATGCTAATGGTTACCTGATTGGAGCCAAATTGAGTTGGGATATTTTCAAAGGATCAAAACGCTTTGGGAAAGCTCAAAAAAGTCATGCAGAATACGAAAAATCCAAGCTGGAATATCAGCAATATTTGTCTAAAAGCAATCTGGAACTAAACAAAGCGAAGCGCGCCTTTTTGGATGCCAAGAACAAGCTAGGTTTAAGTGCTTTGGCCATGCAACAATCGGAAGAATCACTTCGTATCAGAAAAAATCGGTTCGAAGAAGGCCTTGAAAAAACCTCAGACCTTTTGCAGGCTGAAACACAGTACGCTCAAAAACAATTAGAGTATTACCAAACCATTTTTGAATACAATTACGCACAATCATACTTACAATTTTTAACTAAAGAATAATGAACAAGATGAAAAAAATATATATCCCCCTGACTTTTTCAGTAGCCCTTTTATTAGCAAGTTGTGGGAGTAAGAACAACGAAACTACCAGTGATGAGGCTGCTGTAGCGGTTAAAGTGAATCAGGTTACAGAGAACCAAACCACACCTTTATTAAGTGTAAGTGGAAAGATTCAATCCACCAACAGTGCAGACCTTAGCACAAGAATGATGGGTTATGTGAACAAAGTTTATGTGAATGTTGGAGATTCTGTAAAAAAAGGTCAGATGTTGATATCCATCAACAGTGCTGATCTGATGGCCCAAAAAGCACAGGTTGATGCTGCTATTTCGCAGGCAACGGTTGCTTTTAATAATGCTGAAAAAGATTATAAACGTTTTCAGAATTTATTTGCTGATAACAGTGCCTCGCAAAAAGAAATGGATGACATGACGGCGCATTATGAAATTGCCAAAGCACAATTAGAAGCTGCTAAGCAAAAGAAAAATGAAGTTAATGCCCAGTTAGCATACACTAATATTACGGCACCTTTCTCTGGAACCATTACGAACAAATATATTGAAGCGGGCGACATGGCTAATCCGGGAATGCCCCTGATTAGTATTGAAGTTCCAAACGATTATGAAGTTATCGCCATGGTGCCGGAAACCGAGATATCTCAAATTGAAAAAGGGACTCCTGTTGATGTATTGGTAAAATCCATTAACAAGGCGGTGAAAGGTAAAGTGGAAGAGGTGAGTACTTCTGCAAAAAATACCGGCGGACAGTATTTGGTAAAAATTGCTTTGGATAAAACCGATGCCCCGATTTTATCGGGTATGTTCACTACAGTGCAATTTCCTGTAACCAGAACTTCAGATTCTCAAATGGTGGTAGTTCCGGCTGATGCCATTATTCACGATGGTCAATTAACCGGAATTTATACCGTAAGTCAGAGCAATACAGCCATTTTGCGTTGGTTGCGATTAGGTAGAACTATGGGTGATCAGGTTGAGGTTTTGTCCGGACTTAGTGCTGATGAAACCTACATTGTTTCTGCAGACGGGAAACTTTATAATGGTGTAAAAATAAAATACTAACTAAAAAAACAACCCGAAATAACAATCCGAAAGGAGTTAATGGGTCTTAAGATATGAAAGAAGGTATAGCAGGAAAAATTGCCAAGGTCTTTTTACAATCAAAGCTTACGGTGTTATTAATGATCGTATTCATGGTTGTTGGCGTGTACAGCTCGTATTTGATTCCGCGGGAAGAAGAACCGCAAATCGATGTCCCTATCGCTGATATTTTTGTGGGATATCCCGGTGCAAATCCTACAGAGGTAGAGTCGCGCGTTGTAAAGCCTTTAGAGCAGTTAATTTCGAATATTACAGGAGTTGAATACGTATATTCTACCTCCTCAGACCAACAAGGCATGGTGATCGTGCAGTTTTATGTTGGTGAAGATATTGAGCGTTCGTTTGTAAAACTTTACAACGAGATCAATAAGCATATGGATGAAATGCCTGAGGGTGTTACGTTTCCATTGGTGAAAACACGGGCTATTGATGATGTCCCTGTTTTAGGATTGACTTTATGGAGTAAAAATTACGACGATTATCAGTTAGGTCAACTCGCCGATAAACTCGAAGTCGAGGTTAAAAAGGTGAACGACGTTGCTGTTACCCATAAAATTGGAGGAAGAGATCGTCAGATCCGTGTGGTTTTAGATAAGGATAAATTGGCAGCTAGTGGTTTGGATTTCCTTACCGTTTCGCAAATGATAAAAGCGAATAACAGCCAATTGAATTCCGGTAGCTTTGATAACAATGATACCGAGTTTTTGGTAAATACCGGGAAGTTCTTAACCTCGGCAGAAGATGTTGAAAATTTGGTTGTTGGGGTACAACAGAATCAGCCTATTTATTTGAAGCAAGTTGCTGATATTATTGATGGGCCGCAAGTACCTCAAAAATATGTGAGTTTAGGATTTGGAAAGGGCAGTGAAAAAGCTTCGGAATACAAATCGGAATATCCGGCTGTAACAATTTCCGTTGCGAAACGCAAGGGAGCTGATGCGATGCAGATCGCTGATGTAGTTCTTGATAAAGTTCAGCATTTGCGAAAAACCCTGATCCCTGATGACGTTCATGTTGAAATTACCAGAAATTATGGTGAAACGGCTTCGAATAAAGTGTCTGAATTACTATGGCACCTTATCGGATCTATTTTTGCCGTAACCATTGTGGTGATGCTGGCTATGGGCTGGCGTGGCGGACTGGTCGTATTTTTATCCGTTCCAATTACCTTCGCTTTAACACTGCTGAGCTATTACATGCTGGATTACACGCTGAATAGAATTACCTTATTCGCTTTGGTATTTGTAACCGGTATTGTCGTCGACGACTCGATCATCATCGCTGAGAATATGCATAGGCATTTCAAGATGAAACGTTTGCCCTTTAAACAGGCAGCATTATATGCGATCAACGAGGTTGGTAATCCAACCATCCTGGCTACGTTTACAGTAATTGCTTCGGTTTTACCTATGGCATTCGTATCTGGATTAATGGGGCCATATATGGCACCAATGCCTATCGGGGCTTCCATCGCCATGATCTTGTCGCTATTTGTAGCCTTAACGATCACACCATATCTCGGATTTATTTTCCTTAGAGAAAAAGATAAGAAACAGGAGGAAGAAGAGGAAACCAAAAAGCCTTTGGAAGATACTTATATATATAAAATTTATAACAAGTTTGAGCGTCCGTTATTAGAAAACAAAGCAAAACGCTGGTTGTTCCTGGGAGGTACGTTCCTGTTATTATTACTTACTATGTTGATGTTCTTTACCAAATCGGTTGCTGTAAAAATGCTTCCATTTGATAACAAGAACGAATTTCAGGTGGTAATAGACATGCCGGAGGGCACAACACTGGAAAGAACAGGCGTCGTGGCTAAGGAAATCTCTCAATATTTAGCAACGCGTCCAGAGGTGATTAATTACCAGAATTATGTTGGAACTTCGGCACCTATTACCTTTAACGGTTTGGTGCGTCACTACGATCTGCGTGGTGGTAGTAACATGGCCGATATCCAGGTAAATTTATTAGATAAGGAAGAACGAAGTGATCAAAGTCACGATATCGTACGTCGATTAAGACAGGATATTCAAAAGATCGCTAAAAAATACAATGCCAATGTGAAATTGGTTGAAGTGCCACCGGGACCCCCTGTATTATCAACTATTGTTGGCGAAGTTTATGGTCCTGATTATCAAGAACAAATAAAGGTTGCTGATAGTCTTAAAAGCATTCTAGAACACACTCAGGATGTTGTGGATGTAGATTGGATGGTTGAAGCAAATCAAACGGAATATAAGTTTGAGATCAATAAGGAGAAAGCGATGCTTTACGGTGTAGCGCCGCAGCAAATAACGGCCACGATGAACATGGCCTTGTCTAACAGGCCGGTAACGAATCTGTATGATGAACATGCTATAAATCAGGTAGGTATTGTATTGACTTTAGATGAAAAAGAGAAATCTACAGTGAACGATATTTCTCAACTAAAAGTAAAATCGAAACAAGGGAATTTGGTTCCTATTGCTGATCTGGTGGATATCAAAAAAACCATCGCGCCAAAAAGTATTTATCACAAGAATCAGAAGCCTGTGGTTTATGTTTTGGCCGATATGGCCGGAAAATTGGAGAGTCCTGCTTATGCTATTTTAGGTATGACTGAGAAGTTGCAGGACATTCCCTTGCCTAAGGGTTACAAAATGAAGGAAATGTATCTGGGACAACCTGAATTCGAAGATAATTATACTGTAAAATGGGATGGCGAATGGCAAATTACACTTGAGGTATTCCGGGATTTAGGTATTGCATTTTTGGGTGCTATTATCTTGATTTACATCCTGATCGTTGGTTGGTTCCAGAACTTTAAAGCTCCGATAGTGATGATGGTGGCCATTCCGTTATCGTTAATAGGGATCATCCTCGGACACTGGTTGATGGGGGCTTACTTTACAGCAACCTCATTTATTGGTATGATCGCCTTAGCGGGAATCATGGTTCGAAATTCGGTATTGCTTATCGACTTTATCAACCTGAGAACCGATGAAGGTTTACCATTAAAACAAGCCGTGATTGAAGCCGGAGCGGTGCGAACTACACCAATTTTGTTAACTGCAGGAACTGTAGTTATTGGAGCATTCGTAATTCTTTTCGATCCTATTTTCCAGGGCTTGGCAATATCATTAATGGGAGGAACTATTGTGTCTACCGTGTTAACACTGTTGGTCGTGCCATTGGTGTATTACATGATAGAAAAGAAGCATTTCAAATAATTTAACAGCAAACAACATGAAACTAATTATCGTAACAGTTGTTGAAGAATATCACAAGGATATTTTACAGCTATTCAAAGAAGCTAAGATAAATAATTTTAGTGAGTCCGATATTGAAGGTTATAAGAATTCACCTGAATTATTGGTGACTGAAAGCTGGTTTCCGATGCATAAAGGCGCTACAGATTCCAGAATGTTCTTTTCCTTCACAGATGACGAAAAGATCGAAGAAGCCTTCAAATTAATTAAAGCATTTAATAAGAATTTAGTAACGCAAAACCCCATCCGGGCTATTGTGGTACCGATAGAAAAATACATTTAAAATTACATACTTATGAAAAACAGAATAGTAAGAGGCATTGCAGGAACTTTTATTTTAGTGAGCTTATTATTAGCAATTTATGTAAATATCAATTGGTTGTGGTTTACAGCCTTTGTAGGCGCTAATTTGCTACAATCCTCACTAACAAAATGGTGTTTGATGGATACCATTTTAGAGAAGGTTTTTAAAGTAAAGTCTTAGGTTTTTAAAAACCATATTTAATTGGTGTAGCGAGGGTTTAACTGACAATTCTCATTTTTATTGAATAGTGGGTGTTGTATTTTTATGTAAACATGAAAATACGCTATGCTTACATTCAGAAACTATAATATTGCTGATTGGTTCTCATTTTACAGGATCGCTGCTGCACCTATTTTAATAGTTTTGTTGTTTTCAGACAATCGGAACCTCTTTACCTGGTTGTTATTACTAAGCTATTTAACCGATGCTATTGATGGTTATTTAGCTCGAAAATTAAAAATAGCAAGTCCCAGGGGCTCACAACTTGATTCATTTGGTGATCAGGTTACCTTAATCGTTGGGCTTCTGGGGCTATTTTATTTTGAAACGCGATTTATTAAAGCCAATTTGGTTTTAATTCTTGTAGCCTTTGTGCCTTACATTATTCAGATGCTGTTGGCCTATCTCAGATATGGTAAAGCAACGGCGTTTCACACGTATTTGGCTAAACTTTCTGCCATACTTCAGAGTATATTCATCTTGTGGTCCTTATTTTTTAGTCCGGAATACATTTTATTTTATACCATGATCGCTGTGGGTATCCTTGAAACTATTGAGGAGATTACATTGATCTTTATGTATAAAGATTGGGCCTCGGATGTTAAAGGAATTTACTGGGCTTTACGTGATAAGCGGCGCTTAAAAAATGCGAACTGATGAAGAAGTTGAGTGCGATATTGAAGCGAATTTTTTTCCCTGTAACACTGTTAACCTTTCTTGTTGTTGGAAGTATTTTTGTAGCGGGAAATGCCCTTTATATTTGGATTAGCAAGGGTGGAGAAACTGCCATTTATCCAGCGGTTACCATTCCTATAATGGGCTTTTTTATTGGCCTTTACCTTATCGATCGTTGGTTGATCAATAAAATAACTTACATTAAAATTATGATCGGAGAGGGCCTTATTTTTGTTGGTGTCTTCTTACTTTTTCTGTTCCAAAATAAGACTGTCGATTTACAATTCGAAACCAAAGCTGATTATGTTTTAGTGCTTTTTGATGCCGAGGAGAACTCGATTACAAGATTCGCTGATAAAGGTGTTTTTGGTAAAGAACTTGTCTGGGAAAAGAACGTGATCCATCTAGATGCCACCATGAATAATAGAAAAGATCTAAGAATACTCGCGCCTGAGGATTGGGAAGGTTTTATCCAGGGATCCGATGTGTATAAGCCGGAGAAGGATTCCCTTCCTTATGTTTTTATAATGAAGCATAAGTTGGATACCGGGAACTGGATAAAAAATCAAACCTTTATCGACAGTATTATCCAGAGAGAACGTATGCGCTAAAAAAATTTTGTCATGAGAAGCTATTCCTTTTTTACGATTGTATTATTGTGTGTGGCCATTCTCATCGTTGATGTATTATCATTTTACTGGTTGCGAGACATTACCCAATTAATCCAAGCAAATTGGCTGAAACATACCATTCATATTTTGTTTTGGTGTTTTACTATCGGACTTATTACCGCAATTATGGTTCTGAAGATCACCCTGGATGACATCAGTCCACAGCGCAAACACCGCCTGGTGTCATCTCTTTACGGATTAACCATGTCTTCATTCATTCCAAAGATCATTTTTGTAATTACCATTTCAATACTGTATTTCGGAAATGTGATCTTTTCAGAGAAACATTCGCTGCTAATTATTCCTCTGGTGGGCTTGTTATCCGGATTTTTACCATTCGGAGTTATCGCTTATGGTATTTTTAGAGCGGTTTATAATTTTAAAATATACCATCATAAAATTCATTTTAAAACCTTGCCTAAGGCATTTAATAACCTGAAAATTATCCATATTTCCGATATTCATTTGGGTAGTTTTAACAAACGATATCAAGTTTTAGACAAAGCCGTTAATCTTATAAACCATCAACATCCTGACCTCATTTTATTTACGGGTGATCTGGTGAATAATTACGCCTGGGAACTTGAAGGTTGGGAGAATACATTTAAAAAACTAAAGGCGAAATTGGGAAAATATGCTGTACTGGGAAACCATGATTACGGCGATTATTCTGAATGGGATTCAAAGGAAGAAAAGCGCAATAATCTCCAAAAAATCAAAGTCTTTTATGATACTATTGGTTTTAATTTGTTACTGAATACTTCAGATACTTTAAGCTATCTCAATGAAAAAATAGCCATTGTTGGTGTGGAAAACTGGGGAAATCCGCCGTTTAAACAATACGGTCATTTAGATGTTGCAATGGATTATGTGGTTAATATTCCTTTTAAAATTCTGTTATCCCATGATCCTTCACATTGGGATGAAGAAGTGATTGAAAAAACCGATATAGCTCTCACGCTTTCCGGTCATACGCATGGTATGCAACTAGGTTTTACTTATAAAAATAAAACGTGGAGTCCTATAAAGTACAAATACAAACGTTGGGCCGGTTTGTATCATCATAAGGAACAATATCTTTATGTAAATCGTGGTTTAGGATGGATTGGTTTTCCCGGAAGGTTAGGCATGCGTCCGGAAATTTCTGTTCTTAAGTTGTATTCGAACTGATTTATATCATTGAAAAAATCCTGTGGAAAAGATATCTTGTTTTGGTATTTTCCCGGAATTTGCTTTCAAATAAATTCAATTACAAATTAAAAAATCATGGTCATGATCAAAACACTGGACACTGCCGAATGCCAACGAATCTTACGAAATAACTATATAGGTTATCTGGCCTATATTTATAACCATAGGCCTTATGTGGTGCCCATAACATATTATTATGATGAACTTGAAAATGCTGTTATCGGGTATTCCGGAAATGGTCATAAAACCAAGGCATTGCGCAATAATACGGCGGTTTCTTTGGAGGTTGCTGAAATTGAATCAGTGAGTAACTGGGAGTCTGTTCTGGCACACGGAACCTACAGAGAGTTTGATGGTAGCGCAGCGAAAATTAATCTTCACAAATTTTCTGAAGGTGTGAAAAAAATCATTCAAACCCGGGAAAATAAAAAAATGGATCACATTAGTGAGTTTTCTAGCAAAATTTTTAAAGAAGGATTACCGGTGGTCTTTCAAATAGCAGTTGAAGAACTTACAGGAAAGGAACGTCACTATTAACAAAAAAATCAAATTTCTAAAATTCTGAGCCATGATTACCGATTTAAAAAAAGACGCCTGTTTCGAGATACTTGAGAATAATTATATTGGGCATTTAGCCTATGTTTTCAATAATTTGCCCTATGTAATTCCCATAACCTATTATTATGATAAAGACTACCTCAGAGTGATTTGCTATACGGGCGAAGGACATAAAACTACGGCGCTTCGAGCCAACGGTTCTGTAGCGCTAGAAGTTGCAGAAATTACTTCTATCGATCATTATCGAACTATTTTAGTTCATGGCATTTTTGAAGAACTTGAGGGCCTGGACGCCAAATACGAATTGCATAAATTCACGATAGGAGTTAAAGACCTGATTGCTAGAAAAGATAAAAAGGAGGTTCATTTTATACCCGAATTTTCGGGAAAAACCCATCCTGAGGCACAGCCTATTGTTTATCATATAAAAATTCAGGAAATAACAGGGAAAGAAAAACTGCCTTTAAAGGAATATTTAGCAAGTTCTTGAGTGATAAATATCACTAAGTCTCACATATTTAACATGCTCATTTTTAGAATTTTAGATAACTGATGTTAATCATTTTAAATCGTTTAGAATATGGATAGATTTAAACATATTAATCTTTAAAGATTGAAGTGATGAAAAAATTAATTCTTGGTTTATTTATTTTGGGATTAACCACCCCTTTGTTCGCTCAGGATCCAACCGAATTACCTGAAGTTGTGATCGTACATAATTACAAATATTTGGACGCTACAGATAATTCTGAATTGGCTATTCCTGTCCAAAATATGCAATTCACAGTTAGCGATTTCAATGTTAAGACCTTGGATATCTATACTGAGGAAAACGATTATTACGAGGTGTATTTTATTATTCCTGAAGGAAAAGTTTTAGCAACTTATGACAACAACAGTAATCTTTTAAAAACAGCTGAACGCTATACTGATATCAAGTTGCCTGTAAAAGTGAGACAAGCGATTGCCAGACGTTTTCCAAACTGGAACATTTCAAAAAATATTTATTTGGTTCATTATTACGAACCAAGTGATATTAGAAAATTATACAAGATTACACTTGATAATGATAAGCAACGTATTCGTGTTAAGCTAGACGAAAACGGAGATTTTATTTAAAAAAATTTAGCCTAAAAGTCTCGGTAACTGATTGAAATCATTTCAAAAAGTATAACGCTCGAGTATTTTTAGGCTAATCATTTAATCTATTCAAAATTTTAAAAAAATGAAAACTGATGTTCAAATTAAAGAAGATGTACTTGACGAACTAGAATGGCAACCAAGTATTGATGAGACCGAAATTGGTGTTATTGTAAAAGACGGTGTAGTGACGCTTACAGGTGAAGTAGAATCTTATGCTAAAAAAATGGCTGCTGAACGTGCTGCAAAAAGTGTGTATGGTGTAAAAGCCGTGGCAGATGATATTGAAGTTAATTTTAAAATGGGTAAAGGCAAATCTGATACTGATATCGCCAAATCTGTGGTAAATGCTTTAAAATGGAACTCATCTGTACCGGAAGATAAATTACAAATAAAGGTGGATAATTCATTTGTTTATTTAACCGGTGAGGTTGAGTGGGCCTATCAAAGAAATGCTGCCAAACACGCTGTAGAGAATTTATATGGTGTAAAAGGAGTTATTAATAACATTACACTAAAACAAAAAGTACAACCTGTTGAGGTTAAAAACAGAATTACCAAAGCCTTCGAAAGATCTGCCGATCTTGAAGCTAAAAACATCCACGTGGATGTTAATGGTACTGTGGTTACCTTATCCGGTAAAGTGTACTCTATCAGTGAAAAAGACGAGGCTCAAAGAGCTGCCTTCTTTGCTCCTGGTGTTACTAAAGTGGTTAACAATTTAAAAGTTGATTACTATCCTGAATATGCATAAGTGTTTTTGTGGAAAACGGCTAAATTCACGGTTGTTGGTTGGTTAAATTCTTCTTGTGTTTTTAGTCGTTTTTTTGTGCCTTCTTTTTTTCTTCCCGTTCTAATTTTTTGAAATAATGACGCGTTAAAAAATTGTGTTTTAGCGCTTCCATATTCTGGTTGAATTTATCAGTACCTTCATTAATGTTCTTCATAGATTGTTCCAGATCCTTAACGAAATCTTCATCGTTGAAGAGATAATCAACGGCACCTTTGCCATTTTTAAATTGCGTAATGGTTTCATTCAAATTGTTGATCACCGATTTAATTTCTATTGAAGAGTCTTCTAAATTAGCCAGCATGCCCCGTACTTTCTGACCTTCCAACGAATCATTCAATAACACACCGGCAACGCTTTCATTGAAGTTAATCTCATTAATAATAGCGTTTAGAGACTTCATCGATTTATTAGCCTCAATACTCATAATCCGAAGCTGATTTACGGTTTGTTTCAGGTTTTGAGCTACAAGCGTATCGTTTATAAGCATTCCAAAAGTGCCTTTGCTGTCGGCCATAGCATCGGCAATATTAAGTAATTTCGCTGTTAATAATGCGGCATTCTCGTTCGTAACATTCAGGGTACTTAACATTTCTCCGGTTCCAATTTTAGTGTAAGATTCAATGGTGTCACCGGAGGCTATAAGTTCAGCATCACCTTTTCCGGGTACTATGTTTACGATCATGTTACCTACCAGACCATCCGTGCCTATAGTTGCTATGGCGTCTTTTCGAATATGGGTAACCATTTTATCTTCAATAACCATAAGAACGTTTATCGTAGAATCGTTAATCATAACAATATCTTTTACGGTTCCAATATTAATTCCGGAATAGCGTACATTATTACCCTTCATGAGACCGTTTACATTATTAAAATTGGCAGAAATACTGAATGTTTTTACAAACATGTTCTGGCGGTTGCCGATGAAATATACAGCCACTACAAAAAGCAACAAACTGAAAATTACCAGAAGGCCTAACCTAAGTTTTTGTTGATATGTTTTTCTCATGACTACAAGTTTTTATTTAAAGAATGCTTTTATTTTTTCATCTTTTGAAGCCTTTAATTGTTCAAAAGTTCCTTCAGCGTAATTGATGTTATCTACTAATAGTATCATACGCTCCGAAACCACACGGGCACAATCCACATCATGTGTTATAATAAGTGATGAGGTGTGGTATTGTTGTTGAACGCGGCGCATGAGTTCAATTATTTCCTTCGCAGTAATCGGGTCTAATCCACTTGTAGGTTCGTCATAAAGAATAATTTTTGGTTTTAAAATGAGTGTTCTGGCCAAAGCCACCCGGCGTTGCATACCACCTGAAAGTTCAGAGGGCATGAGATCGATGGCGTTTACCAAACCAACACTTTCCAAAGCCTCAATAACGAGTGGTGTAGGATCGGATATGTTGCCAAATTTATGCTCATGTCGGCGCAAAGGAAATTCCAAATTTTCACGAACGGTCATGGAGTCATATAAGGCACTTCCCTGGAACAAAAATCCAATTTCGGTGCGCAGTTCGTCCATATCCGCGCGATTCAGTGTTGAGATATCCTTACCCATCACTTTAATACTGCCGGAATCGGGTTGCATGAGTCCAACCAAACATTTGATCATCACGGTTTTTCCGGATCCCGATTTTCCCATGATCACCAGATTCTCACCTTCATATAATTTTAAATTGAAACCATTTAGAACATTATTATTTCCAAAGGATTTTTTCAAGTCGGTTATTTCGAGAACCACTTTTCTTGGAGGCGCTTCTTTCGCTAAGGGTGATATGTTTGCTTTGGTTTCCATAATTAAATTTCAAAGAAAATATCGGTTACAAATACGGCTATAAAGTCGATAATAAACAGAAGCATCGAGGAGAATACCACAGCAGAATTAGCGGCAGAACCTACGCCAACAGTACCTTTGCTGCAATAATAACCTTTAAAGGTACCAACCAGGCCAATGGCAAATCCGAAAAAGAAGGTTTTTATGGTAGCTGGTATAATATCGCCAAATTCAAGAGCATTAAACACCTTATTAAAATATAGTTGAAAGGATACATCACCTTTTAAATGTTCGATTATAAAAGAGCCGTAAAGAGCAATAGCGTCACCAAGAATAACCAAAAGCGGAAGCATCAATGTGGTTGCTAAAACTCGGGTAACAACCAGAAATTTAAACGGATTTGTACCGGAAACCTCCATAGCATCAATTTGCTCTGTAACCCTCATGGATCCTAACTCAGCACCAATACCTGAAGCAATCCTTCCGGCGAAGGTTAAGGCAATGATAACGGGTCCTATTTCTCTGATAATAGAAATACTCACCATGGACGGCATCCAGGATTCGGCTCCGAATTCCTCTAGTGTTGGCCTGGTTTGAAGTGTGATAACCAAACCAATAATAAAAGCTGTAACTCCAACAAGTAACAAAGACCGGTTGCCAATGTAAAAACACTGCTTTAAAAATTCATTGAACTCAAAAGGTTTCCTCAATAATTCCTTAAAGAATCGCCGACTGAAATAAGTGAGCTCTCCAATTTCGATAAAAAAGGTTTCTATGTGAATGGTATTCAGCAAAATACTAGTATTTATAGTATTTAAAGTTAGGATAATGGGGGTAGATATTAAATGATAAAAATCATGTGTTTACCTCGCTAAAAAACCGTTGAATACTAATGAAGTCTGAAAATTCAGGACTATTTTTTGGGCTTAAGAAACTCGTCCTTAACTGACGACGCTCATGTTACAAAAACCTAATAAGGGCTAAATTTATGAAAGTAGAATTTTGCCATGAAACTTAAACTATATACTTATTTTTTAATAATTGCGGGAGGTTTTGTTCTAAATTATTGTAGCCCGAGTATCGATATTGGAGATGCTCTAATTCCCATTTTTCATCCAACCTGGCCCGTAACGAACTGCTATACTGTTGTAATGAACAATTACAACACAGATCCCATAGAAAACGCTGAAATATTAGTAAAATATTTAAATGAAAATGATTTGGAGGTTAGCGAAATACGCTATACCGACGAGAATGGAAAGGCATGTTTTGATGAATTCAACTTGTTTTACCTTGAGGTAAAGGCTGATGGTTTTCAAACCTTAATATTTGATCATGTTGATATACCGCGTACCATAGTTCTTGACCCTATAGAAGAATGACATCGTAATGAAATTCGGTTATTCAATACAGCAAAAATCATTTTAAAACTGACGTGCATCATTGTAAAAATTCTCATTTGTTGAGACCTTTAAGCGTACCATAAAAACTAAGCGTCATGAAAAATAAGGACATTCATTTTGTAGACAACGTTATTGCCGCGTTGAAAAAATCGGTCACAGAGTTGGAAGAATTTCAGGTTCAGGCAGCTTTGGGTAAAGCTGAAGCTAAAGATAAATATGAAGAGGTTAAAAAGAAGTTCAACCAATTTATTCACGACAGTGAGTTTAAAGTGAAAGATGTTCGAGAAAACATTGAAGAATTACACACGAAGTTTGATGAATTACGGGTTCAATTAGCTTTGGGTAGGGCAGAGACCAAAGAGGTTTTCAAAAAACAAAAAAAACAGTTGCTTTCCATCATTCATGATATCGAGGTGAGAATTAAAACCAATGAAACCTTGCAACGCATGTATGCGTTTACGCTTATTGAAATGGAACAGTTTAAAATTCAACTAGAAATTTTAGAACAAAAGTTCAATAAAAAAGATAAAGCAGAGGCAAAAAGTACGTTTGAAAAAGGAAAAAAGGACTTCAACACCTTTATCAATAAATTGAGAGGTAAATATGTTGAAGAAAAAGAAGAAACCCGACTTGAGCACTTCCAGAGTGAAATTTCTGAGGCATTTGATCATTTTAAAAAAGCCTTCTCTAAGTCCTGAATTAGTTTTTCTTTTAACACGAAAAGCACCATGTTACATGGTGCTTTTTATTGCTATAAACTAGTATTCTCTTTAGGATGGTTTAATAATCATAATCGCCTTTCCTTAAATTCGAAACCATAGAAATTCCGAGTATTATGGCTAATGTAAAACTGCTCATTCCTAATACTGAAATACCATTCCATAATGGACTAATTTTAAAAATGATGAACAAAGCGGCCCCGATGATAAAGGTCATCATAATGAAAGCCTTGATCAGTTGTTTTGTAATACGCTGCAGAGTATGAACCATGGGATCGATGCCTTTATGAGTAAGATCTACATTAATTTGGCCTGAATTTATTCTTCTCATAGCATTTTTAAGATCGAAGGGAAACTCATCCATATAATCAACAAGTTCCATCAGAGAATTAATCACTTTTGATCCTATTTTTATCGGGTTATATTTTTTAGTAGCGCTTTTATTTAAATAGGGTTTTACCAGTTCGAATTGTTCAAGGTTTGGATCCAATTTCTCTATAACACCTTCAATGGTAACCAAAGACCGTGCAAACAGAAAGAAGTAAGTAGGCACCTTTAAGCCGTGAACGATAATGATATCTTTTAGTTCCAGCAATATGGTGCTCATTTCATTTTCATGAATCTCCCGAACATAATATTTTTCTACAAATTCATAGATGTCAAACTCTAAAGCTCGTCTGTCTGCTATGGGAGCATTGTTAGAAAGATGTTGAAGCACACGAATGATCTTTTTAACGTTCTTGTTTTTTATGGCTATGAATAAACTACTGAAAATATTGATGTCGCGCGGTAACATGCTACCCATCATACCAAAATCGAGATAGCAAATATGATTATTGGGAAGCACTAATAAATTACCCGGATGCGGATCGGCATGGAAAAAGCCGTATTCAAAGATCTGCTTAAAAAAGCTTATGGCTAATCTACGGGCAATAACCTTGGTGTCAACCCGGTCTTCTTTTAGTTTTTCGATCCTATCGATTTTAGTTCCAGATACGAATTCAAGGGCGAGTACTTTTGTGGTTGTAAATTCACGATACACTTTGGGCGCTTCAGCAAATTGCTCCTGTGAACGATCGCGTTTCAAATTATTGTAAAACCGCTGCACATTAATAGATTCGTGAATAAAATCGAGTTCTTTCAAAATAGAAACCTCGAAATTGCGAACCAATCCAATGGGATCAAAGCTTTTTAGTGATGGAATGCGATGTTCAAGAATCCTCGCAATGCGATACATCACTTTAATATCTTCGATGATGACCTCATAAATCCCTGCACGTTGTATTTTTAGGGCTATACGATCTCCGGAATGTAGTGTTACCTTATGAACCTGAGCCATGGATGCTGATGCAAAAGGTGTTGGTTCGAACCAGGCAAAAAGGGCTTCAACCTTGTCTTTCAGTTCGGCTTCAACAACATCTTTAGCTTCGTTTTCCGACATTGGTGGTACGTTATCCTGAAGTTTCTCTAACTCAAGGGTTAATTCCAAAGGCACCAGATCTGGGCGATTACTTAGTATTTGTCCAAACTTTACAAAGGTTGGTCCTAATTCCTCGCAAACCAGACGCATTTTGGCCCATTTACTGAATTCTGCCACGCGCGCTTTGTAAGATCGGGGAATGACTTTTTGAAGGTATCTATAGCGTTTATTTTCTTCCAGATAATGAACCAGATCTTCAAAGCCATACTTCATCAGGACTCTCAGAATTTGGTTATATCTGGAAATCGATTTAAAACGTTTTTTGATGTCCAATACTAATCCCATAACAACTGGGTATTTAGACTTTTATATTGTTCAGTCTGGCTTCCAAAAGGGCGGTGGTGCGTTCCAGCTTTTCAATTTTTTCATTCAAAGCTTTAATTTCGTCCAAATGTGCCACCTTAATTTTTTTGTAGAATTTAATAACGAGTTCCTCTATTTTTTCATCAAGTTCCTCTTTGAGTTCCCGGGTTTTTAAAGCAACTTTATCCAGAAACTCTAGCTCATTACCATTTTCATCAAGTGGTGTATCGGCCATAACTTTATTGATATTCTCCTTACTTTTTTCGGAATATTCCTGAAGTTTCTCAAGAAGCCTGGTATCTCGCGCTAAAACATAAATACTCGAGCTTAATGTGAGGTATTCTAAGAGTGTTTTAGTTTTCATTGGTTTTAGTTTTTCTGTTAGATCGATCTATAAAATCTGTGTATTCATTGCTGTAATGGTAAAGGAACATGTCATAGCCTTATTTTACTGCTATTGGACTAATAAATGTATTAACAAATACCCATATTTAACATGATTTAAATCATGTTGGGAGCCAGGCTAATCATGTAATTTTATAGAGTGAAAAAGCATGTAAACTTAAATAGAATGCCATGAAGTCAGAGTCTATTATTCCTGTTATGACATCAGACGTTATTTCGGTAAGGCCCGATCAAACCTTGTTGGATGTTAAGCATATTTATGAGCATAAAAAATGGCACCATCATATTCCCGTTGTCGAAAATGATAAATTGGTAGGTATGGTGAGTCTTGTAGATTTTATGTATCACATTGTTGGAGCGGGCATTAGTGATGATCACGAGGTTTACAAAACCTTAACGGTAAAAGATATTATGACCCAAAAACCCTTTTATCTCACTACGAAAGCTACTGTTGAAGATGTGGCTAAGGTTTTGGCTACCCATTATTATCATGCGGTACCGATTTTAGAGGATGGAAAACTGGTTGGTATAGTGTCGACTGCTGATATTATTAATTATTATTTGAGTAAAACGGTGGTCTAGCATTTTGGGATTACAAGCTAATTAAATAACAATTTAAGCCGATAAGGCGATAATAACTATGTTCTGAATTCTTTTTAAAATGAAAACAACTTTGTACCTACAAAATTTAAAGAATAAAGCGTCTGAAGCGCTTATTTTGAAACGACTTTCTGAATTTAATCATATTAAAAACATCAGTTTCAAAGAGCAATTTGGAACGATAAATTTTGAATATGTTACCAAAGATGACATCGACATGGTAAAGCATGCACTTTCTGAAATTGGTTTTCCGCCTTTTGGCGAAAAAAATCTTCTTCGAAGAAAAAAGGCAGCCCACAAGAAAGGTAAAAAGCTCAGTGAAGCCGGTTAAAATGAAATAATCAAAATGTAATATTATGAAAACTGATAAAGATAAAAGTGATTGGGCCATTGGTGGTGGTCTTTTAGGTGGATTAGGTCTTGGATTTTTCTTCTTAAAAGAATCTGCCCTCATGTTTACAGGCTCCATCATTTTAGGTTTAGGAGTGGGTTTGATCATGACTGCTTTTATTCACCACTTTTCCCGAAAATAAGACGAGATCATCCTTTATGAATCTATTCAGAATCATATCATACTACCTGGTCCTTTTCGTTCTTTTTTTTGTTGGAAATCAGGAATCAGAGGATCGCTTTTTGGCTCTAAATTCTAATACAGACACTTACCAAAAAATTTCTAATATCGCGGTATTGAACATTGAACCCAATAGTAACATTCGGGTGGAGCATTATTTTGAATTTATGGATTCCATTGTAAAAAAATATGATTCCATAACGCCTTATAAATTATCGGAACATCTCATTGTTCGTTATAATCCATGGATCCTGGATACGCTTCAAAACACAGATTATTACAAATTGAAAGCACGAAATTCATTTGTTTACGACCAACGAAAAATGATCGTAATTCCCAAAGGAGCCAGAATACGAATTCCGGATTTAAATGAAGCAACCACACTTCAAAATTCCTTTAAAAAATTAAAAATTGATATCAATATCCCGGAATTTAAATTGCGTATTTACCAAGATACTTTGAAACTTTTTGAATTTGATATTCGCGTTGGGCGACATGAAAAGAAATACCTTGAAATGTCCGGTAGGATTGAAGATCTCAGAACCCGCACCGGCTCGGGTATCATAGTTAATGAAATTAAGAGCCCCCGATATATTAATCCGGTAAATAACGAGGAATATTTTGTGACAAAACGGGATGACGGGCTGGTTACAAAATTGCCTCAAATACCATTTTTAGAAACTGAAATTAATGGCCGTCGTTATGGCCAACTCATTCATCCAACAACCAATCCGATAACCCTGGGAAAAGCGTATTCTAACGGATGTATTGGAACTCGCGAAGCTGATGCCTGGGTAATTTATTATTATGCTCCGTTAAAAACTAAAATAAATATAAGGTACGATCTCGATGTCGTTGATGAACAAGGTAATCAGCGCCACCTAAATGATATTTATGGATATCGTAGTCTAGATTCAAAAAAGTAATTTACACCTTTTGCGTTTGGGGCAGTTTAAAATGAAGTTCGTTCTTAGGTTTCTTTCCTTTGTCCCAGCTATCCAGATTTTCAATAGTTGTTTCGGCGATTCGTTTTAGAGCTTCATCAGTCAAAAACGCCTGGTGTCCTGTAATAATCACATTCGGCATGGCATTTAACTTAATAAGTAAATCGTCATTTGGAATGGCCTTAGAACAATCCTTGAAGAATACACCTCTTTCAAATTCATAAACGTCCATGGCCAAGCCCTGGATCTGCTTTTTTATAAGAGCTTCTACTACATCTTTGGTATTTAAAATGGCACCCCGAGCGGTGTTCACCAACAAACAATGAGGTTTCATGATGTTTAGCAACGAGGCATCAATTAAATGATGGGTTTCTGTATTCAAAGGGACGTGAATTGAAATAATATCGGCGTGCTCGCATAGGGTTTTCAGAGGCACGTATTTCATTTGGTATTGAACGGAAAGATGTTTGTTGGGGTGAGTATCATGACCTAGTAGTTTACAACCAAAACCATGCATAATTTTAGCCATTACTGATCCAATCTTTCCGGTTCCTATGATGCCACAGGTTTTGTTGTTAAGGTCAGTCCCAATAAGATCATCTAAATCGAAATTAAAGGCTTTTACACGTTTATTGGCCTGGATCAATTTTCGGTTTAGAGCCAGTAAAATGGCAGCAGCATGCTCGGCCACGGCATGTGGTGAGTAAGCGGGTACAAAGGCTACCTGAATATTATTTTTTTGAGCCGCGAATAAATTGACGTTATCATGGCCAACCGAACGTAAGGTGATGTATTTTACACCAAAGTCTTTTAATTTTTCGATCACGATATTTGAAGCGTTATCCGATGTGAACAAGGATACTGCTTTAAAACCAATAGCCTTCATAGCGGTTTCAGAAGACAAGGATTCTTCCAGGAACGTAAGGTTATGTTTTCCGTTATTTGCGGCCTTCAAATAAGGAATCTCAAATTTTTTTGTACTGTAAACCAGAACTTTCATGAGTAAATGACATTTTCTTAAAGGTATTTTATGGAGTTAAATCCAACAATGATATTTATCAGAAAGTGGTTTTGTAAAATGAATTTTGTGTTTTCGTGTGGTAGTCAAAAAATAAATCAAATACATTTTATTCGAACAAAATGACCAGATATTAAAACGTCTTTATTCAAAAAATGCCATATTTTTGATTTTTCCAACAGATATTCATATACTGTTAATTGGCGCTCACAAAACGTATTTAAAAATGACAAAATTATTTTCATTAAAAGGACAAATTCAAAATTACGCCTGGGGAGGTTATACCTTTATTCCTGAATTACTTGGCCAACCTGTTACCGATAAAAAGTGCGCCGAATACTGGCTTGGGGCCCACGATAAAGCTCCGGCAGAGGTAGTTACGGGAAATGAGAAAATTCCTTTAAATTCATTTTTGAATACTGATTTAGAAGAAACAGTAGGAACCAGGGTTTTTGAGAAATTCGGCCGTTTGCCGTATTTATTCAAGGTTTTGGATGTAAATGATATGTTGTCTATTCAGGTGCATCCCACGAAGGAAGAAGCTGAAAAAGGTTTTAAGAGAGAGAATGAATTAGGAATTCCGCTATCTGCGCCATACAGAAACTATAAGGATGACAATCATAAGCCGGAAATTATGGTGGCATTAAGTGAATTTTGGTTGCTTCATGGATTTTTACCTCAGGATGAACTCATGCACATGTTAATAAGTATTCCCGAATTTAAAAATTTGGTTTCTGTTTTTGAAGAAGGAGGTTATCATGCCCTATACAAAGCCGTGATGGAAGAACCTCAGGAAAAAACGAATACCGTGCTTCAACCTTTAGTTGATAGAATTCTTCCTTTATACAAGGCAGGTAAATTATCGAAAAGTACCCCGGATTATTGGGCGGCGAAAGCAGTAGATTCTGCTGAAGATGGTACCCATTTGGATAAAGGTATTTATTCCATCTATTTTTTCAATATTGTGAAGGCAGAAAAGGGCGAAGCCATATTCCAGGATGCCGGTATACCACATGCTTATTTAGAAGGGCAAAATATGGAGCTTATGGCGAATTCAGATAATGTGTTACGCGGTGGCCTGACTCCAAAACATGTTGATGTTCCAGAATTATTGAAACATGTTGCTTTTGAAGAAACACATCCCAATATCATGAAAGGGGAGATGCAAAATGATGGTTTAGAGCGTATTTATAAAAGCCCGGCTCCTGATTTTGAACTCAGTCAGATTAAATTAATGCCTTCACAAAATTATCAAGCCAACTCTAAAACCGCTGAAATTATCATTGTGATTAGCGGCTCTGCTACAATAACGCAAGGCGAAACATCAATATTTTGTAAAAAAGGGGATACCGTGCTTGTTTTGGCAAACAGTCCTTATGCCATCAGAACGTCGGAGGCTGAAAGTATTCTTTACAAAGCATCGGCGCCTTAATTGATATTAAGATTAAGATTACTCGATGCGTTTGTAATTTTCAGCATAAATACGATTTCCGAGACTATCCACTTCAATTTGCGTAAACGTGCTGTCGGTTATTTCAATTTCGAATTGAAAACGGCTGTTGTCTTTAATACGATTATTCATGGCTTTTGACCCGTAGTCTAGAACCTCTGTAAGAACACCATCTTTAAAGGTGTAATCACCCACACCGAACCAATCTAAAGAATCTCCGGTTCGTAAACGACTCCACATAATTTTACTTTTGGAGTACATTTTCATTTGTTTATAATCATTGGTAGAATTAATGGTGTCGGCCACACCGTCTGAATCATAATTTAAAAAACTTACCAGCTCCCAGGCGCCTTCAAGGGTTGGTTCATCTTTCATTTGATCTTCGGCTTCAGTGTTTTTGTCCATGTCTTTACAGCTTGAAAATAGAGCTAGCAAGACAAAAAGGAAAGTATACTTACTCATAATGTTTGGTTTAATTGGTATACTTAAATTTACAAAAAATTATAATACAATCTGGTGAGGAATAGATTTTTGGTATATAATCATAGGAAACTGTTAATAACTTAAGTGTAAGTTTTCTACCAAAAATTCTACTTTTGTCATTATAAACGATATTAAGATTATGGCAGAAGAAATAGAAAAAGTAAAATGTTTGATTATTGGGTCGGGACCTGCCGGATACACGGCAGCTATTTACGCAGCGAGAGCCAATATGCGTCCGGTTTTGTATCAGGGAACACAACCCGGTGGACAATTGACAACAACCAATGAAGTTGAAAATTTTCCGGGATATCCAGATGGGATAACAGGACCTGAGATGATGATAGAATTACAAAAACAAGCAGAGCGCTTTGAAACTGATGTGCGTCATGGCTGGATTACCAAAGTTGATTTTTCGGGCGATGTTCATAAGGTTTGGGTGAATGATGAAAAAGAGATCCACTGCGATACTGTGATTATTTCTACAGGAGCTTCTGCGAAATATTTAGGACTGGATTCTGAACAGAAATATCTAAAACTAGGAGGTGGCGTTTCCGCCTGTGCCGTTTGCGACGGATTTTTCTATAGAAATCAGGAGGTCGTAATTGTTGGTGCAGGAGATTCAGCTTGTGAAGAAGCACACTATTTATCAAAACTTTGTAAAAAAGTTACCATGCTCGTGCGTCGTGACGAATTCAGAGCTTCAAAAATCATGGCAGATCGTGTTAAGAATACACCAAATATTGAAATTTTATTCAATACGGAGACTGAAGAAGTTGTTGGCGATGGTCAGGTTGTAACCTCTGTTAAGGTTTATAATAACCAGACTAATGAAAAGAAAGAGATTCCCGCTACAGGATTTTTTGTAGCCATTGGGCATAAACCAAATACCGATATTTTTAAGGATTATTTAGATCTGGATGAAACCGGATATATTATCAATGTTCCCGGAACCTCAAAAACGAATGTTGAAGGCGTTTTTGTTTCCGGTGATGCCGCAGACCACGTATACAGGCAAGCTGTTACAGCAGCCGGTACCGGCTGTATGGCCGCATTGGATGCCGAGCGTTATCTGGCAGCAAAAGATGCTTCATTCGAGGTATCAACCTCTACCTATAACTAATAACAACTACTATATAAACCAAAGATCATACTTTATGGTTTTTGGTTTGTAGTTTTTGGTAAAAAATGTTTTCTTTGAACGCATTTTAAAAACGGGATGTGGCGCAGTCCGGTTAGCGTACACGGCTGGGGGCCGTGTGGTCGCAGGTTCAAATCCTGTCATCCCGACTAAATAAAGGCTTTAAATTTTCGTAGAAAGCTCGCTTTCTTAAGGAAATTTAAAGCCTTTATTTTTAATAAAGCAAAGCTTTATTTGCAATAAGGGTTTATTAGGATTATCCAAATCCTTTTATATAGCTCGCTTTCTTAAGGAAATTTAAAGCCTTTATTTTTAATAAAGCAAAGCTTTATTTGCAATAAGGGTTTCTTGGGATTATTTAAATCCTGTCATCCAAATAGATTAAGAAACCCATTCCGATTTTTCAGAATGGGTTTCTTTTTGGTTGGTTAAAGTTTGTTTTTTGATTGATTAGCGTTGGCTGATACTTCCGGAAACACCATTGTTTTTCTCAATGGTTTTTGGATTCCCATAATAAGATACATTTCCACCGCTTGAGGCCTTGGCTACCAAAGATTCCTTCGTGTTAACCGAAATATTAGCACCGCTTGAAGCATCAGCATTTGAAACCTGTGCGATGAGGTCCTGAGCCTTAATTTGGCTTCCACTACTGGCATCAGCTATAAGGCGATCGGTTTCTCCGGCAAGTTTCACATTACTACCACTGGAACTATGGCAATCCAAAACTTCAGTAGCAACATCTAGTTTAATGCTACTGCCACTGGATCCATTAACATCCAAATGTTTTGTGGCGATTGTGTTTGTGCTCTTTATACTACTTCCGCTGCTTCCGGAAATACCTGAAATATCTCTAAAATGTACTATCACATTTTTAGCCTTAGAGCGTCCAATATTTTTCTTGGTATGAATCTTTAAAACATCGTCTTCAACTTCTACCAGGATAAGTTCCTGTAAATTTTCATCGGCCTCAACGCTTATTTTAGTATCGTTACCCTGAGTTAAATAAACGCTTAGACCTTCAGCAGCTTTAATGCTCGAAAAAGGCGCATTTACGCTTCGATCTTCAACAGTTACATTTCCGTTTCCTTTAACGCCACTGTTAAAATGCACATCGAAATTACAGGAAAATAGTAAGAAACTTAAGACCGTAGTGATTGTAATTCTTGCTAGTGTTGTCATGATTAATTGATTTTTGATTAATGATTGTTTGGTTTGTTTTGTTTTTAATTGTTATCAGTGCTAATATCAACACCGTTAGAGTCAATTTGAACTCTGGTTTTTTCTCCCTCCGCTTTAACACCAGATTTGTTGATTTTTAAAGAACCACCTTCAGCGTTGATCTCTACACCATCTTCGTCAATATCAATATGCGGTGTTTTAATCTTGATGCGGATTTCGCTATCGTCATCTGCAGGGCAGTCATCACATTGTATGGCATCTTCTAAGATAGTTAAGTAATGGTTTGTGTCGCTTCGCGAAACCAGGTTGCCTTCATAACGCTTGTAATACAGATATGAACTTGTATTGTCATTGAATTTTGCCACAAGTTGTTCGGGTAAATAAAGTACCAGATCTACTTCCTGATCGCTGAATTTATTTTCAGGATTCGTGGTTAAATAGTTATTCAATAATAAGGTATTGCCTTGTAATTCAAATTTGTAATCGATGTTCTTGGCTCGCTCTATTGCCGTTTCGTAATTACGACCATCGGCACTTTTTTCAACAGCAATACTAGCCAAGGAATCCTTTGTGGACTTCACTATAATGTCGATATCCGTGGAATATAATACCTTATTACCATCAGTATCGTGAATGATTTTAAATCCATTGTGATTTCTGTAGAATTCAGATTTAAAATTGTCATAATTAACCATTTTTATCTCCAGGGTGTCATGAGCTTTAACCGGTAGTTGCGTGCGCTCCACATAACCTTCATTTAAGGCATGTTCACTAGCTTCCCTAACACCAATTATTATGAGACTAATCACGGAGATAAACCATACACCTAAAAGGGTGAATTTGGCAATATTTCCTATCGATTTTAGATTATTTACTAATATTTTCAATCCCAAATAAAAGAGGAAGAAAAACGGAATTCCTACGGCGAATAGAACTAAAATTGAGGCCAACCAAATGGGTGTGTTACCTGCATTTGCCATACGAACCAAATCCATTCCCGGTATATGAACAATGTCTACAATACCCACAGAAAATGTTCCAATTATAAGTCCGATCAAGGTAGATGCACCTATGATAATAAGTAATACACCTATGAATTTAGCGAAGATCTTGAAGAAAAACAGGATCACATCGCCTATCGCGTCAAAAAAAGTTTGAGACGACGATTTTATCTTACTGCTCTTCCCTTTAATATCCACATTTTTGGCCGCATCTTTTACATTTTTGGCCGCACCGCTTACAGCATCCGATACATTATCAAAGCCGTCCTTGATTTTTTTTTCAATGTTACTGATGTTCACCGGTTCTCCGGTCATCATAATCTTTTCAGCTGTTGTTTTGGCTTCAGGAACCAGGATCCAAAGTAAAATATAGAGTAAGATTCCGGTGCCGCCACCAACAACAAGTAAGATCCAAATCAGGCGTATCCAAATGGCGTCAATACCAAAGTAATGCGCTAATCCTGCAGAAACACCGCCGATATAAGAGTTATCTGTGTCGCGGAACAACTTTCTGGAAGTTGAACTTTTAGATCCTGCCTTAGGCTCATCCTCAAAAATTTCGTCATCCACCAGGTAGTCTTCAGGTTGCCCCATAATGGCGATCACCTCGTCGACTTCCTTCATGCCAATAACTTGTTTTTCAGATTTTATGCGTTCACTAAAAAGCTCCGCAATACGCGCTTCGATATCCGAAACAATTTCATTTCGTCCTTGTGAGTCTGTAAATGAACGTTTTATAGCCTCAAGATAGCGCTGTAATTTTAAGTATGCATCTTCATCTACGTGAAAAAATATACCTGCTAAATTTATGTTGACTGTCTTATTCATTTCGTTTTTGATTTTTGGCTTGTTACTAAAGTCACGGCGTGTTGTAATTCATTCCACGTCGTATCTAATTCTTTTAAAAATAGTTTTCCTGTCTCGGTTAAACCGTAGTATTTACGCGGTGGTCCGGAAGTCGATTCCTCCCAGCGGTAATTCAAAAGTCCCGCGTTTTTAAGTCGCGTCAGCAAAGGATAAATCGTACCCTCTACCACCAGCAACTTCGCGTCCTTCAGCGTGTCCAGGATCTCTGCCACATACGCGTCGTTATCTTTTAATACAGACAAGATGCAGAATTCCAGTACGCCTTTACGCATTTGTGCTTTGGTGTTTTCTATCTTCATGTTCTAAAGCATTTTAATGTTGTGAAACTGTTCATTTTTTGATTGATTGATGATTAGTATATTTTTTTTTGGGCGTTACCCTGCGGGTCGGGCTTTCCGCGCTACACGGTAGCTTGCTACAATCCCTAACGCGGGTTTCCTTGCTATGTTCCGTCATTGCGAGCAATGCAAAGCAATCTCCCTGTAATTTTTTCATTGCTACTTTAAAAAATCTATCGTTAATGGATAATGATACAATTCGCCATCGCGTGCTTTTAAACTCGCGATCACAATAAATATCAACTCCAGAATAAATCCAATAACTGCCAAAACGCCTAAAGCACCACCTATATAAAGCAGGGGAGAAGGCTTACCTATATTAATATGGAAATCACTAAAACCGTTAAAATCAATAAAGTCAATACCATTAAAGATCTTGAATACAAAAAACGGAATACTTAAGGTTCCCAAAATAACGGCATACAATAAAATGCTAATTTGAAAATTAATAGCCTGTTTCCCGTGCGCATCAATAAATTCCGATTTATCCTTATTGGTAACCCATAATATAATAGGTCCCAAAAAATTCCCAAACGGAATAATAAAGCGACTAAAAGTCGATAAATGTATAAACGTAGCGATGTTTTTTTGATGATTATCTAGCATGATTCTAAAAGTATATAATAATATCTTATGCAAATATATATCTAAAAGAAGGTATTATGTATCACATAGTACTAAAATTAACAAAATTTTAACATATTTAAGCTATGCATATTTCATTATCTTAGTAAAAAATAAATAGACATCTATGAAGCTTACGCCCAGGAAATTAAACACCTTTAACATTATAAAACTACCGGCAGCATACCTTTGTGGCGTGCGTTGTCGCTACATCGACGACGAAAAATGTATCGTCACCGTAACCCATCGCTGGATCAATCAGAACCCCTTTAAATCCATGTTTTGGGCCGTGCAGGGCATGGCAGCCGAGTTCGCAACCGGTGCTTTGGTGATTGGGAAAATTCAGGAAACCGGAAAGAATATATCGATGTTAGTAACCACTAATAAAGCTTCATTTACTAAAAAAGCCACCGGAAAGATCACCTTTACCTGCAACGATGGAAACCTGATAAGCGAGGCTTTACAACGAACTATAAAAACAGGCGAAGGTCAAACCATTTGGATGACATCCACAGGCGTTAACGAAGATGGTGTGCAGGTATCCTCCTTTAGTTTTGAATGGAGCGTGAAGTTAAAATCCTAAAATTCAAAAGTGTTGTAACAAAATAAAACGCCATACCACTTATAGGTATCACAAACTTCAAAACTAAAAATCATGCAAGCACACGAAATCGATTATACCATTTACGGAGAGGAAATGCAATATGTAGAAATAGAACTGGATCCGCAGGAAGCTGTTGTAGCTGAAGCCGGCAGTTTTATGATGATGGATACAGGGATTCAAATGGAAACCATTTTTGGCGACGGCTCCAAACAAAATGATGGGTTTCTTGGTAAAATTCTGGGTGCGGGTAAACGTATCCTAACCGGTGAGAGTTTATTCATGACAGCCTTTTACAATACCGGTTCAGGAAAGAAAAAAGCATCGTTTGCATCACCTTATCCAGGGAAAATTATTCCTATTGACCTCACACAATTTGGTGGTAAATTTATTTGTCAGAAGGATGCGTTCCTTTGCGCTGCCAAAGGTGTAAGCATCGGTATCGAATTCTCAAAACGTTTAGGTCGTGGGTTATTTGGTGGCGAAGGATTTATCATGCAAAAACTTGAGGGTGATGGTATGGCCTTCGTTCATGCTGGCGGCACCATGGCTAAAAAGGAACTTAAACCAGGAGAAATCTTAAAAGTGGATACCGGTTGCATTGTTGGTTTTGATCATACTGTAGATTACGATATCGAGTTTGTAGGTGGTATAAAAAATACCATTTTTGGAGGCGAAGGACTCTTTTTCGCTAAACTGCAAGGTCCGGGAACAGTATACATCCAATCACTACCATTTAGTCGACTGGCAGACCGCATCATAGCATCCGCGCCACGTAGAGGTGGTAAAGATCGTGGAGAGGGAAGTGTTCTTGGTGGACTTGGCGATCTGCTCGATGGCGATAATCGATTTTAAGTGTTAAAATTTTGAATAAATAATGCCAACCTGTTTAAAAATTTATTATTTTAGTTAAATAAATAAATTGTTTAAGCGTATTCAACAAATCTACTTTTAATTACAAACTAAACCAGAATTAAATATGGCGAGAGCAATGTTAGAGTACACCAAGACCATACTTAAAAAAGTAAGTTTTGATGCTAATTTGTTTTGCAAAGAAGTTCAAAAGGCTTTACAGCGTTTATTGCCTTATGAAATTGAAGAGCTCAAGGTTTTTATACAAAACCTTGTGATGCAAAACCCCGAACTAAATCAATGTCTAATTTATTTAAAATCATAATAGAAAGAGCGGCTTTAAGTCGCTCTTTTATTTTTAGATTTTATTTTTAATCGGACTTATGATTTTTACATTCTGGAAGGTGATCGCACCCCGAATAATTCCCGCGATTACATCCTGAAGGGCTTCTATAATTTGCATTTTTAGCTCGCTCTTGTGGTATATGATACTCACTTCCCGCGCCGGAGACGGTTCATGGAAAAACCGAAGATTTTCCTGTTCTTTTTCACTAAGATCTAAAGTATGAAGATAGGGTAGAAGCGTCATCCCCAAACCTTCATTCGATAATTTTACCAATGTTTCTATACTTCCGCTTTCCAGCTGAAATTCATCATCTAAATGATTTTTAAATGCTTTACATAAATTAATAACACCATCTCTAAAACAGTGGCCGTCTTCTAATAAAAGCATATCGTTAATGTCCAGGTCACCGGGTTCAATAGTTTTTCTGTCTTTTAAACGGTGATTTTGAGGAATATAGGCTACAAAGGGTTCAAAATATAATACACGTTCTTTAATACTGTCATCCTCTAATGGTGTGGAGGCAATGGCTGCATCAAGGTGCCCGTCTTTAATTCGCGTGATGATCTCTTCGGTATTTAGCTCTTCAATTTTTAGTTTTACCTTAGGGTGTCGTTTAATAAAGGTTTTTAGGAACATCGGTAAAAGTGTAGGCATGATGGTTGGAATAATGCCTAATTTGAATTCTCCACCAATAAAACCCTTTTGTTGGTCTACAATATCCTGTATGCGATATGATTCATTTACAATGTTTCGGGCTTGCTTAACAATCTTTTTACCAACGTCAGTTAGTTCGATGGGTTTTTTACTCCGATCGAATATCTGTACATCCAATTGTTCTTCCAGCTTTTGTATTTGCATACTCAAAGTAGGCTGGGTTACAAAACATTTCTCTGCCGCTTTTGTAAAATTTTGATTTTCGGCAACCGCCAAAACATAATATAATTGAGTAATAGTCATTTATATCAATTTAGATTATAAAAATATAAAAACTATCAATAAAACTTATCTAAAGTAAAAGAAATTATGAAATACCTTTGTATGATTCATACATGAATTCTCATAGTTTTGGTTATAACTATTTGAAAAAAGTTAAGTTGGTTAATAGTAAAGAGCATCATCTCCCTGATGCTCTTTGTTTTTTGTAATAATTTTTGAAATAGATGCTACAATAATCCGCGTGCTTTTATTTCAAGATATTTATTGATGGTGTCGATGGTGAGATTTTCCGGACTGGTAAGAATAGCGTGAATGCCGAATTTTTTCAACTCATTAACAATAAGGCGTTTTTCAAATGCAAATTTCTCAGCAATTACTTTATCATAGGCTTGTTGAACGGTTTCAGCTTTCTTTTCGATAAGGGTATTCAGCTCCGTATTTTTAAAGAAAATAACCACCAATAAATGATTCTTAGTAATGCCTTTTAAGTAAGGCAACTGACGGTTCAAACCATCCATGGTTTCAAAATTTGTGTAGAGTAAGATCAAACTTCGCTGTGTGATATTTTGTTTGATACTGCTATACAATCGCCCGAAATCACTTTCATAAAAATCGGTTTTAATATTGTATAATGCTTCCAATATGAGGTTCATTTGTGAAGTTCGTCGTTCGGCAACCACACGGTTCTCTACGTTTTTTGAAAACGCGAACATCCCTGCTTTATCCTGCTTTTTGAGAGCGACATTTGAGATCACTAAAGTTGAATTTATCGCGTAATCCAATAATGTTAACCCATTAAAAGGCATTTTCATAACCCGACCTTTATCAATAACAGCATATACCGGTTGTGATTTTTCGTCCTGGAATTGATTAACCATCAGTTGGCTCTTCTTGGCGGTAGCCTTCCAGTTTATGGTGCGCAGGTCATCACCAGAAACATACTCTTTGATCTGTTCAAATTCCATGGTATGGCCCAGTTTGCGAATTTTTTTAATGCCGTACATACTCAAGTTATTGCTGATAGCCATAAGGTTGTATTTACGCAATTGAATAAAACTGGGATAACAAGGAACCATGGCGTTTTCTCCAAACCAAAACCTTCGAGCTACCAGCCCGAAAGGCGAACAAACATAAATATTAAGTTTTCCGAAATGATATTCACCTCTGGAAGTTGGTCGTACCTGATACTCAACGGCCAGTTCACTACTAGGGGCTATTTTCCTATCAATACTAAAATCGCGAAGTTGGAATTGTTCTGGTAATTCATCGATTATCCGAACGAATATTGGAAAGGTGTAAAAATTTTCAATAAAAATCTTAATCGGATTATCATCACCATTCGATAATTTTTCAGGCAAATCTCTACGTCCGAAAAGACCTTTTTTCGCTCCAAATAATATGATACTGTCCAGTAGTGTTAAAAGAATAAGTCCGAACAACAACAGCTTAATCGTGAAAAACAGTCTTGGAAAAACAAAACTTACCACAAACAAGATCATTATACCTATACAGGCATAAAAAAATCGGTTTTGTATGTAGAATGGTTTTAAACGTTTCAAGATCTTGATGTATTAACGAGGAATTTCTACAGCTTCGATAATATTTTTAATGATCTGTTTTGTGGTAACGCCTTCCATTTCGCGTTCCGGAGTTACAATAACACGATGTTGCAATACGGGTATTGCTGCTTGTTTAATATCTTCAGGTGTTACAAAATCGCGTCCACTCATTCCGGCAAAAGCTTTACTTGCTTTTAATAAGGCGATGGAGGCTCGTGGCGAGGCACCCAAATACAAAAAGGGATTACTTCTGGTATTTGTAATGATATCGGCAATGTATTTTACCAAGTGCGATTCTATGATGATCTGATTTGTTAGTTCCTGGAATTTTGCAATTTGCTCCTTACTCAAATGGGCGGTAATCTTATCAATTTTTTTATTCCCTTTTAAGTCTTGCTCTCTATTAATAATTTCTATTTCTTCTTCCAAATTAGGATAATCAATATCTATTTTGAAAAGAAAACGGTCTAATTGTGCTTCCGGTAAACGGTATGTTCCTTCTTGTTCTACCGGGTTTTGCGTGGCTAATACAATAAAAGGCAGATCCATTTTATATTCCTGACCATCGATAGTAATTTGTCGTTCTTCCATAACCTCGAATAAGGCAGCTTGTGTTTTTGCCGGCGCTCGGTTAATCTCATCGATCAAGATCATGTTCGAGAAAACGGGTCCGGCCTTAAATTCGAATTCAGAGGTTTTCATATCAAAAACCGAAGTACCCAAAATATCACTGGGCATCAGATCCGGCGTAAATTGTATTCTACTAAAACCCACATTCAGAGATTTGGCAAGTAGTTTTGCAGAAATGGTTTTAGCCACTCCGGGAACACCTTCAATAAGGGAGTGTCCATTGGCCAAAATCGATGCAATGAGCATATCTATCATGTGTTTTTGGCCAACAATAACCTTACTAATTTCATCACGGATTAAAGAAATTCCCGCTTCTAATTCACTTAGGTCAATACGGTTTTTAAAATTGATATCCGCTTTAATATCAGAGGTATTTTCGGTTGGAGTTTCCTGTTCCGGGTTTTGCTTGTTTTGATTTTCCTCGTTGTTTTCGGAATTTATTTCGTCCATAAGTTATTTGGTATAAAAATTTTCAATGGCTTTGTTTAGTCGCAATACATCAGCTTCTGTACAGATTCTTTTAGAACGTAATTGCCTGATCACGTTCACAAGATACTGTACTGTTTCCTGTTTTACATTAGATTTAAGACTTAAATTCTTCACGAACTTATCATCTAAATTTTGGGTTTCCAGAAAATAGACGCGCCTAATGTGTTCGAAAAAATAAGTTATTTTTTTCTCTATGATTGTATTGTGATCTTGAGTTTCGTAGTATAGATTTCCAATGGTTTTAGTAAATGCCACCGTGGTATTTTGCAATGGTTTTATCACCCTGATAATGCGTTGACGCCTTTTTGCGTTAAAGATCATAAAAAACACCAATGTTGTTAAAGCTAAATACCAGGCCCAGCGCAAGGGAGGTTTGCTCAATATAAAACGTAGCGGTGAAGCTCCGGCCATGTTATCAACCTTGTTTTTTGAATCGAAATACAAGGTTTCGTCCGGCAAATAGGATAATACGGCAGCAGGGTATTTTTTATGATCGGCTTTCAATAAATGATAATTAGTAAAACTTACAGGTTGTAAATGTAAGTATACGTTACCGCTACCATAAGCTACTTTCACAAAATTAATATGGCGTTCTGAATCAAAGGTTTGATAGCCCAAAACGGTTGTTCTAGTGGAATCTAATTTATTGAAATAAAAATTATCAAGCCCTTTTTCTATGGTTATCGAATCCGCACTAAGTATAGGATTAGCCAAACTTAAGGTTGCCTTTCCTGAGAAATTGTATTGATACTTAATACCCATGTCCAGGGAATCTAGTAATGTCGTTTCAAAAGTTCTTGAAGATAAGAATACGTTGTTTCCTTCTCTAGCAAAATTGAGAAGTTCCTTTGTCGATTCCGGATCTTTGGTATAGCTGTCTTCAATATTCAAATAACTCCCGGAAATATTGTATTCCTCATCCATCCAATTATAATGATCTCTAAAATATTCATAGGGACTTACCCTTACTTTTTCTATGGTGCTTTTTGGGAAGAGGTTCGGCAACTCGTTAAACAATACAAATGTACCGTAGGGGATTTTATGTGATTCGTTGTATGTAGGCGTCCAAACTATAGGTTTGGGTTTGGAAAATTCCAGAGCCACACTTCCAATAATGATCAGCATGAGTAAAACCAGATATATTTTCAGTGTCTTGTTCATGCCTTCAACTGGTTTAACAGGTTGCTAAAAGTTGTTTTCGCATGATCAAACTCGATTTGATTCACAGGGAATTCACCGTACCAGATATAGTTGTATAAATATGAGGAATAGCTGAAGGACTTCTTTAATGAATCCGAGCTAATTTCATTTTGATAATCGCTATTGGTTTTTTCCACGTCGTAGTGAATAATACCGTTTTCGGAAAGGCCTTTCAAAAGCCATAAATAATAATACCGAATAGCTAAACGGTAATTGTTTTCCGCTTCCGCGGAAGCGATAAGGGCTTTGAAATCTGTACTATGTATATCCGCTTCAATGTTTCTAACCGGTATAATATTTTTGTCTGAAGATTTTCCAAAGATCCACCGACCTTCCTTATTCATTACGGCTTTAAAGATGAAGAAAACAACCAGTAGAAAAATGGTTATACCTCCAATTTGCTTGATCAAATTCTGAGCTTTTAAAATCTGATCTTGGCCTTCTAAATTGAAAATCGATTTTATCAATTGCTTTATCCACGCCTTAAAACGTGACCACCATCCCGAACCTTGAGCAGTTTCTGATTCGTAACGAAAATCATCGCCTTTGTACTTTTCATAAAAATCATCAAATTTACGAGGCGTTACAGAACTACGATCAATTTTCAAGGTATCCGTATTTGGTTGAAAAGTAGTAGGAATATCGAGTTTTGGTAGCTGATATTCCTGTGAAAAACCCCACCAGGAAAAGATCAAAAAAATACTATATATCAAAAACTTTTTACTCACTTACACCAATTTGATCGATAACACTTTTGGTTTGAATATTTTCATTTTTCTCTTTCAGACTGTAAAAAATGATACCTTGATTCACCTGAACCACCGTACCCAAAATACTGCCCACAATAAATGATACAAAAAACACAGCCATAATCATAAACATCATTGTGCTTGCGGTTTCACCGGGATCTAATTGGCCCTGTTCAGTTGAGGTGAAAATACTGAATAAACCTAAAAAATAGGGTATTAATGTGAGTACCTGTTGGATGGTATAACTGATCAAATAAAAGAGGCCTACACAGGCAACGGCAGCAAAAAAATTAGATTTCAATAAGGTCCATGAATATCCAAAACTGTCCCAAACACCTCTTTTACCTTGAAGATATTCCATAAGAGCCATGGTATAAAAAAGCATTATTCCACCTAAAACCAGAGGTGATAAGATGATTCCGATAATAGTAATAAATAAAACAAAAACCAGGGCCATAACAGGTAAAGCTAATAGAATGGCAACTAAAATTCCGGTAATTATGAATATGAGAAGTTTACCAAAATTCTTTTTGTAACTATTTATTAAATCTTTGGTATCAAAATTACCTGATCCTTTTTCCAGATAATTTTGAAAGTAAATAGGAGGGAAAGCGTAAGCTACAATACCCGATATAAGTGCCAGTATAATAAAGAGAAATAAAAATATGAAAAAAGAACCTAGATTGTCGTTAATGTAATTTTCAAAACTAGAAGATCCCGAACCGTTTATACCGATACTGCTTTTAAAAAATTCGGTATAAAATTGGCTAAAGAAATAGCCCATTACAGAAAGGATGAGTAAAAATATGCCGTTAATGATAAAATATTGCTTGAAAAAATGCTTTCCTTCCTGTTTCAAAAATGAGAACGTACCTTGAAACATGGCACCGAAACTTCGGTTCTTATATAATTCCATAAGTTTTTTGTAGTTTTTTATGAACGATTTTGGGGTAAATCAAATAATAAAATGAGATTGCGCCTAGCGTAATCAAAATAATGCCGACAGATAACCAATGTGGCATTGTGTTAGAAAATCGGGTTACAAAACCCTCCAGAAATCCGGCAGAAATGGTAAACGGGAATGTGCTAATAAGGATCTTTACACCATCTTTTAAACCCATTTTAAAGGAGGTCATCCGCGAATATGTTTTAGGAAATAATATACTTGCTCCCAAAACCAGACCGGCCGCTCCTTCGATTACAATCGCGAAGATCTCCATGGCACCATGGATCCAGACACCGCGCACACTTTCCCAAAACACATCATATTTTTGAAACATAAATTGAAAGGCGCCAAGCATAATACCATTCTGAAGAAGAACATAACCGGTGCCTATTCCCAGAAATATTCCATAGATAAAGGATTGGATACCAATGTATAAATTATTCAGAGTTATACCTATAAAACTGCCCCAGTTACTACCGCTTTTATAAACGGCAACAGGATCGCCATTTTCAATATTCTCCAAAGTCATATTCACATAATGATCCCCTAGAATAAGGCGCACAAAACTATCGTCGTAGGCAGCAGAAACAGCACCAATAGCTACAAAACTTAAAAAAATAATAAAGGCATAAAGCACATAACGCCGGTATTGATAAACGATTAGCGGGGCTTCAATTTTCCAGAAATGCACAAAACGATTGGTATCCTCACGTTTGGTTTTGTAAATTTTTTGAAAAGCTTTTGCGGCTAAGTTGTTTAAATAAAGAATTGTTTTACTTTTGGGATAAAAGGTTTGCGCATAAGAGAGGTCGTTCACCAAATGAATGTAAAGCGAGGCTAATTCGTCAGGGTTCTTTAGGGTCTTACCAAAAATAGCCTTTTCAAAATTCAGCCATTTTTCTTTGTTTTGTTTAATAAAGGCAACTTCTCTCATCTGTAATCAAATTAACACATTTCATGTTAGAGTTACAAATAAATACTACGCAAAATGTGAATATCAATTTCACTGCTGCAAGTGTTGGCGAGCGCATTCTTGCGTATGGTATCGATTGGATTATCAAGTTCGCTTATATGATTGTAATTTTTTACGTGGTATTCGATATTTTTAATATTGGAGACCAAATTTCAACACTCGATACCTGGTCTCAGGTTGCAATTATCATTTTATTTTTATTGCCCGTTTTATTCTATACCCTGAGCTTTGAAACCTTACTTGACGGGCAAACACCAGGGAAGCGTATTTTGAAAATACAGGTTGTAAAGATCGATGGCTATCAAGCGTCTTTGGCCGATTATGTGATCCGTTGGTTTTTCAGAATCGTAGATATTAATATGATGAGCGGTGTAGTCGCTTTAATTTCTATAATCAGCAGTAATAAAAATCAGCGTCTTGGTGATATTTCCGCAGGAACAGCCGTAATAAGTTTAAAAAATAAAGTCCATATCAGTCATACTATTTTAGAAGATCTGAAGGAGGATTATGTTCCTTGCTACCCTTCTGTAATTCGCCTATCTGATAACGATGCCCGGATCATTAAAGATACTTTTAAGGTAGCCAAAAAATCAAGAGATTACAACACCTTGATCAAACTGCGAAGTAAGATCATGGAAGTGGCTGAAATAAAAGAACGCAAGCAAAATACGGATGTCGAATTTATAGATGTGATCTTAAAAGATTATAATTATTACACACAAAATATGTAAAGCCCGCCCATGTTTTATACCATTGATATTTTAGGAACTATGGCCTTTGCTATTTCCGGCGTTTTAATCGCTATGGAAAAGCGCATGGACCTTTTTGGCATCCTAATTATTGCTTTTGTAACCGCCATTGGTGGCGGAACTTTACGCGATTTATTAATTGGAGTAACTCCGGTAAGCTGGATGGGCGATATAACGTATACCTATGTCATTATCGGTTCGGCGTTATTGGCCATACTTTTTAAAGATAAAATTTACTACCTCCGTACTTCTTTATTTCTATTTGATACGATCGGCATTGGTTTGTATACCGTTGTGGGTGTAGAAAAGGGCATTCACGCAGGTTTACACCCTATTATTTGTATTGCTCTGGGAATGATTACGGCAAGTTTTGGTGGTGTACTTAGGGACACCTTATGTAATGAAATTCCGGTGATTTTTAGAAGGGAAATTTATGCTACAGCCTGTATTTTGGGTGGCATAACTTATTTTATACTTATCTATTTAGGCGTAAAAAACGATTATATTTTCATGGTTGCCGGAGCAGTGGTAATTTTGGTACGCCTATTGGCGGTGAAACTAAAAATCGCCTTACCAAGTATTTATCCCAACGAAAATTAGTCGATGATCTCCGCTTTTTTAATGTAAACATTGGTTAACGGCCAATCGGCCTCATCTGTTTTTACAGCTGCAATTTTATCAACAACATCCATACCGTTGATTACCTTTCCAAAAACAGTATAATCACCATCTAAAAAGTGAGAACCACCTTTCTGACAAACAATAAAGAATTCAAAAGGCGAAGCAAGTTTATAGGGATTATCTATTTCACTGCTTGGCATGGAAACGGCACCACGTTCATGGGTGTAACCATGTTTAACATCTTTTGGAAGTAAGTATTTCCCAATTTCTTCACGCTTACGTAAGGTTTCTTTATCATCACTGTTACCGCCCTGGATGATAAAATTATCAATCACTCTGTAAAACTGTGTGCCATCAAAATAATGTCTTTTGGTTAAAAAGATAAAGTTAGAGCGATGATACCGCGTTTCAGGGTAAAGCAAAATATCGATGTTCCCAAAACGAGTTTCAATGCGTACCTTGTTTTCTTTATGTATTTGATCGTACGCTTTATAAAAGGCCAAAGCACTTAAATTATCAAAACTTTGCAGGGTATCGTTGATCCAATCCGATTTGTCAATTTCCGGTTCTTTTTCCTTAACTTGTTTTTCTACGTGTTCCGTGGGTGTTTCTGTTACCGTTTTCTGTTTAGATTCTTTATCTTCACAACCTAAAACGAGAACAGAAAGCCATAAAAGGCATACAATGCGCATTGTTAATGAATTTTGATGAATTTTTAAAATCGATTTCAAAAATAAAAAATCTACCGCTTACAGCCGAAGCATCTCATCTTAAAATGATGCCTCCCTTTCGTCAGCAGCTGTTGGAGCAGACCAAACATAAAATTAAAAGTGCGAAAAAAGCGGGGGTTTTAGCTTTGTTTTATCCAAATTCGAAAAGCGAAACCTCCTTTGTATTGATTTTACGAAAATCTTATAAAGGCGTCCATTCAGATCAAATTGCATTTCCCGGTGGTAAACTTGAAAAAAATGAATCTGAGCATGAAGCCGCTCTGCGGGAAACAGAAGAGGAGGTTGGTGTACCCAAAAAAAATATAGAACTCATTAAATCACTATCTGAACTGTACATTCCTCCCAGTAATTTTAATGTCCATCCCTTTATGGGTTTTACTGAAAATACGCCAGGTTTTACACCTCAAGAGGAAGAAGTAGAGGCCATTATTGAAGTGCGCTTAAGCGATTTTATGGATGATAAATACTTCACAAGCAGACGTGTACAGACATCCTATCAAATGGAAATAGAGACTCCGGTTTTTATACTAAACGGTCACGTTGTATGGGGCGCCACAGCTATGATTTTAAGTGAAATTAAAGACCAATTAAAAACGCTTAGGTAATTTTAAGATTTCTTACCTTTGTAAGCTAACCAATTTTCTGTCGTTTGATTTATGGGATTATTTAAAAAAAATCCATTCGGACATATTCTTTTTATAAAAAAGTGGCTCATCCGCATTTTGGGTCTCATGACACACAGGCGTTTTAGAGGCTTCAATGAGCTTCAGATCGAAGGCTCTGAGATCATTAAGGATCTGCCGGACAAGAACGTATTATTTATTTCAAACCATCAAACATATTTTGCCGATGTAGTGGCCATGTTCCACGTATTCAATGCCAGTTTAAGTGGTCGTGTAGATTCCATAAAAAATGTGGGTTATCTCTGGAATCCCAAACTCAACATCTATTACGTAGCGGCCAAAGAAACCATGCGTGCTGGATTATTACCTAAAATTTTGGCTTACGTAGGTTCGGTGAGTATCGAACGCACCTGGCGTGCCGAAGGAAAAGCCGTAAATCGACAGGTTAAAATGAGTGATATTTCTAATATAGGAAAGGCCCTCGACGATGGTTGGGTAGTAACTTTTCCACAGGGTACAACCACGCCATTTAAACCCATTCGTAAAGGTACGGCGCACATCATAAAGCGGTATAAACCGGTAGTCGTTCCTATTGTTATTGATGGTTTCCGTCGCTCTTTTGACAAAAAAGGCCTGCGCGTTAAAAAGAAAAATATTCTTCAAACCATGGAGATCAAAGCGCCTCTGGACATCGATTACGATAACGAAAGCACAGAAGATATTGTTAAAAGGATCGAGTATGCCATAGAGCAGCATCCTTCCTTCTTAAAAGTACTTTCTAAAGAAGCCTTAGAAGAGCAAGAAGCATTGAATAAGCTTCGGGAATGGTAATTATGATTTTGATTTAAATTTTATTGTGTATCAAGGGTTTAAAAAATTTAGTTCGATTCAAATAAAAATTTGAATTTTTTCTTAATTATATTTCTTAATTTTAAATTAATTTCTCCCAAGAATCAAACTAAAAAATCGTTCAAAATTTTATGTATTGAACAAAATTCTCTTGAGGTGAAAATTAATCCCTTAAGAACATGATATTAGCGCAACCCCACGAAAAGGAACAAGAACGATTAAAGGAATTAGAATCATTCTCGATCTTAAGAACAATTCCTGAATTAGATTATGATGATCTCACCGCTATTGCAGCTCAAATTTGCGATACTCCAATTTCATTGGTTTCTTTGTTGGAAGCCGATTGCCAATGGTTTAAATCTCACCACGGCCTTGATCTACAGGAAACACCCAGAAATATTTCATTTTGTGGACATGCCATAAATCAACCTTCAGATATTTTTATTGTAGAGGATGCTACTAAAGATGAGCGTTTTTTTGACAATCCTTTGGTTACAGGACCTCCTTATATCCAGTTTTATGCCGGCGTATCTTTAATGAGTGATAACGGATTGCCTTTGGGTACATTGTGTGTTGTTGGAAATGAACCCAAAACTTTAACTAATAAACAAATTCAGAGTCTTAAAGCCCTTTCCAGGCAAACAATGAATGTTCTAAATTTGAGAAAAAGTAAGTTGGAATTGGAGAAAGCCTTAAAGGAATTACTTGCAAAAAATCAGGAACTTGATCGATTTGCTTCAATCGCAGCACATGACATAAAATCGCCCTTAGCTGGAATTCAAGGTATGATAATGCTTTTTACAGAGCAATACAGATCAGTTTTAGACGAGCATGCTAATGAGATGTTGAGTTTAATTCAAAATTCATCCGAACAATTGCAAAGCTTAATTGAGGGAATACTAATGTATTCAAAAGGAGATAATATTCTTCAGGATGAAAAATCGACTATTAAGATCTCTGAACTTGAGAAGGATATGTTAGAGCTTTTTAGTTCAGAAACTAAATTAAATTTTACCGTCAATTCTCAACTTGAAGAAATCACAACAAATCCGGTAGCCTTAAAACAAGTGCTCCTTAATTTGATAGCCAATGGTATAAAGTACAATGATAAAGACCATATCAATATTGAATTAGGAATAAGTGGAGATACCAAAAATTATTATTTCTATGTCAGCGATAATGGCCCCGGAATACCTCAAGAGAATCGTGAAAAAATATTCAGGATTTTTGAGGTGACGACCCAAACGGATAGATACGGGGAAACCGGACATGGAATTGGTTTGGCGACAGTTAAAAAAATAGTAGACAAATTTGGGGGCGATTTAACTGTTGATTCTGAGTTGGGACAAGGCTCTAAGTTTTGTTTTACTTTTAAAAAGTAGAAATGTCACTAAAAGGATAGTTGATAACTAGTAATAAATCCCTTTTAAAAAATGTATTGAATTGGTTATTTTGCCTCGATTTAAGATCGGATGAATGAAAGTTTGTATTGCAGAAAAACCAAGTGTTGCCCGGGAAATAGCTGCCGTTTTAGGAGCTAAAACAAAGCATGATGGCTATTTTGAAGGCAATGGCTATGCCGTAACATACACCTTTGGGCATCTTTGTACCCTAAAGGAACCTGCCGATTACAAACCCTATTGGAAAAGTTGGGATCTGAACAATCTCCCTATGCTCCCGGATAAATTTGAAACCAAAGTCGTTTCCAATGCCGGGATAGAAAAACAATTCAAGATCATAAAATCCCTGTTTGATAAAGCCGATGAGGTTATCAACTGCGGCGATGCCGGACAGGAGGGAGAGCTTATCCAGCGTTGGGTCATGACGGCTGCCGGTTATACAGGTCCGGTAAAGCGCCTTTGGATTTCCTCTTTAACTACGGAAGCCATAAAAGAAGGTTTCGAGAATTTAAAACCGTCTACCCAATACGATAATCTTTTTTACGCCGGATTTTCCAGAGCCATTGGTGATTGGCTCTTAGGAATTAACGCCACCCGATTATACACCGTAAAACACGGCGGCTATAAACAAGTATTATCGATTGGTCGTGTGCAAACGCCAACCTTAGCCATGGTGGTAAATAGGTTCAAAGACATTGAAAATTTTAAACCGCAACCGTATTGGGAATTACAAACCTTGTATCGCGATACCTTATTTAGTTACGAGGAAGGCCGTTTCCTGAAAAAAGAAGATGGCGAAACTTTAGCAGAAAAAGTAAAGGCAGCGGCATTCGAGATCAAATCTATAACCAAAAAGGATGGTAAAGAATATGCTCCAAAACTTTTCGATCTTACCGGGCTTCAGGTGTATTGTAACAAAAAGTTTGGGTTTACTGCCGAGGATACCTTAAAGATCGTTCAAAAATTATACGAACTTAAAGTTGTGACCTACCCCAGGGTAGATACCACATTTTTACCGGATGATATTTATCCTAAAGTCCCGGGAATATTAAAGAAACTCACAAACTATTCTAAATTAACGGCGCCGCTTTTGGGCAAAAAAATTAAAAAATCGTCTAAAGTATTCAACGATAAAAAAGTAACTGATCACCATGCGATCATTCCAACAGGTGTTCAGATAAATCTGCAGTACAATCAACAGCAGGTTTATGATATTATTACCAAACGATTTATTGCCGTGTTTTATGACGATTGTAAAGTGGCTAATACCACGGTTCTTGGAGAAGCCGCTGAAGTACCATTTAAAACTACGGGAAAACAGATCCTGAAAAAAGGCTGGCGTGTGGTATTCGAGGATCCCGATACCGATAAAACTGCCGGCAACGAAAATATTTTACCTGCGTTTTCTGAGGGTGAAAAGGGCCCACACGAACCGTCTTTTTTAGAAAAGGAAACCAAACCACCGAATCAATTTACAGAAGCTTCCTTGCTTCGTGCGATGGAAACTGCCGGAAAACAAGTGGATGATGATGAGCTGCGAGATCTGATGAAGGAGAACGGTATTGGTCGTCCTTCCACCAGGGCCAATATTATCGAAACCCTGTTCAAGCGGCAATATATTAAGCGAAATAAAAAGCAGGTGCTTCCAACGGTTACGGGAATTCAATTGATAGAGATCATTCAAAATGACCTCTTAAAATCTGCTGAACTCACGGGAACCTGGGAAAAGCAACTTAAGGATATTGAAAAAGGGACCTTCAGTGCGGCAGCCTTCATTAAAAACATGAAGCGCATGGTAGATGCTTTGGTTTACGAAGTGCGTAGTGAAACCAATCGGGCTAATTTATCGCAAGCTCAGGTCGTAAAAGCCCGAAAACAAAAAGTTCAATTAAAAAAAGAAAAAGGCATTTTATCGGAAACTTGTCCTAAATGTAAAAAAGGGACACTTTTAAAAGGTACGAGTGCCTATGGTTGTTCTGCATTCAAATCGGGTTGCGATTTTAAACTTCCTTTTAAGTTTTCAGGAAAAAAAATATCCGAAAAGCAATACATACGTTTACTAAAAAAAGGGAATACCGTCAATTTAAAAGGGTTTAAAGTTAACGAGAAAAGTGTTGAAGGCTTACTGCGATTTGATACTGATTTTAAATTAAAATTAGAGCCTAAAGGTATTGCGGTCTCTAAATCTAATAATAAAATCTCAGGCTCATTGAGCTGTCCGAAATGCCAAAAAGGAACCATTATAAAAGGAAAAACGGCCTATGGCTGTAGTAATTACAGAGCAGGTTGCGATTTTAAAATGAGTTTCGAAACCGTGCGTCAGAAAATAAACGGGCAAAAACCAACCAAAGAATTGGTTTACCAAATTCTATCTGAGAAATAATTCAAGGCCCGGAAACGCGATAAAAATCAGGTATGACATTTCAAACGGCATCAGATCAACACTTTTTAATATACAAACCTTACGGGATGCTGAGCCAGTTTTACAGCAATTCTAAACAGCAGCGTAGAAAACGTTTTTTGGGTGAATTATATGACTTTCCGGAAGGTCTGATGCCTATTGGTCGGTTAGACGAAAAATCTGAAGGATTATTGCTCTTGACCACTTCGGGAAAAATGAGCAATTATGTGAACAGCCAGCGTATTGAAAAAGAGTATTATGCTTTGGTAGACGGCGAGATTACAAATGATGCCATTAAGCAATTAAGAACAGGGGTTATTATTGGCTTCAATGGTAAAAAATATCAAACTCAGCCTTGCGAGGTTTTTAAATTAACGAATAAGCCTGAAATTCCTCCGGCAGAACAAAAAATTCGAGATGATCGTCATGGCCCAACCTCCTGGGTATCGATAACTTTAAAGGAAGGTAAATTTCGTCAGGTTCGAAAAATGACTTCGGCTGTTGACTTTCCAACCTTGCGTTTAGTGCGGGTCAGGATTGGTAATTATAAAATTGGAGCTATGAAAATTGGTGAGGTAAAATCACTTGAGGATCTACACTTCTAATTTTCCCAATTCCTTATAATTTCGATTCAGGCGTTTTAAAAGCAGGCCATAAATGAGTTTATAGAAAAGCCAGATCACTACGATAAACAGAATGCTGAAAACAGTCATGATTACATAAGCCATAAACATTTGTTTGTCTGAAAAATCCTTTATTTCTGCAGCAATAGCAGGATCGTAGTGTATTGTATGATAAAACCCGAAAATCAAAGAGATTCCGGCAACTACCAAATTATAGAGTACATAGTATTTTACTATTTTTCGGGTACGTAAAATACTTTCCATAAGTTTCTTAGCATTGTCTGTAACCGAAATGGATTTATAGGATTTGAAAAGTAAATAAATAAAGAGCAAAATTATACCGTAACTTACTATGGTAAGCCAGGTCATTAAGGTCTCATTGGCGTAAACTTCATTTAATTTTTCCCTGTACTCCGTTGAAATGATATATGGAATCGTGTTAATGATAATCCATAAAAATAATTCGGCAATACTGATGTAAAACAGCATTTTTACCGTGGATGACGATTTTTTGTGTAACATGGGGTAGATTTCTTTACCCGACAGTTTTTTGTGATGGTCATCAGACTTATTCCAGTCTTTTTTCAATAATTCTAATTCATCCATAGCATTACGGATTTAAAAGCGTCCTAAGCTTTGTTTTAATTCTATTCATTTTAACTCGGGCATTTACTTCACTAATCCCCAGAGTATCACTGATTTCTTTGTAATCTTTGTCTTCTAAATACAAGAAAACCAATGCTTTTTCAATGTCATTCAGATTATTTCTAACGGCCGCATAGAGTGCTTTAAGTTGTTGTTCTTCCGTGTCGTCGTAGGTTTCTGTTTTTATTTTGAAAGCTACATTATCGAAATCCTGAGTGGAAATACGACGTTTCGACTTTCGGTATAAGGTAATAGATGTATTTAAGCCAACACGATACATCCAGGTACTAAATTTTGAATCACCACGAAACTTAGGATAGGCCTTCCAAAGTTGAATGGTAATTTCTTGAAACAAATCGTTATGAGCCTCGTAGTTATTGGTATATAATCGGCACACCTTATGAACTATATTTTGGTGCTCCTCCAGTAATGCTACGAAACGTTGTTCTTCTTCTTTTTTCAAGGATGATAGTTAGCTACCAGATAGGTAGTCTTTGAATTAAAATTGTTACACAACTCAAATTATTTTTATAAAAATAAATATAAAATTTGGTTTATAAACTTGGCAGTAAACTGTCAAAATTACAAGCGTTGATATTTGAAAATTTCTTAAAAAGGAAGTAAAAATGTCAGGTTTTTGTTAATAATTATTAAATTTTTTTCAGTTTTATCTACACTTTTATTTTGGTATTTTTTTTGTATATAAAGAACTGATTACTAGTAAAGTAATTAAATTTAAAATTAAGTTTAACCTAAAAATTTTTTGCAATGACTAGTTTAGCAACAATTAAGAAAAACGGAAGTTTAGCAAACAAAACTACAGGTTCTAGCTTCCCGTCATTATCATGGTTTGACGACTTTGCAATGAATGATTTTCCTTCGTTATTTTCGTCTAACTTCAATACGGGTATATCGCTTCCTAAAGTAAATATCAAGGAAGTTGCTGATGCTTTTATTGTAGAGATGGCAGTTCCCGGTATGAAAAAATCAGATTTTGACATTAATTTAGATGATCATTTGTTATCAATTTCTGCCGAAGTTGAAAGTCAACATGAAGACGATGATGAGGGCTACACCCGAAGAGAGTTTGGTTATTCTTCTTTTAAAAGAACCTTTACCTTACCGGAATCGGTAGATGATAGCAAAATTAATGCGAAATATGATGAAGGTATTTTGGTCATTCATCTTCCAAAGCGTGAAGAAGCCAAACGCAAACCTGCACGAACCATTAAGATTTCATAATTTAAAAATAATTTAAAACCCTGAAAGCCGCCACTTAGGCGGTTTTTTTATGATGGTATCCCAAAGTGGAATAACAATTAACAAGCTCAATTTCTAAATACAACGTTTTGATGTTCTTTGTTTTAGGATTAAACACCATTTTATTGGAATGGTTCCAAAATATCTAGATAATTTGATTATAACGTGTTTCAATGTTATTCCTTATTTAATGATTATCCCCATAATGAGAAAATGTTAAAAGATTAGCACATAGCTATAAGTCTCTTTGGAAATCCCCTTTTTTAAACATGCAATTATAATGCAACCAAAAAAATCAAGGGAGTACTTCAAATAAAACAATTCATCATCTAAATTTTACAATTCGGTTCATTAAAATTTTCTAAATCAGACTTAGGAGCCAGTTTTGTGCTATCAATCAATCAAAGTTTAGGTTTTTTAAAACAACCCTAAAGCGAACAGAAAATTTCATAATCATGAAAAAGTTAAGCCTGATTTTTCTCATTTTTTCAGCATTACAAAGTTTAGCCCAAACCACTATTAGTGGCAAAGTTTTGAGCGGTGACCATACACCTGTTGAGGGCGCCAATGTGTATTTAGAAGGTACTTACAGTGGCACGACTTCAGACGCTAACGGTTTTTTTGAGTTTAATGCTTCAGATGAAGGCATCCAAACTCTTGTTATTTCCTATTTGTCTTTCGAAACCTACAGACTTGTAACTGAAATAAATAAAATGCAGAATTTAGTTATCCTCCTTCGGGAGGATGTTAATAATCTGGATGCTGTTGTATTATCAGCAGGGACATTTTCAGCAGGCGATAATAGTAAAGTAAGTGTTCTAAAACCTTTAGATGTTGTTACTACAGCCAGTGCTTTGGGCGATTTTGTTGGGGCTTTACAAACCTTACCGGGCACAACAACCGTTGCTGAAGATGGCAGATTATTTGTTCGCGGTGGTGATGCCAATGAAACTCAAATTTTTATAGATGGCATCCGAGTATTTACACCCTATGCGCCAACTACAAATAATGCACCTACCAGGGGAAGGTACTCTCCATTTTTATTTGATGGGATAACATTTTCAACAGGCGGATATTCAGCGGAATATGGTCAGGCACTTTCCAGTGTTTTACTTTTAAATACCATAGACGAACCTGATCAGGAAAAAACGGATATCGGGATCATGAGTGTAGGGGCGTCTTTAGGAAACACCCAAAAAAGAGACCGAAGTTCCTTAAGTTTTAATGTCTCATATATCAATTTGGCGCCATACAACGCCATTTTTACCAGTAGAAATAACTGGATCAAACCTTTTGAAACAGCTTCAGGAGAATCTGTTTACAGAAAAAAAACGAACACTGGTTTATTGAAAATATATGGCGCTTTTGATACGACTCAATTTGAGTTAACCCAGGAAGATATCAATTTAGAGGAACCCGCTTACTTCAAACTAAATAATAAAAACTTATATTTTAATGCTTCATATAAAGGCCTTATAAATGAAAGTTGGTCCTTTCAAACGGGTTTAAGCTATACTAATGCCATAAACCGTTTAAACATTATTAAAAGCAGTATTCGAGATCATGAAAACTCAGTTCATGCTAAACTAAAATTCAAAAAGCGGTTCAATAACAGATTCAAACTTAATTTTGGTGGTGAATATTTTTTGACTGACTTTAAAGAGAATTATGCGGATGAATCAATAAATAATGCAAACTATGGGTTTGAAAATAATATTGCAGCGACATTCGCCGAAGCCGATTATTTTATATCTGAAAATTTGGCATTTAAGACTGGGATCCGTGCCGATTACAGCGCTATTTTCGATAGGTTAAACCTGGCTCCCAGGGTATCGATGGCTTATAAAACATCTAAAAACGGGCAACTATCCCTGGCTTTTGGAAAATTTTATCAAAATCCTGCAAGTATAATTTTAAAATATGATCAAGATTTAAAACCGGAAAACACGAACCATTATATTTTAAATTATCAGTATAATGCTCAAGGTAAGATTTTTAGGGTCGAAGGATATTATAAATCTTATAATAATCTTATAAAGTATGACTCAGATCTGGCTGTTTATAATAGTCATTATACCAATGGAGGGTATGGTTTTGCCAGGGGTGTTGATCTGTTTTGGAGAGATAACAAAAGTGTAAAAAATCTTGATTATTGGTTGAGTTATTCCTTTTTGGATACAGAGCGCAATTATAAAAATTATTTACAACCGGAAATACCACCATATGCCAATACGCATAACCTTTCTATAGTAGGTAAGTATTGGATAAACGATTGGCGGAGTCAGGTTGGATTTACCTTTGCTCTGGCGAGCGGAAGAACTTTTACAAACCCCAATCTTCCGGGAATTTTGAATGATAAGACCAAAGGATATTCGAATTTAAGTATAAACTGGGCGTATTTAGTAAGTTCTCAAAAAATTCTTTACGCTTCTATCAATAATGTTTTGGGTTCTAAAAACATTAATGGTTATCAATATAGCAATTCTCCGGATAGCCAAGGGAATTTTAATCGTCGTGCTCTTCGACCTTCAGCAGATCAATTCTTTTTTGTTGGATTTTTCTGGACCATTAGCGACGATAAGAAATCAAATCAACTGGATAATCTATAACTGCGTTATTTGTTAACTTGATTTTTCAAAAAATACATCAGCATAACTTATTTAACAGGATAAAAACGAGCCATCAGATAATTTTTTGGTACATCTCGTGAAATGGATAACATGATATTTGTCATAGTTAATAAGCACTATATCTGATAATTTTATAATGCTAAAAGAAAATTTCAGAATCATGAGAGCTAAAAAAAATCCAGAATTAGATGTTGCCCGAAATAGCGGTATCTATTTCGCTATAGGATTAAACATTATGTTATTTCTATCCTGGCGTTTACTTGAGTTTAAAACTTACGATAAAGATGATGTTGTTGTCGATGTTATCAACATGGATAATGAAATTGAGGAAGATATTCCTATTGTAAATGCCAGCACACCGCCGCCACCACCACCTCCTGCTGCTATTCAGGAGAATGTAACCATTGTTGAAGACACAAAAGATATTGAAGAAACCATTATTGAAAGTACTGAAGTTGGACAAGAGGATGCCATTGCTGAATATGTGCCTAATGTTGATGAAGTTCAAGTTGAAAAAATAGAAGAAGAAGTAAATGTTCCCTTCTCCGTAATCGAGCGAGTACCTATATTTCCCGGTTGTGAGGGCTTGAGTAACGCCAAGGCTAAAGATTGTTTTCAGGAAAAAATGATGGCACACGTGGCCAAAAATTTCAGATATCCTGAAGCTGCTCTGGAGTTGCAAATTCAAGGTCGCGTATCGGTAATATTCACTATCGATTCTTCCGGCAAAGCGGTTAAAATAAAATCTCGCGGACCGGATAAAGTTCTAGAAGCAGAAGCCGAACGCATCATAAGTTTGTTACCACAAATGAAACCCGGAACCCAACGCGGAAAACCGGTGAATGTAGCTTATGCGTTGCCTGTAATGTTTAGAATTGCCACACAATAAATTTTTGAGTAGAGTTAGTCACTTGTATACAAGACCCAAAATAACGTGCTGTATTTTGGGTCTTTTTTTGTTTTAAAAAGAACAAGATCGTAATATGAATATTTTAGAAAACAACAATTCATCCTTAAAAAAATACAGTTCAGAAAGTCTGTTTTTAATATTAGATATCGGCGATGCATCTTTGTTTCAAATAAATGTAGAATCAAACTAATATTTAAAACAATGAAAAAATCTGTTATTATCATCGCTGCATTACTTTGTATTGGAAATGTGAATGCTCAATCTAATTATGAAAAAGGTATGCAAAAAGCTTTCGAATTGTGGGGAAGTGATAGTGCTCAAGCAATAAATATTTTTGAGCGTATAGCACAAGCTGAAAAAAATAATTGGTTACCGTACTATTATGCTTCACAAATTAATATTATTAATAGTTTCGGAGAAACCGATGTAAAAAAGATGACCTTGCAGTTAAATAAAGCTCAGGATTATCTCAATGACGCAACAGCAATATCAAAAAATAATCCTGAACTTATGGTGTTACAAGCCATGTTACACACCGCCTGGATAGCTTATGACGGTGCAACTTACGGTGGATTACTATCCGGGAAAGTAGCAGAGCTTTATAATAAAGCAGAATTGTTGGCACCGGATAACCCCAGAGTAGTGTTCTGCAAAGCAGAATGGAATATAGGTAAAGCCCAATATTTTGGGGAAGATATGCAAGCATATTGTAAGGATGTAGAACATGCTTTAGAACTTTTTGCTAAATTTAAACCTGAGTCTGCTTTTTATCCTAATTGGGGAGAAAATAGAGCTAAACAACTCCTTGGAACCTGTAAAAAATAATATAATAATCCTAATTAATCATGCCTAAATTCATTAAAAATATTGTCATCTCATTCCTCATAGGATGCGCTATTTTTGTGGTTGCCAATATTTACCGTGGGGGATTTCAATATCAAAATTTTAATGAAGCCTTAATTAGTTTTTTAGTTTATCAACTGTATTCTTTTGTTATTGGTTACTCGAACGGGTATTTTTTTGAATTATTAAAACGGTTCCGATGGAAAAGTAACCAAATCATATGGCGTATAGTTATTGGCGTTTTTGGATCTACTATCATCACCCTTCTGGACTTGTTTGTTCTTCGTGCAACCACAAATTACATTTTTTACGGAGAGTCTTTTAGAGAGTTTTTAAGTGGTGAAAAATTAGTGTACTATAAATTCGGACTGGTGGTAACGCTTATTATAGTAGCTATTTTTCATCTCGTTTATTTTTATAATCGTTACCAACAGAATAAAATTAAAGAACAAAAAGTTATCGCCGGCACAGCTAGTGCCAAGTTCGATGCTTTAAAAAATCAATTAGATCCGCATTTCTTATTCAATAGTCTTAATGTTCTGAGCAGTTTAATCGAAGAAAATACAGAGAGCGCTCAAAAGTTTACAACCGCATTATCCAAGGTTTATCGCTACGTCCTGGAACAGAAAAACAAAGAACTTGTAACCGTAGATGAAGAACTCGATTTTGCCAAAACCTACATGTCTCTGGTTAAGATGCGGTTTGAAGACAGCATCATTTTTGAAATGCCCGAAAAAGCCGAAAATCCTGAAAGCAAAGTAGTGCCACTAGCTTTACAATTGCTTCTGGAAAATGCTGTAAAACACAACATGGTAACTTCCAAAAAACCACTTCATATCAAAATTTATGAAGAAAACGGCTATTTGGTAGTCCAAAATAATTTACAGCCCAAACAAATTTTAAAGAAGAGCAGTGGTGTAGGATTAAGTAATATTAAACAACGCTACAACCTTTTAACCAACAAAAAAGTAAAAATTATTAAAGAATCGCAGGAGTTTGCCGTGGCAATACCCATGCTTTCTAAACAAATAACGATCATGGAAAATTATTCACAATTTCAAAAAGAAGCCAATTACGTGCGGGCTCGCGAGTACGTCGAAGAACTTAAAGGATTTTATTATAGTCTGGTGGCCTATTGTCTGGTTATCCCATTTTTGATCTGGATAAACTATAGAACCTCCTGGGATTATCAATGGTTTTGGTTTCCCTTATTTGGCTGGGGCTTAGGACTAACCATAAATGCTTACCGCGTTTTTATAGATCGATCTATGTTTGGTAAATCATGGGAAGACCGTAAAATTCAACAATTTATGCAAGAGGAAGAAGAAACCAAATGGGAATAATAAAATAATCAATCTACCTTCCGACAGGCAGGTCAAAAAAACGACACATCATGGAAATACAAGATTCAAAATTCACCTCAAAACACAAAAGTGAAGACGCCTATTTCAGGGCTCAAAAACGCGTTAAAGAGATCAAAGGCTTTTACTGGCATCTCTTCTGGTACGTGGTTGTGAACGTTTTTCTCATCTATTTATTTACCCGTGAGGGCAACCAGGATTTCTGGAGTTTTTCAACCTTTACCACCGCCTTTTTCTGGGGTATCGGTCTCAGTTTTCACGGGCTTCGTGTTTTCGGGAAGAACATCTTTTTTAGTAAATCGTGGGAACAACGAAAAATGAAAGAGTTTATGGAAAAAGAACGAAAAAACTGGGAATAATATTAATTTGGGCCTTACCCTGCAGGTCGGGCTTTCCGCTAAATCTTTTTATGTTTGATAAAAGTAAAAACCCGGAAACATAGAAAACTATAAAAAAAGATATTGCCTCAATCTCTGCTTATCGGCAGGCAGGCCTAACGCAACTCTAAAAACCAACCGATGAAAGTGATCATCATTGAAGACGAAAAACCATCAGCACGGCGTTTACAGCGTATGTTGGAAAAACAAGGTATGGAAGTACATACCATGCTACATTCCGTTGAAGACGCCTTAACTTGGTTTAAATCGAATACACATCCCGACTTAATTTTCCTTGATATTCAGTTAAGCGATGGACTTTCTTTTGAAATCTTTGAAACCATCGAGATCAAGAGTGCAATTATTTTCACGACGGCATACGATGAATATGCGCTGCAGGCCTTCAAACTTAATAGTATCGATTATTTGTTAAAACCAATTGAAGAAGAAGAACTCGTTTTAGCGGTGCAGAAATACAAAGAACGTACACCAAAAAACCAACCCGTAACGGTAGATTTTAATGAAATAAAGAAACTTCTAATAAACCCGATAGACAGAGCCTACAAAAAACGCTTTTCGGTACAAGTTGGGCAACATCTTAAACTCATTTCTACCGCCGAGGTTGAATGTTTCTTTAGTGAAAATAAAGGAACTTATTTACACACGGTATCTGGTAGAAATTATTTGCTCGATGGCACTCTGGATCAATTGGAGAACGATTTAGAACCGGAAACTTTTTTTAGAGTAAATCGCAGTTTTTTCGTCAGTATCAATGCTATCTCAGATATTATAAATTACTCCAATTCTCGTTTGCTCGTAAAATTGCATAGCTATAAGGATCAGGATATTATTGTGGCTCGGGAACGGGTTAAGGATTTTAAAAATTGGCTGGAATAGAAATACTTATTCCTCATTAATCCTGTTCTCATCAAAGGCCGAGGGCAATAATTTTGGAATAAATTTAATAACCAGGGGTAGGAGCAAAGCACCGCCGGGCAACATAAAAATGGCCAAGCTTGGTATCGACTTGAAAATATCCAATAATTGCTCCTGTACCTTTTTTTGTTCCTCAGGATTCAGATCGCGCACTGTAGATTGCGTCAACAATACCATCAATTCTTTGCTGTCTCTCAATTCACGGTACAAACGCTTACTATTTCGGGTAATGAGTTTTACCACCATTTTGCTGGAGTTATCATAAAAACTCTGAACGATGTTCTTAGAACTTAAAAGAGCAATATTATCCTTGTGTTCTTTGTAAAATGCATTGATCATTTTAATAGAAAGCTCCACTCTGGTTTCGGGTAGCTCCAAACTACGACCCAATAATTTTAAAAAGTGATGTTCTTTTTCATCTATAACGTTATCACCCCAACTTGCCATACACGCAAGATCCAAGATGTAAAACTTTTTTAATGGGGTATCAATAAATTTAACAGCTTCGCCAAAGCTTAAGGGTTCTTCACCCTGATACCGAAGAGAAGATTCAAATAATTTTATCAAACTTTCATCGTAGGCGTTCTTTTCTTTTTTCGATAAGAGAACATCCAAAGAAATAGCAGCTATAGCCGCTTCAAGATGCTTTAAATAATCTGTTGTAACCGTACCGTGTTTCAAATAATATTTATAAGCCAATACATCAATGTAAAGAAGTGCATTTACAATAAAATAATTAAAATTCTTAGTGAGTACATTGGCATCGATCTGAACCCGTTTATGAATTATTTTTTCGAGCTGTTCACTGGTTTTCTTCTCCGATAAAAGACTGTCAAAAATGGAGGTTTTTAGCGCATTGATAGCATTATAAAACCCAATAACACTATCTACAAAAGGAATTTCTGTTTTGTAATGATGATAAATATGCAAGAATGAAAGACACAAATTAACCTTACAGCATTCCTCTTCCGTTAGGTCCTGTTTAGAGATTCGGTGCGCTACAACATGCAAATTACTTCCGTAAATAAAGCCACAGGCACGCAAGGCGTCATAGAAATCTTCAAGACTGTATAAAAACAACTTGTCGTTATCTGGAATGTCGTTTCGTAGTTTTTTTATCCAACCTTGGGCTGAAGGATTCATAGGCAAACAATCTAATTAGGGGTAAAGATAAATCTTATTATTGAATAAGGGCTCATTTTCATTTTAACAAAACTTTAACAAAACCGCTATTTTCTTTTTTCCGTAGGTATGCATGAAAGTCAAAAATAAATTAACCATTAAAAACTTCAAACAAATGAAAAAATTTAAAATTTTAATTGGCCTTGGAATAACTGCAGTAGCAGGTTTCTTTATGGTCGCTGCCGATCATATTGATGCGCCTGCCGTACAAGGTGGTAGTAGTGATATTACAGATTTTTATGCCTTCCAGGGAGAAAATACCAGCAATTTGGTATTTGTAGCCAATGTTCAGGGACTTTTAAGTCCGGCCAAAACAGGCGATGCTGCTTTTGATGAAAACGTCATGGTAGAATTCAACATTGATAATACTGGTGATAATATTGAAGATCTGGTAATCCAGGCCATTCCAAGAGATGGAAAAATGTATTTCTTCGGACCTGTTGCTCCTTCACAAACGGGATTAAATAGTGTTATTGAAAATACGGCTACCAATGCCGGAGTCGTAGCTATTACACCTTACGGTTCTGAAGCCATAGTAAGCAGTTATGGTGGAATGCAATTTTTTGCCGGACCAAGGGATGATCCCTTCTTTATGGATTTTGCCCGCTATTCTGAAATCATTGGTGGTATGGCTTCAAGCTTTAACAATCCCGGATCGGATACGTTCGCAGGAACCAACGTGATGTCTATAGTGGTAGAAGTACCAAAAGCCATGATTGGAGGTTCTGGAACCATCAATACCTGGGTAGAATCTAAAAGAAAATAAGAATCAACACACATTTAATTAATAAAAAACGACTTATGAAATCTATTCAAAATATAAAAATACTTACCCTGACTGCGGCCATAGCACTTTCAGCCTTGAGCTGTACGAATCTGGGTGATGACATGACAAATAATCCAACGCCTATTGATTTTTCCGGAACCTATTCTCAGGAGGATCAAATGGGAAGACCGGCAGTAAATACAGTATTTACATCTGGTGAAAACAAAGATCTTTTTAACGTAACAATTCCTTCAGAACAAAATGCTGCATTTCAAAGCATGTTCCAAACAAATTTGGAAGCCTTGAGTCCGGCTTATTCACAACCCGGAGATCAAAATGCATTAGGTCTTGACGCTGCTGCATTTACAGGCGTACTTGCAACAGATGTGTTAAATGTTTCTCTTGACGGAACGACAACATTTTACGATGGCACGAATGTATTAACCGGTCGGGCATTGAACGATGACGTTATTACTGTTGAACTTTTACTGATTTTTGGAGGTGAAGACTTTACCGAAAATCCAGGCTTATCCGATGATCATGTAGATATGAATGATAAAGCCTTTTTGACCTCATTTCCTTACTTAGCCTCACCATGGTAATTCTCCCTTATACCAGGGCATAATTTGTGCCCTGGTATTTTTTAATCTTAACCTACAACCTAACAAAAAACCATTATTATGAAAGCTTTAAATAAAAAAGAATTAGTACCAATTTGTATTACCCTTTATAGCCTCGTTCTACTGCTTTTATCAAGCTGCAATAGTAACAATGAAAAAAAACAGATTACACATAAAGCTGATTATGAGGCATATTTAACACTACCAAAGGATGAGGTGTTGCAACGAACGAAGGAAGATTATTCCTTTTGGGAAAAAAAGCTAGAAAAAGAACCAGAACAATTTCCTTATTTAGTTAAAGTTGCAGCATCTCAATCCAAATTATTCAGCAAAACAGGAACGATTGATTATCTCATTAAAGCAGAGAAAAATTTGCTTAAAGCCAACGAAGCTACCGGATATAAAAACCCGGGCTATTTAAAATCTTTGGCGCACAATTATGTTTCTCAACACCGGTTCAAAGAAGCTTTATCTCTTTTGAAAAAGGCCGAAATGATTGGGTCCGGAATGGAATCTACCCAAAAAATGTTGTTCGATGTTTATATGGAATTGGGAAACTATACCCAAGCCAAGCGTTATCTTGATAAGGTTACCGATCCAAACGATTTTGATTATTTGATCCGTCTGGCCAAATGGTCCGACCATCGTGGTGATCTGGATGCTGCCATCAAGTATATGGAAAAGGCTCAAGCTATTGGAGTTGCTTCTAATATCCCTTCTATAGAACAATGGATCTATACAAATTTAGCAGATTTCTATGGGCATGCAGGTAAAATCCAACAGTCGTACGAACATTATTTAAAGGCTTTGGAAATTGATCCTAATGACGCCTATGCAAAAAAAGGCATCGCATGGATCGTTTATTCTTATGAAAAAGACCCAGATGAAGCGTTAAGAATTTTAGACCATATCACTGAAAAAAATCAAACACCAAGTTATTATTTGTTGAAAGCTGAAATAGCCGATTACAAATCAGATTCTAAGTTAAAGGAATATTACACTAAAAAGTATAAAAAAGCGGTTCAGGACACGAATTACGGAAATATGTACAACAAATATAATGTGTTGTTATATGCCGATAATAAAATGGAATCTGAAAAGGCCTTAGAAATTGCTCATATTGAAATTAATAATCGTCCAACACCGGAGTCATACGATCTATTGGCCTGGAGTCAGTTTAATCGTGGTGATATTAAAGAAGCCTTGGATATTATGGAAAAATATGTTGCAGGACAAACATTTGAACCTCATGTATTGTTTCATTTGGCCGAGGTTTATAAAGCTAATGGTAGATTAGAGAAGGCTAAGGCCCTCAAGAAAGAATTAGAATCCAGCGCATTTGAACTAGGGCCTCTTGTAGCCAAAGAAATCCAAAACATGTAATATTTCTTTCACCCAAATCGCTTTTCGATGAAATCAATTATAAAGCAATTCCTGGTTTTTCTCTTGTACTTTCTGGGGTTTTTTACCTTCGGTCAAGAGTTAAAAGGTGTGGTTTTCAATGAGCAAAATAAACCTTTGGAATATGCTTACATTTATAATATTAACTCAAAAACTCACACGCACTCCTTAGAAAACGGTCAGTTTAGTTTAAGGGAAACAGAGTTAAAAGATTCTATAAAAGTTGGATTATTGGGCTATGAATCCAAGATCATTCGTCTGGAAACGAGTCAGGATCCCATAACTATAGTTTTAAGGGAGAAGGCTTTTCAACTGGATGAACTGGTTATTGCTCAGGAGGTCAATACCCTCAATACAATTACAAAATTAGAATTGAACATAAACCCTGTGAATTCATCTCAAGATATTTTAAGGAAAGTGCCGGGATTAATCATTGGTCAGCATGCCGGTGGTGGAAAGGCAGAACAACTTTTTTTACGAGGTTTCGATCTGGATCATGGAACAGACATATCTATTAAAGTTGATGGTATGCCGGTAAATATGGTATCGCATGCTCATGGTCAGGGTTATAGTGACTTGCATTTTTTAATTCCTGAAACCATAAATAAAATAGATTTTGGTAAAGGACCATATGATGCTGAGGAAGGCGATTTTAATACCGCCGGATATGTAAATTTCGCAACGAAGAATAGTATAGATGAAAATATTATTTCTTTTGGATTGGGGCAGTTCAATAGTTTACGAACGCTGGGCATGTTTCAATTGTTGGATGATGAAGCGCGTGATAATGCCTATGCTGCAATAGAATATTTAGAGTCCGATGGTCCATTCGATTCACCTCAAAATTTTAACCGCCTCAATATTTTTGGAAAATATAGTTTCTATGCACCCAACAATGACAAGCTTGCTTTTTCAGTATCCAGGTTTACAAGTCGTTGGGATGCCTCGGGGCAAATACCTCAGCGTGCTGTTGATCAAGGTCAAATTTCCAGATTTGGAGCTATCGATGATACAGAGGGAGGGGAAACAGCTCGAACGAATTTAAATTTAGAATGGGCTAAACAAGTAAAAAATAACACCTCGTTAAAAGCGAATGTGTTCTACATTAATTACGATTTTATACTTTATTCCAATTTCACTTTTTTTCTGGAAGATCCGCTAAATGGCGATCAGATAAGGCAAAAGGAAACGCGTGATATCTATGGCTTTAATGCAACATTTAAAACCAATACTTATTTGAAGGATAGCCCATTAACACTTAAATATGGATTGGGTTTAAGGTATGATAAAACGAACAATTCTGAACTATCAAAAACAATCAATAGAACAACATTAAATCAGCGCATAAAACTTGGAGATATTGGTCAGTCCAATAGTTTTAGTTTTATTAAAGCTAACTTAAGTTTGGGAAATTTTAAGGTGACCTCTGGAATTCGGTTAGATTATTTTAATTTCCTTTACAATGATAAACTGTCAAATTCGGGTGAGACCTTATCAAAAACAGCTTTTGTGATTAACCCAAAATTGAATTTCTACTATAACCCGAAAAATAATTTACAATGGTATTTAAAATCGGGTATTGGGTTTCATTCAAACGATACGCGTGTTGTGGTTACCAATCTTCAAGAAAACAGTTTACCTCGGGCTTATGGGGTAGATTTTGGGAATATTTGGAAACCGTCTTCTAAAATAATTATCAACGCTGCCTTATGGTATTTGTTTTCAGAACAGGAGTTTGTTTATGTAGGTGATGCAGGTATTGTAGAGCCTAGTGGAAGCTCAGAACGTTTCGGCCTTGATCTGGGGCTGCGTTATCAGATTTCCGATTGGTTGTATTTCAATTCAGATCTAACTGTAACCAGAGCTAGAAATTTGGATGCTCCTGAGAATGAGAATTATATACCACTGGCTCCCCATGCAACTTTTACAGGAGGCATTTCAGTTAAAAATTTACACGGTTTTTCCGGGAGTTTAAACTATCGTTATATTGATGACAGACCTGCAAATGAGACCTATTCCATCGTAGCAAAGGGTTATTTTATTTCCGATTTAAATCTAAATTATGCAGTAAACAATATGACATTTGGAGTTGTTATAGAAAATATTTTTAATACCGCATGGAATGAAACGCAATTCGCAACCTTATCCAAGCTGGAAAATGAGGATAACCCAATCGAAGAAATACATTTTACACCGGGAACACCATTCGCGTTAAGAGCTCGTGTTTCCTTAAAATTTTGAATTAGTTAGTTTTTTAGTTTAACCTGAATACTATTTTTTGGTTAGGTTTGTTAGACGGAAAGTTGCCCAATGCACTACGATTGGGCACTTTCCATTTTTAATGATTATTTCACCTCAAATTCCTTGAGCATATTTTTACCCATAGGATCTGGAACTTCTGCAATTAATACATATTTACCGGGGGTAAGATTGACCTTAAAGTAAGCCTTACTTCCAGCCGGCATATTATTTACCCCGCCCATAAAAGTAACGTCTTTTGGAGCCGGCTCAATTAAACCTTTAGGATCTACCCAATTCATCCAATTATTCAAAGCTCCAATATCAGTACTATCATTTACCTTGGCTAGATTTACATCATGACCGGCAAAATTTTCATGAACCATTTGGGTTTTAAAAAACACGGAAAAAACATGTTCCCCGGGCTTAACAGTATCTAAAATATTTATACCATCTTCACTAGAGATGGTAATGTTGTAATCTGCTTCCGGTGGTTTCATTTCTGAGTTTTCTTCTGACACTGTAAACGGTATAAACATACCCATGGAACTGTGGAAAACACCATTACTCATTTTTACATAGCATTCTGCGATGTAGTCTCCGGGTTCCAGATAGGTGGTAGTTTCAGCGGTACGACCAGGTGATAGTAAACCTACACCACCTAAAATAACAACATCACTGAACCATTTTGGAAGTTTTCCGAATTCGGCCATAGCTTCATCATTTTTACCTTTGTTTAAAAAGTCCATACCACTATCAAAAAATGGAATCACTTTTTGTTTAATAGTATCCATAGTTTTGCCTTCGGGATATTTTTCTATTGAGAAAAAATGGGTTTGCGGCGATTCATTCATATACTTGAAAGTATTCCATCCCGAGGGAATGGTATCAGGCATATCAAAGTTCATATTCGTTGTTGTTACCTTAATTACTGCTTCAGGCTTTACGGTTTCCATACTTGATTGGTCGTCTTTCTTTTTATCCGATTTACAGGATTGTAAATTCAGGAAGACTGTTAGGGTCAGAAAAAATAAAACAAAAGGGAATGATCCTGTTTTAGAATGATCAAAGCGTCTCATAAAATTAATATTTGGTTGTTGATTTAGTTAAATAACTATGTTTACTCATCTGATTCAGATAAGCAGCTATTTTTTAGGGAGAGTATAGCTTTTTGCTGACTTAAATGTACTATTTTTCATTTAATTATCATAATGACAGGGGGTTAATCCCTTTTTTCTTCCAACAAGAAAAAAAATAATTCAAAAAAAAATAGCCTTTGGGTAACCAAAGGCTATTTAAATGTTACTGGTTTTCAAGCCTAGATGGTAAGGCTCATATAACCTTTCTTCTGAAGTTGAAAACTGTAGAAAATACCATTATCAACGACATTTAAACCGGAAGGAAGACTATTTGGGTCTACTCCGAATTTTTTAAGTGATAGACCGCAAACATTAATTTTTACATGAAGATCCTGAGCTTCAGAAATTAATTTTGAAAGTTCAGGACTATCCTTAATATCTTGAACGGTTTTACCGCAAATAACAACCTCCATTTTCCCGTATTTCATACCATCGGCTTCAGCCAGGGCATCGGCCGTGATTAAAATCGGGTTTAGTTGTTGCATGTTTTTAGACAGCACCACATAATTCATTTTTTGTTGTGTTTTGTTTTGGGCCTGTAAAGGCATTTGCCCTAGAAGTACAAGACCTAAAGTGGCAAGAATTTTAAACGTTGTTTTCATTATTTTTTAAATTTTAAATTAGGATTAAGACTAAAGAACAGTAAACCGCCAAGGATGGCCACATTTTTAAAAAGTGGTCCAACGGTGGTCATCTGACCTACCTGAACGGTTAGCGTTATAGGTATCAATACGGCTATCAATACAATTGCAGCCCATGAGGTCTTATAACCAAAAAGCAAGAACAAACCGGCAATGAGCATGATCACTCCGGATAGGATCACCAATATTTGAGGTGGTCCGAAGAAACTTCCAATAAATCCAAAATGTGCCTGTTCTAAACGGCTTACGGTTTTTTCAGTTTTTAATAAATGACTTAAGCTTGCCACAATAAAAATGAGGCTAAGCATGATTCGAAGTATGACCAATGAACGGTAGTTTACTTCTAATTTTTTATTGATTTGATTCATTATGTTTATCTGTTAAGTACAACAAATTAGCCCTGTTCTCACAGGGGTGTTTAAATTTATTTTTAAAAATGGCTGTACTTAGAGATGAACTTTTAAATGCCGGTAAAGTATATAAAGTGGAATCCTTCCGAATGATCGTACCGACAAATCGTAAAAAGGTGTTTTGATATTTGAATAGTTGTGAATCTGGTTGCCTTGTTCTGAAGGATCATTAAAACAAAATGATTTTGAAAGCTCCGGATTTTTAATTTCACTCTGAACAACATTAAATAACTGACATTGCGTGTTACTCAGCTCAGCTTTGTTCAGGTTAGTCACTTTGGTTTGTGGCACTTCAAAAGCATCCTGAACCAAATGCCTTACCTGGCAGGGAGATAATAAAAACAGCAGGGCCAACCCAAAAATGGAAAAGCCGTTCTTAACCTGATGTTGTTTTGTTTTAAAATTCACAGTACAAAAATACATGGAATTCTTTAGAAGAAGTTTTAAAGAAATCATAATAAAAACGACCCAAGTTATAAAACTTAGGTCGCTTTGAGGTTTTAATATTGAAATTTGATAGGTTTAAAATGCAAACCAGAGTTGTAAATAAATCATATTATTATTGGAAGCGTCTCTACCAAATCCGTCGTAATTTGAACTGGAGCCATTAAATTTATTATAGGCGAAATATTGTAGTGACAATTGTGTGTTTTCCCAGGGAAGAAAATCAATTTGTGTGCGAATTCCACTGCTATTTGGCGAACCGTTAATACTACCGAATACTTCTTCCGGAGCATATAAACCGGTATCTGATGATCCGTTGATATTGAAATAACCGGCGGTAAAATTAAGACCTTGTTGTTTTAAAAACAGGCTTCCATCGATATTGAACTTTTTCAATTTGTTGCCTAAATTTTCACTGTCACCAGCAGCATAAGTAGCGTTTAAAGTCTGCTTTTCATTAATATAATCAGTGTGAAGTGTTAATTGTCCAACAGGAATTATCCGTTCAAACTGCAAGTCAAAACCGGTATCGGTAAAGTTATCCGTATTTCCTGTAACGCCTACCGGATAAAGTTTTGTAGCCATACCGAAAGTACCCACGGAGACATAATTCTTGCCAAATTGCTTTTGCAACGCGGCTCGCCAATAGGGAGCGGTACCATTAACAGCGCCTTCAAAAGAGCTGTCTGGGGGTAGGGCAGCACCCAGTTGAGCCGTTCTGTAACCTGACAATTCCAGGTAAAGCAAATTATCGATCATGACATAAGCTCCTAAACCGGCTACCATACCGCCTAAATCCTCAATGGCCAGTCCCGAACTAGGCGTGGGAGCAATTCCAGAGGACGTGTAAGGAAAGCCCCAGGCAGGAGTCGTGTTCCAGAGGTCCTGAACGGTTGGGTTATTATTCAAGGTGAGCCCATAAGTAATAGGAATATTTCCATTGGTCTGATTGGCATAACGAATATCAGTATTGTCTAAACCCACGGTTCCGGATTCATTATCTAAGGTAATTTGTATAAAGGTTCCCAAATTTGGTGAAATCTGTCCGGCATAAAACAAACTTAATTGCTGTGGGAATTCCAAATTATTGTTTTGAGTGTCCGGTATTTTTGAATTGATACTGGTATACCCCGTTTGGAACATGCCCGACATAGGGGAAATTCCCAGAACGCGTAAAAACTGTTTCACATCCTCTTGTCCTTTTTTGGATAACTTTATGTTATCTGTGATAGTTTTGGTGTTGGTTAGGGTGTAACCGTTTAGTTTGAATTCTCTACCCAGCGCCGTTAACTGCGGAAATACGGTATGGCAGGCCGAACAGGCCAGACCTGTTTGACGTGCATAACTTGGGATGCGTCTTGCATAACTATTCATTGGAATAAAAAAGAGCAAGAGAAGACACCCCAAAAATCCAGTTCTGATTTTTGTTGGCAGTGTTTTCATAATGTAAAGGCTTTAAGAATTGTTTTTTTCTAGTGATCTGATATAAGTAACCAACTCCCAGCGTTGGTCGTCGGAAAGCATATCTTTATAAGAGGCCATTGGGGGATTGCCATGAGTCATTTTCCAGAATAAGGCACCATCGGATTCGTTCTTTACTTTTTGAGATAAAAAATCGGCAGGTTTTGGATTTAAACTTATACCACCACCGCCTGTTCCATCACCTTTACGACCGTGACATATGGCACACATTTGATTAAACATGCGTTGCCCTTTGGCAGCCGCTCCGGCGTCGTTTGCAAAAGGATTTTTTAGGGAATTAGCAGATTCAGGTGCTACCCAGGAAGCGTCCTGAGAAAACACCAATGTGCCTGATAATAAACAGAATACGAAGGATATTATTTGAAAAAGTTTGGTCATTACCCTTAAGTTTTAAAGGTGACCATGAAAGTACTTTAACATGGCGAATAGTTGTGCTACTTAGGTAGTATTCGCAAAGCGTAAAAAGTCGTAATTTTAATGAGAATACATTTAATTGTTAACGTAAGCCCCGTCGGCAATTGTTTTGTTAACGTTTTCGTATGTCAGCCATTCCTTATCACGGTGTTTGTAAATAAGCCCTCTGTTTAATTGATCAAGATTATCGCATCCCGATGCAGCTACTAATTCCATGAAATCATTTATGACACTCTCATGATAATTCTTTACACGAACCCATTTGTCTGAAACTGCTAAACCTTTAACCAGGCGTTTGTTATTTGTAGCTACTCCCGAAGGACATTCGTTGGTATTACATTTTAAGGCTTGAATACAGCCTAAGGCAAGCATCATACCTCGAGCCGAATTACAGACATCGGCACCTAAACATAAGGCTTTAAATATATCGAATGCAGTAAATATTTTTGTTGCTGTGATCACTTTAATATCGTCTTTTAATCCATAACCTTTTAAAGTGTCTACAACGAAGATCAGACCAGATTCCCAGGGCATTCCTACGAAATTTGAAAAATCAATAGGCGCGGCACCGGTTCCGCCTTCGGCACCATCAACCGTAATAAAATCCGGGCGTTTTCCTGTTTTTACCATAGCCTTGCAGATATTAATGAATTCCTCTCTACTACCAATACACAATTTAAAACCAACGGGTTTCCCACCTGATAATTCTCTTAATTCCTCGATCCAATCCAGAAGAGTTTCTGGACTATCGAATGTTTTATGACCGGGAGGAGAGATCACGTCTGTATGAGGTTCAACGCCGCGAATTTCTGCGATCTCTTCATCATTTTTAGCGGCTGGTAAAACACCTCCATGACCTGGTTTTGCGCCTTGAGAAATTTTAATCTCTATCATTTTTACTTCTTCCCAGGTAGCTTTTTCCTTAAACTTGTCGGGATCAAAACCGCCATCTTTGGTACGGCATCCAAAATATCCTGTACCAATTTCCCAAACGAGATCTCCACCATTTCTATGGTATTTTGAAATGCCACCTTCACCGGTATCATGGAAAAAATTTCCGGCTTTTGCACCTAAATTTAAAGCGGTAATGGCGTTGCTACTCAAAGCTCCGAAACTCATGGCTGATATATTGAAGATGCTCGCACTGTAGGGTTTTTTACAGAACTCACCCCCTATGGTAATTCGAGGTGGCTCTTCCATTTTTTTAGCGGGATAAATACTGTGTTGCATCCACTGGTATTCTGCGTCGTTTACGTCTAATTCTGTTCCGAACGGATGGGTGCCGTGTTGTTTTTTTGCCCTGGAATAAATGTAAGAACGCTGATTTCTGTTGATAGGTTTTCCATCCGTATCCGATTCAATGAAATATTGATGAATTTCAGGAGCGATCATCTCCAAAAGATAGCGCATATGGCCCACCACAGGAAAATTTCTTAGTATGGTGTGTTTTTTTTGAACAAGATCGTAAAGACCAATAAAAAATATCAGGGCGGCGAGTACAATCAGACCATGAATTGGCCAAAAATAAACTGCTGTGATCACTAAAATTATGGCCAAAACAATGGCGGAGAAACTTAAAGCTTTTTTCATTTATAATGGATTCAAAAGTTGATTAAATGTCATGGATAATTACCGGCTATTTAAATCAATTCTTTAAGGTATTTCATATCTGATTTTGTGGTGTTTATCACCTCGGCGAACTGACCATTCAGCATCATTTTACCCATAGAATTTGCAAAACCCTTTATTTGATCGAACTTAACATTTGGTGGCATTGCTAAAGCCTCAGGATCTGTATAAATGTTGATCAAGGCCGGGCCTTTATGACTTAAAGCCTCTTTTAAAACGCCTTCCACTTCTGAAGACTCATCGGCTTCCCAGGCTTGAATTCCCATGGCTTCGGCAACTTTAACAAAATCAGGGTTTTTCATATCGGTTTGCCAATCCACATAACCTTCAACCCGCATTTCCAGTTTTACCATACCAAGTGAGCGGTTGTTGAAAATAATAATCTTTACAGGAACCTCGTATTGACTTATGGTCATCAAATCACCTAAAAGCATGCTAATACCACCATCACCGGAAAATGCAATAACCTGACGATCCCGATCCGCAAGACCGGCTCCCATGGCCATAGGCATGGCATTGGCCATAGATCCGTGATTGAAGGATCCGGTTAAATATCTATTTTTCTTTGCTTTTAAATAACGCGCTGCCCAAACGGCACTCATGCCGGTATCCACGGTAAATACAGCATCATCATCGGCATATTTATCAACCAAATGAGCGACATATTCCGGATGAATATTTTTTTCTTCACTTTTCGATTTAATATAACTGGCATATTTTTTTTCAACCTCCTCATGTTTTGAACGCATGCTATTTAAAAATGAACTATCGTCTTTAGCTTTAAGTGAAGGCAGAAGTTCTTTAAGGGTCGATTTTATATCGCCACAAAAACCGTGATCAACTTTTGCTCTTCTGCCAATACGCTCAGGTTTCATATCGATCTGGACAATCTTACAATGCTTTGGTAAAAATTCACTGTATGGAAAATCTGTTCCTAGCATTAAAAGCACATCCGCTTCATGCATGGCTTCAAATCCAGATTTATTGCCTAATAAGCCATTCAGGCCTACAGCATAAGGGTTATCTTCAAATTCAAAAAATATCTTCGCTCTGAACGTGTAGCCTAAAGGAGATTGGAGTGTTTTTGCCAGTTCCATAACCTCGTCTTTGGCTTCCCGGCAGCCATGTCCTGCAAAAAGCATGATCTTTTTATTGGTATTTAATATTTCTGCCAGGGTTTCCATATGCTCCTGGCTAGGGATCACGCGTGGTTTTACGGTAAAGTTTTTAAAAGCGGTTTCGGTGTCATCCATATCGGCTTTGGCTACATCGCCAGGTAACCCGAGTACAGCGACCCCTTTTTGACTTATCGCATGTTGAATAGCTGTTTGTAAGCCATTCATAGCCTGTTTCGGAGTATTCGCCATAAATACATATTTTGAACAATCCTTGAATAAAAGTTCCGGCTTGGTTTCCTGAAAATTATCCAGACCTAGTTTATCCGTGTGAATAGTGGATGCAATAGCGATAACAGGATTCCCGGAGCGGTTGGCATCATAAAGTCCGTTTACCAGGTGTACATGCCCGGGACCGCTGCTTCCCATGCAGCACCCGATGCCGTTTAATTCGGCTTCCATGGATGCCGCATAGGCGCCGGCTTCCTCGTGACGCACATGGATCCATTCTAGACGACCATCGCGTCTTACGGCATCGTTAACAGGATTTAAACTATCTCCGGTTACGCCATATACGCGCTTTACTCCGGCATTCACTAGCATCTCCACCAGGTGATCTGAAATATTCTTTGACATAAATGTTTTTTTTGAATTAAGTATTATTAGAATTTTTGAAATAAAATTCCTGTAGAAAGAACCAAAACAATTGGCATTCTCTTAAAGTTAGTAAAAACTAAGGAAACTAAATAATTAGGGGAAAGTCAATTGTGTCTGGAGGCTCAGATTTAACCTAACTTTAGAAGTTAAAGCGGAAATATTAAGATAATATTAATAAAAGGCTCCGGTATTTTGAATTTAGAAAATTATTTTCTTCGAGCTACAAAACGAACTACAGAACCGGTTCCTATGTGATATAGACCTTCATTGAATTCTGCCTCAGTTTCTTCGAGTTCCAGAATGTCGAAGTCGGCAAAAGCCTCTGTAAGTTCCTCTTTAGACATTAAGGTTTGCAAGTCGCGAGGACCGCCAACTTTTGGATTTTTTTGTCGGTATTGAAGATGATCTTTATTAAAAGCTTCCACGATAACGATCCCACCAGTTTTTAGTTTTCTGCTTAAGATGTTATGAAATTCAGGACGAATATCACTTGGAAAATGCGCAAAAATAAGTCCGAGTGCATCAAAGGAATTATCAGGTATATCTAATTCGGGTAAAAAACCAACTTTATAATCAAGGGAAACGCCTTTATCGGCGGCTAATTTTAAAGCTTTTTTCCTGGCTTCAACACTTATATCAAAAGCGGTAACTTCCCAACCTTGGTTTGCTGCATAAACCGCATTTCGACCTTCACCTTCAGCACCCATCAAAAGTTTAGCCGGAGCTAATTTGTCCAGCTGTTCTTTAAAAAATACATTAGGCTCAATGCCGTAAGCATAATCAGGTTCGGCATAACGCTCATTCCACATATTTAACCAGGAATCGCTCATAACATTTTTTAATTTTTTAAATATTTACTCATTCAAATTTACACGATGTTGACTTTAATGCATATTTATGCGTGTTAAATGTTTTATAAAAAGAAATGATCAATTCTGATCTTGTATGGCTTTATTTTTTTTAACCTGGATGCCATACCATTGATAATTCAACAGTATTATTATTGAAAGGACAAAAAGTAGCAAGGTGAAAAGAAATGTACCAAGTGAAAGTTCGATATTCACTAATGAGAAAATCATCAAAATAAAGGCTGAGGAAAAAATAATCCATTGAATACGTTTTCGCAAGATGTAATATTGTTCAGCATATTTCAACACAAAGGTCATAAGAAACATTCCGAATAAGAAAAGACTCATCGAAAAACCGGATAATTGTTTCAAATTAATGATGTCAAAAATATAAAGGCCAGAATCTGTAAACAACTTACTAAAAGCCATGGCCAAAAGATCTAAACCCAATAGCGTGGGTATATAAAGTATTTGAAGGATGCTGGAATTAAGCATACCTTTTTTACACCGCCTATCTGAGATCAGGGTGAAGAAAAGCCACCACAAAGCAAATACCAAAATGACAGCAAGGCTAAAGTTGATCCAAATTTTTAAATTAAGTTGGTGTAAAGCGGTTACACCGGATATAACGCCGGCAATAACCTCTCCGAAAATGATAATAGTAAACAAACCTAAACGTTCCGTCATGCTCTCAGAAAGTACAAAACGATTCGTACGAACCTTTGATAACGCATAGAGTACAAAAGGAGGTAAGTAATTTAAAAATAAGGAACTGAAAAGAATAACCTGGATAATAAAAGGATCTTTCAAAAAGAGTGTTGTAACCATCAATGCAAGAGCCGCTAAATAAATGATGCTGTAAGGACGATTTAGTTTTCGATGTTCTTTATCATAAAGTCCAACGCTCCACCATAGGTAAATTATAAAAATCTGTAACAGAATTAAGGCCGTGGTTACGTTAAAAACAAAGGATTCGGCAGGACTATCTAAAGTAATCACCAGTGCCGAAACGATGAGCATTTGCCAGAGTGTCATAAATCGGGTGCGCCAACCTTCAGCTCCGTGAAGATCATGATACATACTACCATTTAGCCAACCCCAAAAGATCAGTATGAAAAAGAAAATAAACTCAAGAATATTTTCAGAATGCATACCTTCAGACAAATGATGCGTAATCTTTGCGATAGCAATCACATAAACCAGATCAAAAAATAATTCTAACCAACTTACCTTTCTGGTTTCAGGGTTTACAGTAAACTTTTTTGGTGGTCCCCACCATTCACGCGTTCTTTTTGGAGCTTTCATATTTTAGGAATGATTTGGTATAAACAAGAATTAATAGTCAGAAAATTTAAATTAAGCTTTCAACAAGGTAATAAAAAACATGAATTTATTTTTTAAGCTGTTTTTCAAAATAAAAAACCTCTCAAAAAATAATACTTTTCGGCTCATGCTTTCGAAAGTCCTTATTTTACAAGTGTTAAAGTTTTTTTAAACCTCTTGAATTTCCGGAATATTTATGGTAGTTTATATTAAGTCTTTGAAGAAAGACCAGTACTACTGCAGATTAAGAATCTGTTTTAGTGCTTCAAACGAATTAATAATTTAAAAATTTAAGATATTATGAGTAAAGAAAGTAGTGTAGTTTTAGGAATGTTAGCAGGAACAGCAATTGGCGCCACCTTAGGTGTTTTGTTTGCCCCTGATAAAGGTTCTAAAACGCGAGAAAGAATTTTGGATGAAGCTCTTAATGCCAAAGATAAAGCTTTAGAAGAAGCAGAGTATTTGAAAGATAAGGTCCTACATACTATTCCTAAGAAAGAAGAAACTCTGGAAGAAGAGATAGACCGTGTGGTTTCCGATATGAGTATGAAAGGCGATGAGGCTATTAGTGCTTTGGAAAAAAAGTTGAAAGATTTAAAAGCTAAAAACAAGAAATTTCAAAAAGCCTAATAATGGAATTTTTTGAAAATTTAAATGAGGCTTCCGATAAATTAGGTGATGCCGGGAAAACCTATGTTGAAAAATCACAAGAGTATTATAAGCTTAAGGTTTTTCAGCAAGTTAGCGACTCCATTAGTATGATCACAAAAATTGTGATCATTGGGGGTTTGCTATTCACGGCACTTATTTTTCTGGCCTTTGCCCTCGCTATTTATCTTGGTGATTTATTGGGGAGCCAGTCATTAGGTTATGTCATTACAGCGGGGCTGATCATTGTAATAGCCATAATCTTTTATATCAGTCGTCGTAAGATCGATAATATCGTAATCCGACGAATGTCTACTAATTTTTTTGATGTTTAAATAATGAAACAATATAGAACATATGAAGAGGTACAACGCGATCTAAAACGTCTGGACCTGGAACGTCACATTGCCTGGGAGAACATGAAGTTGCAAAAGAATAAAATTGGCGACGAATTACAACCTAAGCAATGGATGGTAACCGTTTACAAAGTGGTTCAAAAATATGGCGTATATATTTTAATGCGACGTTTACTTCGTTAATATTAAAAATACAAACCAGAAAAAGGCTTTGAGGTAAATTAAAATCTCAAGGCTTTTTTATTTTTCTAAAGTCAAGATAGATAACTAAGCAACGTTCACATTAAACATATAGCCCACCAAAGCTGTAAGACCCATAGCTGCAGTACCCCAGAATGTTATTCTAATTATGGCTTTACCTATACTTGAGCCCCCTGTTTTGGCTGAAACTGTACCCAGAATTATCAAAAATAAAAGCGCAAAGCCATACAGATAATACTCCATGGTCTTTAAAGGCACCAGTAGTGCGGCCACGAAAGGAAGTAAACCTCCAACGGTGAAAGCTGCACCGGATGCCAGGGCTGCTTGTAGCGGTTTTGCCTTACTAATGTCGTTAATGCCTAACTCATCGCGAACATGGGCCCCAAGCGCGTCATGTTCTGTTAATTCTTTAGCCACGATCAGAGCCGTTTCCTTTTTTAATCCGCGTTCTTCATAGATTTCGGCAAGGCGTTGTAATTCTAATTCCGGCATTTCCTCCAGTTCTTCTTTTTCTCGCGCAATATCAGCTTTTTCAACATCCGTTTGAGAACTTACCGAAACATATTCACCGGCGGCCATAGAAAGGGCACCGGCTACCAAACCGGCAAGTGTTGCTAAAACTACAGGCTCTCGTGTACTACTTGCCGCAGCCACACCAATAGCAATACTGGCAGTTGATAAAATACCATCGTTTGCGCCTAGAACGGCAGCGCGTAACCAATTACTACGATGAATGTAATGGCTATCTAAATAATCATCTAAACCGTCACTTTTTTCAGCCATAGGAATATATTTTTTAACCTTATCCACGAACTCAGTCTAAGTTACTAAACTTCTCTGAATTTCTGACCTACCAAATCGTAATTCGATCTTTTTTTGCCAGAAACATACTATCTTGAGGTTTAAGATGGAAAGCCTCATAAAATGGTGTTGTATTCATAAGGGGACCATTAACACGCCATTTAGGCGGGGAGTGAGGATTGGTGTTAATCCAGTAACGCAGGTAATCATCTGTCATTTTTACACGCCAGATATTAGCAATGGATAAGAAAAAACGCTGGTCTGGTGTGTAACCATCAATTTTGGTGGAGTCCTGTCCTTCTTTTGTCATTTTAAAGGCATCATAAGCAACGGCTACTCCCGCAATATCTGCAGTATTCTCGCCAACACACATGGCGCCGTTCACATGGATACTATCCAAAACTGTAAACCCGCTGTACTGGTCAATAACCTGTTGAATGCGTTCTTTAAAATTATCATAATCCGTATCGGTCCACCAGTTTTTTACATTACCATCCTTGTCATATTGTGCTCCTTGATCATCAAAAGTATGGGTGATCTCGTGACCGATAACCATTCCTATACCGCCATAATTTAGAGCGTCATCAGCGGTATTATCAAAATACGGGGGTTGTAAAATACCCGCCGGAAACACAATTTCATTTGCTGAAGGATTATTATAGGCTGTTACGGTTGAAGGGGTTACGAACCACTCAGTCTTATCTACAGGTTGCCCTAATTTTTTAAGTTGTCTCAGATATCTGGCCGCATCAGCAGAGATCACATTTTCAAAATAAGTGTCTTTAAAAACATGTACATAGCCGTAATCTTTCCAGGTATCCGGATAGCCGATCTTTTTTGTAATAGCGAAGAGTTTTTCCTTAGCTTTTTGTTTCGTGCTATCAGTCATCCACTCTAAATTATCAATACGCTTTGCATAAGCTTCCTGCAAATTATTTACGAGTTCCTCCATTCTAACTTTTGTCGATTCCGGAAAGTATGCTTTTACATAGACCTGACCTAAAGCCTCACCCAAATAATTATCTACAGCACTGGCAATAGTTTCTTTACGCAAATTCTTTTCATTCTGACCGGTCAATACTTTGGAATATTCAAAGTTAGCATCGGTAAAAGGTTCACTTAGTTTGCTTGCGAAATGCCGCAATGAAGCGGCTTTCAAATAAATTCTCCAATCACTAATATTGATCTCCGGAAGAAGCGTATTCAGCTTGTCGTAATATTCCATTTGACGCATATCCAGGGAATCTGTTTTGGCTCCCAGATCACGAAGCACCTGAGACCATTCTAAATTTGGTTGACGCTTTTCCAGATCTGTAACTGCCATTTTATGATAATTGGTCTTTACATTTCTGCGTTCTACACGGGTTTTGTGGGACTCGGCAAGTTGCTTTTCTATATCGTAAACCACGTTAGCAAAATAGTTTGAACTATCCGCGTCATGGTCTGTTAATTCGAATAAGGTGGCTAAATAATGTTTATAGGCTTTCTGAATTCGAACGGTAGCAGAGTCCGTTTTGAAATAATAATCACGATCGGGTAACCCAATACCGGACTGCGAAACGTGAGCGATATTCATATTGCTGTTTTGCTGATCAGGACCAATGTTAAAACTAATTAATGATGTACTATTTACTTTTAAATTATCTATTACGTACTTTAAAAGATAATGCACGTTATTAATATAACCTATTTTGGTAAGTAAAGGTTTCACCGGTTTATACCCCAACTCATTTATGGTGGCGGTATCCAATCCGGAAATATAAAAATCGGAAACCTTTTGTTCAATACTTCCTAAAGGATGATTGATCTGTGAAATACTATCCAATAAACCTTGGAGTTTTAAGCGCTGCTGGTAATTCATAAACCTGTAGGCGCCAACACCTGTTTGGGTTTTAGGGATTTGAACGGTATCATACCACTCGTGATTCACATATCTGAAAAAATTATCGCCGGGATTTAAAGAAGTGTCTATACCGGAAATGAGTTTATCTTGTTTTTCAGACGTTTTACTGCATGCTACAATTAAAAGGAGTGAAGCAAGAACAGGAGCTATTTTTTTCATAGAAGGGAGGTTACAAAATTTTAATACTGAATTCAGTAAAATATGAGTCTCAAGATACGAATTTACTATGAATTCATCTGAAATTTGATAAGTTCATGTATGTTATTGGTTCTTAATATTTAATAATTTCTGATAAATAATTAGAGCGGAGCAAAGGTTACCAATAATCCGATCAAAATAAAAAATAAGGTAAAAGGTATGAGCAAATACCCCAAAACATCGCGAGCCTGAATTCTGATACCGATACCCATAACCGGAAGCACAATAAGTAAGAAAAAGGGTTGTAGCAAGTTAGTGAGCGATTCACCATAAGCTACGGCAAGTGATGCTCTTGAAACCATTTCGGTGATTTCCTGTTGTGGTAGTCCTGCGCCTATTTCTGTAACCGCGTTAATAATACTTGGACCAATAACAGCAAATTCTCCACCTGCAGAAGGAATTGCAAAATTGATAACTGCTCCACTTAAATAAGCAAATATCGGATAGGTTTGAACCGTAGCCACAGACGCCATCCAGGATCCGATAGATTCACCCAAACCGGTATAGATCATGATACCCATTATACCTGCATAGAACGGATATTGAAATAGAATCCCGGAAATGTTCGAACTGGAGCGTTTCATAGCAATACCATAGCGCATGGGCGTTTTATGAAGCAAAAGACCTAAAATGATAAAAATGAAGATCATAATATTCAGGTTGAGGTCAAATCCCTGCGTACTAAAATAGTAGACAATATAAATGAGTCCGATCAACACAATGGCGAATTGAAGCCAAAAACTATTATTCATACGGTCAGAAAGCGCTTTAACTTCAAGGTTCATACGTTCCGCTTCTTCTTTAATGCTTAGTTCTTGTTTTTCATCTTTATTGATGAGCAGATCAGCAAGTTCAGGACCGTTAGGCGCGAAAAAGGGAAAAATTATTACTGAACCCATGACCATAACAATTAAGACTATCACATTCAAAATTGATCCTAAAGTGAATCCTGTTGAAATAGTATTTGATAAAATACCAGCTTCAATGAGATAGTTGTTTTGGGTATTTAATAATAAAGGAATCGTACTTGATAAACCACAAACCCAGATTACTCCTGAAAAATACACACAGGCGATCAAAAAGGGATAGTTTACGTTTTTTACTCGTGGTGCAAGTTCACGAGCCAGAACAGCTGTGATTACCATCCATCCCCAACTTACTAAACTCAGGATCATACCGACTACAATGATGAATATATAGACCTGGCGTGGGGTAGATATAAATTTGCTGAGTTTAGAAAATATTTTTTTTACCTGTGGCGTTAACGCTATGGAATACCCGGTTACCAGCATGAGTACCATTTGCATCCCAAACTCTAATAACAACCAAAACCCTTTGTACCAGGACGAAATGATAGCTATAAATGAGGTGTCTGTAAAATACCAGGCACTGAAAAAAGTAATGATGGTTAAAACCAAGGCGAATACAAACGCATCCGGCATAAACTTTTTAAAAAGCTGGGTAATGTATTCTCCAAATCTGGTAATAGACATGTTTAGTTGGTTTGGTTAGGTCAAAAGAAAAAAATTCAAATCACGATTAACATAATGCGGAGTTAAGGTAATAAAAAATTATAATTGAAGATTCAAGAGCTCTTTTCTTCTTCATGCTTAATTAATGAAAAAAGGACATTTTTAAGATCTTTATAATTCGTTTGAATCAACCAGTGGCCGGCATCTAACTCCAAAAATTCATAAGGGCCTTTCATAAATTTGTGAGAAGCCTCTACACCGGCTCTTCCAATGGCAATATCCTTATTTCCCCAAATGAATAAAGTAGGCACTTTAATAGGGCCTAAAATTTGTTGTTTGGCGGCTTGTTTAAGCATTCGGTAATTAGCACGGTAATAATTGAGTGCTGCGGTAAGTTGTTTTCGATTTCTAAAAACGCTCAAATAATCAGCAACCTCCTCTTCGGAACTATATTTCCATAAACGTTTAAAAAGGGCAAGATCCTTTTTCATGATGCGCATCTCAGGTAGAAAAGGTATTTGAAAATTTTTGACATACTGACTCATTTTCTTCTGCTCCGGATTGGTCATCATGGCATTTCCAAAAGCCTGTATGTGAGGCACTGAAAGGGCACTCCAACTTAACACTTTATCAGGATGATCATGTGTTACTTTCCAGCCAACTACTGCACCCCAATCATGTCCAACCAAATGGAATTTATGTTTGTTCAAGGCTTTGGAAATTCCTATAATATCTTCAACTAAAAGATTTAAACGATAATTTTTTTTGCCATTTGGGCAAGCCCCTTTACTGTATCCTCTTTGGTTTGGAGCTACACCATAAAATCCTTTTTTCGAAAAGTCTTCTATTAAATTTTTCCACATGAAAGCCGTTTCCGGAAATCCGTGTAAAAAAAGGATCAATGGATCTTTTTCATTGCCGGCTGCGAGGCAATCAAATGTCAATCCTCCCAATTCAATAGTTATGGTCTTTGTCACGGTTCCTTGGTATTATCATTTTTATCACCATTCCAGGGAATCGTAAAACCTCGACCGGGACAATAGGAGATACCATAAATCCGCCCATCTTTAACATAGCCGGAGTGATAATAGGGGTAGGTATTATCTTGGGTTGTAAAGGCGAAAAAAATGGATTCCCAGTCAGAGTTGAGCAGACCATTTTCAATAGGACTTCCATAAAACGTTCCTGAAAATGATTTGCCAACTAAACTATCGATCACAAACGATTTTAGGTAGGCTTCAGCATCAGGAGTAGGTCGTAGGTCAATGATCCATTCACCAATTAATGTTGAGGCTATGGCAGTTTTATTTTGCGTACTTTCCTGAGCGTTCAGTCCGATACTTAGACAAAATAAAATACTCATACTAATAATCCGTTTCATGTTTTTTCGGTTTTTAAATGGATTTTAAAGCTTTGGTTTTGCTTCCTGCCAACCAGCGGCAAGTTCTTTTGATAAGTTTTGTATGATGCCTTGTTCCTCAGGATCCTCAGCTATGTTTACAGTTTCATAAGGATCGGAGATTCTATCGTATAACTCCCGACCCTTGAAATCCCCTCGAGTTCCTGTTTCAGGATCCCAACCGTACCATTCAACGTAATGATACTTTTCAGTGTTCATCGAATACCCCATGTAGCGATGGCCGTCTGCAGACACTTTGGGTCGTCTGTGAAACTGACTAAAAACGGCCTTTTTCCAGGGCTTTTCGGGATTTTTAGTTAAGGGTACAAAACTAGTGCCTTGCATGTAGTCCGGAACTTTAATACCGGCCAATTCACATAAGGATGGAAAAAGATCTACCAATTCAACCATAGCATCTGTTTTTACCCCGCGTTTTTCCTGTTCCGGGTAACGCAGAATAATTGGAACTTTAAGGTCAATATCATAATTCGTCATTTTTCCCCAACTATTCAGATCCCCTAGTTTCCACCCATGATCACCCCAAAGGATGATGATGGTGTTATCGTAGATTCCTAATTTTTTGAGATGCGCCATAAGATCACCTAAAAGCGCATCAACATAACTCACACTGGCGTAATACCCGTGCCGTAATTTTCTGGTACGATCTTCATCCATTCGAAAGGATGAAGTTGGGTGACCAATATCATGGAAGCCATCATAACTCCGTAATTCATACATGGAGTTCATGCTGTAAATAGGTGCGCCCCCCGGAATATTTGGGTTTGGTGATAAGGGAATTTTTTCAGGATCATACAGATCCCAGTATTTCTTGGGAGCGGCGAAAGGTAAATGTGGTCTGAAATACCCTAATCCGAAGTAAAAAGGCTTATCCATTTTTGAAAGACGCGTCAGGGTTTTCTTGGCTAATTCGGTTTGTGCACCATCATAATACATGGAGTCCGCAACATCGGCAGCTTCATAGGCCGGACCGGTGTTCCATCCATCCGCGTAGCGCACCGGACGAATTTTTAACAAGGAATCGCGTTTGCGTACTTGCATTTTATTGATCTCTTCACTGATATAAAAAGTTTCACCATCACGTTTCAACCAGTCTTTTCGCTTATAGCGCTCAGGACGCAGATCAGGTTCATCCCAGGAGATGGAATCAGGCATATAGTTGTGAAATATTTTTCCAATATTAACGGTGTAATAACCAAATTTTTCAAAATATTGAGGCATGGTTACCGCTTGAGGATTTATTTCCCGAAACTTATCACCCAAATGCCAAACCCTTGTAGAATCCGGTCTAACCCCAAGCATTAAACTCGCTCTGGAAGGCGCACAAACAGCAACCTGGCAAAAGGCTTGCTTGAACAAAATACCTTCACCGGCCAACTGGTCCATATTTGGTGTTATTGCAATGGTATCCCCATAAGCGCCAATATTCGGACGTAGATCGTCAATAGAAATAAATAGGATGTTGGGTTTCTTTTTGGGTTTTTCTGCCTGATTACAGGCTAAGGATAATAATGCTAAGGTTACAGCAAATAGTACTTTTTTGAATTTTTTTTGATCTGACATGTTTGGTTGAAATCTGAATAAATTGGATACCCGATCTGGCATACCGCTTTCTAATTTAGGGAATAAATCGGAATGACACCTTAATTTTTCATTTTTGAAGGCATTTGATCCATGGCGCGTTCTGCGATCGCGGTGATAGATAAAGATGGATTTACGCCCGGATTTGCAGAAATCATGGAACCGTCGATCACATACATATTGTCATAGTTAAAAATTTTATTGTCCTTATCAATAACGCCTTTGGTCTCATCAATTCCCATTACAGCGCCACCTAAAATATGTGCTGTGGAAGGAATACCTGCTATAGTTTCCAAAGCAAAGGATGTACTTTTACCTTTAACGATCTTACTATAGGCCTTCGTTAGTTTTATGGATTCCGGGATAAAGGGTGTTGGTTTTTTACCGGAACTTATAGTAGAGCTCAGTCCACCAAACCAATTGCGCTTTAATTTTAAAGTACTATCCAGAGTTTGCATGAATAGCAGAACTACTGTAGATTTTGCCCAGCTGTTTTTAACATAGATCCTGAAAAATTCCTGAGGGGAGGAGAAAAGAGATCTAAACATTCGGGTTAGGCGAACAAACAGGTTATTTCCGGTAACATAGGGATAATGCAAAAGTTTCCAGGCATTGGAGCCTTCACCATACCTGCAAATTTCCAAATGGCTATTTTCATCGGAATGCAAAATACTACCAATGGCAACACCTTTTGAATAATTCTTTTTATTATCTAAACTCGAAACACTGATCAGGGTTTCATTATTGGTTCGAATAAAATCTCCCAAAGTGGCAGATATTTTGGGTAAACTTTTTTGTTTTAATTTGAGAAGTAATTTTACAGTCCCCAGAACACCTCCAGAAAATATCACTCCTTTAGTCTGTATTTTTTTTGTTCTTTTGAACCATCCGGTGCTCGATTTTACGGAAACTTCATAAAAGGAGTCACCATCTTCTTTTTGCTTCGGAATAACATCAAAAACCTCATGTTCAGCAAGAATTTCGGCGCCTTGTTTCTGTGCCAGATATAAATAATTTTTGTCCAGCGTATTTTTGGCATTATGCCTGCAGCCCGTCATGCAAGCGCCACAAAAGTGACATCCCGTACGCTCGGGACCTTCACCGTTAAAATAGGGATCGGGTTTAGTAACACGCGGTTCACCAAAATAAACAGCGACGTTCGTGGGCTCAAATTGATCTTCGATGTTTAATTCTTTACTCAATGCTTTTAAGGCGAGATCTCCTGCGGCCAAATAGGGGTTCTTATTGGCGCCAAGCACCGTCAAGGCTTTTTTATAATAGGGTTTAAGTTCCGTTTCCCAGTCGTTGAGGCCCTTCCAGCTACCAGTTTTGTAAAAAGAAGATTTTGGAATAGGAAGGGTGTTTCCGTAAACCAATGAACCGCCGCCAACGCCAGTTCCCGATAGAACCGCAGCATGCTTAAAAATTGTGATCTTCATAATGCCAAACCACCGCAACCATGGCATCCACAACCATTTTTTAAAATTCCAGTTTGTTTTAGGGAAATCTTCTCCGTGATACCATTTGCCTTTTTCAACGACCAAAACATTATAACCTTTTTCAGAAAGTCGTAAAGCGCTTACCGAACCGCCAAAACCACTACCAATAATAATATAATCGTATTCTTTTGAGGACATAAAGAAGGAACAACTTAATGTTTTTAAAAAATCAATTTTTCCTGGGAAACTATTTGAAAACAATATAGTAAATACTATTCAAAATAAGTATTCACTAAGTGTTCAAGTGCTTTGCCATGCAAATTTTTTGCGATAACCATGCCTTCAGCATCCAAAATAAAATTAGCTGGAATGGTTTGTACCCGAATCTTTTTTAAGAAATCAGCATCATCACCTTGAAGATCTGAAGCTTGAAACCAACGATCGGCACCATCGCGCTCGGCTGCTGTTTTCCAGTATGAAAGATCACTTTCCAAACCGTAGGCGATAATGTTTAGTCCCTGATCATGATACTTGTCCCAGAGCGGAACCAGAATTTCCCGATTCTCTTTTCGGCAGGGCGCACACCAGGAAGCCCAGAGGTCGACAATAGTCAGTTTTTTACCCATCATGGTTTTAATATCCAGAGTATCCCCTGATATTAATGGCAGTTTAAGGTTAGGAAAGGTACTACCTACTAAAACCGGTAAATTTTCAGGACTGGCCATTTCGCATAATTCCTTTACCCAGGGATGTTCCGGATAATTTTTTTTCCTGGATTTACACTGCTCCACTAAAAATTCGGGGACACGTTCATAATCGTTTTCAGGACTCACCCATCTTAAGGCAACGAGAGCGGGTAAAAGTTCTTTAGTTTCATTAGCGAAATTCATCAAGGCCTTTTGATAGTTCAAAAGGGCTTTTTCTTTAGCCAAAAGTTCAGAACCATCCTCTACATGCCAGTTTTTATTGTTTAAATAGGTTTTGAAAGCTTGAACATTAATGTCTCGAAGTTTTAGCAGCGCCTTATTATTTTTAGAAGGCATTTTTATTGAATAACGCTTTTGAAATTGAAACCAATCAGAGTAAATGCTTACATGGCTTCCAGGTTCCAAAACAATCGGCATAAAATTAGCTTCCAGCGGATTTTCTGTTTTTAAATAATTTGGAGCTTTTCCCTGAGGTTGAACAGCGAGCTCAAAGAGTTCAGAGGTTTTGATCTCCGGCATATCTGAAAAATTAAAATCGCCATTTGAGAAAATGCTTGCTGAATCAACTACAGTTCCGAAATAAGGCGCAGCAACCGATCTTAAATTTCCAGGTTTTATGAGATATATTTTGGAATCTTTTGGGGCATTTTCAATACGGCCTGAAATAGAATCTGGAGATTGACAACCTATTAAAATCAGCAGAAGAAGCTGACTAACAATACGATACCGTTTTTGGAAATAATTCATGTTATTTTAGTTACTGCAAGGTATTGCAATTTTCATTAATTAAGAATAAAAAACCACTTTTGAATTCACTAAATGAATTGGTATCTTGCTGTAAAACTCACAAACACGAAAACACTATGACCTTAGATATTCCCTTTGTTCGCTCTCAATTTCCCGCATTTACTGAACCTTCTCTTGAGGGTTGGGCCTTTTTTGAAAATGCCGGCGGTTCGTATCCTTGCAAGCAAACCATAAAACGGCTCACAGATTTTTATATGAAGAATAAGGTGCAGGTGAATTATCCGTATCCGGCATCGATGAAAGCGGGAAAGCTTATGGAAGATTCTTATAAACGATTTGCAGATTATCTAAATGTAGATGCCTCTGAAATTCATTTTGGTCCCTCAACAACGCAGAATATTTATGTTCTGGCTAATGCCATGCGTCCCATGTGGAAAGAGGGCGATGAAATTATTGTTTCTTGTCAGGACCACGAAGCCAACGCAGGAGCCTGGCGCCGATTAGCTGATCGCGGTATAAAAGTGACTGAATGGCACGTGAATCATGATACGGGAATTTTAGAGGTTGATGTTCTAAGATCCTTGATCTCTAAAGGCACCAAAATGGTGGCATTTCCTCATTGTTCGAATGTCATTGGTCATAATAATCCGGTAAAGGAAATTACGGAACTTGCCCATGAGTTCGGAGCACTTTCTGTAGTTGACGGCGTAGGTTTTGCGCCTCATGGTTTTCCGGATATAAAGGAACTTGGTGTGGATATTTATCTATTTTCATTATATAAAACCTTCGGTCCGCATTTAGGTTTAATGTATGTGGACAAGGATTTGATTGGTAAGATGGAAAACCAATCGCACTTCTTTAAAGCAGGGATAACCCGAAGTATGTTGACGCCTGCAGGCCCGGATCACGCTCAGATCGCAGCCGCTAGTGGAGTTATCGATTATTTGGATGCTGTTTATGAGCATCATTTTGATGAGGACGCAGAACCTGCCGAACGCAATAGAAAAGTAAATGCACTTTTCCATGCCCATGAGCAGGAGCTTCTGGAACATTTAATGGCATTCCTAAGGTCTCGGGATGACCTTAAAATTATTGGTCCGGATCAGGCTAAAGGACGCTCACCGATTATTTCCATCATTCCAAAAAATAAATCGTTGGATGACTTTTATGGCGCCTTGACCGAACATAAATTAATGCTAGGAAAAGGGCATTTTTATGCGGTGCGCCCACTGAACGATATGGAAGTAGCCACTCAACCCGGAGTGCTGAGAATATCTTTTTTACATTATACCAGTATGGCTGATATCAATCAATTAATAGGAGGATTAAAAGCCGCTTTATAATTAATCCGCTTTGTGAACCTCCAATTCAATCTCTATCATAAATTCCGGAAGTGCTAATTCTTTAACGCCCAACCAGGAACCTGTAGGAAAATGATTTTTGTAAATTTCATTTCGGTAAACAGACTTTTCAAGGAATAATGGCATATTGGTGGTGAAAACATTTTCAACAACAACATCATCAAAAGTACAGCCAAAATGAGTTAAGACCTTTTCGAGATCGGCGTAACAATTTTTCATTTGCTGTTCCAAATCGCCTATAGCTGTTGGGTTTCCTTCATCATCCATACTTACAGCACCGGACACTTTAATGTCGTTCCCGATCTTAACGGCATGCGAGTAGCCATAAGCTTTTTCCACATCCGGACGTAACAAAAAATATTCCGGTGTTTCAGCAGGCATAACGGTTTCCTGCATCTCGGTGGTTTCCTGGGTTTGTTCTTTTTCCTTGCAGCTTTGTAAGCTGAACGATAAAAGAAATAATGCAATAACAAGGATTTGAGAAAGGCGTTGGTTGGTTGGTTTTTTCATTAAATGTAAGTGTTAATTAAATGGAAATTTTGTGATTTACTTAACTATTAATGAAATTCTTAGGAATCGTAATATAGTGAAATTATTCTTAGAACTTATTTAAATATTTTCATATGGATTTGATTTTCTGGAATCATTTATTCATATTCTTTTTTTAATGCTGAAATAAGCTCCTCGGCATTTTTTAGTAATCTTTCAAGATCAATTACAGTAATCTCGAATTTTCGTGAACGTACCATTTCCATATATTGGTTGAATACCACAGGGTCGTAAGTTAGTAAAGGTGGGTCAGACTGCAGGAATGCATCAATTTCCTGTTGATTATTGCTCCGCTTGCTGTGTTGTAATATAGTATTCGAAACCCTGTTATATTTATAATCAAAAATTTGTCCGCGCAATTTCCGAACTTCAATTTGAAACAAATTATCCAGTGCCATTTCTTGTTGGTACTCCCGATTTAATCGATCGTAATTGAGTATTTTTTTGAGGAGTGATTTATTTTTGACATCCCGGAGCAATCCCGAATTCCGCATTTGTTGAAAAGTGGCATCGTTTGATACATAGTGCTCATTTGCACCACCCCAAAGCCCATAAAAATACAATTTACCACTAGGAATGTTATTAAAATTGTTTTTTAAAAGCAGGGTATTCAATGAATCAATATTTTTATTTGCCTGGCGGAAATAGCTCATGGTATACTTTAAATTTGTGGTATCTGATTGTAGATCACTAATCATAGACAGCGCAAACTCTCGTGTCATTTTTTTTTCAGCCAAATCAGAGCGAATGTTTTCTGAAATAAAACCGAGTACAATGGCAATAAATATCATTAGCCCTTCGAGAAGGTACTTTTTAAAACTTTTTCCTTTAGGAGGTGAGGCTGAAATAGATTTCTTTTTATTCATTCGGTGGAATTGACATAAAATTCTTATTCCTTAAACACTAAATACTGTTCGGGTTTCAATTCAAATCCTTCGTCATTCAGGGTGTAAGATTCACCTGTGAAATAATCGGAGTAGGTTCCATAAGCGTCCCTTTTGGTAATTTCGATGGTTTGATTCTCGTCTGAAAAATTGAAAAGTCCAATGACTTTATTTCCTTCTACTTCCCGTATGAAGCCAATTACATTTTCATTGTTTTCAATGCTTATAGGAAAGCCTCCGGCATCGCCCGCCCAAAGTGCAGGATTGTCTTTTCTTAATTTCACAAGGGATTGGTAGAATGGTTCCATGCCTTTAGGATCGGTCCAGTTAATTGTGTCTTTTTGGAAAAACTCGAGTCGTTTATCCATACCTACTTCCTGTCCGCCAAGAATAAGCGGGAAACCGTATGCTGTGAAAACCAATGCTGCAAAGGCCTTGTTTTTAGAACCAAAACGTTCGAATACCGTGCCATTCCAAGAGTTTAAATCATGGTTAGAGGTGTAGGTCATTCGAAAATGGGTACGACCGTATTTGAACATGTCTTCATCGATCCAATTTGATAAAACATCAGCGGGTTCTTCACCACTTGCAACCTGGCGCATTTCGGATTCATATTCATCGGCGTAACTACCATCTAAAATAAAAGTTTCGTGACCACATTCGGCAAGCCAGAATAAATCTCTAATGGGGTCTAAAGCAGCGCGAGCTTCTTCCCATAGGTATAAAGGTATTTTATCTCCACAACCATGGTCGAGTCTAAAACCATCAATTCCAAGATCTACCCAAAATCGCATAGCGTTTATCATGGCTTTTCGTGTTGCCGGATTTTTATGGTTCAATAAGGCCGTGTCCCACCATATATCTGTTGGGCTCATGGCTTCGTAAGTGATGTCGCCGTTTTTATCATGAATGTAGTATTCAGGATGCTCTTTGATCCATTTGTGATCTCTTCCCGTATGATTTGGAACCCAGTCAATAATCAGGTAAAAACCCATCTCATGGGCTTTTTTCAACAGATGTTTGAAATCATCTAAGGTTCCAAATTCAGGATTTACCGCAGTGTAATCAGATGGCGCATAATAACTACCTAATTCGCCTTTTCTGTTTTTTTCACTAATTGGATTTATAGGCATCAGCCATAGTACTTTTACCCCTAATTTTTGAAGTCTGGGTAAATGTTCTTCAAAAGCTTTGAAGGTACCCTCAGGCGTGTATTGCCGAATATTCACCTCATATATCGTAGCGTCGACCAATTTATCAGGAAAGATTTTTTCTGTAGCCTCTTTTATAGCAGGTTGTGCTACTTTTTTTGAATTATTTTGACAACCTGATAGAATCAGAAACCCAAATAGGTAAATTAAAATAGATCTCATCTTATCTTTTTTAGTTTTTGTGGTAAAAGTTAAAGATAAGGTAAATTTTAAAATATAAGATTAGAGAAGATAAATGGTATAAATTCCGGTTGGAGGATCAAAATCAAATTCAGCTCCTGAAATTTTTATTTCATTATACTTGGTAAAATTACAGCAGTTTCTGGTGGCTCTTGTGATATCAACATAACATTCAAAAACAGAATGTTAGGAAAATCCTGTTCAGGTGTTTTTATTTTTAGCGTTTCTAATAGTTCTAATAATTAACAAAATAATACTTGTAATCCATCCCATTGGGTAGGGAACGATCAATAAAGCCCACCACCAGGAAAGGGTTGAGGTACCACCGAAGCCGCCTAAAGAAGAAAGGTAAAATAAAAAGAACACTCCGAAGGTAATCGTTAAAAAAGCAAAAAGAAAAAATTTACGATAATCGTCCTTTCGTAGATGTAATGATAATGCAATCAGGGCACTTCCTATCATAATTATAATGGAGCCTTCAAGGGGATCCAAAGCACCTATGATCAAGGCCATTACTCCAATTTTGAATACTATTCGTTCCCATTTAAAATTGGCTTTCATATGACGTTCATATAGAGTTCGTATTAAGAAGCGCGTTAAAAAGGGAAACCAAAATGAAATTTTGGTTTCCCTTTTTTAGTTAAATGAATTTTGTCCAATACTTTTAATTTTCGCACAATTTGAGACCATCGACTTCTAAATCTGATTTTGAAAATCTAAAATTTCCATGGTCATACATCTTACCGTTTTCATAATATCGAAATAAGGCTTCGATATAATCGCCCATCCCGGTAAGTGTTATCTTTTCAACATAATCAATATCTCCTGCTTTGTCATGGATGGTTACCTCTAAAGTATCTTTGGAATTTATTGTAATAGCATTATTTTTTTCCAAAGAATCCAAGAAATGTTGATAACAATCTTTGTCTTTTACCCAGTACTCTATCGGGTGGTTTACATCATTTATAAACCTATAATAGATAACCGCATTTTCAAACTCATTAGCCCAAACTAAGCTTTCATTTGAGCTTAAAAAAGAAGTGTCTACCGGGTTATTATCCTTGTTATTTTTACAATTATAATTCAAAAGACACAGTAATAATAAATACATTATTGTTTTCATAACCCTATGAATTACATAACTATCGTGGCTTATTACGGCCAGAAATTATAAATGTATAACAATGTATTTCAATTATTTAAAATAATCAATGACTTACGACCGCTATTAAGAGATATTTGTTTGCTGTTTTTAGAAGATAATGCTTTCAAAATTGCTCATCTGTTTCAAAGGGAATGCGCACTTTATTTACTTCTTTAAAATTTAACCATTCCGCAATGAGTTCCTGATATTTTTCCGGATTGATTTGTTTTAGATCATGAATTTCAGCCAGATCATTCTGTAGATTATAAAGTTTAAAGCTATCCTGAACAAAGGGTCTGCTTAAGTTTGTGATTTTCCAGGACCCCTTCCGGATCATCGCAATATTATCGTGCTCAAGGCCAAAAACATAATCCTCATTATGAACTTCCTTAGATTTTCCTGAAATCAGCGGTACCAAAGAATTTCCTTTTAATGGAAAAATGGCTTTACCCCTTAGACTGTCGGGATAACTGGTTTTTGCCAAATCGTAAAATGTAGGAGCGAGATCCATAACGGTAACAAAGGCATCTTCAATTTTATTTTTAAGTTGAACCCCGGGTCCGGCCATAATAATAGGCGTATTAATTCCTCCCTCGGTTACCAAACCCTTATAGAATTTAAATGGAGAGGAACCGGCCTCGGCCCATTGTGGGCCATAGGAAATAAAGGAATTTGGTTTTCCCATATCCTCATATTCATCATTGAATTGCTGTTGTTTCAAAAAAGGGCCAAAATAATCGCTGTAATAAAAATCTTCTGCGGCAGCGCCATTGTCAGACATAACAACGATTAAGGTGTTTTCTAACTTTCCAATGGTTCTTAAATGATCGATCAAACGACCGATATTAAAATCGAGATTATCCACCATACCGGCATACAGCTCCATTTTCCGACGTTCTATTTTCTTTTGTTCTTCGGATAAGGTATTCCATGGTTTAACGCGCTTACTGTTTGGAGGCAAAACAGCATTTTCCGGAATCATACCGGCTTGCTTCAAGGTTTCTAGATTTGCTTTTTTTAAAGCGTCATATCCAGCGTCGAATTTACCTTTATATTTTTTCCAATATTTCTCGTCTACCTGTAAAGGCCAGTGCGGCGAGGTATATGCAGCAAAAGCAAAAAATGGTTTGTTATTAGCCTTATTTAAATCGATATACTCGATGATTTTATCCGTGAAAAAGTCGGTAGAATAATTCCCGTTTTTCCATGGCGCCGGTTTACCATCTTCGGTATATGGTGTTACAGGAAAATCGGAGAACAAACCTTTATCATCATAATGGTTGCCGGCTCCCAAAAGGTTTACAAATGAGTGTTCAAAACCTTTTTTGGAAGGGTTGGAAAGCGAGTCCGTGCCCAAATGCCATTTTCCGGCCATATAGGTGTGATACCCGGCCATTTTTAAAACCTCAGGAATAGTGGCTATTCGATTCGTGAGGCAACCTTCATAACCTTCAATATCACTTCGGTAACCCATTAACCCCATACCGGCAATATGATTGTCGTTTCCGGAAAGTAACATGGAGCGGGTTGGAGCGCATAATGGAGAGGTGTGAAACCTGCTAAATCTGATACCTCGAGCAGCCAGGCTGTCGATATGAGGTGTTTCTACCATGCCCCCAAAGCAACCCAGATCAGCGTAACCCAGATCATCTGCTAAAATCAAGAGAATATTAGGTGTTTCTGGCTTAATCTGTTCCGATGTGTTTTTCGCACAGGATTCAATTAAAATAAATATCAAAAAAATAACAAGCCAATTAAAATGAAATTTAAAAATAAGAGAATCGTGCGATACGGACTTAGGCATTCTACTGTAAGTCATATTTTGGTTGGTTAGAATTGTTAGTAACCCTGATAATTGCTTATCAGGGTTTTAAATGGAAATAAAAGGTAGTGTTTTTTATTAAATTAGAACTAATTATTTTTTGAAATACACAGACATTCTTAAAAGGTGCAGAGGGTAAAATCATCAACGTTTTCTGTCGACTTCGAGAAGTAAACAGAACCGGATTCAATAATTTCACCATTTTCATAGTCAACATATTTAACAACCATGGTGTTTCCTGAGACGGTAACCGTAACTATTTCAACATACTCAATGTCTCCATAGGTTTCAGAATAGGTGAATTCCAAAATATTATTAAGATTTTCAGATACAGATCCGCCTTCAGAAAAATCTTCCTGATCATAATAAAAGCAATCACCTTCATCAACCCAAAATTCAATGGGATGATTTAGATCATTTATGAAACGAATATAGGTGTTAACTTCATCAACGTTCGAAAGCCAAACCGTATTTTCAAATTGTTCCAGAAAAGTTTCAGGGTTCGTATCGTTAACGTTGTCCTTGTTGTTACAGGTAAATAAGATTAGAAATATGGGGAGGAGGTAAATTAATTTTTTCATCAGTAACAGGATTAATCATGCTTTAAAGTATTTGCTTTTAAAGCATGGATTATATGTCTGAATGTATCTATTAATAATATACCACCAAATGATATCGATCAGTCGTGTGTTAAAAAAAACCCGGTAACCCATCGACATTTATTTGTTTTAAATTGAGGGTATCAAAGTAAAACTTTCTGGTTTCTTCAAAATTACCAACCACCACCGTGTTGTGCTGTTATTCTTGAATTTAATGTGACTTGTCCTCAAAAGCAATAAAATCCTTTAGTCCCGGAGTTAAAAGAGAGGTTACCACGCATTCAAAATCATCCACACTTTTGTTAGACTTCGTAAAGTAAATAGAACCGGATTCATAGAGTGTTTCATTTTCATAAAATTCATAAGAGGCTATCATGATGGATCCTGAAATTGTAATTGTTACTTTATCCAGATAAGTGGTGTCACCATCGTTTTCAAAATATTGAAATGCGAGCCTATTGTTTAGATTTTCAATTATGGAACCTTGCATTGTGAAATCTTCACGCATGTAATAAAAGCAGGCACCTCCATCTAACCAGTATTCAATGGGATGATCTAGATCGTTTAGGAATCTGATATAGTTATTTTTGTCATCAGTATTGGAAACCCACACGGTACTGTCATAACGTTCCAAAAATGTTTCCGATTCAGGAATGTCAACAGAGTCGTTATTACTACAGGTAAATGAGATCAGGATAAGGGGAAGGAGGTATATTATTTTTTTCATCACTAACAGATTTAATCATGCTCTAAAAAGTATTGATTTTTAAAGTATGAGTTATACTTCTGAAAGTATCTATTAATGAGATAGAACTAAATGATATCCATCAGTTGAATATTAAATAAAAATCGCTGGCTACCCTAGTTTTTATCATTGATCTCTATCCAATATCCGTCGGGATCCTGAATAAAAGTCTGCCGTACGCCATCCGGTCTGGTTTGAATAAAACCTTTGTCGTCTCCTCCTAAATTAAAATGAAAAATACCGTTATTGTTGAGGTGTTCGAGGTAACCATCCAGATCATTGGAGGATATAGCGAAATGGTTAAAATTACTGGGATTGATTGTTACCCCGGGAACTTCGCCTACATGTAATTCCAAATTATTTCCAAGCGCTACAAACATTTGATTCTGCGGTAACCAATCTACTTTTATTTGTTTTAAACCGAGGATATCAATGTAAAACTTTCTGCTTTCCTCAAAATTACTAACCACCACGGTGGTATGCTGTAGAGTTAAATTATAGTTATTGGTATGGGATTCTTTACCGGTATTTGTTCCTTCATTTTGAGCTGTGGAAGTTTCAAAACACAAAAAAAGGGAAATCACCACGCCTAATATTATTGATTTTTTCATGGTTGTGTTGTTATTATTGAATTTAAAAAAAACACCATCATCTAGCGCAGACAACAGTGTGTTACTTCGATTAACTAAATCTCGATTGTGAATTATTTTTTTATTGATTTAGTTTTAGATTGAATTTGAAAAGCGTCATTAATCCATTTTGGTTAATGGTTCTGCGCTAAAAGGTTCATTCATTGCAACAAAAAGCACACAAGGTTCTTTCTCCAAACATTTTGCTTTGTGCGGTTTTTTGGCTGGTCCGTAAGCATAATGACCGGCTTTTAATACCACCGGTTCTTCATTATCGTATTGAACTTCTAATTCACCTGAAATAAGAATCATACGTTCGGCGGAATTATGAGTGTGTCTAACGGCAACAGTATTAGGTTCCATCTTAAAAAAGAAATCTAGTCGTGGTTCCGTAAGGCTACCATGGAGTACGGTAAAAGAACAATTCGGAAAAAAATCCGGTGCGGCTGACCATTCTAAATCAGGATTGTCATAAGAAGTGGTAAATGAGTCTTCTGTTGTAGAATTATCATCGCTTTGGGCAAATCCCAAAGGTGAAAGTGCAAGTAAAATCATAAATATTATGATTTTACTCGTTAGTTGGTTGGTTGAAAATATCATAATTACTTGGTTTTATATCCTATAAGATAACGATTAAAAACAGATCAAACCAGAAAAACCTGAATTTTAATTTAAGTTAAAAACCTGAAAGTCATAATATTATATGAGAATTAACTTGTAGTTCCCCTCTTAAAAACACTCGAAATGGCATAAAAAAAGCCTCTTTAAAGAGGCTTTTTTGTGTGAGATCTTTTTTTTAAGATTCCGGGTTTAATATCGCATCAATGCGCTCCAGTGCATCTTGCAAATGAATCCGCGTCATCGTATCGGCAGTTCTGGTTATACCTGATCTGATAGAGCGCTGCAGGGTATTTAATTCGGCTCTGGTGATCGCTCTGATATCCGACTGATTAACATCAACGTTGGTTCTTGATACGAATCTTCTGAACCGTGCCGGAAGTTCTCTTTGTTTTTCAGTCATTAAATAAGCCATTCTATCGAGGTAGGCTCGTTGTAAATTTCTGCGGTACAAATCAATTGTTCTCCTGGAATTCAATTCACTCCAAATACCTTTGCGAAGGTCTTCCATCATATTTAACATGCTGTAAGCATTTTTTCCGTTGATGGTTTCATTTTCACTCATACGGGCCATTCTTCCAAAATCGAGTAAATTGTTTAAGGTTCTCACCTGGTATCCTCTAATACGCTCTACATTTCCGGCACTCTCTATTTTGTTGAATATGTTTTCATCAATAAGCCAATTCGGAGTTTCAAATAATTGCTTTTGCAAAAACGCCATGGCTTCTTTCTGTTTTGCTTTATCAACATGCGTATAAACGGCGCCATCCTGATCATAGGTTTTATAATTTTCGTAAACACCACCAATATTGGCCGTTACATGACCCATGTAGCGATTAAATTGTCCAAGTACTTGCTCATACATGGTTTTTAGGTCATCATAATTCTTACCATCTTCGGCTGTCCAGGAAATTAAGTTTGGTACAATGCGCTTCAGGTTTGCAATACCATACATGCTGGCTTTCATGGCATCATCACCTAAATCTTCAGTTTGAGAACTCGGGTCGATAACACCACCGCTTTGCTGTTTTCCAAAACGATATAATGGATCGCCATCATGTTTTAAGATCCACTGATCCAGTGTTTCCTTTTCATCATCAGCGGTCTTTGCCTCTAAGATTGGGCGATAACCCCAGGCAATGGCATATTTATCATAAATACCAATATTCGGCATAAGAGCCACATCTTTATCGCCTGGTTGCGCCACGTAATTAAATCGTGCATAATCCATGATAGAAGGCGCCGTACCAAATTTTTTGGTAAAGGAGGCACTTCGTAAACTATCCACGGGATAAGCAACAGAACTTCCCATATTATGCGGTAATCCCAGAGTATGGCCTACCTCATGTGACGAAACGAAGCGTATCAATCTACCCATTATTTCATCTTTAAACGCAACATGCTGGGCTTCCGGATTGATGGCCGCTGTTTGCACGAAGAACCAATTCCGAAGAAGTGACATAACGTTGTGATACCAGTTAATATCACTTTCCAGGATTTCTCCACTTCTGGGGTCACTTACATGAGGCCCATTAGCATTTGGAATAGGAGAGGCCAGGTAGCGAACAACAGAATATCGAATATCTTCAGGCGACCAATCAGGATCTTCATCTTTACTTGGTGGATCTTTAGCAATTATTGCATTTTTAAAACCGGCAGCCTCAAAAGCCACTTGCCAGTCCTCAATACCTTCTTTAATGTATTTACGCCATTTCTTAGGCGTTGCTCTGTCAATGTAATATACTATTGGTTTCTTAGGCTCAACCAATTCACCACGCTTAAATTTTTCTATATCCTCGTCCTTAACTTCCAGGCGCCAACGATCTAAAAATCGAATGGTTTTACTTTCCTGAGCCTCTAATCCATAATCGGTTTGAGAGGTTGTAAACCAGCCAACACGTTGATCGAACATACGGCGTTTCATAGGAGTCTTTGGCAATAAGATCATCGAATTACTCATCATTAAGGAAATATTTCCGGTATCAGAATTCGATGGAGGGTCTCCTGCCGCATAGGTTTTTACATGGCGGGATTCAATATTAAGAGGATAGCTTTTTATGCTTTCAATGTAAGATAGGTCGTTGTCTAAGCGTGTTACTTTGTAGTTTTTTCTTTGTCTTACAGGGAATCCAAAAGGTTTAACATCCTTTGTAAATAAAGGTGTAGCATCTATAACAGTGCTTGTTGAATCTTTTCCAATAGCTTTTATCGGGAAAGTGAAAAGCACCGGTTCAAAATTAGAATTCACTACGGCTTCGTGAATCGGTAAAGAATCTGAAGCTACCACGTTGTACGACACTACACGGAGTAATACCATTTTGTCCTTTTTTTGCCAGCGTAATACTTTTTCATCCTGCTTTCCACCACCAAAACCAATACCATTGGCCGTTTTGGCAATTCGGGTTACCATGAGCATTTCGCGATCGAAAAGAGAATCGGGTATTTCATAGAAATAGTCGTCATCAATTTTGTGAATAGTGAAGAGACCGGAATCGGTCTTCGCATTTTTGGTGATTACCTGATTGTAAGGTTTAATACCGTCTTTTCCGGGTTTTTTCATTCCGGCTGTTGGCGTTGCCTTTGAGGCATTAGCCGCTTTTGAGCTATCCGTTTTTTTGGTTGTCGCACACGACAGGGCCAAAAAAAGAGAAGCCAAGATCAAAGATCTTAGGGAAATCTTTTTCAAAACAATTATTTTTTAGAGTTAGTCGCCCTGAAAATACGGATTTCCTATATTTTGTATGTGTACTTTATAATTATTTTAAGAATTTTTAACAAATAGGAGCTTCAAAGAAATAGTTAAGTTCAAAAAAAAAATCGAACTTATAATTCTAATTAAACTTAACTTTTGATCTTACGACCTTGAATAAAAACTTCTGCAATAAATAGTGGAACAGCCCAGCAAGCCCAACTCATTAATGTGAGAACTTCAAAGTATGTTCCGACTTGAAAACTCATTAAAATATCTTCAACAACACGAAAGGTCACAAAAGAAAAAGTAACCACATAACTACGGATCATCCACTCTTTGTGTAGTTCTATTTTTTTATTTTTTATTGAAATAAAAGCCATGATGGCTGTAGTAGCCCAAACGACTCCAAGTAAAAATAATCCAACAGTATAAGGTAAACTAATATCAGACGTTGCTGCGAGATACATTCCTGCAAAGCCGGCAAGCGTAACTGAAACAACATAAAAACGTCCCATTCTTCTATGGAGTTTAAGATATTTATTCCTGAATTTAGTAACAAATTGAAATGGTCCGATAAGCGTCGCCACAATTCCCAACACGACATGAGGAAATAACCATATAGCACGTGGAAAGTAGTATTCCCCGTAATTTGCTTCCGTAGGTATCAATTTTGGAAACGCTCTGGTTACAACGTAATAGATTATAAGAAGTAAAGTAAAAACGACCAGAGCATTGTAGATATACGTGTAGGACTTGGAGACATCTTTATTTTGGCCCAGGTTTGTTGATTTCATAGGTGGTTGGTTTTAAGTTGTTTAAATATAGTGATAAACTTGTAAACTTAACCTACCAAAATTTTGTACTCATTGGAAATTCTAACCGGATGACGTCAGCCAGACTTAAAATGCATGGAGTCTGCTGAAATGTAATTGCTTTCCTCTATTAGAATCGCTAATACCCGTTAAAATGAGTTCGGTTTTGTTTGCATTTACACGCCAGGATTCGGGCATTTTATCTTCCTGATGAGGTAAGAATGTAACCTCAGGTCTATGAGCATTGATGTGCCAGTATCCTGAGGATTTTTTTTCATTATTTACATATTCATTATAAATGCGATCCCAGCGCATAAATATTCTGGTGTAATCTTCCGCATCTGCTTCATGCAATTTCCAAAGTCCTACCAAATAATCTGCAGGAGCCATGGGTTTTTTGGTAATTGGTTTAAGGGTAACCTGAACCGTCATGCCATTCTCTTCTCGTTCCCAGAGCATGTTCTTTCCTTCGAAAGACACTTTGAAACCCGCGAAATCTTCCGAGATACCCAATGAATCTATTGAAGTTAAAATATGAGTTTCCTTATCCAATTTCCAACTTCCAGCAGCATTTTGTAGCCAACCATTACCGGAGGTGTAACTATGGTCTTCTTTTAATTTGATCCATCTGGCAATTGGGGTCATACTTTCCGTTCCCATGGAAACAGAGGTAATTTCCCAGAATCCGCAAAGACGCTCTTCTTGTCCGAAAGTAAACATAGAGACCAAGAGGAATATGAAAATAAGCACAAGTAACCTGAATCGATTTTTTATTGCGTAGAATTTAGAATTTTGATGCATACTAATTTCAGTCGTTTTTAATTTTGGCAAAAATGGTTTTTATGAATATATCCTGGCAAGAATGGTTCTTGTTTGGGATTAAAAATATGGATTAGGGATGAATGACAGTGCCCGTTAAAAAATTCTTTTGATGCTTTTTTGAAACACTAAGTTCTTTGTCACCAATATTTATTAAAACTTTGCCTTTTGTTTGCTTTACCGAATGGATCTGATAAGTATTCACCAAATAGCTTCTGTGGATTCTTAATATACCGGAGTAGTTCTCTAATTCTTTAGCCAGTATTTTGAGCGGTTTTCTGATAAGATGTCGCTTGGTCTTTCCTTTAGAATCAAAAAAAATAGCAACGTAATTTTCCATCGCTTCGGCAAATAAAAAATCATCGGGTTTAATTTTTAAAACATCTTTGCCGTTTTCTGATGAAAAAGTCATTAAATTATGGGAAGGTATACTTTGTTTTATAAGTGAAGCAATAGCAGAATAGAGAATTAAAGAAAGGGCCATCATTAGGGGAAATTCATTTAAAATGAGTCCGTAAGCAACCAGATTCCATTCCTGCCAATTCCAAAAATAATTGAACAGAATAAATATCAATTGAGCCCCAAGAAGGATCAAGAATACATTCCAAAAAAATTTACGAGGTAAGTTATTAATGTGCCATTTTGGTTTTAACCAACGCTCCAAAATGGTTATGTAACCGAAGGTCAAAAGTCCAAAGCTCAAACTTCTGAAAAGGAGGGAATGTCCGGAATAGGAATAGCCTTTCTGGATTCCATAGGCCCTGAATACGTACAAAAAATAAAATACACAAAAGCCCGAAACGAGTCCGAATAAATACGGTAAACGCTTTTCAATTAACTTAAAAGATATTTTCAAAATCTTGATTTGTTGCTAACTAAAATAAAAAAAATAGGGAAACAATTAGTTTTGAGATTCATTGGGGTTGAAGCGATAAAGAATATTATCTCTATTCTCAGCTACAGGTCTCAAATTATCAAGTAGATTTTTGTCTCGGTCTTTCAAGTATTTTTTCTCCATAATTATCTCAAAAGGCTGTTTAAGCGCCATTTGATCTAAGGCTTTTTCCTCTGAAATTTCTTTTATTTTTCCTGCGGAATAAAACTGACTTGAATAGGTTTTGCCGTCTAAGAAATACAGATCGGCTATTGATTTATCGCGTTGTTGCAAAATGTATTTATCTGTTTTGCTGATGGTTTCAATATTTGATCCGATCAAAGCGTAGCCGGTTGCACCAATAATCAAAACGGGAAAAATAAGTCCGAGGATAATCAATATTTTTTTATTAGAATAACTATCCCAATAATGCACAATTAAAAGTGCTATGGGTACCATAACAGGTAAAATATAAGTGTGGATCAAACTTTTTGAAAAGGTAAAAAAGAAGGGGGTCCACAACAACCATAATAACAAAAATATCACCCATTTATCTGGGAATAGTTGCCTTTTGCGTTTCCAAAGTTTAGCGATCAATATTTCAATCCAGGGGAATGCAAACGCTAGTAAAAAGGCCCAAACAATACCTATTGGTTGTTGTTTTGGAAAGCCGTATTTATCGCCTTTCCAACTGGAATCAAAGAAACGTTTGTAATGCTCTCCCACGAAGAAATATTCAAGAAATCCTGGTGTTTTTTCTTCAGCTAATAAGAACCACGGACCGGCAATTATGAGAACAATAATAATGCCTAAAACCCAGGGCATTTTTTTTAAAACCTCAATTAATTTGCGATAATATAGAGCCCAAATAAAAATAGGAGGCGCGGTTAAAATGATAACAATTGGCCCCTTTGCTAATATTCCAATACCAACGAACACAAAAATGAGGTATTTCCAATATGCCTTTTGACCTTCCTGAATAAATTTCCAAAAACTGAGGAAAATCATGGTTACACAAAATGCCAGTGCAGTATCGGTTGAAACCACCCCGGCGTGTAATAAAAATTCAGGTATTGTGAGTATAATGAAGGCAACCAGTAAAAAATGGAATTTATTTTTTACAAATCCTTTTAATACGGCAACTAATCCAACGCTTAATAAAAAAGCGGGTAAACGTAAGGCAAATTCACTAACTCCTAAAAGTTTAATGGAAAGCGCAGAAAGCCATGTGGAAAGTGGTGGTTTTGCCCAAAACGGTACACCGTAATCAATTTGTGGGGTAATCCAATTTCCGGTTTCAGCCATAATACGAGCAATCTCGCCATATCGCGCTTCGGTTTTATCCATAAGCGGAATGTAGGCGTTTAGAAACAGCCTAATAATCAGGAGTACGACGATACTAACAACGAAAATTAGTTTTTCATCAATTCTTTTCATTATAGCGTTTATTTATTTTCAGTAAATCTATCCAAATCTTAAAGAAATAGGTGAGTTTTACCTTAGATTCGTTCGTGTCTTTCCAACGCTGAAGCGGGATCTCTCTTGATATTTTTATGGTTTTTTCTCTTGAATACGTTTCAATAATTCGGCAAAACAATTCCACATCAAATAGCCATTTCGAAATAAATTTTTCTTCAAAAATAGATTTAGCCAAATTTGCCTCAAATACTTTACAACCACATTGCGTATCGTAGATCGGAATTTTTATAATATAGGAAATCGCAGTGGCAATGATCCTTCCAATGTAATGGCGGTACTTTTTGCGTTCAATATTGGTATCGATCTTTTTAATTCGCGATCCAAATGCTAATAGGATCGGATCTTTAACATATCCGGCAATTGCCATACACTCTTCTAGGGAAACAGAAAGATCAGCGTCTAAATAAGCGATCTTTTCAAAGGTTATTTTCGTTTCGAAACTGAAATGAACTGCAGCTCGAACAGCCTCAGCCTTACCTTGATTGACCTCTGAGGAAAAAATGGTAACACGTTCAGGAAACGGCTCCTGTATCTTTTCTAAAAGAGTTAGGGTAGCATCTGTTGAGCCGTCATTAGAAAACAGGAGGTTACAGGTTTTATTTTCACTTAAAAAGTTCAAATAAGCATCAACATCCAATTTATTGTATTCGTTAAAACAAGGAATTATAATGAGTAAAGAATCAGTCATTTAGATGAAGTGCAGCTGCAATATTATTTATTTTTAATTTGATGGTCTCTTGAATAGGCTGCTAAATTAACAAAAGCATTGGTAGGTTCAGGGATTTTACAAAATTTCCTGAAATTTTTTCATATTTACCATGGGAGATTGAGGGGTGCCACCTGGGCAATAAAAAATTCTTCTAATGATTTTACCAGGTCTGTAGGCATTCTATTTTCAGCTGCTTTCACATTTGAAATGAGTTGTGAAGCATTTGTATTTCCGGGTATCACCGTGCGAACAGCATCGTAGGCCAAGCAATACGAAATAGCGGTTTCAGGCAGGGAACGCTCGTTTCCAATGATCTCTATAACTTGATCTACCAGATGGGCTCTTGTTTTAATATCTTTTCGTGACCAACGATCGCGCACATCATTAAACTTTGAGTTTTCATTGTATTTACCTGAAAGCCAACCGGAATCTAAAGGAATTTTAGCAATAATAGCCACCTCTTTCTCTTTGGCTAGCGCGAAGGCTCGTGCTACATCTTGATGCAAGATGTTAAAAAAGGCTTCAATAACACTGGCCTGTGTCGTTTCCATAAATAATTTCATTTCGTCATAAGTATCCAAAGAAGCACCGTAGGCCTTTATTTTTCCTTCGTCTTTTAATTTTTCAAGAATGTTATAGTGATCGTTCTGTTGACCATCAAGTAATTCCATTGGCGGATTGTGAATAATGAGAGAATCCACATGATCTAGCTGCAGACGCTTTAAACTTCCTTCCAAAGAATTTCGAATTTCAGTGGCATTAAAATTAGTTTCACCTTTAACACCATGTCCAAATTTGGTGTTGATTACAAATTTACTCCTGTCGTAATCTTTCAATGCTTTTCCCAGGCGTTCTTCACTAGTTCCGAATCCATAATTAGGAGCAGTATCAAAAAAATTAATACCCAGATCTAAAGCCAGATGTACCATGTTTATGGCCTCTTTTTCAGTTAGGCTTTTCCAACCTGAATCAGCGCCTAACTGCCAGGCTCCTAAGCCAATCTCTGAGATTTTAGTAGTTTGAGGAATGTAAGTGTTGTATTTCATTATTCATTTGAAAATTAAAAGTTATCAAGAAATTAGGTGGAATGAAGGACTAATATGATCTCGAAAGATATCCTTTTAATCGTTCCACAGCAACCTTCAAATGTTCGAAAGGTACTGCCGTAAACACGATCCTGAAAAGCCCTTTTTTCTCATGTCCGAAGCCCTTGCCGGGCGTTAGGAGCACTTTAGTATTCGTATAAATATCCAACCATAACTGGTCTTCGGCCTCGGTACTTTGTTCGGATAAATAATTTGAAAAATCAGCCCAGATGAAAAAACTTCCTTTGGCGGGAACATAAGGAATATTCAGCTCGTCCAGAGCTTTTGTCATGAGTCTATAGCTTTGACTTAAACGTTTCTTATTTAGAATGATATATTGGCTCACAAAATCAGCATCATTTAAAAGTTCACTGATACCCCATTGTGCCAGGTTAGATACCATATGTGGCACATTCACATTATCCAAACCTTTGATAAAGGCTTCATTTAAAGAGTGGGCCACCCCAATACGGATACCCGACATGGCGAAATCTTTTGAAAATCCATACCACATATGAAGATAATCACTTTTTGCTTCATGCATTATTTTAGCGAAAGAACAATAGTTTTGCTCTTCTGATCCATGAGATTCGATTCTTGATAAACCATAAATTTCATTAACAACCATATGAATGTTGCGTTCCATACACCAATTCGCAAGTGTTTTTAGTTGCGGTTCGGTATACAAACAACCGGTTGGATTATCCGGAGCGGTGATCAATAAAAGTTTAAAAACCCTGGATTGAGATTCTAAATCTTTCAAGGCTTGATCCAAATGACTTGTAGTTACGGGACCCTGGTTTCCCAATGCTTCTATATCGAAGTGCGTTTGTAGATTGTAACGTTCCATAAGGCTTTTTACACCGGTATCATTGGTGTACATGGGGTAGGCAGGTGCCGGGATAACCACAACATCACCGGGATTAGCCAACATAAATGTGCTTGTTTCAATTACTGCTGAGGCACCGGCGGATAGTCCTAAACTTTCCGGATCAATGGGACAGTAGCAGAGATGCTGTTCCATGAATTTTGCAATAGAGGCACGAACTTCCGGGTGTCCTAAAGCACTTGTGTAGCCCATAACCCAATCAGGAATTGTTTCTTCCCTAAAGATTGAGATGAGCTTATTTTTTATATCCAAAGCTGATAATTGGTTTTCAGCAACATTTAAAGGAAAAGCACCCTTTGGATTAGTTTCCGGATGATAAATATTTTCACTGGCTTCCATGAACAATTCAAAATCGATACGGGCAGGACTGTCGGCCAGGTTGTTTCCTCTTTTGGAGAGGCTAGTGAATTTTAAAGGCATATTTATGAGTTTAAAAGTAGGTGTAATTTAAAAATTCTACTTCTTAGTGCTAAGATATGGAAAAGTAAAATTTGAGCATTCTTTGAGTAAGATATTTGAGGTAAAGTGTTTATAACTTCACTAAAGATGAATTAATTAACCGAATTTATGATAGGGTTGAGCTTAAATCCAGTAGGCTAGAATAATTCCAAAAATTATAAGGATAGCGAAGCTGAAAATGATGTATTTATGAATTGATCTTTTGGAAAGCGTCAGGGCATAGATCATTTTAAGAAGGTTATTACTGGTTACTGCGTTAATAATAGCAATTGCCAGTACATTTTGGGTGACATTAAAATGCCCTTGAAAAATATTAATTATGAAAGGATCAATATCGGTAACACCTACGAGGTAAGATAGAATTTTTATTCCATGCACACTATAGTGTTCGGTAACGTATTGCGTGAGGATGGAAAAGAAAACGAATAAAAAACCAAAAATGAAAGCGGTTTTTAGTTCCAGTGGATTCTCGAAGGTATTTGTCATTTGTATGGGCTGCTCTTCCGAGGTTTTATTGTTTTTAGCAAGCCTAAGTAAAATAGCGGAAGCAATAAGTGATAATAGAAATAAAATTCCAAAAGCGGGAGCGATGCTTTTTGCAATGGTCATATTAAATATAAGCGCCAGTATAAAAATACGTACGAACATCATGGAGGTGGACAAAACGATTGCTGCTGAAAGTTTATAATCGTCGTTGATCTCCTTACTTTTTTTAGCTAAAATGAAAGTCGTTGCCGTGCTACTGTACATGCCACCAAGAATACCGGTTAATATAATTCCTGATTTTGGAAATACATATTTTTTTAAAAGATAACTACCATAAGAGATTGCAGAGATCGCAACTATGGCAAGCCAAAAATTATACAGGGAAAAATCCAAATGCTCTGAGATCGGTTTATTAGGAACGAGCGGAAGTATAACGCCGGACATAAGTAAAAACTTCGCCAGCGTAATAAATTCATCTTTGTGAACTTTTTCTGAGAATTCCAACAAAGGTTTTTTGATTTCTTCCATGATAAGTAAAAGAACTACTACGATAATGACCAACCAAATGGGTTGTGTAGCAACCAAAGGTGCCAGGCAATAGGTGATTAGAGCCAGAGCCACAGTGGTTAGACCGTAATCATTTTCAATCGCTATTTTTTTGATATAGAAGGCCAGGAGTAAGGCGCCCAAAAGTACCGCCCCGAGTAAAAACGGAATTAATGTTTTAGGCTGAATAATGTAGAGTACAAAACCTAATATCCCGATGAAGGTAAAAGTTCGATCGGTACCGAAGATAGCTGGTTTAGGGTCGGTAGAAAATTTAGTACGTTGCTCCAGACCAATCAAAAAGGAGAATACTGCAACCATAATAAATAAATAAAAAGGTTGCGGAAAAAGAGATTGTATGTCTACAAGTGAATTCATTTTTTGGACGATCTTATAAGTCTAGCAAAACCCAAAAGGATTTAAAACAGATATGGGATTTTTTCTATTAAAGATACCACAAACTTCAAAAATTTTCTTGTTTTGAAGTCATAAATTTACCACTGCAAATAATTGAATAAATGCCTTTAAACAAGAGAAAATATCAGTATTATCAATTCCTTTTCTTACCTGTTTTCTTCAACTCAAAAATATCTTTTCTTCGGTCTTTAAGATTTCGTACACTACCAAATTTATTTAATTCGCGTAACAGATCGATATCGCAATCCGCAATCAATATCATTTCTGTGTTGGCTGTGGCTTCCGCCTTAACCCCATTGGTTGGAAAGGCAAAATCACAGGGTGTAAAAACCATGGATTGTGCAAACTGAATATCCATATTTTCTACCTTAGGTAAATTCCCTACGGTTCCTGCAATAGCCACGTAACATTCGTTTTCTATCGCTCTGGCTTGTGCACAGTGTCGTACGCGGGAATAACCATTTTGCGTATCAGTTAAGAAGGGTACAAATAGAATATCCATGCCTTCGTCGGCCAGGAGTCTGCTCAATTCAGGAAATTCGCAATCGTAACAAATAAGAATGCCAATCTTACCACAATCGGTATCATAGGTTCGTAATTCATGACCACCTTGCATACCCCAAACCTTGGCCTCATCCGGAGTTACGTGTAGTTTTTCGTAACGCTCCACACTACCATCTCTTTTGCATAAATAGCCAACATTGTAAAGCAATTCATCTTTAATTTCAGGCATGCTACCCGTAATGATGTTGATGTTATACGAAATTGATAATTCTGAAAATTTCTGCACGATTTCAGGGGTGTGTTTAGCGAGTTCCCGAATCGCCTCAGAAACCGGGAGATGGTTGTTTTCGGCCATTAGCGGGGCATTGAAAAACTCCGGGAAAAGCGCGAAATCGGAACGATATCCTGAAACCGTATCGAGGAAAAACTCGGCTTGCTGCATCAGTTCCTCCAGATCTTTATAAAGGCGCATTTGCCACTGTATCAATCCCAAACGCACCACTTTTTTATTGGAAGTCGCTTTTTTGGTTTGCTTTTCATAGTAGATATTATCCCATTCCATGAGCACAGCAAACTCGTTGGAAGCCTCATCGCCTTCCAAATAATTATGTAGGATTTTTGAAGGGTGAAAATCATTGGATATTTGAAAATTCAAAACGGGATCGTTGATTTCCTTGCGTTTTACTTTTTCAATATATTCCTTCGGGCTCAGTGTATCGGCATACCTGTGGTAATTGGGGATTCTTCCGCCAAAGGCGATACCTCTCAGGTTTAATTTTTCACATAATTCTTTGCGGTAATCATAGAGTCGTCTACCCAGGCGTAAGCCGCGATATTCCTTCTTAATAAAAATATCAACCCCGTAGAGGAGATCGCCATCATCTACATGGGTATTAAACGTTTCTTTCCCGGTAATTTCTAAGTAGGTATGTTTGTCGTCCAGGGAACCGGAATCAACAATTATGGCTAAGGCACACCCGGCTAGTTCGTTGTTTATTTTAATACCAACCTGGCCTTCCGGGAATTTATCAATTAATGACTCAATTTGTCGCTGTTCCCAATAAGCATCAGGCATATTGGGATAGGCTTCGATCATCAGAGCTTTTAACTCTTTATAATCATCCAGGGTTAGATACTCAAGTTCTATGTTTTCTATATTCTCAATCATATGTTTCTTTTTGATGATGTTTTTTTAACACCATAATGGGGTAAACCACGAAGATAAGAAAAAGGCATGCCTTTAAGAAATGGCTGCAACACCAGAAAGTTCGATTATTAATCTTCCTGAACCCTAACCGGATTGAGATCCTGAAAATCAAAACTAAAATCGATTACAGGGGAAATTCCTTTCATTTTAAAGGCATTGGCCTTACCGTGTTCATCCAACTGGAACATCACGAAGGCATCTGCATCAGTGAGACCTGATGCGGTCCATTTCACAACAAAGGTATTTGCATCATAGTAATACATTTGCCCGGATAATTTAGGCGAGCGCATGGCCTTGAACCACAGATCACCATCCTGCTCATAAATTTTGATCTTTCCAAACCACGGATCTTTGTAAATACCTGAGTAGTTGGTTTTATCGATCGTTGAGACATCAGCAGCATCAACGGTTTCCCAAATTTTGTTAACCACGTTGTCTGCATCACCCATACTTTGCTTCAAGTTTTTTGAATATAAAGCAATCCAATCAAAATCATCAAGACCGAGATATTTGTCGAGAATGGTTTGCGACACCGCTGAAAAAACGCCTGCGCCATCAATATAGGTGTTGGTAAGTACTACGATACCAAGATTTAGGTCGGGCACAAGAATGGTTTTAGATAACATCCCGATAAGGCCACCGGTATGAGAAACTTCCATATTGCCATTTACATCCGTTAGGAACCAGCCTAAACCATAACCGGCGAAATGCGAATTATATCGGGGGTTTCGGTTCGCATTCATAACGGTATGGATCTTCCACATTTCTCTTTGACTGGTTTCAGTGAAGAGTTGTTGCTTTAATTCAGGTCCATATTTTCCGTTGTTTAACTGCAAGAGCATCCATTTAGCCAGATCATGAACATTGGAGTTGATACCTCCGGCAGCACCATTGATCTTCTCAGGATCCCAGGATTCAGGCTCTGTCAGAGAAATTTCTTGACCTTTATTTAGGTGTGGTGAAGCCAGGTTTTCGTGAGCTTCGGCTTCAGCTAAAGAGGTGTAGGAGTGCGTCATTTGAAGTGGTTCAAATATACGTTTACTTATAAATTCCTCCCAGGGCATACCACTTACGCGTTTAATAACTTCGCCTGCCACGATGTATAACAAATTGTCGTAATCGAATTTGGTGCGAAAGGCAGAAACCGGTTCAAAATACTGGAAGTTTTTCAAAATATCCTTGATACCAAAATCTGAACCATCCGGGAACATCATAAGATCGCCAATACCCAGACCTAAACCACTGCGGTGCGTCAGCAGATCTTGTATATTGAAGTTTTCCTTAACATAAGGATTGTACATGGTAAACTCCGGAATGTATTTAACAACAGGATCCGTCCAGGCTAATTTACCTTCTTCTACCAATATTGCTAAAGCCGCTGTAGTAAAAGCTTTTGAATTGGAGGCGATCCCGAAATTAGTATGCTCATCCACCTCTTTTTTGCTTTCTATAGATTGCATACCATAACCTTTTTCATGAACGATCTTTCCATCTTTAACAACCGCTACAGCTACTCCCGCCACGGCGAAACTGTCTAAAGCACGCTCAACGAGGGCATCGATATCTTGTGAACTGACCTGAGAGAAAACTTCAACAGGTTTTAAAATAAAAAGTAAGAAGCAGATCAGGACAAACTTTGTGCTTAAATTATTCATAATACTTTGAGTTAGGTTGTTAGTGTATTTAAAAAAGAACATCAGCGATATCCTCGTTCTTATCAAATTCAGCTTTAGCAAAAGGGCAAAGCGGTAAAATTTTTACGTTTTCTTCGCGGGCGAATTCCACACCTTTCATAACCAGCTTTTTTCCGAAACCATTACCGCCGAAGCCATCTTCAACGCCTGTATGATCGATGATGAATTTGTTTTTTCCGGCCCAGGTAAAGGTCATTTCTCCGGCGTAGGTGTCGTTTTCGTAAATAACGAATCTTCCTTTTCGGCCATTGTCTTCGCGTTCTATTCTAACCATAGTAATGTAGTTTTCTTATTCTTGTTTGAAAATACGATTTTCGTTTCAGATTTAGAATTATTGTTTAAAAACTTCGTTAAAGATTGCGGGTGAGATGTAACCTAAGGCCACTAATTCACTTTGATTTTTAACTTCTTTTAAATAACCATTTTGCAAATAGAAAAGGTTATCGGCCAGATTAATAACATTTTCATAATCATGATCTGTAATGATGAAACCTTTTGAGGATCTCATGTCGTTTATGTAATTTATGATGTAATCGCGTAAAATTGGACTAACGCCGTTAAAAGGTTCGTCAAGAAGAATAAATTGTGCATTAGAATGAATGATCAATAAGATCTCTACGATACGCTTTTCGCCTCCCGATAATTCCTGATTCTTTTTTTGTAACAGTGGTACAACATATTCATTTTTTAAAACAACCTCCCTGCAAGCTTTTGGTAGAAACAACTTTATGAGATTTTTTATCCTGATGTTATTTGGAAGAAAATTGTCTTGAGGCAAATAATTGATCAAATGTCTGCCATCAGAAATATTTTTGATAACCTTATTTCCGATGCGAACAAATTTGTATTCGGCTTTTTCAGTTCCGAAAATAATCTTTAGAAGCGTAGATTTTCCACAGCCATTCCGCCCGATGAGGCCATTAACTGTTCCAACTTCACAAGACAAGAAGACATCACTTAGTATGACCTTGTTATCAAAGGATTTTGCAACACTATCGACTTGAAGATAACTCATAGAATGGACAGCATAAGAAAATTAAGAAGTCCAATAATCAAGGTGGACATCCAAAGTTGCACCTTATTCAATCCTAAATTATAATAGTAATAATATTGGTTTTTATCTTTAATATCATAAAAGAACAAATGCACTAAAGGCGCTATCATAACATAGAATAAGGCAAATAGTTTAGGACTAGCTTTTAGTACCAGAGAAACAACTAAGGCTATGAAAAGGGATACAAAAAATATCTTTCTTTGGAAGAGTAATATGTTTTTAAGGATTCTCAGGTTCTAATTTTTATTGTTGTGTTTAGTATTTATTAGCATTTTTTTTGATTTCGGAAACCACGTTTCTTGTTTGGTTTAACATCGTTCAGTCCGCCTGTAATTTAGTGATATCTTGTTAGGCGAATGTATTTTATTCAGTTCCTCTGAATTTCTCATATCTTGCTTTCATTTCCTGTTCTATCCCGGTACTATCTCCAAATCCCCGTATCTTTTTCAATGTTTCAATCCATTGCGGATGTAATCCACCATTACAAACAATTTTAGGTATTTCATTTTCGAAAATCAAAACACCTCGTTGGTAAATGTGCACTATGAGACCTTCAATAGGAAAACGTTCAATGGCATTTTTTCTTTGAACATAATGATATCCTATAATTCGTTCATTTGGAAAGCCATATGCTTCAGTCAGCGTTTTAAACTCTTCTAGAATTTCATTCGCTCCATGTGTTAACTCTTGAATAGTAAGTTCAGCTTCTCCTACGCGCCATTCGTGATATTTACTATTAAATTCTCTATCTTTTTCAATCAGGGCTAACCATTTGTCTTTCAAAACAGGGTTTAATTTGTCTCTATAAAAAGTGGCATACTTTTGAAAGTTAGAGCTGAATTTTTTATACCACTTCTCCTTTTTGTATTTTCCAAAATATCGTAAAGGTGTCCCTCCTTTTGCTAGATATTCTGCAATGGTTCCTGCCCAATGATCGTCTTTTGCCTCCACGGCGGATATCAATGCAAAACTTAGATCGTGTCCGAGAGGAAAGTTTGTTTTTGAAAAAGCAATTTTAAATATTTCATTCGCTTTTTTAAAATTGTGCTTTGAATATTCTTTTTTAGCGGAATCTATTATTCGAAAATACTCTCTATATTCACATTCCTGGGCTGACATATATAGTGTCATTACAAAGAATGTTATTATATGTGGAATCTGTTTTTTCATATGTTTCCGAATGTTGTGGCTAAAATGTATTTTAATGGAGTTTAGCTTTTTTGGACACCGTGTTAATCTTTTCTTTCAGCTAAAAACAAATGATTATTATCCAGATCAGTGAAGTAAGCAATTCGAATCCAACCATCTTGTTCTATTTGAAAGCTGATTCCATTTGCCTCAAGTTCTCTGATTGTTGAATCAAATTTAACAACACCAAATCCGATAGAAAGATTATTTCCTTTCACTACTTTCTCCGATGCAGGATGTAAACCAATTAAAAGATCAGGCGCTTGTATTTCAGCATAATGATCTCCGTATCTGTTAATTAATTCTAAGCCTAGTTTGCCCTGATAAAAGTCAATGGCTTTGTCCATGTTTGAGATCATCACATTGATCCTGCAAGTTTTTAGATTTTTCATGGTCAGTTCTTTACTTTATCAATTATGCCAAGGTTTCGTGTAAGTTTTTTACGTGATTGCGTAACCAATTTAGCAAATAAAACCGAACCGTAGGAAAATCCGCAAGATATTTCAGAGATGCAAGAACCTAGGGATGAATTTTATTCGATGATGTGTGTGGTTTTTAACCTTGCCAAATTTCAAATTTTGTCACTAGACCATTTTTAAATTCAAAAATTAAAGAACCTGTATTAATTCCATGTCCGGTCAAACCAAGATAGTATCTCATTTCGTTAATCGATTGACTAGACGGTTTTCCAAGTAATTGTTGAATTTGGGCTTTGGTCTTTACCTTTAGATTATAGTTTGATGTTAAGTCATGAGTCATATGCCATCTCAATCAAAAAGACGATTCTGATTCTTCCCAATTAATCCATTGGTTACTCACAAAATCAGTACGTTTTAAAAAGTCATTGATGTCAGGCTTAAAAACGAATGTAATAACTGAAATAAAATAAATTATTCCAATCCCAATTAATATTATGAATATTTGTCTAATAGCTTTCATTTCAAATTACACACAACGTTTGGTGTAAGATTTGTTGCGTGTTTAGGTAACCAATTTAGCAAATAAAAACCAACCGTAGGAAAATCCGCAGGATTTTCCGATGGGCGAGAACCAAGCAATGAATTTTATGCGTTGTTGGCATACGTTTTTATTTTTTTGATTTATACTTTTCATATAAGTCGTTGGAGAGGAATTTTTCAACAGGTTTATAAGGCATTTCAAACCAGATATAATTTGTATCTAAGTTCCAACCATTGATTTCTGATATTTGAATTTTGTATTTTTCAATTAAAAAGTCTAAATCAGTATTGCAGTCAAATAACATAATACTATCATTTCTGATAATAAAACATTTATTGCTTTTTGGAAGTTTTTGAAAGTAATCTTTCCGCTGTATTTGTTCAGCTACCTCGCAATCATTTCCAATAGAAAACGATGCAGTATCTTTTTTAAAAGAGCTATATTTTCTATCTAAGTTTTCAAATTCAATTTCCAGTCTGCAACCTTTCCAGAGGGTAGTTTTTTCAATTATTCCGAATTTTTGATTTTGATATTTTTCCAAATAAATGTCATTTATTGTCGGATTATCCCATGGTCTGCTCAACAATAAAAAAAAACCCAAAAACAAAATTGGTAAAGCAATTAATATTTTTATTCCAGGTATTTTATTCAATCAGGTCTCGATTTATATGTTTGCCAACTCGTTATATGTAAGTAAATATACACCTTTTTGGGGTCCATCCTCCGGATAAGAGGAAATTTTAGGTGCGTTTATCCAGAATAGCCCACAACAAAAAACCTTCAGAGAAATTCCTGAAGGTTTATCATTTTTTTATACATAAGTGACTTAACTCGCCTTAACCACACCCAAAGTATACAACTGTTCCATGGTTGGTGTTTCACTTCCGCCTGCAGGCTCTAAAGTAATTCCAAAGGCTTCACTGTCGTTAGGGTTAGGAAGTTCGAAGATCTTGTTGGCATCCTGGTCAAACTGGGCGATCGTTCCTAAACTGGTAGGGGTAAGCGGACTCAATTTTAACGACCATACCTGGTATACTTTGCCGCGTGGCGGATCGGGTAAACCCTGTGCATCAATAAATACGCGCTGTTGGTCTTTATCCCAATACACCTTGGCATAGGTGTTCGTAAAATCACCCTGACCTTCCAAAGGCACTTGCTTAATTTCAGCATCACGTAATACAGATAGTAAAGTTTGGGTCTCTTCCAGGTTGTTACGCGATTTTTCTATTTGTAATTCCAATTCGGATTGCTGCGTTTCAGCAGTTTTGATATCCGTTTTTAATGTTCTGTTCTGATTTAAGGTCCACAATAATCCCGCAGCCAATACAATAGAAGCGGCCCAACCGGTATAGGTTACCCAGTTGTATTTTGCCTTTTTAAGGGTGATGACTTTCGGACTTTCCGTTTCCTTAGGCGCCTCGTGAATCTCTGATTTTACCTTTTCCCAAACACTTTTGGCTTCTGCCGGTGATGCCGCTGCAGTAAGTTTCAATACAGCCGACTCGATAGCTAAAACCTCCTGTAATATTTCAGGATGTTCCTGGATCAAGGCATACACGGCCTCATTTTCCTTTTCGGAAAGGGCACCTGCAACATACAGTTCTAGTATTCCTGAGTCTATGTAAGCATTAACATCCATGTGATAAGGATCTGGTATTATAAATTAAAAATAGTTCTTTCACTTTATTATTTTAAGACCATTTCTCTTAGGTCTTTAATACAATTTCTATTTCGGGTTTTTATGGTGCCAATTGGCATTTCCAAAGCCTCGGCAGCTTCTTGCTGTGTAAACCCTTTAAAGTACAGCAATTCTATAACCGCTTTACATTTTTCAGCCAGTTTCTTTACAAACTTGGCAATTCCGATCGCATCCGTTGATCGATCCAGACTTTCGTGCGTTTCAATGATATCTACGAAAAAATCAGCATTGAGGTTTTGTTTTTTCTTTTTGAAACTCTTAGAGCGTGTTTTATCAATAGCGGCATTGCGCGATATGTTTAACAACCAGGTGAAGAACCTGCCTTTTTTAGCATCGTAGTTATCGGCCTTGTGCCAGGCCTTGATAAAAACATCTTGCATTACTTCTTCCGCAATAGCGTCATCACGAACGATATTGAAGATCACCCCATGCATACTTTCGCTGTACATCTTATATAGTGATTCAAAAGCTTTTTCGTCTTTGTTTTGAAATTGTTTTACCAAAAGGTCTAGATCCATGGATGATGATTTGGTTTCGAAAATACTAAATATAAAATGAAAAAGCTACTGCAATTACAGTAGCTTTTCATTAATTAAGTTTATAAATTCTTATTTTACTTCAATGATGCCTGCACAGCTTACACGTGCTCCCGCTGCACCGGATGGTTGTGAGGTGTAATCATCGGCCCCGGCGTGTACAATAACACCTTTACCTATAATATTTTTGTTAGGATCATCACAGCCAATACACCATTCATCCGTAGAGAAGGTAACCGTGGCATTGCCATCAGCATCAGCGGTAAAATTACCAATATCACCTTTATGGTATCCGTTGGCATCGCCCCATTTTCCATGCGGTTGTGCTGTTGGATTCCAGTGACCACCGGCAGATTTTCCGTCAGGCGACGAACAATCTGAAGATTCGTGTAAATGAATCGCATGAACGCCGGGTTCTAAACCACTCATTTTAGCCGTCATATTTACCACGCCATTTTCCTCTTCAAAAGTAACCGTACCACTAACATTACTATCGCTTTTTGGGTTTAGTGTAGCCGTTACCATTTTAGGAGTCATCGTACTTTCAGCAGCTTCCATCATTGGAGTTTCGGGCATGACAGCATCATTATTATCTTCTTTTTTGTTCTTACAACCTGTAAAACTAAGGCTGGCAAGAACCGCTATTAATACTATTTTTTTCATGTTTTGGATTTTATTTGGATTTAAGCGAAAGTTACGCTTTTACAGAACCAATTGCAAATATCCGACATGACAGATGTCATGTTTTTTTCGAAACGCTTCCGGTACATTTGAAAATAAAACTACTCTTTTATGTGCTACACCTTAGTGAACAAATATAATGTTCCCGGACCTCGATATACCAGTTATCCAACGGTACCGTACTGGAACGCTGACGATTTTTCCCTTAAAGACTGGAAAAGTTCTGTTTTAAAAGCATTCTCGGATTCAGATCTTGAAGCGGGTATCAGTTTGTATATTCATTTGCCGTTTTGTGAAAGTTTGTGCACCTTTTGCGGCTGTCATAAACGGATCACCAAAAAACACGATGTAGAGCGTCCTTATATTCATGCCATTTTACGTGAATGGGATTTATACCTAAAACTGTTACCACAAAAACCGCTGATCAAGGCGCTACATATTGGTGGTGGTACGCCCACATTTTTCAGTCCTAAGAATTTACATTATTTGATCACAGGTATTTTAAAAAGAGCGATGGTGGCTGATGAACACGAATTCAGTTTTGAAGGTCATCCAAATAACACTACAAAAGAACATCTGCAAACACTTTTCGATCTCGGTTTTCGTCGGGTGAGTTTCGGTGTTCAGGATTATAATGAAACGGTGCAGCATGCCATTCACCGTATCCAAACCTTTGAACAAGTTGCATATGTTACTAAAACAGCTCGGGAAATGGGCTATACTTCCGTAGGGCATGATCTTATTTTTGGATTACCTCGTCAAACGCTGGAGCACGTTCAGGAAACTATCGAGAAAACAAAACAACTAAAACCCGACCGTATCGCCTTTTACAGCTATGCACATGTGCCCTGGAGAAAAGGCAACGGGCAACGTGGTTTTGGTGATGCCGATGTGCCCAAAGGACAAGAGAAACTAGAGCAGTATACAGCTGGGAAAAAAGCCCTGATAGCTGCCGGTTATCATGATATTGGTATGGATCATTTCGCGCTTCTGCAGGACACTTTGTATAAAGCTTTTGAAACAAATCAACTGCACCGCAATTTTATGGGATACACTGAAGTGAGAACTAAACTTATGATTGGTCTGGGTGCTTCAGCCATCAGTGATAGCTGGTATGCCTTTGCTCAAAATGTAAAAGGTGTAGAAGAATATATGCATTTGCTAAATAATAATATTTTTCCCGTTTACCGAGGTCATATTTTGAATGAAGAAGACCTTGTGATAAGAAAGCATATTTTAAATTTAATGTGTACCTTTAAGACAAGTTGGTCTGATGAAGAAGATTGGTTTGAAGCCCTTCCGAATGTACTTTCCCGTTTCGAGGAGATGGAACATGATGATTTGGTGAAAATCGATTCCAACGCGTTAGAGGTTACTGACAAGGGAAAGCCCTTCATACGAAATATTTGTATGGCTTTTGACTTATTACTAAACCGGAAACAACCGGAAACCAAGTTGTTTTCCATGACTGTTTAACTAAAAAAAGACACGAAAAACAAATGAAAAAAATTATTGTACCCATAGATTTTTCTGAACATTCAGAATATGCTTTAGAAACCGCAGCGAATCTTGCTAAAAAATATGACGCCGAATTGTTGGTATTACACATGTTGGAAATGTCTGATGTGATGCTTACCGCTTCGGATGATCTTCAAAATCAAAAGGCCGCCTTCTTTTTGCAATTAGCTGAACAAAAATTTGAAGAATTTTTGAAAAAGGACTATCTGAAAGACATTAAAATAACCCCCATTGTGAAACATTTTAAAGTTTTTAGCGAGGTGAACGATGTGGCGGCTGAAAATCATGCTGATCTTATTGTTATGGGATCTCATGGTGCCAGTGGGGTAAGAGAGTTTTTTGTGGGCTCAAATACAGAACGCGTTGTACGAAATGCTCAGATTCCTGTTCTAGTGATAAAACAAAAAATGGGAGATATTAATTTTGAAGATGTGGTCTATGCCTCCGATTTTAGTGTAGAAAGTATCGAAGTGTATCATAAAGCGACCTTGTTATTCAAATCTATAGGGGCGAAACCCTACTTTGTACATGTAAATTTACCGAATGAGCAGTTTAGAAGCTCAGCTGAAATTGAGAAAAAAGTGGTTGACTTTTTCCAAAAAGCCGAGGGTAACCTGGATAAACTGGATGATGTATACTACGTTAATGATTACACTATTGAAGATGGTATTTTAAATTTTGCAAATAAAATTGGTGCAGATCTTATCGCTGTGCCAACACATGGTAGAAAAGGTTTAGCACATTTCTTCGAGGGAAGTATCAGTGAAGATGTTGCCAACCATGCCACGCTACCCGTAATGACCTTTAAAATGTAATCTCTTCCAACTAAATTGGCGTTTATGGCATGTCCGGTTCCGGGCGTGCCAAAACGTTATACAATGCCGCCTTTGTATTATTAAACGCTGTTTCTAATTCTATAGCTTTAAGCTTGGCATCTATGAGCTTCGATTCTCGTGTATTTACCAGGAACAAAGCACTTTCACCTAAAAAGAATTTTCGTTCCTCTGCCTCCAGCATGGTTTGATAATCGGCTACAATAACTTCAGTGTATTTGGTTTGATTCACATAGGAGGCCAACTCCTGGTTCAAGGCATCGATCTTGTTCCTCAGGCTTACCCTATTTACAGCGATATCGAACTCCATGTTCTGCATTTTTAAATTAGCCAAACGCAAGGCACCACGTTCTTTTCTTAAGAACAAGGGGAAATTTACTTGTAAACCACTTTTGTAGTTCATGGTATTAAAGGATGAAGCTAATTCCGGTGTTTCGGATAAGAATTGGTATTGTAGATCGATTCTGGGCAATAAGGCATTCATCTTCAATTTGCGCTCTAAATTCAGACCCTGCAACTTATAGTCCAAAGCCTGAAGTTTTGGATGTACACTCAGATCTAATTGCTCCATGTCCAGAGCTGAGGTGTTTAAAACAGTATCAACCGTATTGCCTGCTTCTACATCCGGGATCATTTGTTCTCTTAATTCCACGGGTGTGTTATCATTCAACCATAAAAAATTTGAAAGCGCTAACCCGGATTTTACGTAAGTTATTCGCGCCTTTTCCAGATTCAATTTTCGCGTATTTAAAGTAATGCGCGCCTCTAGCGTATCAATGGCCGGTAATTCACCACTTTCATAACTCTTTTTTATACCGTCAAAGCGGAATTGTGCGTTCTCCAGAAATGCCTCATAAACCTTCTTTTCATTGTAGCTCTGCAACCATTTGAAATAACTTAAGGCGGCCTCGTATAAGATCTGATTTACCTGTAATTGTTGTTCGGCTTTAGCTTGTTTTACATAAAGTCGGGCTTGTTTCAATAAGGCCATACGTTTGTTGATCAAGAGGTCCCTCATCAGGGAAACCGATACGCCAACACCGAACAAACCATCATCAGGGACTGTTTTTTCGGGACTTAGATATAATCCGTCATTATTTTCATAGGCCGCTTTTAATTCTATACCATACCAGGTTGGGATCTTGAAAGCAGTATTAAGTTGATTATAATAAGAGCTGCCTTTAAATTCCTTTTTGGAAAAATCAACTTCCAATTTAGGGTCAAAAGCACCACGAGATTCCATTAATTTCGCTTCACCTTCACTAGCTATTAAACGCGCCTGCTTAACCACGGGATGAAAAGTCTTTACATAGCCCAGGTACTCAGCAAGAGTTAATACCTCGGGGGGATCCTGAGCAAAACTAAATGTGCTGGAAAGGCATAGTAGGCAGATTAAAACATGCTTCATCATCTAGGGTTTTTTGTCAGCTGACATTTTACTTTCAGGCTGATAATAATTGGGTGGAAAACTATTGATCTGACGCCATAGTTCGAACCAAATAGGGACATCTTCCAGTAGGGCAATAGTGCGCGCACCGGATCCTACCCGAATGGCTTCCGGCCAATCATGATCTTTTTCATCGGGTGCTAATAACACCCGGTATTTTCCGTTAGAACTTATAAATTGCTCAATAGCCACAACCTTAGCACCATACGTACCGTATGAAACATTGGGCCAACCACTAAAAACAATAGCCGGCCACCCATCGAACTGTACACGAACCTTTTCACCAACGTGAATTAGTGGTAAGTCGATGGGTTTAATGTAGGTTTCAACGGCCAAATCATATTTGGCTGGCATAATGCCCACCAGATCTTCACCGGCTTTGAATGTAACCCCGATTCCGCCGCGAAGAGCTTTGTTGATAAAGCCGTCTTGAGGTGCTGTGATGTAGAGCAGATTTTGACGCATACTGTAATTGGTGTAATCATTTTCAAGTTTGCTCACCTGTGCCTCGGTATCAAACTGATTGGATTGTGCCGTAAACATGTCGCTCTGCGCTTTAGAGATTTTATCCACATAGGACTGACTAATTCTTGAGAGTTCAATCTCTGCATTTATCACCTCATTTTGGCTGGCTAAATAATTGTTTTCCTTTGATATAAGTTTTGCTTGTGTTTCCTGTAGTTTTAAACGATTTTCTTCAACATCCTTCACGGCTTTCAGGCCTTCCTGCTGAAGGGTTTCTACACGTTCGTAACGCCTTTCAGCAATGGCGATGTTGGTTTTTGCGGCTTCCAGTTCGATGCTATCGCTTTTTAGCTTCAATTGGGCCTGCCGTAATTTGTTTTTGGTTTGTTCAAATTTTAAACGCTGTTCTTTAGATAGTGCCGAGATCTGTCTGTTCAAAGCTTCCACCTTAGATTGATAGGCTGATACTGCCGAACTTTTTGATTTGATCTGCTGGTTGGTTCTTTCTACCAACTGACTGTCGAAATAATCGCTTTTAATCTCAGAAATACGCATAATGGTATCGCCAACCTTCACAGAATCCCCTTCCTGAACATACCAGGCCTCTATACGCCCCGGGATTTGAGATTGTATGGTCTGTGGTCGTTGGTTCGGTTTTAAGGTGGTTACCAGACCACGGCCGGTAATGTTTTGAGTCCATGGTAAAAATAATACGATAAAACCAACAATGGCCACGGCCAATAAAAAGCGATTAAAATGTTTGTAATACGCTTTATTGAATACTGATTTGCTTGAATTATAACCAGATAAATCAATATGTTTACCAACTTTATTATTTGAAATGTTAAGCATTTTTCTTGGTTTTAAGTTCACCTTTTTTCAACACAATGACTTCGGAGCATTTTTTTCTCCAAACGTCGCTTCCACTTACTACAATTAAGCCCCAGGGACGATCCTTGTGTGTTAAATAGTTAATGATACTCTCTGTTTCTTTGGGGTTAAATCGATCTAAGGCATCTTCTAAAATAATGAGTTTCGGGCGCTTTAAGATAGCTCTGGCCAAAACCAATTTTTTCGATACCGTATGAGACATTTGTTTTCCATCGGGATATAGAATGGTTTCTAGCCCGTTGTGTTGTTCTCTGATGAAATTATTGAGACCTACTTTTTCGAACACCTCAAAAATCATGTCATTACTAATATCCTTATCGCCAAAGGTTACATTTTCTCTAATGGTTCCCTCAAATGGTGTTTCCTCGGTTAAGGATAATCCTAATTCGCCGCGATAATAGTTTAAATTAACTCCGGAAATAGATAAATTATTAATATAAATATGCCCGGAAGTAGGCTCAATAGCACCTGCAATTAAGCGTAAAAGTGTAGATTTTCCTGAACCGCTTTCTCCCTGCACTAACAGTCTGCTTTTACTGCTTATTACTAAATTCACCTTGTTGATGATTGGACTTGGGCGATCAGGAACTTCATAACTTACATCGTCCAGGGTTAAGGTAAGGGTATCTTTAATAATGTCTTTTTCTCCTTTCTGACTCTCCAGGTCTTTATCCATGATCTGGCCAAGTTTTTCCAGGGAGGTCAATACATCATAAAATGATTCTAACCCTATAATGAGTTTTTCAACGGATGCAATAACCAATAAAATAATGATCTCGGCCGCAACAAATTGCCCTATATTCATTTCCTGATTCAATACTAAAGCACCACCGATCAATAGTAAACTGGCGGTAACGATCACCTTAAAAGTGATCATTTGAATAAATTGGATCATCAGGATCTTAAAGTGACTCTCACGGGCTTTTAAATAATCCGCTACCAGGGTATCATTTTTTTGAAGACCCAGACTGGTTTTTCCGGAAAGTTTGAAACTAATTACCGTTCTGGCAATTTCTTCAATCCAGTGCGCTACTTTATATTTATTTTTTGATTCGTTTAAACTGGTTTCCAAACCGCGTTTTGCAGTGAATTTAAAGACGACAAAAACCAAAACAAGCAATAACAAACCGAATATGATGAAAAACGGATGATAAAAGGCCAGTAGGGTTAAGGCAAAAATAATTTGCAACACGGCTGTTGGAACATCAATTAAAATTTTCGATAAACCTTTTTGGATAGCCAGGGTATCAAAAAATCGGTTGGCCAACTCCGGCGGATAATAATTCCGCAATTCTGACATTTTTATTTTAGGAAACCTGTAAGTAAGCTCAAAGGAGGAGCGCATAAAAATCCGCTGTTGCAATGTTTCTATAATGCGTAATTGCATCAGTTGCAAAACCCCTGAAAATATAACACCCAAGGTTACTAAAATTACTAACACTACCCATGATGTGGATATCTGCGCCCCTTGTATCAGGTTTATGATGGCCTGAATACCCAAAGGAAGGGTTAAAGCTACAACCCCTGCGAAAATCGCATAGTATAAAATTTGTAAAATGTCTCGGCGCTCAAGTTCTATTAATCCGATCAAACGTTGCCAGGGACTCATTGTAGGTACTGCCATATTTAAATGTTTAGGGTGTTAAATACAAGATTGATGTAAAAATCTGTTGGGGTAATATCTTTTTTGCAATCGGTTAAAGATTCAAAATGATCCTTAAAGAAATGTTGATGCAAACTGCCATCTATTACCGTATTAGCCAAACTCGATGGAAACGGATAGTCAGGATTTACCTCCAGGAAAATATCGCGTAAGCGCTGAACAATACTTTTATAAATATTGAAATAACCCTCTTTATTCTCCTGGTCGACCGTTTTGGTTAAAAAGGATTTTGAATTTTCATTGATAATGATCTGGTTCAGTAATACCTCGTTAATATGCGAAAAATTAGAATCCTCCTCAGTGGTGCGTGATACGATCTCAATAGCTTTTTTGAGCTTTTCTCTTGAATCCGATATACTATAGGTTTCCAATACCAATTGATATTCCAACCAGGCCCAATACCAGGAGGATAAGTACAACAATAATTTGTGTTTACTTTCGAAATAACGATATATAGAGCTTTCATTCGAGCCAATACGTTCGCCCAACTTCTTAAAGGTAAATGCATCAAAACCGATCTCATTAATCAAAATGATACCGTGTTCTACTATGCGCTTCCCTAAATCAGACGATTCCGGATCTTTAACATAGATTTTTTCCGGGACCGAAATTCTTAAATTTGAAAGTAAACTATTCATTTTTAATAATATTGAATGCAAATATAATAGTAATACTATTAAAAATGAAAATTAAACTATTATTTTTTAAAAAATTTTAACAATTATATTAAAATCAAAAGGTGGAAGAAATATTATGAAGCCTTGTGGTTACAAGATTTAATGGCAACTCATGTGGGCCGAAACCATATCTTGAACAGGCGCCGGAGAAATGTATGGAATACCTAAACCAAGTCCTCTTAAGATGAAAACTATAGCAACAAGGCCAACAAAAACAGGTATCAAACGCTGAATTTTGTTTCGAACGGCAGCCGATAAAATACCACTCATGTAAATAGCTGTGGTCATTAAAGGAATAGTTCCTAAGCCAAAAAGGAACATATAAAAACCGCCCATAACTACTCTACCACTTGCAATGGCCGCAAAAATGGCCATATAAACCAATCCACAAGGCAAGAAACCATTTAGGAATCCTATGGTAAAAAAAGTATCTGCTGTTTTCTTTTTTAAAGCGCTTCCTAAACCTGATTTCACTTTTGAAATGACTTTATAAACCGGTTTTGTAAAATTTAACTTGATCAAATGTTGATGCGGCCACAGAATGACAAGCAACATAATAATTCCAATGGCTATCGATAATTGTTGCTGAAAGCCAAACAAGTACAAACCTTTACCCAGCCATCCAAAAAGCAAACCTAAAATGGTGTAGGTCATCAAACGACCCGCATGATACAAACTTATTTGACCAATTTTCTTATACGAATTACTGCGATCTACCGGAAGCAAAAAAGCAATAGGCCCACACATACCAACGCAGTGCAAGCTCCCAACCAAACCAAATAAAAATGCGGCGGCGATCATGCTAGTAAATTAAGTTTTGTTTGTATAAATAGTTCGTGTTTTCGTAATGCCAGTCTACGCTCAGATCCCAGCGACCAGAAACCAATTTGTCCTCAGGAATCAATAGGCTATGGCCCGAAAGCACAATAGGTGTTTTAAAATCCAAATGCTTATTCGATGGTCTGTATAAAAGGATCTCGCCACCAATAGCCTCAGGTTTCATGGTCTCAGGAAAATAGATCACCAAACCATCAGCCGTATGTTCATATCTTAAATTCTCATTTAAATTTTCGGCATTTTTCAATTTATTTATAGATTCCTGATAGCTTAATTCTTCGCCGTAATAATCCTCTGTAACCAGGTCGTAATCATAGTTTTTATCCACCATCACGCTAATAATAAAATACAGGATAAAGCTCATAAAACCTGCAAATGCCAATACAATTCCGGTACCCCAATTCCATTTCATAATGTTTTGTTTTTTTAGATCCAAATTAAAATTCAGATCGGTTATTCAATATTTTTATTTTGGGCGTTTCCCTGCGGGTCGGGCTTTTCGCTATATCTTTTTTTCATGCTTCAAAAAAGGATGCCGCTACAATCCCTGCCTGCCGGCAGGCCTAACGCACTTCTTAAAACCTTCTGGGGCCAACAAAATTCGCCTTCGTCGTTTCAATTAATTTATCACCTTCAAACACCCCTATTTTTATCGTGTTTCTATCCCCTTTCAAATCGGCATTATTTATATCAACAAAAAAGGTTCCCTGCGCCATACCTTGCCCCGGAATGGTAAGCGTGTCGTGAGTTGCAACACGTTTTAAAACACCCGGACCATTCAATAATTTCAGGCGCACGTTATCGATATCTTTGGTGGTCTTATTCACCAGTTTATAGGTAAATACATTACTGATCATATTATTTGGCTTGTGTTGGTATAACTGTCCCGGTAATCTTAATACGGTGGCCTCAACGTCGTTTCTTAAGAATAACATGCCGGTAAGCAAACCAACTAAAATGGCCAGAACGCCTATGTAACCTTTCATTCGGGCGGTTAAGCGGAACTTTTTCTTTTTACTTATTTGAGCTTCGCTCGCATAACGAATTAAACCTTCTGGTAAATTCACACTCCGCATAATGTGGTTACATTCATCAATGCAAGCCGTACAGTTTACACATTCCAACTGCGTTCCGTTTCTAATATCAATTCCTGTAGGGCATACATGCACACATTGAAAACAATCAATACAATCACCATAACCCAAAGCTTCCCGATCTTCATTCTTTTTGAATTTTTTTCTACCTTTTTCTCGCTCACCTCGCTTATGATCGTAGGCCACCACTACAGATTCCTCATCCAAGAGTACACCTTGTAAACGTCCGTAAGGGCAGGCAATAACACAGACCTGTTCCCGAAACCAGGCAAAAACAAAATAGAAAACCCCGGTAAAAATGATCAATGGTACTAAGGTGCTTATATGTTCTGATGGACCTTCCGTTACATATTCAAGCAACTTATCGCTACCAATTAAATAAGCCAAAAAAACATTCGCGATCAAAAAGGATATTAATAAGAACAGGATGAACTTTAATCCTTTTTTTCTGATCTTTTCAGCATTCCAAGGTTGTTTCGATAATCGGATCTGTTTCCCGCGATCGCCTTCTATCCAATATTCAATCCGGCGAAAAACCATTTCCATAAATATGGTTTGCGGACAAATCCATCCGCAGAACAAGCGACCAAAAGCCACCGTAAAAAGGGTTACAAAAACGACCCCTATGATCATCGAAATTACAAACAAATGAAAATCCTGTGGCCAAAATGGGAAGCCGAAAATATGAAATCTTCGTTCCAGCACATTGAACAGTAAGAACTGGTTACCATTCACTTTTACAAACGGTGCCAAAAATAGAAAGGCCAATAAGCCGTAGCTCACCCATTTTCTGTAATTGTACCATTTGCCATGCGGTTTTTTTGGGAAAATCCAGTTGCGTTTTCCGGATTCGGTAACCGTTCCTATTGAGTCTCTAAAACGTTCTTTTTCCTCGGTTTCCAAAGCAATATTATCTTTTTAAAATATTATTCTGTCGATTCTGTTGCAGGTGTAGCCTGATCAGTACTACTTGTTTCCGGTTCCCAAAGATCGCCTTGAGGTGCTTTTGGGTTTGCCGGAGTAGTGCCTTGCAGCGTTAACACATAACTGGCCACCTGGGCAATTTCTAAAGGTTTTAGCTGTGATTTCCAGGAGATCATACCCTTACCGGAACGTCCACCTTCAGAGATCGTTTTAAAAATGTGTTTGATTCCACCACCTAAAATCCAGTATTTATCAGTAAGGTTAGGCCCAATACCACCTCCACCGTCGATCATGTGACAGGGGATGCAATTGGTTTCAAAAATCTTCTTTCCGGCATTCAGATCTGAAGCATCGGTAAGCTGTGTCACCGTATTGATATCCACCAGGTTTTTTGCATTCTTTTTGTATTCTGCAACAGCTTTTTTAGCTTCTGCCATTTCGGTTTTAAAAGCCTCATACTGATTGGGAGCGCCTAAAACGTGATACCGAATTAAATACACTGCAGCAAAAATGATGGTTAAATAAAAACCGTATATCCACCAGGGTGGTAAGCTGTTGTCCAGCTCTTTAATGCCGTCGTAGTTGTGATCTAAAATGATCTCGTGTTCTTCTTCAATAGGTTTTTGCGCGATAAGCTTTTTATAGATCTTTTTAATCCATGTGAACTGCAACTTTTTGTTCTTATTTGCTAAAAAGGCTTCTTGTTGCTCCGGGTTTAATTTTTGAAGCATGATACCTTCCATGGCACTGATAATACCTTCCATGGCGATTAGGATAAAGAGTACCAAAAGGAGAAAAAGGAGCACCATGGGGTACACAACAAATGCCGGTTTACTGCTTCCAGTGTCTATGCTATATTCCACAATACCAAAAATGATAAAGAATACAACCGTTACGCGGATCCAAGATGGAATTAAGTTTTTCATTTGTTTGTTCTTTTAGTGTTTTCTATATGTTTTATCGAATTGATTTTCTAAATCATTGCGGTCTTCCAAAGGCAGCTGACTCACTGTTTTGATATATTCTTTTTTAGCGGTAAACACCCACCAAAACAACACAACAAAAAAGATGAAGAAAATAAGCAGCGAGATAATAGGGTATATTTCAATTCCTGAAATACTATCCATATGGTGTTTTACAAACTTTAGCATGATCTTCTTATTAAATTAGTTTTCTGCTGTTTTATCAACATGAATGTCGGTGCCCAGACGTTGTAAATAGGCAATAAGCGCAACTATTTCCCGGTCCTTCATTTCAACAAAAGGCTCATTATGTTCTGCGGCATAAGTCTTGTTGGCTTCATAAACTTTTGCAAAATCAGGATCGTTGTAAAGATTTTTCTCAATTTGAGAACCTTGTTCATCCATACTGTTCTGTGCATTGTTTATCGCTTCTTCAGAATAAGGAACGCCTAAAGACACCATGGCTCGCATTTTAGCTTCAGTCTCTGATTTATCCAGTTTACTGGACGTACCGGTGATCAACCACGGATAACGCGGCATTATCGAACCACTGGAAATACTCTGCGGATCGTATAAGTGGTTGAAATGCCAATTGTCTGAGTATTTTCCTCCAATGCGGTGAAGGTCGGGACCAGTTCGTTTACTACCCCAAAGGAAGGGATGATCGTAAACATATTCCCCGGCTTTAGAATATTCGCCATAACGTTCAACCTCACTACGGAATGGCCGTATCATTTGCGAGTGACAGCCTACACAACCTTCGCGAATGTAAATATCGCGTCCCTCTAATTCTAAAGGCGTGTAGGGTTTCACACTCGCTATGGTGGGTATATTCGATTTGACTAGCAATGTGGGTATAATTTGAACAACACCACCAATGAGGATTACTACCGTTGCTAAAATGGTTAGTTGTACGGGTTTGCGCTCTAACCAGCTATGCCAGGTTTCTTTAGCTGTACGTCTTTTAGATACGCGCTCTAAAGCCGGAGCTTCGGCTAATTCGTCTTCAACTTTTTCACCACGTCTGATGGTTACTACAACATTATAAACCATAATAAGCATCCCGGTTATAAACAAGGTACCACCTATGGCGCGCATCCAGTACATCGGCATGATCTCCGTTACGGTTTCTAAGAAGTTTCCATAAGTTAAGGTCCCATCTGGATTGAATTGTTTCCACATACTGGCTTGCGTAAATCCTGCCACATACATGGGTAAGGCGTACATAATAATACCTAAGGTTCCTATCCAGAAATGTAAATTCGCAAGACCTTTGGAATACATTTCGGTTTTAAATAATCGAGGCACCAAATAGTAAACCATTCCAAAAGTTAAGAACCCGTTCCAGGCTAATGCTCCTACGTGCACATGAGCAATAACCCAGTCGGTAAAGTGTGCAATGGCATTTACATTTTTAAGAGATAGGGTAGGACCTTCAAAAGTTGCCATACCATAACCTGTTATGGCAACTACCATAAATTTAAGAACGGGATCGGTACGTACTTTATCCCAGGCACCGCGAAGGGTTAAAAGACCGTTGATCATACCACCCCAGGACGGCATTAAAAGCATTACCGAAAAGGCAACACCTAAATTTTGAGCCCACTCCGGAAGTGCGGTATACAACAAGTGGTGTGGTCCTGCCCAGATGTATATAAATATCAAGGACCAGAAGTGTACTATAGAAAGTCGGTAAGAGTAAATAGGTCGGTTTGCAGCCTTCGGTACAAAATAATACATCAAACCTAAAAAAGGCGTGGTTAAAAAGAAGGCTACCGCGTTATGCCCATACCACCACTGCACCAAGGCATCCTGAACCCCTGCATAAACCGAATAACTTTTTAGAGCCGTTACCGGTAATTCTAAACTATTGAAAATATGTAAAACAGCAACGGTTACAAAAGTGGCAATGTAAAACCAGATGGCTACATATAAATGACGCTGGCGACGTTTGAAAATCGTCCCGATGAGGTTCCATCCAAATACGACCCAAACCAGGGCAATAGCAATATCAATAGGCCATTCCAGTTCGGCATATTCTTTTGATGTTGTGAATCCCAAGGGTAGGGTAATGGCAGCACTAACGATAATAAGCTGCCAGCCCCAAAAGTTAATTTTACTCAGGGTATCACTGAACATGCGTGCTTTTAACAAGCGCTGTGTGGAGTAATATACGCCGGCAAAAATAGCGTTTCCAACAAAAGCAAAAATAACCGCATTGGTGTGCAGTGGTCGTAAACGTCCAAAACTCAACCATGAAATTCCATCGGTCAAGTTTGGAAATAGAAATAGGAACGCAAGTAATAAGCCTACCAGCATCCCTACAATACCCCACACCATGGTGGCGAATAAGAAGTTTTTTACGATCTTATTGTCGTATTGAAATTGTTGCATTTCCATAGTTAGTGTTGTTTAACTTTTTTAGTTTTTGATTTTTCTGAAGTCGATTTTTTAACGAGTTCATCTTCAAAAAGCATCCGAACAGAAGGCGTGTAGTTGTCGTCGTATTGCCCTTTTTTAACAGCGAGTATAAATGCTGCGAAGAAAATTAAGGCAACAACAATGCTGATACTTAATAAAATGTAGATGACGCTCATAGGTGTAAAAATGTTATGGATCAAAATTACAAGTCACCTATCGCATAAAAGATGACTTTTATCATGTTTAAAGTTTAATTCAGTTTTTTCCCTAGAATATTAGAGCCTATGGTGGTGAAAACTACCACGCTAATGGAGCTTAACGGCATCAAAATAGCGGCAATAACCGGTGCAAGTTGTCCGGTAACAGCAAAATAAAGGCCTACCAGATTATAGAGTAATGATAACAGAAAACTCCATTTAACCAGCCTGATCGAAGCTTTTGATAAGCTGATGAAATCATACAGCTTCTGTAATACCGAGGCATCCATAATAGCATCACAGGCCGGTGAGAATACATTCACATGTTCAGAAATCGCCACGCCCACATTACTCTGCGCTAAGGCACCGGCATCATTCAAACCATCGCCTACCATTAAAACACGGGCACCTTCAGATTGATGGTATTTTATGTATTGCAGTTTATCCTGAGGTGATTGATTAAATACGAGCTTCGTTTTTGCAGGAAGCAGTTTTTTGAGGTTATTTTCTTCCCCGGCATTATCGCCGGATAAAACGGCCAGATCGTAGTCTTTTTTAAGGAGATTGAATAATTTAGACATGCCTTTTCTGTATTTATTGTAAAAGGTGAAATGACCTTTATACTGCTCATTCGATTGGATATGAACTGCGGTGTTCATAGCGATCTTTTCTGGTTGTTTGACTCCCACAAAATCAGCGGACCCAATTTTTAATTGCTGTTCTTTAGATCGTGCCTGAATCCCTTTCCCGGTAATTTCCTCATAGGCATCCAAAGTCATGATATTGTTCGATTTCAAAATTTGATATAGTGATCTGCTTAATGGATGGTTCGATTGCCTCAAGGAGCTTTTCAAAAGTGATTTTTCTGAAGCATTTAAAGGCATGCCTTCATATTTAACCTGTGATTCTTTTGGCGAGGTAAGTGTTCCTGTTTTATCGAAAATGACCGTATTAATATGCGCAAGTTGTTCGATGACCGAGGTATTCTTTAGATAAAATTTCTGCTTACCAAAAATGCGTAGCATATTCCCGAAAGTAAATGGTGCAGCCAACGCCAAGGCACAAGGACAGGCAATAATAAGCACCGCAGTAAAAACGTTGAGGGCCATTCCTGAATCAATAAAAAGCCAAAATGTTGTTGCTATAGTTGCGATGGATAAAACAGCCAGCGTGAAATATTTGCTCATTCGGTTGGTAATACTTGTAAACGTGGAAGTTTTATCCCGGTTGAACACATCCTGATCCCAGAGTTGCGTGAGGTAACTTTGCGCCACGGTATTCAAAACCTTAACTTCAATACTTCCGCCAAGGGGTTTGCCGCCGGCGAATAATTGGTCTCCTGTTTTTTTAGAAATAAGTTTCGATTCTCCGGTTACAAAACTGTAATCTATTTTTGCTTTTCCTTTTAATAATCGGCAATCTACAGGGATCAGTTCTTCATGCCTAATGAGCAGAATATCGCCTTTTTGAATGTCGTGAACCGGAATAGATTCCTCTTTGTCTTTTCCAATTAGTTTGGTGACCCCAATGGGGAAATACGATTTGTAATCGCGCTCAAAAGACAGGAAACTATAGGTTTTTTGTTGAAAAAATTTTCCTAATAACAAGAAGAAAACGAGTCCGCTTAAGCTATCAAAGAATCCCGATCCGGTATTAAAAATGATATCGAATGTACTTCTTAAAAATAGCACAGAGATTCCTAATGCAATAGGAACATCGATATTGAGAATTCTTGACCTAAGTCCTTTAAATGCCGAAATAAAATAATCGTTGGCCGCATAGAACACAACCGGTAAAGCAAAAAAGAACATCAGCCATCTAAAAAGGAATTTGTATTGCTCCAACCAATATTCGCCAACCTGAAAATATTCCGGAAAGGACAGGAACATGATATTTCCAAAAGCAAAACCGGCAATGCCTAGTTTATAAATGATGGAGCGATCGATATTTTTCTTCTTCTTGTCGTAATCATCCAGTCGAATTAAGGGTTCGTAACCTATTCGACTCAAGAGTTCAACGATCTCTTTTAGCGATCCTTTTTCAGAATGAAAAGTGATTCGAAGTGATTTCTTGCCAAAATTCACCGTGGAACTACTTACAGCAGGATGCAACTTTTTGAAATTCTCCAGAACCCAAATACAAGAACTACAATGAATATGTGGAATATATAGATTAACGATCTGTACACCATCATCATTAAATTCCAGTAATTGCTCTACAATTTTTGGGTTATCAAGAAAATGGAATAGCTCGGGATTTGTTTTGGGTTGTGCTCCCGGCGCGTCCTGTAGATCATAATAACAGCTGAGATCGTGATCTTTCAATAAACTGTAAACAGTTTTGCAACCATTACAACAAAAGGTCTTTTCTTCAAAATTGATGGCAGCGGTTGTAAAATCTAGGCCGCAATGAAAACAGGTCTTTTTACTCATGGTTCTTAAAAGTTCTTCCGAAGCAAAACTCTAAAAACTAGGCCCGTTTTAATATGATAATTATCATGTTTTATGTATTTTTACCCTACTTAAAATCAAACTATGGGTAAGTGCGAGCAATGTATTATAAAACAGTTTAATTCTTTAAAAGCTTTAACGAAGGATGAATTGATGCGTATTTCCAATTGCAAAACGTCTCAAACGATAAAAAAAGGCACTGTTATTTTTGAAGAAGGAGACAGTGTTAATGGTGTTTATTGTGTGAAGGATGGTATTTGTAAGTTGTCCAAGCTTAGTGAGAACGGTAAAGATCAGATCGTGAAAATGGTGGTGAAAGGGCAACTTTTAGGACAACGTTCTTTAATTTCGGACGAAACCTCAAATTTACAGGCCACAGCTTTAAATGATATGGAAGTTTGTTTTATTCCGAAAAGTGAAATTATTGCTGACCTTCAGAATAATCCGAAATTCTCCTTTGATGTACTTAAGGAAATGGCTTTAGATCTTAAAGAAGCCGACGATATCATTGTTAATATGGCTCAAAAGTCCGTACGTCAGCGTTTGGCAGAAACCCTCATTCATATTCATAACAGTTTTGGCGTGAATCCGGATGGAACGCTAAGTGTATTACTTTCTCGTGAAGATTTTGCCAATATTGTAGGAACTGCAACAGAATCGGCGATACGTGTGCTGTCACAATTCAAAAAAGACGGCTTGATTTCAACCGTTGGTAAGCATATAAAAATTGAAGATCTTAATGGTCTGAAGCGCGTTGAGTAAATTACCACAATTCCACCATAAGGAAATTTAATTAGCCACTGTTTTTTACAAGGGTAAAAAGTATTAATTTTATTGGGCTATGAAGAAAAAGAATATCTCAAAAAAGGGCTTTGTATTTAAAAAATATGAGGCGCCTGATAAATCCCCGTTCGATAAACTTTTCGAAGTTTTTAAAGAACTTATTACGCATACTTCAGGCGATTTTGATGAGGCTATTGATTGGTTGCGTGAATTGGATAAAGAATACGAATTAACGACTCCTGATTATACTATCGACGATTTTATCGAAGACCTGAAAAAGAAGGGTTACCTTCGTGAAGAGATCGATTCTGACGGAAACGGTTCCATGGCTATAACGGCAAAAACCGAGCGCGCTATAAGGCAACAAGCCTTGGAGCAGATTTTTGGAAAAATCAAACGTAGCGGCCAGGGAAATCATAAGAGTAAAAGTCCGGGGATAGGCGATGAGCATACCGGAGATTTTCGAGCATATCAATTTGGGGATGCTTTAGATAAAGTATCCATTACCGAAAGTTTACGAAACGCTCAAATTAGTCATGGTATTGGAGATTTCAGTTTAACAGAGGATGATCTTGTTGTTGAAGAAACACTTCATAAATCGCAAATGAGTACCGTGCTCATGATCGATATTAGCCACAGTATGATACTTTATGGCGAAGATCGAATAACGCCTGCGAAAAAAGTGGCTATGGCCTTGGCGGAGCTGATCACTACACGATATCCAAAAGATACTCTGGATATTTTAGTATTTGGGAATGATGCCTGGCAAATAGAAATTAAAGATCTGCCTTATTTAAAAGTGGGGCCTTATCATACCAATACCGTGGCCGGTTTGGAATTGGCTATGGATTTGTTACGAAGAAAACGTAATACAAATAAGCAAATTTTTATGATCACTGACGGAAAGCCAAGTTGTTTGCGGTTACCGGATGGCGAATATTATAAAAATCCAAACGGACTCGATAGACATATCGTAAATAAATGCTATGCCATGGCGCAGCAAGCGAGGCGTTTGCATATTCCGATTACAACTTTTATGATCGCACAGGATCCTTATTTGATGCAATTTGTTAGAGAATTTACCTATGCAAATCAGGGTAAGGCGTTCTACACAGGATTAAAAGGTCTGGGAGAAATGATCTTTGAAGATTACGAAACGAACAGAAAAAAAAGAATACGAGGATAAGAAAAGAATAATATGAATTTAGAGTTAGTTAAAACACTGGGACACTTAAAAAAATTTGAATACAAAAGTAAGTCCATCAAAGATGAGTTGCGAGATAATCTCATTCAAAAAATAAAGAACAAGGAAGCTACTTTTGAAGGCATTCATGGTTATGAAAATACCGTAATCCCCGAATTGGAGCGGGCTATTTTGTCGCGTCATAATATTAATCTACTGGGTTTACGAGGACAGGCGAAAACCCGTTTAGCGCGATTGATGCTCAATTTATTGGATGAGTATATTCCCGTGGTTGAAGGGTCTGAAGTTAATGATGATCCTTTCAATCCTATTTCAAGATATGCGAAGGAATTGATCAAAGAAAAAGGCGATGATACACCGATTACCTGGTTGCATCGCAGTGAGCGTTTTGCCGAAAAGTTGGCCACACCAGATGTTACCGTAGCTGATATTATTGGTGATGTAGACCCGATAAAAGCAGCGAACTTAAAATTGAGTTATGCTGATGATCGCGTGATTCATTACGGCATGATTCCGAGAGCAAATCGCTGTATTTTTGTGATTAATGAGTTACCGGATCTTCAAGCGAGAATTCAAGTGGCTTTATTTAATATTCTACAGGAAGGTGATATACAAATACGTGGTTTCAAATTACGCTTACCTTTAGATATTCAATTCCTGTTTACAGCAAATCCCGAAGATTATACCAACAGAGGTAGTATTGTAACTCCTTTAAAAGACCGTATTGGATCTCAGATCCTGACGCATTATCCGGAAGATATTGAAACCGCCAGGGCTATTACCGCTCAGGAAGCCCGGGTTGTTGAAGAGCAGAAACATTCGGTGTTAATTCCGGATCTTGCTCGTGATCTTTTGGAGCAAATTGTGTTTGAAGCACGTGATAACGAATTTATAGACGCTAAAAGTGGGGTTAGTGCCCGATTGAGTATTACGGCATTGGAAAACCTGTTAAGCACTGCAGAACGAAGAGCCTTAATTTCGGGAGACAAAATTACCATGTTGCGCTTAAGTGATTTTCTGGGGATCATTCCGGCGATCACCGGGAAGGTGGAATTGGTTTATGAAGGTGAACAGGAAGGCGCCGCCGTGGTAGCCTATAATTTGATTGGTGAAGCTGTGAAAAGTCTGTTTACCGAATTCTTTCCTAAGATTGAAAAACTTCAAAAACAAGATGAAGAAAGTCCCTATGACGATATTGTTTCCTGGTTCTTCAACCAAAAAGATGGTTTCGAATTATTTGACGACCTGCGCGATAAGGAATACCAAAGTCGCTTAGATGCTATTGCCCCATTAGATGATCTTCTTGGAAAATATCAACCGAAACTTACCAAGCAAGACAGTTATTTTGTGAAAGAGTTTGTATTGTGGGCTTTAGTAGAATTCAAACTGCTGAGTAAATTCAGATTTTCCGAGGGACTTCAATTTAAAGATCCTTACGGAAGTTTTATCAATGATATTTAAACTAAAAAAAGAGGCCAAAAAAGGCCTCTTTTTTTTGCTGTAAACCTAAATAATAGAACTTATAAACCTCAGAAAACAGTTTTATTTGTCATTTTTCCATTATTAATATGGCAAAAATTCAAAGGCTTATTTTTTGAATTCGTATTGTGCTCCTATTTGGTTAGCACATTACAAATAAGGGCAAGAATACTGCGTGTTTTCTTGGATATTAGGATAGTAAAAGTTATATTTTGGAAAAACCTAAGGTTCAAAAAGTCACCTATTTTAATCTAAAACATATTTATGAGTAACACTGAAGATGATAATCTACCGGATATTAAGCTTCTTTCATTTGATATAGATAATACGCTTATTAATTTTCATACGCATAAAAGTAATTTCCCGAAAATTTGGTCAAAATTTAAACCCGAGGACGACATCCTGCTTACTTACAATACCGGCCGATTACTGGATGATGTTCTGAACTTAATCGAAAAAGGTACTTTGCCGGAACCGGATTATATTATTGCGGGTGTTGGGACTTTAATTTACGATTACAACCAAAAACAAACTGTAAAAGAATTTAATGAAATTCTGGATGATGGTTGGGATATTGAATCGGTTGAAAATATTATAAGAGATATTGACCATCCCATCAGTGAACAGCCTTCAAAATTTCAGCATGCTTATAAACGCAGCTATTTCTTTTATGATGCATCTGATGAACTTATTGAGGGGATCGAAAAGGAATTTAAAAAGGCCGGAATGCATATCAATGTGGTTTATTCCGGTGAGCAGTATTTGGATATTCTACCCAAATGGGCCAATAAAGGGAATGCTTTACAATGGTTATTACAAAAACTAGAGATCAGTTCTGAAAATACTCTAGTGGCTGGGGATAGCGGAAATGATTCCGCCATGTTCGACATGGATAACGTAAAAGGGATTGTAGTTGCTAATGCTCATGAAGAACTATATAAATACACCAAATACCGACAAATTTACCATGCAGAATCGATTCATGGTGATGGTGTTATTGAAGGTTTGGTTTATTATAGAATACTTCCTAAGGAAGCTTTGAATGAAAGGAATGTTGAGCACAAGGATGATTTCTTTATTAAAAAAGAACGAGATATTATCGCTTCCGAAGATGAAGATGAAAAAATAAAACTCATTCGAAAGGGCTACAAAAAAGCCATTGAAGCCTTAAAAAAGAATATAACACCTTTGGGTTTTTCAGCTTGCTCCATAAAGGATAATATTACCCATGGTACAGATCAAAATTATCACAGTGTTTGGGCCCGGGATGGCGCTATCACAGTGATCGGATCTTTGCCTTTAGTTGATGACAAGGAAATTCACGACTGCCAGCGACAAACTTTGCTCACTTTAATGGAACATATTTCGCGAAACGGACAAATTCCTTCGAACGTTCGCATCAAAGACAATGTCCCTGACTATTCCGGAGTTGGCGGGATTTGTTCTATAGATAGCGGTATTTGGGTAGTGATCGCTTTTTATGAATATGTTCACGTAACTAAGGATATTGAGTTTTTACGTGATCATATAGACAAGATCAAGCAAACCATGCAATGGTTGGGAGCGCATGACAGTAATAATGATGCCTTACTTGAAATACCTGAGGCAGGGGACTGGACAGATCTTTTCGGTCGATCTTATAATATACTTTACGATGAAATAATTTGGTATCGCGCCAATGTTTGTTTTGGTCGTATGCTTGAAATGTTGGGCGATTACGAACAAGCTGGTGAATATATTAGATGGTCGCAGGTGATCAAAAAGGAAATTTTACAGAATTTTTGGCCTACAACACAGCAACAGTTATTTCAATCGGTATCCTTTGCTGAAAAACAATTTACGCTGGGTGATACCTCATATCTTATTGCGCAGACCACGCCATTCGATTTTAGTTGGCGGTGCGATACTTTAGGAAATATTCTAGCTTATTTGCACGGTACCTTGGATACTGAAAAAGCGCATCAAACCTTTAAATTCATGCTTGGCGTGGGAGTTAACGATCCTTATCCGGTGGCTAATGTTTATCCGGTGGTAAGTCCCGGTGATCCCGATTGGCGCCCTTATTACACCGTTAATTTATTGAATTTACCAAACCACTATCACAATGGCGGCATTTGGCCTTTCGTGGGTGGTTATTGGGTGAAATTCGTTAATAAGCTAGGTTTTAGGGACGTGGCAGTGTCTGAGTTATATAAGCTCGCTTTGATTAACAAGGAAGGGATGAGCGACGAATGGGAATTTACAGAGTGGGCACACGGACAAACCGGTAAACCGATGGGAAAATCCTATCAGGCATGGTCGGCAGCACAGTACATTTCTGCCTGCCATGAATTACGAATAACGAAAAAATAACAAATAACAATAATTATGAAATCGATATTAATGATCTCCTTGCATGGCTATGTGGGAGCAAATCCAGAACTAGGAAAGCCCGATACAGGTGGCCAGGTAGTTTATGTATTGGAGCTTGCAGAACGTTTTAGCAGGTTAGGAAAAAAAGTAGATTTAGTAACCAGGCGATTTGAAGACCAGCCTGAATACGATCATGTCGATGAAAATTATAGTGTATGGCGTATTCCTTTTGGTGGTAAAAAGTTTATCCGAAAAGAGGATATGCACGATCATTTGAAAAAATTTGTTACCAATTGTTTGGCAGCTATTCAAAAAGAAGGTAAAAAATACGATGTGGTTTACTCTCATTACTGGGATGCCGGTTGGGCCGGACAAAAAATTGCCGAAGAGCTCGGTATTTCCCACGTGCATACACCGCATTCTGTGGGTTGGTGGAAACAGCATACCATGGGAAGTGATATGGACGAAAAGGAAATGGAGAAAAAATACCGTTTTAAAGAGCGTATTCGTAAAGAATATTTTGTGTTTCAAATGTGTAATCATATCATCGCTACAACGCTTCCACAGGTTGATTTGATAACGAAACAGTATGATGTGCTATCAAAGAATTGTACAATGATTCCGCCGGGAATTGATGAGAATCGTTTCTTTCCTGTCCCAACTAAGGAGAATGATAAAATGCGCTCTAAATATGATATCCAACCCACGGATATTTTAACTTTAGGTAGAATGGCGCACAACAAAGGTTATGACCTCCTTATCAAAGCCTTGCCTACAGTGTTTGAATTATGTCCTGAAGCCCGCCTGGTTGCGGCTATTGGTAGCGGACGTTCGGATCAGGATGATGAAGGCGTTAAAAAATTGAAGGAATTAGCCAAAGAACTTGGTGTGATGGATAAGATCATTTGGAAAGATTACATTGCTGATGAAGATCTGGCGAATGTTTACAGATCCGCTAATATTTTTGCCATGCCTTCCAGATACGAACCTTTTGGTATGGTAGCTATCGAAGCTATGGCTTGTGGAACACCGAGCGTTATTACCGTGCACGGTGGATTATATGATCTCATTGACTTTGGAAATCAAGCCTTATTTGCTGATCCCCATCGACCAAAAGAATTTGGTGCGATGTTAGCAATGCCTTTATTATATCCAAAAATGCGCAATGAACTTTCTGTGGAAGGCGCACGTTTTGCTCGACGTAATTTTGGTTGGACAGGTATCGCGAAACGCATGTTACAAGTTTTCAAAAGCTCTATTAACCAACGCACCATGGAGTCGAATTTATTTGGTTAAATTTGAACTATGTCTAGCATTGTTTGTTTTGGAGAAGTTTTGTGGGATGTTTTTCCCAATCAAAAGAAAATTGGAGGAGCGCCTCTCAACGTAGCTATTCGTGCAAGTCAGTTTAAGAATGATGTAAGCATGATAAGCGCTGTTGGTGAGGATGAATCCGGGCTTACCATTTTAAATTATTTGAAACAGCATGGTGTGAATACCGAAGCGATCCAAATTTTGGATGCTTTCAAAACAGGAAAGGTTCAGGTAAAGCTCAATAATAAGGGATCCGCGACTTACACGATATCCTATCCAGGTGCCTGGGATAAAATTGAAATTTCAGAGGCTTCAAAAAAACTCGTCAAAGCCTCCGATGCTTTTATTTTTGGAAGCTTAGCTACAAGAGATTCCGTTTCCAAACAAACCTTATACAATTTACTGGATCATGCTAAATTTAAAGTACTTGATCTTAATTTACGGCCACCGCATTATACCATTGAAACCCTTTTAAGCCTCATGGATAAGGCCGATTTCATTAAATTAAACGATGAAGAACTGTATGAGGTTAGTGATTTTTTAGGCTCGAAATTCAATGGTTTGGAACAAAATCTTAAGTTCATAGCTGAAAAGACCAATACCAAACAGCTTTGTGTAACTAAAGGCCCGTTTGGAGCAGTACTTTTAAAAAACGACTCCTTATGCTATAACAGTGGTTATAAAGTTAAAGTTGCTGATACTGTTGGCGCCGGCGATTCGTTTTTAGGAACTCTCATAAGTAAATTGGTTGAAAATGAAGAACCTCAAAAGGCTTTAGATATGGCTTGCGCTGTTGGCGCTTTAGTAGCACAGAGTGAGGGCGCTAACCCTGAGATCAGTATTGAAACCATTCAAAACTTCATGTATCCTTAGTTGAAAATACGATCAGGATCTAAAGTCGTTCAGAATTCACATAAAAATTCTTATCCACTTTTATACTTGGATTAGGTGTATCCAGGTCCATAGATTTCCAGGTAATTTCAGGATGTAACCAAACCCATTTCCCATTAACACTTACTTTTATGGGCATATTGAAACCATCCACTACATTCGACCATCGATATTTTAATGTATTATCCATGGTGATATAAAGTAAAATTGGAATTCGGGTATCTCGTAAATATTGATCAAAAATTGGTTTCAGATCCATACCAGCCTGCTTACTGATGTAGTTTTCAATCTGTTTCGTGGTGACTGTTTGATGATAAAATTCGCGATTCAAACCTCTCAATATATCACGCCATTTTTCATCATCATCTATCACCTGTCTTATCGTATGAAGCATGTTTCCTCCTTTCGGATACATGTCTCCGGAACCTTCATTATTAACATCGTAATGCCCTATAATGGGTTTGTCATTCTTAATGCCTTTTCTGGTTCCAATAATATATTCGGCAGCAGCCTCTTTGCCATAATAATATTCGATAAACAAACTTTCAGAATAATTAGTAAAACTTTCATGGATCCACATATCCGCAATATCCTTGTATGTGATATTGTTAGCAAACCATTCGTGACCCGATTCATGAATGATGATAAAATCGAATTTTAATCCCCAGCCGGTTCCTGAAAGATCGCGGCCTAAATAACCTTTCATAAACTTATTCCCGTAGGTTACAGAACTTTGATGTTCCATACCTAGATAAGGAACTTCAACCAGTTTATAGCCATCGGCATAAAAAGGGTAGGGCCCAAACCAATATTCGAAGGCTTTCATCATTTTTGGAGCATCTTTAAATTGCTCCTTGGCTTTCTCCAGATCATAAGGCAACACGTAGTAATCCATGGTCAGATTACCGGCCATACCATCGTAATTATCAGAGAACTCCACATAGTTCGCGATGTTCATATTAACCCCATAATTATTGATTGGGTTTTTAACAAACCAATTGTAAGTCTTTGTATCACCATATTGTTCAATACTTCGCAAACGTCCGTTGGAAACATCCATCAGGTTTTTTGGAACATTGATACTAATCAGCATGCTATCAACTTCATCATACATGTGGTCTTTACATGGCCACCAAACACTGGCGCCCAAACCCTGGCACGAGGTTGCGATAAAATCATTACCTTCTTTATCCTTTTCCCAGGAAACACCACCGTCCCATGGCGGTCTGATAGCCTCTTTTGGCTTTCCCTCATAATACACGTCAAGACTATTTACAGTCCCGATTTTTTGCGGTCCTTTCAGATAAATAAAATGGGCGTTACCATCGTCTCTCACACGAAGTTCTTGATTATTCTGAATTACTTTTGTGATCTTTAAAGGTGATTGAAGATCGATCTGCATAACCGAATCCGGTTGTAATACACGGTATTGCACGGTGTTTTTTCCGGAAATGAACTTTTCTTCAGGTTTAACTTTAATATCCAGATGGTAATACGTAAGGTCCCACCAGGCGCGCTCAGGAGTAATACTTCCTCTTAAGGTATCTTGATGGGTAAATACTTGTTTTTCCGCGGAAACAGTTTGAGCAGATAATGATAGTAGGCTGAAACAAAAGACAAAGATGGTGAGCAAACGGTTTTTCATAATAATGCGTTTGTCTAAAATTAAGAAAAATATGATTATTGACTAATTTCTAATCTCTAAATACTTTGGACGGAAAGCTTACAACACTTTCAAAGCCGTTTTCTCCAACAGCTGCAACACCAAAAAAGTAATTATCAATGACGATGCCGTCAAGTTTAAATTCTGAAATATCTCCCACATAGCGACTATGGTCCCAGGTTGGAGACGTTGTGTCACGCCAATATATTTTATAACCTTTGGCGCCTTCTACTTTATCCCATTTAAGTTTTACGGAGGCTTCTACAATACCGCCAATAGCAACATTTTCCGGAGCAGGTGGTGCCCAGGCAACACTGGCGAGGTTAATGGCGTTTACGGCAGTTAGTTTTTTAGCGTATCCAAAATCAACACCTTCAATAACATCGCCGTATTTTATACCATTTTCAACGCGAATATCCTGATGTTGATGGGTGTAATCTTCATGAGCCTCCATGATACGGATACCGGCAAAGCCCAGATCATTAAAAGGTTTATGATGTCCGCCACGTCCAAAACGATCTAATCTGTAGATCATCATAGGATTCATTTCAGGCATGAATTTTTTTACATTCTTATGAACATAGCGCGCTAATTGTCTGGAGATCCCATCCACTTCACCGCCGTAATAACGACGCATAGTTCTTTCACGTTCTGTCTCCGTTGGAGGAACGGGCTCAGAGAAAATTCTAAAAGCACGATTATCAATAACACCGTCTACTCCTGAAATATTTCCTATCATATCATTATTCAAAATTCCGATAATATTCCAACCTTTTTCTTTGGCGAAAGCTGCAAGTCCGGTACCACCAAACAAACCTTGCTCTTCACCAGACAGACCGGTGTAAATAATGCTGTTTTCAAATTTATATTTGGAAAGCACCCGGGCCGCTTCAATAGTTCCGGCCAATCCTGAAGCATTGTCATTTGCTCCGGGGGCATCCGTGGTGAAATCCATGGTATCGCTGGCGCGGGAATCAATATCACCACTCATTATGATATAGCGATTTGGATATTTTGTACCTTTTTGAATGGCAACAACATTTACCACCCAGGCATCATGAGGAACGCGAGAATTTCCTTCTTTGGTTACCCAATTCTTTTGATAAAAAACATCCATACAGCCATCACAAGCTTTTGAGATCGAATCGAATTGGGATTTTACCCAACGTCTGGCTGCCCCAATACCTCGCGTATCCGAAATGGTATCGCTAAAAGTATTTCGGGTTCCAAAATCTACAAGGGTTTGAATGTCATGGTGAATGCGATCAGCCGATACGGCATCGATGATATCATATATCTTTTGATCGTTTTGCGCGTAAATCGCAACAGAGAAACATAATAGTGCAAGGGAGATTAACTTTTTCATATTTTAATAATTTCACCAATCACTGAAGTGCCATTTTTATGGTAGTGATTGGTATTATCCAATTTTTTAAAATGCCCATTATGGGCGTTCATAATTCAAATTTTTGACTAAAATAACAAAAACCTCGCTAAGAGCTTGTTAATAACTGATAGGAATTTATTTTACATAGAAAAACGCCCCAAAACCTAATGTTCGAGACGTTTTTCAAGAGTTAGTTTAGTTACTTGTGTTTTTAGAAACAATATTTGTTTTCCGAAATCACTTTGTTCGCAATGATATTACGGAGTTCGATGATGTTAGGCATATTCACGTATTTGATATAACGTTTAAGACCCATCAACATCATTTTTTGTTCGTCACCGGTAGAGAAAGAAATAATGGAATGTTTTCCTGCTGTTTCGATCACGTCGATAGCGTGGAATAAATTCAATTTCGCCATAGCAATTTGCTCTTTTGCTGCTTCTTCACCATCTTTTTTAGCCATTTTTTCAGCACGTAGAATGGCTGATTCTGCTAAATAGATCTGAATTAATATATCGGAAGCTGCAAGCATTAACTGTTGTTGTTTTTCAATTTCTTCTCCGTATTTTTTTAAGGCTGCGCCTGAAACCATTAAGAATAGTTTTTTCAGATTTTTAATGATACTTTTTTCTTCTGAAAATAATTCGGAGTAATCCGGTGTTTCAAAAGAAGGGATACCGGTAAGTTCATCTGCAACTGCTTTGGCCGGGGTTAAAAGATCTACGTGTCCTTTCATGGCTTTCTTGATCAACATACCAATACTTAACATACGGTTGATCTCATTAGTACCTTCGTAAATTCGAGCGATACGAGCATCTCTCCAGGCCGATTCAATGGGGGTGTCTTCAGAGAATCCCATGCCACCAAAGATTTGGATACCCTCATCTGTACAATGTTGTGTATGTTCAGAAACGGCTACCTTTAAAATGGAACATTCAATAGCGTATTCTTCCACACCTTTCAACTCCGCTTGTTGTTCAGAATCTTTATCATTGTTTTTCCTGATCTCAATACGATCTTCAATATTTTTAGCAGCACGATAACAAGCGGCTTCGCCAACCCAGCAATTTGTTGCCATCTCAGCTATTTTCTGACGAATGGCACCGAATTTTGCAATAGGCGTATTAAATTGAATACGCTCATTAGCATAATTAACAGCTACAGACGTTGTTCTACGCTGAGCATCCAAACAAGCAGCAGCTAATTTAATACGGCCCACATTTAAGGCATTCATGGCGATCTTAAAGCCGTTTCCACGCTCTGATAGCATATTTTCAACGGGAACAACGGTGTCATTAAAAAATACCTGACGGGTAGAGGAGGCTCTAATACCTAATTTGTGTTCTTCTTCACCCATGGTAATTCCGTTCGGATTTTCAGGATCGTACTCTACAATAAATCCGGTAATATTTTTATCATCTTCAATACGGGCAAAAACGATCATCAGACTACAAAATCCGGCATTAGAGATCCACATTTTTTGTCCGGTGATTTTATAGCTTTTACCATCTTCAGATAAAACGGCTTTTGTTTTCCCTGAGTTGGCATCACTACCTGCGCTGGGTTCTGTTAAGCAATAAGAACCAAACCATTCGCCTGTGGCTAACTTTGGTACGTATTTTTTCTTTTGTTCTTCAGTTCCGTAAAGTGTAATAGGCATCGTTCCGATTCCTGTATGCGCTCCAAAAGCGGTACTGAACGATCCGGTTGCTCCTGAAATATAGTCGCAAACCAACATGGTGTCAACAAAGCCTAAGCCCATACCACCATATGCTTCAGGAACAGCAACACCTAAAAACCCAAGTTCACCTGCTTTTCGCATGCAGCTTTCCGTTAATGCATAATCTTTCTTTTCAAACTGTGGCTTTTTAGGCCAGATCTCGCGATCTACAAATTCTGTAACCGCTTCTTTCATCATGAGCTGATCCTCATTGAAATCCTCAGGGGTGAAAATGTCTTCGCATTTGGTTTCCTTTACCAGGAATTGTCCCCCGCGTAAAATATCTTTCTCTGTTGTTTCCATTGTTTTTTAAGATTTATAGAATCAAGAATCGAGAAGCAAGACTTTTTAATGACTTTCGAATTCCTGATATTACGTTTTGTTTTATTTAATTTATTTTACGAATGAGAACGCTCTCTTCTCTCTTCTCTCTTCTCTATTCTCTATTCTCTATTCTCTACTCTCTATTCTCTACTCTCTGTTCTCTACTCTCAATTCAAAAACTCAAAAATTCCGCAAGCACCCTGACCTGTGCCAACACACATCGTTACTGCGCCATGTTTTCCTTTCATATCGCGTTTACGCATTTCGTCAAATAACTGCACGGAAAGTTTTGCTCCCGTGCAACCAAGAGGATGACCCAGGGCAATAGCACCACCATTAACGTTTACGATATCCGAATTCAGATCCAACTCACGAATTACAGCCACAGATTGAGATGCAAAGGCTTCATTAAGTTCAATAAGCTCTAAATCCTTTTGTTTTAATCCCGCCAGATCTAAGGCTTTTGGAATAGCCTTTACCGGGCCAATACCCATGATTCTAGGTTCTACACCTACGGCGGCATAAGATACCAGGCGGGCAATAGGTTCAAGATTTAATTCTTTTACCATGGCTTCACTCATTACCATTACGAAAGCAGCACCATCACTGGTTTGAGATGAATTACCGGCAGTAACACTACCTCCTGCCGCAAATACAGGTCTTAATTTCGCAAGTGCTTCCAAACTGGTTCCGGCTCTTGGGCCTTCGTCTTTAGTTACGGTATATGTTTTGGTTGCTTTTTTACCATTTTCATCAACATAGATTTGTTCAACTTCAATCGGAACGATCTGATCTTGAAAACGATTTTCAGCTTGCGCTTTTAAAGCTTTCATATGTGAATTATAAGCAAATTCATCCTGAGCTTCTCGCGATACTTTGAATTGCTTTGCAACTGCTTCTGCCGTATTTCCCATACCCCAGTAATAATCTTCATGACCTGCTTTTACAGTATCATAATTAAGTTCTGGTTTAAAACCGGTCATAGGCACTGAACTCATACTTTCTGCACCACCCGCAATGATACAATCGGCCATTCCTGACTGGATTTTTGCTGTGGCAATTCCGATAGTTTCAATACCCGATGAGCAAAACCGATTTACGGTAACTCCGGGTACATCAATGCTGTTCAATCCTATTAAGGAAATGAAGCGTGCCATGTTCAAACCCTGAGAGCCCTCCGGCATTGCATTACCCACAATAACATCATCAATGCGTTTTACATCAAGATTGGGTAATTCCTTCATCATATACTGTATGGTTTCGGCACCGAGTTCATCTGCTCTTTTGAAGCGAAAAACACCCTTAGAGGCTTTGCCAACTGCGGTTCTATATGCTTTTACTATATATGCTTGTCTCATTTTTATGTGTATTGAGTATTGAGTTATGATTATTGAGATCTATAATTTTTTTTGAAATGATTCATTAATTTTTTTGAATTTCAATACATAAATCAATAACTATTTCTATTTTTTAATTTTTAGTCTAACATCTCTGTTCTAGTTTCGTAAAGGTTTTCCTGTTTTAAGCATGTGCTGAATGCGTTCTAATGTTTTTCGCTCTGTGCACAGACTTAAAAAGGCCTCGCGTTCCAAATCCAACAAGTACTGTTCTGTAACTTCGGTTGGCTCGGAAAGGTCGCCACCGGCCATTACATAAGCTAGTTTATTGGCTATCTTTTGGTCGTGTTCACTGATGTAGTGACTCGCTTCCATAGCGTCGGTTCCTACCAGAAACATGCCCAGAGCTTGTTTACCGAGTACTTTTACATCTTTTCGTTTTACAGGTTGCGTATAACCGGCATCTGCCAGTAATCTGGCATGAGCCTTGGCCGTTGCAATTTGGCGGTGTTTATTTACAACAACAATATCTTTTCCTTTTTGAAGTACACCAAGATCGTAAGCCTCGTAAGCAGAGGTCGATACTTTGGCCATACCAATGGTCAAGAAATACTCTTGTAAAGTATTTAATTCTACGTCGCCTTTACGGAAAGTATCGGACGCTCGTAGTGCCATTTCTTTAGAGCCACCACCACCCGGGATGACACCTACACCAAACTCTACAAGTCCCATATAAGTTTCCGCGGCAGCGACCACTTTGTCCGCGTGCATGGATAATTCACAAGCACCACCTAATGACATACCATGAGGTGCAGAAACCGTAGGAATGGCAGAGTAGCGCATACGCATCATGGTATCCTGGAAGTATTTTATAGCACCGTTAAGTTCTTCATATTCCTGCTCTACAGCCATCATAAATATCATTCCGATATTGGCACCAACAGAGAAGTTTGCACCCTGGTTTCCTATAACCAAACCATCAAAGTCTTTTTCAGCGAGATCCACCGCTTTATTTAAACCGGCTAAAACATCGCCACCTATGGTGTTCATTTTAGATTGGAACTCACAGTTTAAGATGCCATCGCCCAGATCTTCAATAACAACACCTGGATTTTTAAATACCTCTTTTGATTTTCTGATATTATCTAAAATGATGAAAGCATCCTGACCAGGTACTTTTTCGTGTTTTTTAGAGGGAATATCATAAGCGTAAGTAGCGCCTTCTTTTACCGTATAGAATGATGAAACGCCAGATCCTAACATATCCTGAACCCAAGAGGCAGGTTCAAGACCTTCCGCTTTTATTAACTCCAAACCTTTTTCAACACCAACGGCATCCCAAATTTGGAACGGACCGTGCTCCCATCCGAAGCCGGCTTTCATGGCATCGTCAATTTTATATAGATCGTCCGTAATTTCAGGAATGCGATGCGAAACGTAAGCGAATAGTGCTCCGAACGTTTTTCTGTAGAAATCACCGGCTTTATCTTTTCCGTCGATAAGAATCTTGAACCGGTTAATTACTTTATCTATTTCTTTGGTTTTTTCTAAGGTGTCAAATTTGGCCCGCTTATTCTTACGGTATTCCATAGTGTTCAGATCCAGTGACCATATTTCTTTATTACCTGAATCATCGACAACCTTTTTATAAAAACCCTGGCCGGATTTACTACCGAGCCATTTATTTTCCATCATGGTATTTATGAAATCAGGAAGTTTGAAGAGTTCAATACGCTCATCATCTTTGCAGTTTTCAGCTATACCATTGGCCACGTGAACCAGTGTATCTAATCCTACAACATCAACCGTTCTGAAGGTTGCCGATTTTGGTCGGCCAATAACCGGACCTGTTAATTTATCAACTTCTTCAATAGTGAGATCCATGGCTTTAACCGCGTGGAATAAACTCATAATACTGAAAATACCAATTCTGTTTCCGATAAAAGCAGGAGTGTCTTTTGCTACTACCGCTGTTTTTCCTAGGAATTGTTCCCCGTATCCATTGAGGAAATCAAGTATTTCCTGGCTCGTTTTCGGTCCTGGAATAATTTCGAATAAATTCAGATAACGGGCAGGGTTGAAGAAATGTGTTCCACAGAAATGCTTTTGGAAATCTTCACTTCGGCCTTCAGACATAAAATGGATAGGAATACCCGAAGTATTACTCGTTATCAAGGTACCTGGCCTGCGATATTTATCAAGTTTTTCGAAAACCTGTTTTTTGATATCTAAACGCTCCACAACAACCTCAATAATCCAATCAGCTTCAGCTACTTTTTTGATATCATCCTCCATATTACCTGTGGTAATTCTATCGGCAAATTTTTGGTGATAGATTGGTGAGGGTTTCGATTTTAAAGCGTGTTTTAGTGAATCGTTTACTAAGCGATTTCGTACCACCTTATTTTCTAAAGTTAAACCTGCTTTTTTTTCAGCGTCATTGAGTTCTCTGGGAACAATGTCAAGTAATAATACTTCAACACCGATATTTGCAAAGTGACAGGCTATGCCACTTCCCATGATCCCGGAACCGATAACGGCTACTTTTTTAATGCGTCTTTTGCTCATTTTATAAACTACTTATCGTTTGGAGTGAATATTTTTTTATTTGTTACCATATAAGTTATGAGATCGGCCACCTCATAAAAATGATTAAGTTTTTCAGCCGAAATATTGTTCTTTATGGTTTCATTGAATTTAAGCACCCGATCTTTTGAATAAGCTCTTTTTTCCCGTCCAAATTCGGTTAGCGTGATGATCACCCCGCGACCATCTTCAGGATTAGGATGGCGTTTTATCAAGCCCCGTGTTTCCATAGTTTTTAAAATTCTGGAAAGGCTGGTTGCCTCCATACCCATTTTGGGTCCTAAAGCTGTGGAAGGTGTTCCTTTTTCCGGATCAATACTTAATAAAGTAAATCCGGTAGCCATTGTGCTATCAAATTTAGAAGCTTCTTCATTATACATTTTCTGAACCGTCAACCAGGTGGTTCTCAACATATAATCTATTGTGCGTTCTTTCATATTTCAAATTTGGTTCCATCAAATATATGAAAATTTATTATGCGTGCATAATAAATTTTCATAAAATAAGAATAAAATCATAAAAAAAGCCACGCCAAAAAAGCGTGACTTTTAAAAAGGTTGTTAGTTAGGTTTATTAAGATTCTAATTTTCCAAGCATAGTTCCAATAACTGCTCCTACTATAGCGATGATGATAATAGTAATTACAACATCAAGCGCAGCGGTTTGATAGGAATTTGAAGGATCCATCAAATTAAAGAAATTGAATTGTAATCCCATAAATAAACCAATAATGGCACCAGCTTTAAATCCGGTTCCACCGGTACTTATTTGCGCCCATTTACTGAAAATGTAGGCTATGAACAAGGAGCCTGTTAAGCAGCCCAAAAATATCATAACCATAGGGGTTGCACCGGAATCAGGTTGATCAAATGTATCGACAAAGATCATCCCATAAAAAAGCCATCCTAAAAGAAAATTTACAATGGCACCTACAATTCCTGAAAGTACTAAGTTTTTTGTTTTCATTTTTTTAGTTGTTAGTTTGTTGCTATTAAAAGTATTAAAAAAATAGGAATCGTTTAATATTTTAACTAAAAAATAAGTAATTTAAAAAAATAAACCCGTTAAAATACGAATATATAAATGTAAGAGGATAAATTATAACTACTAAGAAGACCTATTAACGGTATATTTTCTCGATAAGATCTTTATATTTCTCTTTAATAATGCGTCGCCGCATTTTCATAGTAGGGGTAAGGTGCCCGGCCTCAATAGACCAGACATCCGGAGTGATTTCAAACTTTTTGATCTGTTCCCATTTTCCAAACTTGGCGTTGGCGGTATCAATTTCCTCTTGAATGCGATCTAATAGAGTTTTATTATTAATGATATCTGCATCAGACTTGTATTCTATGTTATGACGTTTGGCCCATTCTTTCACAAAGTCATAATTAAGTTGAATAAGAGCAGCGGGCATTTTTTCGCCCTCACCAATAACCATGATCTGTTCAATGAAACGGGATTGTTTGAACTCGTTCTCTATAAGTGCTGGAGCAACATATTTTCCGCCGGAGGTTTTAAACATTTCTTTTTTACGATCGGTAATTTTCAGAAAACCATCTTTATCGATTTCTCCAATATCACCGGTATGGAAATAGTCTCCGGTCATGACTTCCGCCGTTTTTTCCGGATCTTTATAATAGCCCATCATCACATTAGGGCCTTTACATAATATTTCTCCGTCTTCAGCGATTTTTACTTCAACATGGTCAATCACTTTACCAACTGTTCCAACTCGGAAACCACCATTGCGCATGTCGTTAACAGAAATAACCGGGGAAGTTTCCGTAAGTCCGTAACCTTCCATAATTGGCATTTCAGCCGCAGCAAATATGCGTGTTAATCGCGGTTGTAAAGCAGCACTTCCTGAAACCATGAGGTCTAACTTACCACCTAATCCGGCTTTCCATTTACTAAAAATGAGTTTTCGTGCTATTTTTAGTTGGAGTTCATACCAACTTCCATTTTGGCCGTATGGTTCGTATTTCAATCCAAGATCCACCGCCCAGAAAAATAGTGCCTTTTTGATACCGCTTAAAGCTGCACCCTTGGAAATAATCTTTTCATAAACTTTTTCATAAAGTCGCGGCACAGCCGTCATGACTGTGGGTTGTACCTCCAAAATGTTAGTGCTCATTTTATCAATAGATTCAGCAAAATGAATTTCAACACCACAGTATTGGTATAAATAAAGAATCATGCGCTCGAACACATGGCAAACCGGTAAGAAACTTAAAGCTTTTGACCTTCCTTTTTCGAACGGCACGCGTTTTTCACTATCAATAACATTGGATACCAAATTATTATGAGAAAGCATCACGCCTTTAGGTCTTCCAGTTGTTCCCGAAGTATAAATAAGTGTAGCGAGATCTTCAGGTTTTACAGCGTCTTTTAAAGTTTCAACTTCAGCTTGTGATGATACATCTTCACCTAATTTTAAAACCGCTTCCCAATGATCTTCACCCTTTATATGGTCAAACGTATAAACGTTTTTAAGTTTGGTATTTGATTTTACTTCATTCACTTTTTCTAATACCTCCTCATCTGATACAAAACAGTAAATGGATTCGGAGTGGTTCAGAATATATTCGTAATCTTCGGAAGAGATCGTTGGGTAAATGGGTACATTTTGTGCTCCCAATTGAAGCACGCCAATATCCAGAATATTCCACTCGGTTCTGTTTGTAGAGGAAATGACTGCAATTTTATCATTCGGCTTAACACCTAATTTTAAAAGTCCGCGACTGATAGCATTGGCTCTATCAATATACTCAGAAGAAGAAATGGAAGTCCATTTCCCGTCGTATTTTGTTGTTAGGGATTTTTCTAAATTATAAGTCTCTTTTTGGTAATAGGGAAAGTCAAAGATCCGCTTAATTTCCATCATTTCTTTTTCAAACAAATTGTACGTTGCAAAGTATGAAATTAAATAAGATTTTCAAATAAGCCTGATAAAAAGTGGTAAAAATGAAAATAAAGGGTTCTTTTTTGAGAATAAAAGAAAAAGTTCGAACTATTTAAATTTTTCGGAATATGACTTAAGTCATAATCTGAGCCGTATTAAGTCCCTAATTTTATGCATGTAATTATTTAAACATCAAAATTATGGACATTATAGAAGACGTAAAAGCTCGGGTTTACAATTTTGGGAATAAAACCGCCGATGGCAATAGTCAAATGAAGAATTTGCTGGGCGGTAAAGGAGCCAATTTAGCAGAAATGAGTGCTCTGGGTATTCCTGTACCTCCGGGATTTACAATTACTACGGAAGTGTGTACTGCCTATAACGAGCTTGGGAAGGAAGCGGTTATAGACATGATAAAATCAGACGTTGAGGCGTCAATTCGAACCATTGAAAAAACCATGGGAGCGGAATTTGGAAGTAAAGAGAATCCTTTGTTGGTTTCCGTACGATCCGGAGCGCGCGTTTCTATGCCGGGAATGATGGATACAGTTTTAAATCTTGGTTTGAACGATGAGGTTGTACTGGGTCTTGCTGAAAGAACAGGAAATCCAAAATTTGCCTGGGATTCCTACCGTCGTTTTATTCAAATGTATGGAGGAGTAGTTTTGGGAATGAAACCGGAATCGAAGGACGATATTGATCCGTTCGAAGAAATCATGGAGCATTTAAAAGAAAAAAGAGGTATTACCTTAGATACGGAATTCAGTATTCAGGATCTAAAAGATCTGGTTTACGACTTTAAAGATGCCGTTAAAAAACGAACCGGTCACGATTTTCCAACCAATCCCTGGGATCAACTTTGGGGCGCCGTAATTGCTGTTTTCAATAGCTGGAATGGTGATCGCGCGGTATATTATCGTACCATGCATGGTTATCCCGCTGATTGGGGAACCGCTGTAAACGTACAAGCCATGGTTTATGGTAATATGGGCGATAATTCTGCTACCGGCGTTTGCTTTACCCGTGATGCCGGAACCGGAGAGAACGTATTTAATGGTGAGTACTTGATCAACGCTCAAGGAGAAGATGTTGTTGCCGGCGTAAGAACGCCACAACAAATTACCAAATTAGGATCGGAACGTTGGGCTGAATTAGCGAAAGTTGATGAAGAAGAACGCGCTCAAACCTATCCTTCTTTGGAAGAAGTTATGCCGGAACTGTACAAAGAACTTGACGGTATTCAGAAAAAACTTGAAACCCATTATCGCGATATGCAGGATATGGAATTTACGATTCAAGATGGTAAATTATGGATATTGCAAACTCGTAATGGTAAACGTACCGGGGCGGCTATGGTTAAAATTGCTATCGATCAGTTGCACGAAGGATTGATTAGTGATAAGGAAGCTTTATTGCGAATTGAACCAAATAAACTAGACGAATTATTACATCCGGTTTTCGATCCTAAAGCTTTGAAACAAGCCCATGTAATTGCACAAGGATTACCTGCATCACCGGGTGCTGCAACCGGTAAAATTGTGTTCTTTGCTGATGAAGCCGATAAATTCAAAAACAGTATCCTGGTGCGTATTGAAACCTCTCCTGAAGACCTTGAAGGTATGCATGTTGCTAAAGGCATCTTGACTGCTCGTGGTGGAATGACCTCTCACGCAGCCGTTGTAGCCCGAGGTATGGGTAAATGTTGTATTTCAGGTGCCGGAGCACTTAAAATAAATTATAAAGCACGAACCCTTTCTGTAGATGGTCATGAATATCATGAAGGTGATTGGATTTCATTAAATGGTTCTACAGGTAATATCATTGAAGGCAAAGTGGCTACCAAAGAACCTGAATTAAGTGGCGAGTTTGCTAAACTGATGAAGCTTTCAGACAAATTCCGCGACATGCAGGTAAGAACCAATGCCGATACACCAAATGATGCTGCAATTGCACGTAGCTTTGGTGCTGAGGGTATTGGATTGACACGTACAGAACACATGTTCTTTGAAGTGGATCGTATCAAGGCCATGCGTGAAATGATACTTGCGGATACTGTTAAAGGTAGAAAAGAAGCCTTGAATGAATTATTACCCATGCAGCGTTCAGACTTTGAGGGTATTTTTGAAGCCATGGAGGGTCTGCCGGTAACGATTCGTTTATTGGATCCACCATTACATGAGTTTGTACCTCATACTTTAGTGGCTCAAAAAGAGCTTGCGGATGATATGCATATTTCCGTTGAAGCTGTGAAGAATAAGGTATCGGAATTGTCTGAATTCAATCCCATGTTAGGCCATCGTGGCTGTCGTTTAGGAAATACCTATCCGGAAATCACCGAAATGCAAACGCGTGCGATTATTGAAGCAGCACTTAATTTAAAAGCAAAAGGTGTAATCAGTAAACCGGAAATTATGGTGCCTTTAGTAGGAACGGTAGCAGAATTTGAAGCTCAGGAAAAAGTCATCCGCGCTACTGCCGAGAAAGTGTTTGAAGAACGTCAGGACAATATCGAATTTACAGTGGGTACCATGATTGAAGTGCCTCGTGCAACTTTGATGGCGGATCTGATTGCTGAGAAAGCAGATTTCTTTTCCTTCGGAACCAACGACCTGACCCAAATGACCTTTGGTTATTCTCGTGATGATGCCGGTAAATTTTTACCAATATATATTGAAAAAGGCATTCTGAAAGCCGATCCATTCGAAGTGTTAGATCAGGAAGGCGTAGGGCAATTAGTAAAATTAGGCACAGAACGCGGAAGAAGTTCCAAACCTAAACTTAAAGTTGGGGTTTGTGGCGAGCATGGTGGCGAACCAAGTTCCGTAGAGTTTTTCTACAACAGCGGTTTAGACTATGTAAGTTGTTCTCCTTACCGTGTCCCTATAGCACGATTAGTAGCGGCCCAGGCTGCCATAAAAGCCAAGTATTAATAATTTTATTTTAAATGTAAATCCCTGAAGACTAAAAGATCTTCAGGGATTTTTTTATAAAACTTTTGAGAAATTAATGATTTTCTATCCAGAGTCTGGCGTTAATAAAAGCTTCCAGCCAGGGAGATACAGCGTCGTTTCTGCCATCCGGATAATAAGCCCAGTTCCAGGGGAAAGTAGAGCGCTCAATATGCGGCATGGTTACTAAATGTCTTCCGGTTTTATCACAAAGCATGGCCGTGTTGTAATCAGAGCCATTTGGGTTATGCGGATAGCCATTATAACTGTATTTTGCAACAATATGATATTGGTCTTCAGCATGTGGTAAATGGAACTTCCCCTCGCCATGGGAAATCCAAACCCCTAAAGTACTTCCGGCAAGTGTTGAAAGCATGATGGAATTATTCTCCTGTACTTTTACAGAAGTAAAGGCACTTTCGTGTTTTTTAGAATCGTTGTGAACCATTTTACCGTGAATTTCATGGTCCGGATTAATTTCTTCCAGTTCCATAAACAACTGGCATCCATTACAAATTCCAACAGAAAGAGTGTCCTCGCGATCAAAGAATTGTTTTATGGCCTTGTTTGCTTTTTCGTTGTATTTGATGGCACCTGCCCAACCTTTTGCAGACCCAAGTACATCTGAGTTGCTAAAACCTCCAACAGCGCCTAAGAATTGAATATCTTCAAGCGTTTCACGTCCGGAGATCAGATCGGTCATGTGAACGTCTTTCACATCAAATCCGGCTAAATACATGGCATTGGCCATTTCGCGCTCGGAGTTTGAACCTTTTTCCCTTAAAATTGCTGCTTTTGGTCGCTTACCTTCAAATGTCTTGAATTGGCCTGTGAATTGTTTCGGGAATTCGTAATTCAAAGGTTGTGATTTGTAATTTCGGTATCGTACTTCAGCTAGATTATTAGCTGTTTGTTTTTTATCCAGTAAGAAAGACGTTTTGTACCAAACATCACGTAATTCTGAAACGGAAAGATTTAATTCTTCACTACCGTTTTTGATATGCAATGTGTCTGAAGAAGTTACCTCACCAATATTATGATACGTAATCCCGGCATCCTTCATCGTTTTTTCCACGCTAGTGTCTTTCGATTGAAAAACAATACCGGCATTTTCCGCAAATAGTAATTTAAAACTATCGGATTCATTTAATCCACTTAAATCCAGGTTAGCTCCCAAATCATTATCGGCAAAACACAGTTCCAAAAGCGTCGTAATTAAACCACCTGAAGCCACATCATGTCCGGCCAGGATTTGACCATTTCGAATCAATCCTTGCACTGTGTTGAACACTGTTTTTACAAAATCAACATTGGAAACAGAAGGCGCTTCAGCACCGATCTTATTCAAGACTTGCGCAAAAGAACTGCCGCCTAGTTTAAAATTGTCTTGAGAAATATTGATGTAATAGACAGGTCCGCCCTCTTTTTTGAAAACAGGTTCAACCACTTTTGTAATCGCATCACAATGTGCGGCTGCTGAAATAATAACTGTTCCCGGAGCAATCACTTCTTCATTCGGGTATTTCTGTTTCATCGAAAGGGAATCCTTCCCGGTTGGAACATTAATACCTAAGCCAATGGCAAATTCAGAAACCGCTTCAACAGCTTCATAAAGTCGGGCATCTTCGCCTTCATTTTTACAAGGCCACATCCAGTTGGCAGATAAAGAAACCGATTTCAAACCATCTTTTAAAGGGGCCCAAACAATGTTCGTTAACGCTTCAGTAATACTGTTGCGGCTTCCGGCAACAGGATCGATGAGTCCGGAAACAGGGGAGTGCCCGATCGTTGTGGCAATACCTTCTTTGCCTTTATAATCCAAAGCCATCACGCCCACATTGTTCAATGGTAATTGCAGCGGTCCGGCACATTGCTGTTTGGCTACTTTTCCACCAACGCAGCGATCTACTTTATTCGTTAACCAGTCTTTACAGGCTACAGCCTCAAGTTGTAATACCTGTTGTAAATAGCTCATGAAATCCTTCGGATCAAAGCTCACATCGGCATATTTCCGATTTAAGGAAATATCAGTCATGATGGTTTTTGGCGAGCTGCCAAACATATCACTCAAAGCCAGATCCATAGGCTTATCACCTTTGGTCTTGGATTCAAAAGTAAAGCGATGATCACCCGTAACTTCACCCACTGTATACATCGGGGAGCGTTCACGCTCTGCAATGGTATTTAAAGTCTTAATATGTTTTTCTGAGATCACAAGACCCATGCGTTCTTGCGACTCGTTTCCTATAATTTCTTTATCCGAAAGTGTTGGATCACCCACCGGTAATTTATCCAGATCGATATGACCTCCGGTGTTTTCTACCAGCTCTGACAGACAGTTGAGGTGTCCACCGGCACCGTGATCATGTATCGAAACAATAAAATTCTCATCACTTTCTACCATGCCTCTAACGGCGTTTGCGGCACGTTTTTGCATTTCCGGATTCGAACGCTGTACGGCATTCAACTCAATACCTGAGGCAAATTCACCGGTGTCTGCGGAAGATACCGCAGCACCACCCATACCTATTCGGTAGTTCTCTCCACCCAGGATAACGATCTTATCACCCGGTTTAGGTTCGCCTTTTATAGCCTGGCTTGTTTTTCCGTAACCAATACCACCGGCCTGCATGATCACTTTATCGAATCCTAGTTTACGTGCGTCTTCTTCATGTTCAAAGGTCAACACCGATCCGCAGATCAGGGGCTGACCGAATTTATTACCAAAATCCGATGCACCGTTTGAAGCTTTGATCAAAATATCCATTGGTGTTTGGTACAACCAGGGGCGCTCGGCCATAGCCTGTTCCCACGAGCGATTTTCTTCCAAACGCGAATAGGAGGTCATGTAAACCGCCGTTCCCGCCATAGGAATTGAACCTTTACCACCAGCCAATCGATCACGAATTTCACCTCCCGATCCAGTCGCGGCACCATTAAATGGCTCTACCGTCGTTGGGAAATTATGCGTTTCCGCTTTTAATGAGATCACCGAATCAAAATCCTGCGTTCTGTAAAAATCAGGAACATCAGCACGTTTTGGCGCAAATTGTTCCACCACAGGCCCTTCAATAAAGGCAACGTTATCTTTATAAGCCGAAACAATCCCATTCGGGTTTTGCTTAGACGTTTCTTTAATTAATTTAAAAAGCGAGGTCGGTTTTTCAACACCATCGATCACAAATGTACCGTTAAAGATCTTATGGCGACAGTGCTCACTATTCACCTGTGAAAATCCAAACACTTCCGAATCCGTTAATGGTCTACCAATTTTTTTCGAAACACCTTCCAGATAATCAACCTCTTCATCACTCAGTGACAAACCTTCCTGCACATTATATGCAGCAATATCGGCAATCTCAAGAATGGGTTCGGGCTCCAAATTTATGGTAAATGAATCCTGATTCAAGCCACTAACTTTCTCCGAGATCATCGGATCATAATCCTTAAAATCCGGGCTAACTGCAGTGAATTCCTCAATTCTCAAGATCCCGTCAAGCCCCATATTTTGGGTAATTTCTACGGCATTCGTGCTCCAGGGCGTTATCATGGCCTTACGTGGTCCAACAAAAAAAGCATCCAAAGATGCTTGCTCAATTTTAGGTTGGTTGCCAAAAAGCCACGTCAATTTCGCGATACTTTCCGGTGTTAAATCTTTCGTGGTTTGCACCGCAAAAACGGTTCCGGTAACACTTCCAAAGAAATGAATCATGAGGTCGAAGTTTGATTTCAAATTAAAGTGCAAATTTACACTTTTTTACCCATTTCACCCTACTTTTTTATGCAAACAGGCGCCTGTTATTAACAGTATTTTCAACAGTCTGTTTTTGGGCATTCCGGCCACGCCTCGGGGCGTGGCCGTCGGGCTTTCCGCGCTACACGGTAGCTTGCTACAATCCCTAATGCGGGCAAAAGTAAACCTCAAAATCTTCAGAAATAACGCGATAAAATACCTCGCACACCTGATCGATACGCGGCGCCAAATAAATTCAAATGCACCAATAAATAATACAATTGATACAAATCGATGCGTTCCGAATAGGTTTCTGGCTTCGGAATCATCTCATGATAAGCATTGTAAAATCCTGAACCGAAGCCACCAAATAATTTACTCATCGCAATATCTACAAGACCATCACTATAATAAACCGCAGGATCTATCAAATATGGTGTTCCGGTTTCCGATATCAAATAATTTCCGCTCCACAGATCGCCGTGTACTAAGCTCGGTTTTACATTTTTAAAAATCTCATTTAATACGCTTTCAATACGTTCAGGATCCGGACAATCAGAGTCCTTAAGCAGCCCTTTTTCTTTAGCTAAATGAAGTTGCGGTAATAATCTTTCACGCGCATAGAACCCGGGCCACGATTTATGTTGTGTATTGCTTTGAGGAAGTTTACCGATCTTATTATCATGGTCCAAACCGAACATGGTGGTTGTGTTCAGGTGCAAATGGGCAAGTTGGGTTCCCAAAGCTTCATGGTCTTTTTGATCAGGCGATTTTGAAGGAATAAATTCCAGAATCAAAAATGAGGTATTATCAAACGTATCAAGTCCTAAAACTTCCGGTGTTCTGATGCTTTTTGTTTCACCGATCAGCTTTAATCCTTTGGCTTCCGCTTCAAACATTTTTATAGCTTCTTGCCCACTGTGGCATTTTAAAAAGTAAACTTCACGAGAAGTTTCTAATTTGTAAGCATCAGAAATATCACCACCATGTACAGAGGCAACATGAACTATAGTTTCGTTAAGAAGGTCGGAGAGATATGCCTTGAATTTTTCGGTCATACCTAAAAATAAAACAAATTTTTAAAAAATTAAGTTCATGAGTTTCGAAAGAAAACCCCAGTATTTATTCATAACAAGGTAACAAACAAAATAATCAAATAACGCTATTTGGTTCGTTCCATCAAAGCCATGTAGAACCCATCGTATCCAGACTCGTGCGCGAATATTTTTTGATCTTTAATGAATTTAAAATCTTGTCCGGTTTCAGATTTTAAAAATTTAGCTACCTGATTTTGGTTTTCAGAAGGTAAGATCGAGCACGTTGCATAAACCAACTTTCCGCCGGGCTTTACCATACTGGAATACTGCTGCAAAACGTCCTCTTGTGTCCCACGGATCTTATCTATAAATTCGGGTTCCAGTTTCCATTTAGCATCCGGATTTCGGCGTAACACACCCAAACCGGAACACGGCGCATCGATCAACACACGATCGGCTTTTTTGTATAATTTTTTAATAGGTTTTGTAGAGTCGATCACACGCATATCAAAATTATGCACGCCATTGCGTCGTGCACGAACTTTCAACTTTTTCAACTTACTTTCGTAAATATCCATGGCAATGATCTGTCCCTTATTATCCATTAAAGAGGCCATATGCAAGGTTTTACCGCCCGCTCCGGCACAGGTATCCACCACTTTCATACCGGGCTTCACATCCAGAAAATCGGCCACTAACTGAGATGATGCATCCTGAACTTCAAACAAGCCATCCTTAAAAGCTTTGGTAACAAAAACATTAGCGCGTTCTTTCAATTTTAATGCTGAATCGTACCCTTTGATGAATTCAGTTTCTATACCGTCATCGAACAACAGGTTTTGAAGTTTTTCTTTCGTGGTCTTAAGCGTATTTACACGTAAAATAACATCGGCCTGTTCATTTTGTTTCGCAATTTCCTTAGTCCACAGTTCTTCACCTAATTCCTGCAAACCTAACTGGTCCATCCAATCCGGGATAGACTCACGATACTTTCGGATCTTGGATAATTCATCAAAACGCCCTTTGATCTTGCGGGTTGGGGTATTCTGAAAATACTTCCAATCCGGTAATTTGATACCCTTTAAAGTAGCCCAAACAGCAAACATCCGCCAAAGATTATCGCGATCAAAAGGTTCTTTAACGTCAGCAATCTCGGCATACAATCGTTTCCAACGCACAATATCATAAGTGGTTTCAGCAACAAAACTGCGGTCGCGTGATCCCCAGCGTTTATCGCGCTTCAATAGAGACTGTATAACCTTATCGGCATATTGCCCTTCATTAAAAATTAACAGAAGGCCATCAATAACGGCATAGCATAAATTTCGGTGTAATCGCATCGTTTTTTAATAAGGGTGCAAAGGTACAGTTTTCCTTGTAATTATTTGATTATTTGGTCGTATTCCAATTTTATTTCATTTAAAAATCAAAGTTTCATTAAAACTTGGTTTCGAGTTAACGAAGCTTTTCTATTTTTATAAAAATTTTTTTCATGAAACATGTTGTTTATGCCCTTCTTATTTTAGTGTTTGTGTCGTGCAAGCAAACTTCTGAATCTAAAGCCATTCATTTTAATCAAGTTACCGTTGAGCCTATATTACAGGATTCAACATTGAGCATTCGGGCTATCGATATTTTGGACGACGGAAACCTGGCCTTTGCGGCTAATAATGGGGTTTTCGGATTGTATGATGTCAAGAAAAAACGTTGGCAAACCGCGTTTCAAAACTACGATACCTTGCGACCACAATTTCGGGCGATCGCACATACAAAAACCGATTTTTTTATGTTATCTGTAGATTCGCCTGCCCTGTTATACAAAACCGGAGCATTTGGTAGCATGACATTGGTGTATCGGGAGAAAGGCGAAGGGGTGTTTTATGATGCTATGGCGTTTTGGAACGACCAGGAAGGCATTGCTATCGGGGATAGTGTTGATGGTTGTATCTCGATAATTTTAACCCGGGATGGGGGCAACAACTGGAGTAAACCGCATTGTGACAATCTTCCTCAAGGATTGCCGGATGAAGGTGCTTTCGCCGCAAGTAATACCAACATCGCTATTATTGGTGATGAAACCTGGGTGGCTACCAACACCGGGCGCATTTATTATTCACCCGATAAGGGCCATTCCTGGCAGGTTCGTGATACCCCAATTGTAAAAGAGAAACCTACGGAAGGTATTTACTCAGTGGCATTTTATGATGCCCAAAATGGTTTTGCTATTGGAGGTGATTATACAAATCCTGATGGGAAGGCTAAGAATAAAATACGAACTGAAGATGGTGGAAAAACCTGGAATATTGTGGCCCCAAACTTAAACCCCGGATATCGTAGCTGTGTGCAATACATTCCGGATAGCGAAGCGCTAGGTTTGGTGGCTGTTGGATTTAAAGGTATTGATCTTAGTAGTGATGCAGGAGATACCTGGAAGCACTTATCGGATAAAGGGTTTTATACCATTCGTTTTATAAACGACCACGAAGCGTTTGCAGCAGGGCAGGGCGGAATTTCAAAATTAACCTTTAAAAAGTAACGTTTTTTTATTGCCGCTGTTGGCGTCGTTTTCGGAATTGTTCAAAAAGTTTTCGATTAAAATCTTCTTCAGCGACTTTAAGCAGGAGAATTTTTTGAGGTGAAATAACCTTTTTCAGGTTTTTAATTAAGCTAACCTCTTGGTCATGCAATTTATTTTCAGCGATAACCAAACTGTCTAATAAGTTTTTAGCTTCACTATCGCTCAGGGTTTCTACGTTCTGTTTGATATTTCGTCGGAGTCCGCGTAATTCTTCAAATTTAATTTTAACCATTTGATCATCGTAGGCATTGTAGATAGGCCAAAATTCCTGAGCTTCTTTTGGGGTTAAATTTAAACGTTCTGTAATAAAAGCCACTTTCAACGAACGGATTTGATCACGATTGGGTTGAGCTATAGCACCCAAACTTAAAACGAGTAATCCAATGGCGAGTATGTAGGTTTTCATTTTCATTAAATTTTATTCACTCAATAAAGTTTCAATTTCGGCATTATTTTCTAAATAGGTTTCTATATGCTCGTCTTTAATATTCAGATCTATAAAATTAGTTTCATCAATATCCTCCAGATCTAGTAAAGATGCAATTTCATACGATCCTAAATTTTCATTGATCACGTAGTTTTCTGCTGTTTCAGTATCGATATCATCCCAATTTGTTTGATGATCAAAAATAGAAAGATTGAACAACAATAAAATAGACGCCGCAATTCCTGCAGCATAAAACAGATGCTTTTTACGGAATAACGGGATAACCTTAGTGTCTTTTTGATCTGAAACCTTCTGCATTATGCGCTCTTCGAAGGTTTCAAAATAGGTATCAGGAACATTAAATCCCGAAGTAGGATTTTTAGCTTTGATTTTAACCGTACTTAAAAGGTCGTCTTCAAAATTCTCAAAATAATCCTCCGGAGTTTTAAACCCCGTTTTTCTGATATTATGTAATTTATCCTTTTTCATCCTGTTGTTTAGACTTAAAAAATCTAAAAAAGTTTAATCTTTAGTGAGATAAGCTTCAATTTTTTTTACAGCCAGATGGTATGATGCTTTCAAAGCACCTTCACTGGTCTCTAGAATATCGGCCATATCCTTGTATTTTAATTCTTCAAAATATTTCATATTAAAAACCAATTGCTGTTTTTCCGGTAATGTAGCAATGGCTTTTTGTAATTTAAGTTGGATTGCTGAACCTTCAAAATAAACATCTGATTCTAAATTTTTAATGACTAATTCCTGAAACTCCCCATTGGAAATTTGTTGCCGTTTCGCTTCTTTATTCAGAAATGTTATCGATTCATTAGTAGCTATACGGTACATCCAGGAAAACAATTTGCTCTCACCCTTAAAATTATGAATGTTCTTGTAGACCTTTATAAAGGTGTTTTGTAAAACATCATCAGTATCGTCGTGACTTTTAACGATGTTTCGAATATGCCAATACAGCCTTTCTTTATACTGACTTACCAGAAGCCTGAAGGCCTGATCTTTTTCTTTTTCAGATTTTAAATGTTCGACTAATTGGGTTTCGTCTGTCACGACAATCTTTATGAGTTAGACTGTTAAATTTAATGAAAGTTTAATGCAAAAATCGATAATTTTTTAATAAACTAATAATCAGGTATTTAAAAAATAAAACATCGATGAAATGCAATTAACACATGATTAAATGCATTTTTTATTGCGGGAATTAGATTTATGTTCTATGTTTGTTACAGAAACCTACTTAATGTTAGTCGTCCCCAAGTCTGACATAAACTAAAAAAGGATAGAAACCCAAATCTCTATCCTTTTTTTATGTCTTAAAAATGATGTGTTTCCTAATCGAAACTCTGCATATCTACCAGCTTTTTATAGATACCTTTCTTAGCAATGAGATCTTTGTGTTTGCCACGTTCTACAATTTCACCTTTGTTTAGAACGAGGATCTCATCGGCATTTTGAATAGTTGACAGGCGGTGGGCAATGACAATAGATGTTCTGTTCTTCATCATATTTTCCAGAGCTATCTGAACCAAACGTTCACTTTCTGTATCTAATGCTGAAGTCGCCTCGTCCAGAACCATGATGGGTGGATTTTTAAGAACTGCTCTGGCGATACTTAAACGTTGCTTTTGTCCGCCGGAAAGTTTGTTCCCGGAATCCCCAATATTCGTTTTGATACCTTCGGGTAAAACTGAAACGAATTCCATGGCATTCGCTATTTCCAGGGCTTTTATAATATCGCCTTCTGTGGCTTTTTCATTACCCAATTTCAGGTTATTTTCAATACTTTCATTGAATAAAATAGCATCTTGCGTTACAATACCGAGCTGTTGTCGTAGTGATGCTGTTGTTAATTTTCTGATATCAATACCGTCAATTTGAATACTGCCTTCATTGACATCATAAAATCGTGTAATAAGGTTTGCAATAGTCGATTTTCCGCTTCCGGATTGCCCAACAAGGGCTACTGTTTTTCCTTTTGGAATGGTAAGTGAAAAATCTTTGAGAACATATTCCTTATCGTATTTAAAAGAAATGTCCTTGAATTCAATTTCTGAATCGAAACTTAATTTTTCCTCCGCTCCGGGTACATCCTTTAAAGGGTTTGGTGTGTCTATAATTTCCTGAATACGCTCTGCAGCTGCATTTCCTTGCTTGATATTATATAAACCTCGCGAAATGGCTTTTGCCGGCACCATGATGTTATAAGCGAGACCCATATATGCAATAAAGGAGGCGCCATCGAGGGATTTATCAACTAACACTAATTGACCGCCGTACCAGAGTAAAATAGAAATTACAATGATTCCTAATATCTCGCTGGTTGGAGATGCCAGGTTCTGACGATTCAATAACTTGTTTGAAAAATGATAAAAGCGTTGTGATGCCTCTTTGAATTTATTAGTGAATTTAGATTGAGCATTGAACCCTTTTATGATCCGAAGTCCGGTCAAGGTCTCTTCCAAAATAGATAAAATGGTACCTTGTTCCGTTTGAACGCGATCTGATTTTCGTTTTAAACTTTTACCAATTCTTGAAATTATAATACCGGATATCGGAATAAAAATAAACACGAACAAGGTGAGTTTTGCACTAATAATCAACATGGCTATAAGTGTAAAAATAATAGATAATGGCTCTCTGGCAATCAGTTCCAAAACTGGTAGCATTGAATATTGTAGCGTTGATACATCATTGGTTACACGCGCCATGATATCACCTTTTTTCTGCTCCGAAAAATAGGAAAGCGGTAATTCAACAGTTTTTGAATAAACTGCATTTCGCAGATCGCGCACCACGCCATTTCTTAGGAAAACCATAAAATAGTTAGCGAGATATCCGAAAACATTTTTCAATAAGAAAAGCGATATGATCAAGCCTATGACTAGTAATAAGGCTTTTTGAGGATCGTCTTCAGCATACAAATGGACCTGATAGGCTAAATAATCCTTGTAATAATCCTTTAAACTACTTAGACCGGTATATATCGGTTTGGTAATGACGGTTTCTCTTTTTTGAAACAATATATCCAGCATAGGGATAAGGGCAACAAAAGAAAGCGCACCAAATAAAGCAAAAAACACATTAGAAATAATGTGTCCTAAGGCCTGTTTTTTATAAGGTTTGGCGTACCTTAAAATGTTTAGAAAATGATTCATTAAATGAGTTTCATGTCTTTTAAAATGGATTCAGCTTTATGATCTAGTTTGGTCTCTGTCGCTTTAAATGCTTCTACACTATCCAAAGTTGTATTCACACTTACGTAAAACTTGATCTTAGGTTCTGTTCCACTTGGTCTAAGTGCTACCTGACTGCCATCTTCTGTATAATATATTAATACATTCGATTTTGGAATGTCTATCGGCGATTCTTTTCCGGTTTCGGGATTCTTAGCAATGGACAATTGATAATCTTCAATTTTAACCACTTTAGAACCATTGATGATTTTCACCGGATTTTCTCTGGCATCGACCATCATTTGCTTTATTTCTTCTGCACCTTCAATACCTTTCTTTGTCAGCGATATCAACTTTTCTTTATAAAAACCGTATTCGGTATAAAGACCTACCAACTCTTTAAAAAACGAGCTGTCTTCAGATTTAGTTATCGCTGCAATTTCGCAGGCCAGAAGGGTAGAGGTTACCGCATCTTTATCACGTACAAAATCACCTACCATATAACCAAAACTCTCTTCACCACCGCCAATAAAGTCTAATTCCGGATAATCCTTGATCAATTTAGCGATCCATTTAAATCCTGTTAGTACTATTTTATTTTCAACACCATAAGCTTCCGCTAATTTGTTCAACATGGGCGTTGAAACAATAGTAGTCGCGATAAATTCCTTTCCCTTAATTTTATTTTCAGATTTCCATTTTTTCAGAAGGAAATCGGTCATCATCACCATAGTTTGATTTCCGTTAAGCAACTGTAGTTCACCATCAGTATTCCTAACAGCAACACCTAAACGATCGCAATCCGGATCGGTTCCTATAACAATATCAGCGTCCACTTTATTAGCTAATTCCAGGGCCATTTTTAAGGCTGCAGGTTCTTCCGGGTTTGGAGAAGCCACTGTTGGAAAATCACCATCAGGAACTTTTTGTTCTTCAACAATATGCACATTTTTATACCCGGCACGTTTTAAGGTTTCCGGTACCGCCGTAATCGACGTTCCATGAAGGGAAGTGAATACAATGGTTAGATCATCTTTAGCAGCCTGGGTAGCACCAACACTTCCATTGCTTACAGAGGCCTCTATAAAAGCATCATCTACATCCTTTCCAATGTGATGGATCAGATCATCGTTAGGTTCAAATTTTATATTTGCGTAATCAATTGAATTGATCACATTAATAATTTCACCATCTTGTGGCGGAACCAATTGCCCGCCATCTTTCCAATAAACCTTATAACCGTTATATTCAGGCGGATTATGAGATGCCGTAAGGACGATACCGCAATGGCATTTTAAGTGTTTAACTGCAAACGACAATTCCGGCGTGGGTCGCAGGTCTTCAAACAAAAATACCTCAATACCGTTAGCAGAAAATACATCAGCAACTACTTTTGCAAGCGTTTTGCTGTTATGCCGACAATCGTAGGCAATTACAGCTTTTGGTGTTTCATCGCTAATAACCTGATGCAAATAATCACTCAAACCTTGCGTACTTTTTCCAAGCGTATATTTATTGATTCGGTTCGTGCCAACGCCCATAACACCTCGCATACCACCGGTGCCAAATTCCAGATCCTTATAAAAACTTTCCTGAATTTCTTTCGGATTGTAAGCAATACTTTCTTTGATTGTTTCCTGCGTTTCTTCATCAAAAGTTGGGGTTAACCAACTGTTTATACGATCTAAAATTTTTGGTTCAATGTGTATCATAGTTTTATGGCAATAATTATTCATTCAAAAATAAACAATTGCATGCGAATAGCCTTCGCCATGTTAAATTTTTGAACCCAATTGATTAGATTTTCTACCCAATAAGATTAAAAATTAAGTTCGTTTTGAATTAAATACCTTTTACGGTTTTGTTTTGTTCGTAAAATCAATTCGCCTAAAAATCCAGCTACAAAAAATTGAGTTCCAATAATCATTGTTACCAGTGCTATGTAAAATGGCGGGCGTTGGGTGATGAGACGTCCGGCCGGATTTAAAAATAATTTATCGATACCCAAATAAAGGGAAAAGCCAAATCCTACGGCAAACATAAGAACGCCCAGAGCACCGAATAAATGCATCGGGCGTCTGGCGAATCGTGAAATAAACCAAATGGTAATGAGGTCGAGAAAGCCGTAAATAAAGCGATTCATTCCGAATTTTGTAACGCCGTATTTTCTAGCTTGGTGTTGCACAACTTTCTCTCCAATATTTGTGTAACCTGCATTTTTTGTTAATACCGGAATGTAGCGGTGCATTTCACCATGTACATCGATGGTTTTAACAACAGATTTTTTATAGGCTTTTAAGCCACAATTGAAATCATGTAAATGAACGCCGGATGTTTTTCGCGCGGCCCAATTAAATAATTTCGACGGAAGATTTTTGGTCAGAATGGCGTCGTAACGTACTTTTTTCCAACCGGAAACCAGATCATAATTGTCTTTCGTGATCATTTCGAACAGCTCCGGAATTTCATCCGGGTTGTCCTGTAAATCAGCATCCATGGTAATAATAACGTCGCCTTGAGCTTTTTCAAAGCCTGCATGAAGCGCTTGAGATTTACCAAAATTTTTTGAGAAACGGATCCCTTTAACGGCTTTGTTTTTTGATACCAGGTTTGAAATTATTTCCCACGAACCATCCGTACTGCCATCATCAATGAAAATAATTTCATAGCTGAGTTTATGAGTATCCATAACCCTTTTGACCCAGTCATGTAATTCAGTTAAGGATTCTTCTTCGTTAAGTAGTGGTATTACTACTGAAATGTTCATGGTATAAAAATTAGACGTTACCGCATTCAAAAATAAGGAATTATTAATTTCGCGGGGGATTTTTCTTAAATGCAGCTGCTAGTAAAAGCCCAATTATACTTAAGGGAATAATATAGGTTATAATAAGCGTTTGGATCGCATTTCCAATCGAGAATAAATTTTCAGATTCTAATTTTGCTCTGGTTTCAGCTAGTTTTTCCGGTTTGGTACCAATACTTTTCAAAACTTCAATATTCTTATCAATAGACATTTTTTTAAGATAGTTTGAAGCATCGTTATCAACATAGTTAAATAAAATGTAAGTCACGAATGTGAATATGGCAACACCGGCCAAAACCGTAATAAAGTAGGAGGTAAAACTATTTCGAAATGACAAATAGCTGTTATTCGCTATTTTGTTTTTCATAAGTGATAAAACGCCGGCGATTACACAGAGCGCATAAAGACTTAAGCCAAACCAGGGTTTTAAAAATAGATCTAAATTTTGAGTGTAAGCAAAAATGGCCACAACGCTTAAAACGACGCCCAGAAATAAGCCGTAAGTTGTTGGTATTTTTTTTAATGAATTTTCCATAGGTTTGGATATTGAAATCGTATTTGTTTGGGGGCCAAAGATACCAATTTACGGGATTTAATTTCCTAAATAAAAAATATAAAAAAAGGTTGTTCATTTCTAAAAATTACTTAAATTTGCACCTCGAAAAATGATAGTATAAAATTTTTAAGTGATGAAAAAAGGAATACATCCAGATAATTATAGAGTAGTGGCGTTTAAAGATATGTCTAACGACGACGTTTTTTTAACCAAGTCTACTGCGGTAACGAATGAAACTATTGAAGTTGATGGCGAAGAATACCCACTTGTTAAAATGGAGATCTCAAGAACATCACACCCATACTACACTGGTAAGTCTAAATTAGTTGACTCTGCCGGTCGTATTGATAAATTCAAAAATAAATACGCGAAATTCAAAAAATAATTTGATTTCCATCAAGAATACAAGCCTTTCAGAAATGAAAGGCTTTTTTATTTTGATCAATTGGTCTATTTTTGTTTAGAACCAGCCATGTTACCTAAAGTATCTTCAAGATGCTTTTAGTTTGATGGAAATCCTTTAGATACCTATGAATTACATTCTTTTTGACGGTCCTTTTCGCGATAATCTTTTACCTTTTACTTACACACGACCTGTAGCGGATATTCGGGTTGGCATCCTGACCCTTCGTGAAAAGTGGGAGTATTTTTTGAAAACTAAAACATCTTCCTTAACAGAAGATTATTTGTCGGGTAAATTTCCATTGGTTTCGGCAAAAATTAATGTCATGATCCATGCTGCCTATGGTCCCAATGACGCTTTAGTAAAAAAGATCAAGGAGCTTAAATCCGGGCAGGCGATCGTGAGTGGCGATCAGGTTGTAGCTTATGTTACCGATACACCGGAAAAGCGATTTGAGGCTGATGATTTTGATGTCATTCAATGTCAGGAACCGCTCCTAAAAATTGAAAATACCTGGGATATTTTTGTGAAGAATGGTGTAGCTATGAAAGCGGATTTCGATGTATTGACAAAAGGCCGAAAGTCCGAGCCCATTCCCAAAAGTAACAATATTATTGGTGCTGAAAATATTTTTATTGAACCCGGAGCTAAATTAGAGTTTACTACAATTAATGCAAGCTCAGGCCCTGTTTATATTGGTAAAGATGCCGAAATTATGGAGGGTTCCATAATAAGAGGTCCATTTGCGCTTTGTGAGCATGCAACGCTCAAATTGGGAGCAAAGATATATGGTCCAACCACTGTTGGTCCGCATAGTAAAGTTGGCGGTGAAGTTAATAATTGCGTGATATTTGGCTATTCCAATAAAGGTCATGATGGCTTCCTTGGAAATTCTGTTCTAGGTGAATGGTGTAATTTAGGCGCAGATACCAATAATTCAAATCTTAAAAATAATTATGCTCCGGTGCGTTTATGGGATTATAAAACCCAGAGTTTTGCTAAAACCGGACTTCAGTTTTGTGGTTTGATGATGGGAGATCATAGTAAATGTGGAATAAATACCATGTTCAATACAGGTACTGTCGTTGGAGTGAGTTCCAATATTTACGGAAGTGGTTTTCCTCGAAATTTCGTGCCTAGTTTCAGTTGGGGTGGGAGTAGCGGCTTTACAACCTATTTAACCAAAAAGGCTTTTGAGGTTTGTGAGGTTATGATGGCGCGACGTAATGTAGCATTTACAAATCACGATAAGGCGATACTTGATCATATATTTGAGGCCACCAAGGATTATCGTCGTGGCTGATTTGATTTAAACTTAACCTAAAACTTATGTTATGCTTGACATTGTCATAATTTACTTTATTGGAAAATACTACTTCAAACTTTCTGAAACTTTTAATAAAAGCCGTTGGGGCTTCGCTATTCTAGGAATTGCAGCTTACTATATAGGAGCGATTATTTTTGGTGTTTTATTGGGAGTTATTTCAACATTAATGGACTGGAATTTTGATTGGGATAATAAATTATTCCTTACAATAATATCGATGCCATTTGGACTAGCTTTCACTACTTTACTTTATTATATCCTTAAAAAACAGTGGGGAAAAGAAACTCCTGAGGTTAAAGATGAGATCGAGGATATAGGTGCCTCCAATGAATAATTTTACTATTCTTTATAAACGTACCGCAGATCTAAGAGGTTAATAGGATTAATACCTAAACCTTTCACATTTTTCTGAGTGAAACGCACCACTTCGTCATAAAATAAAGGAACCATGATGGCATTTTGCATAGCAATAGAATCTATTTTGGTATAAAGTTGTTTTCTTTTGTTAATGTCGTTAATAAGAAAGGCATTATTGTAGAGACTGTCAACTTCCTTATTCTTAAAATGGAAGTAATTAGAGCCATCCGGGGTAAAATTTTTACTGTAAAAGATAGAGAGATAATTTTCAGCGTCGAGATAATCAGCCACCCATGAGCTTCGAAACAGATCGATTTTTCCATGAGAACGCGCTGAGCGCAATGTTGATTCCGGCATAACATCAACATTTATGGTAAGTCCGGCTTTTTCTAATTCCCGCTGTATAAATTCACAAAAGCTGAGGTAGTTACTCGAAGTCTCCAAAGTGATCTCAGGGTTTTGGATACCTGATTCTTTTTTGAATTGATTCACTAAAGCTTTAGCTTTTTCAGGTTGATAAGTATAGCCAATAGTATCACTATGTCCCGGAAGACCTTTTGGAATAAATCCACCCGTAGCCGGAATTCCCACGCCATTGCGTAAATAGATCATCATTTTTTTTCGATCGAAACCGTAATTAATCGCCTGACGTATCAATATTGATTGAATTTCAGGGGTTTTCGAATCCAAATAAAACCCAAGATATTCTGAATTAAGGTAAGGGCCACGTGTCATATTCACCGAATTGGCATATCTTGGCCGCAACCTGCCGTCAGCGGTTAATAATTCATCTTTATAAGAGGCATCCAATCCTGATAAATAATCAATATTTCCCTGAGCGAATTGTAAAAATTCACTTTGTTTATCGGGTAAGAAGGTTAGGGCTATAGCTTCTAAATAAGGTAGCTGTCTACCATTTTTATCCTTTTCAAAATAGAGTTCATTTTTCCTTAAAACCAATTTGATATTTTCCTCCCAACGTTTGAACTTAAAAGGTCCTGTTCCTACAGGATGAGACCGGAACTCATCTCCATAATAATGTACAACTTCTTTAGGTACAACGGAACAATATTTCATCGTTAACAGGCCTAAAAAAGCTGGAAAAGGTTGTTGTAAATAAATTTCAAAGGTACTGTCGTTTACCGCTTTAAAATCATCTACCTTATTCAAAACCCAGCTTCCGGGTGCGGCTAATTTTTTATCACGTAAACGGTTAAAACTGAAGGTAAAATCCTGAGCTGTAACCAATCGGGTAGAATCCGGGCCAAATAACGGATGTTTATGAAAATAGACATCATCGCGCAGGGTGAACGTGTAAATTAATCCATTATCAGAGATGTTCCAACGTTTGGCTATAGCTGGTAAAATGTTTAATTGGTCGTCCAGTTGAACCAGACCATTAAACAGTTGATTACAGATTGAATTATCCTGTAAGGTTCTCGAAAATGCAGGGTCTAAGGTGTTGATGTTTGCAAATTCATTGTAGCGAAAAACCAACTTTTCACGCTTTCGGTTGTCATTATTTGAGCATGAAAAAATCACGGCTAATACACAAGTTAAACTTAAGGTCTTGAGTATTAGTTCTGTTATCGGTTTTATCATATCATTTATAATCGTAAATTTGCAGCCTTTATTGCGCTAGGTAAATATAAATGTAAATACATCCTGATACAAGTTAGGATGGCCAAAATTAAATGAATAAAAAAGTTGCTTTTTATACTTTAGGTTGTAAACTGAATTTTTCAGAAACTTCTACGATTGCCAGAAGTTTTGAGGGAGAAGGATTTGAGCGGGTTGATTTTACTGAAAAAGCCGATATCTATGTGATAAATACATGTTCGGTAACAGATAATGCAGATAAACGTTTTAAAACCATAGTGAAGCAGGCTCAAAAAGTGAATCCAGAAGCATTTATAGCTGCTGTTGGTTGCTATGCACAATTAAAACCTCAGGAGTTAGCCGATGTTCATGGAGTAGATCTGGTTTTGGGCGCAACGGAAAAATTTAAGATCACAGATTACCTGAATGATCTTGCAAAAAATGATTTTGGCGAGGTTCATTCTTGCGATATTGATGATGCCGATTTTTACGTGGGTTCATATTCTATTGGCGATCGCACCCGAGCATTTTTAAAAGTACAGGACGGTTGTGATTATAAATGTACCTATTGCACCATTCCTTTAGCTCGAGGTATTTCACGAAGCGATACTATGGAAAATGTATTGAATAATGCCCGTGAAATATCCCAGCAGAACATTAAAGAAATTGTGCTCACCGGTGTGAATATCGGAGATTATGGTAAAGGAGAGTTTGGTAACAAAAAGCATGAACACACCTTTTTAGATCTGGTTAAAGAATTAGACCAGGTAGAAGGGATTGAGCGCTTGAGAATTTCTTCGATCGAGCCAAATTTATTGAAAAATGAGACCATTGACCTGGTGGCTAAATCCAGAGCTTTTGTGCCGCATTTTCATATTCCCCTGCAATCCGGTAGTAATGCTATATTGAAAAAAATGAAACGGCGATATTTACGTGAGTTGTACGTTGATCGTGTTGAAAGAATAAGATCCGTTATGCCGCATGCTTGTATCGGGGTGGATGTTATTGTTGGTTTTCCGGGTGAAACAGATGCCCATTTTCTTGAAACCTATAACTTTTTGAACACCTTAGATATTTCCTATTTACACGTTTTCACTTATTCAGAACGCGATAATACCGAAGCTGCTGATATGGAAGGCGTTGTTTCAAAAGCGGTGCGTCGTAAACGAAGCAAGATGCTTAGAGGTTTATCAGCTAAAAAGCGCCGTGCTTTTTATGAGAGTCAGGTAGGGAGTACGAGAACTGTTTTGTTTGAAGGTGAAAATAAACAGGGTTATATTCACGGATTTACCGAGAATTATGTAAAAGTAAAGACACCCTGGAATCCGGAATTGGTAAATACGCTTCATGAGATACAGCTAACTGAGATCGATTCTGATGGTCTTGTGCGTTTTGAATTCGTTTCTGAGTTGCAACTTCAGGATTGAAATGGTAATTAATCCGTTATTTTAAGTAATTCATCCTATTTTTTTGCTTAATGACCGGGCTTCACAATACTTTAGTGTCGTTGAAGTAAATAGCTATTAATTAATGAACAAATTCTTTTGGGTGACTGTTATTACAGTGCTCTCTATAGTACTTGTTTCATGTTCAAAAGATTCCAACCAACAAGAATTAAATACCCTAGACGGTGTTTGGCAATTAACGGCCTGGAATGTAGAGGGAGGAATGGATATGAATAAAGATGGTGTTGCCCACACCAATATACTGGATGAAATTTCGTGTACTAATAATGAAACACTGGTGTTCGACGCTTCCGGTGTGGTGTTGTTTAACAATACTTTTAATCCAAAAATTAAAATTACTGCAATTAATAATCTTCTTGAAAACCTCAGTACGAATGTCGTTTGTGATAGTGGTGTAATTGGGTCTGCAACCTCTTATACCGTGGATGGAAATAAGGTTATTTTAGGATCTACTATTGCCATAATTAACGGTAATGAGATCGATATTATTCGAAAAGATAAATTGAAAGTCTTTAATCCAGATATGTCTACGGTTATTGTTACTCAGGACGTCATGGAGGTTTACACCAAAATTTAAATTTTGTAGCATAAAAAAAGTCGAAACTTAATATTCCGACTTTTCTTGAAGTGATTAAAAATTTAAATTCTAACGCCTACAGGAAGCATACGCTTATACTTTCGGTTGCTTCGCACAAACTTCGCGATCGCCGGGGAGGTAGGCATAACGCTTAAGTTACGTGTTTCAATTTCTTCAAAAACCAGTTTTAAAAAGTTGGTTTTAAAATTTTCGTCGGTAATACTTTCCGGGATAACTAGCTTGGTTAAAAAGATTTTTCGTTCTTGTAACGAGTATTCAATTTTGGCAAGTTGATCATCGACTTTCAGTTCAAATTGGCGTAAGAATTCATTATCAATTAAATCTGCAGCTTCAGTCATGAGTTTTTATGTTTAATTTCAAAGGAATAATGTAGACTACTTTAGCAGTAGTTTAGTAGATTTACCGTACAAAAGTACAAAAATTATTGCCAATTTAAAAGGATTTAATTGTTAAAAGCTTATGTCTCAGGAGCTAATACATGTTTATTTGATGCCAGGAATGGCGGCAAGTCCCAAAATTTTTCAATATATCGACTTGCCAAAAAAACAGTTTGAAATACACTTGTTAGAGTGGATGATTCCAACTGTAAATGAGTCACTTAAGGATTATGCCAAACGGATGTCAAAACATATTAAACATGACGATATTGTGCTGTTAGGTGTCTCTTTTGGAGGTGTTCTGGTTCAGGAAATGTTACCCTTTGTTTCTGTAAAAAAACTTATTATAGTTTCCAGTGTAAAATGCACGGAAGAAATTCCGCCGCACATGATTCTTGCAAAAAATACTAAAGCTTATAAGCTTTTACCTACCCAACTGGCCAGTAATGTGGATGTTTTAGCAAAATATGCTATCGGAAAAGGCGTAAAAAAGCGTTTGGAGCTGTACAAAACTTATTTAACAGTAAGCGACCATAAATATTTAAGTTGGGCCATTGAGAAGATGGTAAATTGGGAACATCATTCGATTATTCCGGGAATTATTCATATCCATGGGGATAGAGATTCGGTTTTTCCAATGAGATATATTGGAGAATGTTATACCATTGAAGGAGGAACGCACACAATGATATTGAATAAATACCGTTGGTTTAATACGCATTTACCAAAAATAATTTTGGATTAGCGCGAGATATGATATGAATTTATTTCTTAAATTTAGCGAAAACTTAAAATGATGAAGATTGTAGAAAGAATACTGGCTTTTGTAGGATTATTAAGTTTGTGTGGGTTGTTCATTTACGCCCTTCAAGATGCTCCTACAGACGAGAATTTTGAAAAAAAATTATTTAACGATTATAATGTTTATGCGCTTCAAATTCCACAAAATTTAGATTTTGCCGGAGAGCCTGTGCCCATTGAAGATCCGGATATTTATGAACGAATGGACCGTGAATTGTTGGTAAATACCTATTGGCAATCTAACGGATTATTAATGTTTAAGCGCTCGGAAAAATATTTTCCGATAATAGAACCAATATTGGCAAAATATGGTGTTCCGGATGATTTTAAATATTTAGCAGTTATAGAAAGTGGATTAACAAATGCCGTATCACCGGCCGGAGCCCGCGGTGTTTGGCAGATTATGAGTAGCACCGGTAAAGAAAATGGATTGGAAATCAATGATAACGTAGATGAACGCTATAACCTTGAAAAAGCTACTGAAGTGGCTTGTAAATATTTCCTAAAATGCAAAGAGGATTTAGGAAGCTGGACTTTAGCTGCCGCGGCTTACAACGCTGGAAAATATGGTATTAGCAGCCGTTTGGAGGATCAAGGTGTTAAAAGCTATTACGATTTACTTTTAGGCGAGGAGACAGGACGTTATGTATTCAGAATTCTGGCTGTGAAAGAAATTTTATCACATCCTGTTAAATATGGATTTAATTTCAGAGAAAAAGATCTTTATAAACGTATTCCAACCTATAAAGTTCCTGTGGATAGTGCAGTAACTGATTTTACTGCTTTTGCTGAACATTTTAAGATCAATTATAAAATTCTAAAAATTCACAATCCGTGGCTTAGAGAAGCTCACCTGAACAATGCGTCGAGAAAGTTATACGAGATTCAGATACCAGAACCCGGTTATTATCAATAACCTTCAGTAAACCTTTATTTTCCCCGGCGTTTTTGGGCACGAATAGAAGCTCCGGCTCCGTAATGCTGATTTGGCATTTGAGCGCGCTTCATATTTTGCTTCATCATTTTAATTTGCTCGGTTAGCATGCCCTGTTTATCTAATTTCTGAGCTTCGGATAACAATAATTTGGCCTCTTGTTTACGACGTTTTGAAAACGCAATTCCGGCCAGGTTCAATTTAGCCATTGCTAAATCGTGTTTCATATTCAAACCTAGAGAAACAGCTTGCTTAAAATACTTCTCCGCCTCATTCATGTTGGTTTGAGATACCATGATGCCGTGTAAATAATTGTAATATCCTTGTTGTTTTTTTACTAAGGCAGCCTCAGGATTTTTAATTTTACTCAACCATTTTTTGGCGCCCTCAAAATCTTGCTTTCGTAATCTTAAAAAGGCAAGTAAAATAAATTCATTTTTAAAATAAAGAAATACAAAAATACCAGAAAGTAAGATATACATGATGCCATTACCTATTAATCCTTCTGTAAATTCATAAATAGCAAAGGCAAATATGGCAACCGCAATAATAAGTTTAAAGATTTTATTGTACATAATTTGGTTAAAATTTATCAAAATTAGTAGTCGTTCTTCCTTAAATCTAACGACCACTCCGTTCTACACTGCAAAGAAACTAAATTTTTATGTAAAAATTGGTATGCGGAATTAAGAATCCTAATCTCAAAAACACCTTTAAAATAAAGGATTGAGGCTCATTGTGGTTAGTAATTCTATAAAAAAAATTATTTTTAAAATATCGTTTGTGAAATTAAAAAGCCTTTGTATATTTGCCCTCAGTTTCAAAGAAGCTATAATTTAAGTAAATTTCAGATTATAAAGACAGAATAAAATGAGTAAAAGAACATTTCAGCCTTCAAAAAGAAAGCGAAGAAACAAGCATGGTTTTAGAGAGAGAATGGCTTCTGCTAACGGTAGAAAAGTTTTAGCTCGAAGAAGAGCTAAGGGTAGAAAGAGATTGTCTGTATCATCTGAACCTAGACATAAAAAATAATGATTAACAATTGTTGATAATAAAAAGGTGTTACTTAACGGTAGCGCCTTTTTTTATATCTCCTGATTACTATTTTTGTAACAATTTAAAAAACACTATATACCACAGCAAAATGCCTAAAAATCCTAAACTAAAATCTATCCTAATTATTGGCTCAGGACCCATTATTATTGGTCAGGCGTGTGAATTTGATTATTCCGGTTCTCAAGCATTGCGTTCGCTTCGCGAAGATGGCATTGAAACCATTTTAATAAATTCCAATCCTGCCACCATTATGACAGATCCGTCGATGGCCGACCATGTTTATTTGCTGCCTCTTACAACAAAATCTATCGTAAAAATTTTAAATGATCATCCTCAAATTGATGCGGTGCTACCAACAATGGGTGGTCAAACAGCTTTAAATTTATGTATTGAGGCTGATAGTAAAGGTATTTGGGAAGATTTTGGTGTTGAAATTATTGGTGTAGACATTGATGCGATTAACATTACTGAAGATCGTGAGAAGTTTAGAGAATTGATGTTGAAAATAGGTATTCCCATGGCGCCTCAGGCTACAGCAACATCATATTTAAAGGGAAAAGAAATTGCCCAAAAGTTTGGGTTTCCTTTAGTGATTCGCGCCTCATTTACCCTGGGTGGCGCTGGTGCATCCTTCGTGTATAAAGAGGAAGATTTTGATGAATTGTTAACGCGAGGATTAGAAGAATCACCGATTCATGAGGTAATGATCGACAAGGCTTTGATAGGTTGGAAAGAATATGAATTAGAGCTTTTAAGGGATTCGAACGATAATGTGGTTATTATATGTTCCATAGAGAATATGGATCCTATGGGAATTCATACCGGAGATTCAATTACTGTTGCTCCTGCGATGACTTTAAGTGACAGAACCTATCAGCGCATGAGGGATATGGCTATACATATGATGCGTAGCATAGGGGATTTTGCAGGAGGTTGTAATGTGCAATTCGCTGTATCGCCGGATGAAAAAGAAGATATTATCGCCATTGAGATCAACCCAAGAGTTTCGCGCTCTTCAGCATTGGCTAGTAAAGCTACTGGATATCCAATTGCAAAAATAGCATCCAAATTAGCTCTTGGTTATCATTTGGATGAATTAAATAATCAGATTACCAAATCTACATCGGCATTATTTGAGCCAACCTTAGACTATGTTATTGTTAAGATTCCACGTTGGAATTTTGATAAGTTTGAAGGTTCAGATCGCCAGTTAGGACTTCAAATGAAATCTGTAGGAGAGGTTATGGGTATTGGTCGGTCGTTCCAGGAAGCGCTGCACAAAGCCACACAATCTCTGGAAATAAAGCGTAATGGTTTGGGTGCCGATGGAAAGGAAAATAAGAATTACGATCAAATTATTGAAAAACTTACCTATGCCTCCTGGGATAGGGTATTTATTATTCATGATGCGATCAAGATGGGTATTCCTTTAACCCGAATCCATGAGATCACCAAGATCGATATGTGGTTTTTGAAGCAGTATGAGGAATTATATTTTCTTGAAAAAGAAATTTCAACATACAACATCGATACCATAGAAAAGGAACTGTTGTTGGAGGCCAAACAAAAAGGTTTTGGTGACAGGCAAATTGCACACATGTTAGACTGTCTTGAAAGCGAGGTGTATAGCAAGCGTGAAGAAATGAATATCAATCGGGTTTATAAATTAGTTGATACCTGTGCTGCAGAGTTTGAAGCGAAAACGCCTTATTATTATTCAACATTTGAAAGTGATATGGAAACTGTAGATGGCAAGCGGTTTTCCCAAAATGAAAGTATCGTTACGGATAAAAAGAAAATTGTTGTTCTTGGTTCCGGACCAAACCGTATTGGGCAAGGTATAGAGTTTGATTATTGTTGTGTTCACGGTGTTTTGGCTGCAGCCGAATGTGGTTATGAGACGATTATGATCAACTGTAACCCCGAAACGGTTTCTACTGATTTTGATACCGCGGATAAATTATATTTCGAGCCGGTTTTCTGGGAACATATTTATGATATTATAAAGCATGAGAAACCTGAAGGTGTCATCGTGCAATTAGGAGGTCAGACAGCTTTAAAACTTGCCGAAAAATTATCGCGTTACGGTATTAAAATTATCGGAACGAGTTTTGAATCTCTGGATCTGGCTGAAGATCGTGGTAGTTTTTCAACCTTGTTAAAAGAAAACAATATTCCTTATCCGGAATTCGACACTGCGGAAACTGCTGATGAAGCCCTAGCCGTAGCTGATAAATTGAATTTTCCAATTCTTGTGCGTCCTTCCTATGTTTTGGGAGGTCAGGGAATGAAGATTGTAATCAATAAAAAAGATCTTGAGGAACATGTGGTAGACCTCCTTCAAAAAATTCCTAATAATAAGTTATTGTTAGACCATTATTTGGAAGGTGCCATTGAAGCAGAGGCTGATGCTATTTGTGATGGTGAAGAAGTTTATATCATTGGGATCATGGAACATATTGAACCTTGTGGAATTCACTCAGGAGACAGTAATGCGACGCTTCCTCCATTCAATTTAGGGGAGTTTGTTTTACAGCAAATTAAAGATCATACCAAAAAGATTGCATTAGCATTGAACACCGTTGGTTTAATAAATATTCAGTTCGCGATTAAAGATGATATGGTTTATATTATTGAAGCGAATCCAAGAGCTTCCAGAACTGTTCCATTTATTGCTAAAGCCTATGGAGAACCATATGTAAATTATGCCACAAAGCTCATGTTGGGAGAAAAGAAAATCAAGGATTTCGATTTCAAACCACATTTGGATGGTTATGCCATAAAACAACCGGTATTTTCATTTAATAAATTTCCGAATGTTAACAAGCAGTTGGGTCCTGAAATGAAGAGTACCGGAGAAAGTATTTTATTTATTGAAAGTTTAAAGGACGATGATTTTTACGATCTCTATGCACGTCGAAAAATGTATCTGAGCAAATAAAAAAAAGCCGCTTTTTAGCGGCATTTTTTTTGATTTATTCGATAAACTGCACGTAATCAGGAGTTTTAGAGTGTTTTTTTTGGGGAGCTAAAAAAGAATTTTAATTTAGCGCAACCAAATCCCTCAACCCCATGAAACCTACAAATTACCCTCTAATTGCATTTATTATTTTCTTTTTTATTTACGCTTTTGGCAATTGTCAATCTACCGTATCTGAATTCAACGCCATTGATAATGCACAACAACCACCCCCTGAAATGTGTGGTGCGAGAATTGTTCACGAACGTCAAATGAAAAACAATCCTGTTTACAGGGAGCGTTTCCTTAAAAATCGTGAAAATATTAGTAAAATAAGTTCACAGAAATCTTCCGTAAATACAGTTTATAAAGTTCCTGTTGTTGTTCATGTTATGCATATCGGTGAACCTATTGGTGTTGGTTCAAATATTTCCGACGAAGAGGTTATCAAAGGTCTTCAAGTTTTAAATAACAAATGGCGAAAAATTCAAGGAACCAATGGATTTGGTGAAGGTGTTGATATGGGTATTGAGTTTGTTTTAGCCATACAGGATGAAAACGGACAGTCTACAACTGGTATTAATCGCGTAGATCTTAGTGGAGAGCCTGATTATTTAAGTGATGGTGTATACAATGACACCAAGGGTTTAGATGATTATAATGGCGATGCTCCTATCAACTCTCTAAAGGAATATTCATATTGGGATGCTACGAAGTACTATAATATTTGGCTGGTATATAAAATAGATGGTAAGAATTGTGATGATGGTGGTATAAAAACCTTAGGATATGCTTATTATGCCGGTGCGCATGGTGCGGGTTATGACGGTGCAATCATGCAAGCCTGTGTTTTTGCCAATGAAGACTCCTATGTCTCAACGCATGAACTAGGTCATGCCTTCGATTTATATCATACCTTCGATGGTGATTATGATTATGGTACTGGTGATTATCAATGTCCGGGTTCTTATAATGATGGTATTGCAGACACACCAGCACATATTCGTTCTTTGGCAGATAATCAGGTGTATCGTTGTAATAAAAATGATGAAATAAATACTTGTGACGCATCATTTGATCAAATTATAAATCCTGACACGGGTTTCCGTAGAAATTCGGGAAATCACGAAGACCATGTTTACAATTATATGGATTATACCACCTGTGCTTCAGAGTTTACAGGTGGGCAACGAGCGGTAGCGCGTAATGCTATGGAGAATACAAGAACGTCTTTTTTATCAAGTTCTGGATTAGATCCTGTGGCTGCACCAGTGGTGGCGTTTCAAGCAGCTTCTGAAAGTACCTGTGTTGGTAATTCTGTACAATTTTCGGATGCATCAGTAAATGTTCCAAAGTCTTTCACTAATGAGGGATTTGACAATGTAACTTTTAACTGGACCTTCGATAATGGGGTCGATCCGCCATACACATCTACCTTACAAAACCCAACAGTCACATTTAATAATAGTGGTAATTATGATGTAACACTCCAAATAACAAATGCCATGGGTACATCATCCTACACAGAGAATAATGGCATGATAGTAAATGAAGCACCGTTAACGGCTTGTAGTTTATCCAGTAATAGAAATGATAAAAGTTTCGATTACGGCGTTAGAAATGTGACTTTTAATACGATTGATAATCAAACAACCGGGTATATTCCACCCGATGCTCTTGAAGATTATTCATGTAGTCATTTTACAACTGTAGAAGAGGGATCTACGAACGATCTTAATGTGTCTTATGAGTCTATTGATGGAAAATCGCAGTTTCTCGAGGTTTGGATCGATTGGGATAATAGCGGAACGTTTGATGAATTGAATAGTAATGGTACAAATGAACTTGTATTAACTGATAATGCAGTGAGCACCGATCCAGGGACACATCAGGCCTCAGAATCGGTTGCAACACCAGCTAGTGCCACCTCAAATACCTTGATTCGGATGCGCGTGATCTCCTCTTTTAATGGGGCTCCAGATAGGTGTGGTAATAAAGCCGCCCAAAGAGCAGACGATTATGGTATTATTGTAGGTTCGACTCTGGCAAAGCAAGAATTTGAAGTAAATACGATCAAGCTTTATCCTAATCCGACGAATGATATTTTAAAAATTTCCTTGAAAACTTCATCAAATAAAATAACTTATGATGTTTTTGATATTCGCGGTCAAAAGATTTTCCAAGTGATTTCTTCTGAGAAACAATTAAATGTATCGAATCTTACGGCTGGTCTATACATCATAAAAGTTACAACAGATGAAAGAGTATTTGTTGGAAAATTTCTGAAAAGTTAAATTGAAACTAAGATTCCGGTCTTATTTCTTATTTAATTGAAAATTAAATTCGACCTGAACCTCGTTGGTTACTTTGTTGCTCACAATTTTTGGAATTTCGATATCAAAATCAGAGGCTTTCATTTCAAAAGCACCAAACATTACGATACTATTGCCTTTTTTTGAAAGAGAAATTTTAATGTCTTTCAGATTTTGTGTTTGCCCGTGGAACGACATGGTACCGCGAATGGTTTTTTCAATATACTCATTTGATAATTTTGTTGGGTCAAAATCATCGATTATACCTTTAAAAGTAGCTTTTGGGAACTTATCTGATTCAGCGTAGTTTTCGTTGAAATGTTCTTCCATTAAGGCATTTTTAAATCGGAAACCTTTTACTAATATTAAGGCAGCGAATTCTCCATTATCGGTATTTATAATGGCTGTTACAGCTTTGTTTTCAGCTCTAACCTGTTCAAAACTGGGAACAGAAGCCTCGAAACTTACTGTTCCCGTTTTTGTAAGATATTTTGATTGCGAATTGGCGATTAAGGCCAATAAGAATAGTGCAAGGCTAACAATTGTTCTCATAGTATTCAATGGTACTCAATTAGTATACCAATATGATGCTTTTTTAAATGATTACTTTAATTTTCTAAAAGACCATCATCTTTCCACTTTTGAATTAAACTTCTGGTATCTTCAGGCATTTGACCTGTTGGCGGCATTGGATTTGTAGAACTATTTACTCGAGCAATAATTAGATCTACATAATTTTTTACTTGCGTATAAGAGGTTAATGATTGAGGTGCACCTTGTGTAGGAGGGTCACTATGGCAAGAAGTACAGTTCCCAGACATGATACCGGCTATATCTGCCGTATAAGTTACCTTGGTCGTAGGTGCAGGATCAGGGTTAGGGCTCGGGTTACTCGGATTGTTCGTATTTGTATCTTCTGCTGGAGCACTATCGCCGGAGCAGTTATAGAATAATACGATAATAAACGCAAGTAAAATGATTTGTAAATTTTTCATTGTTATGTAGATTTAGGTTAAAGTTAGTTTTCTACAAATCCATCGGTTTGCCATTTTATGACGGTATCGATAAGATTTTGAGGTAATTTAGGGCCTCCCTGGGGCATCAAATTGCCCGGGTCGGTGGCATTAATTCTTGAAATTAAACTATTATTTTGAACAGCACTTTTTACTTGATTGTAGGTTACTAATGATACATTGGCTCCGTTTATCGGTGTTGTTCCATGACAATTGATACAATTATTATCCATAATGGGTTTAACGTCCTTAACATAAGTAACCAGATTTGGTAGAGGCCCGGATTCGGTTAAATCACTCAGGCTATCATTAGCGCAATTAAAAAAGGAAATACTAATAGTCAGAATTATCGTTAATTTTTTCATAGTAGCAGGTTAAAAGGTTCGACTTAAGTTAAATCCAAAAAATATATCACCATCGGTCCAGTCACCGGTAGCTTGTCCTAAAAAGGCATTCGTATTCATTCCCTGAGCTGTAGTAAAATGCATTTGAAATACATGACCACCTGTTTCCAGATCAACACCTATAGATAGGGGATTCTTATAAGGTGAAGAGGCAGCTCTGTTGAGGTGCCAACCATAATCAGCATTAATAGACCAACGTTTACCCAACTTATAGCGTGCCCCAATACCTAAGGCGTATTGAGAGTTTTCCTGATCATCTAAGGCTACATAATTTTCATGATAAAAGGTTGGTGCCAACTCTACAGTAAAATTTTCATTTATCTTTCGGGATATCAAAAATTGCCAGGTGTAGGTTAACCTGTTTTCAAACTCTAATCCCGGTAAATTATCTTTACTCAATCCCGTGTTTATAAGGACTTCATTAAAACCAACAATAGTAACCGGAAATCCATTTTCTATTTGGCGTAAGAGTCGATATTTGGTTGAAAATTCGTAAATTTTTTGATAAGAACTTCGCGAAACACCAAAATTGAGGCCATCTGAGACTCCAAAAACAAAATTTAATCGAGTAACGGCATCATCCAAACCAAAAAAGTTATCGAAACCATTTTTAATGCTTCCAAAACGGTGAGACACAATAAAGGTGAAATCCCCTTGAGCTACCAGTTTGGTAGACTCAAAATTGACAATTTTTAATCCTTTAAAGGCTGAAGTTACATATTGATTACCAGCGGCATTAGTATCAATTTCATTTAATAAATCATCCTGTGAAAATAGCAAGTGAGGCATGCAAAACGCAATTATTAATAGGTGTTTCATAGAGATTAATTTGTTTAAAAATAATAAAATATTGATTTTGCTGTAAGGGGTTTAGCTATTTTAACACAATTAAGTATTTGTATATTAGTTAATTACACTACATTGATCGAGTTTTATTTCTTCTAACAAATCGTCATAACCTATTAAACGACCTTTGATTTTTAAGGATTGGTTTTCTTTTGGACTGAAATTTAGACCGTTAGTAAACTGGCAGAAGACAGCGCCACTCAAGGTAATACTTACATCATTAATCGAACTCACTGGCCCGGAAACCTGGATGGTTTTGTTCAGGTATTTTTTTTCAGCTTTTGAGGGGTCCGAAGAAAATTCACCTATTAGTTCCTTTGAGCTCACTATAAAAACAGCTGATTCTTCTTTAATATTTCTATGGTCGTGATAGACATATTTATAGCCTATAAATCCCAGAATTATTAAAATAATTAGAATAGCAATGCTTTTTTTCATTTGAAAAGGAATTAATAGATATATAATATTCAAAACAAAAATATGGGCTCAAAGGAATCAATTAAACATTACTATTTCCTTTCAAAGCCCATATCTCTTATCTTTTTTTATTTAAATTAAGGCGTAGGTGTCAAACTAAGCGTTCCTGCATCAGTCACTTCACCAACTGAAACCTCAACTTCGATAGTAAACTCATCATAACCATTTTCGTTTACTTTTATAGTGTAACTTCCTTCAGAAATACCTTGAAACAAGAAATTACCCTGAGCGCCCGTCATAGTATCTGTAACCTTTTCGTTATTTGAATCATAAAGGTTTACGGTTACATTATCTAGAGCATTTTGAGCATCATCCAATATTAGACCGCTAATAGAACCGGAGTTCACTTCAGCATTTACTTTAATTACGGGTTTAAGATTATACATACCAGTAGTTCCCGCCTCTACTACAGATTCGCTTACTACCCAGTCCAGAATAAAGGTATACGTAAAGCCACCTTCCAGTTTTGTATTTAAGTTTAATTTTAATCCGGACTGTAAGGCGCTTGGTGTATCTAAAGGAATCAATTCGTCAATACCTTCTAATTTAAGGGTATTGTTGTCTCCTAAAACCAAACGAATTTGATGCATCATTCCTGCAGGAATAATTTGGTCGGCAAGTATTAAGCTATTTCCTGCAACAAGCTGAGTGAGATCTACGTTGATTGGATAACCACTTGCGGGAGTAAAACTTTTCCAGCCAGCTTCACTATCAGTAGTATTGTATTGAATATCTGTGATTTCAACATTGACCTCCTGATAATCTCCCGGCGCATCTACCATTTTAAGCTGTAATCGAGAAGCCGTATCATTGTTGTTACTACAACTTTGCGCAAAGGCGAAAACTATTAGGGTTAAGCAAAAAAGACCGTAGGTTCTTAATTTTTTAAGGTTCATTTTTTTTGGGATTTTTAAGTGGTTTAATTCTAATAACAGTGTTTTTCACTGTTTTATTATAAAACAGTTTAAAAGATGAAATTCCCACCTTAAAAACCGGAAAATTTTATTTTTTTTCATGTTTAATTCTGAATCAAAAAAAGACATTTTACAGGATACTGAAAAACAATTTTTTATACTTTTTTTACTATTTTAATAATCATTAAGCTCTAAACTTACATTGTGTTTTTCTAACGATTTGAGGTGCTCAGTTACTTTAAATTCTGAGGCATCGAAGGCATCACTACGATTTTTAGCATGTTCCTGCCGGGCAATACTTCGCGTATAGCGTCGTACATCTTGTTTTGTTTTTAAGATCAATCCGGGCACTGGAACATTTTTACCGGCATCATTTTTTGCCACCATAGTGAAATATGATGAATTACAATGTTTTTTCTTCCCGGTCTGAATATTTTCTGATTCTACACGAACGCCAATAACCATGGAGGTTCGCCCAGTGAAGTTAACGGAGGCTTTTAAAGTAACCAATTCGCCTACGTCTATAGGATTTAAGAAATCTACACGATTTACCGAAGCCGTTACACAGTAATGCTGAGAGTGTTTTGAAGCACAGGCAAAGGCGATCTGATCCATGAGATTAAGAACAAATCCCCCGTGTATTTTTCCACTAAAATTAGAGTGGGAGGGTAGCATGAGCTGCGTTATGGTTATCTGTGATTCTGAACTGTGTTTAAACATTATTTTGGCGGGTTTATTCGTTGTCTTCCGCGCGCTTTAAAAGCTTTTCATTTTGTTGCTTACTGGCTTTAGCACCTAATGTTTTTAACTTTTCAACGCGTTTAATAAGATTTCCTTTTCCGGTGAGTTTGATCATGGCACTGTCATAAGATTTTTTTACTGTGCCTATTTGATTGCCCACCTTGATCAATTCATCAGTAAGATTTACAAAGGAATCGTATAAGCGTCCGGCCTGGGTGGCAATCTCAATAGCATTTTCTTTTTGTTTTTCATTTTGCCACATACTGTCAATCGTTTTTAAGACCGCCAATAATGTTGTAGGCGTTACAATAATGATATTTTTATCGAAAGCATCCGCATATAAATTAGGATATTCCATGGACGCAATGGCAAAGGCTGATTCAATCGGAATAAAGAGCAATACAAAATCCGGACTCTCCATTTCATAGAGTTGGTGATAATTTTTTTCGGCTAATTCGCTCACTCGTTTTTTTACAGAAAGCACATGATTTTTTAAATGCGATGGTTTATCCACTTCCTCAACTTCATTTATGTATCGTTCATAAGCTACAAGCGAAACTTTGGAATCCACAATGAGTTTTTTATCGCCCGGTAAATGAATGATCACATCGGGCATAACCCGTTTACCTTCTTCAGTAGTAAAACTTTGCTGAATAAAATATTCACTGTCTTTGCGCAATCCACTACGCTCAAGCACACGTTCCAAAACCAATTCGCCCCAGTTCCCCTGCATTTTAGTATCGCCTTTTAATGCTTTGGTTAAATTCAGGGTTTCCTTGCTCATTTGTTCATTGAGTTCTTTCAAGCCCAAAATTTGACGGCGTAGATCGGCGCTACGGTTAATATCCTCTTTGTTGGTTTCTTCCACGCGTTTTTCAAAATGCTGGATCTTTTCCTGAAGGGGTTTTAAAATAGCATCGAGATTTTCTTTGTTTTGGGTTGTGAATTTCGTTGACTTTTCATCTAGAATTTTATTAGCTAAATTTTCGAATTCCTTGGTAAATTTTTCCTGAAGCTTTTCAACCTCGGCTTTTTGCTCTTCGTTTTTCTGTTCCAGATGCTCGAAATCGGCATTTTTACGAACTAATTCCGCACTTAAAGCTTCTTTTTCCTGACGGATCGCATCGCGCTCCAGTGAAAGTTTATCCAGAGTGTTCTTTAATTCTTCGTAGCTGTTATTCAGCTGGGTCAGACGTTCCTGTAAGGCACTCAGATTGCTTTTGCTTTTTAAATTACTTATGGTGAAACCTACAAAGGCACCGATGCCTCCGGAAATAAGTATGGCTAGAATGAGGATTATACTTTCGTTCATTTAAAATTTGAAGTTTATCCAAAGATAAAATTTTTAAATGAAGGAGGTTCCGAAAATTACAGGCTAATTTTCAACAAAAATAATCTTAGAAAAGATGTGGAAAGTTCTTTAATTAAGCCGTTTGCAAGTACTTTTTCGATACGAATTCGAAACTGAAATACATTAAGGCAGCGTAGAATACATCACCAATTAACGAGTTTCTAAAGAAAGGTATAGCCAAAGTATAACACTCAATTAAACCATCAATTGTTTTGGGATAACCAATCAACCAAACTCCAAAATTAGTAATAATGAAAAAACTAATACTGGAAAGTAAAACACTGGTTACACTCATTTTTTTGGAGGTCATTCCAATAATACCAACCAAAATGAAGGCGGCATACACAAAAATTGAAATGGTGTGAAAGCCTAAAAACAGGTCTGAAACTGCCATAGCCAATAAAGGTACAAGCAATGCTAACTTTTTATTATTGAAATACACACCGGAAAATAATGCCATTGCGGTAATGGGCGTTACATTAGGTAAATGCGGAAAAAGTCTGATTACTGCTGCAACTAATATGAATAAAAGTAAAACGATTTGTTTTTTATTAAGCATAGCCTTATCGGTTATTTTTTTGATACATCAAAAGTAATATTATTTGATTTAACAATAAAATATAAAAATAGATTTTTAATTTTACGTCGAATTTTGGTTTTTTCCGCTTAACGCGGAAAAATTAAAAGGGAATCCGGTGAAATTCCGGAACTGTTCCCGCAACTGTAAGCTACAAAGCTTCATGTTCAACTTCGATGTCACTGTCACGCCAAGGCGTGATGGGAAGACCAACATGAAGACGCAAGTCAGGAGACCTGCCTTATTCAAACAAATAAGTTAAACTTTCGGGATAAAAGTTTGCGTATGCTAATCCATGCGATTCTCGAGCAATTAAAATTAAAATGACCAAAAAAACACCAACTTTGGGTGTTATTTTGTTGGGGCTGAGCCTTAGTGGTTTTGCGCAACAAACTGATTCTACCAAAGTACAACAACTTGATGAAGTTGTGATCACCGATTCACGCTTTGAATTAAAACGTGAAAATTCCGGAAAAACGGTAATTAAGATTACCTCTGAAGACATTCAAAGAAATCAAGGCAGAACGATTTCAGAACTTATCAATACTAAGGGCGGTATTGAAATTAATGGTAGCCGCAGTGTGGCCGGGCAAAACCTGGGATATTTTGTTCGTGGTGGTAATAACCGCCAGGTTTTGATCCTTATTGATGGCATTCAGGTGAATGATCCTTCGCTTGTAAGTAATGATTTTGACTTGCGATTACTGGACTTGAATACTATCGAATCTATTGAAATTATTAAAGGTGCTGCAAGTACCCTGTATGGAAATGCAGCGGCCACAGCTGTAATTAACATTACCACTAAAAAAGCAGATTCAGAACCGGTTTCAGGTCATTTTTTAACTGTCATTGGTACCAACCAATCTCAAGATCAACAAAACAACGATATACATAGTTTTAAGAATAACGCAGCCGTTAGTGGAACTCTGGATAAGTTTAGTTATCTCGCCAGTTTTGGTAATCGCTATGAAGATGGTTTATCTGCGGCGAAAGGCCTAAATGCTGAAAAAGATCCCTTTTCCAGGTTTAACACCAATTTAAAACTAGGCTATGTTTTTTCTGAAGCGTTTTCATTAACCGCTTTCGGGAGTTATGGTAAATTTAAAACGAATTTTGACGGTTATCCACCACCAAATTATACACTGGCCGATACCAATGATAAATATAACTCAGAGCAAGGCAGAGTAGCTTTAGCGCCTAAATTTGACTACAAAAATGGATCACTACAGGTGAATGCTGCTTTTACAAGGATACATCGTGAGACCATTTCGGCGTTTCCAACCATAAATGATGCTCAAAGTTTGCAGGTTGATCTATTCAATAAATATGTTTTTGATGAAAAGTTTTACACGATCATAGGTGTAGATCATGGTGATTATCGCGCCGAATACAATCAGGAGGAAAGTTACACCACCACCGATCCGTATGTTAATGTGGTGTATGTTTCTGATTTCGGATTAAACCTTAATGCCGGGACTAGATTAAATAATCATAGTGCTTATGGGAGTCATTTGGTTTACAGTATAAATCCGTCGTATAAATTATCGGTTAATAATGGGTATGCAAAGATATTTGGGTCGTATGCTACTAGTTTTATAGCGCCGAATTTATCTCAGCTTTACGGATATTTCGGACCAAATCCGGATTTGCAGCCTGAGGAAAATACTACCATTGAGACCGGTTTAGCTTATAATTCTAATAAGGGATTTAAGGTGAGCGGATTGTTTTTCAATAGAAATGAAAAAAACACTATTATTTATACGAACCAATATGAAAATGCGGGCTCTGAAGCTACGGTTCAAGGCGTGGAAATCGAAGTGTCTTACGAAGGTTTAGAAAATTTCAGTTTTAATGGGAATTATGCATTTACGGAAGTAAAAGATGCGGCTCGCCTTAGGGTACCTAAACAAAAGATTAATGCTGGTGTAGGCTATGATTTTTCAAAAAATACGTTTGCATCTGTGAATTATCAGTATGTAGGAAAACGTCAGGATCTTGATTTTTCAAGTTATCAAAATGTCAATCTGAAACCTTTCTCATTGTTTGATATGTATTTCAGCCATAGATTCCTGAATCAGAAATTAAAAGCCTTTATTTCTGTGACTAATATCTTGAATGAAGATTATGCGGAAATATTAGGTTTTACCAGTAGAGGAAGAAATATCAATTTAGGATTGAATATCAATCTATAGCACCAATTGAAAACAAAAAAGGCGCTTCTTTAAGCGCCTTTTTTATTTGTTTTTTTAATCGATTATTGTTTTAGGAATGATGGTGTTATATACATTTCATTCTCAAACTTCTTTGGAGCTAGTTCAATAGATTGTGCTTCGGATGCCATTTTGGTTGGAGCTACTTTGGTAATATATCCTCGAATATCGTCTAAAGCTGTTTTTAACATGATCTCGTTCATGTCACCAAAAGGGAGAATATTATCCCAGTATTCATATTCTTTAACCTCAATATCCGGAGTAAAACCTAAGGTATAATCACTTTGCATATCCTTGTTAAAAATTTTAAAAACGATGGGTTGCATGGCATTCAAATGGCCAGCATTAGCTGAATTGATATCGGTATAGTCAGAACCGGGAGAATCATAAAGGGTTATAGATCCCACATTTTTACCGTAGGTTGTAGTACCAATAAGTTTAACAGGCATATAAGCTTTAAGGCCATTGATGATCATTTCACTGGCAGAGGCCGTACCACCGGAGGTCAAAACATAAAGTTGATTCAGTGTAGTTAAACGATTTATCGTTTCTGTCCCGGTTTTGTTATAATCGGCGTCGTAAACATTTAAGGTATTGGTGAAGTTATAAGCACCATCTTCATTACTGTGTTTTGCATTAAAATTAAGTTGGGCAAAAACACCTTCTGCTGCATTAGCATCGATCATACTGGCGAGATAGGAACACGTTTCAACAGAGCCACCACCATTTAATCTGAGATCCAGAACCAATTCATCAATTCCCGCACTTTTAAATGTTGCAAAGGCAGCATTCAATTCGGAATGGTAGGCGCTTCTAAAACCATTATACACCAAATAGCCTACTTTTTTTCCTTCAATATTATCAAAAACTTTAGCTAAAACTACCGGATTGTCAAATATAAGTCGCTTTGTTAAGGTTTTATCTCCTGCGGCAGTAAGCGTACCATTACTGACAGTAACAAATGAAAAAGTTACCGTGCTATTATCAAGGTTATTGATAATGGTACTGAAATTAGAAGTATTAAGTGATGTGCCATCAATACCACTAATGATATCACCACGCAAAATACCGGCATCTTTAGCAGGAGAATCGGAACTTACATATTCTATGTACATAATGACATCGCCGTTCGCGTTAATTTGAACAGGTTGAAAACGAATTCCAAAAGCTTCGGAAATACCTTGAAAGGATTGTAGTTGTTCAATATAGTTATCTACGAACCATGAAAAACGGTCTACTGTACCATATTGATAGCGTAAACTATTAAAAAGTTGTTCAGGAGAACTATACTGATCTAAATAGGCTTGATATTGCGAGGCATTATCATCTTTTGTGTCATCCAGATTAGGAACGTCGGTCTGCCAGTAGTACCAGGAATTCATACCTTTCCATACAAAATCATTGATGGAGTTGGTTGCGATCAGTGAATCATCATTATCTTTAAAACAGCTAACAGCTAAAAATGATACAAATACTGTGAGAATTAGGGCTTTTATTGTCTTCATATTGTAAAATTAGGGAGTCTATTAAAACTTAAAAGTACAATCAATATTGTATTATAAAAAATTTTTGTAACAAAAGAGATATATAATCGTCGTGATATTAAACGGCCTTATTAAGGCTTTTTGAACAAACCAAACCAAGAAATGACTCAAACGGAGTTTTTAAATATTGTAATGCCTTTTAAGGATAAAGTATTTCGATTAGCAAAACGCTTATTGATTTCAACCGAAGAAGCCGAAGACGCGACGCAGGAAATACTTTTGAAATTGTGGAATAATAAAGCGAAAATGCAAGACTATAAAAATGTAGAAGCATTTTCGATGACGATGACCAAGAACTTTTGTTATGATAAGTTGAAGTCGAAACAGGCGCAAAACCTGAAACTGGTTCACAGTAATTATGAAGACAACAATACGTCGTTACAAAAACAGTTGGAGTATAAAGATAGCGTAAACTGGGTAGCACGCATCATCGAAGAATTACCCGAACAACAGCGCATGATTATTCAACTACGCGATGTAGAAGAATATGATTACGATGAGATCGCAAAAATGCTGGATATGAATAATACGGCAGTTCGCGTAAACTTATCAAGAGCGAGAAAAACAATTAGAGAAAGATTAACTAATACGCATAATTATGGTATTAAATAGCATAGAAAAGTTACTCGAAAAATACGAGAACGGTGAGACATCTCTTAAAGAAGAGCAAGTATTAAAAAACTATTTTCAAAGCGATAACGTTGCACCACATTTGGAAATGTACAAACCGATGTTCGACTATTTTTTGGTAAATAAAGAAGAGCAGTTCACTAAAGACGTTCCATTAAAAACTAAGAAAACGTATTTGTATCAATGGATTTCTGTCGCAGCCGTGGTCGTTCTATTATTAGGAGTATATTTCGGCACCTCAACAAATCGCCAGGATCTGGGTACTTATGATGATCCGCAGTTAGCCTTCAATGCCTTTTCGAAATCCATGAATTTGATTTCAAAAGAATTTAACAAAGGTGCTTCAACTGTAGGTTATCTGGAAGAAGTTAACAAAGGTACTTCAACCCTGGGCTATTTGAATGAGCTCGAAAACTCCACCCAAATTATTTTTAAAAAATAACCTTATCAATCAAAAAAAATGAAAACGTACAACAACTTAAAAACAAGAACAATGAAAAATAGATTAATAGTATTCGTTATGGCCATCATGTTTACACCCTTAGTGGGAATGGCCCAAAGTGACATTTTTGACAAATACAATGATAACCCTGATGTTACTTTTGTATCCATAAAACCAAAAATGTTCCAAATGATCGCTAAAATGGGAATCGATGTGGATGACCCTGAAGCAAAAGCATACATGGATATGGTAAAAAGTATTACCAGCTTTAAAACCATCGTAACCGATAACAAATCGATTGCAGGCGATATCTCTAAATGGGTAAAAGGTCGTGCCGGTTCCTTAGAAGAACTTATGGAAGTAAAAGATGAAGGTACTGAAGTGAAATTCTACGTGAAAGAAGGCAGAGATGCCGACCACGTTCAGGAGCTTTTGATCTTCGTTAATGGTATCGACAAGGTTATGGATGATAAAATTGAGATCAACGGAAAGGAACGTAAAATTGAAACCGTAGTCGTTTCATTAACCGGTGATATCGATCTTAATGAAATCTCTAGATTAACCAACCAGATGAATATTCCTGGTGGCGATAAATTAGAGAAAAAGAGCTAAAATTAAAGTCATTCATCAATCAAAAAACAAATCCATCAACTAAAAAACGAGCAGTTCAATTTGCTAATAGATCTTACGGTTTGTTAGCAAATTGCTTCTGTTTTTAAAATCTAATTCATCATGAAATCAATTAAAAATTCATTATTCATTCTGTTTCTCGGTTTACTTCTTGTTGGCTGTAGTTCAGGAGCCAGTTTGCAAACTTATTTTGTAGATAAACAAGAAACTAAAAACTTTATATCTCAGGATATTCCATTATCAATGGTTAAAGTTGATCAATCGAAATTCAATGAGGAACAAAAAGAAGCTTATAATTCGGTAAGTCGTCTGAATTTTTTGGGGTATAAGGTTGATGAAAAAAATATTGATAGTTATAATGCAGAAGTTGAAACCGTTAAAGCCATCCTGGATCAGCCTAAATACAAGGAATTAATGGAGTTTAATGATAAAGGAACCAAAGTGGTGGTAAAGTATATTGGTTCTGATGAAGATGCCGATGAGGTGGTATTATTCGGAAGCTCTAAAACGATGGGTTTCGCTGTTGTGCGTTTGCTTGGGAATGATATGAGTCCTGATAAAATGATGACATTAATGCAGGCCATGCAAACATCAGATATGGACGGAAGTCAGATTAAAGATATTATGAATTTCTTCAATTAACTAAAAGCGAACAAAACTGTTTGATAGCAAAAAAGAAACGCCTTAATCAGGCGTTTTTTTTATGATTGATCTTTTTGGTTTGGGGTGTCGTTCTTGTTGAAAAAAACTTGAATCACAATAGTAATGAGAACTATGGAAACACAAGTTAATACGATAAAATTATTGAGTACGCCCAGTATTCCGGTTACAAAAATACCGGCTGCAAGAATACCACAGAGTATAAGTGTGATTTTATTACTTAACATATTAAATACCGGTGTAATTACTTGGTGTAATTTGTTTTAATTCTGCTTTCAAATCCTCAGAAACATCAAGCGTATCTATAAAATCTGAAATAGAATTTTGATTTATTTTTTCATTGGTTCGGGTCAATCCTTTTAAGGCTTCATAAGGGTTTGGATAGCCTTCACGACGCAAGATAGTTTGGATCGCCTCAGCAACAACGGCCCAGTTGTTTTCAAGATCCTGTGCAAATTTTGCTTCGTTCAATAATAATTTACTTAAACCTTTTAAAGTTGATTTAAAAGCTATGATGGTGTGTCCAAAGGGAACACCTATATTTCGCAATACCGTACTATCGGTAAGATCGCGCTGCAAACGAGAAATAGGCAATTTTGCTGATAAATGCTCAAATAAAGCATTGGCAATACCTAAATTTCCTTCACTGTTTTCAAAATCGATAGGATTTACTTTATGAGGCATGGCACTGCTTCCTACTTCGCCTTTTTTTATTTTTTGTTTGAAGTAATCCATAGAAACATAGGTCCATATATCGCGATCAAGATCGATAAGGATCGTGTTAATGCGTTTCATGGCATCAAATAAAGCTGCCATGTGATCATAATGCTCAATCTGGGTAGTCGGGAATGAATGGTGTAACCCAAGTGATTTTTCTACGAACGCTGTTCCGAAAGCTTTCCAATCGATATCCGGATAAGCCACATGATGCGCATTGTAATTACCGGTAGCACCACCAAATTTAGCGGCATTTGGGATCGTTTTTAACTGTTCAAGTTGTCCTTCAAGGCGCACCACAAATACATTGATTTCTTTACCCAATCGACTCGGGGAAGCGGGTTGCCCATGAGTTCTTGCTAGCATCGATATGTTAGCCCAGTTCGCAGCTAATTGTTTAAGCGTGTCAATTAAAGTCTGTAATTCGGGAATATAAACTTCCTGAACAGCCTCCTTAATACTTAGAGGAATAGCGGTATTGTTTATATCCTGTGAAGTGAGTCCGAAGTGAATAAATTCTTTATAAGCACTCAAATTAAGGGCTTCAAACTTTTCCTTAATAAAGTATTCAACTGCCTTAACATCATGATTGGTAATACGCTCTATCAATTTTATCTTTTCAGCATCTTTGGTGTTGAAATCCTTGTAAATAGATCTTAAGGAATCAAAGTTGTTTTTATCAATTGTCTGAAGCTGAGGAAGTGGAATATTACATAAAGCGATAAAATATTCAATTTCAACCAAAACCCTGTATTTAATTAAGGCTTCTTCCGAATAATAATTGGCCAGGACGTTTACTTTAGAGCGGTACCTTCCATCAATCGGTGAAATGGCATTTAATGCAGACAGTGACATGCTTTTAAATTTTGAAAAGGCAAAGATAGGTATTTGTAAAGCGAATACCGAATTCCAAAATATGAATTTTTATTAGATGTCATCTGAATTAAAATTAATATCTTAGATTAAAATTTTTCCCTATGAAATTAGTAACAGCCCTTATGGTTTTTTGTTTTTTTCAATTTTCATCTTCACAAGTTTATAAAAAATCCGAACCTTTTGCACATACCTTTTCAATTGTTGCACGAGATACTGTTACCGGAAATATTGGTGTGGCCGTACAATCACATTGGTTCAGTGTAGGTACAACCGTTACATACGCTGAGGCTGGTGTAGGAGTGGTGGCAACGCAGTCTTTGGTAAATCCAAGTTATGGCCCCAAAGGTCTGGCATTAATGAAACAAGGCCTATCGCCGCAACAGGCCTTGGATGCTTTAATAGCAAATGATCCGGGAGAGATGTATCGTCAGGTTGCTTTTTTGAACACTAAAGGTGAGGTGGCTACTCATACCGGTAGCGCTTGCATTGAAGAGGCCGGTCATGTTCAGGGAAAGAATTTTTCTGCTCAGGCCAACATGATGTTAAAGAATACGGTTTGGGATGCTATGGCCAAAGCCTTTGAAACTACTAAAGGCGATTTTAATGATCGTATTATTGCGGCTCTGGAAGCTGCACAGGGTGAGAAAGGCGATATTAGAGGAAGCCAGTCAGCTGCTATTTTAATTGTAAAACCCGTGGCTACCGGAAATTCTTGGGAAGATGTGGTTATGGATTTGCGTGTTGAAGATAATCCGCATCCGGTTCAGGAATTAAAACGTTTGGTAAAGCTTCAAAAAGCATACGATTTTATGAATGATGGTGATCTGGCCATGGAAGCCGGCGATTCTAAAAAAGCCGAAGCATTATACTTGAGCGCTCAAAAACTTTTTCCTGAAAATCTGGAAATGCGTTATTGGTATGCCGTTAATTTGTTGAATAATAAACAATATGACATGGCACATCCTATTCTGAAATCTATTTTCGAACAGGAACCAAACTGGAAAACATTGACCAAAAGAATCGTAAAAAACAAACTTTTAGTTATTCCGAAGGAAGAACTGGAAAAAGTCATGAATCTTTAAAATAGTTACAATGTCAAAAACAAAAAAAATTCTATTCACGATTTTAGCTATCGTGATTATCGCTCAATTCTTTGGTCCGAAAAAGAATCACGGCGATAAATCGAAAGTAAACGCTTTTTATGCTGAAACGAATCCGCCTGAGGCTGTAAAGATAACCTTAAGTGAATCCTGTTTTGATTGTCATTCTGATTATACCGAATACCCCGCTTATAATCATATTACACCTGTAAATTATTATCTGGCATCGCACATTAATGAAGCTAAAGAGCATTTGAACTTTTCAGAATGGAATACCTATTCCAACAAGAAAAAAGCGAAAAAAATCGAGCATATTGCCAAGTCGGTTACGGAAGGCTGGATGCCACTGGACTCTTATCAATGGATGCATCCACGTGCTAATCTCACCAGCGATCAGGTTGCTGCCGTTACAGATTGGACCAAGCGTATGACCGTGAAATACAATATGGGTTCACAGCCGCAATAACAGTTAAACACGCATAAATATTTTCTTCGATAAGCGAGGCCTAGCTCATGAATAAAACCTTACTCATTATCGGGTTTGTTTGGCCGGAGCCTAAAAGCTCTGCTGCCGGAAGCCGGATGATGCAACTCATTTATTTTTTTAAGAGTGAAGGGTATCAGATCACTTTTGCATCAAGTAGTTCCAGAACAGAAAGGTCTTCTAATTTGGAGCAATTTGGTATTTCTCTAAAGCAGATTGAACTAAATAACGCCTCCTTCGATAAATTTATTGAAACATTGCAACCTGAAGTCGTTTTGTTCGATAGGTTTATGACTGAAGAACAATTTGGCTGGCGCGTTGCTGAACATTGTCCAAAAGCCTTACGCATTTTGGATACAGAAGACTTACATGGTTTGCGTAAAGCTCGTGAATTGGCTTATAAATCAGGTAAGCCCTGGGAAGATTCCTTTTTGGTAAACGATATTTCCAAGCGTGAAATTGCTAGCATTTTTAGAAGCGATCTTAGTTTGATTATTTCTGAGGTTGAGATGGATTTGCTAGACCAATATTTTAAAGTAGATAAAAGCTTATTGCACTATTTACCATTTTTATTGGATTCAATTTCCAAAACCGATATTGAAGACTCACCGGAATTTGAAAATCGTCAAAACTTTATAACTATTGGTAATTTTTTACATGAACCCAATTATCAAAGTGTCCTTTATTTAAAAGAAGAGATTTGGCCTCTCATTAGAAAGAAGTTACCAAAAGCAGAACTTCATATTTATGGTGCCTACGCTTCTCAAAAGGTCGATCAGCTTCACAATGTCAAAGAAGGCTTTTTAATTAAAGGGTTTGCCGAGGATGCTATTGAAGTTATGAAGCAAGCAAGAGTTTGCCTTGCAGCTTTACCATTTGGTGCCGGCTTAAAAGGAAAGGTAATCGATGCTATGCAATCCGGAACGCCTTGTGTTATGAGCTCCGTTGCAGCAGAGGGAATATTTGGGGATTTTCAATACAACGGTTTTGTAACGGATATTCCCGAGGAATTCGCAGAGAAAGCCATCGCACTTTATTCTAAAACTTCACTTTGGGAGGACAAGCATATGGCCGGATTTAAAGTTATTAACCAACGCTTTAACAAGCTCTATTTTTACGACCTGTTTTCAGAAAAACTAAGGGAATTCCGGGAAAATTTAGAGATTTATCGTCAACAGAATTTTATAGGTCAAATGCTTCAGCATCATCAGTTGCAAAGCACTAAGTATCTCAGTAAATGGATCGAGGAAAAGAATAAGGAAAAGACATAATTTTTCACCTATAAATTAAAAAGAGAAATGGCCTTTCTAACACCGGTTGTGGCTGGTTCAGCAATAACAGTGAGGCGCGAGCTGCCTGTAATGTTAGGTTTAGGATCTATAAAATAAACCTGAGTTTCATCGGGGATATAGTGAATTAGTCCGGCTGCGGGATACACTTGCATCGAGGTTCCGATGATCATTAGGATATCTGCCTTCTGGCATGTATCAATGGCTTTTCCCATCATGGGAACATCTTCACCAAACCATACCACATGAGGGCGTAATTGGTGTCCTCTTTCACAAGTATCACCTAAATGCAGGTCTTTACGCCAAGGTTTTATATCTGAAGGATTATAAGTACTACGAACTTTAAACAACTCGCCATGTAAATGAATGACTCTAGAACTACCGGCACGCTCATGCAGATCGTCAATATTTTGGGTAATGATACTTACTTTATAGTCCTTTTCTAAACCTGCCAATGCTTTATGAGCCGCATTAGGCTTTGCATCTTGAAGTTGTCTTCTACGTTGATTGTAAAAGTCTAAAACAAGTTCCGGGTTTTTAGCAAATCCTTGCGGCGAGGCTACTTGCATCACATCATGACCTTCCCATAAGCCATTTTCATCTCTAAAAGTTTTAAGTCCGCTTTCGGCACTCATACCGGCGCCTGTTAATACCACAATATGTTCCATAGCCTAAAATTAACCATTATTTCGTATTTTTTGAAATACCTTACTTTTGTTCTTTTAAAATTTCTAATAGTAAAATTCATGGTTGACCTGGAACTTCTTGAGTATTTAGAAACCTTTCTTACACCACGACGAAAAGCGCGTTTTGATAAGGTTTTAGCCCAACGAACGCGTCATTTTACTTTAGCCACCGAGGATGTTTATCAATTACATAACACCAGTGCCGTAATTCGTAGTTGTGATGTGTTTGGTATTCAGGATATTCATGTGGTTGAAGAAGTAAACACCAAGCGTATTGATCGCGAGATTGCCATGGGAGCTCAAAAATGGGTTGATGTTCATCGTTATAATTCGGTGCAGGACTCCATAGACCATTTAAGGTCTGAAGGGTATCAAATTGTAGCGACAACACCACATACCAATGATACTGAATTACATGATTTTGATGTTACTAAGAAATCTTGTTTTTTCTTTGGAAGGGAGACAGAGGGGTTATCGGAGGTTGTTCTGGATCAGGCTGATGCCTATCTCAAAATTCCAATGGCTGGATTTACTGAGAGTTTAAATATTTCGGTTTCCGCAGCTATTATTTTACAACATGTGACCTCTCAATTAAAACGAACTGATGTTTCGTGGAAACTCAGTATTGAGGACCAACAGGAACTTCGTTTTCACTGGATTAAGAAATCACTAAAGCGTTTTGATGATATTCTGAAAAACTATCAGGAAAGACTAACCGAAAAATAGGTTATAGTTTTCCGGTTCTACCACGACTCAATAATTTATATTCCTCGTAGCATTCATTGATAGCATCCAGTATTTGAAGATCGTTTGCTGATTCTACAAATTCTTTGGAATAGTTACACTGCTTCACAATTTCATCGAGATCAACCTTGTTCACATTCAATAAAGCCATAAGGGTTTCCCTGTCGAAACGAGAGGCTAATAAATTACGGATCTGATCATCCTGCTTCATTTTTTGGAGCTTACGTAATTCATTAGGTTTTTTACCAAACATCCGATGTAAGAAATCTGCAGGATTAAATATAGACCCAACAATCTTTGAAATAGTCCCGGGTCTGTCAGCTTCGTATCCTGTGCTGGGTAAACCCGAAATAGCATAGCGGTAATTATCGTTAGGCTCTGGTACTTGTTTTATATCAACCGCCAAATAACCCGTCAGGTTAAGCTGGTTTACAACCACCTGTTCTAAGGCCAGAGCTAATTCCGTCAGTTTTATATCAGCACTTCCAAATTTGATCCAGTCATTTGTGACACGAACTTTTATGGATTTAAAACCTAAATATGAAAAATGTAAGGTGTCATTAGCCTTCGCCTTGATCTCAAATTCTCCGGCGCTGTTGGTGGATGTACCAACAACTTCATTGAGATTCACAATATTTACCGATTCTAATGGTTTATCGTTTGAAGCGTCTAATACTTTTCCTTTTACGATAGTCGTCTCCTGAGCACTAAGCACTGAAGCACCAATGATCAATAAGAAAAGTAATAGCTGTTTTTTCATAGATGAAAGTCTAATTTTTTTATAAAAGTACTAAACTAAAGAAAAACGACCTCCCAACAATTTTATTTTGACTTAAAATTAACAGATTTGTTGGTTTATCGACGAGACCGGCGTGGTCTGGTCGCTGCGATACTGTTTCCTGAGGAACGTCTTGATTTCGATTTTCCTCCGGATTTTCTTCCATTTCCACGGTCTTTACCTTGAAAACCATCACCACCACGACGTTTTCCTGAACGTTTTTTGTCTCCACGACGTTTGCCACTACCGCCGCCACGGTTTTCAGAAACTTCAACGTTTACAAAACGCCCCTCATGTTTAAAATCAGTGAAAAACGATAATACCTTATCCTTTAAATGAGGTTCGGTATTGAAAAAAGAAAAACTATCCTTTACTTCCGCTTTAAAGATATCATCCTGACCTAATCCTAAAGTTTCTCTTAAAAAGTCTTTTAAGGTCATCCAGGTGTAGCCATCTTTTTTACCCACGTTAATAAAGTAACGGACCGAATTTGAAGAGCCACCAAAATCTTTACCAACACCAGGGTCAAAGGAACCTTCCGGGATGTTAAGATCCTGGGATTTATTGTAATAATTATAGAAACGGGTAAACTCAACCGAGAAGAATTTCTTGATCAGTTCCTCCTTAGTAGTATCATTAAATAAGCCGTTTAATTGATCCAAATATTGATCAATACCATGGTTAATATCTGTTTTATGAACCTTTTTTGCTAAAGACATCAACTGCACCTCACAAATTTCCATACCATCAGGAATGTCTTTTTTCTCAAATTCTTTTTTAATGATACGTTCAATACTTTTTATTTTTCGAACCTCACTTTTAGAAACGATCACCATAGAAACTCCGGTTTTCCCGGCGCGACCGGTACGACCGGAGCGGTGGGTATACGTTTCTATTTCGTCGGGTAATTGGTAGTTTATAACATGCGTAATGTCATCCACATCAATCCCACGAGCGGCAACATCTGTGGCTACCAACATTTGAATTTGTTTTTTTCTAAAGGAGGTCATTACCAAATCGCGTTGATTCTGACTCAGATCCCCGTGTAAAGCACCGGCACTGTAACCATCTTCAATAAGGCGTTCTGCTACTTTTTGGGTATCGCGTTTTGTTCTACAAAAGATGACCGAAAAGATATCCGGGTTCGCATCAGCTAAACGTTTTAAAGCTATATAACGGTCGCGGGCATTAACCAAATAATACTCGTGTGATACCGTATTGGTACTTTCATTTTTATTACCTACCGTAATTTCTTGCGGATTATGCATGAAGTTTTTAGCGATCGAAGCCACTTCTTTAGGCATCGTGGCACTAAATAACCAGGTATTTTTTTCGGCCGGCGTGTGCGATAGGATCTCGGTAATATCTTCTTTAAAGCCCATATTCAGCATCTCATCGGCTTCATCTAAAACAGCATATTCAATTTTTGAAATGTCAACCAAACGGCGACTGATCATATCCTTCATACGCCCCGGTGTAGCCACAATAATCTGAGCACCACGTTTCACATCTCTGGCTTGTTCTGTAATACTCGCGCCGCCGTAAATAGCAACCACGTTGAGTCCTTTACAATATTTGCCATAAAGGTTCATTTCGTTGGTAATTTGCAAACAAAGCTCGCGAGTTGGTGATAAAATAAGCCCTTGAGTTGTTCTGCTCTCAATGGCAATTTTCTGCAACATAGGAAATCCAAATGCCGCCGTTTTACCGGTACCGGTTTGAGCCAATGCTACAAGATCAGTTTCTTTTTGTAGTAAAATAGGGATGGCTTTCTGTTGTACTTCACTGGGTTCAGTAAACCCTAAATCAGTAATAGCCTGCAATAGGTCTGTATTAAGACCTAATTCTTGGAATGTGTTCATTCGTTCTTAAGTATTCGATTATGTTCTTAGTGTTACTAAAAGAAGCGAATCGACATACTTAACCTTAAACTTCCTGTAACACATCCTCACCCTGAGGAATTTCAAGCGGCAAAGATACACTATTATTTTACAATAATGATTTAAATTTCAAAAGCTTTGAAAATAGTGTTTTGGGCATTTTTTTGCGCTTTTGCGAGTCGCTTTTTCATAAGAATGTTAGAAACCCGAATAAATCCGTTTCCGCGGGTAAATAGATGCATCCCAGGTGCAGCTGGAAGGGAAAAGAGATCCAACAATTACTTAATACCTGCCTGCCGCCAGGTAGACCTAACGCGGTTTACTGCCGTAAATTCTTGATGCGTTGTAATAAAGTAGGATGGGAGTAATGCACAAAAACATATGCCGGATGCGGAGTGAGGTTGCTTAAGCTGTTCTTCGATAAGGTCTTTAAAGCTTTAATCAGTGGTTCTGCTTTATAGGTATTTTTAGCAAAATCATCTGCCTGATATTCAAAAGCTCTTGAAAATAAGTTCATAATCAGGCCTGTTAATGCAGAAATTGGGGCGTAAAGTAATAGAAAAGCGATCAAACCGATATGAAAACTTGGTATCGAAACACCTAAAGCTTCTGACATGATTGGGTTAGAAATAAATAAGGATAAAATATAGAGCGTGAAACCGGTGAGTAAAATAGAGGCAAATAAATTAAAAATAATATGCTTCTTTTTGTAATGGCCAACTTCATGCGCCAAAACCGCTACAATTTCATCTTCCTCAAGATCGTTTATTAAGGTGTCGTAAAGCGTCACGCGTTTTTCTTTTCCAAAGCCTGAAAAATAGGCATTCGCCTTGGTACTTCGTTTGGAGCCATCGATCACAAAGATCTTATCCAGTTTAAAGCCAACGGTTTTGGCATATTCTGAAATTTTATCACGCAGATTACCACTATCTAATGGGGTTTGTTTATTAAAAAGCGGTACAATAAGCTTTGAGTAGAACATGTTCATAAACAAGGTAAAAACGGCCATTAAACCCCAGGCATATAGCCAAAAGTTATCACCTGTAACATGATAGAACCATATTACTAAAGCCAGTATGCCTCCGCCAACAATGCCGGTTAATAACCATCCTTTGATCTTATCAAAAATAAAGACCTTTAAAGTGGTTTTGTTAAAGCCGAATTTTTCTTCGATCACAAACGTACTATAATATGAAAAAGGCAAACTCAGGAGGTCACTGCCAATCACGATAATTCCAAAAAAGATCAAAGCAATTCCGATAGGATTATCTGTAAAATTTCGAGCCATATTATCGACAAACTCAAAACCATCCAAAATCAAAAAAGTCAAAGTAACCACTAAAGAAAACGTTGAGCTTATGATTCCAAACCGATAGCGAGCAGCTTTGTATTGCTGTGATTTCTTATACTCTTCGGCATCGTAAACATCTTCAACAGGTTTTGGTAAAGCATCATTAAAGTGTTTTGCATTTAAGGCATCCAGAATTTTATCGAGAATAAAATTGAAAAGGATGATCGCAATGATAATGTAAAATAGCGTTTGAGCTGTCATGTAAGGTCGTCTTATTTCGTTTAGGATTCTGAATTATTCAAATCCGCGTTGTCTTCTGGCCTCAAAAATAAGAATTCCTGCGGCAACAGAAACGTTCATAGAGTCTATTTCACCCTGCATCGGAATAATAATGTTTTGTTTAGAAGCCTGTAGCCAGGCCTCACTTAATCCAGTAGCTTCCGTACCTACAACAATGGCGCTGGGTTTCGAGAAATCTTGTAGATGATAAGGCTGTGAAGCTTGTAATGCAGCGCAATAAATAGCAATATTTTTTTTGTTTAAAAAACTGATAATAGACTCAGTACTTCCTGTTGCAATATGGTTTGTAAATAGGCAACCCACACTGGAGCGTACAATATTAGCGTTGTAAAGATCGGTTTTCGGATTTGCAATAATTACGGCATCCACGGCTGCGGCGTCTGCTGTTCTTAAAATAGCGCCTATGTTTCCGGGTTTTTCAGGAGCCTCAGCGACTAAAATCAAAGGATTTTCAGAACTTAATTTTAAGTTTTCAAGATCATGAGATTTTGAGTTCGCCACGGCAATCAGACCTTCTGTCGAGTCTCGATAGGCTAGTTTTTGATAGACTTCTTTTGAGATTTCAATGATCTCCACCATTACCGGAACGAAAGTAGTAAGCGTTTCTAAAGAGATCAATTCAGGGAAGTATAATACCTTGTCCAGGGAGTAACCACCTTTAAGGGCCAAACCTAATTCACGTTGTCCTTCAATTATAAAGTGCCCTGTTTTTTTTCGTTCGCGCGATTTATCACGTAGCTGCACCAGATGCTTAATATAACTGTTTTGGGTACTTGTGATTTGTTTGATCTCCATAGGTCACAAAAGTACGGATTTATCCGACCTGTAGTTAAAAAAAAGCGAGCTTAATAGCTCGCTTTAACCTAGGATTGTTTTTTGTATTTATTGGAATACCGTTTCCAAAGTTCTGTTTGATGCGTTTCCAAACTTATCATCCGCCCGTCGATAAAAGCGTGGGTAATTTGGTTGGTTCGCATATCTAAAGCATCACCTTTAGAAATAAATAATGTGGCACTTTTCCCGGCTTCCAGTGTTCCGTATTGATCATCAATTCCCAGGATTTTTGCTGGATTCAAAGTGATCAATTGCAAAGCTTGTTCTTTAGTTAATCCTCTGGAAACCGTAGTTCCCGCATAGAAAGGAAGGTTTCTGGATTGCATACGTTCCATTCTGCCTGCTCCAGCTACTTCCAGAGCAACGGTAATACCATTTTGGGTAAGGATGGTTGCATTTTTAAAAGGCTGATCGTAATCATCATCTTCATGCTCCGGCAAACTATGAACTCTGGTTAATACCACAGGAATATTATTGGCTTTAAGGAGTTCAATGGTTTTGTAAGCTTCTTGAGCGTCAACAATAACGAGGTTTTTTATATCATGCGATTTAGCAAAATCTACGGCATCAATAATTCCTTTTTCTTCTTCAACATGAATAAATAACTTTTTGGATCCTTTAAAAACGGCATCTAAGGCTTCAAAAGGTAAGTTCGTGGTCGTTTTATTTCCCTGATTATAGGCTTTTGCATTGTCGAAATAACTGTTTATGGCTTCAACCTCCTCGCCATACTTTTTATTAACTGTAATTTCTCCACGACGTGAGCTTGTGGTTCTTGGCCAGTTCATATGTATGGCGTCATCTACCTTTACTGCGGCATCTTCCCAGTTCCAGGCATCAAATTGAACTACTGATGAGGTTCCTGAAATTCTGCCTCCCTGAGGTGTGATCTGTCCCATAAGGACCCCGTTTGGGCGCATGGTTTCTACAATTTTAGATTCGGCATTATAAGCAATCAAACTGCGCACGTTGGGGTTCCATTGGCCAAGTTCGGCATCGTCTTCAGAGGCGCGAACAGCATCAATTTCAATGAGACCCAAGGTAGAGTTTGGTACAATAAATCCCGGATAAACATCGTGCCCTTTAGCATCGATCACTTCAAAACCGCTAAAATCTGTTGTGTTTTGTGTGGCATCCATGAGGGCATCAATTTTACCGTCTTTAAGGATTATGATACTATTATTAATTACGGATCCATTACCAATATGGGCAGTTGCTCCAACAATGGCAATAGTTTTCGTTTGTTTAGGCGCCGGGGTTTGCTGAGCCATTGATACAATGGTACACAGCATTAAAATATAGTTGAATAGTGTTTTCATTTTCATAGTTTTTTATAGTCCGCTATCCATCGAATCACAGTGTAACAACACTTCTTTTTTCGTTGAAATGGGTTTGGTTTTTAAGCCTTTATTTTTGTCTTGCATCATTTCGTTAATCAATTCGCTGCGTTCTTTTTTGATCGCTTCGCGCATCGCTTTATCTTTCTCCAGATCAAAATAAGTGGCGCCCTCAATCAGGGTTTTTTCCGCTTTAGCGTAAATAGATAAGGGATTATCAGACCATAAAACCAGATCGGCGTCCTTGCCTTCTCTTACGCTACCCACACGATCATCGATGTGTAATAATTTCGCCGGATTCAAGGTTACCATTTTCCAGGCCTCTTCCTCGCTCATACCACCATATTTCACAGATTTTGCTGCTTCCTGATTCAAACGACGAGACATTTCGGCGTCGTCACTATTTATCGCTACAGTAACGCCTGCATTGTGCATGATCGTGGCATTATAGGGGATCGCATCATTTACCTCAAACTTATAAGCCCACCAGTCGCTAAAAGTAGAACCGCCAACGCCGTGTTCAGCCATTTTATCGGCTACTTTATAACCTTCAAGAATATGGGTAAAGGTGTTCACTCTGAAATTGAATTTTTCAGACACCTTCATCAACATATTGATCTCACTTTGCACGTAGGAGTGACAAGAAATAAAGCGTTCTTTGTTTAAAATTTCTGCCAGAACATCTAATTCAATATCGCGTTTGTATGGTTTACCGCTTTTCTTTAATTCATCGTATTCTTTTGCTCGTGTAAAATAATCCATATAAACCTGCTCCACACCCATGCGAGATTGTGGGAAACGGGAGCGGCTTCCCCAGTTGGATTGCTTCACATTTTCTCCCAGGGCGAACTTGATAAATTTCGGACTGTTATCAAAAATTAGATTATTAGCCGATTCACCCCATTTCAATTTTATTATTGCAGAACGTCCACCTATTGGGTTTGCAGATCCATGTAAAATTTGAATGGATGTAACACCACCGGCCAGATCGCGATAAATGGCAATGCTTTTTTCATCAATAACGTCCTCAATACTTACTTCCGCAGAGGAGTTCTGACCACCTTCATTTACAGAAGATGTGGCAATATGCGAGTGTTCATCTATAATACCGGCAGTTAAATGTTTTCCGGTAGCATCAATAATTTTTGCCTTGGAATTTGAAAGATCCTTTCCAATTTTCGCGATTTTACCATCTTTTACCAGAACATCAGTGTTTTTCAATATACCGGAATCTTCATTCGTCCAGACCGTAGCATTTTTAAATAGAATGGTTTCTTGTTTTGGTAAAGACTTGACCCCGTAAGCCTTATTTGGATAGGTTAGTGGAGCCATCTCATAAACCGATGCACTCTTTGTGACGTCTTTTTCAGTTTCATTGTCAGATGATTTCTTCTCCACTTTAGCATAAAAAGGTGATTCATTTCCATAAGGATCAATATATTTTCCGGATAAATTACCTTGATCATTCACCTTTGCTACAATTCGAATAAACTCATTGGCTGTGCTATCGGCAGTAGTGATACTCAGGTTCACCCAGTCAATATCATAGGATATTTTAGAACCGAAGGACTGTGTGTTTGAAGTTACTTTAGATTTGAGTTTACTGAGACTGCCGGAAACATCAAGTTTGTAAGGTGTATTGGCGATTGTAAATTCATAATTACCTCTAATATCCTTGACGTTTACTGGTTCAAAAACAGTTTTTTCACCTTGAATCCAGTGTTCAAAGAGGATGGTGTTTTTGTCAAAAATATCACCGGAAGCGATAATGAAATTCGCTAGACTTCCATTTTTTAAAGAGCCAATCTCTGAAGACTTACCCAGTACTTGAGCAGGTACGGTTGTTAAGGCCTCAAGGGCTTTCTCTTCACTTAGGCCGGCGGCAATGGCTTTCAGTAAATTTGTTTTAAACTCCTTAATTGATTTTAATTTTGCTGTGGTAAACGCAAACGGAATATTATGCTCTGCCAGCAATTTTGGGTTATAAGGTCTTTGATTCCATGCTCTGAGGTCTGCTAAACTTAAACTTTCCGTAGTAAAAGGATCTTCTACGTCATAGGCATCCGGAAAATCTAAAGGTAAAATGATTGTTGCGTTGGTGTTTTTTATGTCGTCAAGACGCTCATATTCATCACCACCACCAAGCATGACATATTGAACGCCGTAGGCATCACCAACTTTATCAGCACGCATAATATTTTGACGGCTTCCGGCTTCGAAGAACTGAACCAAAGGTTTATTTCTGTTGAAAGCCTCTAAGGAAAGATCCTTTGTTTTTATATTTCCTTTCCGGTACCAATCGGCATCAATATACAATTGACGAATCAAGGCCATACTTCCCATAATGGAAGAAGGGTAAGATTGCTCGGATTTCACACTTTTTGAAAATGAAAAATACTGCCCGGAGTTGTCGTCTAATACCCGATATTGGTTTCCATTATTGTTATTCAGGGCTACCAAAATACCGGTGCCTCGAACAATACCATCGTGAATATGGGTATTCACAACACCAAATCCGGCTCGAAGTAATTCTGTTGCTGTGTTACTGTCGTACTTAAAATCCTTGATCGCTTTTTGTTCCGGCATCACATGGTCGTTCCAATAATAACCTGTTCTGGAGGCTTTGTATTGGGTTGAACGCGACCAACCTGAATTTCTTTTTGGTTGATCGATTCCAAAGCCGGAATACACATCGATGAATGAAGGATAGATGTACTTGCCTTTAAGATCGACAATTACTGCATTTTTTGGGATGGTTACATCCTTTCCTGAAGCAACCACTTGGCCATCTTTTATAATAAGCGTCCCATTTTCAATAATCTGATTGGGCGTTACATAAATTTTAGCATTTGTTAGTGCTTTGTAGTTCGTGTTTACGGTGTGTACACCGTCATTTTTAGGGAAATAATCTTGTGCGGTTAATGCTAGGGCAAAAAGCATAGCAAAAACCAGGGAGGTTTTTTTAATCATTAGAGTTAGTCAATTTTGCACTAAAAATAGAAAAATTAACTTTTATTTACCTAATGTTCAGTGTTTTTTAACTTTTCCTAAAGATTCATCAAAATAGTTCGTTAAAAGTGCAACAACATAACTATAGCTTTCCATGCCTTTACTTTGTTTATTCACTTTCAGGAAGTTACCGTAAAATACTTTAAAAAAAGGTTCAGCCGGATTTTCATGGGCTTCCCAAAATGCACGAACTTCTTTATAATTTTTTATAATGCCCTTATCCACATGAGCTACCATATCTTCATAAAGGCACTCATCCCGAAAGTAAATTTCGTTTAAACAAAACCGCAATGCGAAAGTATAGCCTGCATATTTAAAATAGATATTATCATGGTTTATAGCCGCGAGGCAGCCAATAAAATTTGCTTCATTTTCAGCGGCATAACCTAGTTGATGCGCCACTTCATGCGAAGCGGTAGTGGGAAATATGAAACGTGGAATTATTCCGTCTACCTGAGCTTCATTGGTAAGGGGATTCAAATAACCACTGAATCCCATGTAGGTTAAAGGAATACTATAAATAGATTTTTTTAGACTTCGAGGCTTATAATCTAAATTCGGAAATGTTCCGGTTAGATTATGGTAGCCTTCAGGAACCATTTTAAAGATTTGGGATTCTGAAAAAGGCATGGTTACTTTTACCGTATCATTACGCGTAATTTCCATATGTACAGCATTTGCTTTTTCCGTGAGCATTTGGGTGACCCTAACAAGCTGTTCGGTACTATAATTAGCTTCTAAATTTAGGTTTTTGTGTAAGGGCGGACGGTAATAATTTAGTCCCCAAAAAAAGTGAAATGCAAAATAGATCACAGAAATTGCTGCAAAAACATCAATAAACCAGTTTCTGGTATCTTTTCTGAGCCTTCTGCGATTTATGAAGAACCATCGAATGATATAAATGATACTTATGGTATAAATGACATCGCCAAAAGAAAAAGGCAACCATCCAAGGGTGAAACGAAGTACTTTAGAAATATACGGATAGATCCCATTGCTGTAATATTGCTCGATAAATTCTGGAAAAAGCGATAAAAGTTTTACCAAAAAAAACTGCGGAATAAGTAATAAGGCTAAGCGCTTTTTTATGGTTCTCTGCATGTATCAAAAATAGGAAACAATTTTATAATTCCGCATTCGAATACGTACCTTTGTCATTCAAAATTTTTAAAATCATGAATTCAGAAATACGTGAGTTAGAACCCAAAGCAGTTTGGAATAAATTTGCCGACCTTAATGCTGTGCCGCGTCCTTCAAAAAAAGAAGAACGAGTTATTGCTTTTATGAAAGATTTTGGGAAAAGTCTAGGTTTGGAAACCCTGGAGGATGCCGTTGGCAATGTCATTATCAAAAAACCGGCTACAAAAGGTATGGAAGACCGGCAAACTGTAGTGATGCAATCGCACTTGGATATGGTACATCAGAAGAATAATGACACGAATTTCGATTTTGATAACCAAGGAATCGATATGTACGTGGATGGCGACTGGGTGCGTGCCAATGGCACTACTTTGGGAGCAGATAATGGTCTTGGTGTAGCAACTATTATGGCTATTTTGGAAAGCAAAGAGATTGCACATCCGGCTATTGAAGCACTGTTTACGATCGATGAAGAAACGGGAATGACGGGAGCCATGGGATTAAAACCCGGTGTATTGAGTGGAGCCATTTTACTGAATCTGGATACTGAAGAAGATGATGAGATAGGTGTAGGTTGTGCGGGAGGTATTGATGTTACCGCAACAAGAGATTACGAAGAAGAAGATACACCTGAATCTAAAATTGGATATACCATTACGGTTAAAGGTTTACAAGGCGGGCATTCAGGAATGCAAATTCACGAAGGTTTAGGTAACGCCAATAAAATCATGAACAGGATCATGTTTGATGGTTTTGAACATTTTGGTTTACGTATTTCAGAAATAAACGGAGGTGGTTTGCGTAATGCTATTCCGCGAGAAAGCACAGCTATTGTAGCCATTGACGCTTCAAAAGAAGAAAATTTTGTGACCCATATTGCTGAAATTTCCAAAGCTATAAAAAAAGAATACAAAACCATGGAACCGCATTTGGATATCCTGATAGCAAAAGTTCAAACACCGAAAAAAATAATGGATCTCGGTGTTCAGGAAGGATTGACCAGAGCTATTTATGCTGCCGTGAATGGTGTTTATCGCATGAGTGCCGATATTCCTGATCTGGTTGAAACCTCAAACAATATTGCGAAGGTTTCAGTTAAGGACGGAAAAATTCATATTGGCTGTTTAACGCGTTCTTCTGTTGAAAGTTCAAAATGGGATCTGGCTCATGCTTTGAGAGCTACTTTCGAATTAACGGGTTGCGACGTTGATTTTTCAGGAGATTATCCGGGATGGACACCGAATATGGATTCGCCAATACTTAAAGTTATGGAAACTTTGTATGAAAAATTAAACCATGAAAAACCTCATGTAGCTGCGTGTCATGCCGGTCTTGAATGCGGAATTTTAGGAAAAAATTATCCTGAAATGGACATGATAAGTTTCGGACCAAATATTAAAGGAGCACATTCTCCTGATGAACGGGCGCAAATATCATCTGTACAAAAGTTCTGGACCTTTGTTCTTGAGATTTTAAAGCAAATTCCGAAGAAATAAAAAAAATTATGGCACAGGATCGTATCCGGAGCCACCCCAAGGATGACAACTAAATATACGTTTTAATGCCAGCCAGCCCCCTTTGAGTATGCCATGCTTTTGCAAAGCTTCTTTAGCATAAGAGGAGCAGGTGGGTGTATATCTGCAAGTTGCTGGTAACATTGGTGAAATCAGGACCTGATAGACTTTTATCAAGAATAAAAAAGGTGCAATAAGTATTTTTTTTAGCATGATAGTTTCCTTTTAAAAGGAAAATTTCTAAGGCGCTGAAATCCTTAATTCAACGAAAAGGTCGTGCCGTCTTTACCGTCTTTAAGCTGAATGCCTAATTCAGCCAATTCATCACGGATTTTATCTGAAAGCGAAAAATCTTTATTGATACGCGCCTCCTGACGCATTTTGATCAATAAGTCTACGGCTCCTGATAATTTATCGGCGCCTGTTTCGGTATTTGATGTGTTCTCTAATCCCAGAACATCAAATACAAAAGCATGAATGGTTTCTTTAAACGTAGTGAAATCCTTTTGATCCAAGCTTTCAGAGCCTTCCTTAAGCTGATTGATATATTTCACCGCCTCGAACAAATGTGCAATGAGGACAGGTGAATTAAAATCATCATTCATGGCATCATAACAAGATTGTTTCCAGGTTGTGATGTCTATGGTAGAGTTTGTTCCTGCTTTTAAATCCGATAGGACCTTGATCGCATCCATGAGACGGTTGAATCCTTTTTCACTAGCAAGTAGACCATCATTTGTAAAATCTAATACGCTGCGATAATGCGCTTGTAGCATGAAAAAACGCGCAACGCCGGGTTCAAAAGCTTTTGTAATATTCGGATTGTTTCCTGTGAATATTTCTCCGGGAAGAATATAATTTCCTGTGGATTTCGCCATTTTTTTACCGTTCATGATAAGCATGTTGGCGTGCATCCAATAATTAACCGGTGTTTGTCCTTTGGCAGCTTCATTTTGAGCGATCTCACATTCGTGATGTGGAAATTTAAGATCCATACCACCTCCATGAATATCAAATTGTTCACCCAAATATTTGGTGCTCATCGCAGTACATTCAAGGTGCCAGCCCGGAAAACCATCACTCCAGGGCGATGGCCATCGCATGATGTGCTGTGGCTCAGCACGTTTCCAAAGCGCAAAATCTTGAGGATTCTTTTTATCACTTTGTCCGTCTAAAGCACGAGTATTATGAATCAGATCTTCCAGTTTTCGCTTGCTGAGTTTGCCGTAATCGTGTGATTCATTGAATTTGTGAACATCGAAATAAACAGAGCCATTCACTTCATAAGCAAAACCATTATCAATTATTGTTTTGATGAGTTCGATTTGCTCAATAATATGACCGGTAGCTGTAGGTTCGATACTAGGAGGTAAAAAATTAAATTTATCGAGAATGTTATGGAAATCTACAGTGTAACGTTGTACGACTTCCATAGGTTCTAACTGCTCCAAACGCGCTTTTTTTGCAATTCGATCTTCACCCACATCGGCATCATTTTCCAAATGTCCGGCATCCGTAATATTACGAACATAACGTACTTTATAACCCAGATGCTTTAAATAACGAAAAATCACATCAAAGGACATGAACGTTCTAACATTTCCCAAATGTACATTGCTGTAAACGGTAGGACCACAAACATACATCCCAACGTAACCTTCGTCGATAGGCTTGAATGATTCTTTTTCTCCGCTTAATGAATTGTATATTTGAATGTTTTGGCTTTTGTAAAGTGGCGTCATGGTTAGGTTGCGCTAATTTAAATATTGGAAGCTGAAATTTTGATCTAATAATAAACGTTGTGCTTTTTTTAAAAGGCGGTATCGAGTTTAATATAATCTAAAAACTCGCGTCTTACCGTTTTGTCTTTAAATTTTCCACCGAATTCAGAAGTTACGGTACTGCTTTCAATGTCCCGAATACCTCTGGAATTTACACATAAGTGTTTTGCATCAATAACGCAGGCTACATCTTGAGTATTTAAAACTTCCTGAAGTTCTTTTACAATTTGAATCGTTAGCCGCTCTTGAACCTGTGGGCGTTTCGCGTAGTAATCTACGATTCTATTCATTTTAGATAATCCTACAACGGTGCCATTGGAAATGTAAGCAACATGCGCTTTTCCAACTATAGGTAATAAGTGGTGTTCGCAGGTGGAGTAGAGGGTGATGTTCTTTTCAACCAACATCTCACCGTATTTATACTTATTTTCAAAAGTTGAAGGTTTAGGCTTTTTGTCTGGGTTCAGACCACCAAAAATTTCATTTACGAACATTTTAGCCACCCTGTTTGGGGTGCCGTTCAAACTATCGTCTGTGAGATCAAGGCCGAGTGTTTCCATAATATGGCGTACATCATCCTTTATGATATCTATTTTTTCTGCATTCGATAATTTAAAGGCATCATTTCGCATTGGCGTATTAGCCGATGTACTGATGTGGTCGTCTCCTAAAGATTCAAATTCTTCCAAATTTTTTCCAAATTTCATCTGTCTGTTCTTTAATTTTTTAATGAGATACGTTATTTGAAAACTTCAACACCTTGTTTAAGAGGATATTTAAAAATGTATCATCATTTGAAATGCCTGCATTTCAGAGTGCAAAGATAAGCAAATCTGTTTTGTTATTATTTATCTTAACATACAATTATAAAGGGATCTTTTAGTCCGGTTTTCCTTGAATTTATTACATATTTCAAATAAAAAACCCAAACAAGGCATTGTCTGGGTTTTTAAATTTCTATGTAGACTTGTTATATGTTCAAATTTAATGATATGATGATATTTGAATTTGATCTTTTCACAGAGGCTGTATCAACTAAACCAACATTATAAAGAGATGGATTGTCTGTTCGATCCCATTTATCGTAAGTAAGGTCTAATCTTGTATTTCCAAAATTATACCCAATTCCAAATGAGTACCCGGTTAAATCACCTATGGTTACTCCATTTTTATAAGGACTTTCTTCAAATCTGTAACCGCCGCGTAAACTAAACTGATCTATTTTGTACTCACCACCTAATCTGTAGGTTTGTGAGACATCTAAAACGTTAGCCATAGCGTTGTTTTGAGCACTGAAAAAAGCGTCTGACTCCGGCTTAAATTTCGTTTTACTATAATCTTTAACGGCATAATCAAAACTAATTAAGCCTTCCTGACCGAATACATAGGCAACACTTCCCGTAAATTGTGATGGCGTTTGCAATTTATAGGTGGGATAAACATTTACCACTTGTGGGTTTATCTCAATAAAACCATTAGCACCGTCGGTGGCTAAATATTGAGTAGTTTCATCGTCGATGTTATACCAGATTGGGGAATCATAAACGGCTCCAAGACGCCATGAATCACCTAATTTAAGAATTCCTCCTAACTGGAATGAGAACCCGCTCCCTGTTGTTGACAAAGTATTGTTGAACTCTGCATAGTTAACTACAGAACCTGGATTGTTGTTATCTTCATAAAGAATTGTGCTACGGTTATAATTAATAAAATGCGTATTTAAATTGAGTCCTAAATACAAATTATCCTGATATTGAGTTGATAAATTGAAGCTTGCTTTTCCATTATAACCAGTTGCAGCATAAGTATAATCGTGGGTAAAATTACCCGGGGCTACATTTCCGTAATAAACCGTATTAGCATCGTTATTTATATCTTCAGGTTCCAACAAATAGGATTCAAAACCAAGAAAAGCCTGCTGGTTGGCGAAACCGTAAAAATCACCAATGGCTTTATAAGCGTCACTATATGTTTCACCGGGAAGCGTAGAAATCTCATCCAATCGCAAACCGTCAGCGTAGTCATAAAAATAACTCGTTATAGAGTTGCTAAACTGACCGTCGTCGTTGGTATTGGTGCCTGAAGCGTTCCATGTGTTATTAAAATTATTGGTGCGATCATAAGTTACTCCTACCGCAAATTTCTGCCATGGCGAATTGGTGTTACTTTTGAAAACGAATACAACACCACCTTGGCTGAGATCGGTTTGATTTGTAGATATAGATCCAAAGCCATTAAAATAATTGGTATCGTTGGTGGCATCATTTATCGCTAATGTAAAAGTAGCATTACTTTGAGTAAAAACGGCACCACCGGCCGGATTGCTGCTTAGTGCGCTTAAGTCGCCACCGAGGGCTCCAAAGGCACCACCCAATGCTCTGTAGCGGGCTGTACCTTCAATAGCATTTTGAGAATATCTCAAAGCATCGTTGATATCCTGGGCTTGCATTAAAGAAAACGAGAGTAGCCCAAGACAAAATAAAGTTAATTTTTTCATAGGTGATTTTATTATCTTAATAGCCTCAATTATGAGACAAATTCTTAATTATAATTTATAGTATTTATCAGCCGCCTCTTCGACCGCCTCCGCCGGATGAGCCTCTTGAACTGCCTCCACCGGAAGATCTCATGGTTGATCCTGAAGAAGAAGAACTTCTACTTGGCGTGTATCCTGAACTGGATCTACTACTACTCGACGGCGTGTATGATGGACGAGAACTTCTACTAGGCATATTCGAAGGTGATCCATAACTATTGGAGCTTCGTCTTACCGTAGAAGTGCTTCTTGTAGTTGAGCTTCTTGATGGCGTTCTTATAGTAGATGCACTTCGGCGTACTCCTGAATTAGTAGGTGAGCTATATCTTGAATTATAATTTCTAGTAGCAATACCCGAATTATTTACAGCAGTAGAACTGCGGCGAACTGTACCTGTACTATTTCGAAGTGTGTTGTTTCGGTACGAATTATTTATAATACTACTACTACTTCTTCTAGAGGTATTGTATCTGGAAGTAACAGCAGTGTTATTTCTTGTTGCAGTACTGCGTCGACCTTGCGTTCTTGAACTTAAATTAGTCGTATTACTGCGGTAGCTGGTATTCGCATAACTTCCCCTTCTTGTGGCACTAAATGATGGTTGTCTGTAATAATAACGGCCTCGGTAATTATTGTAGTAAGGTGAATAACCGTAGTATCCCCATCCGGCATAAAAGCTACCGTAGTATGGTGAGTACCAAAAAGGATCGTACCATCCTCCATACCAGTTATTCCAGCCCCAGTAATTCCAATTGTTCCATCCCCAGTAATTCCAGTTATTCCATCTCCAGTTATTCCAGCCGTAATAACCCCAACCCCAGTTATTCCAACTGTTGTCGATATAGTTAATGGTTACGTTATTGGGATTCTGGCCCCAACCTGCATAATTTTGAGTATTATCAACTAAAGAATCATTTTCAACGTAAGCATCGCTGCTATAGCTATCAATATCCGTGAAAATCTCACTATTCTGGAGCATCACGTCATATTCCATAGCTTTGTTCTTAAAATAATTCTGGTAATAATCACTATTACTTTGGTTTGGGATTTCAACAATAGCGTCTTCGCGTTGCTGCGGATTTACACGCATTTCCGGTTCACCGTAAATGCCATCTGATTCCACACCAACATATTGATATGACCCACATGACATGACAACTAACAATAAACCCAGAAGTGGGGTATATTGCAGTTTTTTGAATATGTTGTTATTTAGTTGCATATCTCTAAGATTTTATTGTTGAACATTACAAAAATAGTTAGTTTTGCTGAACTATTTTTTTATTTAACATATGCACAATATTTGTGCCAAAAAGCAAATATGAGTAAAAAACTTACAAGTAGGGCGGACGATTACTCCAAGTGGTACAACGAATTGGTTGTCAAGGCTGATCTGGCCGAGAATTCAGCGGTTAGAGGTTGTATGGTAATCAAACCTTATGGTTACGCCATTTGGGAAAAAATGCAGGCTGAACTGGATCGCATGTTTAAAGAAACCGGACATCAAAATGCCTATTTTCCGCTATTTGTGCCGAAAAGTTTGTTTGAAGCCGAAGAGAAAAATGCAGAAGGATTTGCTAAAGAATGCGCTGTGGTTACACATTACCGACTTCAAAACGATCCTGATAAACCGGGAAAACTGCGTGTGGATCCCGAAGCAAAATTAGAGGAAGAATTGGTGGTGCGACCAACCAGTGAGGCCATTATTTGGAATACTTACAGAAACTGGATCCAAAGTTATCGTGATCTTCCTTTGCTTATAAATCAATGGGCCAATGTGGTGCGCTGGGAAATGCGAACACGTTTATTTTTAAGAACAGCTGAATTTCTTTGGCAGGAAGGACATACAGCTCATGCCACAAAAGAAGAAGCTTTGAAGGAAACGAAACTTATAAATAATGTGTATGCTACCTTCGCTGAAAACTTTATGGCCATACCGGTTATACAAGGTGTTAAAACTGAGAGCGAACGTTTTGCCGGGGCAGAAGAAACCTACTGTATTGAAGCGTTAATGCAAGATGGTAAAGCACTTCAGGCCGGAACTTCGCACTTCCTGGGCCAGAATTTCGCTAAAGCTTTCGATGTTAAATTTGCTAATAAAGAAGGTCAGCAAGACTACGTTTGGGCTACCTCCTGGGGTGTTTCAACACGGTTAATGGGTGCATTGATCATGACCCACAGTGACGATCAGGGATTGGTTTTACCTCCAAATTTAGCGCCAAATCAGGTGGTTATTGTACCTATTTATAAGAACGAAGAACAGTTTGAAGCCATTTCTGAAGTTGCAAACGGCATAGTTCAAAAATTACGAGCCAAAGGTATTTCTGTGAAGTATGACGATCGAGATACACAACGGCCCGGAGCTAAATTTGCCCAGCATGAATTACAAGGTGTTCCGCTAAGAATAGCCATCGGACCGAAAGATCTTGAAAATGAAACTGTAGAACTTGCTCGTCGTGATACCTTAACCAAAAGCAGTGTCGCTTTGGATGGTTTGGAGGATCATATTCAATCCTTACTAAAAGAAATTCAGGAAGCCATATTTAAAAAGGCGCTTGATTTTAGAGATACTCATATTACGAAAGTGGAAACTTTTGAGGAATTTAAAACTGTTTTAGAGACGAAAACCGGATTTGTTTCAGCGCATTGGGACGGAACAAATGAGACTGAAGAAAAAATTAAGGATTTAACTAAAGCTACAATTCGTTGTATTCCTTTGGATCAGGAACCTGAAGAAGGGGTTTGTGTGTACTCCGGGAAACCTTCAAAAGGCCGTGTTTTATTTGCAAAAGCCTATTAAAATTTAAACCTAAAAAAGGCCTCTAAAAATTTTTAGAAAAAAAATAATATTGGTCTTGCAACATTTAAAAATAGTTGTATTTTTGCATCCGCAATGGAGACATTGTCGAGTTAATTGAAACCGTTTGAAGTTAATCAGTATTGATTAACGGTGTCACAATAACAACTGGCCCGTTCGTCTATCGGCTAGGACGCCAGGTTTTCATCCTGGTAAGAGGGGTTCGATTCCCCTACGGGCTACAATTTTTAATAAAAAACAAAACATGGCAAATCATAAGTCAGCATTAAAAAGAATTAGAAGTAACGAAGCAAAACGCGTGGTAAATAAATACCAACATAAAACAACGCGTAATGCTATCAAGAAACTACGTGAGGTAACCGATAAGAAAGAAGCTGAAAAAATGTTTCCATCTGTTGTTTCAATGATCGATAAATTATCGAAGAAAAACATCATTCACGCTAACAAAGCGGCGAATTTAAAATCTGGTTTAGCGCAGCACATCGCATCGCTATAATCATTTTAAAAATTAATTTAGTTAAAGCTTCTCGATCGAGAAGCTTTTTTTATGCGCAATTTTTAGAGTATACTAATGCATTGATGCCACTAAAAAAGCCCTAACAATACACGTATTGCTAAGGCTTTTAACATTTGAGTTAGTCTAGTTACTCTGGTGTATTATCCATTCATGGATATTAAAAATTCCTCGTTGTTTCGAGTTTGTTTAAACCGCTCATTAATGAATTCCATGGCTTCAACAGGGTTCATGTCAGCTAAATATTTGCGCATTACCCACATGCGTTGAATCACGTTCTCGTCTAATAACAGATCATCACGACGCGTACTTGAGGACGTAAGATCGATAGCAGGGAATATTCTACGATTAGAAATTTTTCTATCTAATTGCAGTTCCATGTTACCGGTTCCTTTGAATTCCTCAAAGATAACCTCGTCCATTTTAGAACCGGTTTCTGTTAATGCCGTGGCAATAATGGTTAAAGAACCACCATTCTCAATATTTCTCGCGGCACCAAAGAAACGTTTTGGTTTATGCAATGCGTTGGCATCAACACCACCACTTAATATCTTCCCGGATGCCGGTTGCACGGTGTTATAAGCTCTCGCTAAACGCGTTATGGAGTCTAGAAGGATCACAACATCGTGACCACATTCCACCAGGCGTTTTGCTTTTTCAAGAACGATATCGGCGATGCGTACGTGCTCATGAGCTTCCTTGTCGAAGGTTGATGAAATAACTTCACCACGCACATTACGTTGCATATCCGTTACCTCCTCAGGACGCTCATCTATCAATAGGATCATTAAATAAACTTCCGGGTGGTTGGCTGCAATGGCATTGGCCACATCCTTTAATAACATCGTTTTACCTGTTTTAGGCTGCGATACGATCATACCACGTTGCCCTTTTCCAATCGGGGAGAACAAATCCATAATTCGTGTTGAAATGGTGCTTTGTTTCTCAGCAATATTGAATTTTTCTTTCGGAAATAACGGCGTTAAATGTTCAAAGGATACACGGTCTCTAACCACTTCAGGTTTCTGACCGTTAATTCTTATAACCTTAATCAGAGGAAAATATTTTTCACCTTCTTTCGGTGGGCGCACGTTACCTAAAACTGTATCCCCTTTCTTCAACCCGAATAAACGGATTTGTGATTGCGATACATAAATATCATCGGGAGACGACAAATAATTGTAGTCTGATGAGCGTAAAAAGCCATAGCCATCCTGCATAATATCCAGAACACCTTCACTTTCTATAATGGCATCAAATTCGAAATCCGGCTCGCGGTAACGGTTGCGGTTGTCTTTATTGCCTTTATCAACATTAGAGCTTTTTTGGCCTTTATGCTGATTTTTATTTTGGTTATGATCTTTTTTCTGATGACTTTTCTGTTTGTTATCAGTACTGTTTTGATCGTTCTTATTCGTGTTCTTAGAATCTGATTTTGGATTATTGTTCTGTTTAGAATGATCCTTAGACGGGGCATTATTCTGTTTAGAATTGTCATCAGATTTCTTATTCTGATTTTGAGGGCCTTTTTTATCAGACCGCTCAACGCGTTTTCTGGTTGGTTTTTCCTGTTTCTGTTGTGGTTTGTCATCTTTAGATGGTTCAACCACACTTGTTACGGCCTTAGGATTTGCCGCCTGTTTGTCTAAAATCTGGTAAACCAGGTCTAACTTTTTTAAAGTTCTGTATTTTGGAATACTAAGCTGTTTAGCAATTTCTTGTAAATCTGCTAATTTCTTTTCTTTTAACTGTGAAATTTCAAGCATTGAAGTCTAATTGGGAAAATAATTTTTTTGAATATAATTACTCTGAAAAATAAAATGATTTATTATTCTGAAGAAAAGACCACAATCACTGCAGTCAATGAGAATAACTTATGCAATAATACAACTTTATTTTAATTTTTTACATTTATTTTAGAAAAGAAACTGTTATTTTTGTCCTCAGATTTTTAAAATCAATATGATTCAACGCATACAAACCATATATCTTTTAATCGCCGCAGGAATATCGGCAGGACTCATATTTGTATTTCCCTTGTGGACTGCAGAAAATGGCGTTTTGGTATATGCGCAAGATAATTTTTTGTATTTAGGTTTATTTTTAGCCTCAGCATTATTATCTTTGATATCAATATTCAGATACAAAAACAGGAAGTCTCAATTTATGTTGGGCCGCCTGAACATCATATTAAACTTTATTTTACTAGGATTTTTTGTATATCGGATACTAACGGCACCTGGAGAAAGTCATATTTCAGAGAAAGGTGTTGGGGTTTTTCTTCCCGTCATTTCTATCGTCTTTTTGGCCCTGGCCAATAAAGCCATTAAAAAGGATGAAGACCTTGTAAAATCTGTAGATCGATTGCGATAAACCTAACATCTTAGTAGTATTAGTGCGTTAAAAACCCGGGTCGAAAGTCTCGGGTTTTTTAGTTCAAAATAAAAATTGTTTGGGCGTTACCCTCCGCAAGCTCCGGGTCGGGCTATCCGCTGCAAGTCCGCGCTCGTACCTCGCTGTGGGCTTTCCGCTACTATCCCTTACGCGGGCTTATTAACGCTTATTAAACTCAATAACTTCCAGATGATCTATTTTTTTTCCATCAATGGTAAAGCGCAACATAGTACGTGATTTATGAAACCCATGCTTCCCAACCGCTCCCGGATTCATATGGATAAGGTTTCGTTTTTTATCCGGCATCACCTTTAAAATGTGGGAGTGTCCACAAATAAAAAGCCGCGGTGGATTTTCATTCAATTCAGGAAGAATTCTGGAACTGTATTTTGGCGGATAACCTCCAATATGAGTCATCCAAACCGAAACACCTTCACACAAAAACCGTTGGTGTTCCGGAAATTCGGTGCGTATTCGTGCATCATCAATGTTACCATTAACCGCGCGTAAAGGTTTAAGGTTTTTAATGGGGTCAGTAACTCTTAAATCACCAATATCTCCGGCGTGCCAAACTTCATCAACTTTTTCTACGTGTTTCAAAATAGCGTCATCTATATAACCATGAGTATCAGAAAGTAAAAGTATTTTTGTCATTGTAAAACGCTGCGTTTTTAATATTTAATTAATAGTATCAGCTTTAAAAATCAGTGTAAAACTACCTATCTTTGCCTTTCAACAAAAGTATTAAAACAGTTTGAGGTATTTCTTAGAACTTTCATATAATGGCACAGAATATCACGGTTGGCAGGTACAACCCGATGCCATTTCAGTTCAGGAGGTTTTAGAAAAAGCCCTATCCACCTTATTGAAAGCAACAATTTCAATAGTAGGAGCAGGCCGGACAGATACAGGCGTTCATGCCAAACAAATGTTCGCACATTTTGATGTAGATCAAACTTTGGACACTCAGGACCTGGTTTATAAATTGAATGCGTTTTTACCAAAGGATATCGCCATTCATACTATTTTTAAAGTAAAACCAGAAGCCCATGCAAGGTTTGATGCTCAAAGCCGAACATATCTGTATCGCATTGCTTTGGAAAAGGATGTCTTTAATTTTAAAGACACCTATTTGGTGAAGCAACCATTGGATTTGAAACAAATGAATACTGCTGCGAAAATTTTATTTGAGTATAAAGATTTTCAATGTTTCTCTAAAACGAATACCGATGTGAAGACGTATATTTGTGACATCATGAAAGCCGAGTGGACCCAAGTTGGTAACGAATTGCATTTTGTGATTAAGGCCGACCGATTTTTGCGCAATATGGTTCGAGCCATTGTAGGTACGCTGGTAAATGTTGGTTTAGATAAAATGAAACCCGAGGATGTTCATCAAATTATAAAATCAAAAGATCGCAGTGAAGCAGGCTACTCAGTGCCGGCTCAAGGCCTTTATTTAATTCAGATTGAATACCCGGAATCGATAAAAATATAAATGACAAAGAAAAACGAGAAACCTTTTGATGTAAAGTTGTTCAAACGACTTTTTCAGTACATGAAACCTTACCGCCATGTTTTTATTGGTTTAACGGTTTTAGTTATCTTTTTGGCAATATTAGGGGCTTCCACACCTTATATTACTAAAGATGCCATAGACAATAGTGTGGCTGTAAAAAATCCAAGGCACTTTTTAACCTATGTGGTTTTGTTATTGGTTGTTTTGGCATTGCAAACAGCTTCGCAGCTTACCTTTATTTACTATGCCGCATGGTTAGGTCAGAATATGGTGATGGATATTCGAGTGAAGCTATTCAAACATATTCTTCGTTTTAAAATGAAATACTACGACACCTCTTCTGTGGGTGTTCTCATAACACGTTCGGTTACCGATATGGAACGTATCGCCGATATCTTCAGTCAGGGATTATTCATGATCATAAGGGATTTACTTACGATGCTTGTTGTTTTTGGTATTATGGTTTATATCAATTTTAAACTTACCCTGATCGTATTCATTATGTTGCCCGTATTGATGTACGCTACACGGTTGTTTCAAAAATATATGAAGCGCGCCTTTGAGGATGTACGTAATGAAGTTTCAAATTTAAATTCCTTTGTTCAGGAGCGTATTACCGGGATGAAGATCCTTCAGTTATTTACGCGTGAGGATAAAGAATACGCTAAGTTTAAAGCCATAAATGAGCGACATAAAAAAGCCTGGTTAAAAACCGTTTGGTATAACTCTATATTCTTTCCAATTGCAGATCTGGCCTCGTCTATAACGATAGGGTTAGTGGCCTGGTACGGGGGGTTGAATGTGGTGCTCGATGGTACTGTAACTCAGGGAACTCTGGTATCTTTTATCATGTTCGTACCCATGTTATTTAATCCCTTGCGTCAGATTGCAGATAAGTTCAATACTCTCCAAATGGGAATGGTTGCTGCAAATCGCGTATTTAAAATTTTGGATACGGATTCTCAGATTGATGATAGCGGAACCTACATCACCAAAAGTTTTAAAGGAAACATAAAATTTAAAGATGTTTATTTCAATTATGTTGAGAATGAAGATGTTCTTAAAGGGGTCTCTTTTGAGGTAAAAGCCGGCGAAACCGTCGCGATCGTTGGTGCTACCGGAGCCGGAAAATCCACCATTATCAATTTACTGAATCGCTTTTATGAGATTAAATCCGGAGTAATTTCGGTTGATGATATTGATATTAAAGAAGTTACTCTGAATTCTTTACGAACTCAAATCGCTGTAGTGTTGCAGGATGTATTTTTGTTTGCAGATACCATTTTAAATAATATCACGCTTGGAAATCCGCATATCACAGAAGATGAAGTGCGCGAAGCGGCTAAAGCCATTGGTGTAAACGATTTTATTGAAACCTTGCCTAATGGCTATCACTACAACGTTAAGGAACGTGGTGTAATGCTGTCTTCAGGGCAACGCCAATTGATCTCCTTTTTACGCGCTTATGTAACAAATCCAAGTATTTTAGTTTTAGATGAAGCAACCTCGTCTGTAGATACTTATTCGGAACAACTCATTCAAAATGCAACAGATAAGATCACCAAAGGTCGTACTTCTATTGTGATCGCCCATCGTTTGGCTACCATTAAAAAAGCTGATAAGATCATCGTGATGGATGCCGGCGAGATTGTGGAACAGGGAACGCACGAAGAGTTGCTTAAAAACAAAAATGGATTCTACAAGAATTTATACGAAGTGCAATTCCTCAAGGAAGAAGTTGCTTAAGCCAGGTCTTCTTTGATCAAACTTATGAGTTCGGTGGTATCATCGAAAACTACAAATTCCCCATCCTTAAAGTAGGAGATATGTCCGGTTTCTTCACTTACAACAAGCGCTAAAGCATCAGTTTTTTCAGTTACTCCAATAGCGGCGCGATGACGTAACCCGAAGCGATGCGGAATGTTTTTATCGTTATTCACAGGAAGGATCACTCGAGTAGCTTTAACAATATTGTTATCGATAATGATTGCACCATCGTGCAACGGACTGTTCTTAAAGAAGATACTTTCTATGATGGGTTGCGTAACCTTTATATTCATTTCGTCTCCGGACGAGGATAAGAAATCCAGGTTATTATTGCGTTCGAAAACGATCAATGCACCGGTTTTGGACATCGCCATTTTATTACATGCTGAAATAATTGCTTCAACATCTGTGGAAACAACGGTTTCAGTCTTTAAAAAACTGAAGGGTCTTAAAAATTTTCTGCGACCTTTAAAATTGGTGGATCCTACCATCAATAGAAATTTTCTGATTTCGGGCTGGAATACCACGATCAATGCGATAATACCCACTTTCATGAAACCACCAAAAATGCTGGAAAGCAATTCCATATCCAGAAAATCGGTGAGTTTCCAAACCAGGTAAATAATAATAATACCTATGAAAATATTAATGGCTACCGTTCCCTTGATAAGTTTGTAAATGTAATAGAGTAGCAGGGCAACAAGTATCACATCGATAATGTCGACTACAGAGAAGTTTAATACATCTTTAAAAATTTCCAATGGCAGTGGGTTTCGGTAAAATTACTAAAAGTATGTTTAATTAAAAATAAATTCATCCTTTGAAACCGTTCCCTCCTTGGCAGCCCATTTTGCGAGTTTCGATTTGACCGAGATATAATCCTGAAAGGCTAAATCACCCTTAAATCTTAAGGTAAATTTTAGATTTTGATCTTTCATATGCAAACTGTCCAAAGTTGTTTTCAACTCAGAAACAGGTCTTTTTAAATACCGGATAGAATCATTACCGGATAATTTTAATTCAAATCGGTCAGATGTTTCAAAATTTACCAAAGAAACAGTCTTGCCTTGAGTACTCTTGAAATCTGAGGTGTCTTTCAAATGATAATGAACTTCAGTAAATTCAATAAATCCAAGTGTATTTTGGCTGAGGTCGTCGCAGGTATAATAGTTTTTAGCTTCAGCATTTTTATGCGTTGCGTTGCGTTTTTTATCCTGAAGGAATATAATTTTCGGAATAGCCTGATTTAAGGTCAGGCGTTTATCAACATTAACAACCCAATTGGTTGTGCTTATCAGATTTTTTCGGTTGAGTTCAATACCATCCCCCTGACCGGGTTCATAAAATAAATAGGCAGCAGAAATATCTGAAATTTTTGAAATATCTACCTGATTAACCTGTGGAAGTTCAACGACCTTTTTAGGAGCACAGGAAAAAGTAAAAAGAAAAATAAAAAACGTCAATAAACTTTTCATATCAAGAATGTAACGCGGTTACTAATTTCACGCATTCCACAGCTTCCTTTACATCGTGAACCCGCAAGATCGAAGCCCCTTTTTGCAAGGCCACGGTATTTAAAATACTTGTACCATTTAAAGCATGCTCGGCCGTGGTATCTAAAGTTTTGTAGATCATAGATTTTCTGGAAACGCCTACCAAAAGCGGATGTTCAATAATTTTAAAAAGCTCAAGATGATCCAAAAGTTCAAAATTTTGTTCTCTGGTTTTTGCAAATCCAAATCCGGGATCGATAATCGGGTTTGTTATGCCATGCGATCTGGCTTCCGCCAGGCGTTCTGAAAAGTAGAATAGCATATCTTTTATTAGATCATCGTATTGCGTAAGATTTTGCATGGTTTGAGGCGTCCCGCGCATGTGCATCATGATGTAAGGAACTTTAAGATTTCCAACCATTGCCATCATTTGCGGATCCATTTGGCCTGCAGAAATATCATTTATAAGAGCCGCGCCAACCTCAATAGCGGCCTTAGCTACTTTAGATCTAAAGGTATCAACCGAAATGAGTACTTCCGAAAATTCTTCAAGAATAACTTCTAAAACTGGAAGTAAGCGTTTTAATTCCTCTGCTTCGCTAACATGCTCAGCTTTTGGTCTTGAGCTATATGCACCAACATCGATGAAGGTCGCCCCTTCGTTCAACATTCGCTCGACCTGCTTTAAACTTGCTGTTTGATCTTGAAATTTTCCGCCGTCAAAAAATGAATCAGGAGTGAGGTTTAAAATCCCCATCACTTTCGGAGTACTTAAATCAATAAGTTTGCCTTTGCAATTTATAGTCATTCGAAGAAATATCTTAAGTCAGGTTTATGAGTTAAAAGTTTTAAACCGGAAACTTTGAAGGTTTTAATAATTTATGCGAAATTTACGCAAAATTCAATTGATACATGCAAGATACTTCAAAACAATACGATGCCATAATAGACATGTGCAAAAATTTGTTTGTTAAAAAAATGAGTGATTATGGCAGCGCCTGGAGAATATTGCGATTACCCTCATTAACGGATCAGATTTTTATAAAAGCCCAGCGTATTCGTGGTTTACAGGAAAATGCAACCCGAAAGGTTGATGAGGATGAAGTGAGCGAGTTTATAGGGATCATCAATTATTGTATCATGGCCTTGATCCAGATTAAAAAAGGTATCGCAGAGCAACCGGATCTATCAACGGAAGAGGCTAAAAAATTGTATGAAGAACAGGTGGCCATCACCAAAAAGCTGATGATGGATAAAAATCATGATTACGGGGAGGCCTGGCGCGATATGCGTGTAAGTAGTCTTACGGATTTGATCTTGCAAAAATTATTGCGTGTAAAAACCATTGAAAATAACAAAGGAAAAACTCTGGTAAGTGAGGGTATAGATGCGAATTATCAAGATATGGTTAATTACGCTGTTTTCGCATTAATTCATCTTAATGCCACTTAAAACCATTTCTTTTAATTGATAAGATACATTATGAAATATTTAGTAGCGATCTGTCGCATATTTGTTGGCGTACTTTTTATTATCTCCGGATTGATAAAACTCAATGACCCGCTGGGGTTTTCTTATAAACTTCAGGAATATTTTAGTCCCGAGGTTTTAAACCTGCCATCACTAATTCCATATGCCTTGATGTTATCGGTACTCGTTGTAACCTTTGAAGTGATCTTAGGCGTCTTTTTATTGATTGGTTACAAACCTAAATTCACGTCCTGGAGTTTATTAGGAATGATTATTTTCTTCACCTTTTTAACCTTTTATTCGGCCTATTTCGATAAGGTTCGGGATTGTGGTTGCTTTGGAGATGCTTTAAAATTAACACCCTGGCAGAGTTTCTCAAAAGATCTGGTATTACTTATTCTTGTTGTGATTCTTTTTATAGGAAAGCAGCATATCAAACCGGTTTTTAATATGCTTCCAACCACTATTTTGGCCTTGCTAAGTTTTGTGTTTTGTTTCTGGTTTGGCTATCATGTTTTGGTGCACTTGCCGGTAGTTGATTTTAGAGCTTATAAAATAGGAACGGATATCAAAAAAGATATGTCGGTTCCTGAAGATGCCGCAAAACCGGTTATTGAATATACCTGGAAGTTTGATGTTGATGGCGAAGAAAAAGAGATCACCAATTACGGAGATTATCCTGATGTTGATGGCGAATTAATAGGCGCGGACACCGAAGTTATTGATGAAGGTTATGTGCCACCTATTTACGATTTTTCGATTGAAGACGGCGATGAGGATCTTACTGATTATTTTCTTAATCAGGACAGCCTGATCGTTGTAGTTTCCTATAGTCTTGAAAATATTGAAAAGAATGGCGCATATATTTTAAAAGGCCTTCAAGATCGCGCAAGATCCAAAGGATATACCATTATCGGTTTAACATCCTCCAGCGAAGCCAAGAAAAAACAGTTTAATTTAAAATACGATCTGGATTTCAAATGGTATCTCTGCGACGAAAAAGCCCTGAAAACAGTAGTTCGTGCCAATCCGGGTATTCTGGAATTAAGCAAAGGCGTGATCAAGCAGAAATTTAACTGGCACGATGTAGACAAGTTGAAATTATAATGTAACCTCTTTTAATCACCGAAATCTGATTAGCTACTTATTAAATAAATTGATGTATGCACTTCTTACTTTGTTTGGAGTGGTTACTGTTATTTTCTTTTTATTTAATGTACTTCCGGGTGATCCCGCTCAAATGATGATGGGCCAAAATGAAGACAGTGCACAACTCGCACTGATCAAGAAAAAATTTGGTTTTGACAAACCGGTAACCACACAATATTTTTATTATTTGAATGATCTTTCGCCGCTATCATTTCATTCAAAAAACCAAAATGATTACACATTTTTAGATTCTGATAAATACGATGCTACCAAATTATTCAGTTTAGGAAATACGACTGTTGTTTTAAAATCACCTTATTTAAGAACATCCTTTGCGAAATCCGGTAAAAAAGTGAGTTCCATTCTAAAAGAAACCCTACCGAATACGTTTGTGTTGGCGGTTTCGGCAATCATCATAGCTATTTTACTTGGTATTTTTTTAGGTATTGTCTCAGCGCTTTACAAGGATCGTTGGCTGGACAAGGCCATTCAAGTGCTTAGTACTTTGGGTATGAGCGTGCCATCATTTTTTAGTGCGATCTTATTCGCCTGGTTCTTCGGTTTTATTCTTCATAAATATACGCATCTTGAAATGACAGGAAGCTTATATGAGCTCGACGATTTTGGTGAAAGCATGCACATCAAATGGAAAAATTTGATTCTTCCTGCTATAGTTTTGGGCATTCGTCCATTGGCCGTCGTCATTCAACTCATGCGAAACTCATTACTCGAAGTATTTAATCAGGATTACATCCGAACGGCACGGGCGAAAGGTCTGGCGATGTATCAGATTATTAAAAGACATGCCGTAAAGAATGCTTTAAATCCAGTGGTAACAGCCGTATCAGGTTGGTTTGCATCCATGCTCGCGGGAGCCGTTTTTGTTGAATATATTTTCGGTTGGAACGGTTTGGGAAAAGAAATCGTTTATGCGTTAAACACTCTGGATTTACCGGTCATCATGGGTTCCGTATTAATTATTGCGCTCATGTTTATAATTATCAATATTTTTGTAGATATTGTTTATATGTGGCTCGATCCTAAAGTAAAACTTGAATAATTAATTTATTGACATGAAAACATACACCTTTCTACTAGTATCTTTAATGGGGTTCTTGAGCTGTAAAAGCGCTCCTGATCCTACACAATTTTCAGAGGCCGCTTTAAATGATACTTTTATAAGTCTCGATGGTAGCTCTGTACCGTTCAAAGACATTTTAAAAAAACATCAAGGAGAAACCCTGTTTATTGAGGTTTGGGCGTCCTGGTGTGGCGACTGCCTCAAAGGCATGCCAACAGTTAAAGAAATTCAGAGTCAATATCCCGATGTAACTTATGTTTTTCTATCGCTGGATCGCAATCAGGAGGCATGGAAAAAAGGGATAAAAAAATATCAGGTAAACGGCGAGCATTATTTCATGCAATCGGGTTGGAAAGGACCTTTTGGAGCGTTTCTCGATCTGGACTGGATTCCACGCTATATCGTTGTGGATAAGTCAGGTACAATAAGCTTGTATAACGCCGAAAAAGCCACAGATAATCGTATAACACAAAATTTATAATTCAAAAAAATCCCTGAAACGGGTAACCAATCATGAGAAAAAATATCGTAGCCGGAAACTGGAAAATGAATAACGATCTGTCTCAAACTGAGGCACTATTAACCGATCTAATGGCACAAACCAAAACCTCTAATGCCGAGGTTATGGTGGCTCCAACATTTACCAATTTGTATCGCGCTTTTGAAACACTCCGTAATACTGATATAGAAGTGGTTGCACAGAACATGCATTTTGCTGAAAACGGTGCTTACACCGGAGAAATTAGTGCATCTATGTTAAAAAGTGTAGGCGTTAATACGGTTATTTTGGGGCATAGTGAGCGTCGTGAATATTTTAATGAAACCGATGAGCTTTTGGCCAAAAAAGTGAAAACCGCGTTAGACCATAAAATGCGTGTGATTTTCTGTTTCGGTGAAGAATTAGCGGATAGGAAAGCAGGAAACGAAGAAACCGTCGTGGGCAACCAAATCAAAAATGCCCTGTTCCAGCTTCAGGCCTGGGATTTTAAAAATATCGTCCTGGCTTACGAACCCGTTTGGGCCATTGGAACCGGTGAAACGGCAAGCCCAGAACAGGCTCAGGATATGCATGCCTTTATTCGCAAAACATTGGCAGATCAATACGGGTACGACATTGCCGAACGCGTTTCTATCCTATACGGCGGTAGTGTAAAACCTGCCAATGCCGAGGAAATTTTCTCGAAACCGGACGTAGATGGTGGCCTTATTGGCGGAGCATCTTTAAATGCAGAAGACTTTTTTGCAATAGTGAATGCCTTTTAAAAGTATAATTTGGGCGTTACGGCCACGCTTTTGGGCGCGGCCGTCGGGCTTTCCGCTAAATCTTTTTTCCAAAAAGGATATCGCTTCAATCCCTAACGCGACTTCAGTAATTCAAAAAACATGAGTGCTCAAAATTATATCGGATATCATTTCAAGTTCAGTCCGCTGCAGCCCGCGGTAGACATACTTATTGCCGAACTGGCTGAGGTTGGTTTTGAAAGTTTTGTAGAGGAAGACGACGGACTTTCAGCATACATTCAAACATCCGATTGGCAGGAGGATATTCTTGGCGATATTCAAATCCTTAATGAACGTACTTTTGATATCAGTTACACCTTAGAAGACATCGAACAAACCAACTGGAATGAAACCTGGGAAAAAAATTTCAATCCCATTGTAGTGGATGATCTCTGTGCTGTTCGAGCCCCGTTCCATGAAAAATTCGATACCCAATTCGATATTGTCATTGAACCCAAAATGAGCTTTGGAACCGGTCATCATGAAACCACACACATGATGATACAGCATATTCTAAAAAACGATTTTCAAGATAAAACGGTTCTGGATATGGGCTGCGGAACTGCCGTTTTAGCGATTCTCGCAGAACTAAAAGGAGCCAAAGCAGTAGATGCTATAGATATTGATCGCTGGTGTTATGAAAACAGTCTTGAAAACATTGAAAGAAACAATTGTAAGAATATTTCTGTTTTCGAAGGTGACGCTTCACTTTTAAAGGGCAAGTGTTATGATATAATTTTAGCCAATATCAATCGGAATATTCTACTTCAGGATATAAAAGCCTATGTTAAATGCCTGACTAAAAATGGAATATTGATATTAAGTGGCTTTTATAATGATGATATTCCTAAAATTCAGACCGAATGTGAAACACATTTGTTAAAATTTCAAGAAAAATTAGAAAGAAACCAATGGGTTGCACTAAAATTTTTAAATTAGTGCATCACGAACTGATGATTTTAAACCAAAATCTTATGAGTACCAGAGAAAAAACATCAGAAGAATTATTGGTGGAAGAAACGGTCTCCACCCAAAATGAAATTGTACTTTATAACGACGATGTTAACACCTTTGATCATGTGATCGAAACATTGATGTATGCTTGTGATCATACTTCCATGCAAGCTGAACAATGTTCTTTGATCGTTCATTATAAAGGAAAATGTACTGTAAAAACAGGTGAATACGACGATTTGAAACCTCGTTGCTCCAAATTATTGGAAGCCGGTTTAAGCGCCGAAATTATTTAACCATTAAATCGTGCTTGATAGTAATCAAAAAAAGTTGTTTTAAAAAGCAGCTCAGATTTACTTCTTCTCAGTTTTATTCGTGTTTATTCCAAATGGTTTGTAAAGCGGGCAAAAGCTAATAAAACTTGTAATCAGGAATATCAATGCCAAAGCCATTAAAATGTACGCAAGCGTTCCTTCGATTACATTGAAATAATACAAAACGGCTATTACAATAGCGATAAGTACACGTATGCCCTTATCAGTTGCTCCCATGTTTTTTTTCATAATTAAAGATTTTAAATTAATTCTTATAAAGTTGTTGGACAAACGTAATCTGTAACGGGTAAACCACTGTTCTTCATGGCACCAAATCCACCTTCAATATTGATCAAATTATTAAAACCTCTCGCTTTTAGAATCGAAGCAGCGATTACCGAGCGGTAGCCTCCGGCACAATGAACATAATAGGTTTCATCTTGCTCAATGTCATTCATTTGATCATTGATGTAATCCAAAGAGAACAGTTGCACGTTATCACCTTTCAAATGCTCTGATGCAAATTCGCCTTCTTTACGCACGTCCAATACATGTAAATGATCTTCTTCGAAGCGTTTTTTAAAGGTTAAAGCATCAATGGAGTCAACACGTTCAATATCTTTTCCGGCTGCTTTCCAGGCTTCCATTCCACCTTTTAAATACCCTAAGGTATTGTCATAACCCACACGTGATAACCGCGTTACAGCCTCTTTTTCCTTGCCTTCAGGAGTGATCAATAGTATAGGTTGTTTAAGATCAGCGATCAAAGCACCAACCCACGGCGCAAAACTCCCGTTCAAACCAATAAAAATAGAATTTGGAATATGGGCTTTTACAAAATCATCTTCGGTACGCACGTCTAAAACCAAAGCTCCTTCTTGATTTGCAATGGCTTCGAACGCTTCCGGATCAAGCGGATTATCGCCTTGTTTTAAAACCGTATCAAAATCAGTATACCCGGTTTTATTCATCATGGCATTTTTTGCAAAATATTGTGGTGGAGGGGGCATCCCTTCCAATACTTCTTTTACAAACTCTTCCTTGCTCATATCTTCACGAAGGGCGTAATTGGTCTTTTTCTGTTCACCTAAAACACCTACGGTTTCTTTACTCATATTTTTTCCGCAAGCCGAACCTGCACCATGAGCGGGATAAACGATAACATCGTCCGGTAAGGTCATGATCTTTTCACGTAAAGAATCGTAAAGCATAATGGCCAGATCTTCTTTGGTAAGATTGTTTTTTATGGCAAGATCAGGACGTCCAACATCACCTAAAAATAAGGTGTCCCCGGAAAAAATAGCATAAGGTTTACCTGTTTCGTCCTTAACCAAATATGTTGAGGATTCTAAAGTATGACCCGGGGTGTGTAATACCGTGATTGTTATGTTACCTAACTTGAAAACCTCACCATCTTTAGCTTCATGAATGTCATATTCTGTTTTAGCTCCGGGACCATAAACGATGGTGGCACCTGTTTTTTTGCTCAGATCTACATGCCCTGAAACAAAATCGGCATGAAAATGCGTTTCAAAAATGTATTTAATAGTACCGTGTTCTTTTTTGGCCTTATCGATATATTGCTGCGTTTCTCTCAAGGGATCAATGATCGCAATTTCGCCATCAGATTCGATGTAGTAAGCTCCCTGAGCTAAACATCCTGTATATAATTGTTCAATCTTCATAACTTCAAATTTATGCTGCAAAATTACGAAATCTCAATGGTTTAGTTTGTGACTTTTGTCACATCTAAAGTTAGCTAATTTCTTTGTAAATAATGTAGACTGCCATCAAAAGTATAAAGTACCCGAAACTCTTTTTCAGTTTTTCGCTACTAATAAATTTCGAAAGCGACACACCGATAATGATTCCAATAATGGAAATAGCGGTAAAAATTAGTAGGAAATGCCAGTTGATAGCCAGATTCTGTACATCGCCAATAAAGCCTATAAGCGAATTAATAGCAACGATAATAAGCGAGGTTCCCACAGCTTTCTTCATAGGTAATTTAGCCCAAAGTACTAAAGCCGGAACATATAAAAATCCGCCACCGGCACCAATAATTCCGGTTATAGCACCGATAACCACACCTTGAATAAAAGTCTTATAATAAGCTTGTTTTTCTGAACCTGTTTCTGGGTTAACTCTTTTTCTGATCATTGAAAAAGAGGCCAAAAGCATAATAATTCCAAATAGAACCATGATCAGCATGTTTTTGGTAACCTCAAAACTTCCGATGTTAAAAATATGATGAGGAATATCTGAAACCAGATAACGTCTGGTGAGGTAAACAGAGATAAAGGAAGGAAAGGAAAAGGTAAGCCCCGTTTTAAGATCAACCATACCTTTTTTGTATTTCTGAAAAGTACCTACAACAGAAGTAGAACCCACTACAAAAAGGGAATATGCGGTAGCGACTACCGGATTATAACCCAATAAATAGACAAGTAGGGGTACGGTAAGAATGGATCCACCGCCACCGATAAGTCCCAATACCAGGCCAACAACCAGCGCGCCAACATATCCTAGTATTTGAGTTGTATCCATGTTAATGAGGTAATTTGTCTTTCAATATTCCGTAAATAAAGGTGCCCAATATAGCGGTTGCAATGACTATGATGATGGAGTAGAGACCTGTGCCTAAAAGAATATATAAAGGTCCGGGGCATGCCCCAATAAGAGCCCAACCCAACCCAAACAAACTACCGCCTACAATATACCGTACAAACCCACGATCTTTCAGGGGCACTAAAATATCGGTGCCATCAATATTCTTAAAAAGGCCTTTTTTAGCTATCTGTAGAAAGACAATGCCGGTAAGCACCGCTGTTCCTATAATACCATACATATGAAATGATTCAAATCGGAACATCTCGTAAATGCGATACCAGGAAACCGCTTCAGATTTCACCAAAACAATTCCGAAAAATATACCTACCAATAAAAATTTTAAATGTTTCATTGCTTTAAAAGATTAGAGGTAAAATGAAATTAGTCATAATCAAACCACCTATAAAAAAACCGATAACGGCTATTAAAGATGGTCTTTGCAAACTACTCAAACCTGAAATAGCATGACCGGATGTACACCCACCGGCATAACGTGTTCCGAAGCCAATAAGTAATCCTCCAAAAATGAGTACGAGCAAACCTTTGAGCGATCCAACAGCGTTCCAGCTAAAAATTTCACTTGGCATGAGTGATTCTCCAACATCTTTAAAACCGAGTGTGTGTAATTCCATAACCGTTTTTTCGTTTAAATCGATAACACTACCATCCGATAAAAAATGAGTAGCAATAAAGCCACCAATAATAGCTCCTAGAACAACCATAAGGTTCCATGATTGTGCTTTCCAATCGAATTTAAAAAATTTAGTATACCTGCCACCGCCACCAATAGCACAAAAAGTGCGTAGGCTTGACGACATACCAAAGGATTTGCCAAAATACAGTAATAAGGCCATTACCAGGGTAATTAGTGGTCCGGAAACATACCATGGCCAGGGCTTTAAAAGTAATTCCATATGATTTTCAAAGTTAATAGATTATATAATCCTTCTATGTGATAATTGTTACTTAGAGATCTAGAATTTCTATTTTATTTCTGCTAAGTTTTATTTTTTTACTGTTTTCGAGTTGCTTTAAAAGTCGGGAAACCACCACACGAGAGGTATGTAAATCTTCAGCAATTTCCTGATGAATAACGTTTATAGTATTTGAATCGTGAAGACCGGCTTTATTTTTAAGATATTTTAAAAGGCGCTCATCCATTTTCATGAAAGCAATATTATCAATGGTCTCAAGCATTTCGTCGAATCGCATTTGATAACTTTCTAAAATAAAATTACGCCAGCTTTCATTGTTGTGAAACCAATCCGACATTTTCTCCACTGGGATCATTAACAAGGTTGAATCTTTTTCGGCAACTGCTCTAATCTTACTTTTATTAGTTCCCATGCAGCAGGTAAGCGTCATGGTACAGGTTTCACCGGCTTCCAAAACGTAAATGAGGAGTTCGTTACCTTCATCATCCTCACGTAACACCTTAACATGACCGGAAAGTAGGAGGGGAATGTATTTAAGGGTTTGATTGATATCAATAATAATATCGTCTTTCTCAAAAGTTTTAATAATGCCAGCTTCGGCAATTTCCTTGAGAAGCGTTTCATCTAGATTATGGCCGTATTTTTCCTTAAGTAATTCTAATTGCATATTTCAAAAATAATCAAATAAAAATTTGGATTAAATATTTTGGTTGTGATTTAATAAAAATAGTATATTTGCAGCCACAAAAAAGGCCACGTGGCGCAACTGAATAGCGCACTTGATTACGGCTCAAGAGGTTCCAGGTTTGAATCCTGGCGTGGTCACGAAGAAAAAACGCTCAAACTTTTATTGAGCGTTTTTTTTTATGTTATTACTCTAATTCTAAACTTTCCATCCATTCGAATAGCCGATCCGTCCAGGTACTTAAATGACCTTTCTTAATGGCGAGTCCAAAACCATGGCCACCTTTGGGATAAATATGGATTTCGGCTGGCACGTCATGTTGTTTGAGAGCTTCGTAAAACAAAATACTATTCATCACCGGAACGCCTTTATCATCTGAGGCATGTACCAAAAAAGTAGGAGGCGTGTTCTCATCAACCTGTAATTCGTTTGAATAAAACTCAATTAAATCTGAAGTTGCTTCTTGTACTAATAAATTCCTTCTTGAACCTTTATGAGCATAAGGTTCTTTCATGGTTATAACCGGATAGGCCAGTACCAAAAAATCCGGGCGGGCACTCAAGGAATCCATAGGAGTGGTTGGCTCATAAACGGTATCGTTATAATGAGTTCCAAGGGTAGCTGCCAGATGACCTCCTGCTGAAAAGCCCATAATGCCAATTTGATTGGGTGAAATACCATAGGTTTCAGCCTGTGAACGTACATATCTCATCGCACGTTGGGCGTCTTGTAAAGGTGCAATATTTGGTGTGATTAAGGATTTTGAATCGGGCAGGCGGTATTTTAAAACAAAAGCAGCAATGCCCTTTGAGTTCAAAAGTTTCGCAAAATCCGTGCCTTCAAAATTATAGGACAAGTAACGATATCCTCCTCCCGGACAAATAATCACAGCTTTACCTATACGCAAGGTTTTGGAAGGCAAAAATACTTCAAGTGTGGGGTCCTGTACGTTAAATATTTTAAGAATACCGGTATTCTCACTGTATTCTGCTTCATCCGATATTTTTTGATTCGGAACACCTTCAGGCCAAAGTTTAACGATAGTTTGACCAAAACTAGAGTGAGCAGAACATAGAAGTAAAAGGATAAAATAAAAGGTTCTTATCATGGTATCAGGGTTTAATTCATGGCAAACCTAAAAGGTTCTCCTAAATTTCGTATCTTTTAGATGATATTAAATCAAGTGTATGTTAAAATTGCTTTTACAAATATTTCTACAATTACCACCGGGAACTCGAAATCCGGACGACAATAGTCCCATCGATTTCTCAAACCCTTTTGAGCTCGTTGTTTATATTATTCTTCCCATTCTTATTGTCATTTTTTATATCATATGGAGAAAAAAGAAAAAAAATGAAATGAATAATGAAAACTAAGGTATAAGCGTTATTGAGATTTACTTTAAGATCTTTTCAATGGCTTCTAATTCCTCAGGGGAAAAGCTTAGGTTATCTTGTATTGCTACAGCATCCTCTATATGCGACACCTTACTGGCACCAATGATAACAGAGGTTACTCTTTTGTCACGAAGCACCCACGCTAAGGCCATTTGAGCCATTTTCTGACCGCGTTTTTGTGCTATATCATTCAAAGCTTTAACCTTATTGATGTTTTCCTCATTAATTTGATCCGTTTGTAAAAATCCACTTGGTTTGGAAGCACGAGAATCTTCAGGGATACCCTTTAAGTATTTATCTGTTAATAACCCTTGAAATAGTGGACTGAATACTACGGAACCAACACCATATGCTTCAAGCGTATCGAGTAAACCATCTTCTACCCAACGGTCAAACATATTATAATTGGGTTGATGCACTAAACAAGGCGTCCCTAAATCTTTTAAAATTTCAAAGGCGCGTTTAGCTTCCGCAGGGCGGTAATTTGAAATGCCGGCATATAAAGCCTTACCGGATCGCACGATCTGATCCAGAGCCATCATGGATTCCTCTATTGGTGTATTGGGATCTGGGCGGTGATGATAAAATATATCGACGTAATCCAGTCCCATGCGTTTTAAACTTTGGTCGCAACTGGAAATTAAATATTTTCGCGATCCGAAATCGCCATAAGGTCCAGGCCACATGCCGTAACCGGCCTTAGAAGTGATCATTAGTTCATCACGATAAGGTTTCAAATCTTTTTTTAGGATTTTTCCAAAAGTTTCTTCAGCCGAACCTGGGGGCGGACCATAGTTGTTTGCAAGATCGAAGTGTGTTATTCCCAGGTCAAAAGCACGAAGTACCATTTTCCGACCATTTTCGAATACATCAATACCACCGAAGTTATGCCATAAACCGAGTGAAACCAGTGGTAATTGAATACCACTTTGTCCACAGCGGTTATAGGTCATGTTCTCATATCTATTCTCGTTAGCTGTATAAGGCATAAGCTTTTTTAATTAAAAGGGGTTAAATTTTAATCCAAAGCATTTTTAGTAACATACCAACGCCAGCCAATGATAGCCATCTGAAACTTAGAAGCCTTCGATAAATCGAAATCCTTTTTCGAATAACTTGGTAAAACAGCTTTATTGAGTTTGGCGAGAAGTTTAAAAAATTGCTTTTTCATTAATAATTGTTTCTACCTGTAAAAATACTAAATCTAAACGGAGACCCTATTTAATCAAAGCTTTTTTTATACCAATGAAAGAACTAAAAGAATAGTGAGTTGTGCTAAAATAATCATAATTATAGGTTTAAAGGTTAATAGAAATTCAATGTTTTTTCAACAATAATTTCAAGATAGAATAGGGGAAGGCTATGTTCCAAGAGAAGGAATAAAAACTTATGAAATTACCTCGTGATATGTAAGTAAAAAAATGATAAATATTTAAAATCGATATAGAATCTCTACAAATAAGTTAATATGTGTAATAGTAATTGTAAATAATATTTAAAAATTGTAATAATTATAGAAGCTTTTTTGGTGTCTTTTTTAAATCGTAGACACAAAAAGGTTGAAATAGTGCTAATTTTAAATATTTCATCTTTTGGACAAAAAAAAAGACACCCAAAACGGGTGTCTTTAAAATCTTTAAAATTGAGGATTAATTTTATTTCTTGGTCGTGATTTCCACAACGCCGTCCTCAGCTTTTTTACCGTATTTTTTAATTGCAGAATCGCCTTTTAAAACATTGATCTTTTCGATATCCTCCGGCATTAAAAGTTGAATCTCACTATTGTCGACAACTTTTCCATCTAAAACAAACAATGGCTCTTTGCCTGACGCCGTTGTAACTGATACCTTTTCCGTATCATCTTTATCTACATCTCTAACCACGATGCTTTTCGGACTTTCGTCCTCTACAATTAGGATGGTTTCAGCTTCAGTATCATTGTCATTTTTGTTTTTATTCTTGTTCTTCTGCTTGTTATAACCAACTACAGAGATCGCCTTCTTCTCGTCTTCGTTATTTTTAACTTTTCGAATTACAATTTTTTGTTCATCATTGTTAGAGGAACTTATGGTGTAAGCCCCTTCCTTAGTAGATTTCAACTTACTAACCTTATATTTCATAGCCGCATTTCCAATAGATAGGCCTTTACCATTTTTGTCAAATGAGATCTTAATAACAGCAATGGGTGTATCCGAATTATAATTGTAGTTAGCATTCGAATCTTCAGATTTTGCGTCGATTTTTATGGCAACAATTTCACCTTCATTGTTTCTTTGTAAACCTTTAATTTTTAAAGTAACTCCATGCTCTTTTGCATTGGCAACAAAGCCATCCAGTTCAGCATCTGAAGTGTTTTTAGTGATCACATAATTTACGTGCTCCTGTAATTTCTTAGGTTCAGATATTTTCTGTGTTTCTTCCGACTTTTTAAAAAGTGGTGGAACTGCTTTTGTTTCTGGCAATTTTTGGTCACTACTTTGTGGTTTCTGCGGCGCTTCACTGGTTAAATAAACAGTTTTCGTATTAAAACTCATTAGAAATAATGCGAGTACCGGAATTACCAAGGCATACTTGATTTGGTTGATCTTTTTTGATTTTGATTGTTGTAACATAATGATTCGTTTTTTGATTAATGAATTATAAAAAGGATTACTTAAAGCAAATTGGTACTTTGGAAAACTTGTTTTAAGTAATGTGTATTGATAACTTTTTTTACACTGCGATTTCTGAATTGCTGTTTGGTCTGCTATAAATTCCAGGTTCTGTTTAAGGGCTTTATTATAAAACCATATAAATGGATTAAACCAAAGAACAATGCAGCTTATTTGTCCAATTAGGATGTCTACAGAATGATTTTGAAACGCGTGCACTTTTTCATGCATAATGATCTGCTCTAGTTCCGGTTCATTGAATTGCTGGGGGTTATAAACGATCCAGTTGAAAAAAGAGAATGGAGCAATATTTTTAGTCGTTTCAACAATTTTATATTGGCCCAGATTTCTTTTTTTATGGGTAAAAATGAGATGTCCTAGAGAGGAAAGCTGAACTGAAAAGCGCATAAAGAAGATGAGTGTACCAATACCATAAATAAGAAAAATTGTATCTAAAATAGAGTGGGACTTAGGTTCAGTCGTTAAAGGTACCGCCACATTTTGATCTGCCACGGTGCTTAATTCCACAGCCGGAAGCGTCACATAATTTGGGATCACAATAAAAGGAATCACAAAGGCCGTGATAATTCCCATTAATAAAAACCAGCGATTTTTTTCAAAAAATGTTTCCCGCTGCAATAGTCCCTTGTAGCACAAATAAAAAATTCCTGTAACTACGCTAACTTTTAATAACTACATCATCATTTATTGTTTTTTTCAATCAGATTAATGATCTCCTTTAGTTCGTCAACACTTATTTTTTCTTCCTCAGCAAAGAACGACACCACATTCTTATACGAATTATCAAAAAAATTGTGAATGGCTGCTTTCATAAATTTCTTTTTATAATCCTCCAAACTCACAATGGGATAGTACTGATGGGTTTTTCCGTAGGCATTATGCGCGACATAGCCCTTGTCTTCCAAATTTCTAACAATGGTCGATAAAGTATTGTAATGCGGTTTCTCTTCTTTTATTTCAGCCAAAACATCCTTCACAAAAGCCTTTTCAAGCCTCCAAATGATGTGCATAATTTCTTCCTCCTTATTGGTTAATTTTTCCATAAACTCATACTATTTAAAAAGGTTAAGGCGTTTCGCCTTGCGGCATCGGCCTATCCGCAACAATCTTTTTATGCCGAAACATAAAAAGGATATATGATACTATTTTTGCCTGCAGGCCTAACGCGAGTTCAAATGTAAAACTATTTTTGTAGTTATACAACTATAAAAATAGTTATTTAACTAAAATTATAGTTTTTAATAAAAGTTTAATAAACTACACTGTAAAATTTTTCAGGATTCACTATTTAACATTTATCTTCGCAAAAAAGATTTTTTATGGACATCGTTTGGGTGGTTTTAGGATTCATACTTCTCGTTATTGGTGGCGAATATTTAGTAAGATCCTCAGTAGCCTTATCCTTTAAATTTAATATCTCTCGAATGGTCATTGGGATGACCGTGGTGTCCTTCGCTACGTCAACCCCAGAACTTTTGGTAAGTCTTCAGGCGGCTATTTCCGGTTCTCCGGATATCGCCATAAATAATGTTGTAGGGTCTAATATTGCCAACATCGGACTTGTTCTTGGTCTTACCGCATTGGTAGGTTCCATTACTGTCGATAGGTCTTTTTACAAGATCAATTGGCCGGGCATGATGCTGTTCTCCATAGTAACTTATTACTTTTTGATAAACGATCGATTACTATCGCAAATTGAAGGCCTTATTTTATTCATTGGATTATTTGCGTTTTTATTCATTTTAATTAAGCAAACCAAAAAGACCGAAATTGCCGAAGAAGTGGATGAAGCACTTTCCATAGTTTCTAATTTCCGTATTGCTATTTGGTTGATCATTGGTGCCACGACACTGTATTTTGGCAGCGAATGGCTAGTGGATGGCGCCAAAGGTATAGCCTTATCTATGGGCGTAAGTGAAGCCGCCATAGGCGTTTCATTAATTGCCATAGGAACCAGTGTTCCGGAACTGGCAGCTTCAATTATTGCTGCAGCAAAACAGGAAAAAGCCATTTCATTAGGGAATTTAATCGGCTCTAACATTTTTAATATAGGATCTGTACTTGGTCTTACGGCCATTATCAAACCTATCCCGGTTTCTGCTCCGGAAATCTTATCGAACGATATTTTCTGGATGCTTGGCTTTTCAGCGGTTTTAGTGCCTTTAATTTTGATTCCAAAGCGCTTGGAAATTGGCAGAATTAAAGGATTCTTTTTAGTTTTTGGCTATTGTATCTTCATGTATTTATTATTTACCTCAGATAGTGTAAAACTTTAAACAACACATAAAAAAAAAGTGCTTCCCAAGGAAAGCACTTTTTGAACAAAACGTCTTACTGAAATTATTAAACTTTCGCGGATTTAACAGTTTTAATAATTCTTGCAGCAATTTTATAAGGATCACCATTTGATGCCGGTCTTCTATCTTCTAACCATCCTTTGTAACCTCTTTCTACGGTTGCAATTGGAATTCTAATAGAAGCACCACGGTCTGATACACCCCAGGAGAAATCAGTAATCGCAGCAGTTTCGTGCTTACCGGTTAAACGTTGGTCGTTAAACTCACCATAAACAGCGATGTGTTCAGCAACAACAGGTCGGAAAGCTTCACATACTTTAGCGTAAACTTCTTTATCGCCACAGGTTCTTAATAACGAGTTAGAGAAGTTAGCATGCATACCTGAACCATTCCAGTCCATATCTTTTCCAAGTGGTTTTGGGTGATATTCAATATAGTATCCGTATTTTTCAGTTAATCTTTGTAGTAAGTAACGTGCAACCCAAATTTCGTCTCCGGCTTTTTTGGCACCTTTTGCGAATAACTGGAATTCCCATTGTCCGCAAGCTACTTCTTGATTGATACCTTCAAAGTTCAATCCGGCAGCAATACACATATCAGCATGTTCTTCCACTAAATTTCTACCGTGTGTGTTTTTACCACCAACAGAGCAGTAATACATTCCTTGTGGAGCCGGATAACCACCTATAGGGAATCCTAAAGGTAATTGTGTTTTGGTATCCATTATGAAATACTCTTGCTCAAAACCAAACCAGAAATCATCATCTTCGTCATCAATTGTTGCGCGACCATTAGAAACGTGTGGTGTTCCGTCCGGATTCATTACCTCTGTCATCACTAAATAACCATTCTTTCTTTCAGGATCAGGATAAATAGCGACTGGTACTAAAATACAGTCAGAAGAACCACCCTCAGCTTGTTTTGTGGATGAACCATCAAAAGACCAGTTATCGATTTCTTCTAAAGTGCCTTTAAAATTTTCGTGTTCTTCAACCTTAGTTTTACTCCTTAAATTTTGAGTTGGAAAGTAACCATCTAACCAAAGGTATTCTAATTTAATTTTTGCCATAATGTCTATTTTATAAATAAGATATTTTTGATATGCAACAAATATAAATCATTCTACACAGACTATAAATTTTAAGGGGGTATTTTAATAAATACTTAGTCAATTTTTATTTAAACCCTATTTTTTTGGGGGATACATTAAAAAAAGCCTATTTATTTAAATGATTTTTGAAAAATTATTAAAAAAGTTTTTTCAAATTATCCTCATTTAAACCAAACATCTCGTTATTTTTGTAGTCAAAGTTTTTTAAAAATTCAAACCACAAACCTATGGCTACTTTAAGATTTCACGCAGTTAAAAAATCCATGGCCCACAAACCTATATCATACACGCCAAAAGGCCGTCGCTCCGACATTTTTGGTCAAAATGTTTTTAATGAAAATACCATGCGGCAATACCTCACTAAGGATGCCTTTGAAAATGTGATCAACGCTATTAAAGACGGTAAAAAAATAGACCGCTCTGTAGCAGATCAGGTAGCCTCCTCCATGAAAGATTGGGCGCTTACTAAAGGCGTAACGCATTACACGCATTGGTTTCAACCGCTTACCGGCGCCACTGCTGAAAAACATGATGCTTTTTTTGAAACTTTAGGTGAAGGCTTATCCATTGAAAAGTTCGACGGGAACCAACTTGTCCAACAAGAACCAGACGCTTCCAGTTTCCCTAGTGGGGGAATTCGCAACACTTTTGAAGCCCGTGGTTACACGGCCTGGGATCCCAGTTCTCCGGCCTTTATATATGGTACAACGCTATGTATACCAACTATTTTTGTCGCTTATACCGGCGAGGCTTTAGATTATAAAACACCACTATTACGCGCCTTGAATGCTGTGGATAAAGCGGCAACAGAGGTCTGCAAATATTTCGATAAGAATATAAAAAAGGTAACCTCGTCTTTGGGCTGGGAGCAGGAGTATTTTTTAATAGATAAATCATTGGCAGCGAGCCGCCCGGATATTACCCTTACGGGTCGAACGTTGCTAGGTCATGCCCCGGCAAAAGGGCAACAACTCGATGATCATTATTTCGGTTCCATCCCAAATCGAGCGCTTAATTTTATGCGTGACCTGGAAGATGAATGTATGTTGCTCGGAATTCCTGTAAAAACACGCCATAACGAGGTAGCGCCTAACCAGTTCGAACTGGCGCCTATTTTTGAGGAGGCAAATTTGGCTGTAGATCATAATTCTTTACTCATGGATATTATGGGACGCGTAGCTTCGAAACATCATTTTAAAGTTTTACTTCACGAAAAACCATTTGCAGGAATCAATGGTTCTGGAAAACATAATAACTGGTCCTTGTCTACCGATACCGGAGTGAATCTGCTCAAGCCTGGAAAAACACCTATGAGCAATCTTCAGTTCCTGACCTTTTTTGTGAACACCATCAAAGCGGTACACGACCATGAAGAGCTGTTGCGAGCTGCCATTGCATCAGCCAGTAACGATCATCGTTTAGGTGCAAACGAGGCACCACCGGCAATTCTTTCCGTATTTATAGGAACGCAACTTACTAAAGTTTTGGATGAACTTGAAGGCGTAACCAAAGGTAAATTATCACCGGAAGAAAAAACCGAACTAAAACTCAATGTCATCGGTAAAATCCCGGATGTGCTTCTAGATAATACAGATAGAAACCGGACCTCTCCATTCGCTTTCACCGGTAATAAATTTGAATTCCGGGCGGTTGGTTCTATGGCAAATTGTGGTAACCCCATGACGGTTCTCAATACCATTGTAGCTAAGCAACTCAAGGATTTTAAAATTGAGGTAGATAAACTTATCGATAAAAAAGACCTCAAAAAGGATGAGGCTATTTTTAACGTTATTCGTGAGTATATCAAAGCCTCCAAAAATATTTTATTCGAAGGTAACGGTTATAGTGAAGCCTGGGAAAAAGAAGCGAAAAAACGTGGCTTAAGTAATAACAAAACCACGCCTGAGGCACTTAAAGCCAAGATCTCTGAAAAGGCTCTGAAGCTTTTTCAGGATTTAGACGTAATGAGTGAGATCGAAACCAAAGCGCGTTACGAGATCGAGATCGAGGCATACAGCATGCACATCCAGATCGAAGGTCGGGTTCTCGGTGATATTGCACGAAACCATATTGTTCCAACCGCAGTGAAGTACCAGAATGTCCTTATTGAGAATGTTCAGGGTCTTAAAGCGATTTTCGAAGGCGAATTCAAAAATATAGCCAAAGAACAGATCGGACTTATTCAGGCCATTTCCGAACATATTGAAGGCATCAATACCAATGTTACTAAAATGATCACTGCTCGAAAAAAGGCGAATGCCATCGAAAACCCGGAAGAAAAAGCATTAGCCTATTGCCACAAAGTAAAACCACTTTTTGACGATATACGATATCATTGCGACAAACTGGAATTACTTGTAGATGATGAGGTTTGGCCACTCACTAAGTATAGAGAACTTTTATTTACCAGATAGATTTGGGCGTTTCGGTTGCGCTTTATGGCGCAACCGTCGGGCTTTCCGCGCTACACGGTAGCTTGCTCCAATCCCTGCCTGCCGGCAGGCAGGCCTAACGCGGGCTTAGCAAATTCAAAAGGTATTTATCCATTTTTAGGATATACATTTTTAAAATATTACATTACTTTTGCATCACAATCCAAGCCAATGAGCCAAGAAGTTTCCAAAAGATATGCCCAACGCGGTGTCTCAGCATCAAAAGAAGACGTTCATAATGCCATTAAAAATATTGACAAAGGTTTATTTCCAAAAGCCTTTTGTAAGATCGTTCCGGATTATTTAACACAAGACCAAAACTATTGTCTGGTGATGCATGCGGATGGTGCCGGAACAAAATCGTCTCTAGCCTATATGTATTGGAAAGAAACCGGTGATCTTTCAGTTTGGAAAGGTATTGCTCAGGATGCCCTAATCATGAATATCGACGATCTTTTGTGTGTAGGAGCAACTGATAATATCATGCTCTCTTCAACCATTGGAAGAAATAAGAATCTTATTCCAGGAGAGGTGATCTCAGCGATTATTAATGGTACCGAAGAACTCATAAACGAACTAAAATCTTTTGGAGTAACCATCTATTCTACCGGTGGAGAAACTGCCGATGTAGGCGATCTGGTGCGTACCATTATTGTAGACTCTACAGTAACGGCCCGAATGAAACGTTCCAATGTCATCGATAATGCCAATATTCAAACCGGCGATGTTATCGTAGGTCTCGAGAGTTTTGGACAAGCTACTTACGAAAAAGAATACAACGGCGGTATGGGAAGTAATGGTTTAACTTCGGCGCGCCATGATGTGTTTCATAATTACCTGGCTAAAAAATATCCTGAAAGTTTCGATGCTTCAGTGCCTTCAGATCTGGTTTATTCCGGTAAGGTAAAGTTAACTGACCCCGTTAATGAAGTGCCGCTCGATGCCGGAAAATTAGTGCTCTCCCCAACGCGTACTTACGCGCCTATCATTAAAAAGATTCTTTCAAAATATAATAGTGATACAATTCACGGTATGGTGCATTGTTCAGGTGGAGCGCAAACCAAAATTCTTCATTTTATTGATGAAGGCCATGTGATCAAGGATAATCTATTTCCTGTGCCACCGCTATTCAAACTTATCCAGGAGCAAAGTAAAACCGATTGGAAAGAAATGTATCAGGTATTTAATTGCGGCCACCGCATGGAGATATATGTAAGCTCTGAAATTGCAAATGATATTATAGAAATTTCCAAAAGCTTCAATGTTAATGCTCAGATTATTGGTCGGGTAGAGGCATCAAAATCGAAGCGCCTTACAATAAAATCACCCTACGGAGAGTTTAGCTATTAAGTTTTCTGTTTTGAAAAATTTGGAACTATTTTTGATAAGAGAGAGATTTTAAAAGCCAAACAACACACCAAATGAAGTACATTTTTTTTAGTATAATTTTTATAATTACTCTAAATCTTCAGGCCCAGCCAGACTCTTTATTTCTAAAACTTCCACCCAAAAAATACGATGGTCCTGTTTGGACCAGAAAAAATAATTTTTCCATTAATTTAAATCAGGTATCCTTTGTTAACTGGAATTCCGGTGGATCCAACTCCATTTCGGGTTTGTTGGGAACTAAAATGATTGCCAATTACAAAGACCGATATTTTACCTGGCGAAATGATGCTGAATTTCGTTATGGTGTGAATAAACAAGAGGCCCGGGAACTTCGTAAAACAGATGATTTATTTGAATTAAATTCTAATCTGGGATTTCAACCGGATAGTATTTCGAATTGGTTCTACTCCATGAAATTTAATTTCAGGACCCAGATTTCTGATGGTTTTAAATACCCTAATACAGAGCAACCTATTTCCCGCTTCATGGCGCCGGCCTATTTGTTTTTTGGTGGTGGTATGGAATATGGTAAAAATATTGAGCGTTTGTCGTTTTACTTTTCACCTATCACATTAAAGGCAACCTTTGTATTAGATGAGGATCTCGCGAATGATGGTGCCTTTGGTGTAGATCCTGCAATTTATGATATTGATGGAAATCTCATCAGGAAAGGTAAGCAGGTCAGGCGTGAATTTGGTATTTTGGTAACCAATAGTTATGAGATGGAAGTTCTTCAAAACGTTGATCTCATTCATCGTATTAGCTTGTACACCGACTATCTCAATAGGTTTGGAAATATTGATATCGATTGGAGCGTTGACTTCAATTTCAAGGTTAATAGTTTTATAAGCGCCACTTTAGGATCGCATTTACGGTATGACGATGATGTAAAAACACAGGTGGCCACAGATGTGGAAGGCGTTTTTGAAGAAGCCGGGCCCAAAGTGCAATGGAAACAGTATTTGGGCTTGGGATTCGCTGTTGACTTTTAAAAATCTTCGAAAGAAATACTTCAATAAATTTGTTAACTTTTTTCTGTTGATAAATAGCTAATGAGCTTATTTCCAATATTTTGATAAAAATGAATTGAGATTACATGACAAATGTCATAGTTCAGTTTTACACGTTCCTTAATTTTATTTCCATTATTCAACAACCTAATTAATCCTAAAATTCCAGTTGTCCGATGGATCTAAATCTCACCAAATTACCCACAAAAACGTATACACAAGAAGAGGCTTTTGAAGCTTCTCTCGCTTATTTTGACCAAGATGATCTGGCCGCACGTGTTTGGCTTAACAAGTATGCCTTGAAAGATTCTCAAGGGAATCTTTATGAAAAAACACCTGACGATATGCACCGCCGTATCGCCAAGGAAATAGCCAGAATCGAATTGCAATATCCCAATCCGCTTTCTGAGGAAAAAGTTTTCAGTTTGATAAAAAAATTTAAGTACATCGTTCCTCAAGGAAGTCCGATGGCGGGCATTGGTAATCCGTTTCAAATAGCATCATTGTCTAATTGTTTTGTTATTGGTAATGAAGGACGCTCTGATTCTTATGGTGGCATCATGAAAATTGACGAAGAACAAGTTCAACTCATGAAACGCCGTGGTGGTGTTGGGCATGATATGTCGCATATTCGTCCGAAAGGCTCTCCGGTAAAGAATTCAGCTTTAACTTCTACAGGTTTAGTGCCTTTCATGGAACGCTATTCAAATTCAACGCGCGAGGTTGCACAGGATGGCCGCCGCGGCGCATTAATGTTATCGGTTTCAATAAATCATCCGGATTCCGAGGATTTTATCGATGCGAAATTAGAGCAAGGCAAAGTTACCGGGGCGAATGTTTCAGTAAGGATCGACGATACTTTTATGAAAGCAGTAAAAGCTGAATCCTCTTATGTTCAAAAATATCCAATTCATAGTGCGCAACCCAAAGTTTCAAAGTCGGTTGATGCCAAAGCCTTGTGGCATAAAATTGTACACAACGCATGGAAATCTGCAGAACCGGGCATTTTATTCTGGGATACCATTATTAGGGAATCTGTACCGGATTGTTATGCAGATTTGGGTTACAATACGGTTTCTACCAATCCTTGTGGTGAGATTCCGTTATGCCCTTACGATTCCTGCAGGTTGTTGGCCATTAATCTTTTTTCATATGTAGAAGAACCTTTTACCAAGAAGGCGCGTTTCAACTTTGAATTATTTAAAGAACATGTGGCTTACGCACAACGAATCATGGATGATATCATTGATTTGGAATTAGAAAAAATCGATGCTATTCTAAATAAAATTAATGCAGATCCGGAATCTGATGAGATCAAATCTACAGAGCGTAATTTATGGCTGAATATTAAAAAGAAAGCACAACAAGGACGCCGCACCGGTGTTGGTATTACAGCCGAAGGCGATATGCTGGCAGCACTTGGTATTCGATATGGAAGCGAAAAAGGCAATGCTTTTTCATTACAAGTTCACAAAACCATAGCGCTTGAAGCTTACAGAGCATCAGTTCATTTAGCTAAGGATCGCGGGGCTTTTCCTATTTACGATGCGAATCGGGAAAAAGATAATCCATTTATAAATCGTTTGAAGGAAGCTGATAGTCAGTTGTATTACGAAATGCTGGAATATGGCCGACGTAATATCGCGCTTTTAACCATTGCGCCTACGGGAACTACCAGTTTAATGACCCAAACAACTTCGGGAATTGAACCTGTGTTCATGCCGGTTTACAAACGCCGTCGTAAAGTAAATCCTAATGACAAAAATGTTCGTGTGGATTTTGTTGATGAAGTTGGTGATTCCTGGGAAGAATATCTTGTGTTTCACCATCGATTCAAACAATGGATGGCTGTTAATGGTATTGATACCTCGAAAAACCTGTCGCAGGAAGAGATCGATGGGCTTATTAAAAAATCACCCTATTATAAAGGCACCTCAAATGATGTTGATTGGTTGAGTAAAGTGCGTATGCAGGGCGCTATTCAAAAATGGGTAGATCATTCTATTAGTGTTACCATAAATTTACCAAACGACGTTCCTGAGGAATTGGTAGGTGAACTTTACATGAAAGCCTGGGAAGTAGGGTGTAAAGGTGTTACCGTTTATCGTGACGGTTCACGTTCGGGTGTGCTTATTTCCACAGGGGAGAAAAAGGAGGAAACTCCCGAAACCAATCTGAGTGTATTCCCTGTAAAACGGCCTCAAACTTTGGGGGCTGATGTTATTCGATTTCAAAATAATAAAGAAAAATGGATCGCTTTCATTGGTTTGATCGATAATAGGCCTTATGAGATCTTCACCGGTTTGGCTGATGATGAGGATGGGATTTTGCTACCCCGTTGGGTGAATGAAGGACTGATCATTAAAAACAGAGATGAACACGGCGTATCGCGATACGATTTTCAATTTAAGAACAAAAGAGGGTATAAGACGACCATCGAAGGGTTATCTCATAAATTCAATCCTGAATTTTGGAACTATGCTAAACTGATTTCAGGAACCCTTCGCCATGGTATGCCCATTGATAAAACGGTTGATCTGATTAACAGTTTACAGTTGGATAGCGAATCCATAAATACCTGGAAAAATGGTGTGGTTCGGGCCTTAAAACGCTATGTTGCAAACGGAACCAAAGCGAAAGGTCAACATTGTGGTCATTGTGGTTCGGAAAATTTAATATACCAGGAAGGTTGTTTGACCTGTCAGGATTGTGGCTCCTCAAAATGTGGTTAAAAAAGATTTGCTTGCTTCAAAAAGTCTTGTAACTTGGTTTTGAAGTGCTTTTTTCATGTGAAAGAAATGCTTTTTTAGCAGCTTAAATAGCATGGCAAATTCATTATTTATCGTATTTTTGAACCACAATTACAAAGGCAGATGTTAGAGAAATTACAAATTGTAAAACAACGTTTTGATGAGGTGAGTGATTTGATCATTCAACCGGATATCATGTCCGATCAAAAACGATACATACAACTCAATAAGGAATATAAAGATTTAAAGGTTTTGATGGATAAGCGTGCTGATTACATTGAAGCCACTGATAACTTGAAGGAGGCAGAGCAACTTATTTCGGAAAGTTCAGATGAAGAAATGGTTGAAATGGCTAAAATGCAGTATGAGGAAGCTAAGGAGCGCATTCCAAAGCTGGAGGATGAAATTAAATACTTATTGATCCCGAAAGATCCTGAAGATTCTAAAAATGCCGTGGTTGAATTACGTGCCGGAACCGGTGGGGATGAAGCCAGTATTTTTGCCGGTGATCTTTTTAGAATGTATTCCAAATATTGCGAAAGTAAAGGTTGGAAGGTTGATGTTGTTGATTTTAGTGAAGGAACCAATGGTGGTTTTAAAGAGATCCAGTTCGAGGTTTCCGGTGAAGATGTATATGGTACTTTGAAGTTTGAAGCCGGTGTGCATCGCGTACAACGTGTGCCACAAACCGAAACACAAGGGCGTGTGCATACCAGTGCAGCAACATGCATGGTATTTCCTGAGGCTGAAGAATTCGATATTGAGATCGATCCGAAAGATGTGCGTATTGATTATTTTTGTTCTTCCGGGCCGGGTGGTCAATCGGTAAACACAACCTATTCCGCCGTAAGGCTAACTCACGAACCTACAGGAATTGTAGCGCAGTGTCAGGACCAAAAGTCGCAACATAAGAATAAAGAGAAAGCTTTTAAAGTATTGCGCTCGCGTTTATACGATTTGGAATTAGCGAAGAAGCAGGAGGAAGATGCAGCGAAACGTGGTAGTATGGTATCTTCTGGCGACCGTAGTGCTAAGATCCGAACCTATAATTATCCACAAGGGCGTGTTACCGATCACCGTATTGGTTTAACGCTTTACGATTTGCAGAACATCATAAACGGCGATATTCAAAAAATAATTGACGAATTACAATTAGCTGAAAACACTGAAAAGTTAAAGGCTACCGATGAGTTAATTTAAGCCTATTAATGACCTATGACTCAAGACCAACTGATCCATCAAATAAAAACCAAACAGTCCTTTCTTTGTATTGGTTTGGATGTTGATTTGAATAAAATTCCTGAGGTTCTTTTAAAAGAGGACGATCCTATTTTTGCATTCAACAAAGCGATTATTGATGCCACACATCATTTATGTGTAGCCTACAAACCCAACACCGCATTTTACGAAGCTTATGGTTTAAAAGGCTGGAAAGCTTTAGAAAAAACGATTGCTTATTTAAATGAAAAGTATCCGGAGATCTTTACCATAGCTGATGCCAAGCGAGGCGATATTGGAAATACAAGCGCCATGTATGCCAAAGCATTTTTTGAGGATCTGGCTTTTGATTCGGTTACAGTGGCGCCTTATATGGGTAAGGATTCTGTGGAACCTTTTTTAAGCTTCGAAAATAAATACACGATTTTGCTGGCCTTGACATCCAATGTGGGAGCCTATGATTTTCAAACGAAAAATGTTGATGATAAGGCCTTGTACAAACACGTTTTGGAAACTTCAAAAACCTGGGAAAATGCAGAGCGATTAATGTATGTGGTAGGCGCAACTAAGGCGGAATTTTTAGAAGATATTCGTAAAATTATTCCAGATAGTTTTCTGCTGGTTCCCGGCGTTGGAGCGCAGGGAGGAAGTCTTGAGGAGGTTTGTAAATACGGGATGAATAAAAACATTGGTTTATTGATAAATTCATCTCGAGGTATTATTTATGCCTCAAAGGAAACGGACTTCGCTGAAGCTGCAGATCTAAAAGCCAAAGAACTTCAAAGCGCTATGGCGGCTATTCTTGATCGGTCTGAGTCTTGAAATTGAAATGCTCGGGAAACTCTAGTTTATCCAGATCATCAACCAGACTAGTTGCTAAAACCTCAAAGGTTTTTAGGTTTAATACTTTGTCTAAATTCGGGGTTATTCTACCCACTCTGCAAAATTGAAGTGTCATAGTTTTTTATTTTTAAAATACGGTGTTTTATATGTTTTAGTTGTAATCAAAAGGTTAAATAAACGCTAAATTTCGCCTTGCTATCTTTTTAAAATCCAGGTTTTTAATTTGAATTTTCCCTATAATGTTTTGTTAATTAACAGACGATATCTTATTAATCTTCATAACTTTAAGAGTCAATCAACATCTTAAAAAACAATGAAACATTTTATTTTCCTTTTGTTATTAGGATCTTCCATGACTCTAAATTCACAAAATACGACTTGCAAATGCTGTACCGAAAATTATAAAGCCTTCGATTTTTGGTTAGGAGAGTGGACAGTTTACAAACCTGACGGGTCTTTAGCCGGCACCAATTCAATAGATAAGATCCAGGGAAATTGTGTTGTTCGTGAAAATTGGAAAAGTGCTCAAGGTAATTATACCGGGACCAGTAGTAATTTTTACAATGCACAAACCGGTGAGTGGGAACAGATCTGGATCGATAATCAGGGTGGTAGTCTTCATTTAAAAGGACACCGAGTTGGAAATCAAATGATTTTAAAAAGTGATATGCTCAAAGGAAATGATGGTATTCCTTTTTATCATCAAATAACATGGACCAAAAATGACGATGGCAGCGTCCGGCAATACTGGGAAACCTTTAAAAAGAAAGACACTATTGTAGCCTTCAATGGTTTGTATAAAAAGACCGAATAATATCTAATCCTGAAGTGCAAATACCTTTTTCAATAAGGTTGTAGTTCGCGCCGCAAAATTGTTTCGAATATCCTTTTCTTCTAGAGCTATCATGGTATAAACACCTTTTAACGCTTCGCCTGTAACATAATCTGTAAGATCCGGATTTACATCAGCCGTTAATGGTAAGGCATTGTATTTATTTATCAGGGAGCTCCAAATTTCATTAGCTCCCACTTTATCAAAGGAGTTTTTAATTACAGGGTTGAATTTGGAATATAAAGGTGATTCTGTTTTTAATTTTAAATATGTCGTGGCTGCTTCATCATTGCCCAATAAAATATTTTTAGCGTCGTCAAAAGTGATCTCTTTTACAGCATTCACAAAAATTGGTGTGGCCTCTTTTACGGCATCTTCCGCAGCGCGGTTCATCAATTTTAAACCTTCATCGGCTAAACTGCTCAAACCGATATCTCTTAGGGTCTTATCAACTTTTTGAAGTTCTTCCGGTAAAAGTATCTTTACCAAAGCGTTTTTATAAAATCCGTCGGTTTGCGTGAGTTTACTCACTTGTTTTTCAATACCCTGGTCTAAGGCTTGTCTTAGTCCGGCAGCAATATCAGCGTTACTAAGTGTTCCGCCTTGCGGTATTTGATTTACTACTTGTTGAAGTTCGGCGCAGGCTGTTAGGTTTAGTAACAGGCAAATAGCAATGATTTTTTTAAGCATGATATGGGGTTTTGGTTCTGTAAATATAGTTTTTAAATTTTAACTGTTTTTGAAGTGCAGTTTAATCCTATGAGAAAATAACGGTTTTGTTATTATAAACCATAACTTTTCGTTGTGCGTGAAGTTTCACAGCATTAGATAAAACGATTTTCTCCAGATCACGTCCCTTAGAAATTAGATCGTGGATATTATGCGAATGTGACACACGGGTTACATCCTGCTCGATAATCGGACCGGCGTCTAAAGCTTCAGTAACATAGTGACTTGTAGCTCCAATAATTTTAACGCCACGCTTGAAGGCAGAATGATAGGGTTTAGCACCTACAAAAGCAGGTAAAAATGAATGGTGGATGTTTATGATCTTGTTAGGATACTCCGAAATAATCTTAGAAGTAACAATTTGCATATAACGCGCCAAAACAATAAAATCAATACCGTGTTCTTTGAGTAATTCCAGTTGTTTTTCCTCAGCTTTTTCTTTGGTGTCTTTAGTAACAGGAATATGATAAAACGGAATATTGAAACGATCTGCGATAGACTTAAGATCATTATGATTACTAATAATGAAAGGGATTTCCAGAGGCAATTCTCCCGAATGATACCGTCCTAACAGGTCGTACAAACAATGGTCATATTTCGAAACGAACAAGGCCATTTTGGTTTGACTCTCGGAGGAATATACCCGCCATTTCATCTTGAACGATTCAGCTAAGGTGTTTTTAAAAGAATCTTTAAATTGTTCCGATGAGAATTCCGTACCCTCAAATTCCGCCTCAAGGCGCATGAAAAAAATATTCTGCTCACGATCTACATGCTGATCTAAATACACAATATTACCACCTTGATCCGCAATAAAATTAGTCACTCGAGCAATAATATTCGGCCGATCTTTACAGTGAATGAGAAGCGTGATTTTTTTCATCTAGAGCTGAAATTTAGGGAACTAAATTAAATGAAATTATGAGCTAAATGTATTTTCATAATAATTTTATAAAATAATAGGTAAACCTTAATAATTTTTGAATATTTCGTAAATTGCGGAACCAATTTTGATAATATTTTATTGATGAAACAAATTTCCCCATATAAGCCAAAGCATAACATTCGCATGGTAACCGCGGCCTCACTTTTTGATGGCCATGATGCTTCTATAAATATTATGAGACGTATTATTCAAGCTACAGGTGTGGAGGTGATTCATTTAGGTCACGACCGTAGTGTAGAAGAAGTGGTGAATACGGCTATTCAAGAAGATGTTAATGCGATTTGTTTAACCTCATATCAGGGAGGTCATAACGAGTATTTTAAATACATGTTCGATCTTTTGAAGGAACGCGGCGCCGATCACATTAAAATATTTGGCGGTGGTGGCGGAGTTATTCTACCTGAGGAGATCAAAGAACTCATGGATTATGGAATAACCCGAATTTATTCTCCTGATGACGGTCGTGAAATGGGTTTACAAGGGATGATCAATGAATTGGTAGAAAAATCGGATTACGCCATCGGAGACGAACTCCATGTGACCCTGGATGACCTTTCTAAAAAGAATATGGGCGCTATTGCTCGTGTTATTTCTTCAGCTGAGAATTTTCCGGATAAGGCGCAATCGCTTTTAGAGCAAATTCACAAAAAAAATAAGGATTCAAAAACCCCTGTTCTTGGTATTACAGGAACCGGAGGCGCGGGAAAATCCAGTTTGGTAGACGAATTGGTCCGTCGCTTTTTAATTGATTTCCCGGAAAAAACAGTTGGAATTGTTTCTGTGGATCCGTCGAAAAGAAAAACCGGAGGCGCCTTGTTGGGCGATCGTATTCGTATGAACGCTATCAATAACAAACGTGTTTATATGCGTAGTTTGGCAACGCGACAATCTAATCTCGCGCTATCAAAATATGTGAAGGAAGCCGTTCAGGTATTAAAGGCAGCCCAATTCGATCTCATCATTTTGGAAACTTCAGGAATTGGTCAATCGGATACAGAAATCATTGAACATAGTGATGTGTCCCTTTATGTGATGACGCCGGAGTTTGGTGCGGCTACACAATTGGAGAAAATAGATATGTTGGATTTTGCCGATCTGGTAGCTATCAACAAATTTGATAAGCGTGGTGCGCTAGATGCCCTTCGTGATGTGAAAAAACAATATATGCGTAACCATAACTTATGGGATACGCCACAGGATGAACTGCCAATATTTGGCACGATCGCATCACAATTCAATGATCCCGGAATGAATGCACTTTACAAGGCTATTATGGATACCTTAGCAGATCGGACGGAGGCAGAATTACGCTCTCATCTTGAGATATCAGCAGAAATGAGTGAAAAAGTTTTCATCATTCCACCGAAACGAACGCGTTATTTATCTGAGATCGCAGAGAATAACCGGTCTTATGACGAAACCGTAAATGAACAGGTTGAGGTTGCGCAAAAGCTATATGGCATTTATAAAACAATTTGTAATGTTGGGCAGGTAGCTAAAGAAAAAGAAACCGATTTTCTGACCAAATTAGGAATCAATCAAGAAGCTTTAATAAGTCCGCTTACCGACGAGAAAAGTAAACAACTTTTAGAACTTCTTTTTGCTGAATTTGATCGTGAAAAAATGAATCTAGACCCTTACAATTGGGAGATTTTAATAGGTTGGGAGGAAAAAGTGAATCGCTACAAAGAACCGGTTTATACGTATACCGTTCGTGGCAAGGAAATTAAAATAGAAACTCATAGAGAGTCACTTTCCCATTTGCAAATTCCTAAGGTTGCTCTGCCAAAATACCAGGCTTGGGGCGATGTTTTGAGATGGTGTTTACAAGAGAATGTTCCGGGAGAATTCCCGTATACAGCTGGTCTATACCCATTTAAACGTACTAATGAAGATCCGGCACGAATGTTTGCCGGTGAGGGCGGACCAGAGCGTACCAATAAACGCTTTCACTATGTAAGCGAGGGTATGCCAGCCAAACGTTTATCTACGGCGTTCGATAGTGTAACGCTTTATGGAAACGATCCTGATTATCGTCCCGATATTTATGGAAAAATTGGTAATGCAGGGGTTTCTATCTGCTGCCTTGACGATGCTAAAAAACTGTATTCCGGTTTTAATTTGGCTGATAAAATGACTTCTGTGAGTATGACCATTAATGGTCCGGCACCAATGTTATTAGGGTTTTTTATGAATGCAGCCATCGATCAACAATGTGAAATTTATATCAAAGAGCATGGTTTGGAAGCTGAGGTTGAAAAAAAGATAGAAAAACTCTACAAGGGAAAAGAACGTCCTAAATATTACGGAAAATTACCAAAAGGTAATGATGGTTTAGGTTTGATGCTATTAGGCGTTACCGGAGATCAGGTATTGCCTAAAGACGTTTATGAAGACATAAAAGCCAAAACCATTTCTCAGGTTCGTGGTACGGTTCAGGCGGATATTTTAAAAGAAGATCAGGCGCAGAACACTTGTATTTTTTCAACGGAATTTGCTTTACGTTTGATGGGTGATGTTCAGGAGTATTTTATAGAGCATAAGGTTAGAAATTTTTATTCAGTTTCTATCTCCGGATACCATATCGCTGAGGCCGGCGCCAACCCGATCACACAATTAGCATTAACCTTGTCCAACGGCTTTACTTATGTAGAGTATTACTTAAGTCGTGGTATGGATATTAATAAATTCGGTCCGAATTTATCCTTTTTCTTCTCCAACGGGATCGATCCTGAATACGCGGTAATTGGCCGTGTGGCACGAAAAATCTGGTCTAAAGCTTTAAAACATAAATACGGAGCCAATCCGCGAGCTCAGATGTTGAAATATCACATTCAAACCTCGGGTAGAAGTTTGCATGCTCAGGAAATTGATTTTAATGATATTCGCACCACCCTTCAAGCCTTGTACGCTATTTACGATAACTGTAATTCTTTGCATACCAATGCTTATGATGAGGCTATTACAACGCCAACGGAAGAATCTGTGCGGCGCGCCATGGCAATCCAACTCATTATTAATAAAGAATTAGGATTAGCTAAAAATGAAAATCCAATTCAGGGGGCCTTTATTATTGAAGAACTTACTGATCTGGTTGAAGAAGCTGTTCTTATGGAATTCGATCGCATTACGGAACGAGGCGGTGTACTGGGAGCCATGGAAACGATGTATCAACGAAGTAAAATTCAGGAAGAAAGTTTGTACTACGAAACTTTGAAACACAATGGTGATTATCCAATAATAGGTGTGAATACCTTCTTAAGCAGTAAAGGATCACCAACAATTTTACCTGCAGAAGTAATTCGTGCCACTGAGGAGGAGAAAGAAAATCAGATTAAGACCTTGAAAAACTTACACGAATTTCAAAATACAGATGACGTATTGAAAGGTTTACAGGAAACAGCCATTAATAATGAGAACATTTTTGAAGCTTTAATGGAGGTTTGTAAAGTGTGTTCTCTAGGCCAAATCACGCAAGCCTTGTTTGAGGTAGGGGGACAATACCGAAGAAATATGTAAAAAGAAGTTTAGGAAATTACAGCGTTAATATCCAAGTGCGCTGTAATTTCTTGAATTTTCTCAGCTCGCTGCGCAAAATAGGTAAGAAGTCCTTGCCATTACTATTAGACTTTTCCAAACGATAGGAATTCTTATAGAGCATATTTGTTAATCGCTTTAAAGACGCGAGATGCTTGTATTTTCTATCGGAATGCTTTTGCAATTCGGCATTGGCAATTTCAGGAGCAAGGGACACGGATTGTTGAACGATGTCACCCGAGAAATAAATGTTATTGTCTTCTGTGCCGTCGTCTTTCAAACCAGACAAATCCTGGTTCAAATAGGACGATATACTTTGTGAAAGCGCAAAAATATCAATGGCTTTTTTGTATATCGGCAAGTCCGAAAGGTTTGGAGGTGTATTGTATAGCATCTTATTTTTCCAGCAATTTACTCAAAATTACTCACAAGTTTCCATATTCTTCTTTAGAAATTAAAGTAAAATTGTATATTTGCTTTAAGATTTAATGTATTAATAGCAAAATTCTTTTAAATGGCTTTAGATCAACTCAACTGGAAGATTTTAAGATGTTTACAGGACAATGCCAGGATGTCTAATGCTGAAATTGGCAGACGGGTTGGAATCAGTTCTCCTGCGGTCTCAGAGCGTATTAAAAGGATGGAAGACCTTGGTATTATTGAGGGTTATAAAGCGATCGTTTCTCCGTTCGATATTGGTTATCAATTAAAAGCCATTATCACATTGAGAGCATTTATGGGGAAGCTGAAACCCTTCCTTGAGAAGGTAAGGTCTCTAGATGAAGTGGTTAATTGCTACCGCATTACAGGTGATGAAAACATTGTTATGGAGGTTGTTTTGAAGGACCATAAACACCTTGAAGCCTTTATCGACCAACTCATCGTTTATGGTGAAAGCAAGACGCAGATCGTGTTGTCTGGTGTTGTGAAGCAACGTAGCCTAATACCCATTAAATAATTAAGGTTTCTAAGCCTTTACGTTCTGTTTTTTCTCTATAGCTTCCGCAATTAATTTGGCGTGAATTCTGGAATTTTCAATAAACCATTTATGGGTTTCCATACCGCCACAGATCACTCCTGCTAAATACAAACCTTCTATATTCGACTCCATAGTTTCCGGATCATAAGTCGGAATGTATTTCTGATCATCTGAAATGGTAATACCACTTTTTTCTAAGAGACTAAAATTAGGCAAATACCCCGTTAGGGCTACAACGTAGTCGTTATCTATTTCAATATCGCCCTCTGGTGTATGAATTTCGACTGATTCTTCTTTGATGGCTTTAATTTCAGAATTAAAATAGGCCTTGATACTGCCTTCTTTTATGCGGTTTATGATATCCGGACGCACCCAATATTTTACGCGCTCTCCAATACCTTCACCGCGCACCACCATAGTTACTCTTCCGCCTTTACGCCAGATCTCCAAAGCGGCATCTACTGCGGAGTTGCTGGCGCCAACTACGATGACATCCTGAAGTGTATAATTATGAGCTTCCTTATAATAGTGTGTCACCTTATCCAGATCTTCTCCCGGCACATTTAAAAGTTTCGGAATGTCATAAAATCCGGTACAAATAATCACCTGATCAGAAAAGTAAACAGCTTTATCTGAGGTTGTTTTAAATTGCCCGGCTTCCTTTTTAATATCTGTTACTGTTTCAAACAGATTGATATTAAGATTGTTAGAGGTAGTGACGCGGCGATAATATTCTAGAGCCTCATCCCGGTTGGGTTTCGACTTGTTACTTATGAAAGGAATTTCATCGATTTCCAATTTTTCCGAAGAAGAAAAAAATGTCATATTTCTGGGATAATTGAAAATAGAATTGGTTAAAGCACCCTTTTCAATGATCACATAATCCCAGTTTCGTTTCTTGCATTCCAAAGCACAGGCAATCCCAATGGGACCACCACCTACAATAACAATATCTTTTTTTAATTCTTTCAAAATGATAATTCTTTTTTCTTTAAGCTTCTTTTTGGTTTTAAATAATGCTTTAATGTTGCGAGCAACAGCATACACATTACGCTTAGCAAAGTTACGATATACCATGTATTATTAAAACCCAAATGCGATACTAATCGCATTCCTGTATTATGTCCGAAAATATGGGCCACAGAAAACGATATGGAATATAAGGCCATATACTCGCCTTGATTTCCTTTTTTCGCTCGGTCCAGGGCAAAAGCATTGGAGAACGGGAAAGCGATCATTTCTCCAAAGGTCATAAGTAGCATTCCAAAGACCAACACACCGGACCAGGTTGTAAAGTTTAAAATAATAAAACTTAAGCCGGTTAATAGGGCTCCAAAAAGCATGAGTCCCGTTTTGGAAAACCGCGATGTTTCCAGCCATTTTATTAGTGGCATTTCTAGCAGAAAAATTAAAAAACCATTACCTCCCAATAAAATACCAATTTCTAACTCGCTCAATTTGTGTGACTCCTTGTAATATAAAGGCATGGTTGAAAAGTATTGTAGAAATATAATACCAAACAATACCATCGCTACCAGGAAAATCAAAAATGCTTTGTCCTTATATGCCGATTCCGGATTGGCGGTTTTAACCTCCTCCAGAGTTTTTGCTTTTCTAGGGTTTAAGGTATCTATAAGCACCAAACTAGCAACTAAACACGTGATGCCATCTACCCAAAACAACCCGGAATAACTCATTGTTGTAATGATCAACCCGCCAATAGCCGGACCTGCGGAAAAACCCAAATTTATAGCCAGACGAATCAGTGTAACAGATCGCGTACGGTTTTCAGGTTTACTATAAGCGCTCAAAGCCACGAAAAGTGCCGGTCGGAAAGCGTCCGCGACCAACATCACACTAAAAATTCCAAAACAAAATCCTACAAAGGTGTCAAAAAATTGAAGGAAAATAAAAAAGATGCCTGTGCCTATTAAGCTGTAAACCATAACTTTATAATACCCGATGGCATCCGTGAGTTTGCCACCCAGCCAGGAACCTGCAACGGAGCCTAATCCAAAGGCACTCATGATCCAACCGACATCTTCCAGAGAGAACTCAAGTTTCTCCGTGAGATACAGCGATAAGAAAGGAATCACCATGGTTCCTGCACGGTTAATCAAGGTGATCAAAGCCAGAAGCCAAACTTCACGGGAAAGTCCTTTAAAGGTATTAATGTAACTGTTGAATAGCGTTTTCATAAGTAAATAAAAAAAGTCCGACAAAATTGTCGGACTTTCAGAAATTGTTAAATCATATTTTTATAGCATCACAATATACAGCAAGTCCGACTTCTTTTGGTATCAAAAGAAGAAATTGGTTTACGGGTATAAGCGACTATTTGCATCATTTTTTACTTTTGTTTGGTTCAAATGTAGATAAAATATTTATAACTTGCCGCTTTCTTCTAAAATTAAATTCATGAAATATTTCTTTAATCTTATTTTAGCCCTATTGATTTTTAACAGTTGCGCTCAGGAAAAACAACCCATCCAAGGGGAAACAGAATTCCAGAAATCCTTGAATGCTGAATTTAAAGATGCGACAACATCGCCTTTAAAAGAAAAAGATTTAAAGAACTTTGAAGGTTTAGATTTTTTTAAAGTGGATTCCAGTTTTGTGGTTAAAGCAAAATTTATAAGAACGCCTGATGAAAAACCTTTCAAAATGAAAACCACAACAGATCGTACACCAGTTTATACTAAATACGGTGAAGTTGTTTTCCGCTTAAAAGGGCAAAATTTTAAATTGAATTTATATCAAAATCAAAAATTGATGCAGGAGGAAGGCTATGAGGATTATCTATTTTTACCTTTTTTAGATGAAACCAACGGTTTAGAAAGTTATGGAGGAGGGCGTTACATTGATATGCGTATTCCGGAAGACGATAGTTTAACTATCGATTTTAATAAAGCGTACAACCCTTATTGTGCCTACAACGACAAATATTCATGTCCTATCGTACCGCGTGTAAACTATCTTAAAACGCGAGTAGAGGCCGGTGTAAAGACTTTTGGAAAGCACTAGAAAAATTCCAGTTTCTATTTTACTAAATGCATCCCCCAGAAAACCGCCAAAAAGCCAAGCACAAAACTGGCGATGGTATAAATGGCAAAAGAGGTGAAATCTCCGGTTCGCAGGAAGAGATGATTTTCGTAAGCGAAAGTTGAAAAGGTTGTAAAGCCACCACAAAAACCGGTTGCTAAAAGTAAAATTTGACCGTGGCTGAGTGTGTTGTGTTTGGAAGCGATACCTAAAATAACACCAATTAGTAAGCTACCCATAATATTGGCCAAAAATGTACCATAGGGAATACCGGATGCAGAGCTGTTAAGATATTTTCCAATGAGAAAGCGAAGAACGCTACCAAAGCCACCACCTATAAATACAAGAAGGATATTTTTCATTTTATTCTAGCGCTATGAAGATTTCAGTAACCCAATCAGCAGGATTAGGCGTTGTTTGTGGGTCTGTAACATAAAGTTCAAGCATCGGACCATCTTCCCTGGCTTTTAAACCATATTGTGAGATATAATCGTTAGCTTTCTGCCAGGCCTCGTTTAGGTTTGAGTAATTTCCTTGCAGGGTTGTTTTTAAGGCCTTGAACGGTTCTAATTGTCCGGTTAGTATTTCAGAACTGGTCGTAATTACTTTTTCAGTTGTCGGAATACAACTAGAGAACACTACCGCATTGTTATCTCGGTCCCAGTTATAAAATAGTGTGAAAGGGGCGCCACCGGTGGTGATATTATTTTCTGTAACGTATTGTTTAAGAGAAGACAGCGAGGCTTCCATTTTTTCTGTGAAAGCATTCAATTTACAAGAGGTTGTGGTGTATAAATAATAACCACCACTGTGATTTGTAATGCCATCAACTTTTATGCTGTACTGATGCATTCGCGCCACTACAAAACTGTCGAGTTTATTTAAACCTTCAACTAATTCGGGTTCAATTTGTTTCTCAATGCCTCCTTTTAAAATTGATTTTGCTTTAAAACTGAAAGATAAATTTTCCGATGCTAGCGTGAAAGATACGTCCGTGGCATTATCATTTTGATTAAAGCCCCAAATGCCACCCAGGGAAGGAAAGTTCTTATAACTGATTTCCTGATCAATCATTTTGTTCGGATTAACGCCGGTGGTTTTTATACTTCCCGAATGATTCTTTAAATCCCAGGACAAATAGCTATCCGGTCCTGAACTATGATCTGATACATTCAATACCAGTTCAGGGTTACCATTGGTTAACGACAACCAGGAATCCCAGTTATTAAAATCATTTACTAAATCGTAAACAACTGGAGCCGGTGCATCGATGGTTTTTTTAACGGTAATCTTATAACTATTCGGTTGTAAAGCAACATAAATTGAAAAGCCAATAACGGCAATTAAGAGTAGAAAAAGTAGATACTTTAAGGCTTTCATTCTTTATAAAACGGTTAGTTAAATTCAAAGATAATCAATTTTAAATTTGGAGTAATAAATTCGTAAATTTGATTGGCTTTAGTTAAAAATTATTTCGATTTTCTTCAAAGAGATATTTTTATTTGTAAGTCATTATAAACCAATTAACTAAAAATAAGAACATGAATTTTAAATTTTTAATCTATTCTGTATTGATAGCCGTGTTGAGTTTCTCCTGTGCAAAAAAAGGAGAAGATAAGTCTACTAATAATGCAGATTCTACCGAAGTTTCAAAGTTTGACTATAAAGTTGACCGATTTGCCGATATTCAGGTGCTTCGTTATCAAATTCCCGGTTGGGATCAACTGAGTTTAAAAGAAAAGAAACTGGTGTATTATCTCACCCAGGCGGGTTTGTCCGGTCGTGATATTATCTGGGATCAGAATTACCGTTATAACCTGAGTATCCGCCGCGCTCTTGAACATATCTACACCGCTTTTGAAGGGGATAAAACAACTGATGATTGGAAGGCGTTTGAAGTTTATTTGAAGCGGGTTTGGTTTAGTAATGGGATTCATCATCATTATTCTAACTTAAAGATAAAACCTGGTTTTAGTCAGGATTATTTATCTGAACTCATGGAACAAACCAATACGGAGTTGAATTCTGAGGCCTTTGATGTTATTTTTAATGATAAAGATCTCAAAAAGGTGAATTTGGCACAAGGTATTGATAATGTGGCGGAATCTGCCGTGAATCTTTATAGTCCAAATGTTACCAATGCTGATGTGATCAATTTTTATAAGGATAAGAGATCACCAAATCCCAATCAGCCTTTAGCTTATGGTATCAATGCCAAATTAGTTAAGGAAAATGGCGTTGTAAAAGAAGAAGTATATAAATCCGGAGGTCTTTATGGGTCGGCGATTGATGAAATAGTAATGTGGCTTAAAAAGGCACAGTCTGTAGCGGAAAACGAACCTCAGGCCAAGGCATTAGGATTATTAATTGACTATTACAATACGGGAGACCTTCAAACCTGGGATGATTACAATGTGGCCTGGGCTCAAGCCACTGCAGGAAATATTGATTACATCAACGGATTTATTGAGGTATATAATGATCCTCTGGGATATACGGGTTCTTTTGAAGGCATAACTGAGATCAATGATTTCGATATGTCTGAAAAAATGAAAGTACTCTCAGAAAATGCACAATGGTTTGAAGATAATTCACCCATTTTGGATGAAAACAAAAAGAAAAATGTCGTTGGTGTTACCTATAAAGTGGTAAATGTTGCGGGTGAATCCGGTGATGCCTCACCGAGCTCTGCTATTGGCGTTAACCTGCCCAATTCAAGTTGGATAAGAAAAGAAATAGGAAGTAAGTCTGTTTCATTAGGAAATATTGTTGAAGCCGGAAATCAGGCCGGAAGTAAAGGTAAAATTGAAGAGTTTGCTAATGATTCACTGGAGATCGAAAACTACGAAAAATACAACACGCTGGCTTCAAAATTAAAAACAGCCTTACACGAAGTGGTTGGTCATGCCTCCGGACAAATAAATCCCGGAGTTGGAGAAACCAAGGAAACCTTGAAAAATTATGCATCGACTTTGGAAGAAGGTCGTGCCGATCTGGTTGCATTGTACTATTTGTACAGTCCAAAATTGCAGGAATTAGGCTTAGTTGATAATTGGAAAGGCGTTGGCGAAGCTGCTTATGACACGTATATTCGAAATGGATTAATGACCCAATTGAACCGAATAACCCTTGGTGATGATGTGGAAGAAGCTCACATGAGAAACAGACAATGGATCTCTGCCTGGGCCTTTGAGCATGGTAAGAAAGATAATGTTATTGAAAAAATTTCACGTGATGGTAAAACGTATTTCAATATCACAGATTATGAAAAATTAAGAGCACTTTTTGGTGAATTACTTCGGGAAACACAACGCATCAAGTCTGAAGGTGATTATGAAGCAGTAAAGGATTTGGTAGAAACATACGGTGTTAAAGTAGATCAGCAATTTCATGCTGAGGTTTTAGAACGCTATAAGCAATTTAATGCGGCGCCTTATAATGGTTATGTAAATCCGGTTTTGGTTCCTTTGACTAACGATGCTGGTGAGATCACAGATATCCAAATTGAACAACCGGAAAGTTTTTCAGAGCAAATGCTCAATTACAGTGAAAAGTATAACTTTTTACCGGATATGAATTAGAACATAGCGTTGAAAATAAAAAAAACAGACCCTCTCAATGGTCTGTTTTTTTATTAACACTAAATACAAGTAAAAATAAATTTATAGCAACGAGTGCACTAAGAATTATAATTAGTGTCATGTTATTCAGATTTAATAGCTACCAAAAAGATGAGCCATTAATAAAATGGTTGCGTGAAATATTGGAACTTTTTCAGAAATTCTATTTGAAAAAGAATTTGATCGCAGAAATCAGTAAAATGAAGGAGATAAAAGCAATTAAAACCCAAATACTTCCGGCGTAGAATCGTTTGTGAAGTTTTAAATCTTTTCTATAAGTGTAGCCAATAACAATAGCAAAAACGATAAAAAATAAAAGGGCGAAAATCTTTTGACCATTACTGAACATATAACTATTTTTATGCAAATTTAACTAAAACACAGCACATGGAAAACAAAATAAATGCCGTTAAAGCATTTCATACCGCCTTTAAATTAGGGTTTCGCGAAACCCCAAAAGCTGACCTTGGTGAAGCCAAAAATTTACTTCGTTACAAATTAATGCGCGAAGAAAATGAAGAATACCTGGAAGCAGCCAATGATAATGATCTGGTAGAGGTTGCAGACGCCTTAGGCGATATGTTGTATATTTTATGTGGTACTATTATAGAACATGGTTTACAATATAAAATAGAAGAAGTTTTTGAAGAAATTCAGCGAAGTAATATGAGTAAACTTGGTGAGGACGGTGAGCCTATTTACCGTGAAGATGGAAAAGTGTTGAAAGGGCCAAATTATTTCAAGCCGAATATCGAAGCCATTCTAGATAAATAAAAAAAGGAAGCCCATCGGCTTCCTTTTTCTTTACACAGTATATTATAAAACTTTATAGCGCCATCCGAAAGGATCTTCAGCCTTATTGGTTTGAATATCCGTAATGGCTTTCTTTAAAGAGCTGGCATAGGTTTCCTTTAATTCCGGAAGTTCATAGTCTTTACCTTGGTAACCAAAACCTGCTATAGGTGAAATTACTGCAGCAGTACCGGCGCCAAACAATTCTTTTAGTGAACCGTTTTCCGCAGCTTCAACCAATTCTGAAACTTTTATTTTTCTTACCTCTACATTAATACCTTTAGATCGTGCGAGATCGATAAGGCTTTTACGGGTTATACCATCCAGAATGCGATCACTTGTCGGACTCGTAATTAAAGTGTCATTAATACGAATAAACACGTTCATTGCACCGGCTTCTTCAATGTATTCGTGCGATGTGTCATCCGTCCAGATCACTTGTTGATATCCTTTATCGATGGCCAATTGCGTTGGATAGAATTGCCCGGCATAATTACCACCAGCTTTAGCATAACCAACACCACCGTTTGCAGAACGAGAATATTTTGTTTCGATCAAAACTTTCACTTTGCCTGAAAAATAAGATCCTGATGGTGCTGTACAAATGATGAATTTGTAGGCGTTAGCCGGAGAAGCATGCAAACCTGTGCCGGATGCAAAAACAAACGGACGAATGTACAAGGAGCTTCCTTCTTTCTGAGGAATCCAGTCTTGGTCTACTTCTAAAAGGGTTTTTAAACCATCCAAGAAATAAGCCTCAGGGATTTCAGGAATGGCTAAACGTTTTGATGAAATGTTTAAGCGATTAAAATTTTCCATTGGTCGGAATAACCAAACCCCGCCATCGGCATCCTTATAGGCTTTCATACCTTCAAAAACGGATTGTCCGTAGTGGAAGATCTTTGCAGAAGGTTCCAGACTAATATTTTGGTAAGGCATTACTTTCGGTGCTTTCCATGCGCCATTCTCGTAATCACAAACTAACATGTGATCGGAGTAAACCTGACCAAATTTTAAATTGTCAAAATCTATATCATTTATTTTTGAAGTTTCTGTTTTTACAACTTCAATATCGTTTATAAGTACACTCATGGTTTCTTAATTAGTGTTGCAAATTTAAGTAAAAGCGACTTAAAAATAGGGAATGTTCGGCTATTTCGTTTAAAATTAAAGGATTTCTAATACTATCTTTAAAACACTGCTAATCATGGCTTAAAAATTGTTAATTCCTTAGTGATTTAAAAAATTAATAACCAGTGTTTTGCGGCCTTTTGGAATGTTCTGTATGTTACTTTCAATCAAATTAGTACTTTTGAATGCAACCCCATGCGTAAAGAATTAAATGACAGTGAAAAGAGATATCATTATTACAGGAGATGGTTCATCAACCATTCATTTACCGGACTGGAATGAACAGTATCACTCTAAACATGGAGCAATCCAAGAGGCGTATCATGTGTTTATTAAAAATGGTTTGGAGTATTTGGCAGGTGAAAAAACCAAAAATATTTCAATATTAGAAATTGGATTCGGAACCGGCTTGAACGCCTTCATTACCTATTTAGAAGCCGCAAAACTGCAATGTTCAATAAATTACACAGGCGTTGAAGCTTATCCCGTTTCAATTGAAGAAATTAAACATTTAAACTACACGAAAGCTCTGGAAGTAGGGCAGCTGGATGCTGTTTTTCAAAAATTTCATGAGATGCCCTGGGGCGAGATGCATCAATTAACCGATACTTTTCATTTAGAAAAACAACAGAAATTTTTTAAGGATATAAATGATAAATCGTGTTATGATCTCATTTATTTTGACGCTTTTGGTGCGCGTGTACAACCGGAACTATGGACGGAAACCATTTTTAAAATAATGTTTGAAGCACTGAAAATAAATGGCGTTTTGGTTACCTATGCGGCAAAAGGAAGTGTTCGCCGCGCTATGCAGACAGTAGGTTTTAGAGTGGAAAGGCTGCCTGGACCACCTGGTAAACGCGAAATGCTGAGAGCGATAAAAATATAGACTCTTACCAGCGTGTTAAACCTGGCATAAATAAAAGTTGTACCCCTTTTAGATTTCGTATCTTTGCAAAAAAAGAAAATGCGTGTTTTAATAACAGGAGCTACTGGATTAATTGGAAAACATGTAGTATCCAGGTGTAAAGAAAATGGGATTGCAATTCACTATCTCACTACTAGAAAATCAAAACTGGAATCGAACGAAAATTACAAAGGATTTTACTGGGATCCGGATTCAGGAGAAATCGATAAATCTTGTTTTGATGGGGTTGATGCTATAATTCATTTAGCAGGTGCCAGTATCTCGAAGCGATGGACATCAGCGTATAAAAAAGAAATTTTAGATAGTCGCGTTAAACCAACCCATTTGCTAATACAATCGCTTATTGGTGAAAAGCATCATGTTAAACATGTGATCTCTGCCAGTGCCATTGGCGTTTACCCCGATTCTTTGGTGAACTATTACGATGAAACTTTTACCGATTTTGATCATGAGTCTTTTCTAACTTTAGTTGTGAATAAGTGGGAAGAAGCTGTGGATGGATTTAAGGAATTGGGCATTGAGGTATCTAAAATTAGAATTGGTTTGGTTTTGGCGAAGGAAGGAGGCGCCTTACCATCAATGGCAAAACCTATTAAATTTGGCGTTGGATCAGCATTTGGAAAAGGGAAACAATGGCAGTCCTGGATCCATATTCATGATTTATCTGAGATGTTCATTCGGGTCTTACAGGATGAACTGTATGGAATCTATAATGGTGTAGCACCTAATCCGGTGACAAATAATGATCTCGTTCTTATGATTGCTAAAGTTTTAAATAAACCTTTGCTTTTACCTAATATCCCGGAATTCGTAATGCGAATTTTATTGGGAGAAATGCATGTTATACTTTACGCCAGTCAACGGGTGAGTTCTCAGAAAATTGAAAGCGAAGGATTTCAATTTAAATATCATCGCCTGGAGCCTGCTTTGGAAGATTTACTTTTAAAATCTGAGGATCAATAGGAACGTATTGTAAAATAAAAAAGTCTCAAACAGTTTGAGACTTTTTTAAAATGAAGTACCGTTTCCGGTTGTAGTCGTCTTCATTTAAAGCTATTAATCAGTAACAGACTAAAAATTAGTCAAAAGAGAAAAAATCTTTTTCACAGCAATTTTTTTTTCTTTGATCCAAATGTAAATAAAATGTTTAACAAAACCAAAAAAAAGTTAAACAAAATATTTTATTAAAATTTTTAATGACATTATGGCATTTTGAATATAATGGCAGTACTTTTGCCAACTTATTCGCGTAGTCCAAAATTGAAAAGAAACGATGAGCAAAAATAAAGACAAACAACAAGAATTAGATCAGGAGCAGTTTGAGTCAGCAGAAACCCAAACTGTAGATGCATCTGACGAAAAATCCAAAGCATCTTCAAAAAAAGAGGATCATTCTGAAGAAGATGTTCAAGAAAAATTACAATCTGAACTAAAGCAAGAAAAAGACAAGTTTTTGCGTTTGTTTGCAGAATTTGAAAATTACAAACGTCGTACGGCTAAAGAGCGTATAGAATTATTTTCTACGGCTAGCGAAGATGTTATGAAGACCCTTTTGCCGGTAGTTGATGATTTTGAGCGCGCCTTAACCCATTTAAAAGGAGCCGAGGGTGCAGACGAACTTGAAAAGGGAGTGGATTTGATCTATCAAAAGCTTTTAAAAACATTAGAACAAAAAGGGTTGAAGGCTATTGAAGTAGCTAGTGGCGATGTTTTTGATGCAGATAAACATGAGGCGGTTACCCAAATTCCTGCGCCTAGCGATGATATGAAAGGTAAGATTATCGATGTGATTGAAAAAGGCTATAAACTTGGAGACAAAATTATTCGTTTCCCAAAAGTTGTAATTGGACAATAATCTGAAAATATGGCAAAAAGAGACTACTACGAAATATTAGGTGTTAGCAAAAGCGCAACCACTGTTGAAATTAAAAAAGCTTACCGAAAGAAAGCCATTCAATATCACCCGGATAAAAACCCGGATGATAAGGAAGCCGAAACTAAATTCAAGGAAGCTGCAGAGGCTTATGAGGTTTTAAGTAACCCCGATAAAAAAGCTCGTTACGATCAGTTTGGTCATCAAGCCTTTGAAGGCGGTGGCTTTGGTGGCGGCGGCATGAATATGGATGATATATTCAGTCAGTTCGGAGATATTTTCGGTGGTGCTTTTGGAGGAGGAAGTTTTTCCGGATTTGGTGGCGGTGGTCAGCGCCGTGCCAAAGGTAGTAACTTACGTATCCGGGTTAAATTAACTCTGGAAGAGATCGCTAACGGTGTTGAAAAGAAAATTAAAGTAAAACGTAAAGTTCAGGCACCGGGAACAACCTATAAAACCTGTTCAAACTGTAACGGCACCGGACAAGTAACGCGTATTGCAAATACTATTTTAGGTAGAATGCAAACCTCGTCTCCCTGTAATGTTTGCGGAGGCGCCGGTGAGATTATCGATAAAAAACCAAATGATGCAGACGCTCAAGGCTTAAAGATTTCTGAAGAAACTGTTTCAATAAAAATACCTGCAGGTGTTGTTGATGGCATGCAATTAAAGGTTTCAGGAAAAGGAAACGAAGCGCCCGGTAATGGTATTTCAGGTGATTTATTAGTAGCTATCGAAGAAGTTCCACACGAAAAATTACAGCGTGAAGGCGATAATTTGCATTATGATCTATATATAAGTTATCCTGATGCGGTGCTTGGTACTTCAACAGAAATCGATACGGTAACCGGTAAGGTTCGTATTAAAATAGAAGAAGGTGTTCAATCAGGTAAAATTTTACGCTTACGCGGAAAAGGAATACCTAGTATTAACGGTTATGGAAGAGGCGATCTTTTGGTTCATGTGAATGTTTGGACGCCAAAAACGCTCAATAAAGAACAAAAAGAATTCTTTGAATCCATGCGTAATGATGAACATTTTGAGCCTAAACCGGAAAGCTCAGACAAATCATTTTTTGAAAAAGTTAAAGATATGTTCTCTTAAATTTGATAAAAATGTAATCAAAATAAAAATTCCGTTAACAAACGGAATTTTTTTTGTTTCAGCCAGAGTTTATCTGCCAGTTTTGCCGTTAGTTATAAAAAAAAAACTATCTTTGAACTATCACTAATATTTTTTAGTGGTAATTTTTCTTTTTCATAGCAATTTTTTTCCCATCCTTAATTTCTATTAAGGGTGGGTTTTGTTTTGTACCTATACCACCAACTTTATTAAGTTTCTTAAATATTTGTGAAAGCCTTTCAATTAGTGCACTTAAGACCCTTATAACTCTATTTACATTTAATATATTTACAAAAAAAACAGCATTAATGACTAACTTATTAGAAGTCGACCAGGTGTCAAAAAAATTTGGCGACTACACAGCCTTGAATTCCGTATCAATTCAAGTTCCAAAAGGTAGTATTTTTGGGCTTTTAGGGCCAAACGGCGCAGGTAAAACAACCTTAATTCGTATTATAAACCAAATCACCGCCCCCGATTCCGGTACTGTGGTTTTAGACGGTAGTTTTCTGGAAGAAAATCATATTAAAGACATAGGCTATTTACCCGAAGAACGCGGCTTGTATAAGTCAATGAAAGTTGGCGAGCAAGCCTTGTACCTCGCGCAATTGAAAGGGCTTAGTAAGGCCGAAGCAAAAAAGCGCCTGAAGTTTTGGTTCGATCGTTTGGAAATAGGAGACTGGTGGAACAAAAAAATTCAGGAGCTTTCTAAAGGTATGGCCCAAAAAATCCAGTTTATCGTAACGGTATTACATGAGCCTAAATTGCTGATTTTTGATGAACCGTTTTCAGGTTTCGATCCTATAAATGCTAATTTAATTAAAGACGAAATATTGCGCTTACGTAGCGAGGGTGCAACCATTATCTTTTCAACACATCGCATGGAATCGGTAGAGGAACTTTGTGATGATATCGCCTTAATCAATAAATCGAATAAGATTTTAGATGGAAAATTGATCGATATCAAACGCCAGTATAAAAGCAATACGTACGAAGTAGGTATTCGGGGTGACCATAAGGCATTACGAGGGCTGATCTCTGAAAATTTCGAGATATCTGAAGCTAAATTTAAAACCCTTGAAGATGAGCTTAAACTGAATATCAAAATCAAGGAAAATCATAGTCCCAACGATCTATTGTCGTTTTTAACGACTCACGGGGAAGTATCTCATTTTGTAGAACTTATCCCAAGTGTTAACGATATTTTTATTCAAACTGTAAAGCGCAACAACTAGAGTTATGAATCATTTACCCTTAATTATAAAACGTGAGTATTTAACAAAGGTTCGAAATAAATCCTTTATAGTGATGACGATTTTGAGCCCACTAATTTTTGTAGCCCTTATTGCGGTTATCTCTTACCTAACGCAACTTAATAAGGATAAGGTTCGGGTAATCAATATTCTGGATCCTTCAGGGGTTGTTCATAACACTTTTAAAAGTTCAGAAAATACCAGATATGCGGTTTTAGACAATATGTCTTTGAAAGAAGCAAAAACACTTTCTAAAAAAACAGAATCCTTCGGATTATTGTATGTGGATGATCAAATGACCGATGGATCAATTCCAAAGATCAAGTTCTTTTCAGATGAATCACCGTCATTAAGTTTGATTAATGATCTGGAAAATAAGCTGGATAAAACGTTTACAGATCGAAACCTTAAGGATAAAGGGATCAATGTGGATACCATTGAAAATTCTCAGGTTCGGATAAATATTTTTCAAGAGAGTTTTGAAGGAGAAAAAACTTCAAAAATGGATAGCCTGGTAAAATTGATCTTTGGAGGTGCTGCAGGATATTTATTGTTCATGTTTATTATTATTTACGGAAACCTGATCATGCGTAGTGTGATCGAGGAAAAAACAAGTAGAATCATAGAGGTTATCATTTCTTCAGTTAAACCGTTGCAACTGATGCTCGGTAAAATTATTGGTACTTCTCTGGCTGGTCTTACCCAGTTTGCAATTTGGATCTTATTTGGTGGCATTCTTTTAACCGTAACCTCAGTTATTTTCGGAATTGATCTTTCACAAATTGAAAGTCCGCAAAAAGCTGTGGTAGACCAAATGGTGGCTAGTCCGGATTTTAACGCAAAAGTTGAAGGTTTTATGACCGCTTTTTATCATTTGCCACTGGCAAATCTTATAATTGCCTTTATTTTCTTCTTTATTGCCGGTTATTTACTTTATAGTTCACTCTATGCTGCAATTGGAGCAGCTGTAGACAACGAAACGGATACTCAGCAATTTATGTTGCCCATCATTATGCCTTTAATGTTGGCAGTTTATATTGGGTTCTTTACCGTCATTGAAGATCCTCACGGCACCGTTTCAACAGTTTTTTCATTTATTCCTTTTACATCACCCATTGTGATGCTTATGCGCATACCTTTTGGTGTCCCGATTTGGCATCAAATAGTATCACTTTTAATTTTATTAGGTACATTTATGCTCATTGTTTGGTTTGCAGCCAAAATTTACCGTGTTGGTATTTTAATGTATGGGAAAAAACCAAGCTGGAAAGAAATTATAAAATGGGTTAAATATTGACATATTTTAATATCATGAGTCAAGATTTAAAAAATATTGAAAATAAAATCAAGGATAGTTCTTTATGGGACAAGTTCATCGATTTTCTTGATTTTAAGCTCATAGACTTCACCTATGGAACAGGGCAGAATGTTCATGATATTGTTCTGAAAGTGAAATATGTTTTATTGGTTGCCATCGTTATGATCTTGACGACCTATCTTTTACGATGGGTAAAACGCCTGGTAACCCGTAAAATGCCTCAGGAAGATAAAGTAAAATTCAATACTGTATTTTCTTTTGCCCGTTGGATCATCTATGTGATCGTTGTTCTGGTTGTTTTTGATTCTATCGGGATAAATGTAACCGCTATTTTTGCAGCTTCGGCAGCTTTATTAATTGGTGTTGGTCTGGCCTTACAAACCTTATTTCAAGATATTATTTCCGGGATTTTCATTTTAGTTGATCAATCCGTTCATGTAGGCGATATTATTGAGATTAATGGCAAAGTTGGCCGTGTTGAAGAAATTAAATTGCGAACTACCCGAGCGGTGACTATTGACAATAAAGTGCTGGTAATCCCGAATCATATGTATTTGGAGAACAGTTTGTTCAATTGGACGCAAAACGGTAATATTACCCGTGAATCGGTAACCGTGGGCGTTGCCTACGGAAGCGATGTACAGTTAGTAAAAAAACTGTTATTACAAGCCGCCACGGAGCATGAAGCTGTTCTGGACGAACCGCCACCTTTAGTTTTGTTTACTGATTTTGGTGATAGCTCCTTGAATTTTAAATTGGTTTTTACCCTTGGAGATAGCTTTATGGCTGCAATACCTCAAAGTGAATTACGTTTTGAAATTGATAGGTTATTTCGGGAAAATAACATTACAATTCCATTTCCGCAGCGCGATATTCATATTATTCAAAATCAGAATAAAGCTTAAATTAAAAAATAAAGTTGATTTGGCAGGTTATTTGTAATTTTCCCGGTAATCCATAATAATTAAGAAATACAACAGAACCAATATGGCAAAAATATTAGTAATTGAAGACGAAGCAGCGATCAGACGTGTGTTGGTGAAAATTCTTTCTGAGGAAAATGAAGCCTATAAAGTTGAGGAAGCAGAAGATGGTTTGAGTGGTGTAGAAAAAATTAAAAATGAGGATTACGACCTGATCTTGTGTGATATCAAAATGCCAAAAATGGATGGTGTTGAAGTTTTGGAAGCCGTAAAAAAAATTAAACCTGAAATTCCGGTCGTGATGATCTCCGGGCACGGCGATCTCGATACTGCCGTAAATACCATGCGATTAGGGGCTTTCGATTACATTTCAAAACCACCGGACCTCAATCGCCTTTTAAATACTGTACGAAATGCAGTAGACCGTAAAGAGCTTGTTGTTGAAAACAAGAAACTGAAGAAAAAGGTTAGTAAAAAATATGAAATGATTGGAGACAGTGATGCTATTTCCCAGATCAAAGAAATTATAGATAAAGTAGCTCCAACCGACGCAAGAGTGTTGATTACCGGTCCGAATGGTACCGGAAAAGAATTAGTAGCACATTGGCTTCATGAAAAAAGCGATAGAAGTAAAGGGAATTTGATCGAAGTGAATTGTGCGGCTATTCCGAGTGAATTAATTGAAAGTGAGCTTTTTGGTCATGTTAAAGGGTCCTTTACAAATGCTAATAAAGACCGGGCGGGTAAGTTTGAAGCGGCTAACGGCGGAACTATTTTTTTAGATGAAATTGGTGATATGAGTCTGCCGGCACAAGCGAAAGTGCTTCGAGCGCTTCAGGAAAGTAAAATCCAACGTGTAGGAAGCGATAAAGACATTAAAGTTGATGTCCGTGTTATTGCCGCAACCAATAAGAATTTAAGCCAGGAAATTAAAGAAGGTAAATTTCGAGAAGATCTATATCACCGGTTGGCTGTTATTCTAATCAATGTGCCTTCATTAAATGAACGCCGTGAAGATATACCTTTATTGGTAAATCACTTTGCAGCTAAAATTGCCTCAGAACAAGGCACAGGTCAAAAGAGTTTTTCTGACAAGGCTATTAAATTACTTGAGGACTATAACTGGACAGGTAATATTCGAGAACTACGTAATGTCGTGGAACGTTTAATCATCCTGGGAGGTAAAGAGGTGAGTGAAACGGATGTAAAACTATTCGCCAGTAAATAAAAAAATCCCGTAACACAATCGTTACGGGATTTTCATTTTATATTTCAGTATATCGTTTTAATTAACTGAATTAAGGGCACTTAAAAATTCATTGGTCATCGTTTCGATCTCTCGTTTGTAATGCTCATTAATTTCGTTCACTGATTTGTTTTCTAAACCTTCGGAATTTTCTGCATAAGTAAACGCGTCATGGCTACTACCGCATAATTTTAAGGTTTGATTGTAACTTTTTACACTAGATCGAAGCGCATTTTGATAGTTTCTGATAAGCTGTTGTTTCTCCAGCATTTGCTCTTTTTCTTGTTGCGCAGCCAGTTTCGCTTTAATTTCCTGTTCTTTCCGTTTTAAAGCTTCTTGTTGCTGCTGTAATTTTAATTGCTCTTTTTCCAAATCAGAAAGAGCTGTTTGATCTTCGGAAGTATCTGAATAAGCTACCTCTGTTGTGGTTGCAGTTGTTGAAGCATTGTTTTGTCCACGTAATACAGAGCATTTATCATCTTCAATAACTCCGGCTTTAATACTATCGCGAGCTCGTTTCACAAAAAAGCGAGCATCCTCATAAGTTTCCTGATAGGCTACTTTTTCAAGAATATCATAACTTTTTTTTGCTAGTCGTTCTGCATTAACACAATCGCAGGATTTCATTTGATTAAGAAATGATTTTAGGGAACCCACAGCTCGATCGGCATAATACTTCACATGGTCAATATTATTCGATTCATAGGAATCTTTAACATGCGAGTAGGAACTAACAATATAATAATTGGCATCATCACAAGCCGTTTGGGCTATGACCGAATAACTTAAAAAAAAGAAAAATAGATAGTAGATTTTTTTCATTTTCAGGTGGTTTTAACATAAATAGGTAGTGCGAATGTAAGAAAAAAATCTATAAAACAGCACTTTATCGAAAAAATTCGTTTTTTAACGGATTTATGTAATAGTTGAAATACCTAAATGCAGAAGGTTAAATTTCGTAATTCACATGAAATCAAGGTTTAATATCCTTTTGATTTCAAAGACCAGATTTAATTTGGGACCATCAATTTATGAGTTAACTTAAAAATGATTAATTAAGTGGATTGCATTTTATATATTTAGTGTCCTAAACCGCTCATATGGACGATTACAAAGTTACTTCAAACATCATTTTAAAAAAGCGCGAAACAAAAGTCGTAATCGATAAAGCAAAGAAAAAATTAAAAAAGGTTAGGCGAGATCTTGGGGACTGGCAGAATACCATGTATGCGCATAATAAGTATGCTGTTCTGGTTTGTTTACAAGGAATGGACACGTCCGGAAAGGATAGTTTAATTCGTGAAGTTTTTAAAGATTTTAATGTTCGCGGTGTGGATGTAACCAGTTTTAAAGTTCCTACGGAATTAGAGTTGGACCACGATTTTCTTTGGCGCCATTACATTGCTTTACCACAACGCGGCCGATTTGGTGTTTTTAATAGAACACATTATGAAAATGTTTTGGTAACCCGGGTTCATCCGGAGTATATTCTGGGAGAAAGGTTGCCCGGTGTTACGAGTTTACAAGATATAAATGAGGCATTTTGGAATAAACGTTTCGATCAGATCAATCAATTTGAAAAGCATTTATCAGAGAATGGTACTTTGATTTTTAAATTTTTCCTGCATTTATCCAAAGAAGAACAGAAAAATCGACTCCTGAGACGTCTAAGAAAACAGAACAAAAACTGGAAATTTTCGCCAGGAGACCTTAAGGAGCGTGAACTTTGGGATCGTTATCAGGAATGTTACCAGGAAGCTATCAATAGAACCTCAAAGCCTCATGCGCCCTGGTATACAATTCCGGCTGATGATAAACCAACAGCCCGTTATTTGGTGGCCAGTATTTTACACGACTCCCTGACCAAATACAAAGACATTAAAGAACCAGAGTTAGATGATAAAATCAAGGCTAATTTAGAAGCCTATAAATCGCAATTAAATAATGAATAATTACCCTATGAAAAAATTAATAGTAATCATGCTATGTTTCGGCTTTTCAGCTCTGAATGTAGTTCAAGCACAAACCGATCAGGATGTGATCAAATCCATATATAACAACTCGCTCACTCAGGGTAAAAGTTACGATTGGCTCAATTATTTGTCGAATCAGATTGGAGGTCGGTTGTCAGGTTCTGTTAATGCGCAACAAGCCGTAGAATGGACCAAGGAAGAAATGGAAAAACTTGGGTTTGATAAAGTTTGGCTTCAACCCGTAATGGTTCCTAAATGGGTGCGTGGCGGTAAGGAATACGCGTATATTGAATCCTCATCAGGGAAATCCACTACAGTGAATATCTGTGCTCTTGGAAGCTCTGTGGCAACGCCTTCTTTGGGTATAAAAGCGCCGGTTGTAGAAGTAAAAACCTTTGATGATCTCGCCAGAATTGGGAAAGATAGCATAGCGGGAAAGATCGTTTTTTTCAATCGTCCTATGAATCCGAAATTTATTGAAACATTCAACGCCTACAGCGATGCCAATGATCAAAGAACAAAAGGCGCAAGAGAAGCCTCGAAGTATGGAGCCGTTGGGGTCATTGTACGTTCTTTGAATTTGCGTTTGGATGATTTTCCCCATACAGGGAATATGAGCTATGGTGATTTACCTGATAACCAAAAAATTCCGGCGGCGGCCATTAGTACGAATGATGCCGAACTGTTAAGTACTATGTTGTCCTTAGATAAAGATCTTAAATTTTACTTTAAGCAAAACTGCAGACAACTTGACGATGTACAATCCTATAATGTTGTTGGGCAAATTACGGGAAGCGAATTTCCTAATGAATATATAGTTGTTGGAGGCCATTTGGATTCATGGGATCTGGCGGATGGTTCTCATGATGATGGCGCAGGATGCATGCAATCTATGGATGTACTGCGACTTCTAAAAATATCAGGTATAAAACCAAAACACAGCATTCGTGTTGTTTTATTTATGAATGAAGAAAATGGTTTGCGCGGAGGTACTAAATATGCCGAATTAGCAAAACAGAATAACGAGAAACATATTTTTGCTTTGGAAAGTGACTCCGGAGGTTTTACGCCGCGGGGTTTTAGTTTTGATTGTACCGACGAACAATTTGAAAAAATAATAGCCTGGAAACCCTTATTTAAACCGTATTTAATTCATTATTTTGAACAGGGTCACAGTGGTGCTGATGTAGGAAGACTTAAAAACGGTACGACTGTTCTTGCAGGGCTTAGCCCGGATTCCCAGCGTTATTTTGACTATCATCATGCTGCCAATGATACTTTTGACGCCGTTGATAAGCGTGAACTTGAATTAGGTGCTGCCACGATGGCCTCGATGGTGTATTTGATTGACAAATATGGAACCAATTAGAATTTATAATGAAATCGGTATTTTTAGCTGTAGTTTTTACAATAACATCTGTTTGTATGGCACAAACTGAACACAAGTTACCATATTATGAAATTCCGCAGCAAAGTGGTGATTATTCGGCCGGTACTGTAGCATCTCGAATGTTAGATGGTCTTGGATTTCGTTATTATTGGGCAACAGAAGGGTTACGTCCTGAGGATCTTAACTACAAACCAGGCGATTCCGGGAGATCTTCAGAGGAAACCGTTGATCACATTTACGGATTATCGCAATTTATATTGAATACTTTGGCCGTAAATATTGAAAACCAGCCGGATGTTAAGGCCATGAGTTTTGAAGAAAAGCGAAAACAAACTTTAGAGAATATAAAGACGTCCTCTGAACTATTAAAAAATACTACAGATCTATCAAAATTTGATAATGATCGCTTTCCGTTTTGGAACATTATAAATGGCCCCATCTCAGATGCTATTTGGCATTGCGGACAGCTCGTACTTTTACGTCGCGCATCCGGTAATCCTTATAACTCCAAAGCCAGCGTATTTTCAGGAAAGGTTAGAGAATAAAAAAGTGCGTTCTTAAATAAATTCAATAGAACGCACTTTTTTAATTTTAAGGTTTAAATATGTTATCCTTAGAATTGGAAATAGATAAATTGCTCACCACTTCCCTGAGCTATGATGATCAAAAATGCCATGACGGCCCAAACGCCGCCAAGGACGTAAGGTGAAGTTTTTAAAGATACTTCTTTCATTGAAGTGTTTCTCATAATCCAATGGCACAAAAATAAGATAGCTACGAGGACACTCACTTTTAAAATGGTGAAATTATCTAATATTTTAGCCCCATCGGTATTTACATAGAACATGGATTTTATCATATCCCAGGATTTTTGAAAGCTTCGTGCTCGGAAAAAAACCCAGGTTATATTGACGCATGAGAAGGTTAAAAAGGCTAAAAATATACCATTCCATTTCGTGATCTTGAATGGTATGTAGCGTCTTTGCAAACGTTCGATAATAAGATACGTTCCATGTAACCCTCCCCAGATCATGAAGGTCCATGCCGCACCATGCCAAAGGCCACCCAGCAACATGGTTAACATCAAGGCCACGTATAGTCTTGTTAATCCGTGTCTGTTTCCCCCCAATGGAATATACAGGTAGTCTTTTAACCAACTGGAAAGAGAAATGTGCCAACGTCGCCATAAATCTGAAAATCCAAGTGAAGCGTATGGGTATTTAAAGTTATCCGGTAAAATAATACCTAACATTAAAGCGATGCCGATGGCACAGGTTGAGTAACCTGCAAAGTCGAAAAATATCTGACCGGAAAAGGCTATAGTCCCAACCCAGGCATCCACACCGTTTAAAACGTCATTGGTTCCAAAAACGGTATCAGAGGTCCCGGAAAGTAAGGTGTCGGCCAGCACAACTTTTTGGAAAAGTCCGATGGTTAATAAAAATATTCCCCAGATAAACTGATCGGCAGTGGCTTTCTTTTCTTCATAAAATTGACTTATCAGGTCTTTTGCACGTACAATTGGGCCTGCAACTAATTGCGGGAAAAACGTAACATATAGTGCAAAATCCAAAAAGGTTTTAGCGGGTTCAATTTGTTTCTTATAAATATCTATAGTGTATGACATGGTTTGAAACGTGTAAAAAGAAATTCCCATAGGTAGAATAATATCCATCGGTCTTGCCTGAAAATCAATTCCTATTAGGTTCATGATGTGAACAAAATTTTCTAATAAAAAATCGCCATATTTAAAGAAGGCTAAGAATCCCAGATTTACGAACATACTTACCAAAAGCCAAAATTTTCGTTTTTTCGGATCATCGAGAACTGCCAGCTTTTGTCCGGCGGTCCAATCGATCATGGTAGAAATCCACAGTAAAATAATAAGTGGAGGATTCCACATACCATAAAAAATATAACTGGAAAGTAATAACATTCTCTTTTTACCTTTCCAGCTTAAAATTGGAGCGTAGTACAGTGCGAGTACAATAACTAAAAAAAGTACAAAACTTAATGAGTTGAATAACATGATTGGATGGTATTAGGTTTGTGATTGTTGTTTTGTTTGTAGACTAACTAACTTATTTTAAAGCGTATTCGGATTTATTCTTTTTAAGAACACCATCTTGAATTAACAGGTTTAAAAGCGTTGTTGTATAGTAATCAGCATCGGTGCCACTTAAATGAGAATCTTCGGGACATATTAAACCCTTTAACTCGTCGTAATCTTCAAAGTGGTAACTTGGAGCTCCGGTCTGTTTTACCAGGTCGTCCCAGAAACCTGATCTGGGAAGTCCCATATTTTCTCCCATTCTTACGCCACCGCTAGAAGGGCAACGCATTAAAATAACCTGCCCTCCTCGTGCTGTGAATTTTTTATAATCGTCCATGAAATATGCCATGGTAGATTTTTTGTCGGGTGCAGGTGCATCACTTCCAAAAAAATACCAAACGCGTTTAACGGTGTTTGCAAAAGCAGTGTCCTGAACAGTTCTATCTGTCATTCGCATATTTCTTGGGATCGATACATCACCAAAACTGTAAAAAGGTGGCATCGGGGGTTGTTCTGTACGGTTTCCTATATTTATTCGTCGGAGTAGCGATTTTAAATCAATATCATCACTCCATTCTTCCTCGTCGGCAGACATGAATGCCAGATTTTTTTGTAATGGAATGGAGAGTCTAAAATTCATTTTTTGAGCATATGTTTGATCCTGGTAATAATCAACTTTAGATTGTGCTCTCCTCCAGGGTGACGCTCCGGGATAGACAGTTGAAAAAAATAAACCCGGTGCTATACCGACTATTATGGTACCTGTAAATGACGTATTATTTACAATATCGTGAAATGTAGGAAGAGGAGAAGAGCCGGTTGAGGCCAGTTGTATAGGATATCTTCCCATTATTTTATTAAAGGCATCCTGCTGAATGTCAAAATAAGCTCTTGAAGAACCTAAAATAATGACATCTTCGTTTGTGGCTTTTTCGACCTTAGATCGCTCCAGGGCCCAAAGTGCTTTTTCGTCGTTTAGTGTTGGGTAGTAATTGTTGCTGCGCCAATACAGTTCCCAGCAAACTGTTGCTATTAGTGTTACTATAATAGCAGTAATTAAAGCGTGTTTTAATTTCATAAAAGGTTGGTTTTGGTTTGTTAATTGAATTTTTTCAAGTAGCCGTCAGCTATCAGTTTTTCTACTATATCTTTGGTATATAATTTTGCATCATCCGTGTACATGTGAGACCAATCTGGCAGTGTGTATCTCGACATAAATTCGTAATCTTTGTAGTGATAACAAGGACTATTTACAGCAGCAACGAATCGATCCCAGACCTTTTCTTTTGGTAAAAGGCGCATAGCATGTTTTGTCCAAGGTTCCTCAGATTTATGCCTGATGAAAATAACTTTACCACCTCGGGCTTTGAAGTCGTTAATAGTTTTTACATAATCCTTTATAATTTGCGGGATATAATTTTTTACTGATTCATAATCAGGCAAATAGGGTAGAAATTTTTCCCAGGCATCCGTAACGCGTTTTGCGAATTCAGGATCAGTTCTCATACGAGGAAACATCATAAGATTACGATCCTCATCATGATAACTAAAATTATAAAGCATAAAAGGTTCTTCACCGCGACCTGGAATGTAAATTCTTCCAATAAGGGATTTAAGATCTAGATCGTTATAAAACTCGAGTTCAGAAGAGGTTAAAAAAACTAAATTGCGCTCCAGAGGTTTACTTAATACATAACCCAGTTTTTGCGCATAGGTTTGGTTATGATAATGTTCTACCCATTGTTTAGTGCCGCTTGCCCAGGGATCATTAGGATCAGAAAACCACATTAATGGTGTGATTCCGATCACGAGAGTTCCCTTAAAATTTGTATTGTAAACGATATCCTCCAGAAATGGTCTTGGTGGTTTACCGTCAGCTGCCAGATTAATAGGTTTTCGTCCTTGTGTTTTTTCCCAAACATGAGTATTAAAATCAAATCCGGTTCTTGACGATCCTAAAATTACGACATCTTCAGCGGTAGCTGTTTCTACTTTTCTGCGGTGCTCGGCCCATAAATAGCGATCATCTTCAAGTACTGCTTTGTACTCATCTGGTTTGCTACGCCAGTAAAGTTCCCAGCACACTATTCCTGCGAGCGTAAGCGAGACAGCTATAAAAAGGGAAAGCTTTAATTTCATAATAATAATTATTTAGAGTGATCGAGTATTTTAATGTATTTCTTATGTTTTTTGAAGTTGATAAAAAATATGGTGATTAAGCTGATAGCCGGTGAAATCGCTATGAGCATAAAAATCTCCTCCCAACTAAATAGTTCCTTAAGGGTTCCTACCAAATCACTTCCATAAGCTCTTCCGGTATTACTAATAGCCATGTAAAGAGTAAACTGGGTAGCTGCCACCCTTTTAAAACTGAGTTTCATGGCTGATGCGAAAAAACCGATACTCATGAAAACGAAGAGCAAGGTTATAACAAGAATAAAACCAAACACCACAGCTGTAAAACCCCAGAAAGAAGCCATTAAAGTCATGGTGAATAAAGCTGCTATATAAAGAACTAAGTAAATGCTTAACATTTTTTTCTCTCCGAAATAATCAACCATAAAGCCTCCTATAAACATGCCAAACAAACCGCTTATTACAGTAACAATAGAGTAAACCTGTGAGTAATCTGTATTCGTCCAGTCGAGTTCCTGAATGGTGTATATGGGTAATAAGGTATCCATAAACCCGTTCAATAATCCGTTGAAACCAATGGCGACGGCCAGGAGTAAACTCGAGGGGAGAATAAAAACCTTAAAAAGATTTTTAAGAATTTTTTTCCAACTTTTAAGTTGAATGGACTTTCCAAATTCTGAGGCCTTTCCTTGGGTCCAGGGCAAAAGTTTTTCACCTGGGCGTTCCCTAAAGCACAAAGGAACCATAATGAAAAAAGCAAACGCAATAGACATGAATGGTATGGCGGTTGAAAATCCCAGTGTGTTTATAAGTGCTGTACCTGCCACCAGAGTTAAGGATACTCCTATAACTTTAGAACCCCACATGAGGCCATTGGCTCGTGCTTGTTGATCTTCAGGTACCAGTTCTACTGCCATACCATCTGTAGCTACATCCTGAAAGGCACCAAAAAAACTGATGAAAAAACCTGCGAGCATTAAGCCCGAGAGATTGTTAATTGGATCAGGAACAAAACCAATAACTAAAAAACTGATAATTAAACATAATTGTCCGAAAAGAACCCAGGGGCGTTTTCTACCCATTGATAGAATTGTAAAACGATCCATTACGGGAGCAATAAGAATTTTTAAACTCCATGGAATCCCAATGACGCCTACGTAGGTTGCAATTTCTGTTGGTGTTTTTCCATTCATGGCGAGCCAGGCGGGAATAGCATAAAAGGTAATCCCTTCAGGAGCGCCTTGTGCGAAATAAAGCGCAGAAAAGTTTAAATACCTTAGTGCAGTGTTTTCAGATAAAAAAAAGGTTTTTCCTTTAGTTAATTGAAGGGCACTTTTAAATGCATTCATATTTTCGGACGAGGTGAAGGTTAGATTCTTTGAAAATTAAAATACGAATACAAAAATCTGCACTCCTCACAGAGTCCTGATGGTGGTTCAAAAATATCATTTAAAAAACAGTCTTTTATTTAGCTATTATTTAAAAGACTTAGGGAATGGTTATTAATATTACTTAAAATATTGATTACTTACAACAAAAAGTAACAGATTTAACAGGTTTCGTGTTCAATAAAAAATAAAACGCTTAACAAATGTTAAGCGTTTTATATCGACATAACTCTAAAAATGTCTAAAAGGACATCTCTTTATCAAGCGAATAAATGTAGGTCCACTCATTCGAGATAGACGCATTCATTTTACTTCTCAAAGCGTCCGTTTTACTTTTACCATTTTGTTTTTCATAAACGTTCCAAACGCCGTCACGATCCACGTCCATTCCTGCAAAATTCTTGAATGGTACTGCTACAAAATAATCTGCTGCGTCAGGTCCGCCGCCTTGAAGACCATACCAGGCGCCACGTTTCGTACCTTCCGCCTTTTGTAAAGAAGCGGCTATCTCATTAACAACAGCCATAAAATCTCTGGAATTGCTTGTTTGTACGTTCCAAACCCAAACGACTGTATTGTCATTAGAGCCCATAGAACTAATTTTAGGCATGTATCTGGCAATGTTATAATTTACACTTTTAACATGCGGCATAATTAAATTTACAACTTGCATGCGACAAGCTTTACTGGCTTCGTCACCATCTTCATCCATTTCGGCCCAATTTGCCATACGGCTTGTTAGTGCATAAACGGTTCCTTCGCCTTGAACGCGGCGCCACATGTTCCAGGGTTCATCCCCTTTGTTGTCTTTATAACATTTTTTCCAGGTTTTTACACCTTCCATAAATTGTGCATTGTGGCCATGTTTTACGGTAATCTCAGAAATGTTTAATAGAAAAGACTCATCTTCTTGAGCAAAAGCTACAAGCGGTAAGACAAGTAATAGAAGAAATAACTTTCTCATAATTTTAGTTGGTTTTAATTGTTAATATATTTGTTTGTTAGATTATAATCCAACGGGTACTTTTAAAATTAAAATCAATCTTTGGGAGCTAAAATAATTGTTCCGGAATTATGAGGCAGGTTATAAAAAGCAATAAAACTTCGACTTAATTCCTGCTATAGAAAAGTAATAGGGAGACTCTAAATATAGCTAAATTTTTTAATAAAAAAATCTTTTTAACTAAAAATCAGTATATTATATTGTAATTTTTAATTGAAATAAAAAAGCCCTTATGGAAATAAGGACTTTTTTACAAGCATGTTTTACTTTTAATTCTTTGCGGTTTGAAGCTTTTTCGTTTCAAAATCAACTTCAATTTGATTCCTTAAAATATCATCGAATGTTTCTCTTTTTCGAATAAGATGTGCTTCGTTGTTGTACCATAATACTTCTGCAGGACGCAAGCGAGAATTATAATTACTGGCCATTGAAAAACAGTAGGCTCCGGCATTTTTAAAACATAGAATATCGCCTTCGGTTATTTCATTGATCCTTCTATTATTCCCAAAAGTGTCGGTTTCGCAGATATAACCAACTACGGTGTAGAATCGTTCTCTTCCATTTGGATTTGAAATATTTGTAATGTCATGATAAGACCCATAAAACATGGGGCGAATAAGGTGATTAAATCCAGAATCAACCTGTGCAAACACCGTTGAGGTGGTTTGTTTTACAGCATTAACAGCGGTTAAGAAATATCCTGCTTCACTCACCAGAAACTTACCGGGTTCAAAAGCAAGGGTTAAATCTTTGCCGTATTCCTTACAAAAGGCGTTGAAACGTTTGGATAATTTATTTCCAAGTTCTTCGATGTTGGTTTCAATATCCCCGGGCTTATAGGGTACTTTAAATCCGGAACCAAAATCGATAAACTCTAAATCCTTAAAATGATTCGCTGTGTCAAAAAGGATTTCGCTGGCATATAAAAACACTTCAATATCTAAAATATCACTACCTGTATGCATATGAATACCGTTGATGGTCATTTTCGTATTTTCAACAATGCGTAAAATATGTGGGATCTGATGAATTGAAATACCGAATTTTGAATCGATATGACCAACTGAAATATTGCTATTCCCGCCTGCCATAACATGAGGATTAATGCGAATACACACAGGGATTTCGGGGTGTTTCGTTCCAAATTGTTCCAGTACAGACAGGTTGTCAATATTTATTTTAACGCCCATTTTAGCGGCCGCTTCAATTTCATTTATAGAAACACCGTTTGGCGTAAAAATAATTTGTTCGGGTTTATATCCTGCTTCCAATCCTAATTGAACCTCTTGAATAGAAACCGTGTCTATACCTGCACCTAAACCTCGTAAATATTTTAGAATTGAAATATTTGAAAGCGCTTTAACGGCATAGTTTACTTGTAACTGTGGTACCTCATTAAAGGCCTTAATAAGTCGGTTGTATTGTGATGCGATTTTATCGGCATCGTAAACATACAACGGACTTCCGTATTCGTTGGCGATATTAACTAATTGACCTGGCGTCATGGATTTTAATTTTTTGTCAAAGATATTTTATTCACCTCAATAAAAAATAAATACTTCAATTATTATACAATTTAAACATTTTGTTAATTAAATAACAATTTAGTGTGGGTTGATATACGAAAAAGTTTTCGTTCCTATTTATTAGGGTAAGTAAGTGGTATTATTTACCTTTGCAACTCTTAAAACGATTAAGCAAGTTATGAATTTACACGAATACCAAGGTAAAGAAATATTAAGCAGTTTCGGCGTGCGTGTGCAACGCGGAATTGTAGCCCAAAATGCTAACGAAGCTGTTACCGCAGCAAAACAATTAACCTCTGAAACAGGCACGAAGTGGTACGTTATTAAAGCCCAGGTTCATGCCGGTGGACGTGGAAAAGGCGGTGGTGTTAAACTGGCTAAGAATTTAAAGGAAGTTGAAGACATAGCAGGGCAAATTATTGGTATGCGCCTTGTTACTCCGCAAACTTCAGCTGAGGGTAAAAAGGTTCATCAGGTATTAATTGCTGAAGATGTTTACTATCCCGGTGAAAGTGAGCCGAGTGAATTTTATATGTCTGTCCTATTAAACAGAGCTACCGGTCGTAACATGATCATGTATTCAACTGAAGGTGGAATGGATATTGAAACTGTTGCTGAAAAAACACCACATTTAATTTTTAATGAAGAAATCGATCCTACCGTAGGTTTATTACCATTCCAGGCCAGACGGATTGCTTTCAATCTGGGATTATCCGGTACAGCCTTCAAGGAAATGACAAAATTCGTTTCTGCGCTATATACGGCTTATGTTAAATCTGATTCTTCTTTATTCGAGATCAATCCTGTTTTGAAAACCAGTGATAATAAAATAATGGCTGTGGATGCGAAGGTAACTATCGATGATAATGCGTTATACAGACACAAGGATTACGTAAACTTAAGAGATTTACGAGAAGAGAACCCTATTGAAGTTGAAGCCAAGGAAGTTGGTTTGAATTATGTAGACCTTGACGGAAACGTTGGTTGTATGGTTAATGGTGCCGGATTAGCAATGGCTACAATGGACTTGATCAAACAAGCCGGAGGTGAGCCTGCAAACTTCCTGGATGTGGGAGGTACTGCGGATGCTGCGCGTGTTGAGGCCGCTTTTAAAATTATATTGAAAGATCCGAATGTTAAAGCGATTTTGATCAATATCTTTGGTGGCATTGTACGTTGTGATCGTGTTGCGCAGGGAGTAATTGATGCCTATAAGAATATGAAATCCATTAACGTTCCAATTATCGTACGTTTACAAGGAACAAATGCCGATATCGCGAAAGAGCTTATTGATAATTCAGGTTTAGATGTACTTAGTGCTACAGAATTTCAAGAAGCCGCAGATAAGGTACAAAAGGTTTTAGCCTAAGAGGAAAATAAATTCAGAAATAAATAGAGGAGAGCAACAATTAATTGTTGCTCTTTTTTTGTGCTTTGGTTTTTTCTTTTTCTGGCATCGGGCCTCGTAAATGGATCACTAATCCATTTAGAAAATTTCTTAAAATCTGATCGCCACATTCTACATATTTTGGATGATCTTCCCGTCTGAAAAATGCGCCTAATTCACTTTTCGAAATTCGAAAATCAACCAGACCTAAAATGGTTACAATATCATCGTCACGAAGTTTAAGCGCTACACGTAATTTTTTTAAAATATCATTGTTTGTTAATGCCATTCTTGTCGTTTCTTTTGGTTTTGCATTTCATCGATTTTTAATCGTCTAATTCAAAAATCTGACGTTTTGCTATGTTTTACAAAGATACGTGAACTAGTTTGAAAAAAAATCTGTAGTACAATTTATATAAAAATTTTATAATTCATTGAAAATCAAATAAATAAATTTAAACAAAAAAGAAAAAGTCGGTGAGCTCCAAATGATAAAATGCATTTTTTTTAGACGAATTTATTGTGGAGGAGATGAAATAAATAAATTAAACGATTAAATACGCTCGTATTTTCGATAAGTGACAATATATCAACGATTAAGAATTGGTTCTTCTTCTTAACTTTAAGTTGTAAATTAATTAATCCCCTCAATATGGTTAATCGAGTAGAAAAGCTAAGCCTATTATCGGAAATGATAGCCTTTGCGAAATTTGATAAAGAAATTAAACGCCTGGAATACAATTTTCTATTAGGTGTTGCCAAACAACTAGAAATCACGCGAGAGGATTTTGATTATTTAATTGATAATCCCGTTTCATATATTCATTTAAAATCTCATAGTGAGCGTATTGTTCAGTTTCATCGATTAGTTTTATTAATGAATATTGAAAACCAAAGCGAAGAAAATCAAAGACAAGGTGTGGTTAAATTATATAATTTTGGATTACGCATGGGTTTGAGTCATGAAGCTATTACCAAGGTTTTGGATCTCATGGAAAGTTTCCCTAATAAAATTGTACCACCGGATGTACTTATAGATGTGTTTAAAACACAGTACAATTAAAATATTTGCTAAGATTAATTAAATGTGTTGAATCCTTTATGGATATTACGAAAAGCTAGAAGTTATACTTTTAGCTTTTCTAGTTTTTCCCGGTAACCCTTTATTTCATCCCGAAGCTGAGCAGCAACTATAAAGTCTAAAGCTTTAGCCGCTTCCTCCATCATTTTTCGTTTTTGCTTAATTTTCTTTTCCAGCTCTGGTTTTGTTAAATACTCACTTTCCGGCTCGGCCGCTTTTGCAGCTTCCAGTTCATATTTGTAAGTACTCACTGAATTTTTGGCTAAAGCATTATCTAAGGTTTTGTTTAGAGCTTTTGGAGTGATATTGTGCTCCGAATTGTAAGCTATTTGTTTATCGCGGCGGTAGTTCGTCTCGTCAATAGTTTTTTGCATGCTGTTCGTAATTTTATCTGCATACATAATGGCCTTACCATTAAGGTTTCTGGCTGCTCTACCAACGGTTTGTGTTAAGGATCGAGCAGATCTTAAAAACCCTTCTTTATCGGCGTCAAGAATGGCTACCAGAGATACTTCCGGAAGGTCCAGACCTTCACGTAGTAAATTTACCCCTACCAACACATCGAAAAGCCCTTTACGCAGATCCTGCATGATCTCTACACGCTCAAGGGTATCAACATCACTATGGATATAACGACAACGAATCTGAATACGCTCCAAGTATTTTGTGAGTTCCTCGGCCATGCGTTTGGTTAGAGTTGTAACCAATGTACGTTCATCTTTTTCAACGCGAAGTTGAATTTCCTCAATAAGATCATCAATTTGATTCAGGCTCGGGCGCACTTCAATTACAGGATCCAGTAAACCAGTAGGACGGATCACTTGTTCCACATAAACGCCACCGGTTTTTTGAAGCTCATAATCAGCCGGTGTGGCACTCACATAAATAACCTGATTCTGCAGCGCCTCAAATTCTTCAAATTTTAAAGGACGATTATCCATGGCCGCTGGTAAACGGAAGCCATATTCTACCAAATTTTCCTTTCTGCTACGGTCTCCACCGTACATAGCATGAACCTGAGAAATAGTGACATGACTTTCATCAACTACCATTAAATAATCATCCGGGAAATAATCAAGCAAGCAGAAAGGTCGTGTTCCCGGAGCACGCCCGTCCAAATAGCGTGAATAATTTTCAATACCGGAGCAATAGCCTAACTCCCGGATCATTTCCAGATCGAATTCTGTACGTTCTTTTAAACGTTTTGCTTCTAAATGTTTACCAATCTCCTTGAAATAGTCATACTGTTTTACCAGATCATCCTGAATATCTTTAATGGCATTTTGCAAAACCTCTGGTGAAGTAACAAACATATTCGCCGGATAAATATTGAGTCGATCATATTTTTCGATGACTTCATTCGTTTGGATATCGAAAGCTTCAATAGCTTCAATTTCATCACCAAAAAAATGAATTCTGAAGGCATCATCAGCATAACTTGGGAAAATATCAACGGTATCGCCTTTTATTCTAAAATTACCATGGTTGAAGTCGGCCTCCGTTCTGGAGTATAAACTTTGAACCAGTCGGTGCAATAATTCGGTTCTTGAGATTTCCTGATCCCTTTTTAAAGTAATCACATTCTTTTGAAATTCAATAGGATTACCAATACCGTACAAACAGGATACCGAGGCTACCACCAGAACATCACGCCTTCCTGAAAGTAGTGAAGACGTGGTGCTGAGCCGCATTTTTTCTATTTCTTCATTAATAGAAAGGTCTTTTTCAATGTAAACCCCGGTTACAGGAATATAGGCTTCCGGTTGATAATAATCGTAGTACGACACAAAATACTCTACCGCATTATCAGGAAAGAATTGTTTGAACTCCGAATATAATTGGGCTGCCAGTGTTTTATTATGAGCAAGAACCAGCGTAGGGCGCTGCACTTCCTGAATTACATTAGCTACGGTAAAGGTTTTACCCGAACCGGTTACGCCAAGAAGTGTTTGGTATTTTTCATTACTATTTATGCCTTCGGCTAATTGGTTAATTGCTTCAGGTTGATCGCCGGTGGGCTCGAATCCAGATTTTATTTTGAATTTCATTTAGCAAAATTAAACAAAATAAGTCTTATCGTTTCAACGCAAAATGACCTCCAAAAATACGTCCATCTTGAAGTTGTACTTTAAACCAATAATCGTTGGCAGGCATGGGACGTCCTTTGAAGGTACCATCCCAACCGGGCGAGGTTGCCAAGAGTTGTTTTAGTAATTTTCCGTAGCGATCATAAATAGAAATTATACTATTAGGTTGCACATTGCTACTGATGCCTCTGATTTGCCAAAGATCGTTAACGCCATCGCCATTTGGTGTGAAATATTTTGGATGACCAACAACGGAAATAGGTATTTCTATCGAACCACAGATAGCATCTCGAATAATAAGGGTGTAGAATCCTCCGCGTACATTCGTGAATACAGGTTCTGATTGAAAACTTAAAAAACCTGTATTTTCCTCTTGTAAAGCGAATTCATATTGTCCGCGACCAATATTATCAGTATTAATAGTTATGGTATTGTTTTCCGAAATATCAACAATGGATACATCATCAATAGTTGTTTTAGCCAATTCCGAAGCCTGGACATCAATTGTTCGGGTTCTTGAACAATTACTACCATCGGTTTTAGTTAAAGTAACAGTGTAAATTCCCGGAGAGCTTACATTATCCAAAACAGGGTTATTAGAAATCAGGTTTCCTTCGAAATACCACTCATAATCAAAAGTTTCAGAAGGATTTGCTTCCAGAGGATCGAGCGTAATTACAAAGGTTGGATCGGAGGTACAAACAATTCTTGGACTTTCAACAGAAAATTCAGGTAAAGGATTTACCACTAAATCTACAAAAGTAGTGGCTATGCATGTTGTGTTAATCGGATTGATAACATCTACCTGAATACTTTGATTGGAACTTATTAAAGGATTTGGCAGGGTAGTAGCTTGATTAATTTGTTGTCCGTTTTCATCGATGTAGTTGTAAAAAATATCCATATTAGATTGATTACCTAAAATGGTTGAACCTAGATTTGTTGTATCAAAAGGATAACGCCCATCATCATCAATATCACCGGCATCTCCATCGCAAACGATTATGGGACTCACAGGATAGGCTATGGGTTGTTCATCAACAATAAAATCAAGGGTTGTTTCGTCGTAACAAGGACCATCAGGATCTGATGTCGTACTGTTAGTTACCCGAATGGTTATAGTCTGGGATGCTGTAAAGAAGGGGTTAGGTAAGGGGCTTGGGAGCGAATTACCTGATTGGTCGGTGTAGCTTATTGTGACATCAGTCGGATCTTGATTTCCTAGAATGGTGGACTCAATATTTGAAGTGTCAAAAGGAAAAATTCCATCAGTATCGTCATCACATTGCCTGTCTATGGTTACGGAATTTGCAACAGGTAGCGGCTCTACAGTTAAAAGAATATGAGGACCGAGACCTAAGCAATCATTCGAAATTTCACTATCGATTCGAACATAAATATATTGTGAATTTGGGTATCCAATATTGCGATAATTTGTAATATCGGTTATTTCATTTTCTTCCGCCAGAGCATCGGCCTCATTTCTATAATAACGAGGTGGTGCTGGATTTTGCCCTACCGGAATTAAATTTCTAATGGTCGTATCTGCTGCACTAAAGTCAAAAGTGGAAATACCATCTCGATCGTTGTTTTCAGCTGTATCATTGCCGTTGATATCCAAAAAGTCGTCGCATTCATTATAACTTATTAAAAAGTTTGATGGAATAGATGTAGAGGAAACTTTCAGTTGCAGTTCAGCCGTACTCGAACAGTTGAAAATATTTTCTACACGTACCCAAACAATGTCATTACTGATTGTTCTGTTTTCAAAAGTAGTCGGATTTGAAATGTATTCTGGTCTGGCAGGATCACCGGCTATGGCAGCGGCCTCAGTTGTGTAATACGAAAAGGTTTCGTTAGCCGCATTTGATGAAATTTTATCATTAGCTTCAGTTAAATTAAAATAACTGTATCCCAAAGTATTCAAATCATCATCATCACATTGGATCAATTCGACGGGCGAATTTAACCCGGGTAATGCATTTACAGTGAGGATCATGACATCTGAATACAAACCACATCCATTTCCCAAACGATTTAAAAAAGCTCTGTAATTATAATTGTTAAATGCAAGTGGCGTATTGGTAATTAGTAAACTATTGGTTTGGGAATCACTATAATTGGCATCATCTACGATGGTATTCCAGGTGAGACCACCATCCGTGGAAACTTCCCATTGAATGGAATCGTAACTTGAGGAGACCAGGGAAATATTATTATCTGAACCTTCACAAACAGCTATATCACCAGGTTGAACATCTATGGTTATTGGTGCTGCAATTAAAAAGTCAGGATTCGGATTCGTGTAACCATCGGAAGCATTATTTACCAAACCTTGGGTATTTATGGTTGGCGGATTATCTCCTAAATAATTATCACCATTGCCATCGGAGAAATCGGCTTCAATAACATCACTGCAGCCATCGCCATCACTGTCAGAATCCATATAACTGTAAATAGCATCGCTTTCTGAATCATTTGGTTGGTAGGCTAATTGATTACTGTCCGCCGCAGATTCTGCATTATCATCCCAGCCATTTGATCCGTAAGGACCATCAACCATGCCATCTGAATTAGAATCATTCACCAGGGTGAAAGCTCCCGATTCAATCCAATCGAAAATACCGTCATTATCACTATCCAAATCGTAAACATCCCATACGCCATCGCTATCTGTGTCTAATGCAGAAGCATTGATGTCGAAAACATCATCTAATCCATCTTGATTACTATCAATTCCTGAAAAGGTTAAAAGCGTTCCCGTAAATTCAAGAAAATCAGGTAGGGCATCGTTATCACTATCCAGGTCCAGAGCGTCCTGAATACCATCGCCATCGGTATCACGGGCTACACAGGTAGCCACAATTTGAAATACGGCTTGTTTACTTTCTATATCTGAAGTATTGGTGTGAATATAGGTTACACTATCTACATTGTTCATATAAAAACCAAATGTTCCAGTCGCCAGGGGTAAAGCATTACCATTCCGTTTAAATCGTATTTCAAAAGCAGAGACCATGGTAACGCCACTTTCATAAATCCCATCGTAATTGGTATCTATCAAAAGCTGGTCGTCCGGATCCAAAAGTGTTATCGTTCGTGTATTTGGAACTCTGAGTACGAACTCCTCGTCAGGACCAATTTCTTTATTGCCAAAAGCCGAAGAACTGCCATATGCTAAATACAAATTCAACGGTTTATTAAACGTTAAATTATAAGTAACACTTGTAGAACTTGTATTGGTTTTCACAGGGACATCGCTTTGAAACGTGCCATCAAATATTCCTGATATAGGTGCTATTGCAGCATTACCTTGGGTAGTAACAGTTCCGCTGAACGAATAAGATCCTACTGGAATATTTCCTGAAAACGGATCGCTTAAATCTATAGTTTGATCTCCAAAAGATTCCGTACAGTTTAAAATGCCGTCGTTATCATTATCAATATCAATATTGTCCGGAATACCATCATTGTCAATATCTTCGGGGCACAAACCAATAGGAATTTCATAGGATTCCAGAGTGGTGCCTGTGCAGTCTATAACACCAATAAGTTTGTAATTTCCGATGGCCGGAGGGACATATTGTAAACTGGTGTTTCCGGTTGCTACATATCCGGTTCCATCATCATAATACCATTCAAAACTATCAAAGCTGTCAGGATTGGCAACCTCAAGTGTGATATTTCCCAGACATATTCCCAACGCGTTAAAATCAGGAGTAAAATTAATTTCCGGCGGACTAGGGAAGCCGGAGTAAAAACTTCCGGAGGTTGCTGCATCATTATAATTGAAATAGGCACAATACAATTCCTCAGAACATTCTACAGTAACGATATCGGAGATATTCAATACTTTATAGGTAACATAATCGGCTTTTCCAGGTACCGGAAATGGCCCTTGAATATTGTTACTAATAGGAATGCCGTTTTGTTTCACTGTGAGAATAGCGCCAGCCTTTGTAACAACCGTAATTCCACCAGGAAAGTAAGAAGGACCAATACTATCGATATAAGGAATATTATCAATATTTCCTTTAGTTTCGCAACTTAATGGTGGTACAAAAAACAACCCTTGATTGGCTTCAGAACTTGTGGCACCTACACCTTGATAAGCGAAAACCGGTTCTGATGTTTGAATGTACATATTGCCACTTGAAGAATAATAATTTCCTTCAATGATATGATATTCACCAGCATTTATTGTGGCTATTGGTGTAGTATTTCCGTTAAGATATATGGAAGTATTATTGGAATGCGCTACAATCAAAACATTTTCCCAACCATTTTCCCCATCGCCTTTGATAAAAATGTATTCTGATCCCACTTTGGATAGACCGACAATTTGATCTATGCCATAATCACGTCCTGTTCCATTAAAAAAGCTACCATTTGCGGATCCGCAATTAACCACGATAGGTTTATCTGAAGTCACAAGAGCCCCAATTAGACCTGCGCGATTATCCTGGGAAGGATCAGTTGATATATAATTGGTACAGGTTGTTGCTAAAATATAACTCTCACCTTTATCTAGGGTAATGTTTATTGGTTTTGATCCTGCGTAATTATCGATGATAACATTGTTAGGAATATCGCTAAAATTCACCACTGTATTATCCTCAGTTGCCATGACTGAAACAAAGTTCAGATAGTTTGTTTGAGGATTTTGGTTATCAAAAGCGCCTACCCGGAAGGTATTCCCTAAAGCCGCTAATCCCTTACTAACCAGGGCACCTGCCTGAGGCCTGTTATTGCCACCTGCGAGCATTCTCACTGAAACATAAACAGGACTATCAGCCTCGATTATATACCCCTTATCATTCATCACCGTGCTGGTTTGATTTGCGGGAACAAATAGTTGACCATAATCTGTATCCATCGGGATTTCCACTGGAATTTGATTGGATACCACTCCAGAAATATATCCGGCAACACCCAGCCCCACGGGTTTTATTGTAAAATTTACATCAGTATTACTTGGTGTTGAAATATAAATGTATTGCTCATTAGGACTAGCATTACCTAATTCTGCGTTGGTTAAAGGAGGTATGTAATGCGTTTTACTTAACTGTGCATTTACTGATAAACTAGAACACAGAAAAAGTATAACAAAAGCGTTTTTAAATATGGAGCTTAGTTGGTAATTCATAGCTTTTTAGCGAAACTCTAAAATATGCTAAAAAACTTAATTTAAGGTTTAAAAAATGTCCAAAGGTTTCCTTTTAACGTTTTTTGGAAAAAAGTGAAATGCCAAAGGCTTTTAATTTACCGTTTCAATGCGAAATGTCCCTTAACGTCGAAGGTTTTGCCATCTTGGACAACCTTAGCTACGAACCAATAGTCATCAGCGGGCATTGGTCTTCCGTTATAGGTGCCATCCCAACCATCTGAATTATGGGTCAGGGTTTTAATTAATTTGCCATAACGTGTGTATATGTAAACTTGAGTTCCCGGAATTTCGTCAATACCAATAACATGCCAGGTGTCGTTGTAATTATCACTATTTGGTGTTACTACTTTAGGTACATCTATAACCACTACACTGGTGTAAACATCTTCACAACCATTTAAATCACGAATGGTTATTTGATGAAGACCATAAGTTACATTTTCGAACACATTGGATTGTTGAGGTTCTCCATCATCAAGAATAAATACATAATCTCCAAACCCGCTAACATCCACGGTAATACTATTCGGATCGGAGAAATCTACTTTTGTGGTAAAATTAATTGTGGCATTTTCAGATTTTATAACCGAGAAATCCTTAGTGTAACTGCAATTTGGTCCCTGTGTATTTTGGTTGGTAACTGTAACGTAATAATTGCCAATATCCGTTTCACTGTTTAATTGGATGCTTGGAGTGGTTTCACCTGTAGACCATAGATAGGTATCAGATGGGTTTCCTGTATCAGCATTAATTATTAAAGGTAAATTATTTATACAAAGGGGAACAACATCATCTATCGGAATCACAGGAAGCGGATTGACGTAAATACGGAATTGCGTAGTATCATAACAGCCTGTATTTATATTTTCCACGCGGGCGTATATGACGTCACCATTTTGTGCCGAATACAAATTCGGAATTGCATTGATATTTAAATCGGCATCACTTTGTGTAATAAAATAATCTATAGTAAATGATGAAGGCGATTGCGATCCAAGAATCGAAGCAGTGTTTACAGAAAGATCAAATCCTAAAACGCCATCAAAATCATCATCACAGTCAACAAGATTCGGTGGTGTATTTGCTATCGGATTTGGATCTATTTGAAGGTTAAATGATACAATAAAAGGGCATCCCGTGATAGCATCCGCAACACGAGCATACAAGGTTTGGTTGGATGCCGTATAATTATAAGGGTTCACTAAAGGCGTTGTATTATTTTCCGCGTCGGCCAAGGTGCTGAAATAGGAAATATTAACATCCGGTATTTTGGATGCAGCCACTAATTTTGTATCCACATTAGTAAGATCGTAAAGTTGATCTGGAGTGTCACAAATCTCAACAGTATCCAAAGGAAAGGTTACCGGTGGAATATGAACTAAAAGTTCTAAAGGCAGAATGGTTACACAACCTGTCAGGGTATTAGCAATTTTAATGTAAACTATTCTATTCCCGGAAACGTAATTCTGAGGATCCGAAATTTCCTTAGAATTATCTAAAGCATCGTCCGGATTAATATCATTCAGCGTTTCAAAATAATTGACGATGATATTGGATTGAATCCGGTCATTTATTTGAAAATCGGCATTTTCTAAATTAAAGGTTGCAATGCCATCATAATCATCATCGCACTGCGCTAATGGTCCGCTCATTGGCGTTACATCAGGTGCAGGAACAATATTTAAGGCAAATTCTTCAATCACGTAGCAAAGTGAATCTAAACTTTCAATGCGCACATAAATTGTTTGTGGATTGCTGATATTGCTATAAATCAAGGGAATTGAATTCACATTATTATCAGCGTCGTTATAGGTTAAATGAAAGGAGATATTCAAATCATCAGGATTGGCAAGTCCGGCTTTCATTTGATCTAATTTTATGTTCAGATCAAATTGCTCTACGCCATCATTCGTGCTGTCGTCACAAGTAATGTAAGCCGTTGGGGCGTTATAAATAGGATCAGCCGAAACTTGTAAAATAAAGGAACCTGTAGCAAAACAGTTTGGATCTGTAATATTTTCAACCCTAATATATATTGGTTGCGGACTTGAGGTGTTGGTATATGCATTATCCTTATCTATTTCCTGGGTCATGGCTTGATCTTCAAAATAATGAACTTCTTTACCTGTTTGACCATTTAATATTTCAAAATCCTTATCGCGCATAAAAAATTGCGTGGTGGTACTTCCATCGTCCAAACAAATTTGGAAATTGCTAATATCAGGTATGATAGGTAACGTATTTACTATAACTTCCAATCTTACCAAATTATAGCAGCCATAATTATTTTGATTGCTTTCAACTCTAATAAAAATAGATTGCGTTTGTGCATTAAAATTAGTTAGCTGACTAGAGGGTATCGGATTTGTATCCGACTCCGCATCGACCTGAGAAGTGAAAAACTGAATATCCACTATGGAAGGATCGTCAACAATTTCCGGAATTTTTGCACTTAGATCTACAATAGAAAAACCATCCTGATCATCATCACAAACTACAATCGGGGAAGGGTCAGTTGCTCTTGGTGCCACCAATATTTGTATATCGAATGGATTTACTGTTCTACATTGCGAGTCGCTGTTCTCGATACGCGCGTATAGCGTTTCTGTGGGATCTGTATTTGTATAAAAATTTCCTAAAGAATTTATATTATTGTTCGCATCATACTCTGTTTTAAAGTAAGTAACTACAAAATCTGTATTACCGGAAGTAACCAGGTCATCCAGTGAATGAAGGTCTATATTCACAATACCATCATCATCATCATCACAATACGGTATCGGATTTGCAGGTTGAAACAATAAAATAGGATTTACCAGCAAATCAATTTGTTCATATTCCGGACAGCTGCCGTCACCATAACTAATTTTTAAAAATAATGTGGTTGGATTAGTGGCAGAATAAAGTTGAGATTTGTCAATAGGAATATCAGCAGTTCGATCCGCTTCAGATTCATAAAAATCAACGGTAATATCAAAGGGTAAATTACCAATAATCAGGGTTTCTATAGTATTAAGATTGAAATCCTGTGTGTCGTTTTGGTTGTCGTTACTATCACAAAGCGCATAATCTTCAACATTTGTAGCTGTCAGTAATAAATTGGTATGAGCCTGAATAATTACCACTGAAATACAACCTGTAGCATCATCTTGAATACTCATGTAAACTTGGGCCAAGCCCGGCTCGCCATTAGGGTTGGTGTATTCATAGTTTGAAGGATCAGGTATTGGATTTGATCCACTTTGCGCATCTTCAAAGGTTTCGTGATAATTCACAGTAACTCCGGTTAAACCTTGAAGGACGTTATCTCTTACCTGAGTCAGATCGAAAAAAGCATTACCATTGTGATCCGTGTCACAAGCATCTAAATATTGAACATCCCTGTTCACTTCAGGACTAACTGTTATGTTAATATCTAAAGGAACAACATTCGAACACAATGTTTGTAAATCAACTACACGCGCATACACCCGATTGTTGGGAGTGGAAGCGTTTATGTAACTTGTAGCCGGCAATGGATTGATACCACTCCAGGCATTACTCTCACTGGCATACCAGTACACCGCAAAATTGGGATCGCCACCTGTAATTTCATCATTTTTAAAGGTTAGATCAATTACGGTGAAACCATTTGGATTAGCATCAGTATCACAGGCATCAAGGGCGGAAGGCGCAGTAACAACCGGTAATGGGGTTACAACTAAATTAAAAGTAGTAAACGCAGAACATCCTGTATCCAGATCTTGAATTCGAACAAAAACAGGTTGCGGATTAGTAGTATTTTGAATGGGCGCTGTTATGGCGTTTAAATTATTTCGAGCATCATTTTCTGTGTAGTGATATGAAAAGGTATAATTATTCGAGAAGGTCACATTAGCAGCCAGTTCTGTATTCTTATTTGAAAGATCAAAGAACTCTATGTTATCTCCGGAATTGTTGTAATCACAAGTTTCATAATCTGTAATAGGTTCAATGTATTCCGTGCTATTCAGAACCACATTTATTTCATCAGTCTCTGTACAATCATTACCATTTAAAGGTACTGTAACATCCACCCGATACGTTCCCGATTGCGTGGCGTTTAACGTTGAATTTATCTCCCCAGGTATTGGGTTTCCATCTAAGAACCAGGCATAAGATGCTAGAGCATTGTTGATGTTGGCATCCAAAACAGCATTCCCGGAACAAGTAGAAATGTCATCACCAAGATCTAATATTTTAACGCTGTTTCCCTCAATAAAAACTGCTGAATCACCACGGCCATCGTATTGATCGGCTATGATTAATTTAATGTGATAGGATACATTTGGTTGAATTGTGGTTGAAGCACTCAAAACATTGGTGCGCCCTGTATAATTTGTATCGCCAAAATTAAAACCGCCAAAAGCTGAAGGGTTTTGAGCGCCACAGGCCGGTGAAAGATCGGTATGAACGGTGCCTGTAGATATCGGATCGGAAGTTCCAGAAACTAAAGCGATATTTTGATAAGGGCCGGGGCTTCCGGTAGGTTTAATTAAAAAGACAAAACCATCCGAAACCTGACACGGTATTATACCTTCATAATCCTCGGATGCAAATAAAAAGTTGAATTGAAACTGACTGGAAATAGAAACCAGATCGAATTCAATAGAAGTCGCGTTTTCAGTATTGCTCACACCAAGCGCAGCATTGATATCGGGGTCTGTACCCCAGGAGCTGTTATAACCGTCGTTTAAATTCGGTGATATTGGATTATTTCCGGCTTTAGAAGCATCACCTGTACTTAAGATAATACCGTTTGCAAATGGGAAATTGGAACTTCCTTTTTCAAAATATCCGTAACTCGGAAAACCAAAGCTGTTACCATTTACTGCAGAGGTAATATTGGAAATGTCCACACAACCGGTGACTAAGTTATTTTGGATAAGAGGTTCTAGAGGAACAGTGTTATCCACAGTAATTTGCTGTGCCTGTGTAAAAGAAACACAAAACAATGATAAGTAGGTTAAGTAATGAACAAATTTCATGGGCTTTAGGTAATTTTGTTCGTAAAAAATTAATAAATATTAGCGTCTTGATTTATAGCGAATTACATTCCGAAATTTAGGTAAAATATCGATAAAATAAAAAAAAATCCGATGAAATGCACAATTTTAATCAAATATCTAATTTTTCAAGGTAAAATGACTCTTAAAAATTCTTCCGTCCTGTAATTCAACAATAAACCAATAATCGTCCGTTGGGAGTGGTTTACCTTTGTAAGTACCATTCCAACCCGGCTCTAGGGGCGTTAATTCTTTCAGTAATTTACCGTATCTGTCGAAAATTTTAATTTTAGTTTCGGGTTGAACGGTATTAGAAACCCCATAGACTTGCCAAAAATCATTGAAACCATCATTATTAGGGGTGAAAAATTTTGGAAAACCTATTACCGAAACCTTCGTCGAAACTATACCACAATCATTTTTCACATCTTTAACTAGCACGTTGTAAAAGCCTGGCGAGACGTTTTCAAACACATTTTCCAATTGATATTCCTGTACTGTTTCTCCGTATTGATTATTTAAAGCAAACTGGTATTCACCTTCACCCGAAGCCATGACGGTTATGGTATTGTTATCGGATACATCTTTAACTTCAATATTATCAATACTGGCAATATTTGATGGATTAACGGTTATTTTATGCTCCTTAGTACAGTTTTTGGCATTTGTAACAACAACAGTATAGATCCCAATTTCATTAACTTCCGTGGTGTAGCTTGTGTCTCCGTTAGACCATTGGTAGCTGTAATTTTGGGGATTATCATTAATCACGCCGGCATTAAGTGTTATGGTTTGTGGGTAGGTGTTTAGACAATACACATAAGTAGCTTCACTCGATACAGGAGGTAGTTCATTTACTATTAAACTCAATTCGCTAATCCCATAACAATTATTTTGATTCTCTACGCGAGCAAAAATGGTTTGTGCATATGGCGTTTTGTTACTATAAGTATCCGGTAAAGGATTTTCTTCAAGCAAGGCGGCTTCATAGGTTTCATAATAATTTATATCTAATCCCGTTGGAAGTCCGTTCACAATTTGAGAATCGGCATCTCGTAAATTGAATTGCTGTATACCGTCTTCAACAAGATCATCGCATAAAATAAGTTCTGCGTTTTGAGAATCCGTTAAACTTACACTAAGCGTCAATTCCGAAGTGCTGCTGCAGGAGGTTTCTCTATTTACTACCTTTACATAAATAATTTGTGGGTTTATGGTATTGTTGAATGAACTGCCATCCATGCGATTCGTTAAGGTTGGATCGGTAAAAAATTGCACTTCAACATCCGGGTTATCACCTGTGATATCTGGTATAGCTTCATTGAGGTTAAAAGTAGTTAAGCCATCTTTAATGCCGTCTTCATCACACTGTAAAATAGAGCTGTTATAGGCCTGGGGGTTTTCATTATAAATAACATAGGCTTCTCCTTCAATGGCACAATCCCCATTATTTGGATCGATATAAACCTGATAAAATCCTTCCTGATCAATATCAAGTTTATAAGAAGTTTCAGGTAGAACAGTGCCATCACGAGTCCATAAATAACTTGCTCCGGGATAATCCTCAGAAATCAAAGTATAGATATCGCCGTCACAAAGTGCTAAATTTGATGAACTTTCTCCATTCTTAATAATATCAATGTCCTTATTGAAGAATGATGCTATAAATGGAGGTAAACCTTGCGACGATTGTCTGGGTCCTAAATTGATAGCATTGTGCTGATAGTTGGCCGCAGTTCCCGGAGCATTAGGGTTTCTAATAACACCTAAATAAGAAGTTCCCTGGGTATAAGTTGCGCTTAATGCTCTGTAGATTTTTCCATCCGGGCCTAATTGAAGTGCTCCGCGATATAAATTTCTGCTATCTAAAAGGGTTTCAGAGGTTTGAATATTTGCGGCATTAAGTTTGTATTGTACTAAAACTGAATTGTGATTGTTTGGGTTTTCCGCTGATTCAGGATTATCGTAATCAAAATAATCATTTGAGGCATGAACGTATAGTAATTGACTGTCTGGTGAAAACTCCACGCCATAAGGAACCGTGCTCGTATTGGAGCTTGTTATACGCAACGAAACCTCGTTGGACACCGTACCGGTAGCAACATCAAAATCATAAATAAATAAGCCACTCTGGGCATTAGCGCAAGCTACTTTAGTACCATCCGGAGAAAGTTTTAAATAACCACGAGCATCATCAGCATTGGTATTGAAGGTAGATTTTACAGGGTTTAGATTAATTCCTGTATCCGTAACTTCATAAGCGTAAAAGGTATTAAAAAATGAACCATAGGGATCTTCTGGTCCAAAGGTTACTACCCAAATTGATTTGGTAATACAGTCTTTCAAAACAGCCGTAATTTTCTCGGAACAAATGGGTAATAAGGATTCGTTTTTGGTAACAACCTGACCAAGACCGCCATTCATGGTGATGTCAACAATAGAATAGTTTAAACCTGTTTGAGTTTGGTTTGAACCTACTGTAAAAATGTAATATTGATCCGGATCTCCCGGTTTTGGAACTACGATAGTCGATTGGGTACTAGAGGCATCACCTAATAAACCAAAGCCATTGGCCATAACCTGATGAACGCTGTTATAAACTGTAGAACCATCGGTATACAATACTAAATTCCCATTAGCATCAGATATGGAAGTACAACCTTCGATCGTACTTAATTGTCCGTTTGTAAGATTGGATACCGTTGCCGTATTGAGGTTAAAATTGATCCCTGCATTCCTACCAAAATACCAGTTTGTAGCTTCCTTTTGAGGAAAACATACAAATCCTAGAAAGGATGTAAGGGCAAGAAATACAATCTTTTTCATTTTTTAGTAGCAATGGCTACCAAATATATCATAAATCCCGCTTTTTTAATAAAACAAAAGATAAAAATACAAATAATGCTGTCCAACCGAGCACTATAGCGATTTCATACCAATGTACGGCGTAATCGTAGGCCATAGCTGTTTTCTCCGGGAATTTGGTCATGGCGATCCGTTGAAATGGCTGATCGATGAGCTTGTACATGGATTTAAGTGGAAAGAAATTCTGAATCTTTTCCGCAATATCGACGTTGAATTTCCAGGTTATGATGCCGAAAATGATCCATTCTAAAAGGTATAATATGAATAGAAATGCCAGGGCAAAGGCAGAACGTTTTACAAGCATTCCGAAGAACAAACACAAACTGAAAAACCCAAGTAATTTTACAAAATAGGCGAGGAGAAAATCGGTTTGTCTGAAAATAATATTGAATTCTGTATAACTGGAATAGTATAAACCGATGCAAAGCGTAATCAAACCAATGAGTATGGTTGAGGCCAGAGAGAAAAATGCTATCGCATAGAATTTAGACAAAATAAACTCTTTCTTGCTCAAACCGTCGATCAGGTTTTGCTTCAAGGTTTTATTACTGTATTCGTTACCGATCATGCTCACAACAACAATCGCGAAAAAGAACTTGAACTGTGAGGCAAAAAAGGTTGTTAAATGCCAGATGATAGGAAAATTAAAAACACCTAATTCACCTAATTCCAGAGTAAATAAGCCAAAAACGTTTATTTTGATTGAGGATAAAAGGATAACACAAAAAGGTAATATAAAGGATACAAAAATGAGGATCTTACTGGTTCTGTTCAGTAATAATTTTTGTAATTCGAGTTGTAATAATCGGACCATGAACTTCGTTTTTTGATTGGTTAGTTGTTATCTGTGAGTTTCAGGAATTGTTCTTCCAGGCTTTCCTTACGCTGTACCAAATGACTTAATACAATGTTGTTTTTAAAGAGAAAGCTGTTTAACTCATCGGATTTCATTGGCTCGTTTAAAAAAGCGGTTATGAGATCGCCCTGGGTTTTTATGCTGCCGAAAGCTTTATTTTTTTCCAATAAGGCAATTAATTCTGTTTGTTGCGTTGTCTTTAATTCGAAGAAACCATGGCTGGAAACCATTTCATCTACGCGTCCGGAATACAGTTTTACACCTTTTCTAAGCACTACGACATGGCTGCACACTTTCTCAACCTCGTCTAATAAATGAGAGGCCAGCAGAATGGTTGTTCCTTGAGCTGCAATGTCTTTTATTATTTCGCGAATTTGATGAATGCCTTTGGGGTCTAAGCCATTTGTGGGCTCATCCAGAATAAGAATTTCAGGATCGTTGAGCAGGGCAGAAGCGATGGCTAAACGCTGCTTCATCCCTAATGAATAGGTTTGGAACTTATGATGTTTGCGATCAAAAAGATCAACAATTTCCAGCTTTTCTTTAATCTTGCTTGTATCAACACCTTTGATCTTGCATACTAATTTCAGGTTTTCATAACCCGTCATGTACGGATAAAAATTTGGGCGCTCGATGATAGCGCCTACTTTCTTTAGGGCATCGTGTGTTGTGGTGTTTCCATCGAACCATTTGAAGTTCCCTGCCGTTTTATTAACTACATTGAGAACAACTCCGAGGGTTGTGGATTTTCCACTTCCGTTTGGTCCTAGAATACCGTAAACGTTGCCTTTATTGATGGTGAATGATAAATCGCTTACTGCGGTGAGCGAGCCGTATTTTTTAGTAAGATGCTCGAGCGTTAAAATGGGTTCCAAGCTTCGTGTTTTTGTAGATGCATGGTTTAGAATACATCCTGGTTAGTTTATAAATGTACGACGACCGTTTTAAAAATTTGTTACATTGTATGGCATCGTTTGATTTGAGCAAGTCTTTTAAATTTTATTGGGAAGCCGCGTTAGGGATAGTAGTGGAAAGCCCGCAGCGCTTAGCGCGAGGACTTGTAGCGGATAGCCCGACCGCCGCCTTTTTTGGCGGGGGTAACGCCAAAAAAAATAATAGGAGGATTCGTTATAAAAGTAGTATTTTTGAGTAACTGCAGTGTGTATGGAAGATTTAAAGATTTCGAAGAAAAAGCCATCGTTTCCGATTACGAATAAATTACATGATTATTTGTCTGAATATAATCGGGATATGAAAATCCCTATTTTTTATGATGATCTGTTGCGTTTTCAGGGCTCGGTGGTGGTGTATGACAAGGAGGATAATGATACGCTTTGGGTGCGGGTTTATTACAATGAGTTTGAGCGTGAGGAGATTGAATTATCGTTAAAGAAAGTTTACACGATCCTGCATTCTGACGGGAATGAGAATACGATCCCGTTCTTGAATGTGGACGCGATAGACTATTGTACGTTTGGTAATTCGAAGCCATTTCGGATCAAGATCCGGAATATTTTAAATGATAATTACACCTATTTTTATGTGAAATCGGCAGATTCTTCTCGTGTGTATGGTTTAGAATTAGAGCACATGTTATCGCCTTATAATTTAAATTTTTTGGTGTATAAGAATACACTTATCGAGGAACATATTGCTGGAATTCCGGGGGATGAGTTTATAAAATCGTTCTTGCCGAAATGTGATAAATCGGAAAAGATGCAAATAGCCAAGGAGTTTGTGAAGTTTAATGAGCGATGTATGATCCGGCTTTTAGGCGATATGCGATCTTATAATTATGTGATTGTTCCGACGCACGATTTTGATCATGTGGTTTATAAAATACGCGCCATTGATTTTGATCAGCAGTGTTATGAAGGGAAATTCAATATTTACAGACCTCAATTTTTCAAGGAGAATGTAAAAATGGTGGAATTGGTTCAGGAATGTTTTCAACGCCTTTCTATCGATCAATATAAAATTGAGGAGCGCTCAATTTTAGTTAAACGCTTAAAGAGTTTTCATGACAGGATCGATGAGTTATTGGCTTGTATGCGGGCGGATTCTATCTCAAAAGAAGCGCATATTACCATGCTCAAGATGAAAATTTACGAATACACCAATGATGTTAAGTTTAAACGCTCTAAAAATATGGGTGATATTTTGAAATATTCCCTGGCGTTCTTAACACGAAACTATGAAAATGTTAAGCCGGAAAATTTAATGTAATACCGGTTAATTCCAGTTTTCATCGAAATCCAGATCGTCGTAATCACCTAAAAGATTATTGTCGAAACCATCTAAATCATTAAGGTTTTCTGCCTCAAAGTTTTTTTCAGGTGCCGAATCCGGTATTTGCCCGTGAACGTACATCAGGTTTGGGTAATCTGTGCCTTCGGCTTCTTCAACGATCTCAGCTAGTTCCACGTAGAAAGTCCACATGCTTAGGAAGTCGTAAACATAAATGAGTTTGGTTTGGCTTTCATCAACTACGCTGCTGAGTTCGGTTTCATTCATTAAACGCGGTGATTCGTTGCCTTCCCCAACATCGAACATGGAGATTTCTTCACCTTGTTCCCATTCGTCATTAGATACATAGAACGAGGCCATTTCTAAACCATCGAAGCCAAAGGATTGGGTTATGGCATTGTGCAAATCTTCGAGAGTATCGGTTTCACGGATCTCAAGATCACGGAAAATATCCTCGTCGGTATCATTGTCAAGAACCACTCTGAATCTGTAAATCATTTCGCTAATTAATTTGGGTACAAAGATACAATTTATGTTGTGATTACCGATGGCTTTTGGCTTTCTAATCGTATGTAGAATTGCACCCCGATCAGTATGGTGGCGATCACGATATGAATGGGCTGTGAGGCCACTGGAAAATCAAAATAGAACATCGCGATCCCTGTAGAAATTTCAGCAAAAATGCAGAGCATTATCCAGTTCAATTTGGAATGTCCAAGGTTTAAACGACGATTCCTTAAAAAGAGCCAACTATTTATTAAAAGCACTAATATGGATAAAGAACGATGGACGTAGAATTGAAGCGTTGGATTTTCCAACCACAGACTTTTTACATAGCCCACATTCTTAATTTGTTCATCTACATATTGGCGCACCTGGGTTCCGAGGATGATCTGGATAAAGGTAAGAACGATAGCTATAGTTACTACAGTGTTGAAACGCTTGTTGAATTTTTGATGGGTTTTCTCTGGTTTTGAAATGTATAATAAGTATAGGATGAGAAAGACAATTACAATAGCCATGGCCATGTGAATGGTTATTTTAAAAGGTGCCAGGTTAGAATCGACAACCGTTTTACCAAGCCAGGCCTGAAAACCCATACCAAATACGGTAAGTAATGATAGGATAACATAGCGTTTCTTTTCGCGCCAGAGCCAGAAAGACATTACAGTAAAAATTAAAATAGGAATTCCGGAAAGTGCTCCAATCAAGCGATTCACATATTCAACCCAGGTTTGTACCGGGTTGAAAATAGCATAGTCGTGTTTGGTATAGGTATCCCAATGGTCCAGATTAAGGGTGTCTTTTGACGTAAAATCTGATTTGGCGACTTTAAGAGTTTCGTCAACAATTATGACCACATTTTTTTTATAGAAATGGTTGGGTTTGAATTGCAATTCTGAAATATGGGTGGGCGGTACATAATAGCCAAAACATTTGGGCCAATCCGGGCAGCCCATACCGGAACCAGTCATCCTTACTACGGCGCCAGCCACAATCACAAGATACACCATAACCAAGGCGATCTTTGCTGTTTTTCTGAATCGTTTTTTCATTTTTAGTTCTTTGAACTTAAACCTAATTTTTCGCCAGTTTTTAGCATAAGTTGGTAAGCAGCCTCATGCTCATTTGGAATTTCGCCTTCTAAAATGGCCTCTTTGATAGTTTCCTTGATCACTCCAATCTCACGAGAAGGTTTTAGATCAAAGGTTTTCATGATTTCTTCACCTGAAATAGGCGGTTGGAAATTTCTAACATGGTCGCGAGCCTCCACTTCTTCAATTTTCTCACGGACAATTTTAAAATTGTTGCGGTATTTTTTGAATTTTTTCGGATTCTTTGTTGTGATGTCTGCTTCGCACAAGGTCATGAGGTCATCCACATGATCTCCGGCATCAAAAATTAAGCGCCTTACGGCGGAATCAGTTACAATATCCTGTGCCAAAACGATAGGTCGTGAACTCATCAAAACCATTTTTTGAACGAATTTCATTTTATCATTCAATGGCATTTTTAAGCGTTTGAATAAACGAAATACCATCTTAGAACCTTCAAATTCATGACCATGGAATGTCCATCCTACTTTCTTGCTAAATTTTTTTGTGGGAGCTTTTCCTATATCGTGAAGCAGCGCTGCCCAACGTAACCATAAATTATCAGTATTTTCGGAAATGTTGTCTACAACTTCTAAAGTGTGATAAAAGTTGTCTTTATGCCGTTGCCCTTCGATCTCATCGATACCTTTCAGGGCTGTTAATTCCGGTAAAATGCGTTTAAGTAATTTGGTTTTTTCAAGAATCAGGAAACCAACGGAGGGTTTTTTACTTTCCAGAATCTTATTGAGCTCTACCACAATACGCTCTTTGGTAATGATATCAATGCGATGCGCATTTTTAGTGATTGCTTTTAGGGACGCATCCTCAATGGTGAAATGTAATTGAGCAGCAAATCTTATGGCACGTAACATTCGCAGCGGATCGTCGCTGTAGGTAATATCCGGATCTAAAGGTGTTCTAATGCATTTGTTTTTCAAATCTTCAACACCATTGAAGGGATCCAGAAGATCGCCATAGGTGTCCGGATTCAAACTTAGAGCCAGAGCATTTATAGTAAAATCTCTTCGGTTTTGGTCGTCTTCCAATGTTCCGGGATTAACAGCCGGGTTTCTACTATCTTCTGTATAGGATTCCTTTCGTGCTCCAACAAATTCAATATCGGCATCTTGATATTTCAGCATGGCCGTTCCGTATGTTTTAAATATCTGGACTTTTGGTTTATCAGGGAGGTTTTTCGAAACTTCTCTCGCCAGAGCAATGCCATCGCCAACACAAACGATATCAATATCTTTTTTTTCAGAGCGATTTAAAAGATAATCTCTTACGAAACCACCAATAACATAAGTGTCAACATGTAATGCTTTTGCCGATTTGGAAATGATCTCAAAAATTGGATTGTGTAATGCTGCTTTATGGTTCATGTTATTTCTTATCCCAACCGGTACCTTTCTATACCGTTAAAAGTTTACCGGGTCATGCTGCTTGTTTAAATTCGGCTTGAATTAAAACCGGTTTAAAAATTTCGTCCTGCAAATTTACAATATGAAATACAGCTTTTAAAGTATCAAGCGTATTTTATTTATTTGCTTTAAACCTTATGAAATTCTCTGAATTTTTTGTTTGTGTTTAAGCGACATGCTTAAAGGAGCTCCTTTGATCAAGGCGAAAAAAAGCGGCCAGTGTTTTGGTTTTACCAGACTGCTGAAGAAATATTTTAGTTGCAAATAAAAACGTATGATCCAATATGAAATCATTCCGTAATGTTTGCGAGTAAGATACAAAAGAGAGATTTTTAGTTCGATCTTTAGGGCAATCGATTTCGGTGTACTAGCACCATGAAAATGTATGAAGCGTCCGCTAGGAACTAACCAGGCAGACTTTTTGTTTTTGGCAAGCCGTTTACAAATATCGGTTTCCTCGTAATAAAGAAAAATATTCGTATCGAAACCGCCAACCTGATCAAAATCTGTAGTTCTGAAAAACATAAAACTTCCAGCTACAAATTGACCCCGTTGTGGTTTTGCGTATAATTTTTTTCTTTCCGGATATGTTTTTTGATTCAGGAATTCAAGGATATTTCTTCCAAATAATTCACGAAGTGGTGAGGCGAAATGGTCGATGGTCGGTAAAATACTGTGATCTTCTTTAAAGGCTTGAGGCCCGCAAACACCAGCATTTTCATGATTATCCATAAATTCTTTAAGGGCACTTAAACAGTCATTTTCAAATATAACATCGTTGTTTATGAAGGCTAAATAATTACCGGTGGCCTGCTGCGCACCAATCATGTTACCGGCTCCAAATCCGGTGTTTATCTGGCTTCTAATGAGTTTTATATTGATCTTATTTGAAATACTATCAATATAGTTTTTTAAGAGAAAATAATTTTTGGTCTCAGAAGCATTATCAACGATAATAAACTCGCAATCCAAATCAGACGGTGTGTGTTTCAATATGGAGGCAATGCAATCTATGGTATAGTTTGCGGTGTTGTAATTGATAATAATGATGGAAATATCGCAAGCCATAATTATAAATATTGATCTACGCCTTTTTCAATGTAAGTTACTTTTTTATTTGTAGTTTCCTTTTCAATTAATTCATTTATTTCAATATGGCTTTTATCTTGTTCTTTGTGATAAATATGATAGGCTAAACCTGAAAACTTCAGTCGCTTTCCTTTTACTCCAATATTAAGTAGTCGTTGGATCATCTCACTATCATCGATACCCCAGCCCACTAAATTTTCATTAAAACCATTCACTTTAATAAAATCAGAACGCCAGAACGACATATTGCACCCCCGAAGTTTCGAGGAGCGTTTGTCTTCTTCTTTATAAAGATTACTTAAAAAGGGAATGCGTAGAGTACGTCCCCGTTTTTTAATGCCTTTTGAGAAAAAGTGAAATTTCGTTTGTTTTGTTTTGAATAGTTTCGGTAATAATGATTCCTGAATATTCACGCGACTACCGTACAAAAACGCATTGAGTTGAGATAATCGCAAATGATCCTTTACAAAATCTTTATGCATGATGATATCGCCATCAATTTCAATAATATAGTCGTATTGAGCTTTAGCGATCGCTTTATTCATTATTGCCGGTTTGCGGTTTTTGAGATCTTCATGCCAAATATGAATTAGAGGTATCGGAAAATCTTTTTTAAACTCTTCGATAAGGGCTTTTGTGTCTTCTCGCGAACCATCATCAGCAACAATAACTTCATTTGGCAATACCGACTGGTTTTTAACACTGAGTAATAAAAGCTCCAGAGCCTGCGGCCAATTGTAGGTGGGTGTTACTAATGTACTGGTTGGGAAGGGTTGCATAGGTATTATTTTATGTTGCAAAATAAGGTTTTTTATTAAAAATGACTTTATGTGATGTTGCTCTTTTAAATTTTATATTTTTGGAACATGGACTACGACAACAAACCGCAAGGGTATTATGACAACATTCGTTCTGAAATGTTGCAGTTTTTGCCACCTGATGCCCAATGCGTTTTGGATGTTGGTTGCGGAAACGGTGCATTTGCTCTGGTTATTAAAAAGCAAAATGATGCTGAGGTTTGGGGTATAGAATTTACGGAAGGTCCGGGAAATGAGGCTAAAGATGTCCTGGATCAGGTTTTTGTAGGGAGGTGTGAAGACTACATGGATGATTTACCCGAAAATTATTTTGATGCCATTTATTTTAATGATGTTTTGGAACATTTGGTTGACCCTTATGAGGTATTAAAACGTGTAAAAAGTAAATTAAAACCGGAGGGTGTTATTATTAGTTCTATACCCAACGTAAGGCATTTTAATACGTTTAAAAGGGTGCTATTTAATAAAGACTGGCGTTACGAAGATTACGGTGTTATGGACCGAACCCATTTACGGTTTTTCACCAAAAAAAGTATCCGACGCATGTATGAAGATTTGGGTTACAACGTTTTAATCCACAAGGGGATCAACCGAAGTAAATCCATCAAGCCCTACTTGTTCTATGCGTTAACGCTTTTTACACAATTAGATATGCAGTATGTGCAATTTGCTACGGTAGTAAAAAAAACTCATGATACGCTCGAAGAAAATTCATAAAAAGTATGCCGATCTGGAAGCTGATATCGATGCTATTATTCAAAATTTTGAAACGGCAGGTAAGGCTTTTGGAAACCAGGATAGGAATACCTTGAAGGAATTCCGGTTGGGGTATCAGGAAGTAATCGTAAAATCATTTCGTGTTCCCAATATTATCAATCAGATTGCCTATAAATTCTTTCGAAAAAGTAAAGCGGAGCGATCCTATACTTATGCCAATAAACTTAAAGAACTTGGTGTTGGAACTCCGGATCCCATAGCTTTTTATGAATTTGAAACGCTTTTTTTATTCAAAAATAGTTATTACCTCAGTGTTCATGTGGAGGCCGACCTTACCTACAGAGCATTGACTACTAATCTGAATTACCCGAATCACGAAGCAATTTTACGAGCGTTTACCAGATTTACGTTTGATCTACATGAAAAGGAGATTCATTTTTTGGATCATTCACCCGGGAACACACTCATTAAAATAAATAAGGATTCATATGATTTTTATTTAGTTGATTTGAACCGCATGTCGTTTGGTAATCTGGATTTAGAAACACGGATCAAGAATTTTGCACGATTAACCATTCATAAATCTATGGTTGAAATAATGAGTGATGAATATGCGAAATGTATCGGAGAACCTTTTGAGAAAGTATTTCAGTTAATGTGGCAGCAAACAGAAGCCTTTCAAGCTAAATATCACCGCAAACAACGTTTAAAAAAACGATTGAAGTTTTGGAAGAAATATGATTAACGTCTGTTTTTTCTGAGTAACCAAAGTTTAACATAGCGCATAAATACAACATAAGCTTGCATATAGCCAATAGTAAATCCTACGAAGCCATCTCTGAAACCACCCTGAATAATATAGTGCTTAAAAAACCCCCAAAAAGGTTTTACAACAACATGATAGGGTGTTATTGATTTGGTTTTTTTATCATAATCCTGAGCTTGTAACCAAGCATAGCGATTCATTTTATCTACGTAAGCATCAAATGAGGTGTATGTATTGTGATTTAATTTGTGCTTTAATTCACTAACAGTTCCATTCGCAATAATTTCTTCGTGTACCTTTTTATCCTCGTAGATACATAAATCACGCTTAAAAAGCCGGATTACTTTATCATTACGCCAGCCACTGTAATGTACCTGTTTTCCCATAAAATGGTTATTTCTGCCAATCCAATAGGCAACGATATCAGGATTTGGATTTTTGAGGATATTTTGAATTTCTAATTTGAGATCATTTGTAACGCGTTCGTCAGCATCAATCAGCAAAATCCACTCATGTTTGGCTTGTGGAATAGCCCAGTTTTTTTGAGCTGAAAAGTAATCGAATTTGCGTTGAATAACGCGCGATGCCTTTTCAAGAGCTTTTTCATAAGTGCCATCCGTGCTGAAACTATCTACTACCAAAATTTCATCAGCAAAATCCACAGAGGCTATGGCATCTTCGATGTTGTGAATTTCATTTCCGGTTGGTATTAAGGCCGTGAGTTTATTCATTATTTGGATGCGGTTAAAAAGCGTTTTAAAGCGTCAGTAAAATACGAAGGTTTGAAAACATGGTACATGGATTTAACTTCTTTTTTCAATTTTTTACCCTCTGCTTTTTCAAATAATTGAGGTTTGAAATCTTTTAAATGAACAGCAACATGTTCGGTTTCATTTTCAAAGAATCCCCAGGTTTCTTTAGTGATCCATGGTGAAAATATAGCAAAAGTTTTTACATCCAGCGCTTTAGCCATATTTATAGCTCCACCTTCATTACCTATTAAGGCTGTGCAATGTTTTGTGATCGCCAGAAAATCCCTCAGATTATTTCCAAAGATATCTAAATGAATATGGGCCTTTGAAGATTCCTTACATAATTCATAAACCATGTTGGCTTCTTCTTTTTGGTTTGGCATATAATTGAATAGTACCTGTCCATTGGTTTCCGCAACAACCTGATCTATGACCTTAGCCATATAGGGTAGTGGATAGGTTTTATTTTCGCCACTTCCTAAAACGCTTATCATATACAACGGTTTTTTCAAATCGATACCCTGCTTTTCCAAATAGGTTTTTTGCGTTTTGATTTCTTCCGGTCTCAGATATATTTTTGGCTTAATAATATCGGATTCCATACCTAAAACCGATAATAGCTGTAGGCGATTTACCAATGCCAATTGGTTACCATGAGTTTTTCGCTTAATGTTATGAGAATAAAATAAGGTAGAATAATGTTTGAAATAAGATATCCGGGTTTTAGCTTTGGAAAGCGCAGTTATTATATTACTTGAAAGCTTGGAATAAACATCAATTACCACATCATAATTTTGATGTCTTATTTGAAACGCGAATTTTAAAAGTGCGCCAATACGCCGTTCTTTTTCAGTAAAAAAAATAAATTCATCAATAAAAGGATTGTTCTCTACCACCGGGAAAGTGGATTTATTGATAAGGTAATGAAGTTGCGCTTTTGGGTATTTCTGGCGGAGTGCCTCAAACAAAATACTGCTTGTAAGCACATCGCCAATCATTTTTTGTTGTATTACTAAAATTTTCACCTACACAGCTACATCATGCTCACGAAGCGCGTCGTTAAGCGATGTTTTTTTGTTCGTACTTTCTTTTCGCTTTCCTATAATTAAGGCACAAGGGACATTGTAATCTCCCGCAGGGAAAGATTTTGAATAACTTCCAGGGATCACAACTGAGCGTGCAGGGACAACACCTTTCATTTCAACCGGTTTATCACCGGTAACATCTATAATTTTAGTACTCATGGTAAGTACAACACCGGCACCAAGAACAGCTTCAGTTTCCACACGAACGCCTTCAACCACGATACATCGTGAACCAACAAATACATTGTCTTCAATAATTACAGGAGCAGCTTGTAAAGGTTCTAAAACCCCACCAATGCCAACACCTCCGGATAAATGCACATTTTTACCTATCTGCGCACAACTTCCAACTGTTGCCCAGGTGTCAACCATAGTCCCTTCATCAACATAAGCTCCGATATTAATATAACTTGGCATCATGATCACACCTCTGGAAATGTAAGCTCCATGTCTTGAAATAGCATGGGGTACCACACGAATACCTTTTTCAGCATAACCTGTTTTTAATGGCATTTTATCGTGAAATTCCATGGGGCCACATTCTATGGTTTGCATTTTTTGAATCGGGAAATAAAGTACAACAGCCTTTTTAACCCACTCGTTTACTTGCCAACCATCGGAAGTTGGTTCAGCAACACGTAAGGTCCCTTTATCTAGTTGGTCAATTACACTTCTTATCGCTTTTTGGGTACTTTCTTGTTGTAATAGATCGCGGTTTTCCCAGGCTTGTTCTATTGTATTTCTCAGTTCTGTCATGATTGTCATTAATTTTGAGCAAATATAATAGCTATCCCTGAAACTTACAGAATTATACGCTAGTTAATTACATGTAAATATCAGTTTTTCGAAATTCCGTATATCGAAGCAATTTAACAGATGATGGAGGTTTTTTGAAGACTTTAATTCTGTTTACACTTTTAGTCCAAATACCGTGCATTTCATCGATAAAAAAAATGACAAATACCTGTAACACCCTATTATTGTTGTTATTACAGATGGACGTGATTTTTGTGAATTACAACTAATTTTTTGGGAATGAACTTTAATTGGAAACTATATTTGTTTCAAATTACCAAAGCAGTGAAAACAAAATTATACATAGCCCTCATTTTAATATTAAGTGTATCTGTTGCACAAGCACAGTCAGAGGATCATAAAAACCCTGTTCCAGTTGCTAATTCAACAGAAATAAACACAACCTCTAATGTTGGGAACGATCTAATTAGTCCTTCTGAACTTAAGGAATCTATCGCAAGAACAAATAGTGATATTCGTATTTACTTTAATAGAGTGCGTGTAAAGAAAGTGGAAAATATAAAATTATTATTTCCTAAAATCCATTTAGACAAAAAAGCTTAAACCAAGTACAAATAAGTTATATTCCAAAAAGGCTATCTTCATGATAGCCTTTTTTATTTGTATTTTTGAGCTAAATTAAATTTTATGCCACGTATTTTAGCCATTGATTACGGAACCAAACGCACAGGTATAGCTATAACGGACGAACTTCAGATAATTGCCTCGGGATTAACTACTGTGAACACGAAAGAATTATTAGACTTCCTTTCTGATTACCTGGCTAAGGAGGAAGTTTCTCTAATTCTTGTTGGTGAGCCTAAACAAATGAATAATACGGCATCTGAAAGTGAAATTTATATTGAAGCTTTCTTAAAAAAATTAGATAAGAAATTTCCAAATATTCCTGTAGAGCGGGTTGATGAGCGGTTTACTTCGAAAATGGCATTTCAATCGATGATCGATAGCGGCTTGAAAAAAAAGCAACGTAAAAATAAAGCGCTAGTTGACGAAATTTCTGCAACCTTGATCCTGCAGAGTTATTTATATTCAAAATAGTGGCGATTAGCCTTAAGAATTGTATTTTTGCAAAAAATAAATGCCATGATTTTACCTATAGTCGCTTATGGCGATCCCGTATTAAAAGTAAAAGCAAAAGATATTCCGGAGGATTACCCGAAATTAAACGAACTTATTGCTAATATGTTCGAGACTATGTATAATGCTTATGGTGTTGGATTGGCGGCGCCTCAAATAGGTTTGCCAATTCGAATGTTTTTGGTGGATACCTCACCTTTTGCTGATGACGAAGAATTAACTGAAGAAGAGCAAAAGGAACTAAAGGATTTTAAAAAGATATTTATTAATGCTCATATTATTGAAGAAGAAGGGGAGGAATGGGCCTTTAATGAAGGATGTTTGAGTATTCCTGATGTTCGTGAAGATGTTTACCGTCAGCCAAAAATCACCATGACTTATCAGGATGAAAATTTTAATACCTATACCGAAACTTTTGAAGGTTTAATCGCTCGCGTTATTCAGCATGAATACGATCATATTGATGGTATTTTGTTTACGGATAAGCTATCTAGTTTTAAAAAGCGACTTCTTAAAAGTAGACTAAATAACATTTCAAAAGGCAAAATAAACGTAGATTACAAAATGCGTTTTCCTAACCAAAAAAAGAGACGATAATATTTGCAATAACGCCATAATCAAAAGATATTTGTGCGCTTAAAAAACTAAGTTATGAGTTTAGAAAAAGTGTTGTCAATTTCCGGAAAACCCGGATTGTATAAGCTGATTACCCAAACACGTGGTGGCTTTATCGCAGAATCTTTGGTAGATAAAAAACGCTTATCGGTAGGGATTCAGCAAAATGTAAGTATCTTAAGTGATATTGCGATTTATACCCTTACGGAAGAAGTGCCGTTAGCTGAGGTTTTTAAAAAAATGCAATCTAAGGAAAAAGGCAAAAAAGCTTCTGTAAGTCCGAAAGATCCTAAAATAAAACTGGAAGAATACTTTTTTGATGTGTTGCCTGAATATGATGAAGATCGTGTTTATGCCAGCGATATTAAAAAAGTGATCCAGTGGTATAATTTGTTGGTTGAGCACAATTTACTAGAAGATACGCTTGATGTAGAAAAAGAAACCGTAAAAGACGAAGAAGAATAAGATTAAAAAGGCCTCACTTAAAGTGAGGTTTTTTATTGAAATAAGGTTTTGAAAAATGCCTTTATAAATGGCCAGGAAATTAGGGATAAAATAATGTTCATATCTTCCATTAAAGTGGATTCTTCATCTAAAAATCGAAACATATGTACTGTTTTGTTCTTAGCGTAAAACTGTTTGAAGATCCATTCCCCTTTCGCATTATCGTCCTTTAATACCCTTAAAAATACTTTGTCGTAAAATCTATAGCGTTTGCGAAAAAGGTTCAATGCTGTGGGTTTTCCATTTTTAAGATTTGAAATAATTTGCTGTACTTTTTTTTCTGTGTGTTTGAATGAATAACCACTCGAAGGCTTCACCCAGCCTCCAGCCGTTCCTATCTTTATTACTTTTCTTGTATTAAATTTTTCAAAAGGGAAAGTACTCATAGGAATCTTTCCGGTCTCGGTTTCCACGATAGTGTAATTCTCAATTTTTAAGTAATTGGTGATATAATTTGTAATGAAACTATCGTAAACGGCTTCCTCTACAAGGTGTTCTGTAAAATACGTGAATTCTACCAGAGCTTCCTGTTCACTGTAGGGTAACACGTAGGTAAAGGTGGTTTGTTCTCCATCCTTAAGGCGGTAATCCATCATGGTTAATTGACCCTTGTCAAAAACCGGTTGGTTCGTTTTAATAACATATCCTTTGAAGTGTTGCATAACTTCGGGAATGTCTTTTTTATTTTGGAGGAAAGCTTCGGGTATACGACTATCAAACACCAAATCGGCGCTGTAATTATTTGATTTTCCTTTAATTTTTACGAGATCTGCTTCTTCAAAAACAGAGGTAACTTCATCTAAAATGAATTGAATATTGGAATGCTCCTCAAGAACTTCCTTACTGTAATTGTAAAAATCAAGGGATCGTATGGATTTATAATTGTAGGGATTAAGGTCTAAGTTAATTTTTTCATCACAGGCAAATACTACGGCCTTGTTCCAGCTTTGATACGATAACACATCCCAAACTGAAGTTCCGGTTTCCCAAAAACTCCAGGTTTTATCATTGGTATCCTTTTTGGAAGGGTCGATAAGCCCTATTGATTTTTTTGAAAAAAATGGATCTTTTGAAAAAGCAAGGGCAAGCTGTAAACCGGCAAGACCATTTCCAATAATGATATAGTCGAAATGGTTATTACCCACCATATTTGATCTACAATTCTATTTTTTGAAGTATTTAAAAGGAACGAACAACATTCCGAAGCATTCACCATCATCTTTACCTAAATGTTTGTGGTGAATCTTATGAGCACGTCTTACACCACGGGCATACCAGTTATTGGCATTTCTGAACATTTTAAAACGCTGGTGAATGAATATGTCGTGAACCAAAAAATACGAAAGTCCGTATGCAAAAATGCCTATTCCTATAGGTAATCCTGCCCAGAACCCTTCATATTTCCAAAGTAGAAAGCACGTGATACTTACCACGGCATAAAAGATGAAAAAGGCATCATTACGCTCAAACCAGCTGTCGTGATCTTTATGATGGTGATCCTTATGCAAGCTCCATAAAAAACCATGCATGATATACTTATGCGTAAACCAGGCCATAAATTCCATGAAACAATAAGTTCCTAAAAATATTAGAATCCAATATAAAGTATCCATAAAGTTATTTTACATCAAATTTAATTGATATTTAACATAGCTGCGCATTAAAAGTTCAACTTTTTTAGGATTAGAAACTCTAATACGCGAATTTTTTATTTTTAATGCCGGTGTTTTTTTGAGCTTATTCAATAATTGACTATAATAACGATATGCCATAAAAACACCAAATTTAGCTTCAATAGGTAGTTTTCTGATGCCGCTCAAACCCATTTCGAAATCTCGTTCAATATCTAAAATAATTTCTTCTTTTGATTTTTCGTCCAGATTACAAAGATCTGTATTCGGAAAATAGGTTCTATTCAAACCTTCATAGTCGGCTTTAAGATCTCTTAGGAAATTCACTTTTTGAAACGCAGAGCCCAGGGCCATAGCCGTATCTTTTAATTCATCATATTTTTCCTGATCGCCATTTACAAACACTTTCAAACACATCAAACCAACAACATCGGCAGAACCATATATGTATTTTTTGAATTCTTCATCAGACAAATATTCAGTTTTATGTAAGTCCATGCGCATACTATTCATAAAAGCATCTACCAAATGTTTATCGATGTTGTATTTATGATAGGTATATTGAAATGAGTTTAAAATAGGGTTTAAACTGATGCGATCTCTTAACGCAAACTCAAGATCATCGGTGAAGCGCTTAAAAAGATCTTCCTTATCGAAATTATGAAAGGAATCCACAATTTCATCAGCAAATCTTACAAAACCATAGATGTTGTAAATATCATTTCTAATGGATTTATACAACATTTTTGTAGCCAATGAAAATGAGGTGCTGTAACGCTTTGTTACAACTTTACTGCATTGGTATGAAACGGTGTCGAAAAGATCTTTCATAAACTAACTATGGTATTTGGTTACTAATTCTGATACCAGTTTTCCTGAAATTAACGACGGTGGTACACCAGGACCAGGAACCGTTAATTGACCAGTGAAAAATAGATTTTTTACTTTTTTGCTCTTTAATTTGGGTCTTAAAAAAGCAGTTTGTAATAATGTATTGGCCATGCCGTAAGCATTTCCTTTGTATGAATTATAGTCATTAATAAAATCATTCACACAGAAGGACTCCTTAAATATAACATGATTTTTCACATTTTGCGTTGTTAAATTTTCAAAACGTGTTATTATTTTTTCAAAATAGGTTTCTCTTAGGGCTTCAGAATCCTCAATTCCTGGCGCCAGAGGAATCAAAAAAATTCCGGCTTCTTTACCTTCAGGAGCAGATGCTTCATCCGTTTTACTTGGGAAACTTGCGTAAAATAATGGATTTTCCGGCCACTTGGGGTCATCGTAAATGGCCTCCGCATGCGTATCAAAATCCACATCAAAAAATAAGGTGTGATGGTTTACATTTTTCAGAGGTTTATCAAATCCAACATAGAAAAGTAGGGAAGAGGGAGCAAAGGTTTTGTTGCTCCAATAGCGTTCTGAGTATTGTCTGTTCTCTTTTTCAAGCAAGGTTTCCGTGTGATGATAATCGGCACCACTTAAAACCACATCGGAATAATGCTCCTTTCCATTAACAACAAGGCCTTTAGCTTTTCCGTCTTCAACAATAATATGATCGACAGGTGCATCGGTATGGATTTCAACACCCAATTCTTTAGCTAATTTCTCCATGGCTAAAATAACCTGATACATGCCTTTTTTAGGATGAAAAGTGCCCAATCCAAAATCGGCATAATTCATAAAACTGTAAAATGAGGGTGTATCACTTGGTTTAGCTCCTAAAAATAAAACGGGAAATTCTAAGATCTTAACAAGACGTTCATTTTTGAAAGCTTTGCGAACATCTTTTTTGATGGTGCTGAAAAATTGGTTGAGTTTTTTTATGGTTGCCGGCGTTACCAGCTCAAGGGGGGATAAACCGGGATTGTATACCAGGTCCTTTATTGCAATATCATAATTGCTTTTGGCTTCGTCAATAAATTTTTGAAGTTTCTCTGAGCTTTCAGGTTCTTCATTTTCAAATGCCGTTTTAATCTTCGCTAGAGTATCTTCAATGGTAATAAAATCATTTTTGCCAAAATAAACACTGTATGCAGGATTCAGTTTTTCAAGGGTGTAATAATCAGAAGGCTTTTTGTCAAAATCAGAAAAAAAACGCTCAAAAACATCGGGCATCCAGTACCAGGTTGGACCAATATCGAAGGTAAATCCATCTTTCTTAAGTTGTCTGGCCCGACCACCAATCGTACTATTTTTTTCAAAAATTTGTACCGTATAACCTGCTTTTGCCAAATAACAGGAAGCAGCTAGAGATGAAAATCCGGAACCTATAATATTAACCGTTGCGCTCATTAGTTTTGGGAAATTATTTTAATCCTAAATTTCATTAAAAGGCTTTAACTAGCTTTTCAATAGAATCGTAAGTAGCAACGTTTTTAGGTAATTTTAAGTCTTTAACTTCGGCGAGTTTCGGCCCTAAGATCATAAATTTGGTATTTTCTTTTAGTAAAAGCGTACTATCGAACTCAGCAATGTATTCCGGTATTTTTTCAACCTCAGGATACACGGTAAAATAGGATATAAAAGTTATTTCATTAAAAAACTCATGCAGATCTACCAAGCTATCCATAGGAACACTAGAACCAAGAAAAATGGTATGATACCCTTTACTTCTAAGTTCATAGTTTAAAAAGAGCAGGCCTATATCATGAATTTCATGATCGGGCAGGAATAAGATGCACGTTTTACTTTCCGGCTTAGGTTCGAGTGATTGTATACGCTCTATGTTCAATAAGATTTTTTGCTTGATGTGAACCGATACAAAGTGCTCATGGGCCGGTGTAATGGTGTTGGTTTGCCATAGCAGACCAATCTCATTTAAAAGCGGTAAGAACACCGTATAGAAAATATCACTGAATGTTTTTGTTTCAATGAGGTTTTTATAGGTATTGTAAAATAGTACTTGATCGAAATTGATCATTGCCATTTTTAAAGCATTAATGGCGTGGTCTTCAACTTTAGCTCTGGAAGCTATTTCACGAACTTTAATGGGAATTTCTTCTTCTTTTAACTTAGCGATCTTTGAAATTTTTAACCCGTTGTTATTTAGGTAAGAAATATTTAACAGCTTTTGGAAGCTGCTTAGGTTATAATTTCTGATGTTTGTATCTGTTCTATCCGGGCTGAGTAAATTGTAGCGTTTCTCCCATATTCTTATCGTGTGCGCCTTGATTCCTGTTAAATTTTCAAGGTCTTTGATACTGAAATTAACCTGAATATTGTTCATCTATTTCCATTTTTTCTTAAACAAAAGTACAACTATTTATTTAGAAAACAACATTAATTTAGAATAAAAAAAATAATAATATTTCTGTTGAGACCTTTACAGTACTGATATCAGGGGAAAATCACCTACTTATCAGAGGTAAATGAAAAAGTTGAACAAATTTCGAGTGGAATTTTTTAAAGTGCGCACGAGAAGATTCGAACTTCCACATCCTAAACGGATACTGGCCCCTCAAGCCAGCGCGTCTACCAATTCCGCCACGTGCGCATTTAAAAAGAAGGGTATAAAAATAAAAAAAGTTAAGCATAATACTTAACTTTTTTTGTGACCGGGCTGGGGCTCGAACCCAGGACCCTCTCCTTAAAAGGGAGATGCTCTACCAACTGAGCTACCCGGTCATTGCTAGACAACTAGCGGAATGCGGGTGCAAATATAAAATGTTTAATCAATAAAACAATGCTTTTTTAAAAGATTTTTTCGTTTTTTTGCAGCACCATTTCGTAAGCTTTGATTATCAAAATATAGCGCTTATATGATTGTAGTTTTAATAGGATATATGGCCTCTGGTAAGTCGGTAATAGGTAAAGTTTTAGCTGAAAACTTAAACTATGGCTTTATTGATTTGGATGATTTTATTGAGGAAAAAGAACAAAAAACGATTTCGGATATCTTTAAATTGAATGGTGAAATTCGTTTCAGGAAACTCGAATCGCATTATTTGCAAGCGCTTTTATCTACTGAAGATAATCTGGTTTTATCGCTTGGAGGGGGCACGCCATGTTATGGTGATAACATGAAAATGTTGCTGGATTCAGATCAAGTTAAGACGGTTTATCTCAGGGCTTCTGTTAACACCTTGGTTAACCGTTTAAAAAATGAAAAAAGCAAACGTCCTTTAATAGCACACATCGTATCAGAAGATGATCTGATTGAATTTGTTGCAAAGCACCTTTTTGAAAGACGGCAATTCTATGAGCAAGCCGAAGTGGGCATAACTACTGATAACAAAAGTGTAGGAGCAATTTCTAACGAAATTTCAGAATTCTTAAACCAATAAAGCTTCGTAGGGTTTTTTATCAATTTGGACTTCAATGTGTTCGTGAAGTGAAGTGGATAATGACAAACCTTTAAAATCAGCCTTAATAGGATATTTTTTGTGATTTCGGTTTACCAAAACAGCTGTTTTGAATTGTTTCAGCGGGACATTTAAAAAATGTTTCACGCCATAAATGAGGGTTGTTCCTGAATTTAAAACATCGTCAATCAGAATCAGGGATTTGTTGGCGTATTCCGATTCTGAAATAGAAGTACTAACGGGGCCTTGTGGTTCTTTCTTGTTGATAATTACTTTGCAAAGAACCGGGTTTATTGGAGAAATTTTTTGGAGTACAGCTTTAAGTTTTTTAGCTAATATGTATCCATTCTTATCTATACCTGCAAGAATTATTTCAGTTTCTTCAACATTGCTTTCATAAATTTGAAAAGCAATACGTCTTATCTTATAATTGATCTCTCGCTCATTTAGAATGACGTTATTTTTTACAAGCATAATTACCGAAGTTTAATTTCCTTTTGTAAAATTAACTAATTTATTTGGTTCAGGATTGATAGATTTTTAATGGTTTCATAATTCATCTTCAAATCCATCATTTTTATATTCATCAATATCACGGCGATCTTTTTTTGTGGGTCTGCCGGTTCCTTTTTTACGGTAGTAATCTTTTGAATATTTCAACAATTCCTGAGCCTCAAACTGCTCCTTAGGTGTTTTATCTGTTCGATAAATATCTACAAGTTTGGCGCCAACCCGGTTATCGGGAATATCGTTTACAATGAGTTTATAATTTATTTGGTTCTTTCGAACCTCTATGGTATCCTGGGGGTATACCTCACGACTCGGTTTTACGGTGTCGTTATTAACTTTAATATGGCCCTTCTTGCAAGCCGTGGTAGCCAAAGACCGAGTTTTGTAATAGCGTATACACCACAAATATTTATCAATCCGCATATAATTATTCTAAAAACTACGTTAATGTTTTTGTGCAGGAATACTTTAATATTGTATCTTGCGACCTCAAAAATAAGCAATAACTTAGAATTACTTGTGCTGTATGAAAATTGGAAAATTTAGTTTACTTTTCATTATATTAACCTCAATCGTTCTTTCTTGTAGTAAAAATAACAACAATGCTACTGCAGCTCCGGTTTTACGTGATCGTACTGAACAACAAGCTGAGGATGACATTATATTGGAGGATTATTTGAGCAGCTATTATTATAACTCTGCTGATCTTCAAGCCAATCCAAATCCAAGTATGAAAGATCTAGTGATTACGGCTCTACCCGCCGATGGTGTGCTGCCGGATCCGGATAAAAATACCTTATTAATAGATGCCGTTGAAACACATACCACTACGTTTTCTGATACAGAATACAAGTATTATGTTCTTAAAATTGCTCAAGGCGGTGGAGAAAAAGCACCTCACTTTTGCGATCAGGTTCGTGTACTCTATCAAGGTTTTCTACCAAATGATGATAATAAGGTCTTCGATGAATCGCCAAATCCTACAGATTTTTATTTAATTGGTGACGGCGTTAATACTCAAGGTGTTATTACCGGTTGGCGTAAGGTTTTAACTGAATTTAATATGGCAGCTTCGTACACCGACAATGGTGATGGAACGGTAACATACACAAATCCTGGTGTTGGAGCCATGTTTTTACCATCTGGTCTGGCTTATTTTTCTGAATACACGAGCAATATTCCTCCTTATGCTGTTTTAGCATTTAAATTTGATCTACTGGAAACCTCTGTCATGGATCATGATAATGACGGTGTACCTTCTTATTTGGAAGATTTAAACAGTGATAACGAATTTGTCGTGGATTACGAAAATAGAGATAGTACAACCGATGACGACACCGATGGTGATGGAACTCCGGATTTTCTTGATGCAGATGATGATGGTGATGGGGTTTTAACGATTAATGAAGACACTAATAACGATGGTGATCCCACCAACGATATAGGAGCCAATGGTATTCCAAAATATCTGGATGCCACCGAAACGGCTTCAAATAAGTAAATATTTATTTAACATTAGAACATAAAAAAACCTCGCAATCGCGAGGTTTTTTATGTTTCAACATTAGTGATGTTACAAGATCAGAGATAAACTTAAAATTAACTGATCTGGTCGCGTGTCAATTCTACTCGGACTCGTTGTACCAATGCTCTGAACAAATGTCGCCTCATTTTTACTGAAACCACGCTCGTATCTGAGGTCGATACCCAATTTGTCAATATTTAATCCAATACCGAAATTCAATCCAACTGTAAAGTCATTTTTAACATCATTGATAGTAATACCATCAAACTTGGTGTTTAGGATATATTGAAAAGCAGGACCGGCAAAAACACTCACAGGACCTATCACTTTGGCGCCAACTAAAACAGGCAAATCCAGTTTTTGCATTTTAAAATCACCATCATTGTAGTCACTTTTCGTATTGGTGTAAACAAATTCCGGTTTTAAATAAACCTGACTTCCTATCTTACCAAAAACACCAATATGATATCCTATGTTTTTGTCCGGATTCTGTGCATTGGCACTGATAGATGAGAAATACTTTCCGTTACCGTTGTAGTTTAATCCGGCTCGAATTCCTAAACCTGTAGCAGCTTGCGCATGCGATTTCATCGGGATGGCTACCGCTAATAAAAAGGCGAAAAGGAATGCACCTGTAAGCCATGTTTTGTTTTTTGAAGTGATTGTTTGATTTTTAATAATTCTCATAATGTTCGTTTTTAAAGATTTTGCTAACCAACACAAAAACGTTGCCAAATCAAAATTATTTCTGAATCAACTGAGATTTTGTTCATTTTTATTTTTTGAAATTCGATGAAATGTTAAGGATATTAAATTGAATAATCGCCATTAAGAGCAAAAAAATATGTAGGTTTGCGAACGCATTGCAGTTACAAATGACATTCGATTTAAAAGCAAAAGATCCTCAATCAAAAGCCAGAGCTGGTATCATTAAAACTGATCACGGTACCATCGAAACACCTATTTTTATGCCCGTTGGCACCGTTGCTTCGGTAAAAGGTGTGCACCAACGCGAGTTAAAACATGATATTAATCCTGATATCATTCTGGGGAATACGTACCATTTATACTTAAGACCTCAAACGCCTATTCTGGAAAAGGCCGGAGGACTTCATAAATTCATGAATTGGGATCGAAATATTTTAACTGATTCCGGTGGTTATCAGGTTTATTCGTTATCTGCAAACAGAAAGATAAAGGAAGAAGGCGTGAAATTTAAATCGCATATTGATGGTAGTTATCACACCTTCACACCTGAAAATGTCATGGAAATCCAACGAAGTATAGGAGCGGATATTATTATGGCCTTTGATGAATGTACGCCATACCCTTGCGATTATCACTACGCAAAACGTTCCATGCATATGACGCATCGTTGGTTGGAGCGTTGCAAAACACACTTGGAAAAAGTGCCTCCTAAATACGGTTATGAGCAAGCTTTTTTTCCTATTGTTCAAGGGAGTACGTATAAAGATCTAAGACAACAATCGGCAGAATATATTGCCAATGCCGGAGCCGTGGGAAATGCTATTGGTGGGTTGTCAGTTGGAGAACCTGCTGAAGAAATGTATGCCATGACTGATGTTGTTTGCTCTATTTTACCTGAAGATAAGCCCAGATACTTAATGGGCGTTGGCACGCCTATCAATATTTTGGAAAATATTGCGTTAGGTGTTGATATGTTTGATTGTGTGATGCCAACCAGAAATGCCAGAAACGGTATGTTATTTACATCTCAGGGCACCATCAATATTAAAAATTTAAAATGGGCCGAAGATTTTTCGCCCATTGATCCCATGGGGATGACGTTTGTAGATACGGAATACAGCAAAGCATATGTGCGTCATTTATTTACTGTGAATGAAATGCTTGGAAAACAAATTGCAACCATTCATAATTTAGGATTTTATTTGTGGTTGGTAAGAGAGGCAAGAAAGCATATCTTAGCTGGAGATTTTAAAAGTTGGAAAGATAAAATGGTTAAACAAATGGATAAACGCCTTTAGGCTTTAACATTTTTACTTTTGAAGAAGCCTATAGTTTTATGAAAATTCTTGACTGGTACATATTAAAACGATATCTGTTTACATTTTTTATGATGTTATTACTGTTTATTCCAATAGGAATAACAGTACATCTGGCTGAAAAAATTGGGAAGATTCTTGAAAATCATGTGCCACTTCCTGAAGTCCTCTGGTATTTCTATGATTTCACCATTTATTTCGCACATATATTATTTCCGCTGTTCCTGTTCTTATCTGTGATCTGGTTTACTTCTAAACTGGCTAATAATACAGAGATTATTGCATTTTTAAGTTCTGGAGTTTCCTTTACGCGTTTTTTACGACCTTACCTGATAGGAGCAACAATTGTGGCTATTTTATCCATTTTTCTTGGATTATATCTGGCTCCCAAAGCCAGTGAAGGGTTTAATGATTTCACGTATAAATATTTGAAAAAAGGAGTGAAGTCGGTTGACGATACCAATGTATTCAGACAGATTAATGACAATGAAATTATTTATGTGAGTCGCTTTGATGTGAAGAATAATATGGGGCATAATTTTACATTGGAACATATTGAGGATAATAAACTTAAATATAAAATTACCGCTTCAACCATCAAGTATAATCCTCAGGATTCAACCTATCGTCTTACAAACTATACCAAACGCGATATTTTTAAGGATGAAGATCATATTGAGCACAATGTTCTAAAGGATACGGTTTTTTCATTCGATGTAGACGATTTAATTCCTGTGATTTACGCTGCGGAAACAAAAATGTATGGCGATTTAAAACAGTTTATCGCAAAAGAAGAGGCACGTGGTTCTTCGAATGTAGGGCGTTTCAAGCTGGTACTTTACAGAAAATGGAGTTTGCCTGTTTCTGTTTTTATTCTAACCATAATAGCGGTTGCGGTGTCATCAATTAAGCGTCGCGGGGGTATGGGTGTAAATTTGGCCATAGGTATTTGTATTGCTATGGTGTTTGTGTTCTTTGATAAGATTTTTGGTGTGATGACAGAGCAGTCGGATTTTAATCCTATAATAGCCACCTGGTTTCCAAATATAATTTTCGGCATTCTGGCTATGTACATGCTTTATCATGCAAAACGCTAAACTGAAAAATTACCTGCATTTACATCTCCTTGTTTTTATAGCAGGTTTTACAGCTATTTTAGGACAATTAATCTCTATAAATGCCATTCCTTTGGTTTGGTATCGCATGGTGTTTGCCTGTGTTTTTATGTTCGTTTACATAAAAATTAGAGGTATTAAGCTTCAATTGAAATCAAGTTCAGTCGTAAAACTTGCTTTAGCGGGAATTATCATTGCGCTGCATTGGATTACTTTTTTTGGTTCTATAAAAACCTCCAATGTTTCTATTGCCCTGGCCATGTTTTCAACAGGAGCTTTTTTTGCATCTTTAATAGAACCATTGATTTTTAAAAGACGCATCATTTGGTATGAGATTTTATTTGGGCTTATTGTTATTTTCGGAGTTTATATTATTACTAAAAGTGAAATAAACCATCTTACCGGTATTATTTTGGGCGTGCTATCTGCATTTCTTTCTGCTTTTTTTGCCGTATTAAATGGTCGCTTTATTAAATCTTATAGTTCTACGGTAATTTCATTTTATGAGTTTGTAAGCGGTATGATCGCTATATCAATTTATTTATTGATATTTTCTTCAGAATTTATACAGGCTTCTTTTTTCAATTTAAGTACTTCAGATTTTTGGTATCTTATTATTCTCGCATCTATTTGTACTGCTTATGCATTTATTGCAGCTGTTCATGTCATGCGTGTAATTAGTCCATATACAGTAGTTCTAACATATAATCTCGAACCTGTTTATGGGATTATTCTAGCCGTGTTCTTATTTCCTGAGAAAGAGTCTATGTCGCCCTCGTTTTATTACGGTGCTATCCTAATAATATCAACCGTTTTAATAAATGCCTTACTGAAAAATATTCGAATTAAAAAAAGAAAACCCCGCTTAAGGTCATAAAACAATTAAAGTTTTATATTTGTAAGCTAACAAAACGAACAAATCAAAATATTGAATTCTTATGGAATATTTAGAATTTGAACTCCCTATAAAAGATTTAGAAGATCAGCTCCAAAAGTGTCAGTTGATAGGTGAAGAGAGCGATGTTGATGTAACTGAGACCTGCGATCAGATCGAAAAGAAATTAAAAGCTACCCAAAAAGAGATATATAAAAACCTAACGCCCTGGCAACGCGTACAATTATCCAGACATCCCGATCGCCCCTATACCTTAGATTATATTAAAGCTATTTGCGGCGATAGCTTTCTGGAACTTCACGGCGACAGAAATTTTAAAGATGATAAAGCCATGATCGGTGGTTTAGGTAAAATTGGCGATCAAAGTTTCATGTTTATTGGGCAACAAAAAGGGTATAATACCAAAACGCGTCAATACCGAAATTTTGGTATGGCGAATCCGGAAGGATATCGAAAAGCCTTGCGTTTAATGAAGTCGGCTGAAAAATTCGGAATTCCTGTTGTTACCATTTTAGATACGCCGGGCGCTTATCCTGGTTTAGAAGCTGAAGAACGAGGTCAAGGTGAAGCCATTGCCAGAAATATTCTTGAAATGACACGCTTAAAAGTGCCCATTATTACGGTTATTATTGGTGAAGGTGCTTCCGGTGGTGCACTTGGAATTGGCGTGGGAGATACCGTTTTAATGCTCGAGAACACCTGGTATTCAGTAATTTCACCAGAATCGTGTTCGTCTATTCTTTGGCGCAGTTGGGAATACAAAGAACAAGCTGCTGAAGCTTTAAAACTGACTGCCAAGGATATGAAAAAGTTGAAATTAATTGATGAAATAATTAAAGAGCCTCTTGGTGGAGCTCACCGTGATCGAGAAAAGACATTTACCAAAGTGAGCACTTCGATCGTTAAGGCATTTGAGAATTTAAAAAACTTATCACCAAAAGATTTGGTTGCTAAACGTATGGATAAATATTCTCAAATGGGTGTTTTTAAGGACTAATCTGATAATTTACTTATAGAATTAAAAACTGAGGATTTAGTCTTCAGTTTTTTTTGCACTTATTCACAATATTTTTGACTTATTAACAGTTCAATTGTTAATGAGTAGTTAACAATAGAATTCCGAAATAAAGGCTAGTAATCCTTCTTTTTATTTATTTTCGTTCTCATGAAACAACCAAACCAAGTCCAAGGCTATAAAGTAGATAAAGGCACTTTAATTAATCTCGAAAAAGGCAAAATTCCTCCACAAGCTATTGATTTAGAGGAAGTTGTGTTGGGTGCCATGATGATTGATAAAAAAGGAGTCGATGAAGTTATCGATATTTTAAGTCCGGATGCCTTTTATAAAGAGGCACATCAATATATTTTTGAAGCTATTTTTCAGCTGTTTGAAAATAGCGAGCCTATCGACTTATTAACCGTTTCATCACAATTAAAGAAAAATGCCAGACTTGAAATGGTTGGAGGTGATTTTTACCTCATTTCTTTAACCCAAAAAGTGTCTTCTTCTGCACATATTGAGTTTCACGCGCGAATCATTCTTCAAAAATTTATTCAACGTAGTTTGATCAAAATTTCTAGTGAAATTATTGAAGATTCCTATGACGAAACCAAAGATGTTTTTGATCTTCTGGATAAAGCTGAAGCGAAACTTTATGAAGTTACTCAGGGGAATATTAAAAAATCCAGTGAAACTGCTCAGGATTTAGTGATTCAGGCGAAAAAGAAAATTGAAGAAATTTCAAATAAAGAAGGTCTTAGTGGTATTCCCACCGGTTTTCATAAACTCGATAAATTAACTTCCGGATGGCAACCTTCAGATCTTATTATTGTAGCGGCTCGTCCGGGTATGGGTAAAACAGCCCTGACCTTATCTATGGCGCGAAACATTGCAGTAGATCAAAATATTCCGGTAGCCTTCTTTTCTTTGGAAATGGCTTCTGTGCAATTAATAACACGTTTGATCTCTAGTGAAACGGGCTTATCTTCTGAAAAATTACGTACTGGTAAATTAGAAAAGCACGAATGGGAGCAGCTTAACGTTAAAGTTAAGGATCTTGAAAAGGCGCCACTTTTCATTGATGATACACCGTCGCTTTCTATTTTTGATCTTCGAGCAAAGGCACGCCGTTTGTCTTCTCAGCATGGTATTAAATTGATCATGATCGATTATTTACAACTCATGACGGGAGGAAGCAGTAATACCGGTAATCGTGAACAGGAAATTTCGATGATCTCAAGAAACCTCAAAGCCTTGGCAAAAGAATTAAATGTGCCTGTAATTGCGCTTTCACAGCTTTCGAGAGCTGTGGAAACAAGAGGAGGAAGTAAACGTCCTTTACTTTCCGACTTACGGGAGTCCGGTGCTATAGAGCAGGATGCCGACATTGTGAGCTTTATCTATCGTCCCGAGTATTATAAAATTGATGAATGGGACGATGAAGAACGTTCTCCAACCGAAGGACAAGCCGAATTTATCGTAGCCAAGCATCGTAATGGTGGTCTGGATAATATTCGATTGAAATTTATTGGGCACCTTGGTAAATTCGATAATCTGGATGATTTTGATTATCCTTACGAATTTCATTCTAAAATGAATGCCGCAGCGAACGATGATACCTTTAAACCCGATGATTATAAGGCAAATCCTGACCAGGCTTTTGGTAGTTCACTGAATGACGATGACGAGAATGAGGTTCCTTTCTAAACCTTTTTCAATTGTTAAAGTTTCGTTCTGAATTTTAAAATTTCATTACCTTGGAGGGTATGAAAAAATACCTGCTTCTGTTGTTATTTTATGGCCTGTCTCTTCAGGTTTTTGCCTCTTATATCCTGATTCCCATGGATGCCGAAGGTCAGAAGAACCATTTGAAGGCTTATGGCATCACCTATTGGACACTAAGCAAACATTTAAAGGCCAAATGGCTACTGAATTATCGCGGCGGATCTTTTTTATTACCCGATACCGAAGATATTCAACGGGAATGTTTGATTCGGGGGGTGAGTTTTGAGGTTATTTCCAATGATAAAGCCGCGGAAATTCTTGATTTGATCAGTAGTCCAAGTCAAAATATGGAAGCCGTCGTGTTAGAAAAGGCGCCTAAAATTGCCGTATATACCCCTAAAGGTAATCATCCCTGGGATGACGCAGTGACTATGGTTTTATCTTATGCTGAAATTCCCTATGAAACCATATATGATGAAGAAGTTTTGAACGACGGACTGCTTACTTTCGATTGGTTACACCTACACCACGAAGATTTCACCGGACAATATGGGAAGTTTTACGGTGCTTACAGAGCAAGCTCCTGGTATATTGAAGAAAAAAAAGAAGCTGAAGCTTTAGCCGAAAAATTAGGGTATTCAAAAGTATCTGATGAAAAGCGTGATGTAGCCTTAAAGATAAGGGATTATGTTGTTGGTGGCGGATTTATGTTTGCTATGTGCAGTGCTACTGATAGTTTTGATATTGCTCTGGCTGCTGCAGGAGTAGATATTTGTGAGCCCATGTTTGATGGCGATGGTAGTGATCCCGGTTATCAAAATAAACTAGACTACTCTAAAACCTTTGCGTTCACTAATTTTATTTTGGAGCGCAATCCTAGAGTTTATGAATTTTCATCCATTGATATGACTTCCAAACGAAATATTCCCAAATCATCGGATTATTTTACACTTATGGATTTCTCAGCGAAATGGGATCCGGTACCTACGATGCTCTGTCAGGATCACACGGCAATTATAAAAGGATTTATGGGCCAAACAACTTCATTTAATCGCGATGATATCAAAGCAAATGTTCTCATATTAGGAGAAACCAAGCTTAACGGAGAGGCTAAATATATTCACGGCATAAAGGGTAAAGGTTTTTTTACCTTTTATGGGGGACATGACCCTGAAGATTATCAACATAAGGTTGGCGATCCAAAAACTGAGCTGGATTTGCATCCAAATTCTCCGGGTTATCGCTTAATCCTTAATAATGTTTTATTTCCCGCGGCACGGAAAAAGAAGCAAAAAACCTAAAGTTGTTCTACTACTTTTTGGAAGGTGTATACGAACCCGTCTGATTCAGTACCCGTACTTTTGTTGTTCTCATTAATAGTGAAATCATTTGTATTAATGATGATTTCACCATATTCCACACCATCAATAGTAATGAATTTTAGACCTCCAACCTGATTAATACTGTAGGTGTAATTACCCGAGCTAAGAAAAGCCTCCTTTGTAGTGTCAGTGTTTTGATTATCAACATATAAAACGCCTGTGCTTTCATAAAAAGTCCAGACCACCGTTCCTAGTTCAAACTGGTCATTTACGCCCTCAATACCACCTGTGGTTTGCGTTAAATGCCAGGTAATATTTGTTTTTGGCACAGAATTTGTCGTGTTGTCATTCCCTAAAGAACAATTAAAAAATAAGGTCAGAGTAAATAGTAGTAGGATCTTGTAAGTTTTCATTTTAGTTACAGTTATATTGTATTGAATAGGATGATAATAATTCAAAAAGGTTGCGTAAAAGTCATTAAAAGAGTTAACAAACACAAATTCAGTTTGTTAATGTTTTTCTAAAAGTGAATGAGTAAAATATGCGCTTCTAAAATGTGATAAAATTTAGAAAAATGTCAATAAGATTAATTACGGCTCGACTAAAAATTAACATAAAAAATGAAAAAAATCGATAAAACGCTTGTTTTTTTCGTTTAATTGCATAAATTTGTCCCATAAACCCTAAAGTCTCAATCATGAACAAAAGAATATTTTTACTTAGTTTTTGCTTTATTTTGATGTTTGGTATAACTCATGCTCAAAAGCATAAAGGTCCTAAAAGTATCATTCGTGAAAATGTTGGTATTAAAAAATACCATAATAAAGAAGAGTTGGAGCGTATGCCCAAGGGAGAGTTATTAGGACTTTATACGGAACGTATAGAAAGCTTAGTAAAACTATTACCTTACATTGCATTTGCTACCAAACCTGGTGTTACCTTAACTAGTTTGGGAATCCCGGATGATAAGGAGAACAACAAAGTGTTGGATAATCAGTTCGAAGCTACCGATGATTTTCTAAGTTCAACTCGAGAATTTCATGAACGTATATTGCCCTATTCAGATACATCTAAACTTATAGCGGCTATTTTGTTTTATGAAGATATGATGAAATCGCTTCACGAGTTTAGTGAATACCATTAAGACAACTTATAATTAAAGATCACAAACAAAAAGTAGCATGTAATTACTAAAATTATATGTTACTTTTTTTGCTTTCATATTTCATAGTTACTTTTTACGATAATCAAAAAGCACGGAATCTTGATAATTTATAAATTTATAAAGATGCATTTCATCGATTTTTTTGACATTATATTGATACAAAAATGCATTTTAACGAAAAAAATTGCATTTCATGGATAATTTTTTATAGATTTGACGTAAAATAAAAAGAACATTTGCCCTTAATTACAAATTTTTTAATGATGAAAAACTTAACCCACCCGATATGGCTTTTTCTATTTGTATTTGGAATCTCATTTGCACAACAAGAAAAAGGAATCATAGGAACAGACAACTGGCTTAAGAATTGGACAGAGTTTAACCCCAATCAAGAAGATCCGGGAGAGCCTACTCAAATCTTAACCGGGAAAATCTCCAAAGACACCAAACTTAGCAAACGCGAGGTTTACTTATTATTAGGTAATGTATTTGTTGTAGACAGTGCAACCTTAAGTATAGAACCCGGAACCGTAATATTAGCTGATTACAAAACAAAAGCATCTCTAACAATTGCCAAAGGAGCTAAACTCATGGCAAATGGTTCTGTTACAGATCCTATTGTGTTTACTTCTAACAGAGACGTGAAACGTGCGGGTGATTGGGGAGGTATTATTATCCTGGGTGATGCACCATCTAATAAATTCGGAAATGGTTCTGTGGCATCTTACTTCCCGGACCTTAATCCTTCAGATTATCCAAAAACCAATTTTGGAGGAGCAAACACTGAAAGTTACTCCGGTGTTTTAAGTTATGTACGTATAGAATATGCAGGGAAACGTATGCGAGATGGTTATTTTAGTGGTTTACTCTTAGCTGGAGTAGGTAGTAAAACAGTTCTTAAAAATATTATGGTAAGCTATTCTGGCGCAAACTCTTTTCAGGTTTGGGGTGGAAACCTTACTTTAGATCGGTTGGTGTCCTACAAGTCTAGTGGAAACGATTTCAAATTTAATTTTGGAACTCAAGTAGCTTTAAATAACTCATTGGCGGTACGTTCACCATTTGTGTCTAGTAGCTATCGAGCTCGTTGTTTGCAAGTGGCTTCATATGATGATCAACGAGAAGTTGATTTTTCAAAAAGCTTAACACATGTAAAAGCGGAGAACATTACCTTACTTAATGAAAGTAATGATCTTAAAGGTGATATTAGCAGAGGTTTAGTTAATGAAGGTGTGTATGTGGGGAAATCTGCTTATTTAGATATGAATAAAAGTGTTATTTCAGGATTTAATCCAGCGGTTTTATTTGAAGATGGAATTGTAGTAAATCAACAAAATTTAGAGAAAATTAAATTTACCGATATGTATTTCAATAACTGTAACGGTAATATTTATGTTGAATACAATTCTAACAATGAAGACCTCGAGAACTGGTATGGAAATAGCTCATTTTTAAACGTGTATTCTAAAAGTGCTAACGACGAAACTTTTATTGATATGTACAATAAAAAGCGTCCTGATTATAGATTAAGGATTAATAAAATCATAGCATCCGAAAAGGACAATTTAGCCTCTGAAGATATTGGCGCCCAACCTTAATCTCATTTTTAATTCCAAAATTTATCAATTTAGAATAACCAAAAACACTTCAATCACGTTTTTTAACTCTTTTTACTGACTCAAATTTTCAGTAAACGAACCTGGTTCAAATTTAAGCTATTAACGACGGATCGTTTTGTTGTTGAAAACAATAAATCATGAGGAATTTTAAACATTTAATAATCGGACTTTGCCTTGTGTTTTTAAGCATTAGTAAGGTACAATCACAAATTGTAATTAGTACTCCGACGCTTGGTTTTACCCAAGCTTGCGCCGGACCATCTTTTAATTCTTATAATGCTACGTTTTCTTTTTCTCCGGAAACTTCTGTTGGAGCCACCAATCAGTTCCTTATAGAGCTCTCCGATCCAACAGGTGATTTTACTAATGCACAGGTTATATATACTTCTGCGCAGGGAGAGTTCACAACCTCACCGGCAACCATCACTTTTGCATTTCCTGATACTGTTGCAGGTGAAAATTACAGAATTAGAATAAAAAGTACGTCTCCGGCTGCCACGAGCACAGGGTCAGTACCATTTCCTGCTTACTATAAAATCCAGGATTCGCCCTTCACCATTAATAATTTAATAGAAACCGCAGTTTATTGTGCCGGCAGTAGTTATTTACTAACTATTGATAATCCGGGAGGTCCGGACAACGATTCGCCATTACAATACGACTCGTTAACCTTTAATTGGTATAAAGAAACCAGTGCAACCACTTCGGTTTTTGTAACTTCTGGTGAAACCTTATCGGTATCTGAGCCCGGAACCTATTTTTGTGAAACCAATTATGGTTCATGTAGTTCTAATTCGTATTCCAATAGGGTTACAGTGAGCGAGTCAACAACCAATGGTTCCTTTGAAATTTCCTCCAGTTTAGGAAATCCGTTTTGTGCTACTGATGGTCCAACCACCTTAAGCGCGTTAAATGGGAATAGTTATCAATGGTTTAAAGATGGTGATGCCATTTCAGGTGCAACCAACCAAATGTATCAAACTAATGAGTCCGGAACTTATTCAGTAACGGTTGATCTTGGTGACTGTTCTGTAAGTGCTTCCATAACCCTTGAAAATACCGGATTCACGAGCAGCATAGACGTTCAGGAGGTGAACATGTTAAATGAAGGAGAAACCCTTACGGCTACGGTAACAACGGATGCTGTAAGTCCGCAATTTACCTGGTATAAAAATGGCACTGTAATTACCGGGCAAACCTCAAATAGTTACACCATTGGTCAAACAGGAAACTACCGCGTAGTAATTAACCAGACTTCAGGCTGTAATGCCTCTAATGAATTTGCATTTAAGGTTATTGAGGCTTTTCCTGATGTTCCAAATATTCCAAATATCATCAGCCCAAATGGCGATGGAGTTAATGATACCTGGGTTATTCCACAGATGTATACAACGGGCACAAGTACTGATGTAACTATTTTTAATTCCAGTGGAAAAAAAGTCTTTGAAACAAGTGATTATTTAAATAATTGGCCACAAAGTCAAATAGACTTTAATCAAGTAAATCCGGTATATTATTACGTTATAGAGAAAGATGGTCAAACTAAAAAAGGATCAATTACTGTTCTAAAATAATATGAAAAAATTTATTCTATATATTATTTTATGCGCGTTTGGCTTTCTGGAATTGCATGCCCAATCAAATGGTGTTTCATCATTATCAATTCCGGTAAGGAATTCTTTGCGCTTCAATAAATATGCCTTAAACCCCACATTTAGTTTTGTTAGGGAACAAAATAAATTTATCACATTTACCAATAAAAGAGAATGGGTTCAATTTGATAATCCTCCGCAAACCTATTTATTTAGTTATTCCGGACGCTTTCGAGAAAATATAGGAGCCGGATTAGGTTTATTTCAACAAGATTATGGTGTATTAACCACCTTTGGAGGTATAGTTAACTTTGCTTATAACGCTATGTTTGACAGTGAAAATAACCTAACCTTCGGTCTTAATGTTGGATTTTATTCCAGCAGTATAAATGAGGGTAGTGTAGTTACTAATTTTCCAGATCCATCGTTAAATAATTTAGAATCAAATTCGGTATTAACAATAAATCCCGGTATTAATTATGGTACCGGCTTTCTGGATTTTGGTATTGCTATCAATAATCTGGTGTCTTACAATATCACAACCTCGGAAATGATCCAGGATAATCCGGAGCAAGCCTTACAGGCACACATGATGTATACCGGATATTTTAATACCAGAGGATTTTTTGATGAAAGCAAATTTCAAATGCTCATCCGATCAGAATTTAAAAAAGAGACCACCGTTATATCGGGTGTTGCCATGGTATTAGTCCCAAAAGGAATTTGGGCACAGGCTGGTTATAATACCCTTTATGGTGTTTCTGGTGGTTTAGGGGTAAACCTAACCAAGAATATAGCTATTGAATATAATTTTGAAAAAGCCATTAGTGACCTTAATAGTTTTGGCAATTCTCATGAGATTACCCTGGCCTATCGATTTAATAACAATAATAGATACCGTTACAGCGGTGATGACGAGGAAGAAGCTTTAATCCAACCAAGCAGAAAACCAAAACGTCCAACAAGTAAACCAACAATTAGTAAACCGAAAACAGAAGTCGCTGCCGCTAAACCGGAAGAAAAAGAACCGGAACAAACGGCTCCTGTAGAGGAACAAAAAGAAGTTGTTGCAGATACAACCCAGGAGGATAATGCCGCAGCAGAGGCGGAGGCGCAGCGTATTGCTGAAGAAAAAGCTGCTCAGGAAGCTGAAGCCACGCGCCTTAAAGCTGAGGAGGAAGCCAAAGCTAAGGCGGAAGCAGAGGCTAGAGCCAGAGCTTATCGCATAGCTCAGGAAAAGGCTGCTGAAGAAGCTAAAGCGAAAGCCGCAGCAGAAGCAGAAGCGAAACGTATTGCTGAAGAAAAAGCTAAAGCAGAAGCAGAAGCCGAGGCAAAACGCATTGCTGAAGAGAAAGCTAAGCAAGAAACCAGACCAAATCTAAATATTGAAGCCGATGAAATTATTGCTCAGCAAGATTTAGATGCTGTTGAAATCCCGGTAGCTAAGGATCCAAAAGCTAAGAGAATAGAAAGTCTTACTGAATTAACAGTAAATCAGTCTCTGGAACAGCAAAACTTATTGGATGAGTTAAACGCAAAAGTAGCCAGCAAGCAAAAAGATTTAGAAGATCTTAAGCGGGAGAATGATTTAAGTGAACAAGGAATTTATACCGAACCAAAACCATTTAAGAGCGTTACTGCTGAAAATGCGGCCATTGAAAATGTGAAAAACCAATTAGATGAGGTTATCAAATCGCAAGAGGAACAAATTGCTCAATTGGAGGATGTTTATAAAGAACGTCAGAGTAATTATCCTGATAGTGATCCTGTAAACGTATATTACTCGAGAAAATTAAAAGATCTGCGCTCACAACAGTTTAAAGCGGTGACTTCTCGAGATAGCTTATTGAAAAAATTAAAAGATATTAATGAGGCTACAGAATTTGAACGTAAACGTCGTATTAAGCGTGCAGCTTATGATAATTTAGAGGATCGTTATAATAAAGATAGAGCTACGCTTGAAAATATTAAACGAACTACAGTTCCAAATTCAGCTAATTTTACTGCAGATGATTTTGATTTTGGTGAAGAACAGACAAGCAGTGTACAAATTGTAAAAGGCGTTCAGCATACCGAACCAGGGTATTATACCGTATTGGCAGTGCACTCAGACGAAGGAAAACGTGATGAGTTTGTAAGAAAGGCCATAGCATCTGGATTGGAAGATATAGATTTCTTCTACGATGTTAATACGAATAAATATTTCATTTATTCTAACCGTTTTGATGATGTTAATGCTGCTAGTCGTGCCGTCGATTCAAAATCTAATGAACCATATAATAGTGAAATGACGATAGTGAGTATTGAAAATTAATAATCACCAAAACTATTTTTAACCAACCAAATTTAGCCTTAGTATGGAAATTTTATACTAAGGCTTTTTCCTTTAAATTTTTATAAAAAATGTACTTAATGGTGGATCATTTTGGTTAATTAATAACCATTTTTTGTTAATAACTTGAGAAATAATAGTTAATTATTTTCAAAAAATACAGAAAAAGATTACATAAATTTCTAATTTTATAGATTAAAGACTCAAAATATCGATGAAAAGCATAAAAAACAGAAAAATCTTCAAAATTTTAAAAAATATTTACGATATTTACCTCGTTTAAATACAAAAAAATTAGATAAGGTGTAGGAAACCATCTAATTAGTATTTACGTAGGTTTTATTAAAAACAAATTTTTTTGCTATTAAGTCTTCTTTTTTCACCCAAAGGAAAAGAAGAGAAAAACTAACCACCATGAACAAAACTACTTATTACAAATCCCTCTATGTTTTGTTGTTTCTGCTATTGTCTTTTACAGGCATGGCTCAGACGTATAAACCATTTACCATCCGAAAGCAAGTAGATGTTAGAGGTAGCATGATTGTTGTTGGTAATGCAATATTGGGGAAAGACAATAATGATTTCAACTTTACTAATCAGGATAACCAGGATATCGATATGCAATATATTGATATCGACAGCGATGCTTCAACCTTTAGCTCTAGTAGCGCTGATATTGAATTACCTTTAGAACCCGATGGAAGTATCACAGATTGTTACCGTGTAGCATATGCCGGGTTATATTGGGGAGCTATTCTTCAAGATGGCAGCAGGACTGATATCAATAAAATTAAACTTAAACTTCCCGGTGCTTCTACCTATAATGATATAACTGGCGAAGTAATTTATGATGCTATTGTTGATCCGATTATCACTGTATTCGGAGAACCGGGAAATACACCTTATGCTTGTTATGCCGATGTAACAGATTTAGTTTCTACTTTAACAGATGTTGAAGGAACATACACTGTTGCAAACGTAACATCAAGTGAGGGGTTCAATAATTCAACAGGTTTAGCTGCGGGTTGGACCTTGGTAGTTATTTATGAAGATCCCAATTTAACAACGAAGTCCTTCAATTTGTTTGATGGATTCGGACATATTTATGACGGTCACTATGAAGAGGTACCGGTTACAGGATTTACTACACCTCCAGTTGGTAATATCGATTTACAATTTGCGTATGCCGCATTAGAAGGTGATAGAACCAAGCGTGCAACCAAATTAGAAATTAATGGTAAAGAGGTAACCACAGATGAAAGAAGTGCGAACAAATTCTTTGGTTCTGTTATTGAGAACAGGGGTTATGGACAAACACCAAACCCACCGAGTATTAATTACCCAAGAGTACCCAACAGTGAAAACACACTCGGTTTTGATACCGGGTTTTTAGAGGTTCAGGGTGCTGAACCGGAATACATAAAGAATAATGTAAACAACGCGAGCTTTGTACTACAGGTAGCTCAAGGGCAAGCCGACCCCATTTTTGCATATTTTGGGGCTTTCAACGTAGATATTATTGCACCGGATATCGACCTGACTAAAACCGTTTCGGATACCTCAGGAAATGATATAGATGGCGCCGGTGTTTATTTAGGACAACAACTTTTTTATGATATTACTTATCAAAGTGTTGGAAATGACGATGTAACAAATTTTACAATTAAAGATGTCCTACCAGATAATATTGTATTCGATCCAAACACAGATATTGACCTAACCAATGCCGGAGGAGCTACATTACAATCATATGATCCCACTACGAGGACCATTATTTTTAACATACCGGACGGTTCTGTAGAAGTTGATGATCCTAGTTTCGTCATACGATTAGCCATCCAGGTGGTTCCCGATTGTTATTCTCTAGCTCAAGCTTGTTCAAATGAAATTTTGAATCAGGCTTTTGCCACATATCAGGGTGTGATCAATCCTACCGTAATTGAGGAAGAAGGTAGTTTTGCTAATACGCAATGTTTAAGTGAACCGGGACCTACAAATTTCATTGTTGATATTTCAAACTGTGATTTTCAGAAAAACGAAATTTTGTGTGGTGATAGTGTTGTTTTAACTGCGGCAAGTGGTTATGATAGTTATTCATGGTCTACAGATCCTTCAGGATCACCGGTAATTGCAACTACCCAGTCTTACACTGCTACGCAAACCGGGACTTATTATGTTACAGATACTACAAACTCTACCTGTATTTCAATAAACGAAACTTTTGTAGTTAGTCCTTACGGAAGTACAACTACAAACCCGGTAATACCATATGCTGATTTAACACCTACTTGTCCGAATGACGGTAAGGTGCTACCGTATATCTTTTTATGTGGTGCCAATGATACCAGAGATATTCAAACCGGTATCAGTGATGCGGTATCTATTATTTGGGAAAAACTTGATGAAACAAGTTGTCCGGAGGTTGGAGTAGATGATTGTGCCAATGAAAATGATACGTGTACCTGGAATCAGGTTGCTACCGGACCTGATTATACAGCAAATGATGCTGGTCAGTTCAGATTAGTAATTAACTATCCTGGTGGATGTTTCAGTATTTTCTATTTCAACGTATATCAAAACCTATTGGACCCAACCATTAGTGCACAAGATATTATATGTACAACACCCGGTTCTGTAACTGCTGGTAATGTACCTTCTGGTTATGAATATAGTTTAGACCCTAATGGACCATTTCAGGCTTCAAACACCTTTAACGTTACAACACCTGGTTATTATACCATATATTTAAAACAAACAGAGGCCAACTCATTCCCTTGTATTTTCCAAACACCAAGTATCTATGTAAGGGATCGTGATTTTAGTGCTACTACAACGGTAACACAGCCTGTTTGTAATGGCGATACAGGAAGTATCAAAATAGCCATGAACAATGCTTTACCACAGTATTATTATAGTATCTCTACCGGAGGAACGCAAGTGGATAGTGTTGGACCAATAAATGCTAGTGATTATACTTTTGCTTCATTAAATCCGGGTACTTATACAGTTACAGCTACTACAGAAGATGGTTGTACCTACACGGAAGATATTGATATTGTTGCTCCGCCATTATTAACGGCAACTGCAGCATTAACTAAACCATTAACATGTACGGATGGTGAAATTACCGTAGCACCTAACGGTGGAACTGCACCATACCAATATTATGTGAACGGAAATACCATTTCGCAAAATTCCAATATAGTAACGGTTCCTACTGCTGGTACTTATGATATTACCGTATTAGATTTTAATAATTGTTCTGCAACGGTATCACTTACTGTTGAAGGTATTTTACCACCGGATTATACTATTTCTCAAACAGATATTTTATGTTCTGATGATCCGAATTCAGGAACTATTACCATCAATGTTTCCAACGCCAACGGAAACACTTTGGCATACAGTATTGATAATGGTGCAACTTTTGTAAACGCACCTAATTTTACAGGTCTTGCTGCGGGTACATATGACGTTGTTGTGCAATACACCATTGATGGAGACGTTTGTACAACTACCCCTCAAACCATTACAATTACATCAACGGATCCTATTACAGGTTCTGCGAGTTTAACAACACCATATACCTGTACAACTGATGGAACCATTACGGTTTCCGGGGTTTCAGGAGGAACACCACCTTACACTTATAGTATTGATGGTATTAATTTCCAGACCGGAACAACCTTTGGAGGTTTAACAGCCGGAACTTATACGGTAACTGTTAAGGATGCTAATAATTGTTCAAGAACATTAGCGCCAATTACCATAGATCCATTGGATCCACCAACTGATCTTAGTTTTAGTAGCAGTCCTCTAAGTTGTACAGCAACGACAACTTCTGTAACTCTAACGACTACAGGAGGAATGAGTCCGCTGGAATATCAGATTATTGCGCCTTCTGGAGCTGTTACACCTTATCAGTCTTCCAATATATTTTCTGGATTAGGATCTGGAACTTATACCTTCCAGGTAAGAGATGCAAACAACTGTACATACAGCGAATCCTATACCATAGATCCTTTATCTGTTATAGCTGTAACCGGAGAAGTAACTAGTGATGTTTCTTGTTTTGGTGATTCAAATGGAGAAGTTATTTTCAGAGTAAGCGGATCTACAAACTTTACTTATACTATTAACGGTGGGGTTTCCACTGCTGGAACAACACCTATTAATCTTTCAGGTGTACCGGCCGGAACCTATACAATAAACGTTACGGATTCTGATACTGGATGTACAGATACTACAAGTGTAACGGTTAATGGGCCTTCTAGTGCTCTTAGTTTAAACGCCACAGCAACAAATATTAACTGTAGCGACGATATTTCTGAAATTACGGTTAGTGCGTCAGGAGGAACACCAAACTATAAATACGCTGCTGTTATTTCAGGAAGTGCAGCCCCAACAAGTTTTGATTACTCAAGTAGTAATGTAATTTCTGTTGATACCAATGGTGGTGCTGATTTAAACTGGGATGTTTATGTAAGTGATATTAATGGATGTACCGCCATGACTTCAGTATCTATTGCTCAGGATGCCTTACCAACTGTAACTGCTCCTGTGGTGGATAATCAATGTAATGCAAGTTCCGGATTTACTTTCACGGTTTCTGCAACAGGCCAGGCACCATTATCTTATAGTATAAATGGAGGAGCTTCATATCAGTCTAGCCCAACCTTTACAGTAAATTCCGCAGGTAATTATACGATTACAGTTAAAGATGCTAATGGATGTATAGCAACGAGTTCAACAACTACAGATGTTTTTCCACCTGTAACTGTAAGCGCTACTTTAACAAAAGACATAACATGTAGTTCGCCAACAAATGCAGTCATTGATATATTTGTTAAAGGCGGAGATGGTTCATATTCCTATCAAGTAAGTACAGATGGAGGCGCTACCTATACAACAATTGGTGGTTCAACTTATACAACCACCACTCCGGGAACCTATCAATTCAGAGTTACTGATGGTAACGGATGTTCACAAGAAACCAGTGCAGTTGTAGTAAATAATACGACACCTGTTGTTGTTAATGTGTCGTCCATAGATCCTACTTGTAACGGAGGAACAGACGGTTCTATTTCTCTGCAGGTTACTTCTGGTGAAAGCCCTTATACCTATAGTTTTGATGGTGGGACAACATTTGGAAATTCTAGTGTTCTAGGAGGCTTACCTGCTGGAAGTTATGATTATGTTGTAAGAGATAGTCAAGGTTGTGAGGCTCAGGGAACAGTGACTTTAACAGATCCGGCGCCTTATGATGTTACCATAATGGAAAATCCAATACTTTGTGGATCTGCACCAACACCTGGTAGTATCGATGTAACCATTAATTCTGGTGGAGTTGCGCCATTTACATATACCTTGTTTGATAATACTTCTAATCAGGTAGAAACTAATACAACGTCTTCAAACACATATACGTTTAATAATTTATGGTTCGGTGATTACTATGTAACCATTGTTGATGCAAATGGCTGTCAGTTCGTTAGTGCCGATTATAGAATTGAAACGCCTCCGTTCCTGGATTTGGATGCTGTTGCCGCAGGTGGAACATGTCCTGATGGAGCAACTGTTGATGTTTCAGTAAATTCAGGAGGAACTCCCGATTTTATTTATTCGATTTATGGACAACCTGGAACAGAAACTGCAGCAACTCCGTCTACAACGCATTCTTTCACTGGTTTGGATCACGGTGTAACTTATTATTTTAAAGTTGAAGATTCCACAGGATGTTTTTCAATTATAGAGGTAACTACACCTACGTTATCAAACATTGTAATAGATCCGATTACTACAACCGATGTTAATTGTTATGGTTCCGATGATGGAACAGTGTCTTTCACAGTTTCTGATTATGATCCTTCTGTAACAATAATTAATTATGAAGTTCGTGATGTATTAACAAATAACCCTGTATCCCCTGCAATAAATGGAACTTTTACAGGATTAACGGGAAGTCCCGCAAGTACAACAATTACTGGAGTTCCAGCGGGAACGTACAGACTTTTTGTTAAAGAAGTGGATGGTACTGAGTGTTCTGCATCCTCTGATTTTAGAATAACTCAACCAGTTCAGTCTTTAAATTTAGCCTTGGTTGGAAATGTAAACGCTACTTGTAACTCAGATGCTCAGGTAACAGTAAGAGCTACCGGTGGAACCGGACCTTATATGTATGCTGCCGGAGCACTTGGATTCGCACCAACTGGAGGTGATTTTGGTTCAAGTAATGTGTTGAATTTAGATCCAACAATTAGAACAAACTGGGATATTGTAGTTCAAGATGCTAATGGGTGTGAATCTAGAATAAATGTTGATATTCAGACAGATCCTGAACCTACAATAGCGGCTATACCACAACAATGTTTTGATGGTACACCTTTCACTATTTCAGTAGTTGAAAGTTCAGGCACAGCTATTACACCTTTAGCTTACAGTATTGGTGGTGCGTTCCAAACAAGTCCGAATTTCACAATTACATCCGATGGAACATACACTGTAAGTATCAGAGATGGAAATGGATGTGTGGTTTCAACAAATTATATCGTAGAACCTCCATTGTTATTAGATAGTAATCTAACCCAGGATTTAACCTGTGCTGTTGATGCTACAATTGATTTAACAGCAAGCGGAGGAACAGGTTCTTATATTGCTTATGCCGTTAGCTCTGATGGCGGTTCAAACTACACTGCTTTGGCAGGTCCAAGTTTTACCACATCAGTAGATGGAACTTATCTCTTCAGAGTAACCGATTCTCAGGGATGCCAGGCGTATTCTCAGGAGGTTGTTGTTACACCTAATACAACTCCAACATTTACGACATCAACAACGGATGTAACATGTAATGGAGCGTCTGATGGAACTATTGTAGTTTCTGCAACAAATGGAATCCCTCCTTATATGTATAGTATTGATGGGGGAGCTAATTTCCAGAGCTCTAATACCTTCATAAATTTACCAGCGGGAACTTATGATGTTGTGGTAAGAGATGACAAAGATTGTGATTCAGCAGCAACAACAGTAACCATTTCAGAGCCGGCTGTTTTAACTGGTTCCGGTAGTTTAACCACAAGTTTTGCTTGTGACGCCTCTAATCAGGCGGCTCCTGCCGTAATTACGATTACCGCTTCTGGGGGTACAATGCCTTACAGCTATAGTATAAATGGCTCAACCTATTTTAGTTCAAATACTTTTGATATATATGATAATGGAGCTGTTCAGAATATTACAGTTTTTGTTAGAGATGCTAATGGCTGTGAGGTAACCGACACTGTAACTGTTGATCCTTTACCTGCATTTACCGGAACATCTGTTGCTGAGGTTACTCCGATTGATTGTAACAGTTCGGGTAGTATTTCAATTAGTGTAACAGGTGGTTCAGGAAACTTCAGTTATCAAATGTTACCTGATGGTGCCCCACAAGCTTCCAATGTTTTCGCTATCACTGAGCCTGGTGATTATTACTTCCAGGTGAATGATTTAGATACTGGCTGTAGTATTGTAACCGATGCTTACACCGTTGCTCCGTTTGATACCATTGAAGTTCAAGCCACTACAACAACAAGTGTCACTTGTTTTGGTGACACTAATGGTGAATTAGAATTTACAGTAAGCGGTTATACAGGTAATTATACTTATGAAGTTTTAGATAATACAGGAGCTACGGTAATAGGTCCAATAGCCGGAAATACATCTACGAATCCGCTAACCGTAACTGGTTTATCAGGAGGTAATTTTAGTATACGAGTTACTGAAACCGATAGTCCATTTTGTGTAACTACCTCTAATGTGATCACTATAGATTCACCTTCAGAGCCATTGGTGCTTACGGCAAATGAGACCTCGAATGTAACCTGTGATAATAATAGCGGAACCATAACCGCAACAGCTACCGGAGGATGGGGCAGCTATGAGTATGAGCTTACAGGTTCAGCTACTGTAGCGTATTCGTCTAATGGTACATTTAGAGATCTTTCAGCGGGTACCTACACGGTAAACGTGCGTGATGCGGGTGGCTGTATTGATAGTCAAACTTTAACTTTAGTAATCCCTCCGCCAATCACAGCAACGGTAACTGCTAATACAACGACTTTAAGTTGTTTTGGAGATACAGATGCTGTGATCACGATAAGTGGTGTAAGCGGCGGTCAGGGAAGTAATTATAGTTATATATTACATCAAACGGCTCCAACAGTGAGCAGTTCAGGACCACAGGCATCTCCGGTATTTAGCGGATTAGGCGCAGGGACCTATAATGTTGAGGTGATCGATGGTTATAACTGTTCGTATAATTCACCGGATATTATTATAACCCAACCAACACAGATCCAGGCCGATCTGGTAAAATCCAGTACGCCAAC